>NZ_JAAGPD010000059.1 GCF_017104565.1 Paraburkholderia sp. Tr-20389 | reverse complement strand
GACCACACGTCCATACAGTGATGCTGACACTCGTTCCCGACCCAGCTCTCGCGCCGTGCGACGAAGCGCGGGATGTCGGCGGCGAGCGTATCGGCCTGGGTCTGGCCGCGCGTCACGTCGGGCTGGTTGCCGCGGCCTGCGTCGCGCAGCCGCTGCGTGAGCTTGACCCGTTGCTTCTGCAACGACAGCGACTGCTGCGCGATCTCCAGTTCTTCCGCTGCCGAGCACGACTCGACATAGGCGCGCACGACATCCGCGACCACGGTGATGCGCGCGAGATCGAGCGCGGCTTCGACGGCTTCGTCGTCGGCCTTCGAGGCCTCGACGCCGCGCCGCAACTTGCCGAACAGATCGATTTCGTACGACACGCTCAGATCGAGCGCGCCCTCGTTGATGACGGGCAGTTTCTCGGTCAGCAGGTACTGCTCGGCCGATTCCTGCGCGCGCTGGAAGGCCGCCGACGTCTTGCCGGAGAACCCACCCTGTTCGTTCGCGAAGTCGAGCTGGGCGCGCGAGCGCGCGAGATTGGCCGCGGCCACGCGCAGATCGGTGTTGGACTTCAGCGCGTCCGTCACCAGTTGATCGAGCACCGGGTCGTCATACAGACGCCACCACTTCGACGGCACCGCCTGCTGCGTAACGGGCGCCTTGTCCGCGCCGTCGATCGTCGTGTTCGCGTATGGCGCGTTGACGGCCGCGTTGTCGGGCAGCTTGTAGTTCGGGCCGACGTTCGTGCAGGCGTTCAATCCCAGCACAATGGGCAGCAATGCGCAGCCGGCGCGCACGGTCTTCAGTGCAGGGACGCGTTTCATTGCGATGCGCCCGATGCGGGATGCGTGGCGCTCGACGGCGCCGTACCGACGATCGACGCGCCCACGATCGAAGCACCCGAAGCGGACGCAGGCCCCGAAGCCGCGGCGGCATCCGAAGCGGTTGTGCGGCGGCCCTTCGTCGGCTCGATGCTGCGCACCGACACCGTTGCCGTACGGCCCGCGATCATGCGGAAATCGGCGGGAATCTCGTCGAGCGCGACGCGCACGGGAATGCGCTGTGCGAGGCGCACCCAGCTAAACGCCGGGTTCACGTTCGGCAGCAGGTTGGGGCTTTGCTGACGGTCGCGGTCCTCGATGGCGGCGACGATGCTCTGCACGTGGCCGCGCAGCGTGTTCGGCTCGCCCATCACCTTGATGTCGACCTGCTGGCCGATGTCGATGCCGTGCAGCTTGGTTTCCTCGAAGTAGCCGTCGACGCGGAACGAATGCATGTCGACCACCGACAGCACCGCGCGTCCCGCCGACACGAACTCGCCGACGCGCGGCGCGCGGTCGTTCAGGTAGCCGTCGACGGGGCTGACGATCACCGTGCGCTGCAGGTTCAGACGGGCGGTGTCGATCGCGACTTCGGCGTCGGAGAGCGCGGCAGCCGCCTGCTCGACGCGCGAGTGTGTTTCTTCCACGGCTTCACGCGCGACGAGATTGCCGAGCGTGCGGTTGCGGGCGTCTTCGCGGCGCGCCTGATCGAGCGTCGCGCGGCGCTGTTGCGCGGTGGCCTGCGCGTTGCGCAGCGCCAGCGTGTAGCGCGCCTGATCGATCACGAACAGCACGTCGCCGCGCTTGACCTGCTGGTTGTCGACGACCTTCACCTCGGTGATGAGACCCGATACGTCGGGTGCAACCTGGATCACGTCGGCGCGCACGTGGCCGTCGCGCGTCCATGGCGCGAACATGTAGTAGTCGACCAGCTTCCATAGCACGGCCGCTGCGATCACGACGACGATCAGGGTGAGCAGGATCTGCCCGATTGAGAACCAGGTTTTTTTCACGTTATGAACCGGTGCGAAACGATGACGACAAGCCCCAGCACCAGAACGTAAATGCCGAGATCGAAAATGGAGCGGTGCCAGACGAGGCGATAGAAGCCCACGCGCGCGAGCACGGTGCGGATCGCCACGTTGATCAGATAGGCGATGAACATCAGCACCAGCACGG
The DNA here is from genome assembly GCF_017104565.1 of Paraburkholderia sp. Tr-20389. Classification (GTDB taxonomy): domain Bacteria; phylum Pseudomonadota; class Gammaproteobacteria; order Burkholderiales; family Burkholderiaceae; genus Paraburkholderia. The sequence goes on along the minus strand of NZ_JAAGPD010000059.1, from coordinate 62,145 downwards.
CGGGCACGAATACGCCGAGAACGTCGATTTCGCCGATCATGTGCGTCGCCGGAATGAAAGGGTTGGGTTGCGCATCAGGCTGCGGTCTCCGGTTTTTGCGGCGCATTGCTGCCGGGTGCGGGATGCGGCGGGAACAGCGACAGGCGCATGCCGACCAGCGCGTTGAGCGTATCGCGCAACCAGCGCTCGCCTGACGGTGCTGCAGCAGCGGCGGCTTGATCCGCGGGCTTTTCTGCCGCTTGTTCGGGCGGCTGCTGCGGGGCGGGCTGTCCTTGTGCGATGCTGCGCGTCGCCACGCGCGCGAGGGCGGCATCGATCGCTTCGATCAGCGTCGCGGGCACCGGCTGCCGTGAGCGGTGCGCGAGGCATTGCTCGAAATACTGCCGCACGCCGACCAGCACGTCATCGATGGCGGCTTGCAGGTCGCCGGTCACCTTGCGGCGCGTGCGGCGCAGATCCAGCGCGTTCAGCGCGACGCGGAAGTCGCGGAAGCTTTCGATCGACGGATGGCGGTGCGAATCGCTCGCGGCATGGCGCGGCAGCAGCTGCATCAGCCGGTCGAGCATGCGCGAGTACAGATTGCGCTGGTCTTCAATGGCGGCTGTCGAGGCGCTCACCACGACGTCGGCCCACGCCGAACGCGTGAGGCGCTCGGCGGCCAGCTCCGCGCCGAACGGACGCGTGACGCGCGTCCAGATGAAAGCGAACAGCAAGCCTCCGACGCCCGCCAGATTGCTGTTGAGAAACACGAAGATGTCGGCCTCGTAGGCGCTCTGGATACTGATGAAGGTCGCGGTGTTGACGGCAGTGAGCAGCGTGACGAGCGTGAATTGCGGACGCGGGATCAGCGTGCCGATGATCAGGAATGGTCCGGCGAAGATCACGACCAGCATCGCGAAATCGTGCACGAGCGGCAGCACGACGAACACATAAACTCCGGCCAGCACGACGCTCGCGCAGGTCGCGAGGAAGAACTTGAAGACGGCGGGCGCGGGCTCGTCGAGCGCGGCGAAGAAGCAGATCGACACGGCCGCGAGCGCCACGGCCGACGCGCCGTCGTTCCAGCCCGACGTGATCCACAGTCCGGACGCGACGACGATCGCGCAGACGGCCGACGCCGTCGAGAACAGCATCATGCCGTAGTCGAAATAGCGCTCGGTGCCGCCCAGGCGCCAGTGGCGAAAGTGCGGCTGCCACAAGACCGATTCGTGGACGATGGCCGCACGCAGGCAGCGGATGTCGCGCCAGACGTCGATCACCTGGCCGAGGCGCCACAGCGCGTTCGAGAGCAGCGCGCCTTCCCAGCTCGCGAGCGCCTGCGCGGACGGCTTCAACACGTCGACGCGGGCGCGCAGCGCTTCCGCTTCATGATCGGGCTCGTCGGCGTGCTTCGCTTCAAGCGCCGGCGACTTGATCCACTTCGCGACGTCGGCCAGCAGCGTCTCCAGGCCGGGCGGATGCGCGCCGCGTTCGCGGACCAGTTCAATCAGCGGATCGGCCATCGACGAAATCAGCGGCAGGAAAATCTGCATGCGGCCTTGCAACGCCCGCGCGCGGCGCACGATGTCGGGACGCGTGTGGTCGTAGGTCAGCTGGCTCAGCAGGAATTCGAGGCCGTTGACGGTGGCCGCGAGCCGCTGGCGCGAGGCCGAAATCGATGCGCCCGCGATATGCCCGGACAACGTCTCGCTCGCGTAGAACGCGGCGTCGCGAAACCACGCGTCGGTGCGCTCGATCAACGTCGGCGCGAGGCGGCTCGGAAACACCACACTGCCGACGATGCTCGCGACCACGATACCCAGCGTGATCTCTTCCGTACGCGCGATGGCGAGATCGAACACGGTGGTGGGATTGGTGACGGCGGGCAGCGCGATCAGCGGCAGCGTGTAGCCCGCGAGCAGGAACACGTAGCTGCGCGCGGTGCGGTCGTTCAGCGACAGATAGAGCAGCGTGCCCGTCCACGATGCGACGATCACGCTGAACAGGAACGGCGACTCGACGAACGGCGGCACGATCAGCACGGCGCCCGCCGCTCCCAGCACCGTGCCGAGCGCGCGGTACAGCGCCTTCGAGCGGGTCGCGCCGACAAACGGATTCGAGACGATATAGACGGTCGCCATCGCCCAGTAAGGGCGGGGCAGTTCGAGCGCAAGGCCGATATACAGCGCAATCATCGCCGCCGCGAACGTCTTGGCGGAAAACAGCCAGTCGCGGACTGAGGGATAGACCATGACGCTCATGCCTTGCCGGTTGTGCGCGGCTTGCCGCCGGATCGGACGGGGGCGGCTGGCTCGCCGGATGTGCCGTTGTCGGACATGACTGTAGCATCGAGCGACGCATTGAAGGCGTTGAGGACCCGCAGCGTCGTCTCCAGGTCTTCGCGGCTCACGCCCTTGAGCACACGCGCGCGCAGTTCCATCAGACGTTCTTCCATCCGTGCGGTGACCGCGCGGCCTTCGTCGGTGAGGGAAATGGTCTTGGCGCGTTTGTCGTCGGGATCCTCGTCGCGGCGCACGAGGCCGGCGGCGCACAGCTGGTCGAGCAGCCGCACCAGCGACGGGCCTTCGATGCCCACATGCTCCGCCAGCGTCACCTGACGCACCGCCTCGCCGAGCCGGTTGGCCGTGAGCAGCGGACCCGCGCACGCCTCCGACACGTTGTAGGCCGACAACACGCTATGGCTCGTGCGGCGCCAGCGGCGCGCGGCGACGACCAGCGTGCTGCTGACCGAGCGGCGCAGAAGGTGGAGATTGATCATGGGCCAGGATTGTATGTCGATTTTTATTCGTTAGCATCCTATCGACCTACATTTTTTAAGGGAATGCTACAAAGTTCGCTTACGGTGTGTTTCCGCGGCGCCGAGCGGTGGTCATTCGTCGCTCGGTCGTCTGCTCATTCGTCATTCAATCCCTTGCCTTCGAGAATCAGCGGCGTGCATTTGTCGATCCGCGCTTCACGGGTTTTCGATTGTTTCGCCGCCGAAAAATGCAGCAGATAGGCTCGTTGACGGCCGGGCGTCAGCGCTTCGAAAGCCTTTTTCAAGGTGGGTTGTTTATCCAGCCGGTTCTGGAATTCCTCGGCGACTTCGAATTCCGCAGTGGTCTTGCGCTGCACCTTCAAACCGGCCTGTTCGACTTCGATCGCCTGGCGGAGATAGGCTTTCAGCGCCGTCTTGAGCCTGACGATTTCCTGAAGGCTCGTGAAGCGGATCTGTCGTGCCGACTGCACGTTTTCCGTCTGCTGGACGAGCAGGCCTTTGGGATCCTTCATCAACGCACCCTTCACGAACAGCAGCGCGCAATAGTCCTTGAAGCCGTGAATGATCACGACGTTGGCGCCACCCACTGTGTAGCAGGGCACGCCCCATTTGAGTTCTTCCGTGAGCGGCGCGTCGAGCGCGATCGCCCTGAGCGTCTCCGTTTCTTCGCGCCACTTGTCGAGTTTGCTGATATAGGCGTCGACCTTCGGATTCATCGTTGTCCCTCAGGAATATGGCGAGCCTATGGTACAGCCCGCCACATCACGCGGCAAACATGTAGGCAAGCGCCGCTAGAAGCGGTCGGCGCGGAACGGATGAGGATCGGCGATCGTCGGTGCGCCCGTCATCATCTCGGCGAGCAGCCGTCCCGTCACGGGTCCGAGTGTCAGGCCATGATGCGCATGGCCGAACGCGAACCATAGATCCTTGTGACGCGTTGCCGGACCGATGATCGGCATCATGTCCGGCGTGCAGGGACGGCGACCGAGCCACGGATGCTCGTCGAGCCGCTCGCCGAGCGGGAAGGTGTCGCGCGCGATGGGTTCGATGGCATCGAGTTGCACGGGCGTGGCAGGCGCATCGCACGCGGCGAGTTCCGCGCCCGTCGTCAGGCGGATGCCGCGCGCCATCGGCGTGATCATGTAGCCGATCTCGGTGTCGAGCACCGGCTGGTTCAAGTGCGCGCCGTCCTTTGCGGCGTAATGCATGTGATAGCCGCGCTTGACCGCGAGCGGCAGCCGGTAGCCGAAGCGCGCACTGACGGTATCCGACCACGGACCGAGCGAGATCACGGCTGACTGCGCATCGATGCGCCCGGCATCGGTTTCGACGCGCCAGTGAGGTTCGAGCGTTGCTGCATCGCCGATGAAGATGCGGCCGCCCAACTGCTCGAAGTAACGCGCATAAGCCGTCACGAGTGCATTGGGATCGCTGACGGAGTCGGCATCGGTGTAACGCAGCGCGCCGAGCAGCGCGTGACTGAGCGAAGGCTCGGCGCGTCGCAGTTGCGCCGCATCGAGCGCTTCGAACGCAACGCCGTACTCCGCGTTCCAGCGCTGCACGTTGCGCAGTTCCGCGTCCTGCTTGCGCGCGCTGCGGAACACCTTCAGCCAGCCGCCCTGACGCAGCAGCGCCTGCGCGCCCGATGCATCGATCAGCGCGCGATGCTCGTCGACGCAATGTTCGATCAGCGTTGCGTACGAACGCGCGATGGCCGCGTGACGGTCCGCGCGCGAGTAGTGCCAGTACCGGTACAGGAAGGGCAGCAGCCTGGGCATCGCGTCGACGTGGTAACGGACATCGAGCGAGCGGTTGCGCGCGTAGCGCAGCAGCGTGCCCGCATCGCGCGGAAACGCATACGGATACACGCCTTCGCGCTGGATCAGCCCCGCGTTGCCGAACGACGTCTCGTTGCCCGGCGCCTTGCGGTCGACGAGTGCAACGGTGAGCCCGCGCTGTTGCAGATGAACTGCAACCGACACGCCGACCATGCCCGCGCCGAGTACGACGGCATCGAACTTCATGCAAGCGCCGTCACGGCGATTTCGACGTCGAGGCCGTGCTTCATCAGCAACGCCTGCACGCACGCGCGTGTCGGCGCATGGCCCGACGGCACCCACGCGTCCCACACGGCGTTGAATTCGTCGAAGTGTTTTGGGTCGCTGAGCCACACGTTCGCGGTGAGAACACGCGTCTTGTCGATTTTCGCCGATGCCAGCAAGGTGTCGATGCGGTTCAGGATCTCCGTTGTCTGCACGGCGATCGGCGCGCTCGGCGTGTCGGGCACTTGCCCCGACAGATAGACGACGCCATTGGCAATGACGACCTGGCTCATGCGGGCGTTGGTTTGCAGTCGCTGGATATCGTTGGACATGATTGGGTTCTCAGTGAATTAAACGGATGACAGGCCGGTTTGCGCTTCGCCCGTTGAATCGAAAATAGGCGGCGCGGTCACGATCGACTTCAATGCCGGGTTCGCTTGCGTGAGCCGCGACAGATCGGGACGAGGCCGGCGCAGCGCCGGGTCTTTATCGAAAGCCTGTTCCATCGCGCGCGCCACGGCCAGCGTCTTCAGGTCGCCATGAAACGGCCCGACGATCTGCAAGCCGAACGGCATGCCCGCGCGATCCACACCGCATGGCAGCGACAGCGCCGGATGCGTCGTGAGCGTGACCACATAAGTCAGCGCGAGCCATCGATAGTAATTCTCCTGCGCGCGGCCGTTGATCTGCGCGGCGTACAGCTCGCGCCACGGAAACGGCGAGACGGGCGTGGTCGGTGAAAGAATCACGTCGTAATGTTCGAACGCGGACTGGAAGCGCCGGAAAATGCGCGTCTGTTCGGCCTGCGCCCACGCGCTGTCGGCGAGCGTCATCGCCGCGCCCATTTCGTAGTTCGCACGCGTGTTCGGACCGAGCGCGCCGGGATCGCGCGCATAGGCATCGCGCAGGCCCGCAACGAAGCTCTCCGCGCGGATCACGTCGAAGCAGCGGTGCGCGTCGCCGAGATCGAACGCGATGGGCTCGCAGGTGCGCACGAGCGGCGCGAGCGCGGCCATGCGCGCGCGGAAGAGGGCGCGAATGTCGTCGTCGACGTCACAGCAGCCGAAGTCTTCCGTATAGCCGACGCGCAGCGTCGACAGATCGAACGCGGGCAGCGTCGCGAAGCCGGGCGCGTCGACGTCGTAACTGAGCGGATCGCCCGTCGACAAACCCGCCGTCGCCGCCAGTTGCAACGCCGTTTCGTCGACATCGCGGCCCATCGGACCGACCACGGAGATCGGCGTCCAGCCGAGCAGCCGGCGCGAGTTCGGCACGAGTCCCGCCGACGGCCTGAAGCCGACCACGCCGCATTTCGAGGCCGGAATGCGCAGCGAGCCGCCCGTATCCGAGCCGGTGCACACGGGCAGCATGTCGCACGCGAGCGCGGCCGCCGATCCACCCGACGAGCCGCCGGCGTTCAGTTCCGGATCAAACGGATTGCCCGTTGCGCCCCACACCGGATTGCGCGTGTTCGCACCCGCGCCGAGTTCGGGCACATTGGTCTTGCCGACGAGAATCGCGCCCGCGGCGCGCAGCCGCTCGACCAGCACGACATCGCGCGACGGCACGTGGCCGCGCGACATCGGCGAGCCGTAGGTGGTGAGCAGGCCTGCTGTGTCTTCGAGATCCTTCACACCGAGGGGCAGACCGTGTAGCAGCCCGAGCGGCGCGCCGTCGAGCACCTTGCGCTCGGCTCTTTTCGCCGCGTCGCGTGCCGCTTCGTAACAGGTGGCCGTGATCGCGTTCACGGCGGGATTGATGGCTTCGATCCGCTCGATGCAGGCGTCGAGCAGCTCGACGGGCGAAATCTCTTTGGCGCCGATCATCCGCCGCAATTCGACGGCGTTGCGGCTGACGAGGTCGTCGTGATCAGACATGGCTATCGTCCCTGGCAATTTCCGAATCCGGATAGAGGTCAGTCGAGCGCTTCGCCCGTGCGGTCGCGCAGCCAGATCACGGGCACGAGCGACACCGCGCAGGCCGCCGCGACATACCAGGCAGGCGCAAGCGGGTTGCCCGTCAGCGCGACGAGCCAGCTCGCGATGAACGGCGAGAAGCCGCCGAAGAACGACGCGCTCACCACATAGGTTAGCGCGATGCCCGTCGCGCGCACATGTTTCGGGAACAGCTCGGGGATCATCACGAGCACGGGCACGATCTGTCCAGCGACGAACAGCGCGAGCAACGCGGACACGGCGCACAGCATGAACGCCGACGGTTGCGCCGACAACCACGCGAACGCGGGATAGACGCACAGCAGCAGTACGACGCGCGACACCACCAGCACGCGCTTGCGGCTGAAGCGGTCGGCGAGTTTGCCCGCGATGGGCGCCGCGACGAACAGCACGAGCGAACTGATCACGCCCGACGCGACAGATGCCGTCGACGACAGATGGAGCGTGCGCACCGCATGGCTCGGCAGGAAGAACGCGGTGATGTAGACGGACACGGAGCCGCCAAGTTCGGCGAAGGTGCCGAGTATCGTCAGCTTGAGGTGCGTGGTGAGGGCCGCTTTCAATGCCCCGCGCCGCTGCGTGCCGCCCGGCGATGCATCGCTGAGCGTCTCTTCCAGACGTCGGCGGATCAGCATGCCGACGGGCGCCGCGACGATGCCGAGCACGAACGGAATGCGCCAGCCCCACGCGAGCACGGCGTCCTTCGGCAGCGTCACGTTGACCAGCGTCGCGACGGCCGCGCCGAGTGCGAGTCCGAGCGCAGTGGCCGCGAAGTTCCAGCTGGCGAAGAAGGCGCGCGTCGAATCGGAGGCATATTCGACGAGCAGCGTCGTGCCGGGCCCGAACTCGCCGCCTGCCGCAAAGCCCTGAATCAGCCGCGCCGCGAGCACGATGAACGGCGCGGCCATGCCCGCCACCGCGTAGGTCGGCGCGCAGGCGATCAACGCGCAACTGAGCGCCATCAGCATGATGGTCAGCACCATCGCCTTCTTGCGCCCCGCGCGGTCCGCGTACGCACCGATCACGATGCCGCCCAGCGGACGCACGACGAAGCCGACGCCGAACACGCCGATCGACAGCAGGAACTGGTTCACGGGCGACGCCGACGGGAAGAACAACTGCCCGATCTGGATCGCGAAGAAGCTGTAGATGGTGAAGTCGTAGAACTCCAGCGCCGTGCCGAGCGTCGTCGCGGCGATCACCTGGGTCTTCGACAAACCGGCTTTTTCCAATGCAAGCGTTGACACGGCGACCGCTCCTTGAAGAACTGCAGGGGATGACCATCGATGCGAGTTATCATATACGAGAAAAAATAGATTCTCGTATACGACAAAACCCTCGTCATCGCCGAGTTCAGTCATGGCCAAATCCGTTGCGCGCAACGCGCCCGTGCCCTCCGAGGCTTCATCCCAGATCGATCATCAGGCGGTCGGCGCGCGCCTGCGCGACGCGCGCAAGGCGCGCGGGCTGACGCTGATGCAGTTGTCGGAGCAGTCGGGGATTGCCGTGTCGACAATTTCGAAGGCGGAGCGCGGCGATATTGCGCTGACCTATGATAAGTTCGCGGCGCTCGCGCACGCGCTGCAACTCGAATTCGACGCAATCTTTGGGCGCGCGAAGCGTTCGGGGGCGAGTCCCATCGTGCCGACCTTCACCGCGTCGGGCGAGCAGATGATCTACGACACGCCCAACTACGAGTACGGCATGCTCGCGAACGATCTGACCGGCAAGCGCATGGTGCCGATGCGCGCGCATGTGCGGGCGCGCAAGCTGAGCGACTTTTCCGACTACATCCGGCACAGCGGCGAGGAATTTGTGTTCCTGCTGAACGGTTCGCTCGAACTGCGCTTCGAAACGGGCGCGGTGTTTCAGCTGAAACCGGGCGACAGCCTGTACTTCGACAGCGCCGTCGGCCACGTGTATCTGAGCACGGGGAAAAAACCCGCCGAAGTGCTCGTGTGCTGCGTCGATGCGGATGCGCAGCGGCCCGCCGATGCGATCTGAACGCCACACGCGACGCGGGTAACATGACGGCTTGTGCCATCACGCGCGAGGGCGGACGTCATGAGCGGGACCGATCTTGCCGGAGTCTACCGGGGCTACATCGACTGTCTGAACCGACAGGACTGGACAGCGCTTGGACAGTTCGTCGATGACGACGTCGTCTACAACGGCGAGTTGATCGGCTTGTCGGGCTATCGCGCGATGCTGGAGCAGGACTACCGTACGATCCCCGATCTTCACTTCGACATTGCACTGCTCGTCACCGAGCCGCCTGTGATCGCGAGCCGCCTGCAATTTCACTGTTCGCCGGAAGGCACGTTTCTCGGACTCGCCGTCGACGGGAAGAAGGTCTCGTTTGCCGAGAACGTGTTTTACCGCTTTCGAGGCGGAAAGATCGGCGAGGTGTGGTCGGTGATCGACAAGGCGGCCATCGAGGCTCAGCTCCCGGCGAAATGATGCGACGCGACGGTTTCGCCGGTATCCGCGTCAAACGCGATATATTCACGCATGCATATCGCACGCGCATTTGACATTTTCATGCAACGACAAGGACACACACGTTGAACCCCACGAACAAGGAAGCCGTCGGCGCGCATTTCTCGCTGGAGGCGATGCAGCACGCCAGAACCATGACCTGGAAAGCCGTCGACGCAATCGCGGAGCAGGTACGGCCGGGCATGGCCGAATCGCAAGCGAACGCACTGGCGCTGCGCATCCTCAAGGATCTCGGCATGGACCGCATCTGGCATCCCGTGCTGGTTCGCTTCGGCGAAAACACACTGCGGACCTTCAAGCAGCGCTCGAACGGCGACCCGGTGCTGGCCGGCAACGACATTTTCTTCATCGACCTGGGCGCCGTGTGGGACAAGCATGAAGGCGATGCGGGCGCCACGTTCGTCTGCGGCGACGACCCGGACATGCATGCGTGTGCCGAAGCAGCGCGCACGATCTACGAAGAAGTCGAGCAGCACTGGCGCGCGACGGGCTGTGCGGGCATCGCGCTGTACGACTACGCGGCGCAGCGGGCCGATGCGCACGGCGTCCGCCTGAACGTCGACATCAAGGGCCATCGCGTCAGCGATTTTCCGCACGCCATCTACAAGGCCGGCGATCTCGGCGACTTCGATGCGGCGCCCGCCGCGGGTGTATGGATCCTGGAGATCCAGATCGCGCATCCCACGCGGCCGTTCGGCGCGTTCTACGAAGATCTGCTGATCTGAGCGCCGATGTTCATCCGCCAGCTCGAATACCTCGTCACGTTGGCGCGCGAGAAACACTTCGCGCGTGCCGCCGACGCATGCCACGTCTCGCAGCCGGCGTTGTCGTCGGCGATCCGCGCGCTCGAGTCCGAACTGGGGCTGACGATCGTCAATCGCGGACGGCGCTTCGTCGGCTTCACGGAGGACGGCGAGCGCGTGCTCGGCTGGGCGCGGCAGACCATCGCGACGCTGCAGAACATGCGTCAGGATGCATTCGCGGCGCAGGATCGACTGGCTGGCAAGCTGCGCATCGGCGCAATACCGACCGTCATTCCCGTCGCATCGCGCGTGCTCGCGCCGTGCCTGCTCGATCATCCGGACATCCGCTACGACGTGCATTCGCTCAGCTCGGAAGCGATACACCGGCAGCTGGACGAACTCGAACTGGACATCGGCCTCACGTATCTGGACACGGGTGTGCAGGCCGGCTTCGCGGTGCTGCCGCTGTATCGCGAGCGCTCCATTCTGCTGTCGCCGCCGGGCGAGCAGGCCGGTCTCGTCGAAGGCGCATGCAGCTGGCGCGAACTCTCGGGCCTGCCTTTGGGCTTGCTGCCGCTCACGATGCAGAACCGCCAGGTGATCAACGCCGCGTTCCGTCGCGAGCAGGTTCAGGCGGAAGTGCGCATCGAATGCGATTCGCTGCTCGCGTTGTATGGGCATGTGCTGCATGCGGGCCTGTCGAGCATCTTTCCGCATAGCCTGCTGAGCGTGCTGCCCGTCGGCGACGACGTGCGACGCGCGTTGCTGATGCCCGAACTGACGCGCGAGATCGGCCTGGTCGCGCGCAACCGCGAAGCGATGTCACCGCTCGTCGCAGCATTCTGGCGTTGCGCCGAAGGACTGCGGCTGCAGGACGAATTCGATGCATTGCTGCCCGTCTGCTGAGCGGGCACGGCACGCTGCACCTGCCTTCTTCTGATAAGCGGCGCCTATCAGCCCATCCGTCCAAACGATTGGACGCTCATGTCCGCGCCAGAGAGCCACCCTGGCAGGTGGCCTTCCGTCGTCGCCTCTATGATCACACGCCTTGACGCAGCGTTTGCGCAGCAGCCACCATGTTCTTCAGCGCGGGAATCACTTCCTCCCATGCGCGCGTCTTCAGACCGCAATCCGGGTTCACCCACAGGCGCTCCGCAGGGATACGTCCGGCCGCCTTCTTCATCAGGTTCACGATGTGTTCCTGATCCGGAATGTTGGGCGAGTGAATGTCATACACGCCGGGGCCGATCTGGTTCGGATAGTTGAAGTCGTCGAACGCATCGAGCAGTTCCATGTCGGAGCGCGACGTTTCGATGGTGATCACGTCCGCGTCCATATCGGCGATCGACGCGATGATGTCGTTGAACTCCGAATAGCACATATGCGTGTGGATCTGCGTTTCGTCCTGCACGCCATTCGCGGTGATGCGGAACGATTCCACCGCCCATTGCAGGTACTCGTTCCATTGCGAACGTCGCAGCGGCAGTCCTTCGCGCAACGCCGCTTCGTCGATCTGGATCACGCGCACGCCGGCTTTTTCGAGGTCCAGCACCTCTTCGCGGATCGCCAGCGCCAGTTGATGGCACGACACCGAGCGCGGCTGGTCGTCGCGCACGAACGACCAGTTCAGGATGGTCACGGGCCCCGTCAGCATGCCTTTCATCGGCTTCGTGGTTTGCGCCTGCGCGTAGCGAATCCATTCGACCGTCATCGCCTTCGGACGGCTGATGTCGCCGAACAGAATGGGCGGCTTCACGCAGCGCGAACCGTACGACTGCACCCAGCCGAACTGGCTGAACACATAGCCGTCGAGTTGCTCGCCGAAGTATTCGACCATGTCGTTGCGTTCGGCTTCGCCATGCACGAGCACGTCGAGTCCGAGCGCCTCCTGCTCCTTCACGGCGCGTGCGATTTCGCGTTCCATTGCCAGCCGGTAGCCCGCCTGATCCAGTTCGCCCGCCTTGAACTGGCTGCGCGCGCGGCGGATGTCGGCCGTCTGCGGGAACGAGCCGATCGTGGTCGTCGGGAAAGCGGGTAGGGCGAGCAGCGAGGCCTGCTTCGCGGCGCGCGTCGGATAGGCGCTCGCACGCCGGCCAAGTGCCGCGTCGATCTTCGAGAGTGCCGCCTTCACAACCGGGTTGTGCACGCGTGAAGAGTTGCGGCGGCTTTCGATCGCCTGCGCGTTTGCTTCGAGTTCGGCCTCGACGGAAGCGCGGCCGTTGTTCAGCGCACTCGCCAGCAGCGCGAGTTCATCGAGCTTTTGCAGCGCGAACGCGAGCCATGAGCGGATCTCGGCGTCGAGCTTCTGTTCGCTGTTCAGATCGACGGGCGAGTGCAGCAGCGAGCACGACGGGGCAATCCATAGCCGTTCGCCAAGCGTCGCGTGCAGCGGTTCGAGCCATGCGAGCGCGGCGTTCAGATCGGTTTTCCAGACGTTGCGTCCGTTGATCACGCCGACGGACAGCACCACTGCCTCCGGAAGTTGCGCAGCAACTTGCGCGACTTCATCGCGCGCGTTGATGGCGTCGATATGCAGGCCGTCTACGGGCAGCGTGCACGCGAGTTCGAGGTTGTCCTTCAATGGCCCGAAGTAGGTGGCGAGGAGCACACGTACGCGGCGTGCCGAGAGCGCGTCGTAAGCGGTGGCGAAGGCGTTGCGCCACCTCGCGTCGAGTTCCGTCACGAGCACCGGTTCGTCGATCTGCACCCAGTCGATGCCCTGCGCCGTGAAGTAGTCGAGCAACGCCGCATAGACGGGCAACAGGCGCGGCAGGAGCGCGAGCTTGTCGGAGTTGTCCTTCGTCTTGCCGAGCCACAGATACGTGACGGGCCCGATGATCACGGGCTTGGCCTTTACGCCGAGTGTGCGCGCTTCCTTGATCTGTTCGAGCAGGCGCGAAGGATCGAGTGAAAACTGCGTGTTCGCGTCGAACTCGGGGACGATGTAGTGATAGTTCGTGTCGAACCACTTGGTCATTTCACCCGCAGCCACGCCGCCGCAGCACGCGTCGTGCTCTTCTGCGCCATGCGCCGAGCGGCCGCGCGCGACGCGGAACGCGTTGTCGAGCGCATCGCCGTGAAAGCCGCGCACCCGTTCAGGCAGATTGCCGAGCGTGAAGCTCATGTCGAGCACGTGATCGTAAAACGCAAAGTCGCCGACGGGCGCGAAGTCGAGACGCGCCTGATCACGCCAGTGACGCGCGCGCAGATGCGCACCGACCGCTTTCAACTCGTCGAGCGACGACTCGTTTTTCCAGTATTTTTCGAGTGCGAATTTCAGTTCGCGTTGTGCGCCGATGCGCGGGAAGCCCAGGTTGTGTGTCGTGACCATGTCGTTGTACCCCGTCCAGAAAGAGAAACTGGAAGCGATGATAGAATTTCCAATGTATGAATAAAAATGGATTTATTTCATACATGGATTAATTCTGCTCATGGAGTGGCGATGCTGGAGCGCAGTCATCTGATGTTGATCAGGGAGGTGGAGCGGCAGGGCTCGCTGACGGGCGCCGCCGACAAGCTCAATCTCACGCAATCCGCGCTGAGCCACACGGTGAAGAAGCTCGAGCAGCAACTCGGCACGCCCGTATGGACGCGCGAAGGGCGCTCGATGCGTCTCACGCAGGCGGGCCAGTATCTGCTCGGCCTTGCGAACCGGTTGCTGCCGCAGTTCGAGCACGCGGAAGAGCGCATCAAGCAGTACGCGCAGGGCGAGCGGGGCACGTTGCGCATCGGCATGGAATGTCACCCGTGCTACCAGTGGCTGTTGAAGGTGGTGTCGCCATATCTCGCGCGCTGGCCCGATGTCGATGTCGACGTGAAGCAGCGTTTTCAGTTCGGCGGCATCGGCGCGCTGTTCGGCTACGACATCGACGTGCTCGTCACGCCCGATCCGCTGAACAAGCCTGGCCTGCGGTTTCATCCGGTGTTCGACTACGAGCAGGTGCTGGTCGTGGGCGACGCGCATGCGCTCGCGAACGAACCTTATGTGACGCCGGAGCATCTGTCGGCGGAAGTGCTGATCACGTATCCCGTCGAAACCGACCGGCTCGACATCTACACGCAGTTCCTCACGCCGGCGAACGTCGTGCCGCGCCGGCACAAGGTGATCGAGACGACGGACATCATGCTGCAGATGGTCGCGAGCGGCCGGGGCGTCGCCGCGCTGCCGCGCTGGCTCGTGGAAGAGTACGCGGGGTGGATGCCGCTCACGCCGCTGAAGCTCGGCAAGAAGGGCATTGCGAAGCAGATCTTTCTCGGCATGCGCGAGGCCGACGACTCGATCGATTATCTGAGCGCATTCGTTGCGATGGCGCGCGCGGCGGATTGGGAGGGGGCGCGGTTTCGGGAGTGATGCTGCGGCTGCCGCGTGCCGCGCTTCGCATGACGCTGGCGATCAGCGCGTTGCGCGCCGATCGCGTGACCTGCGCTTATTCCCCCGGCACCACCGATACCGACGCTTCGCCCGTCAGCATCAGGAAGGTCAGCGTCTCACGCAGATAGAGGCGCACGGTCGAATCGGTGTGACTCTGGTAGCCGATCGACACGTCCTGGCCGAGATGCAGTTCGAAGTCGCCGCCACGCATCGACAGCACACTGCCGCCTTCGAGCGCCGGCGCCCAGATGATCTCTCCATTCACGATCCGCTTGATGTGCTCGATGACCGGATAGCCCTGGTCGCTTGCTTCGCCGAGCGCCGTGTACGCATCGGCGCCGAGCAGCACGGAGTAGGGGCCATCGACGCCCGCCAGCCGCAACTGCTGAAGCGCGCCGCCGATGGCGTTCGGATAGTCGGCGACATCGGCGGGCAGCGGGAGCGACGTATTCGACGAGCCCTCGCGTATGCCGACGATTCCCGCAGCCTTGTAGCCGTCGAAGATCGCGCGGTCTTCCGCATAGGCGAGTTCCTTCGCGGCGTCTTTTGCGGGCTGCCAGTCCGAATCGTTGGCGCCGCGTTCGACGGCGTCGATCGCATCGCGCGACAGTTCGAACGGCACCGTCAACTGCACGAGCGCCTTCACCTCGGATAGCTTCGCGCTCACGCCGTGATGCGGCGCGGCGATGGTCGACTGATGTCCCGTGCCGACGCCGGACAGATCGACGCCGCCCGGACCTTTGACGTCGACCACACGGCGGCCGGCGACGGAACGCTTGAACGTGCGCGCCACTTCCTCTTCGATTTGCGACCAGGCTTCGCTGGAAATGGGTGCGAGTTCGCGATGCAGGTTATTCATATTGGGCAGTTCCTTTCAAAGAGCCGATATTCAGCGAGCCGTCAGGGCCTGGCTCGGTGGATGTGTGGGTGTCGGAAGGCGCAGCCGCGCTCGCGCTTTCAGGCTGCGGCTCGCGGTCCGCGAGCGCTTCCAGCAACGGCGCGGACGGTACGAAAAAGAGTCCGCCCGTCGCCGCGCGGCTGAAGTCGAGTAGCCGGTCGTAGTTGCCGGGCGGGCGCCCGACGAACATGTTCTCCAGCATCGTTTCGATGGGATCGGGCGAGCGCGCGTAGCCGATGAAGTACGTGCCGAACTCGCCCGAGCCGGGGCGGCCGAACGGCATGTTGTCGCGCAGGATCTTCACTTCCTGGCCGTTCTCGACGAGCGTCGTCAGCGAACTGTGCGATGACGTCAGCTTGACGGCGTCGTCGAGTTCGATGTCCGACAGTTTCGTGCGGCCGATGATGCGTTCCTGCGTTTCGACGGAGAGCGCGTTCCAGCCTTTCATGTCGTGGATGTACTTCTGCACGAGCACGTAGCTGCCCGCGGCGAAGTCGGGGTCTTCGTCACCGATCATCGTGAAGTCGACGGCCTCGCGGCCCGTCGGGTTCTCCGTGCCGTCGACGAAACCGACCATGCTGCGCTGATCGAAATAGCGGAAGCCGTGCACTTCGTCGACGACCGTCACGGCTTCGCCGAGCCGGCCCACCAGTTGCGTCGCGAGTTCGAAACAAAGATCCATCTGGTCCGCGCGGATATGCAGCAGGATGTCGCCCGGTGTGGCAGGCGCGTGGCGCTCGCTCGGACCGAACTCGCGAAACGGGTGAAGCAGTGCAGGGCGGGGCGCGCCGAACAGCCTGTCCCATGCGTCGGAGGCGAAGCCGACCACGCATGACAGGTTGCCGGACGGCACGCGCTTGCCGACCGAGCGCACGAGCGCGGCGACGTCCGCGCACCATGCTCGCACCGTCTCGGTATGCGCATCGCCGTCGACGAGCGTCGCGACGATGAAGATCGCGCTCCGTGTAATCGGTGAATAGACGGCTTGGGGTTCTGGAATGTCGTTGGGCATCGGACCGGGTCCTGTTGAAACCATTGCGGATACGTTACAGCGGAAAGTTGGAGCGGAAAAAGTGCCGGATAGGAGAGTACCGCGAACAGGGGGTATCTGTCGTCCGAGGGGATGACATTCGCCTACTGCATAGGGAACGTGGCGGTTCGCTCACATCGGAACGACATGAGCTTATGGTGCTGAACGCCGTGTTGTGATGCTTTCGGGGCGTGGGCAAATTGTCGAAAATGCACGCTCCGAGGCAGACAGCGAGCGGCCGCTTGCGCGGCCTGCTGCCGTTTCGACGAACGGACGCGGGCTAGCTCCAGTCGTCCATGTCGTGCTTGATGGTGTGGCGGTTGGCGATGAGCGTCTCCACGCTCGGCTCGTTGTTCATCGCACGCTGGATCGCGAGTTTGGTCGCTTCGTAATTCGTGCGGTACATGTCCTTCTTGTCGAGGTTCGTCTCCGTTGCGCAGCGCGGATCGATCCACACCAGACTGACGATGCAAAGTTCGTTCGCCTGGTCTTTCGGCAAGATGCCCTCGATCAGGCAATCGACGATCGCATCCGCCGTGGCCGATTGCACGACGCCGCCGAACAGTTCGATCGTCGTCATGTCCCGGAGCGTCACCTTGGGCACCATCATCGTGGCGGGCCGAACCAGCTGATTGCACGCGCGGATCGCGAACATGGCCGTGTGTCCTTTGCTCTGCGCCATCATGTTCGCGAACGCGTGACCGACGGGTCCGTCGACACGGCCGATCAGGATTTCGGGCATGGCGTCGGTCACCTGGCCCGGCGCGGCGAACACGGTCGCTTCACCGGCGCGGAACGTCAAATCGATACTCATCATGAACCTCCTATGGTTGGGCGCTGTGCCGGAGGGTCAATGGATGCAAGGGTGGTGCCATTTCTTGAGGGGCGCGGTTTCACTGCGTGAGATGGCGCTGGAAGCTACGCACTATGTGCCGGGTTCGGGACAGATTGGGTGGAGGGTTGGATTGGATTACGGATTCAATTTGACATAACATAAATTATCAACCTTTTGGTTGTAGGTCCCAAATAGAAATGTCCGGTTTGGGCCAGTTAGAAATGTCCGGTTCATGCCTCTGCCTGAGGCGCATCCTGTCGACGCGCAATCCGGCGGAGCCTGCCATGAACGAACCAGGACTGGTGACGATCAGCATGAACGAGCTACGCCGCGTCAAGGTTATCGAATCGGTCGTTGAAGGACGGCTCAGCGGCGTGCGTGCGGCTGAACAGCTGGGACTGAGCGAGCGTCAGGTGTCGCGCCTGAAGCGTCGCTTCGAGGTTTCAGGGGCTGCCGGTCTGGTGTCCGGCAGACGCGGCAAGCCGGGCAACCGGCAGTTTTCCATGAGTTTGCGGGCGCGTGTGATTGCCATCATCCGCGAGCGCTACGCCGACTTTCGCCCGGCGCTCGCGTGCAAGCCCCCACACGAGCACACCACAACGTCACCTCGACCACGCCGCCTGCGAACCACCATCAAACAACGAGCGCCCCTTCGTCCGCCGCATCGACTGCCTGTCCACGCAATTTCAACGACGCCTCCTCCCACCCCGGCGTAACACGTTCGTACACCACGGGCAATGCGCCGCGCAGGTATCGTTCGCGGCAATCGGCGCGCTGGATTTTTCCGCTCGTGGTGCGCGAGATCGTACCTTTACGGACCAGCACGAGCGCCGACAAAAGCACACTGCAATTTTTCCGCACGGCTTCGACGATCTGTTCGGCCTGTTCCCGTAATGCCTCCTGCTGCCCATCCGGATCGTCGACTTCGCACACGGCGCAGATATGCGGCTGCCCCGCGACGTTGACCGCGAATGCCGCTGTTCGTCCCTGGCGCACGCGCGTGCTCGCCTGCTCGATTTCGAATTCGACGTCTTGCGGATAGTGATTGCCGCCGTTGCATATCAGCAGATCCTTCACTCTACCCGTGATATAGAGTTCGCTTGCCGCATCGACGAAGCCGAGGTCGCCCGTACGCAGCACACCGTTGCCACCGAAGCGGTCAACGTAAGCTCGCAGTTGCGCAGCATCCTCGCCGTTCGCTCCGAAATAGCCTTGCACGGAACTCTCGCCCTGAACACAAATCTCTCCGACGTGCCCCGCAGGTAATACGTTGCCATCCTGCGGATCGCAGATCATCACGCTTTGCATCCCGCCCGCTGTCCTGCCGCATGAAACGAGGATCACGGAACGATGCCCCGGCTCGGCGGGAACGAAACGGTTCTGCGTCAGCCCGGCGTAGTCGGCGGTCTGCGTGACGAGCGGCGTGCCTTCGCGCTTCGATGTCACGAACAACGTGTTCTCCGCCAGCCCGTAGCCGGGCATGAACGCATCGCGCGAAAAGCCTGCGTCAGCGAACTGTTCGGCGAAACGCATCAGCGTGTCGTAACGCACGGGCTCCGCGCCCGAGAAAGCAACGCGCCACGCCGACAGATCCAGCGGATCCATGCCCGGCCGCTTGCCGCGCCGAACGCACAGGTCGTAGGCGAAGTTCGGTGCGCACGAATGCGTGACCCCGCAGTCGCTCATGAGGCGCAGCCATCGCATCGGCTGTTGAAGAAAGCTGGTCGTCGACATGAGAATCGCCGGGCGGCCCGAATAGATCGCCAGCAACAGACAGCCGATCAGGCCCATGTCATGAAAGTAAGGCAGCCAGGTCAGGATCAGGCAACGGCCTTCCGATACGCCCGTGTTGCGCCGGATGGCCTCCTCGTTGTGCATGATGTTCCGGTGCGTCACCATCGCACCCTTGGGAGCTGCCGTCGAGCCGGACGTGTATTGCAGGAACGCGAGGGTGTCGGCGGGGATGGCGTCGATGTCGCGGTCCGTCGGTTGCGTGTGTTCTGGCACGTCGATGGATACGTCGGTAGGCACGAGCGGCAAGCCGTCCTCCGTCGAAGCACAGAGATGTCCGCGCAGCAGGTCCATATCGGCGGCACGGCACAGCACGAGCTTCGGCGACGCGTTCTCGATCATGCCGGCAAGCCTGCGTTGTTCTTTCGCATCTTCGGGCATCGGCGCGGGGACCGCGACGCAACCCGCGTAGAGGCAGCCGAAGAACGCGGGCAGAAAGTCTCGTGGCGACGGATAGAGCAACAGTGCGCGATCGCCCGTCTTTACCCCATGAGCGCGAAGCAGCACGGCCACCGCGCTGGCGCGCCTGTCAAACGACCGGTAGTCGAGCGCAAGATTCTCTTCGCGACCGAAGCCCAGGTAATGAAAAGCAGGATCATCCGGACGATGAACGGCGCGCCATCGCAACACGCCGGCCATCGTGGTGGCCTCTGCGAGCGGAGGGCTTGCATCGATCGTCCGGGTGACGGGGAACAGTTCCTTCAACAAGGTATTCGTCATGCTCGTGTACTCATCCATTGATACGTTCACACGCCTCAACCGATTCGCGTTGCAGCGCCCGATAGAGACCGCTCAGTACATTGCCGTACCCCACTTCCTCGAAGCGCGTGGCGCCCTGCCGTTGCAGATAGCGCAGCGTCTCGGCCCAACGCACGGGATGATCGATCTGCTCGCACAGGTAGTCGGCGAGCCTGCCCGCCTCGACCGGACGCGCCGTCACGTTCGAGACGACGGGCACCGCAAGCGGCTCGAAGGCGACGCGATCCAGCGCCTGGGCGAACGCCTGCTTCGTGGACGCGACGTGCGGCGAATGAAATGCACCGCTAACCGCGAGCCGCCGGAACAGCGCGCAACCCGCGGCTTCGAGCGGCACGCGTGCTGCGTCGAGCGCATCGAGCGGCCCCGCGATGACGGATTGCAGCGGCGTATTGAGGTTGGCGAAGTGCAACCCGTCGATGCCTTGATCGCGTAGCACCGCGCGAATGCGCGCCTGGGTCAGACCGACGACGGCGGCCATCCCCGTCCCTCCCCCGCAATCTTCGAACAGTTCGCCCCGGCGCTGCACGAGCCGCAAGCCGTCCGCAAATCCGAACGCACCGGCTGCATAAAGGGCGCTGTATTCGCCGAGACTATGCCCCGCACACCAGCGCGGCGCTTCGCCGTTCTCGCGCCGTTCGGCGAGATGCAGCGCGTTGCACACATAAATGGCGGGCTGCGCATAGCGCGTACGATGCAGCTTGCCGTCCGGATCGTCGAGACACAGCGCCTTGCACGAATAGCCGAGCACGTCGTCCGCTTCTTCGATCAGCAGCGGATACCGCAAAAACAAGCCCTTGCCCATACCGACTGCTTGCGTTCCCTGGCCGGGAAACATCCATACCGTCATCGATTCCCTCCTTCTGCCGGTTACATC
Organism: Paraburkholderia sp. Tr-20389; assembly: GCF_017104565.1. Taxonomy (GTDB): domain Bacteria; phylum Pseudomonadota; class Gammaproteobacteria; order Burkholderiales; family Burkholderiaceae; genus Paraburkholderia. The sequence goes on along the minus strand of NZ_JAAGPD010000059.1, from coordinate 41,589 downwards.
CGGCGACATGTCCTTGAGTGAAAGCGCCACACGGAACAGCAACTAGGCGACGACAGCGGCGAAACGGAGACCGCCGGTCGCCAACGCGCCGACGATGCCGGCGAGCACGCCTGCGCCGATCCGGTGCTGCCAGCGATCCACGCGCTCATAACCCTCGGCCTCGCCTGCGTCCGCATGCGCGAGACGCCGCTTGACGAGCACCACGCAAACCGCGTTCAACACGATGGCTGACAGCCCGAAGGCGATCTTGACGGCGAGCGCCGGCGTGAACTGGCTCGTCGCCGACAGCACGAAGCCTGTGATCAGTACGCCGGCGATCAACGGCACCTCGACCCAGCAGTCCGTCAACCAGTGCAATCTCGCGACGAAGCGGCGGTTGACCCATTCGGGTCCGATTGAATGCTCGAACACCGCTTCCGTCAGAACGCAACCGAGCCAGGCTGATGCACACACGATGTGTGCGGCCAGCACGAGTGATTTCATGGGTTCGTTACCTGTCCCGTCCCGACACCGTGCGCGGCGAAATGATCGCGCAGGGTACGGCGAAGAATCTTCCGCGTCGGTCCCTTCGGCAATTCGGCGAGCGCGCAGTCGCGCCCCACGAATGCCACATGGCGGGGCTGCTTGAAGGGGGCAATGCGCGTCGACAGGTAGGTCCTCACGCCGTCCGCGTCGAGCGCCGAGTCGTCGCGCCGTCGGACGTAGACACAGATGTCCTGTCCGAGCACGTGATCGGGAACGCCGACTGCCGCGCACTCGACGACATCGGGGCAGCCATGCAGCACATTCTCGATCTCGGCGGGATAGATGTTCTCGCCGCCCTTGATGATCAGATCGTCGAGGCGCGTCGAAAAGAAGAAGTTGCCGTCGGTATCCCGATACCCGTAGTCACCCGTATGGAGCCAGCCGTCGCGAAAGCGCTCGGCACTCAGTTCGGGCAGATGGAAGTAACGCGGTGCAACGTTGGCGCCCCGGATCAGGATCTGGCCGACTTCGCCATGCATGACTTGCGTGCCGTATTCGTCGACGATCGACACCTGGTTGCCCGGCAGCGCCGCACCGATCGATCCCGCGACACGACGCGCCGCGGGAAAACCGTTCATCGTCGCGAAGGACGTCGTTTCGGTGAGGCCATAGCCCTCGAATACGGCCACGCGATAGACCGTTTCGAACTGCTCGCGCATCTCGGGCAGCAGCACCTGGCCGCCGCAGACGATGCCTTTGAGCGTCGTATCGGAACGCGGCATCCGGTGCTCCAGGAAGGCTGTGAGGAAGGCAGGCATCACGCTCGTCCACTCGACCCGGTAGCGTGCAATCAGCTTCCAGAACGACATCAACGCAGATCGCGGCTCGACGATCACCGTGCTCCCGCCCACCCACAGCGGAGACAGCAACGTGATGACCTGTCCGTTGTTATGGAACATCGGCAACACACAAAGCGTGCGCGTCTGCGGTTCGAACTGGAACCAGTCGACCAGCGCCTTCGAATCGCACAGGAAGTTTCGATGCGTCAGCTCGACGCCCTTCGGCAGCCCTGTCGTGCCCGACGTATAGAGAATCGCGGCGACGTCGTCCGGTCGAATCTCGGTACATGCGTCGCGCGTTCGCGCATTGTCGATATTCAGCGCGTCTAGGCCGAAGCCCGAATGCGCGTCGGCGAGTTCGAGCCCGACATCCAGTCCGCACTCTCGAACCTGCCCGCGCAGATCGGCGAGCGCGGGGTCGAACAACGTCAACCGGCTGCCGCTATTGCCGACGATATACGCAACCTCTTGCGCGCGAAGCGCGGGATTGATGGGCACGACGACGACACCGAGCAGATGCGCGGCGAAGTAGTAGATCAAAAACGCAGGACTGTTCGACAAGACGAGCGCCAGCCGGTCGCCGCGCTCGAGACCGGCGCTCTCGAGCCGGTCCGCTGCCGCGCTCGCGAGCCGATGGCAGGTCGCGTAGTCGTATTCCAGTTCTTCCTTGGGAAAAATCAGGAAGGGCCGCGATGTCGATTCCGTCGCGCGCGCCGTAAAGAGCGAGCCGATGTTGCCGTAGCTGGATGTCCACGGGCACTCGCTATCCGGCGCGGGCGTTCGCGACTCGACCCACGCATGTAGCCGCTCGAACGTATCGAGACGATAGGCTTCGTCCAGCTCGACGTCGATGCCGAACTCATGCGCTATTTCGCCGAGCAGTTGAATATGAACCAGCGACGTCCACGCAGGCAGGCTCATCATGCTGGAGGAGCGATCGAACTGCCCGCCGGGCACGATTCGTCGGCCGATGGTCAACAGTCGGCCGGTCAGGGTGTCGGATGTCACGTATGTCATGCAATACCTCTTGATACTTGATGGATCGATACAGGCAGCCGCTTCAGCACAACAGCATTTCGCGGAAGCGCCCCCGCATACAGTGATTCGAACTCATCGACGCTGCGTATCCGCCGGCGTTGAGCAAAGCGACGTAATCGCCCGTTGTCAGCGGCGGCAACATCACATCGGATGCCCACAGGTCGAGCGCCTCATTGATGTTGCCGGCCAGCGTCACCCGTGAAGGCTCGCCGTCGCGCAGCACGCATGGCGCCGCTTCGCACGGCAGGTCGTAGAAAGCCGGTTCGACCGCCAGGTTGAAGCCGCCGCTCAATCCTGCAAACACGACGTCGCGCTTCTTCTCGATGTAGTTGACCTGCAGCACCAGCAGACCTGCGTCCTTGACGACGAAGTCGCCCGGTTCGACGGCAATCGTGACGCCGAGCCGCCTCGTCCGCAGTGCGATGACGGCAGCCCACGCGTCCAGATCGAGCGGCTTGTCGGCGGCCCGGTGAGGCACGCCCAACCCGCCGCCCAGGTTGATTTCGCGGATGCCGGGCAACGCGTCCGCAAAATCGCAGACAGCGTCGAGCACTGCTTCGAAGGCGCGCAATTGCGCATCCAGATAGCCGCAACCCGCGTGACAATGCAGCCGCGTCACGGCCAGCCCGGATTCGCGTGCCAGCGCAATCGCTTCGTCGAACTGCTCGCGATAGATGCCGAATTTGGTCGTGCGGCCCGCGTAGAGAAGACGCTCGTTGTTGCCATAGCCGATACCGAGCCCCGGGTTGATACGCAAACCGATTTCGCGCCGGGTGCCGTAAGCGCCCATCATCCGGACGGCCGCCAGCGTGTCGCAGTTGACAAGCACCTCGGGCAAGGCGGCCAGCAGCGCGGCCTCGTCCGGCGCCATGCCGTGCGATGTGTATGAAATCTGCGACGGCGCAAAGCCGCATGCGAGCGCTTCGCGCAGTTCTTCCGGCGAGCACGCGTCCACACCGTATCGGCCATCCGCGCGTAACGCGCAAAGCAGCGGCGCGAAGCGGTTGGCCTTCATCGCGTAAAAGAGACGATGACGTACCGCATGCCGGTTCAACGCGCGTTCGATGCTGCGCAGTTTTTCGATGGGACGCTGCGCGTCGTACATGAACAGCGGCTCGGCGAAGGTCGCCGCCGTCTGCGCGACGTCGCGCCCGCAAAATGCAAGACGCCCGTCGCGATAGCCGAGATGATCGCGCGCCCACCAGTGCGATTCGACCTGAGTCACCATATAGCCATTCCTTTGAGAGATCGACTCCATAAGAAGGTCGTCGCGAGCGACAACGGAATGCCGAGCCCGATCAGCCGGGTCGCAAGCGACGGGTCCAGTTTCCGTTCGGCGGCGAGAAGTCCGGCGACGATCATCGGCGGCATGCCCGCCTGCATCACCGAAATCGCGACGGACAGGTCGCGCGTCTGCGTGAACAGCAGCCAGCATCCGAGGACGACGCCCGGCACGAACACGAGCTTGAGCCCCGCGCCGAATGCGAACAGGCCGAGCCTGCCGCTGCTGCGCTGAAGGACCAGCATCGCGCCCGTCGAAACGAGCCCGAGCGGCGTCAGCATCGCCGCCAGTGCGCCGAGCGCAGCGTCGAGCCAGCCGGGAAATGTCCACGGCCGCAGCGCCACGCCCACCGCCAATGCCTGCAACGGGCGGTAAGACACCATTCGCCGCAGCATGTCCGCAGGGCTCGTGCGCGTACCGGAGCACAGCGCGGCGGCCAGCGTCGCGACCGTACACAACACGACGAAGTTGCCCTGATCCGCGACGAGCGCGAGCCCCGTTGCACGCGGCCCGAGGTACGCGCGGATCAGCGGCAGCCCGACGATCGACGTGTTGCCCACGCCAACCGTCAGGATCAGGCAACCGGCTGTGGCGCGCGACAACCGCGCTATGCGCGCCGCGATCAGCACGGCCAGCGTGCCCGCCGCGAACGCCACGAACGGCATCGTGAGCGCGGGCACGATGCGGGCATCGAACGGCAGCCGGTGCATCTGCTGCAGCACGAGAGCCGACAAGCAAGCGCCGATCGTGAGTCGATTCAGTCCCGCACAGCGGGTCGGGCCCAACCAGCCTTTGCTTGCCAGCCATGCGCCGCACACCATCCATCCAACGATCAGCATCAGTCCCTGCATGTGATGCCTCGCTGTATGAAATCGGCGGGCGCGACGCTTCGCGGCGTGGTGCGTCGTGAACCGGCGTGGAGAGACTGCGAACACAACGCGGCAGTCCAGCCCGTCGGCATCACGACTCGCTGTATCCAGTACGGCGCGTCTGTGTGTGCCGGATCGAACACGCGAATGGGCGTCGCACAGTCCATCTCCGCCAGCGAGAACGCGGTCATCGGCTTGCGCAGTCCCTCGCCGAGCGCCTTGCAATAGGCCTCCTTCGCCACCCACAGCGCGAAGAACCGCGCAACGCGCGCTTGCCCGGTCAGCTGCGTGAATGCGTTGCGCTCGGTCTCGTGACAGACGTGATCGAGCAGCGCATCGACGTTCACACGCGCGTCGATATGCTCCAGATCGACACCGACGGGCCCGCGCGACACGGCAATCAACGCACGCGCATCCGAATGCGAAACGTTGAACTGGAGGGGATCGTCCGCGAGACGAGGCTTCCCTGCGAATCCCGTGACGATCCGCAGCGAATGCGGGTCGACGTGCAGATAGCGTGCGAGCACCATGCGCGCCGCGATCCTTGCCCGCAGATGCCACGCGCGACGCTGCGGGTCGTGCATGCGTCGATAACGCTGCGTCTCCGCCGGCGCGAGCGTGTCGTCGAACGCGTCCCAACCTGCGTCTGCGAGTTCGGCCATCCAGACGTCGCCCATCGGGCAAGCCGTCATGCCCGCCCTCCGAAGAATCCCGGCGGCAGCGCGATTGGAATCTGCTCCAGCGCTTCGCGGCCAGGCGCGGATGCGAGGATCGCGTCGGCCAGCGCGGCCGGCTCGAACCGCAGTTCGTTTGCCGACTCCCGAACCGCGCCGTCGGGGCAAGCGGCCTCCAGATCGTGCAGCCACTGCGCCACCTGACTGCCATCCTGTGAGACGCACCGCAGCCTCAGCGCACTCGCACCCGCGTTTCTCACGGCACGCGCCAGCGCGAGCAGCACCACGTGCTCGACCTGTTTGCCGAGCACGACGCAGCTCACGACGAACTCTTCCACGAGCGGCGCCGCGCCTCTGCGCATCACGACGAAGCCGGAAGGACCGTAACTGCCAAAGCGGTCGCTTACCTCGATTGCGAGCACGCCGATGTCGGCATCCGTCATCAACGCACCGAAGTCGGCTTCGGTCAGCTTGTTTGCGCTTGCGTGGAAGGTCGCGGCCGTGTGCGCGAGCCGCGCGGCGAATCCGCTGTCTTCCGTCGTCATCGGCCTGCAGACGACACGCAGTCTGAGCCTGCCGAGAAAGCGGGCGAACGCGGCTGTATCCGGCGCGGCGGCTGGGGCCGCACAAGGTGCCGGAGCCTGCGCCGGAGCCGCGCTTGCCGCGGTGGCCACCTGCCCGTCCGGTGCACAGCACAGCTCGGCGGTGATATGGCGCGCCAGCGCCTGCAGACATTGCGTCGTGAACGGTACCTGGCCGAGCTTGTCCGCGATGGGATCGAAGATCCGCACTGTGCCCGCCTTTCCGGCGAACGCCTGCCAGTCGATCGAGCGGACGCTCGCCGGCACGGCAAGCGCGTCACATGCTCGCCTGTATGACAGCGCAGCCGGGTTGTCCGGTGCGTGAGGCGCCGGCACGACCAGCAGGCAGCAGCGCGCGCCGGTGCGAACCTGAAGACGCGCGAGCGCATCGACGTACACCTGCATGTTCTCTGTCAGTTGACTGACGGCATCGGGCTGATCCAGCTGATTCGCGCCGATCAGATCGGACGGCCGCAGCATGACGAGCAGGCTTGCCGCACCCGCTAGCCGTCCGTTCATCAGGAACGGCAGCAGGTCGCGCGCCGCGACGAATCCCGTCGAACGCGCAGTCCTCGTGAGATCCCCGGTTTCAGCGAGCGGCGCTGCAAGCGCACTTGCCGTAAAAGTCGCACCGACGACGAGATCGAATGCGTGCATGTCGTATGGCGCGAGGTCGCTGCCTCGATTACATTGCCCGGTCATGTTGGAAACGGAAGAGAAAACGGGAAGACGGATTGCGCATGCCGTTCGCGATAAAGCTGCGACTCGTCGGTCTGCTGCTGGTCGGCGGGAAAGCGGAACAGGCTTCTGACTTCACGCTGCGTCTCGCTCATCGGACGGCAACGCAGCGCCGCGCGGGCCGGCTCCAGCGACGGATAACCCGCCTGCGCTTCATCGCTCAGATGCGCCGCGAAGCGGCCGTCGCGGATGCTGCCGAGAATGTCGTCGGCCTGCGCGCGCAGTCGGGCGACGGGCAGCGACCTGTTCCGGTACAGGTGATAACCCACCTGGCAGGTGGGCGACCCTTGTGTCTCGACCACTTCATCGAGTCCCCACGCCGCGCCGTCGACCAGCATCTTTCCCATCTCGCCGGAGGCATACAGTTCGAGCAGCGCAGCACGCCGGTCGAAGCCATGTGAAACCAGTGCATCGAAGGCCGTTTCGATCAGATCGACGAGCATCGGCGCGAGGAACTGCTCCTGAAACAGGTCGAGCTGCATCTCTTCGCGATAGCCGAGCGGCATGACGCCTGCTCTCGTGAAGCCGACCGCGCGCGCGACGGCAAGGACGCGCTGCGCGGCAAGGCCGGAGTGATCCGCGATGATGTCGAGGTAAGCGGGCGCGCCCTGCCCGGCCAGATAGCTGCGGCGAATCGGCTCGCCGTACATGCGCGGCGCGAGCATCGCCAGATCGAGGTCCGGCAGGTCACGAACATGCCCGTGCGCAGCCGAGAAGCCATGCGCGACGACCAGCGTCGATCCCGGCCGATAGTGCGGCCGGATGTCGTTGTCGAACACCTCGCGATGGGCTTCGTCGGGTATCAACAGCAACACCACATCGGCACGCGTCACGGCCTGTGCGATGTCGTAGACCGCGTGACCGTCCGCGACGGCCTGCTGCCGATAGTCGTCGTCGATATTGCCGACGATCACCGCGACATCGCTGTCGCGCAGATTGGCCGCGAATGCCCGTCCCTGTATGCCATAGCCGATGACGGCCACGCACGCATCCGCAAGACAGGCAAGCGAAGCTGAATCGTCATGGTAGATTTTCACGCTCATCAAAATTCCCGGTTAGTGCGGACGGCTTCATGCCGTAACCGCTTCGTTGTTCTCGGCGGGTTGCATGCGCACCGTTCCCGACGAACGCAGTTCGTCATCCAGCGCGAGCATGCCGCCCAGATACACTCGCATCAGCGCGTCATCGAACGGGATCATGTCGATGCCCGCTGTCGACAGCTCCGCTTGCGTGCGGCTGCAGTCGTAGACCAGCGTCGTGTGCGCACGCGCTTCAGCGAGCCGCCGCAGCGCGTCGTCGTCCTTGTCGAGCACGCCGTACACGAGCGGCATGACGGGCAGCACGACGCCGCGCTCATACAGCGCCCTCACCTTCGCAAGCCACTGCGCGTACGACACGATCTCCAGTGCCGGCTCGGCGACACGGTTATAGCGTTCGAAAACGGCTTCCATCGGCGTCACGTCCATCGACGAAAGATGGAACACGCCGCCGCCTTCGCGATGTCGTTCGCCCAGCCACACCATGGCGCGCGCCACGTAGTCGACGGGCGTCATGACGAGGTCATAGCGATAGCCGCTGAACGCGGCGCCCATCAGCGCGCAGCTTTTCAGCAGCCGGTGGAACGACTGCAAGCCGTCGTAGCGTCCCTGATGCGAATCGGCAGTGACGAGCCCGAGCCGGAACACGTTGCAGGGAACGCCGCGTTCGTTCGCCTTATGCACGAGCTGTTCGCCGACCCACTTGCTGGCCGTGTAGCCGTTCGCCGCGGGATGCTGCTCGGCGGCGATCGGCGAACGTTCGTCGAACGTCGTGACGCCCGTTCGCCCGTGCGCACTGAACACGCCGAGCGTCGACACATAGTTGAAGGTCTTCGCGCAGCCGTCGACGGCGAGGCGCAGCAGTTCGACGACGCCGTCCACATTCGCGGCGCGTGCGCGCTCGAACGGTTCCAGATGGTTCATGCTCGTCGCGTTGTGATAGATCGCCGATGTGTGCGTGCCAAGCAGCGCATAGTCGCTGTCGCTCAATCCGGCTCGCGGCAGACCGAGATCGCCGAGAATGGGCACGACGCGCGCGTCATCGCCTTCGAGCCAGAGATGCCAGCCCTGCATCGCTTCGCGGATACGCGAGCCCAGTTGCGAGGTGTCCGTTCCCCGCCCGATGCAATAGATCGTCGCCGACGTGCGGTCGAGCAGTTCGCGCAGCAGGAAGCGGCCGACGAACCCTGTTGCGCCTGTCAGCACGATGCCGTTGGGAGCCGGATGCGATTGCGCGGCAGGCTGGAGGCGCGGTGCAATGTCGGCAGGCAGCATGGCCTCGCGTTCGAGGTCCACGCAGACGATGTCTCCCGTCTCGGCCTCGATGCGCTCGGCAAGACGCCGGACGGTCGGCGCCATGAAGATGTCGGCGACGGTGGCGGTCTTTCCGCACACCGTGTTGATACGCTGCAGCAGCTGGATGGCCGACAGCGAATGGCCGCCGCGGTCGAAGAAGTTATCGTCGATGCCCACGCGCTCGCATTTGAGGACGCCCGCGAAGGCATCCGCCAGTCCCGCTTCGAGCGCATTGCGCGGCGCGGCATAGCGCGCCTCGCCGTTCGGTGTCGAGGTTGACCGGCTTGCCTCGATGTCTGCATGAATCGCCTCGGCCGTGCGCGCCCACAGCGTTGCATGCTGCTGTTCGCGGTGCTCGTGCCGCGCGATCCAGCGACTGATGAAGGTCGCGACGGCCGACAGATACTGCGCCGTGAACGGAACGTGACCGGCGTCGTCCGCGAGCGGATCGAAAACATCCGCGACAGGCCACGCCCGCGCCACGTCGCGCCAGCCGGACACCTCGACATTCGCATGGCCGTCGAGCCGCGTAGCGAGCCGCGCCTGCATCTGCGTCACACGCTCCTCGTCTTCGGTGACGAGTCGATCCGGCAACACCAGCACCATGACGGGTCCTGCGATGCGCGGCAGCGCGTCGGCAAGCGCGTCAGCGAGTTCTTCGAAGCATTCCGATGCGACCTGCCAGGCATCCGCGCCGTCGTCGAACCGTAACCAGTCTTCGGCGCGCAGCAGGATGACACGGTAACCGCCGTCCGCCTGGAAGAACACGCTCGACGGATCGTAGAGGGTCTGAAACAGCTGGTTGTAGCCGGCCCAGGACATGTCGAGCGCGATGTCCGTCCGCGTGCTCCAGTACTGCAGTCCAGGTTCAAGCAGACGGTCGGTGAAGGTCGACGCGACACAGAGCGTGCGCTGCCGGGCAACCGCTCGCGAACCATAGTCGAGGCGGGCATCGAGCGCGAGCTCGCCGGGCATCCGTGCGGGCTGGTCAAGCAACTGGCCGAGCAGTCCCGCGAACGATGCGCACAACGCCTGCGCTGTCGCTTCATCGAAAAGATCCGCGCTGTACTGCAAGACGCCTTGTATATCGCGGTGACGCACGTGCAGGCGCATCGAGAGGTCATAGTCGGTGTAGCCGGTGTCGACCTCGAATGGCTCGATCTCGTCCGCCATGGCGCCCAACGGAATGACGTTCAGCATCGTCTGGAACAGCGGGTTGCAGCCAGCGATGCGCGGCGGATTCAGCGCCTCGACCAGTTGCATGTACGGCACGTAAAGATGGTCGAATGCGTCGTACAAGGTGCGGCGCACCTGTCCAACCAGATGCTCGAACGTCGCATCCGGTTCGACCCGGTTCCGCAGCAGCAGCGCGTACGCAAGCGGGCCGACGGTGGTGCGCAACGACGGCTCGGCGCGATTGCTGTACGGACAACCGACCACGATGTCGGCGCGGCCCGACAGCCGATACAGCCACACGTTGAACGCGGCGAGCAAGACCGCGAACACCGACGACTCGTGCTGCGCCGCGAAGCGCTCGAGTTGTACCGCCGTCGCGCGCGGCAGCGAAAATCGCACGCTCGACCCGCGCCAGGAAGGACGCGCCGCACGCGGCCTGTCGAACGGCAGCGGTAGCGGCCCAGGCACGTCTGCCAGCGTCTTTTCCCAATAGATCAGCTCCCGCGCGACGATGGCGGGCAGATGCTGGGACTCCCACCACGCGTAGTCGAGATACGAAGCCGCCTTCGCAGAAGGGACCTCGCGGCCGAGTCCGGCGAGCGCAAGCTCGTTGACGAGCAGCGCAACCGTGCTGAAGTCGGCGACGATGTGATGCATGCACAGCATCACGACATGGTCTTCGTCGCCGAGCGATACCACGGTGAGCCGCGCGAGCGGCGGCTCCCGCAAATCGAACGGCTGGCGCGCGGCAGCCGCGACCAGTGTGCGCAGCGCCTCGTCCTGTTCGCGTGGCAGCAGCTCCGTCAGATCGATATAAGCGTGCAGCAGCGCGACGTTCGCGTGAAGCCGCGCCGATGCCTTCCCGTTCGACACCTCATAGCCGCAACGCAAGATTTCATGCTCTTCATGCATTCGCGCAAACGCCGAGTACACACGCTCGCACGAGAATGGGCCGCACACGCGCACGGCACCCGGCAGGTTGAACGACGGATTGGCCGGGCTGAGCTGGTCCAGGAAGACGAACTGGATCTGCGCCTGCGCGAGCGGCAACGCGCCGTCGGGACGCAACGGAAACGGTTGATCGAGAGGCGCGTCGAGGTCGGCCGCACCCACGCTTGCGCCAGGCTGTCCCTCGCCCGCAGTCTCGGCCACGAGCTGCGCGAGCCGCTCGACGTTGCCGCATTCGAGCATCCTGCTCAGCGGCAGATCGACGTTGAAGCGGCGCACGATCAACACGCGGATCTGCGCAGTCAGAATCGAGTCGGCACCCATCTCGACGAACGGCATCCGTCGTTCGATGTGCGTGCACCCAAGCACCTGGCGGAAGATCGCCTCGACGATCGCAGCGGTATCGCCCGCTTCGGCGACGACGGCGTTGCTCGTCGCAGCGGCGTGGGCGACGGGTGACAGAGCGTCGTCGCACCAGTAACGCAAGCGTGCGAACGGATACGTGGGCAGCGAAACGAAGCGCAGCCCGTCGCGGCGAGGCCAGTTCACCGGCTCGCCGAACGTCCAGCGCCGTGCATCGTCGTGTGCGGCGCCGCGCGCACGCGGCAGCTCGGGCAACGCGTCGCCGCCGAGATACAGAGCCGGCGTGCTGCGGCCTTCCAGCCATGCGTCAAGGCCCAAGCGCAGTTCGCCGACGTCCGCACACACGAGCGCAAGCCTGCATCGCATCGCCTCGCGCCCGAACTGCTGCGTGTACAGCAGATCGTCGAAGAAGGCGGCGTCATCGCACGATGCATCGCGCAGCGCGTGCACAAACGCGCGCGCATACGCGTGCAAGCGTTCGCGGTCGCGCGCGCTCAGCACGAACACCGACGGTTCGCGCGCGCCGGGATCGCGTTCGCGTACGGCAACGGGCTGCTCGTCCGACTGCACGACGACGTGCGCATTGACGCCGCCGAATCCAAACGAACTCACGCCTGCGCGCAACGGAAACGTCTCGCCGTCCTTGCCGCGAAGCGGCTCCCATGCCGTCAAACGGTCGACGATATGGAATGGACTGCCCTCTAGCGACACGTAGGGGTTCACTTTCGTGCAGTGCAGCCCTGCCGGCAGTTGCCGATGACGCATTGCGAGCAACACCTTGACGAGCCCCGCGAGCCCAGCGGCCGCCTCCAGGTGACCAATGTTTGTCTTGACCGAGCCGATGCCGCAGCGAGGCGCGCTCCCGCCTGGTACGCCATGCTCTGCATCGAGTGTGGCAAACGCCTGCTTCAATGCGTCGACTTCGATGGGATCGCCCAGCGCGGTGCCCGTGCCGTGTGCCTCGATATACCCGGCGCTGGCGGGATCGACGCCCGCGCGGCGCCATGCCGTCTCGATCAGTTCGCGTTGCGCACGCACGGTCGGCGCGGTCAACGATGCGGCCCGCCCGCCGTGGTTGACGGCCGACGCGAGCAGAACGCCGTGCACCCGGCGCCCTTCGCGGCGCGCCCGCTCCAGCGGCATGACGACGATCGCGATAGCGCCCTCGCCCCGAACGTAGCCGTTCGCCGACGCATCGAAGGTCTTGCAGCGACCATCGGGGCTCAGCATCCCAGCGCGCGTCAATGCCACGTGCAGGCTCGGTGTCAGCATCGCATTGACCCCACCGACGATCGCCATCGAACATTCGTTGTTGCGGATCGCCTGGGCGGCGCGATGCAGCGCGACCAGCGAACTCGAGCAAGCCGTATCGACCGGCTCGCTCGGTCCGCGCAGATCCAGCAGGAACGACAGGCGGTTTGCGAGCACAGCATGCGACGCGCCCGTTGCCGCATGGGCGTCGAGCGACGTCAGACGCTCGCGGTAATCCATGGTGCCTGCACCGACGAACACTGCCGAGTCGGTGCCCGCTAGCGATGACGGTACGATGGCGGCATCTTCGAGTGCTCGCCACGCAACCTGCAGGAAAAGCCGCTGCTGCGGGTCCATCTGTTGTGCTTCGCGCGGCGAGATATGGAAGAACGGCGCGTCGAAGCACTCGACCTCCGGCATGAAGCCGCCCCAACGACAGCCCTCGCCTGCGTCCGCAAAGCTGCGCCAGTCCCATCGGCCGGAAGGCACTTCGCCGATGAGATCGTCGCCATTCACAAGGTGCGCCCAGAATTCGTCGAGGTCGGCGGAACCGGGCAACACGCCCGCCATCCCGACGATCGCGATCGCATCGCAGGCTTCGCGTGATGGGTTTCCTGTGCGCGCGTCTGCGCTCGCGGTTCCCGCCATCGACGTGGGCGGCAAGGGGCTCGCGCAATCCTCCATGGCGTCTGCCGTCTGCACGCCGTGCCGTTGCACGACGGCCGCGCGATGCGTGGTCAGCAGCCACCTGGCGATGCCGCGCGCAGTGTGCACGTCATAGAAAACCGTCGGCGAGAGTTCGATCCGATACGCGTCGCCGAGACACGCGGCGAGTTGGAGACAGCAGACGGAATCGAAACCGAGATCCAGCAGTTCGGCATCGGGATCGGGCGCCGACGCCAGATCGCCGACCTCCTGCATCGCTGCCGTCACCTCGCGCTCGACCTCTGCCAGCAATGCGTCATCCCGCTGCACACGCGTCACCGCCACGCTTTCATATACGCTCATAGAACATGCTCCTGATGCTTCATCATCATGCGAATGCCCTGGATGATTCGGTTTCCAGCGCCGCACGCAGGATCTCGCAGATGGCATCGATGTCGGCCCGCGACACGATCAGCGGGGGCGACAGGATGCAAAGATTCTCGTAAGGCCTGACCAGCAGACCCTTTGCCTGACAGAAGGCATCGATGCGCCCCGCGATGCGAATTGCTTCGTCGAGATCGCCGCTGCCGTCCGGCGTCCTGCATTCGATGCAGGCCATCAGGTGATCGCCACGGATGTCGCGCACCACCGGGAAATCGCGCAACTCCGCTAGTCGAGCCTGGAAATACGGCCCCACCTCGCGCACATGCGCGCAAACGCCCTCGCGCTCCATCAGGTCGAGATTGGCGAGCGCCACCGCACACGCAACAGGATGTCCCGAGTAGGTGAAGCCGTGCGTGAACACGCCGTGCCCATAGGCGCGCGGCCCGCTGATTTCGGCCAACAGACGCTCCGAGATCAGCACGGCGCCCAACGGCTGATAACCCGACGTCAGGCCTTTCGCGCTGACGATCATGTCCGGCACGATGCCGAAGCGCGCCTCCGACGCGAAGTAATGTCCGAGCCGCCCGATGCCTGTCACCACCTCGTCCGAGATGTAGAGCACGTCGTGCCGTCTGCATACCTCGAGCATGCGCTGGTGATAGCCGTCCGGCGGCACGATCACGCCGCCGGACGCGAGGATCGGCTCCGCGATGAAGCAGGCAATGTTCTCTGCACCGACGCGGGCAATCAGCCGCTCGAACGCGTCGACCAGCCGATCGCAGAAGCGCTCGACGGACATACCCGGCGGTCGGGCCAACACATTGGGCGATTGCAACAGATGAACGAACGTGTCTTCGTAGTGAAAACAGGTCCGGTCCCACTGTTTGCCCGAAACGGATGCTGCGAGATAGGTGCTGCCGTGATAGGCGTCGACGCGAGAGACGATGTGCTTCTTTGCAGGCCGCCCCGTCGCGCCGAAATAGTAGTGCGCGAAACGCAATGCGGACTCGACGGCCGTCGATCCGCACGTCGTGAAATGCACGCGCTTCAGGTCGCCTGGCGCGAGCGCCGCGAGCCGCGCCGCAAGCTCGGCGGCAGGTTCGTTCGCCATCGCGCCGAACGGCGTGTAGTACGGCAGCCGCAGTGCCTGCTTCTGCATCGCGTCGGCCAGTTCATGACGGCCGTAGCCGACCGTCATGCACCACATGCCGCCGATCGCATCCAGATACGTGTTGCCCTGCGAGTCCTTGACGCGCACGCCTTCGGCTTCGACCAGCATCATCGGCGCTTCCGCGCCGAGCGCGGCGACATTGGCCCACGGATGCAGCACGTGCGCGCAGTCGGCGCTCAGCCAATCACGGTTCGCGAACGTCATGCCGTGATGCTCACGAGATGCTGACGCGGCCCTTCGAATGCAATGCGACCATGCTGGATCACCTGGTTGTCGAGCGCCAGTACGTCGCCTTTGCGCATCTTCACGGCGCGCGCGGGTTTCCAGAGCGCCGCGCGCAGCCTCACGATCAGCGCGTCCGGAATCGGCGATCCGTCGCCATAGCGCGTCGTTGCGGGATACTCGTCGTCGGCGAGGTCGGACGGGAAATGAGGATGGTCACGCCAATACGAACAGTGCAGCTCCGTCACCTGGTTGAACCACAGCGCTTCGCCCGTATCCGGATGGGCAACGAACGCGGGCATCGCGTAGCTGTAGCTGAGCCTGCCGTCGCCACGCCAGGTGAAGTCATACCCTTTGTCGCGCATGATCATTTCGACGTCTTCGCGTCGCTCGACACCGAACGTTTCCATCCAGCCGATCTGCTGCGCGTCGTTGGCCTGGGGCAAGCTGCGGTAATAGCGAATGCCCTTCTGACGAAACGTGTCCAGCACATCCGTTGGAATATGCGCGACACTCAGGCGGATGTCGTTGATGGGCACCTCGCCGCCTGCGGTTCCTTCCGCCGCGCAGCAGAAGAACACCTTGCGCGGATACCCCGGCAGATAGGCCATCTCGTTGTGCGGTGCCATCGAGATGCGCGGATCCTCCTGGCTTGCCATCAATGCATAACCCGCGTCGTGGCGACGGACGGCAATGCCGCCGGAATAATTCGACGGCGCATAACCCAATGCGCGCATGAAGGCATCGAAGTCCTTCCGGTCGTTCAGCGGAAGCGCACGGAACAGGATCGCGCCGCGGTCGTAAAGCGCTTCGTCGATTGCTGCCCGGCATCGATGTGCCGCTTCGTCCAGCGTCCAGTTGTGGGTAGCGGCGCGCAACGCCAGCACCATGTCGTTCGCCATCGGGATGGACTCGGGCACCTCCACGCTCGTGGACCCTGCCAGATATTGGCGTCCACGGACCGGGACGCGCGCGCTGTCGTGCTCATACGCAATGTCGAAGTCTTTCATAGCAATGCCTCGCCTATCAATGTGCTTCGCAAATGGTGGCCGTGTCGCCAATGACCGCCGTGAGTGTGCCGTCCGGTCGATGCGGTGATTCCTTCGATCCCGCGATCCAGCCACGACAATTCGGCGCACCGCATTGGCATGCGAACTGACGCGACAGAACGGTCTCCGTCGACGCGTAGTCCATCGTCAGGAGTTCGCCCGGCTCGATGTGCTTGAGCGCCCACAACTCCATGTCGACCATGTTCAGGAACACGTTGGGATCGCACGAATGCAGCAGAAGCCCCGTGAAATGCGGGTCGTACAGATGCACGTTCTCGTTGATCTGCAACGTATGAAGGCGGCGCGACGCGACGATCTGGCCGGAGACTTTGCACAGGCGCTCGCCGCGCTCGAACGGCGTCCGCGTACGGATGCCCGCGCCACGCCCGTCGTGTGTGTGGATCACTTCGAACTTCGTGCCGTCTGGATATTCGTCACGATCACTTAGCTCTACGAATGGATAGAGACACGTTTCCGATCGCTTGTCAGTCATTCGTGGTTCCTCAGATGTTAGTGCTGTGTCATGTGCACACGGTGCAGCGAACTCGCTTCGACGCTAGTTGACGACGGCGGGAGCGAGATGCGCGGCAAGGTTGCGGGAAAGTTCACCCAACGTCAGGTTCGGCGCTGCAAAGACCGATAGCGGCACCTGCTGGTCGAAGCGGCGATTGAAGCCGCTGCGCAACTGGGCGACGTCGAGCGAGTCGAGGCCGGCGTCCGCCAGCGTCGCCATGTCGTCCCAGCGATGCACGTACTCGCCCAGAAAAGTCCGCACAGGGTCATCGGACGCGGTGGCTGATGGCGCCTGCAGGGAGCGGGCTGGCTCGGCGAGCGCCGGGTTCGCGCGGTCGTTCGCCGGGCCGGCAACGGGTGCCTGCGTCGATGCAGGCCGCCCACGCCATTGCGACACGAGCGGCAAGTTGCGCCACGCAGAGCTGGGCCAATCGACGTCGCATATCACCAGGCGGCGCGGCGCATCGCCCGCGATGACGCGCGACAGAACGGCGCCCAGCGCGGACAGGGCCTCGCGCGCCGCGAGCGGCGTCTCGCCTTGCTCGCGTGCGGACGCCGCGACCTTATCGCCGGCTGCCATGCCGTCGCCTTGCCAGCTTCCCCACGCAATGCTGAAGACGGGCACGGCGGCCTGCTCATCGTCCGGCCACTGCGCAAGATGATCCAGCCACGCATTCGCGGCCGCATAGTTCGCCTGTCCCTGCGTGCCGAGCAAGGCGCTCGTCGATGAGTAAGCGACCGCCCACGCGCAGCCGCGAGATGCCAGCGCGGGCAAGAGGCTGGCGAGCGCCAGCTTGGGCGCGAGTACATGTTCGAGCCGCGCCTCGTCCAGGTTGCGGAACGCACAGTCGTCGAGCGCACCCGCCAGATGAAACGCGCCCGCGACGACGTTCGCTTCATCGATCTTGTGTAGTGCTGCGTCGACGGACACGGGGTCGGCCAGCGCGCATTCGGCCTGTCGCACGCCCGCCCGGACCTTCGCAGACAGCGAGCGGACCAGCACGACGATGCGTGCGGGCGCGATGCACTGCGCGTCGATCAACCAGTCGATCAACGCCCGGCCGAGTGCGCCCGTGCCGCCCGTTATCACGAACACGCCGCTCAGCGACGACAGCACGCCCGCAGGCATCGGTGTTTGCGCTTGAGGCAGCAGGCGCAACGCCATCAGCGACGTGCCGTTCCAGTAGAAATCCGCCTCATCTGACGGCGCGTGTGCGGCTGCCTGAATGGGCGCAAGCCAGTCGTCCGTCGCACGATGCGTGCGATCCCGCCGATCGGCGAAGAACACGCACTGCACGTGTAGATCGTCCCCTTCATGCGCCGCCACACGGGCGAGTCCTGCAAGCGGACCGCTCGCCGTGCATGCCGGCAACAGGAGAATGAGACGACCGCGAGCATCGGCTTGAACGAGCCCCTGCAACAACGCGACCATGCCCTGATAGCGCGTTCGCGTGCGATCCACCCCATCGACCTTCCGGTACACCACGGTGACAACGGCGTCGGCCGATTGCAGCACCTGCAGCAGGGTTGAAAGGGCCCGTATCTCTTCGCCCGCGACAAGCTCCACCCGATGAATCGACGCAAGTGCCGTATCGCGCCTGGCCGGCAGCGGTTGCCAGTGTGCCGCGTTCAATATCGACGAGCCCGTCGGCGCCGCGCGCCATCCGAGCCACGTCTGAAGGCGGGCGAAAATCGTCTCATCGTCACGAACGATGAAATCGTGGCCGCCTTCATAAAAGTGCGCGGTGGCGTGAGCGCCCGTCGTCAACCTCGACCATGCGTTCAGTTCGTCCGGCGAGCATGCGGGATCGTACAGGGCTCCTTGCAGCATCAGATCACAACGCAGCAGCGGCCAGCTTTCATGTTCCGCGAAGCGCGCGAGCACACGTTCGACGCCACGCACATCGCTTGCGAGATCGGCTTCGAGCATCGGACGATAAAGCGTCTGCCAGACGGCATTGGCTTTCAGTTCGTCGGGCACGATCAGGAAGCGCCCGGCATCGACGTCACGCCGGACCGAACGTTCATCGACGGGTGCGGCGTGCCCCACCACGGCGAGCGCCATGCACTGCCCCCGCTGGTCCAGGTCTGCCAGATGCGATATCAACAGTTCCGCTGCAAGTGCGGCGCCGTAACTCACGCCGCACAACGCAAAAGGTCTGTCCGCCGCATCGGCGCGGATGGCGGCCGCCAGTGCCTGAAGCACCAGCGCATCGTCGGTGTCATCGCGCGGCAATGGCTCTTCCGCGCGCGCATTGCGTCCCGGCAATTCGACGGCCACGACATCGAGCCACGGCTCGGCACGTTGCGCCCACGGCTGGAAATGCCGCGAGCTGCCGCCCGCGAAAGCGAGGCAATAGAGAGTGAGCGCCGGCCTCGCCGTGCGTCCGTAGCGCACGAGCCACGCCGGCGCGACTGCAGGCGCGTCATCGATGCCGGCAGGCGTTACATCGCGCCGCGCCGCTGTCGGGACGTAGATCGACGCGTCGGGATTCACCCAATAGCTCTGCCGATCAAACGCATAGCCGGGCAACGTCATCCGCCCGAGCGGCACACCCGGGGACGCGAGTTCGCCGCGATGATATGCATGCCAGTCGAGCGATACACCGGCGCACCATAGCCGGCCGACGAGATCGGCCCATGCCGCTTCGTCCTCGATGCCATTGTGCGCACCGGGCAATGCGGATAGCACCTGCGCGTCCGGCGCGCGGCGCCCTAGCAGCTTCGTCAGTACGGTGCCGGGACCAATCTCGACGAGGACATCGGGTCGCCACTGCAGCAACGTGTCGACATCGGCAGCCCATTGCACCGTCGACAGCAGATGCCGGGACCAGTAGTCAGGCGACGTCATGTCGTCGGCGGCCCATAGCCCGCTCACGTTGCTCGTCATCGGCACGACCGGCCGACGCGCGACGATGCCACGAGCCGCTTCCTCGATGCGAGCCGCGACGGGAGCCATCAGCGCGCTGTGGAACGGGTGCGATACCGGGACGTCTACGCAACGGCAACCTAGCTGCTCGAGTTCCTCGCGCGCCTGCTCAAGGGCAAGCCGCAGCCCGGCAATCACGATGCGCCCGGGCGCATTGTGTACTGCGAGCCAAACATCGTCGCGCCGCGCAACATACTCACGTATGACGGACTCGTCGCCTGCTACGGCAAGCATCCCGCCTGCTGCTGCCGATCCGCTGCCGTCCCGCAGGTCGAGTGCTTCACATGCCGTTGCCCGCGCTGCGACGAGTGCCGCGGCGTCGTGCAGAGTCAGTACGCCCGCCGTCACGCAAGCAGCGTATTCACCGATGCTGTGACCCGCAACGGCCGCGGGACGCGCGCCGATCTCGACCACGCTCGTTGCGAGTGCATATTCGACTGCAAAGAGCCCGCATTGCGTCAGCACGGGCCGCCTCATGGCTTCGTCGTCGGCGCAAAGTATGGGCAGGCACGGATCGAAACCCAGATGCGGTGCCAATGCGGCGCATGCTGCATCGAAGTGCGCGCGGAACCGCCCGCCATCGGCTCGTCCTTCATACAATTGCCGGGCCATTCCGGCATGCTGTGAACCCTGCCCGGAGAAGCAGAAGACGACCATCGGCTCGTGCCCGTCGTCCGTTCGACGCACGTGTTGGCGGGCCGCCTGCAAAAGACCGCTTCGATCACGCTGCTCTGCGTGGACCGACACGGCGACGCGGAACGGATGCGCGTCCCGAGCAGTGTGCAGCGTGTATGCGGCGTTTGCCATGTCTGCAGCGGACGCACATTTCAGCGCCTCACCCAGCCGGTCGATCTGCATCGACAGCGCACGTTCGCTGCGCGCGCTGACGCACAACACCTGATGCGAGCGCACGAAGCCGTGTAGCGCTTCGCCCACGCCGGAAGCATCGCGTGCCGGTGCTTCTTCGAGGATCACGTGTGCATTCGTACCGCCGATGCCGAAGCTCGACACACCCGCTCGACGCGGCACCTGCTCGTGCGTCACATCCCAGTTCGAAAGCGCGCGGTTAATGTGAAACGGCGTGTCGTCATGTTCGACGAACTCGACGAGCTTCGCGTTAGGCTCGCGAAAATGAACGGTGGGCACCAGCCGGCGATGACGCAGACAGAGCACCGTCTTGATGAAACCGGTGATGCCGGCCGCGCAGTTCGCGTGACCGATGTTCCCCTTCACACTGCCTAGCGCGCACGAGCCGGGCTTCATCGAGTCATGCTCGCGCGTCAGCGCGAAGGCGTCTGTCAGCCCTTTCAGCTCGACGGCATCGCCGATATGGGTTGCGGTTGCATGCGCCTCGACATACGACACCTGCTCTGCATGCACGCCCGCCATCCGCATCGCGTCGACAATGCAACGCGTCTGCGCGGCTGCGCTGGGCGCCGCATAGGCCGCCTTCATGCGGCCGTCGTTCGACATGCCGTAGCCGGACAACACGGCCCAGACATCGTCGCCGTCTGCGATCGCATCGTCGAGGCGCTTCAGGACCACGGCGCCGACGCCGTCTCCGAAGAGCGTGCCCGACGCCTGCTGGTCGAACGGCCGTACCGTGCCGTCGGCGCTGCCGACGAGTCCGTCTTCGTAGCAGTATCCGAAGTTCGGAAAGTTGAGCGCCGACGCGCCCGCGACGGCCATGTCGCACTGACCGCTCATCAGCGCCTGCGCGGCCTGCGCGACCGCGATCAGGCCGCTGCTGCATGCGGAGGTCACCGTGACGGCCGGGCCGCCAAGATCCAGACGGTACGCGACACGCGTCGCAACATAGTCCTTTTCGTTGCCGATCTCCGTCAGGAACTGCTTCCCGGGATCCAGCGGCTCGACGAGGCCACCGCCCTTCAGGTGATGCACGAGATAGCCGTCGATGCCGCACGCCGCATACACGGCAGTCCGTTCGCGCCACGGGTTGTCGCGCCGCGCGTAGCCGGCCTGCTCGAGTGCGTGCCACGCGACTTCCATGAAGAGACGGTGCTGAGGGTCCATCAGCGTCGCTTCGTGACGGCCGATGCCGAAAAATGCGGCGTCGAATTGGTCCGCGTCGTCCAGCACCTGCCCCGCCCTGACCCACGAAGGATGATCGAGCACGGTGTCGCGCACGCCTTTCGCCTTCAGTTCGTCGCGAGTGAACACGCGCAATGCATCCGTACCCGATTGCAGCAATTCCCAGAACGCTTCCAGCGAGGGCGCGCCCGGAAAACGGCCGGCCATGCCGATCACCGCCAGCTTCGGTGTGTCCGAGCGCGGTGCCGAACGGGCGGGCATTGCGAGTGTCTTCTCGCCGCGGCAAAAGCGGGACATCGCCTGCAGCGTGCTGTGCTGATACACATCGACGATCGACATCGTCACGCCGAGCCGCTGCGCAAGCAGCCCCACCAGCCGGGCCGCTTCCAGCGAGTTGCCGCCCGATTCGAAGAAGTTGTCGGCGGAATGAATGGTGTCGACACCGAGCACTTCGCGCCAGACATTCGCGATCCGCTGTTCGAATGCTGAGAGCGAAGCGGGTTCGACTGACGCCGCGCTTGCATCGTCGCGCGGAGGCGGCAGCGCGCGCCGATCCAGCTTGCGCGATTCGCCCTCGCGCATCGGCAACTCGGCGAGCCCGATGAAATACGCCGGGACCGCATACTCCGGCAAGCGTCGACGCGTTTCACGCCGCACGCGCGCAAGCAGGGCCGCGGATGGCTTGCCTTCACGGCCGACGACATACGCAACCAGTTCACGCGGCTGACCGCCCTGCGGATCGTCCACGGGCAACACGACGGAACGCGCGACGCCTTCCATGTCGTCGATGGCGCGCTCCACGCCGTGCAGCCCGACCTTGAATCCGCGAATTTTTACTGTGCTGTCGATGCGCCCGAGTACGACCCACTGCCCGTCGGCTCGCAAACGCGCAAGGTCCCCCGTGCGATACAGCCGCTGCACACCGCCCGTGGCATGCGCGAGCGCCTGCGGAACCTCGACGAAACGTTCGGCCGTGCGCGTGTCGTCGTGCAGATAACCCGGCGCAAGACCCGGGCCGCCCACGTACAACTCGCCCGCCGCGCCTCGCGGAACGGCGCGCCCTTGTGGGTCGAGCGCAAGCGCTGCCACTCCCGGCAACAGATGCCCTACGGGCGCATGACCCGCACCGCCCGCGTAGGGCAGCAGGTCCGCATAGCTCACGTCGAGCGCTTCCCACGAGCTATACGCATTGATCAGCCGCACGTGCGGCGGAAGCGTCCTGGACGCCTTCGCGACGAGACTGCCCGGCACCACCTCGCCCATCAGGAAGCAATGGCGCAACGTGGTCCACTGTGACGCTCGCGCTCTTTCGGGCACGGGATGATCCAGCAGGTTCTCCAGCAACGATGGCGTAACGACGAGACGCGTGATGCGCGCCTGCTGGATGAACGACAGCAAACGCGGTGGATCGAAGATGACGGCGTCCGGGATGACGACGGCCGTTCGTCCGCACAGCAGCGCACGCAGGCACTCCCACGCGAAGAACACGTTGAGACCTTCGCGCGCGTCGTCATCCGTGTACGGATAGCGGTCGAAACGCGCAAGAAAGCAGAACGTGCAGCCTCGATGTGTCGTAAGCACTGCCTTCGGTTTTCCCGTCGAGCCGCTCGTCATCGATACGAGCGCAATGTCGTCGCCGCTGACCGCGACCGGCTGGAAAGCAGTCACGGTTCGCGCGACGGACATACCGGCCATCCATCCCGCGTCGAGCGTGATGCGCGGCGTGTCCTGTACCGCGGCAACCACGCGCTCTTCCAGTGCGGGCACCGTGACGATGAGCGTGACGTCGCACGCAGCAACGAACTCCGCGAGCTGAACCGATGGCCAGCTGTTTTCCAGCAGACAGGCGCGTGCCCCTGTATATAGCGTGGCGAGCAGCGCGATGACATGTTCGGCGCAATGCGGCATCAGGATCCCGACGACACTGTCCCGCTTCACGCCGCGTTCGCTAAAAGTCGCCGCCAGCACGGCACTTGCGTCAGCCAACTGACGGTACGTCCAGTGACGCTCGCCGTCTTCGAGGGCATGCTGGTCCGGGTTCTGCGCGACCTGTTCGGCGAACCGTTGCATCACATGACGCGATTCGTCGTCCATGCGCATGAAAGGAACGGGGGTTGCCGCCACGCACGACGGACCCGCTGCGTCCAACGCCTCACGCATATGGCGTGCAATGCTGTCGAGAACCTCAGCCTGCGAGTCGAACAGATAGAAATGGCCACCGTCGAACGTATCGACAATCAAGTCGCGCCGAGTGCCGAAGAACGGGCGCCATTGCGCCAGTTCGGACCGGCTCACCGTTCCGTCTGAGCGGCCGCCGTACACCACGCCTCGAACGTCCAAAGGCGTTTCGTCCTGACGCTCGAAGCGATAGGTTTCATCCAGTCGCAAATCGGCTCGCAATGGCGGCAGAACCATCGACATGAGTTCGTCGTTGGCAAGCAGCGCCTGCGGAATCAACCCCCACGACGCCGCGACTTCGCGGAACGCTTCGTCGCCGAGCGTGTGCGTGAAGGTGTTGGGCGATCCCGTTCGGCTCGGTTGGTCGGGCGAACGGTGTGCGGACAGGAAAAGGCAAACGGGCAATTCGAGCTTCCGCCTGCGCAACTCGAGACACGCCTCGAATGCAAGCAATGCACCGAAACTATGACCGAATAAACCGAACGGGAGGTCACCTGTGTGTGATGCGATCGCATCGACCATCTTTGCGGCGATTTCCGCAACGCTTTGCGGATTTTCGTCCCGCTCGACTTCCAGCGAGACGACTTCGACATCACCATCCGCCATATCGCTCCAGCGATGGTAGGCCGATGCTGCACCGCCTGCGTATGGAAATGTGAAGAGACGAAATGATGCAGCCGGTTGCGATCGATGCAGTACTACAACCATCTTTTTGCCTCAGCTTGTACTGTCCAGTTCATTTGGCAAATGCTACGCCGAAGCTGGAGTACAGCGTTGCGCTACATCATCAACGTCATCAGCAGATTAATCTGCATTACCAACTTTTTCGATCGATGAGTCAGGCGCTGAAATTAGAGCTGAGTTGTCGGACTATTCGCGTGTGTTCATCGACGCGATGAACTGGAAACTTCGCATAGCGAAGCGAATATATCGACCAGATGAGCGATGCCAAGCATCTGTTAAACGCGCCGTGAATAGCAGAAGCTCTCGATGCAATTTACGCAGCCCATGCTTGCATCCGATGATCGTTGACGCACCGCTGATGGCTACGTGGCGACGCGGTGTGGTCCTTCTCCGCTCGCGCTTTCACGCGATGGCGCCCTGGCGCTGAGGGGTCGACACGATATCCTTGATCTTGCGCGCCGGCACCCCGCCCACCAGCGTATAGGGCGGCACGTCCTTCGCGACCACCGCACCCGCTGCGATCACAGCCGCCTCGTGGATCGTCACGCCAGGCAGGATCGTTGCGCCCGCGCCGATCCACACCCTGTTGCCGACGCGGATCTCCTGATGTTCGAGGCCACGCCCGAGATCGGGTTCATACACGAGATCATGCGTCGCCGTCTCGAACGACACGCGTGGCCCGATCTGCACGTCGTCACCGATCGAAATGCGGCTGTTGCGGCATGCGAGCCGTGTGCCTGCGTTCAGATACACGTTGTCGCCGATCGTGATGCCGCGGATCGTTTCCTCGTTCAGACTCAGTTCGAGGTTCAATGGCCCGATGATCGTCACGCCCGTGCCGATCGCCATGCCCGCGCTGCGGTACATCGACGCGCGTATCCGGTTGAACGGACCGTACATCGGCATGATGTTGCCGAACGTGATGAAAAGGTGCCGCTTGAGTGCCGTGAATAGCTTCATTGTCCGCGTCTCGTGAGACGGATGGCACTACCGTCATGCCATCGTCCGATCCGTTCGCAAAGGCTCGATTCTACTGACGTAATGGGTTCGTATGCGCCGTGAGCCGATCAGGTGGCGTGTTGTGCGGAGGTTTTGGCGCGAATGCCGGCACCTTTGGGTTGGACCTTCTTCGATTCATTTGCCAAGACCGCGCCGGATTCGCTCGACATCCCGGCTCGTCACCGGTGATGCAACGTTGCCCCACGTATTGCGCACGAAGGTCAACACGCGCGCCATTTCCGTGTCCGTCAGCTTGCCCGCGAACGAAGGCATCTTCTTCGCCTCGATTGCCGCTTGCGTATGCGGCGCTTCCCCGCCTTCGATCATCAAACGCACGAGCGAATCCACGTGCTCGCCGAGCACGGCGGGATTGCCCGCCAGGCGCGGATACCTGAGCGCTTCGCCCATGCCGTCAGCCTTGTGACACCGCGCGCAAAAGCCTTGATAAATCCCCGCACCCGGCAATTCGACATTGCCCGTGTTCATCGCGCGCACTGTCTGCAGCGCGGCATGCGACCGATCGTCGAAATGTCCGGAGGGTTCGCGCGCGGGCAAGCGCTTCAGATAGTGCGCAATCGCGTGCAGATCGTCGTCGCTGAGATACTGCGTGCTGTCCTCGACCACCTGAACCATGCTGCCGAAGGCGACGAGTCCGGCGCCATGCCCGCTTCTCAGGAAGGACGCGATCTGCTCCTCCGACAGACGCCCCAAGCCGGAACCATCGTCGCCCGTGAGATTGGGCGCGAACCAGTGATCGTTCGTGCCGCCCGTCAGGTAGTGGCGCGCGCGCTCATCGTAGCCGCGCTCTTCATACGCCGGACCGCGTGGCGTATGGCATGCGCCGCAGTGCCCGAGCGACTGCACGAGATACGCGCCACGGTTCCATTGCGGACTGCGTGTCGACTCCGGCACGAATACGTCGTCCGGTGCGAACGCGAGGCTCCAGAACATCAACGCCCAACGCTGGTTGAACGGAAACGGCAGTTCGGTGCGCGGCGCAGGCGTCGACACCGGCGCGACGCCATGCATGAAGTACGCGTAGAGCGCGTGCATGTCGTCGTCGTTGATCTTCGCGAACGACGGATACGGCATCGCGGGATAAAGCCGCTGGTTGCCGGGCGCCACGCCATCGCGCACGGCCCGCTCGAAATCGTCGTAGCTGTAGCGTCCTATTCCCGCTACGGGATCCGGCGTGATGTTCGACGAATAGATCGTGCCGAACGGCGATCCCATCGGCAGGCCGCCCGCGAACGGGGCCGATCGATGCAAGGGCTCCTTGCCCGATGGACCGCCTGGCGGCGCCGTGTGACAGCCGGCGCAGTCGGCGGCTTTGGCGAGGTACTCGCCCTTGGCGATCAGTGTCGCGTCGCTCGTATCGGCCTGTGCGGGAAGCATTTGCGCGTGCGCGCGATGCAGCGTCCCGCCGCCCGTGCCGATCAGCACGCATGCGATCGCCGCGACGCCGAAGATAAAGAGAACACGCGTCTTCATCGTCGTCACCAGCGTCCGCACGGCGACACCACGATCACGGCAAGATCGGTCGCCACCAGCCCGAACAGGAACATCGCGCTCGACAGCGCGCTCACCCGCGCGAGAAACCATTCGAGTTCGGTGACGCGGCGCTCGCGCTCCCCATGCGCATGCGAGCGCTTCGTGCGCGTGAAAATCACGCTGCGCCACGCGACCGCAACACCCACGACGCCGAGCACGAAGCACGCGACGCTCAGCACCGTCATTGCAGGCATCGCCCACGAAGGCGCGGCGGCGGGATAGCTCGCATTGGACAGCGAACACGCCTTCGTCGTCAGGACTTCGCCGATGAACATCTGCGCGAACCATGCGAGCGGCGTCGCGAGCGTGGCGATCAGCAGGCGCCACGAATGAAAGCGCGCCAGTTCCGTATGTGGAGCGTGTCTGTCGCTCGCGTCGCGCGTCCGGGTCGGTTGATCGCTCATGCTCGCCCCCTCAGCACGTACGGCGACAGATAGATCGTCGTGAAGATGAAGAGCCAGACAAGATCGACGAAGTGCCAGTACAGCCCGCCGATCGTCAGCGCGAGGCAGCGTTTGCCGTCGAAGTAGCCGAGCGCCGTCCACAGCAACAGCAGCGACAGCACGACCAGTCCCACTGCGACGTGCGCGAGGTGAAAACCCGTGATCGTGAAGTAAAGCGAGCCATACAGATGCGCGGTCAATCCATAGGGGTGGTTGCGCCACTCCTTCAATTGAATGCCGACGAAGATCACGCCGAGCACGAGCGCCGTGCTCATCGATGCCACGGCCCAATGCAGGCGCCGCCGCTTCACGAAGCGTTCGCACAGCCACACGAAGATGCTGCTCGACAGCAGGATCGCCGTGTTCGCGAGGCCGGGTCCGAGTTTGGGCAGGCCTTCCGGCGGCCACATGTTGCCGCTTTGCGAAGCGAGGTACAGATACGAAAAGATCAGATAGCCGAACAGCGAGCCTTCCGTGACGATCAGTGCGAGGCATCCGAACCAGCCGCCCGAGCGCTCGCCCGCGCTGCCGACGGGCAGGCGCACGTCACGTTCGTCGATGTCGTCGCGCACCGTATCGCTCATATCAGCTCCCCGCATCGCGCACGCGTTGCGGCTCGCGCTGGATCAGGCTTCGTTCCGGCCACAGCCAGACGACGACCGACACCGCGCAGCCGAGCAGCATCGCCGCCGCGAACCACCATGCGAGCAGCGCGAGCCCCGCAAAGAAGAGCGTCGCGAATACGCTCAACACGAACGGCGTATAGGCGTCTTCCGGCATCTTGAGGATCACGTCGGGGCGCGCTTCGAGCGCCGTCGTGCCGAGCGCCTCGCGTCCCTGATCGAGAATGAAGCCCTCTCTCAGGGACGAACGCATGCCGTCTTCATCTTCCTCTTCCATGCGCCCTTCCCATAACGGATGGCGGCTCGCGACCGTCGGTGCGACGGCGAAGTTGTACGGCGGCGGCGGCGACGTCGTCGACCATTCGAGCGTGCCCGCGTCCCACGGGTCGTCGCCTGCGGTTGCGCCGCGCCGCAGGCTGTAGAGGAAGTCGCACAGGAAGACCAGGATGCCCAGCGCGAGCACGAACGATCCCGCCGACGTCACGAGATTCACCGTGCTCCAGCCCATCTCCGGCGCATAGGTGTAGATGCGGCGCGGCATGCCGAGCAGCCCTGCGATATGCATCGGAAAGAACGCAACGTTGAAGCCGATGAACATGATCCAGAACGCGAGCTTGCCGATGCGCTCGCTCATCATGCGCCCGGTGAACTTCGGGAACCAGAAGTACACGCCGCCGATCACGGGAAACACGTTGATGCCGAGCAGCACGTAGTGCAGATGCGCGACGACGAAATACGTGTCCGTCAGTTGCCAGTCGAGCGGCACGGCCGCGGTCATCACGCCCGACACGCCGCCGATCACGAACAGCAGCACGAAGCCCGCGAAGTAATAGAACGGCACGCGAAACACCGGGCGTCCCGTCCAGATCGTCGCGATCCATGCGAAGGTCGCGATCGCGCTCGGCACCGCGATGGCCATGCTCGCCGCGCCGAACAGCGACAGCGCGAGCGCCGGAATGCCGGTCGCGAACATATGGTGGATCCACACGACGAAGCCGATCAGCATCGTCGCGATCGTCGACAACGCCACAGGCCCGTAGCCGACCAGCGGCCTGCGGCAGAACACGGGCAACGCATCGGAGACGATCCCCATCGCCGGCAGCACGACGACGTACACCCACGGGTGCGCGAAAATCCAGAACAGGTGTTGCCACAGCAGCGCGCGGCCGCCATTCAACACATCGAAGAAATGCGTGCCGATGCGCCGGTCCATCCACAGCATCAGGAAAGCGAGGCTCACCGAGGGCACTGCGACGAGATTGGCGCACGACGCCGTCATCGTGCCCCACACTAGCACGGGAATGCGATCGAGCGACATGCCCGGCGCCCGCATGCGCAGCAGCGTGACGACGAAGTTCACCGCGCCGACCGTCGTCGAGATGCCGAGCAGCACCATGCCGAGCGCGTACACGTCGATATTCGGCCCGGTGTCGTATTCGAGCGCCGACAACGGCACGTAGTTGAACCAGCCTGCGTTCGGCGCCTGGCCGAGCGGAAAGCTCGCATAAAGAAAGATCGCCGCGAACAGGAAAATCCAGTACGAAAACGCGTTGAGGCGCGGAAACGCCATGTCGCGCGCGCCGAGAATCAGCGGCCACAGGTAGTTCGAAAAACCGGACAGCACGGGCAGCGCGTAGAGAAAGATCATCGTCACGCCGTGCATCGTGAAGAGCTGGTTGTATTGCTCCGGCGTGAGCACGGTGCCGTTCGGTTGCGCAAGCTGCACGCGCATGATCAGCGCTTCAACGCCGCCCGCGATCAGGAACACGAATGCGGTCACGAGATAGCGGATGCCGATGCGCTTGTGATCGACGCTCGAAAGCCAGCCGCGCCAGCCGGGCGGCGTTTCCCATAGTTCGCGCAGGCGCGCTTCGGCGGCACTGCCGCGCGCGATCGTGCCGCGCGGCAAGGTTCTTTCGAGCGGCTGGTGCGCGACGGTCGAAGAAGAGCTGGTGGTGTCGGCCATGCGTGCCCCGTCAATGCAAGGTCGCGAGATACGCCGACAACGCGCTGGCCTCGCCCGAGGTCAGCACGATGCCGGGCATCAGCGAATCGGGCTTGATGCGCTGCGCGTTGCGAATCCAGTCGAGTTGATGTCCGGGCGTGTTCGTCAATGCGCCGGCCGCGATCAGTCCGCGCGAATCCAGATGCGTGAGATCGGGCGCCTGTGCGCCGTTCGCGTCGGTGCCGCGGATCGTGTGACAACCCGCGCAGCGTGCTTGAAACAGCTGTTCGCCGTGCGCCGCGAGTGCATCCGTCGTCACGCGCATGGCCGGCCGCGCCTGTGCGCGGCGCCATGCGTCGAAGGCAGTTGCATCTTGCGCAATGACTTCGAACGCCATGTGCGCATGCTGCGCACCGCAAAACTGCGAGCATTGCCCGCGATACACGCCCGGCGCGTCGGCCTGTATCCATTGCTCGTTGATCTGACCGGGAATCGTCTGCGTCTTGCCTGCCAGTTGCGGTACCCAGAACGCGTGGATCACATCGGCGCTCTTCAACACGATCTTCACGGGCGCGCCGACGGGAATATGGATCTCGTTCGCGGTAGAGAACGCGGGGGCATCGTCTGCCTGAGCGTACTCGACTTTCCACCACCAGTCGTAAGCCGTTACGGTCAGCGTCAATGCAGGCGCGCGCGACGGCGCGGCGACGGAATCGAGCGTAACGAGCGTATAGACGAGCGCCGCGATGAGCGCGACGGACGAGATGCCCGTGCCCGCATAGATCCAGCGCAATGCGACAGTTTCACCTTGCGCGAGCCGCGCGTCGGCCGGCACGCGACGGCGGCGCGTTATCGCGATCACGAGCAGTAGCGCGATGATCGCGACCACCGACATCGACAGCGCGGTGAGCGCCCAGCCGAGATGCATCGACGGCTCGGCGGCCGGGCCGCCCGCATGAAGAAAGTAATCGAGAGGCGCGCCCCGTGCATCGCGGTGCGCCGCCATCAGCCCGGCCATCCATGCGGCGGAAGGGGCCATCGAGCCCAAGGCTCGGGTTGCTGCGCCGCCGCGATCCGTGTTGTCCGGCCTCCAGTGCATCCGCTCGCACTCCCCAGTTCGATGCCCGCTCATCGCCACGCGACGTGCCCGCCATGCTGTCAGCAAGAAACGGGCACGGTCCGACGCGATAGATCGAATGCCGGCCGCAAGAAAGCGTCCGCAAAAACGGCGTTTCCGAGCATGCGGTCATCGAGCGATAGACAGTTCACGCACGATTTACATCACAACATGCGCTATTTACATGGCACACGGCTCACGTGGCGAGTCCGTCAGCCTCGCCGCGCATCGACCTCAGTCCTTGCCGCCCGGAATCACGGACCCGAGCACCTGGCGCGCGGTATTCGCAATCACGCTGCCTTCTTTCGGATCGCCTTCCATCAACGTGCGTGCAAACGCGCGCGCCTGCGCGAGCGTCACGTGAGGCGGCAACGGCGGCACCTCCGGATCCGACTTTACTTCGAGCACCACGGGACGCTTCGAAGCCAACGCCGTTTCCCAGGCATCGGCCAGCTGTTCGGCATCGTCGACATAGATGCCCGTCAGGCCGATCAATTCAGCGAAGCGGTGATACGGCACGTTCGGCACTTTCTGCGACGCGTCGAACTTCGGGTCGCCTTCCATCACGCGCTGTTCCCACGTCACCTGGTTCAGGTCTTCGTTGTTGAGCACCATGCAGATCCAGCGCGGATCGGCCCATCGCTTCCAGTACTTCGCGACGGTGATCAGCTCGGCCATGTTGTTCATCTGCATCGCGCCGTCACCGACCATCGCGATCACCGGGCGGCCCGGATGCGCGAACTTCGCGGCGATCGCGTACGGCACGGCCGCGCCCATCGACGCCAGTCCACCCGACAGCGACGCCATCATGCCGCGCCGGATTTTCAGGTCGCGCGCATACCAGTTCGCACACGAGCCGGAGTCGCTCGTGAGGATCACGTTGTCGGGCAAACGCGGTGACAACTCGGTAAACGCGCGCTGCGGATTCACGCCGTTGCTCGAAGGCTGATGCGCGCGCTCGTCGAGTGTTTCCCACCAGCGCGACGTCCAGCGTTCGATGCGCGAGCGCCACGTGTGGCTATCCTTTTCGTGCAGCAACGGCAGCAGCGCACGCAAGGTCGCGGCGCTATCGCCGACCAGGTTCACCTCCATCGGATAGCGCAGACTCAGCATGTCGGCCTTGATGTCGATCTGCACGCCGCGCGCGTCGCCCTCTTTCGGCAGAAACTCCGAATACGGAAAGCCTGAGCCGATCATCAGCAGCGTGTCGCACGACGTCATCAGCTCGTAGCTGGGCTTCGTGCCGAGCAGGCCGATTGAACCCGTCACCCAAGGCAGATCGTCGGGCAACGCAGCCTTGCCGAGCAATGCCTTCGCGACGCCCGCACCGAGCCGGTTCGCCACGGCGATCACTTCATCGGTCGCGTTCAACGCTCCCGCGCCGACGAGCATCGCGACCTTGTGCCCGGCATTCAGCACGTCGGCGGCGCGTTGCAGATCGTGCTGTGCAGGAACGATGGTCGGCTGCGTATAGCCGACACCGGAATGCGCGGTGCCGTGCTTGCGCGCGGGCGGCTCGTATTCGAGGTTCTGCAGATCGTTCGGCAGGATCAGCGCCGTCACGCGCCGCTCCGACAGCGCGATACGTATTGCGCGATCCACCAGATGCCGCACCTGCGCCGGCACACTCGCCTGCTGCACATAGGCGCCCGCCACGTCCTTGAACATCGCAGCGAGATCGAGTTCCTGCTGATAATGCGCGCCGAGTGCCGCGCGCGCCTGCTGGCCGACGATCGCCAGCACAGGCATGTGATCCATTCGCGCATCGTAGAGGCCCGTGATCAGATGCGAAGCACCCGGCCCCGAGGTCGCGATGCAGACGCCCAGTTCTCCCGTAAACTTGGCATGCGCGCTCGCCATGAACGCAGCCATTTCCTCGTGCCGCGCCTGCACGAATTCGATCTTGCCTTCCGCGCGATTCAGCGCGCCGAACACGCCGTTGATGCCGTCGCCGGGATAGCCGTACATGCGCTTGATGCCCCAGTGATGCAGCCTGTCGACGATGAAGTCGCCTACTGTCTTTGCCATGAAAAGCCCCTTGCGGATGAAGTCCCGCGCGCGATCGAACGGACGCTGCGCGTACGTTTGGCGGGTCAGCAAAGGAAGTCAGCAAGCGGCGCGCCGCTGCCTTACTGGCGAAAGCAACGCGTGGACGCAATGAACGAACCGAGGATAGACGCGACGACCGCTCACGTCGCGCGCTGCAGGTGCCGGTCACCGGCAATGCGTGCGATCAACGCCAGCACGACACAGTCCGCCACGAACGTGATGTTGGCCCACAGATTTCCGACGCTGCGTGACCTGCACGCCATGCTCGACGAGTTCGCAGATATCGACCATGCCAGCCGGGCCGCGAGTGCGGCAGCAGATCCGCCTGGCGTGACAGGATGCGGCCATAACTGACGAGTTGCGGATCTCGTGGCCAACGGCCGCAAGATCGTCGCTTGCATCGATGTTTTCTCGCACGAGGTTCACGGGCTGACGGCGACGGCACTCGTCTTCGTTGCCGCCGCCTGCAAGAAGGTGGACGAAAAAAGCAGCAACAGCATGGACTCGGCCAGCAGCGGCGTGATGAGCAACACGGCGGGCATGAGCGGCACGCCGGGTCGAAGCGCAGCCGCGCAGAGCGCGAGCGGCAACGCATCGGGGGCAGTCACGCCCGCGCCTTCGAGCGAGGCGCCCGTCGCGAACACACCGGCATCCACGACGAGCGCCGCGGCCTCCGGCGCGAGCCAGTAACGCCGCCTGATTCACCGTATGCGGCTCGGCGACGGCAGCCGGCTGCGATATGCCGCGTCTCGTCTCCGCGTCACCCCTTCCACGTCCACTCGCGGATTTCCTCCGAGTCGATGCCCTCGGTGTGCGCGTAATCGAGGTGCTCGATCCGCTTGTCGCGCAAGCGTTCCTTCGCGTGATCGCCGACGCCGCGCAGCGACGGCACGCGATCGATCACGTCGATCGCCAGCGAAAAGCGGTCGATGCCGTTGATGATCGCAAGCTCGAGCGGCGTATTGATGTTGCCCTTCTCCGCATAGCCGTGCACGTGAATACTCTCGTGATTCGTGCGCCGATACGTGAGCTTGTGAACCAGCGACGCATACGAATGGAAGTTGAAGATCACGGGCTTGCCGGTCGTGAAGAGCGAATCGAAATCGCGCTTCGACAGGCCGTGCGGATGATCGGAATCCGGCATCAGCCGGAACAGATCGACGACGTTCACGAATCGGATCTTCAGGTCGGGGAACAGCGCCTTGAGGATTTCGACGGCGGCCAGCGCTTCCATCGTCGGAATGTCGCCTGCACTTGCCATCACGACGTCGGGCTCGTGGTCCTGATCCGTCGACGCCCAGTCCCAGATGCCGATGCCCTTCGTGCAATGCGTGATGGCCGACTGCATGTCCAGATACTGCAAATGAGGCTGCTTGTCGGCGACGATCACGTTCACATAGTCGCGCGAACGCAGGCAGTGATCGGCGACACTCAGCAGGCAGTTCGCGTCGGGCGGCAGATAGATGCGCACGACATCGGGGCTCTTGTTGGTCACGACATCGAGAAAGCCAGGGTCCTGATGTGTGAAGCCGTTGTGATCCTGCCGCCAGACGAGCGACGTGATCAGCAGATTCAACGAAGGCACGGGCTGGCGCCAGCGCAATTCGCGCTTGGCCTTCTCCAGCCATTTGGCGTGCTGGTTGAACATCGAATCGATCACATGCACGAACGCTTCGTACGTCGCGAACAGGCCATGCCGGCCCGTCAGCGTATAGCCTTCGAGCCAGCCTTCCAGCGTGTGCTCGCTGAGCATTTCCATCACGCGGCCATCGGTAGACAGGTAACCGCCGTCGGCGTCCGATTCGACGACTTCCGCAAGCCACGTCTTCTGCGAGGCTTCGTAGACCGCCGTGAGCTTGTTGCTGGACGTTTCGTCCGGACCGAACACGCGGAAGCTCGTCATGTTTCGACGCATCACGTCGCGCAGGAACTGGCCGAGCACATCCGTGGGCGACAGATAGCGCGTCGCCGGGTTGTCGACTTCGACCGCATAGTCGGCGAAGGCCGGTAAATCCAGCGCCTTGCACAGCGCTCCGCCATTCGCATGCGGATTGGCGCTGATGCGGCGCGGCCCATCGGGCGCGAGCGCGCGCAACTCAGGCACCAGCCGGCCCGATCGGTCGAACAGTTCTTCCGGACGATAGCTGCGCAACCATTCCTCGACCCGCTTGAGGCTGTTCTCGTTGCTCGCGGGATCGGCGATAGGCACCTGATGCGCGCGCCATGAACCTTCAATCTTGTGTCCGCCGATTTCGCGCGGCCCTGTCCAGCCCTTCGGCGTTCTGAGGACGATCATCGGCCAGCGCGGCCGCTGCAGATCGCCGCCTTCACGCGCGCGTTTCTGGATCGCATGAATCTCATCGATGCATTGATCGAGCGTCGCCGCCATCTGCTGATGCAGCGTGTCGGGATCATCGCCTTCGACGAACCACGGCTTGTAGCCATACCCCTTGAACAGGGCTTCCAGCTCTTCATGCGGAATGCGGGCGAGGATCGTCGGATTCGCGATCTTATAGCCGTTCAGATGCAGCACGGGCAGCACGGCGCCGTCCCGCGCCGGACTCAGGAATTTGTTCGAGTGCCACGATGTAGCCAGCGGCCCCGTCTCGGCCTCGCCATCGCCGATCATCACGGTGACGATCAGGTCGGGGTTGTCGAACGCCGCGCCATATCCATGCGACAGGCTATAGCCGAGTTCGCCGCCTTCGTGAATCGAGCCGGGCGTTTCGGGTGTGCAATGCGAACCGATGCCGCCCGGAAACGAAAAGAGCTTGAAAAGACGGGCCATGCCCTCTTCCGACTCGCCGCGATCGGGATAGATCTCCGAATAGCGTCCTTCCAGATAGCTGTGCGCGAGCGTGGCGGGCGCGCCGTGGCCGGGTCCCGACAGGAAGATCACGTTCAGGTCGCGCTGCTTGATGACGCGGTTCAGATGCACGAGCACGAAGCTCTGTCCCGGATCGGAGCCCCAGTGCCCCAACAGACGCCGCTTGATGTGCCCGGCCACCAGCGGCTCACGCAGAAGCGGATTCTCGCGCAGGTAAATCATGCCGGCGGACAGGTAATTGCAGGCCCGCCAGTAGCGGTCCATGTTGCGCAGTTCATCGGCTTGCAACGGCGTGGGTTGCAGGCGGGTGTCTTCCATTTGGCGTCTCCATGCAGGTGGTTTCGCGTCGCGCAGTGCCCTCCTAATCATAGGAGGTGCTTGACGTATGTCCATTGCGAATGCACGGGCTTTCGCTGCAGGCGGCACAACGATTGCAGGGCTGGGTTCATCGGCTGCAATTTATCTGCCGCATGCGCAGCAGTTGTCTTTGCGATCGCTCTTGCATGCGCCGGCGGCGCAAGGAGACACCCTATGGACGTGATCTTGGCTCTGTTCGGCGAAGGCAAGGATCTCACCGCCTTGCAGACCGTCATGCGCGCGATCGTCGTTTTCATCGTGACGCTCGTTTTCATCCGCATTTCGGGCCGGCGATCGTTCGGTCAGCGCTCGCCGTTCGACTATGTGGTCGCGATCCTGCTCGGCGCGACGCTGAGCCGCGTGATCGTCGGTGCGTCGCCCGTCGTGCCGACGCTCGCGGCGTCGCTGGTGATCGTGCTGATTCACCGCGCGCTCGCGTGGTGCTGCGTGCGCTCCCCGTGGCTGGAGACACTCGTGGTGGGTGCGGAACGGGAGGTGTATCGCGACGGCCGGTTCGACAGCCGTCAGATGTCGGCCGCGCTGATCACGCGCACCGATGTGTTCGAAGCCGCGCGACGCGAGTTTCATACGCCCGATCTGCACGACGTGCAGGCGGCGATTCTCGAACGCAACGGGCAGATGAGCCTGATCCGCAAAGGCGGGAAAGACGAAGGGCGTTCATCGGCCTGACGTGAACGCACCGACGCGTGTCACATGAAAGTCATGTGCGGGTCATGCGCCATGCGTCGAAGCGAAGAAACAGCCAGGCAGGCATACGCAGAATGCAAAACGGAGCACCTGAGTGCTCCGTTCCGTTCCCGCGAAAACCGCTTATGAGGCCGACAACGTTATTCCTTGTCGCCCTTGATTTGCGGCAGCGCCGATGCTTCGCCCGGTGCGAGCAGGCCGACCTGCGCGTAGACGCGCAACTTGTCGCGCGTGTCGGTGATGTCGAGATTGCGCATCGTCAGCTGGCCGATACGGTCGCGCGGCGAGAACGTCGAAGCGACCTTCTCCATCGACAGACGCTCCGGCTGATACGTCAGATTCGGCGACTTCGTGCTGAGGATCGAATAGTCGTTGCCGCGGCGCAGTTCGAGCGTCACTTCGCCCGTGATCGCACGCGCGACCCAGCGCTGTGCCGTTTCGCGCAGCATGATCGCCTGCGGATCGAACCAGCGGCCCTGATACAGCAGACGGCCGAGACGGCGGCCGCTTTCGCGGTACTGCTCGATCGTGTCTTCGTTGTGAATGCCCGTGACGAGGCGCTCGTACGCGGCGAACAGCAGCGCGAGACCCGGGGCTTCATAGATGCCGCGGCTCTTCGCTTCGATGATGCGGTTCTCGATCTGGTCGCTCATGCCGAGGCCGTGACGGCCGCCGATGCGGTTCGCTTCCAGCAGCAGTTCGACTGCATTCGGGAAGGTCTTGCCGTTCAGCGCGACGGGCTGGCCTTCTTCGAAGCGGACCGTCACTTCTTCCTTCGCGATCTGCACGTCGTCGCGCCAGAACGCGACGCCCATGATCGGATTGACGATCTTGATGCCGGATTCGAGGCTTTCGAGATCCTTCGCTTCGTGCGTCGCGCCGAGCAGGTTCGAATCGGTCGAATAGGCCTTTTCCGCCGACATCTTGTACGCGAAGCCCGCCTGGCGCATGAACTCCGACATTTCCGCACGGCCGCCGAGTTCGTCGATGAACGTCTGGTCGAGCCACGGCTTGTAGATCTTCAGGTCCGGGTTCACGAGCAGACCATAGCGGTAGAAACGCTCGATGTCGTTGCCCTTGTACGTGCTGCCGTCGCCCCAGATATTGACTCCGTCTTCCTTCATCGCGGCGACGAGCATCGTGCCCGTCACGGCGCGGCCGATCGGCGTGGTATTGAAGTACGTGACACCGGCCGTCGAAATGTGGAACGCGCCGGATTGCAGCGCCGCGATGCCTTCCGCGACCAGCTGCGCACGGCAGTCGATCAGGCGCGCACCCTCGGCGCCATATTCCGTTGCGCGGCGCGGAATCGAGTCATAGTCGTCTTCGTCCGGCTGACCGAGGTTCGCGGTGTACGCGTACGGCACGGCGCCCTTCAGACGCATCCAGTGCAGCGCCGCGCTCGTGTCGAGGCCGCCTGAGAACGCAATACCGACCTTCTGGCCGGTCGGAAGACTTTCGAGGATTGTGCTCATAATCAAAACCGTTGAATCGACGTATGAAGGGAATAGGCGAAACTTTAACAGACAAGGCCGTCCCCGCCCCGGATTCCGGGGTTGTCAGGCCGGCTCGGCACCTCGGCGCGTCAGAGTTCCGGATGCAGCGGATCGTCCAGAATCGACTGCGGCACGGCGTCCAGATCCGTGTGTTTCGCGTCCAGAAAGCACTGTTCCGCGAGATCGATCATGCCGGCGGCGGCGTCGATCAGCTCGTCGAGCTGCTCCAGCAGCGCGGCGCGGTCCTCGTCCGTGGCGGGCGCCGCCGGCTGTCCGTCCAGCTGCGCGATCACCGACTCAGCCGTCTGCAGGTACGGAATCACCTCGTGATAGTTCTCGATCGACACCAGCGCATTGCTGCGCGCGCCGACCAGCAGACTGCGGTAATGGTCCGCCAGCTCGGAGTCGCCGCCGATCCGGTGCAGCTTGTCCGAGATGCGTTGGAGGCACGCCGGCACCTGCTCTTCGAGCGCGGCTGCGCGCTGGCGCAGGTCGGCGTATTCGGCGAGCAGCTGTGCCGGGTCGAACGGGGAAACGCTGTCCATCCTGAGGTTCATGGTCTGGTGAATCCAGCATATTACTGCACCGCGCGGTTCGGCCCCTGAGCGGGTGGCTTCTTTGGGGCCGGCGCGATGATCTGAACCCGCGTCAACCGTTCAACCCGGCGGACGCCATCGAGATCCGATGCCGCACCACGCTGATCGCCTGCTTCAGCGCATAGACGTCGTGCAGATAACGCGTCGGCACGCGTATCTGGCTCGCCTGGGCGTCGATTTGCTCGATTTCGTTGCGCCATTGCGAGACCTGTTCCGCCGACGGCTGCGGCGTTTTCCAGATTTCGTCTTCGAGCTGTTTGAGCGCGCGATACCCGATCACGAAGCGCTTCTTGATGCGCGACTCCAGCATGCGCGGAAGCGCCTGCATCGCGCCGATCAGCACGGCCAGAAACGGGACCAGGATCAGCAGGCGCCGCTCGATGAAACTCGCGAGCCAGAACGGCAGATAGCGCTGCAGAAACGGACGCCCCGACCTGAAATAACGCTCGCTCTCGTTGGAGACGGGAAATTCGTCGGTATTGAGATTCGGAAACGCACCGAGCGGTGTGAAGTAGTCTTCGCCCGCATGCACGGTTCTCGCGGCGTCGAGCAATAGATACACGAGGGCCGGATGCAGCGTGTCCTTCGCGACCAGCAGCGCCGTCGCGGCCAGCAAGGTGACATCCGTTTGCGGACTGTCGTTGACGATGCTCGTCGAGGCACGCGGAAACGTCACCTTCTTCAGCGACGGAAACTTCTGCACGAGCGCGTCGGCCTGGGCGAAGCTCATCAGCTTCAGGTCGCTGTTCAGCAGCGTCTGCTGCATCGGCGCATCCGGTCTGCCGATGAAGAACGCGGCATCCAGGCAACCCTCCTGGAGGCAATGCAACGCGTTCGGCGCGTCCGTTTCGACAAGCTGGGTGTTGTCGCGCGTGATTCCGCTATAGCCGAGCAAGACCTTCGACACTTCCAGCAAACCGCTGCCCGGCACGCCGACGCCGATCCGCTTGCCGCGCAGTTGGGCGAGACGGTTGACGATGGCGGTACCGCGATAGAACACCCAGATCGGTTCATACGAAACGGCGGCGATGGTCTGCAGTTGATCCGTTTCCTGCGGCACAGTGGTGCCCGACTGGATGAAGCCCACCTGGTATTCGCTCGCGGGATCCTTCAGGCGCTGGTAGTTCTCGACCGAACCCGTCGAACTGCGGATCTCGAGCGTCACGCCGTCACGCTTGAGCAAGGGCGCGTAGCGCTCGGCGAAGCCGCGATAGATGCCCTTGTCCGCGCCCGTCGTGATGACGATACGGGTCTGGAAGGCCGGCTCGATCACCGTGTAGAGACCCCACCCCAGCGCTGCCAGCAGCGCAATCACGCCGGCTGCGAGCAGCCAGCGGCGGCGCCATGTCACGGGCGTGTTCCGGTTGCGATCAGCCACTCGATTGTCCCTGGGCATCGCCTGGCCTCTCGTCGGCGCATATGGGACCAAAGTCCAATACCACGCGTGCAAACGATTTCATATCCTAGGGTCTGCTTACCTGTCAAACGAAATACATCGACTTGCGGTACTTCGCTGCCGTGCGTCGATCGGGTGAATGAAAGGATTGCCGGAAGATATCGATGGACGTGGACAAACGCTTTGTTGCCGTAGTCGACGACGACACGTCCGTCTGTCGGGCAATCCAGCGGCTGCTGCGTTCCGTCGGCATCACGGCGGATGTCTTTCCGAGCGGCGACGAGTTCCTGTATGCGCTCGGCGCTACGCCTCACTACGATCCCGGTTGCGTGATCCTGGACATCCAGATGCCCGGAACCGATGGCGTCGAAGTGCAGCGCAGACTCCGCGGACGCAAGCTGCCTGCCATTTTCATCACCGCCCATGACGACGATGAGACGCGACAGACAGTGATGGCAGCGGGCGCGCAGGCGTACTTCAGCAAACCGTTCGACGATGCCGTTTTCATTCAGAGCGTATGTGCCGCATTGGGCGTCCAGCGTTCTGGTTAGCGTAATGCACGAATCCGGCGTTTCCTATTGGACCAAGGTCCAATGGTGCGCGCGGCCGCGATGGCCCGATACTCGTTGCGTGGCGCAGACGTCGCGGCTTCGCGTGCGCGCTGATGCGCCGCGTGATGTACCGCATGCAATCGCTTCAATGGGGAGGCGCTCATGGCGTCTTGGTTGTCGAATCGCATATCGAACAGTGGCGCGGATTGTATAGGATCGGCTGCGGCCCACGGTTCGGCCCAAAAGCGGCCGCTTCGGGCGCTCGCGCTGTTGCCGTTCCTGCTGGCAGTCGCCACCCTCACCGCCTGTAAAAAAGCCCCCACCGAACCCCCACGGCCCACCGTCGAAGTGACGGTGGTCACCGTCGCGCAGAAGGAAACACCCGTCGACTTCGAGTTCACCGCGCAGACGCAGAGTTCACGCGAAGTGGAAATCCGCGCGCGCGTCGACGGCTTTCTCGAACGGCGCCTGTACGACGAAGGCTCGCTGGTCAAGGAAGGCCAGGTGCTGTTCGTGATGGACCGCAAGCCCTTCGAAGCCGCGCTGC
>NZ_JAAGPD010000058.1 GCF_017104565.1 Paraburkholderia sp. Tr-20389 | reverse complement strand
CTGGACCCAACGCGGGCATGGAAGTCGGCAAGCAACGGACGCGGTCCCTGGTGGAACGCCGGAGCGAGTCACATGAACGCGGCCTACCCCAAGAGCTTCTTTGACGTATCAGGGTTAGTTTCGCTGCCGGATACCCAGCGGCGCTTCCAGTGTGTTTAATGAACCGCCGTATGCGGAACCGCATGTACGGTGGTGTGAGAGGGCGACGGGGGTAACCCCGTCCCCTACTCGATTCTTCGCGTATTTTCGGGGAGGCCGTTTGCGAGGCAGGCTGTAGTCGGCCATAAAGAGACCTTCTCTTGATGCATCACCATGCCATTGGGACGGCTGCTACACTGCACAAGCAGCCACTCGGCTCGCAACAGTGTTCTTGTTTGATGTAATCATGGATGTTCCTGGCGGCGGACCCTGCCACTCTCTTTACGCCGGTATAAATCGTTATGGCGACTCAGTTTGAAATGAGCGAAACGTTGATCGGTGCGCTTTCTTTGCGAGCCATCAAGTCATTTCTAGCAGCTGCGAAATTCAAGAGCTTCACGGGTGCTGCCAACGCTTTGAGCATTACCCCCGCAGCGGTCAGTAAGCAGGTACGAGAGCTGGAGGACTACCTGGGTACAGAGCTCTTTGTCCGGTCGGCCAGGGCAGTTATTCTGACTGCCGATGGAGAGATGTTCAAGGATGCAGCCCAGCTTTCACTGATCAACATTCATCAGGCCGCTGAGCGCCTGCGGAAGAGGATTCCTGCCCGTAAGACACTCATCGTATGCTGCTCACCCGCGTTCTCTGCACTTTGGCTGCACAAACGGTTGCCTGAATTCATTCAGGCGAATCCGGATATCGAACTCACGGTTCTGGCCACGCACAATTTCATTTCAATGGAAGCGGGTGTGCAACCAGACGTGTTCATCGCCAAGCTCGCCAGCATGCGTGACGGATATGACAGCGAGCACCTGTTCGACGATGAGGTCTATCCTGTCTGC
Source organism: Paraburkholderia sp. Tr-20389 (assembly GCF_017104565.1). Taxonomy (GTDB): domain Bacteria; phylum Pseudomonadota; class Gammaproteobacteria; order Burkholderiales; family Burkholderiaceae; genus Paraburkholderia. Next base: position 64,698 of record NZ_JAAGPD010000058.1, on the reverse strand, counting down.
ACGCCGGAATATCTACAAACCCACGGCCCAATTGAGACGCCGGAAAGACTGCTGGGCATGTCCCTGCTGGATATCAGCGCCTACGGCCGTTCGCAAATTTCCGAGCATATCGACTGGAAGGTCTGGCTCGCATTGCATGATGTAGACACCGGTTGGCGCGCCGACATTCCGCGTCAGCTATTCACCAGCAATGACTATCCCGGCATCGTCCAGCTGGCCCTCGCTCATCAGGGCGTTGTGCTGGGCTGGCATCATCTGGTCGGAAACCTGGTCGAATCGGGTGACCTGATCCGGCCGCTGCCTCACAAAACCGTGATGAAGAATCGCGGCCACTATCTCTCTGTTCGAAAAGACAAGGCCGACGCCGACGTGTGCAAGGCGTTCTGTCATTGGATCAAGCAGCAACTCGCCATGCAGCCCGCTGCCGACGATGCAGCGAGTCCCGTCCTCAAAAAGCCCAAACAGCCCAAACGCTGAGAGAGCTAGCGTCGCCCCGGCGCCGTGCCCGGCAGCGGACGACAATCTGGCCCGCGTCGATCTTCAACGAAAAGTTGAAGCCATGCGGGAAGAAATGTCGTTTAAGTTATCCGCGAAACTGAAATAAATTTCCTCTTACGCCGCATCCGGTCGGCGGCATAGAGGAAATCAGCACATGGGCTTCAAAAGAACCATTCACGCCGTGGAAACGCATTCGGGTATTCCCATGCGCGTGGTCACCGGCGGCATTCCGCACATTCCCGGCGACACTGTCTACGCCAAGATGAAATGGCTGGAGGCCAATGACGACGGCTTGCGAAAGCTGCTGTTGCGCGAGCCGCGCGGCTATCCGGCGCACTGCTGCAACATCATCGTGCCGCCGTGTCATCCGGAAGCGGATGCGGGCTACATCATTCTGGAGCAGGTCGAATACCCGATGATGTCGGGCGGTAACACTATCTCCGTGGCGACCGTGCTGCTGGAGATGGGCATGCTGCCGATGCAGGAGCCGGTGACGGAGCTGACGCTGGAAGCGCCCGCCGGGCTGATCCGCATCACGGCCGAATGCAAGGACGGTAAGGTCAAAAGTGTGAAGTTCAGGAACGTGCCGGCCTTCGCTGCGCACCTCGATGCCGTCATCGACGTGCCGCATCTGGGCAAGGTACGCGTTGATGTGGGCTGGGGCGGCATGTTCTACGCCATTGCCGATGTGCGCCAGTTCCCGGGGCTTGAACTCAAGCCCGAACACGGCAAAGAGATTACGCGGGTGTCCGCCCTGATTCGTCAGGCCGCCATCGAGCAACTGCCCGTTGCGCACCCGGATTATCCGGGCGTGGGGATCACCATCTCGCAGCTATCAGGCCCCACAGACGACCCGCGGGCAGACTGGAAGAACGTGGTCACTATGCCCACGGGACCGCTTTCCTGGGACGATCCGTCCACCTGGACGGGCGCGATCGACCGCTGCCCATGCGGCACCGGCACCTGCGCGAAGATGGCTGTGCTCCACGCGAAAGGCGAGTTGCCGCTGAATCAGGATTTCAGGCATCAGGGCATTCTCGGTACGGTCTTCACCGGCCGTCTGGTGGACGAGGCACGCATCGGCGATCGCGCCGCCGTGGTGCCGACGCTGGCCGGCACCAGCTGGATCCACGGCATCAATACCATCGTGGTCGACCACGACGATCCGTTTCCCGAGGGTTACACCTTGGGCGACATCTGGCCGCAGATGTAGGGGCGTGCATCATGCGGACCATTTCAGCGCAGCAAATCAGGTCGGTACTGGATTGGGATGGCGTTCTCGACGCGCTGCAGGAAGGGCATTCGGGCTCGCGGCCCCTGGGCGATAGTTATTTCATCGGGGATGCCAGCTTCGGCCTGTTCAGCCGGGGCGTCATTCTGCCGGGCAAGGGTGCGGGCTTCAAGATCGCCTCCCTCTATCCGGCGAACAGCGCTGCAAGCCCTCCGCTGCCAACGGAGCAGGCCGCGTTCGTGGTTCTCGACGAACACACGAAAGGCATCGTCGCCGCGCTGGATGGCCCGGAAATTACACGTTGGAAGACGGCAGCCGATTCAGCGCTGGCGGCAAAAAAACTAAGCCGCGAAAACAGCGAAGTGCTCCTTGTGCTAGGCGCCGGTCCGGTTGCGCAGTCATTGACGGATGCGTATCTGCACATCCGGCCCGCCATCCGCGAAGTGCTCCTGTGGAATCGTACGCCGTCCAGGCTGGAGGCAGCACGCGCTCGCCTTGAGGCAAAACACATCGAGGTACGCATCGTCGATGACCTGGACGCTGCCGTGGCTCGCGCGGACATCGTGACCACGGCCACTAGCGCATCCATTCCTCAGATCAGGGGGAAATGTGTTCGTCCGGGCACTCATGTCGATCTGGTAGGCGGCTACCGGCCGGATATGCAGGAGGCCGATTGCGATGTGTTCAGAGGCGCGCGGATCTTCGTAGATGACCGACAGAACGCTGCGCATTCAGGTGACATCCAGATTCCGATGCAGGCTCAGGTGATTCGCGCCGGGCAGATCGAAGGAGACCTGTTCGATCTGTGCGCGATGCCAGTGGTCCATCGCAAGGATCAGGACCGGACGGTCTATAAGAATGCCGGCGGTGCGTACCTGGATCTCATCATCAGCCAATACGTTGTCGAGCGTCTGAAATCACTTTAGAGCGCATGCCAGCTACGTCAGTTCAGAAGAGCACAGGCGAACTGTCTTAATGGATAGCTCAAAAGTGCTGTTTGACCTTCCTGCGGACCTGAGGCCCGCGCACTTTGCAGAGAGACTGAAATGATGATCAATCTTACCCGAGCCCCTCTTTTAGTCCTTGTTTCTGCGCTTGCGCTATGCAACGGGCCTGTCTCCGCTCAAACGACCGTCAAGGTCGGCATATCGGCACCTCTGACTGGCATTGGCGCAGCGGACGGCAAAGACATGGAGAACGGTGTGCGGCTGGCGCTCGAGGAAGCCAATGCGCAGCATCTCAAGCTCGGCGGTCAGGACGTGCGGTTCGAACTTGCATCTGTCGATGATCAGGGCGATCCCCGCGTCGGGGTGCAGGTCGCGCAGAAACTGGTCGACGATGGCGTGGTCGCTGTCGTCGGTTACTACAACTCGGGCGTCGCGTTGCCTTCTGCACCGATTTTCGCGCGTGCCGGGATTCCGCTGATCGATCCCGCCGCGACGAATCCTGCGATCACGAAGCAAGGGCTGAAGAATGTTTTCCGGATCATCGCAACCGATACGCAGAACTCAGGCGCGGCCGGACAATACGCTGTCAATGTCACGAAAGCGCAACGCATTGCCGTGATGGATGATCGGACCGCATTCGGTCAAGGAGCCGTCGAGGAATTCAAGAAAGCCGTGAAGGCGGCGGGCGGTAATATCGTGTCGGAAGAATACACGAATGACAAAGCAGTCGAATTCAATGCCCAGCTCACAAACATCAAGGCGGCCAATGCCGATCTTCTGTTCTATAGCGGCAGCAACAAACAGGCGGGACTAGTCATCAAGCGTTTGCGGCAACTCGGCATGCATACGCAATTCGTTGGCAGCGGCGGCATTGCTGACAGTATCTTTACTTCGATTGCTGGAACGGCAGCGGAAGGCGCGATGGCATGGGAGTACGGCAGACCCGTCGAATCGCTGCCGCAGGGCAAGGCATTCGCCGAGAAGTTCAAGAAGCGCTTCGGGGCCGATCCACTCACGTTCGCGCCGTTCTCGTACGACTGCGCGTGGGTGGCAATCGATGCGATGAAGAAGGCCAACTCCGCAAAGCCTGAAATCTTCATGAACGCACTCAGAACAACCGAGTACACGGGTATCACCGGGAAGATCTCATTTGATTCAAGCGGCGATCTCAAGAATCCGACCTCGACGCTTTATCAGGTTCGAAATGCCAAGTGGGTACCCGTTACCACTGTGGGTGCGCAATAACGCACCATCTCAACTCGGATCCAGACCGTCGCATCGGCCTGATGCGACGGTTGACTCGATCCGCGAAAGGAACGGCCGTTGTACCTCGCAAGCCGCCATCGAAGGCACTCATCGACGAGCGGCTGCTCAGGGTCGACCAGAGCCTCTCCGGCAATCTGCGAAGAACCTTCCTATTGCTAGGCTAACCTGAAGAACACAGCCAGAAAGTCCTTGCCGAACGCGAACAGCGAAGGGCGGACGGGATTGAACCGATACGACCAGCGCGCGCTCATCGCGAGCCACGCGCCGAGTTTCGCCGGGAAGCGCGTCGTTTCGTAGAAGGCGGCACGCGCGAGCAGATAGTCGTGCGTCGCGCGATAACGGCGCGCGCCGGCTTCGAGCCGCGTCTTCCAACGCTCGCCCTCGGGCGATGCGGCAAGGCGCTGCAGCGTTTCGCTGTAATCCTGCGCGAGCGCCGCGCCCGTCGTGTACACCGACGAACCCGCCGCCGCGACGAGATCGAGCGCAATGCCGACACCGCCCGTCGGCGACGCGCCGCACGCGTTGTTGCCATGCTGCCGGTACAGCACGAGCGGCCTCGCGATGAAGCGCACACCGCCGACGGCGTCGGCGATGGCGGACACCCAGCGGTCGTGCGCCGCTTCATAGCGCTGGTCGTACGCGTCGGGAAAGCGCGGACTTTGTGTCAGCAGCGGCAGCAGCGCCGCGTCGAACGTGATGCACAGACCGGAGAAAAAGCCGAACGGCGGCAAACGCTGCGGACCGCTGCCGCGCCGCACGCGGCACTCGATGCCGCGGCCGGAGATGGGGCGCAGATCGGCGTCGACGGATTTCACGCGATGCACGATCATCGACACGTCGCCGTGCGCCGCGCCCTTCACGCATTCGAGTTTGTCCTTCATCCAGACATCGTCCTGGTCGCAGAACGCGATCCAGTCGCCACGGCATAGCGATGCCGCGCGCAGGAAGTTGTCCGCGAAGTTGAGCCGCTGCGGATTGCGGAAGATGCGCACCTCGAACGGCGCATGCTCGGCGAAGCGTTCGATGATCGCGAGGGTATCGTCGGTGGAGCCGTCGTCGGTGACGACGAGTTCGAAGGGCAGCACGGTCTGATCGGCGAGGCTGTCGAGCTGCTGCCTGATGTAACGTGCGCCGTTGTAGGTCGCCATTGCAATCGAAATGCGCATGATGCTTCTACCCGGTAAAGACAAACAGCCAGCCGCGCGGTGCGATGCTCATGCGCGCCGCCACGTGTGCTGGATCATCGACGACATCGCGCGCAGCACGCGTGCGCGCACGAGCGGTTCGGTCGCGAACGACCACGCCATCGCCGTGCCCGTGAGGCATGCCCACGCGGCGACGTTGGTCCACGACGGCCATGGAAACAGCACCGTCGCGACGGGCGCCGCGATCACCAGCAGCGCGGGCGCGATCAGATGCCGCGCCAGCTTCGCGCCGAAGCGCGAAGCGGCGAACAGCAGCAGTGCATCGACGGTGCAGCGCGCGCTCCATGCGAACGCCGCGCCGAGCAGGCCGAAGCTGTGCAGCGCCCACCACAGCAACGCGATGAACGGCACCAGTTCGAGCGCATGAAAGCGCGCGACGATGTCCGGCCGGCCGATCGCCTGCAAATGACTGCACGGTATGTAGGCGAGCGAATTGATCCACACGCCGGCGAGGATGATCGCGCCGACGGACACCGCCTTCGACGCGAACTCATGTCCCGTCCACAGGATCAGGAACGGCTGCATCAGAAAGATGCCGAACACGATCATCGGCGTCATCACGGCGGCGAGCCCGCGCACGGCCGATGCCGCAAGCTCGGTGGCATTGGCCGATTCGAGCGCCGACAGCCGCGGAAACAGCGTGCGCGCAATCACGCCTGGCAGAATCCGCACACGCACGGCGAGATTGAACGGCACCTGATACCACGCCACCGCCTGTGGCCCGAGCATGCTGCCGATCAGCAGCCGGTCGGCCGTTTCGAGCAGCGGGCTGGCGAGATTCGTCACGGTGATCCACGCGCCATACGAGAACAGCGGCTTGACGAGCCGCCTGCGCGGACGGCCCGCGAAGCGCAGCGGGAACACCGCGCTCACCATCGCGATCATCAGCATCAGCGACGCCGCACTGCCGAGAATCGCGGCGGGAATCAGGTATTGCAGGTTCGGTCCCTTGACGATCGCCGTCACGAGGGGAACGATCTGGAAGATCAGCATGCCCGTGAACTGCACGGTGTTGAGCGGACCGAACTGCTCGCGTCCCGACAGCGCGCCGGAAAACACCCCGGCGACGGTGGCGAGAGGCACGGAGCAGGCCATCCACGGCAACGCGGCGAGCACTTCGGCGTTGATCGACGGATCGATGTGAAACTGCGCGAGCAGTACGCGTGCGAGCGCGAACAGCAGCAGTCCGCCGATCACGCCGAACCCGGCGTTCAGCACGAGCGCCGTCCACAATACCGATTCGCGCTCCTCGGGTGTTGCGTCGGACAGTTGGGCGATCCGGTTCGCGGTCGCCGCCGACAGCCCGAGATCGAAGTAGCCGAAATAGCCCTGCAGCATCCACACGATCGCCAGCACGCCGTAGCGCGCGGCGCCGATGTGTTCGAGGTAGAGCGGCACCGTCACCAGCGAGACGATCATCGGCAGCGCGCTTCCCACGAAATTGAACAGCGCGTTTCGTTTCAGGCTGGGTCTGGGCATCATGGTGTATCGCGACGGGGCGATTCGACGAGGGCGGCCGGCAGCCGGAACGGCGCCGCGCTCGAGAGACATTCTGCCCGTCGCGCGCCCGCCTGTTTGTGCGTCTGCACACCGATCCAGGCGGGCCGCAAATGCAACGTCACGCGGTGCCCGCCGTCGCGGGCGGCACCGTTTCCGTGCGCCGCTGCTGCGCTTTCACGTAGGCGCGGCGCAGTTTCTCCGAGTATTCGTCGACATACCGGTAGATGAGCCAGGAGATCGCGGCCACCGCGACGAGCATCACGAGGATGTACGGAATCCGCGCGACGCGCGACAGATGCCCGAAGTGCTGCAGGAAGATCGTCAGCGCGGCGCCGTGGACGAGGTACACCTCATACGAAAGATTGCCGAGCACGCGGTCGGTACGCGAGCCGGGGCGGCGCACGGTCGCCATCGCGTAAGGCACGAGCAGCAGCGCGAGCACGCCGTTCGCCTGCGCGTTGTATTGCGACAGCGGACCGGAAAAGCTGCCCCACAGAAACAGCTCGCGCAGATGCGGCAGCGCGATGCAGCCGAACAGCAACGCGGCGGCGCCGAGCAGGCTCGTGCGCGCCTGGACGGCCGTCGGACGCCACGCGTGGCGCGCGGCCAGCATGCCGCACAGAAAGAACGCCAGATAGAGCGGCAGCGACCCTGTGGTGGGCCGCAAGCCGTACACCGTGAACAGCACGGCCAGTCCGCCGACGGCCACGGCATAGAGCGCGAGCCGCATGGGCGAGCGATGCTGCGAGCGGTCGAGTATCGCGATGACGACGGGCGCGACGAGATAGAACTGCAGTTCGATATCGAGCGACCAGACGGTTGGAATGATGTTGCCGGGCGACTCCAGATCCGCGTAACCGAGCAGCAGCAGATGCGACGCGTAGAAGTTCGCCGACGCCCACGACCAGCCGTCCGGCAGATGGAACGCAAACAGCCCGAGCGGATGCACGCAGAGCGCGAGCACGACGAGCGTCGCGTAGAACACAGGCAACAGACGCCACACGCGCGACGCCATGAAGGTCGTATAAGGCCGGTCGAGCGACGCGTATTCCGCGTGCCACATCTGATAGATCCAGTAGCCGCTCAGCGCGAAGAACAGATACACGGCGGCCGCGCCGAGCGCGAGGGGCATCACGTGGCTCACGAAGACCATGCACGCGAGCGTCATGCGGAACGTGCCGGGCGGCATCACCAGATTGCGAGCGTTCATCGCGTGTCCTTGCCGTTCATGAGGTGGTGGGATGCAGCGAGTCGAGGAACCAGCTGGTGAAGCGTTCTGCGCCGCAGCGGTTCAGGTGCAGATAGTCGACGAAGGCGTTGTCTTCCAGCGCGAGCTGCGTCTGTCCATAGACGAATTCGACGTGCTGGGCTCTCGCGAAGGTTTCGATCGGTTGCCAGAACGCCTGGATCGCGGCTGCGCCGAATTCCTTGCGCGCGACGGCTTCGATCGGCGTCGACACGATCACGAAGCGCGCGCCGTCCGCGCGGATCTGTGCGGTCAGTTGCTGGAAGGCCTTGAATGCCGTCGGCCTTGCGGACGATATGGTGTTTCGGTGGTAGGCGTAGACGCGGTCGTCGGACAGGTCGTGCCGGCCGCACGACAGCAGTACCGACCCGCCGTGATCGAAATCGAGCGAATCGACATTGCCCGGATGCGTACGATCGCGCCAGCCTGCCGTGATGCGCCGCGTGTAGTAGTACAGATCGGGCGACTCGATGTACGGCTTCAACTGGTCGCCCGACAGATAACGCTCGAACGCATGCCAGTCGATGCCTTTTTCCCAGTGCGATTCGAAATCGACGTAGGTCGTCGCGAGGATCACCGTGCGGAACTTGCAGTGCTGCGTGAGGTGCGCGTAGAAGGTCGGCAGATCTTCGATGTTGAGACCCCACGAAGCCGCGTTGATCACGTTCGAGGTCTTCAGTCGCGCGGCGATTTCGCGGCCGTCGACATCGTTCAACGCAACCGACGAGCCGATCACGAGCACATCGCAGTTCGTCGGCGCGAGCCGCTCGCGCAGCCACGCGCTCTTTTCGTTGAAGGCCTCGCTGGCCGAGATGCGCGGCGCGGGCACCCGGATGCCCGTCGCGAACGACAGCAGCACGGCGGCGACGAAGATCGCGATGGGCAGCAGGAATCCGATGAAGAAGGTGCGCGCTCTCATGATCTCAGAACTGGAAGTAGAGAAATTCGGCTTTGCGTGCGAGAAACAGCATGCACCAGATGAAGGTCGCGCCGCACGCGAAACCGCTGGCGAGCGCGATCGTGCGGGCGGGCCGGAAGGTGAGCGCGCGCGCGGGCTGCGTGAGGCGCGCGACGATCTGCTGGGAGTTCGGGCAGGCCCACACGATCAGTGCGCTCACGGCGAGCAGCAGCAGGCATTTCTTGGCTTCGGCCATGCCATACGGCACGAGTGCCTGCCACGGCGCGGCGAACTGCACGAACGTCGCGTGATGATGGGTGAGCTTCGTGACGATGTGCTGCAGCTGATCGGGCAGTGTGATGCCATGCAGTCCCGCCATGCCGCCCAGCACGCCGAATGCGGCATGGAACGACGGCGCACGGAAGAATACCCACGCGACGATCACGGCGAGACAGGTGAGCACGGTGCTCAGCACGCGGTAACTGCGATGCGTCTCCCAGCCTTCCACCCTGCCGCGTGCGACGAAGCGCCATGCGTGATTGACGCACAGGAACAGCCCGTGCAGCGCGCCCCAGATCACGAAGGTCCAGTTCGCGCCGTGCCACAGGCCGCCCAGCACCATCGTGATCATCAGGTTCTGATAGCGGCGCACGGCGCCGTCGCGGTTGCCGCCGAGGGGAATGTACAGATAGTCGCGCAGGAAGCGCGACAGCGTCATGTGCCAGTTGCGCCAGAACTCGACAATATTGCGCGACTTGTACGGCGAATTGAAATTGAGCGGCAGCACGATGTTGAACATGCGCGAAATGCCGATCGCCATGTCCGTGTAGCCGGAGAAATCGAAGTAGAGCTGGAACGTGTACGCGAGCGCGCCCGTCCACGCGGCGAGCAGATTCAGCGGCACGCCGTCGTTCGCCGCGCTGAAAACGGGCGATACATAGGGGCTGAGATTGTCGGCGAGCAGGATCTTCTTCGCGAGGCCGATGGTCAGGAACAGCACGCCGATCGCGAGGTTCGACGGCACGATCCGGTAAGAGGCGCGGTTCGCGAACTGCGGCATCATTTCCTTGTGATGCAGCACGGGCCCCGCGATCAGATGCGGGAAATACGTGACGAACAGCGTGTAGTGAATGAAGTTGAATTCCGTCGCGATGCCGCGATACACGTCGACCAGAAACGCGATCTGCGTGAACGTGAAGAACGAAATGCCGAGCGGCAGCACGATATCGAGCGCGGGCAGATGCGCGCCCAGCGACTGGTCGAGTGTCGAGATGAAGAAGTTGCTGTACTTGTACACGCCCAGCACGAGCAGGTTGCCGGCGATCGCCAGCGCGAGGAGGCGCTTGCCGGCGGGCGTGTGCTGGCGCTGCGAAAGCGCGCGGCCCGTCAGATAGTTGCCCGTGATCGACAGCATCAGCAACGCGACGAAATGCGGATTCCACCAGCCGTAGAAGAAGAGCGACGCGAACGCGAGCCAGCCCGCCGCGGCGAGCGGACTGCGCCGTCCCATCATGAAGAACACGATGAAGACGACGGGCAGGAAACCGAACAGAAATTCGAAGCTGTTGAAGAGCATGGCCGACTCGCTATCGAGGACTGCGCCCGCGGCACAGGAAACGATGCGTGGATAGTCGCTTTACGCCAGGGATACGTCTGTTGCCGCCCGTACAGAATCGATGCAGCGGGCACCCGCGCGGCTGACCGCGCAGGGATGGGCCTCTACGGCGCAAGACGTCGGAGCACGAGCACCTTCGACTGGAACGGCGGGAGCCACTGGTTGACGTCGACGCGGGTGTCGACCCGGTAGCCGGGCAGCACTGAAAACGAGATCACGTATTGGTCGTCGTGGACCCACCACCAGCTTTTGCCCGCCGTCGTCCGGTAATGCGCGTCGTACAGATACAGGCCGTTGACTTCGAGGCCGCCGTCTACGGAGCGCGGCGTGATGCCGGCTTCAGACAGGCGCGTCATCAGTTCCCAGCGCGCCCGGTTCCAGCTCAGATAGTCGTGCGTGCCGCCGACCGCGTACCACGTCATCAACGCCAGCGTCGCGAGGGCCGTGGCGACGATCGCGCGATGCGGCATCCACGCGGAGCGTGCGGACACGGAGAAGGCCGGCATGTGTGTCGGGCGGGGCATCGCGATCAACGCAGTGAGCAGCGCGAAAGGCACGAGCAGATAGCGGTCGAAGTAGCCGGCGAATTCGAGCGGCGCCATGTAGACGATGGCGCCCGCCAGCAGGAACACGCGCACCGCGTCTGTCGTGTCCGGTTTGCGCGAGCGGTAGCGCTGCGCGAGCCAGTGCATGGCGAGTGCCGTTTCAGCGAGCAGCAGTGCGCCGCCGAACAGCGACGCCGCAGTCATCAATACCCAGAATTCGACGGGCAGCGGCGGCACGGTTTGCAATCCCAGATCGAACACGTCGCGCAGCGTGAGCGGACCGATGCCGCTGTCGATGAGGATGTTGTCGGTGAGCGGCATCAGCCGCTCGGTGCTGGCGAGCACGACGAGCGACAGCGACATCAGCAGTGTGATGCCGAGCAGCGCGATGCGGCCCGTCGCCGTGCGCTGCGCCGCGCGATACAGCGCGGGCGCGCGCCAGACCAGCACGGGAAACACGAACCAGCCCAGGTACAGCACCGCGACCACCGCATTGCGCGCGAGGATGCGGAGCTTCTCGGGAATGTTCTCGAGCGCGAAGATCAGCTTTTCCGACTGGTTGTGATAAGTGGTGGGGACCATGCCATGAATTCTCAGCCACCATTCGAGTCCCGCGATGGCACCCGCGCAGACGGCGATGCCGGTTGCCGCGAGCCATAACGCCTGGCGGTCGCGACGCTCGCGACGCTGCTCGAAGAACAGCGTGACGGCCATCGCGATGGGCAGAAACAGCGCGAGCTGGCGCAGCAGCGTGGCGGCGACCGCAACCGCGAGCGCGGCGATCAGATAGCCGGTGTGGCGCCGTTCGAGATAGCGCACGAACAGGAAGGTGGACACCAGCGTCAGCGTGAGGAAGCCGACGTCGGTCATGAAGGTGTTCGACAGCGCGAACAGCAGCGGATTGAACGCGAGCGTGGCCGTGGCAAGCAGGGCGATGCGCCGGTCGCAGCCGAGCGTACGCAGCAGCGCGCCGAAGGTCCAGATGCCGAGTGCGCCCGCCACCAGCGTCGCGATGCGCAGCACGGTAAACGACGTGCCGAACGGCAGGCTGAACAACGCGCCCCAGAGCACCTGCGTGACGAGCGTCGTCGAGGTCCAGTCGGTTGGATGGAAATAGCCCGTCTGAAGGAAACGCTGCACGGCAATCGCATACGACCAGTCGTCGTTCAGCGGGAAATTGCCGACGGGATTGATAGCGGCGACACACAGCACCCAGATGATGAGTGGGAGCACGGTCAGGCTGACCGTGAATCGAAGTGGGCGGGGTGAGGCCATTGAGTTTGCCACATGCGCTCCTTCCAAAAAGGGCAACTTGCTGGGATCGCGCTGCCATCGTAGAGGCGCAATACATCGCATTCTGTTCGATGCCGAACACGTCCCACATCGCACCCGCAAGCGTTGTCGTGTTCGCGCGCTACCCTTGTCCCGTCTCGCGCCGCCGCGATACTGCAATGCATCACATACGCGGCGGCAGTGTGCGGGGGCGCACAGAGCCGGGAGCGGCGAGCTTGCTTAAATGACCTTCGCGCCGGGCGTCCAGTGGTATGGACGCGCGCGCCTCTTCCCGTGCGGCGAGAAAGCCGGCTGACGCGCGTGGAAGCGCCACGTACCGGCACGGCCATCGCAAGGATCATCGATGAAACCTGTCGTCTTCGACGGCTGTTTCGGCTGGCTGCACGAAGCCGAAGGCGGCAGTGGCGTCGTACTGTGCAGTCCGTTCGGCTATGACGCGTTGTGCACGCATCGCGGCTGGCGGCAACTGGCGGAGCGCCTTGCGGCGGCAGGCATGCCCGTGTTGCGCTTCGACTATCCAGGCGCGGGCGATTCGCTCGGCGTCGAAGAGGATCCCGGCAGGATCGAAGCGTGGATCGCGAGCATTGCTGCCGCGGTCTCGTATCTGAAGGCGAGCACGGGCGTCGAGCGCGTGTCGCTGTGCGGCTTGCGGCTGGGCGCGACGCTCGCGGCGCTGGCGGCGGAACGCATCGGCGATGTCGACGGACTCGTGCTGTTGTCGCCCGCGTTGTCGGGCAGGAATTACGTGCGTGAATTGCGGGCTCACCGGCAAAGCTGGCTGAGCACGCCGGCCGGCATCAACGCCGTGCCGATTCCCGATTCGGCCGCGTATGTCGAGGCGTTCGGCTTCGGCCTGCACGGCGACGATATCGCGCGGCTCGGTGCGATCGATCTGCGCGAAAACACGCGCCGGCCCGCGCGCCGCGTGCTGATGCTCGATGCGAGCGATCGTGCGCGGGCAGGCGCGCTCGTCGATCACTATGCGGCGAACGGCGTGCTGATCGAACGTCAGTCGTTCGAGGAAGCCGATCGTTTTCTGATCGAGGCGTTGTACAGCGAGGAACCCGTCAACGCGTTCGAAGCGGTCACACGCTGGCTGCGCGAAGTGCCTGAAACGGCGTGCGCGGCAAAGGCGGCGCTGGCGACGGACGCAGCGCACGCAGCCGTCGAACTGCGCTTGCACGCGCAACGGGCCGTCGAGCGGCCGATCGTGTTCGGCGGTTACTTCGGCATCTATTGCAGACCGGATGCGCCGCGCGCGGATGCGCCCGCCGTCCTGTTCTTCAATACGGGGGCGAGCCACCATATCGGGGACGGCCGCATCTTCGTGCTGTTCGCACGCGAGCTGGCCGCGCAGGGCATTGCATCGTTGCGGATGGATCTCGGCGGACTGGGCGACAGCACGCCGCTGTCGGCCGAGGTCAATCTCGACACGATCTATTCGCAGCAGTCGTGCGCCGACGCGATGGCGGGCGCGGACTGGCTGGTCGCGCAGGGCTATGGGCAAGTGGTGACATTCGGCGTGTGCGGCGGCGCGTTCAACGGGCTGCATGCATGCGCGAATCATCCCGACATCGTCGGCGCGTTCGGGGTGAATCTGCAGAAGTTCGTCTGGGACGGCGCCGCGCGCACGCCCGGCACGGCAGGACTGGCATCGACACGCGTGTTGCGGCGCTCCGCGCTGAGTGCCGGCAAATGGATGCGCGTATTGCGCGGTGAAACATCGCTCGTGCGGATCGTGCGCGGTCTTTCCGAGCGGCTTTCACGCAGTCTGTTTCTACGCATCACGGATCTGATCGACCAGACAACAGGCGTGGCTATCGCACCGAACGAAGTGCGCAGGCTATTGCAGAAGATCGAGGCCAAACGGGCGGAAGTATGCCTGGTCTACGGGGATTACGACCTCGGCCTCGAAGAACTCAAAATCCAGTTCGGCGCGGGTTCGCGCCTGCTGCGGCGCTATTCGAGGGTTCGTGCAAAGACCCTGCCGCAGCTCGACCACGCATTGTTCACCCGGGAGGCGCGCAAGGCAGCCATGGAGGATGCGCAAGCGTGGTTCCGCGAGAGCTTTATCGCCACGCCCGTGGGCGGGGCGGTTTCGAAGGCTCCAGAATCAGCAGACAATCAAACGATAAGGTTTCAGGCGAGGTAGTGTCGCTAACTATGGAGCTTGAGGATGAATCTTCCAATTACGCTAGATCAGGTCAATCAGCGAACATGGAATTCGCGCGACGCAACACGTGAGTTCACCATGGAGAAGACCTGGAGCGATCCGGGTGAAGCGGCCGCATTCAGCTGGGTCGCGGACGAATGCCGGGACCAGCCGCTGCTTGACATCGGTATCGGCGCAGGGCGCACGATACCGTTGATGCATCAGATCTCGCACGACTACGTCGGGATCGATTACACGAAGAAGCTGCTCGACATGTCGCGTGCGCGCTATCCGGGCGTCGACTTGCGCCTGATGGATGCGCGCGACCTGTCGGCGTTTCCCGACGACCGCTTCGCGCTGACGACGTTCAGCTGGAACGGCATCGATTGCGTCGACTACGCCGATCGCGAGCGCATTCTTCGCGAGATGATGCGCGTGACCCGACCCGGCGGGCTCGTGTTCTTTTCCACGCACAATCGCGAGGGTCCGGGCTTTACCGAAAGCCCGTGGAAACTGCTGCCGCGTCTGACGGCGAATCCGCTGCGCTTCGGGTGGCGCTGCTGGCGCGCGGCACGGGTTCTGCCTCTCGCGACGTACAACTACTGGCACCACAAGAAGCTGCACCGCGATTTCGACGGCTACTCGATCAAGACGGCCGCCGCGCATTTCTTCGGCATTGTGATTGTCTACACCACGTTGCGCGCACAGCGCCGGCAACTGGCGTCGCTCGGCTATACGATCGATGCCGTCTTCGGCAGTTGCGAGGGCAACCGCATTTCCGCCGACGCGGAGACGAGCGACGCATGGTGGTTTCACTTCATCGCGCGCAAGCCGCTCGCGGCGCCACGCAAGGTCATCTGACGCACACGCTGCAGCACTTGCGTCCCGCAGTGTGTGCATGCGTACGGAAGCACCCGCGTTTGATCTGATTGAATGGGTTATCGCGCCGTCGAAGCTCATGATGTGCATGAGCCATCTGACTTCGACGCGCACCTTGCCCGCGCACCTTGCCCGAATAATCGTCAATGACCGACTTCATCCCGTTCGACAGTGTGGCTCGTGGCGCGCATCCGTTTCGCGTCGCGCGCTCCCGCATGCGCGGCGATGCGATGAGGGCGCTTCGAGGAGTGTTCCCATGAATGCGCGCACACTTCCCGTCAGCGACGACGACATCGTCGCGCAGCCGGCGCTCGACGAACGGCGGCTGCGGCACGCGCTCGGCCGGTTCGCGACGGGCGTCGTCGTGATCTCGTGCGGTAGCGGCGAATCGCTGCATGCGATGACGGCCAACGCGTTCATGTCGGGGTCGCTCAAGCCGCCGCTGATCGTCGTGTCGGTCGGCACGCGCGCGCGCATGCATGAAAGATTGATGGACGACACGCATTTCGGCGTGAGCGTGTTGTCGAACGAGCAGGAGCCGCATAGCCGTCATTTCGCGGGCGAACCGCAGACATGGCTGGTGCCCGGTTTTGCCGCCGTGGACGGACTGCCGGGCGTGATGCTGCTGGAGAGGGCAGTGGCACGCTTCGCAACCCGTATCGTCGACCGCCATCCATGCGGCGACCACACGTTATTCATCGGAGAAGTGCTGGTCTTTGCGCTCGACGAGCAGGCGCCGCTGGTGTTTTTCGGCGGACGTTATGGGTCGGTCGCAACGGACCGTTGCTGACGGAGGAGTATGAAGAAAGACAATCTGCGTACTGCGCGCTTTCAATGAGCGGACGAAATAAATCATACGGGTACCGTGCCTGTATGAGCATGCGGACTGCTAATTGATTCGATTGGTAACAAACGTAACGAATGTAACCGCAGTGGATTATCCGACGTATGCGTGCAGTACTTTCGATGAAATTTTTCCCCATTTCGCAGGGCGGTTGCGTTGTGCTTCAACACTTCGCTTCACGACGCGTTGCACGAACGAAACAATTCATCGGAGGGAATACCCTTTCGGGTGGTTTCCCGACTGGCGCATCCAGATAAAGCGAAGCAACGTAATGTTCGCAAAATAAGAAATGACACGAGGGCACGTGATCAACATTCATCGCAGGCGAGAAACGCCGCATCGGGGAGAAAGATGATGGAACAAACCAATAAAGAGCGGTCCTTGGTCAGCAAGGTCATGGATGGCCTCGTGACCGGGATCGTCGAAGAAAAATACGGTGCGGTCTTACCGCCGCAAGACGTATTGTCGAAGGAATTCGACGTCAGTCGCACGGTGATGCGCGAGGCGCTGTCGATGCTGCTCGCGCGGCACATGCTCGACGTGCGGCCCAAGATCGGCACGCGTATCAGGCCGATGCACGACTGGCGCATGATCGACGAGGACGTCGTGAACTGGCGCTTCCGTGCGAAGCCCGATCCGACGTTTCTGCGCGACGTGATCGAGTTCCGCGTGCTGATCGAGCCACGTGCGGCTGCGCAGGCGGCGACGCGCGGCAACGCCTCGGACATCGCTGCGATTCGCGATGCGTTCGAGGCTTTCCGCAACAGTCCGCCCGGCGAGCCCGGTCATCAGACGGCGGACGAGGCGGTGCATACGCGCATCGTGATTGCGAGCGGCAACCAGTTCTTCCAGCAGATGGCGGCGATCATTCGCGGCGCGCTGCAGGCGCTGAAGCCGCTCGTCGACCTGCCCACCGGTGCGTGGGAAGAAACGGTGCGGCTGCATTCGCGGGTCGTCGATGCGATCGAGCGGCACGATGCGAAGGAAGCGGAAGCGGGGTCGATTGCGCTGATCGACTTCTCGATGAGCCGCATGAGCGCCGCCGTGCCCGATTTGCCGGCGACGCCTGCAACTCCGGCAGCATCGGCGGAACAGTAGGACAAAGCAGGTTTCGGCACGGCATCGGCTGGCCGTGGGAAGGCGCTTGTCCGCAGTTTGATACGCGACATCGGCGACAATGTCGGCTGTCACTCACTGCATGGACACTTCGCACGACCGATGAGTAACGCAGCAACCCTCGACCCTTCCGGGCATCCCGCGACGATACGCTGGGGCATCGTTGGCACAGGCCGCATCGCCCATCGTTTCGCGCAAAGCCTCGCGCATGTTCCTCATACGCGGCTGACGGCAGTCTGGTCACGCCGTCGCGCTCCCGCTGAAACGTTTGCGCAGCAGCATGGCGGACAGGTGCTCGACAGCTTCGACGCGCTCCTTCACAGCGGTATCGACGCGCTCTACGTCGCGACGATGCAGGACAGTCACGCGCAATACGCGGCGGCAGCGCTCGAAGCCGGCATCCATGTGCTGTGCGAAAAGCCCGCTACGGTGAATGCGGCGCAACTGGATAGCGTGCTGGCGAGCGCGCGCGCCTCGCAGCGGCTCTTCATGGAAGCGATGAAGCCGCCGTTCTATCCGCTCTATCGGCAACTGCGCCAGCATCTTTCCGACGATCCCATCGGCGAAATCGGACTCGTGCGCGCGGGCTGCTCGGTGCCGGGCGTGCCCGACGATCATCCGTCGCTGTCGTTCGGGCACGCGGGCGGCGCGCTGCTCGACATCGGCATCTATGAGATGTTTCTGGCCGTCGACTGGCTCGGCGCACCGCTCGACGTGCAGACGCAGGGACGGCTCGGACCGACGGGCGTCGATACGTTCGCGAGCCTCAACAGCCGGCACGAGAAGGGTATCGCGCAACTCTTTTGCGGCCTCGATCTGTTCGGCAAGGGCGATGCGTTCATCGCGGGGACGCGCGGCAACGTCACGATTCACGAGAACTGGTGGAATCCGGCGCGCGCGACGGTGCGCTATGTGGATGGACGCGTGGTCGAACTCGATGCGCCCTTCGAAGGCGGCGGCCTGAACTACGAGACGGCGCATTTCTGCGATCTGATCCGCGCCGGGCAACTGGAAAGCCCGGTCATGACGCACGCGAGATCGAGCCAGATGATCGCAATGGCCGATGCGGCGCGCGCGGCGTTGGGACTGCGGTTCCCGTGCGAGTGAAACTGCGCGCCGGGGGCGCGTGGTGGTAGGATCGGCGCGGGCTGGTTCAGGGTCTTGTGGATGAAAACCCGGCCGGCCGCTATCGTTTCCCCATCGGTTTCCCATCACGTATGCAGGTTGTTTTCCATGTCGTTTGCGAGGAGCGCGATGATGCGCATGCTGGCCAGACTGTGGCGCGAGTACAAGAGTCTCGTCGCGTTCATCTTCCTGATGGTGCTGTTTCGCAGCGCGATCGCCGACTGGAACGTGGTGCCGAGCGGCTCGATGCTGCCCACCATCCGCGAGGGCGACCGCATTCTGGTCGACAAGATGGCCTACGATCTGCGCATCCCGCTCACGCACATCGCCATCGCGCATCTGCATGAGCCGCAGCGCGGCGATATCGTGACGATCGATTCGTCGGCCGCGCACGAGCTGATCGTCAAGCGGCTGATCGGGCTGCCGGGCGATGTCGTTGCGATGCGCGACAACGTGCTGTACGTGAACGGTTCTCGGGCGAGCTATCAGCCACTCGCGCTCGCGCCGCTGCCGGGCGATGCCGTGTCGCCGGGCGACTACCTGACCGAGCGCGTCGCGGGTGTGTCTCCGGGGTTGGCGCACGCGGTGCGGCTGTCGGAACTGGCGCCGAGTCCGCGCCGCTCGTTCGGTCCTGTGACCGTGCCGGTGGGCGAGTATCTGATGCTCGGCGACAATCGCGACGACAGCGCGGATTCGCGCTACTTCGGCTTCTTTCCGCGCGCCGAGCTGATGGGCCGCACGCGCCGCGTCGCGTTCTCGCTCGATCCGGACCACTACTACCGGCCGCGTTTCGATCGGTTCGGCGTGCGGCTCGATGCGGTGGCGGCGCGCTGAGGCGCGCTTTTGGGCGTCTCAGGCACGCCGCGGCGGCGCTGTTGCAGGCTTACGCTGCGCGCCTTGCCAGCGCCTGCGCGCATTCGGAGACGAGGGCAGGGCCTCGATAAATGAAGCCCGTATAGAGTTGCACGAGTGATGCGCCCGCATCGAGCTTGGCCTGCGCATCCGCGCCCGAGAAAATTCCGCCCACGCCGATGATGGGCACGTCGCTGCCCACTTCCGCGCGCAGCTTGCGGATCACTTCGTTCGATGCATCGAAAACCGGCCGTCCGGAGAGGCCGCCCGCTTCGTCCGCGTGCGGCAGGCCTTGCACGGCGCTGCGCGAAAGCGTCGTGTTGGTCGCGATCACGCCTTCGAATTTGTGACGCAGCAGCGTGTCGGCGATCGACTTCACCTGTTCGTCGTCGAGATCCGGCGCGATCTTCAGCGCGAGCGGCACGAGCTTGCCGTGCAGGTCGGCGAGACGCTGCTGCTTGTCCTTGAGCGCGGCGAGCAGCGCGTCGAGTTCGTCCGCGCCTTGCAGCTGGCGCAGGTTCTTCGTGTTCGGCGACGAGATGTTGACGGTCACATAGCTCGCGAACGGATACACGCGTTCGAGGCAGTAGAGATAGTCGTCGGCGGCGCGCTCAATGGGCGTGTCGGCATTCTTGCCGATGTTCAGCCCGAGCGTGCCGCGATAGCGCGCGGCCTGCACGTTCTTGACGAACTGATCGACGCCCGCGTTGTTGAAGCCCATCCGGTTGATCACGGCGTTCGCCTGCGGCAGGCGGAACATGCGCGGGCGCGGGTTGCCCGGCTGCGCGCGGGGCGTCACCGTACCGACTTCGATGAAGCCGAAGCCGAGCGCGGCCAGTCCGTCGATGCACGCGCCATCCTTGTCGAGCCCCGCCGCGAGGCCGACAGGGTTCCGGAACGTCAGGCCCATCACGGTGCGCGGCGAATCGGGCACGCGCGGCGCGAGCGCGCCCGCGACGCCGGTACGGCCGGCCGCGCCCAGCAGGCGCAGGGTGAGATGGTGAGCGTCTTCCGCATCCATGCGGAAGAGTTGGGCGCGTACGAGCGGATAAAGGGAACTGAACACGGCGGGACGCCTGGCGGCTGAAAAATGAGAACCCGCTATTTTAACGGCTTGGCGCCGCGGCGATGGGCGTTTCGGTTTTCGTGCGTGCGGAAGCGTCGGTGTGCCTGCGCTTCAGCCGCGATCGATGCGCAGTCCGCGTGTGCCGCCTTTCGCGGCACCGACGGGGGAGAGATCGGGCGCGACGGGATCGAGCACCTTCCACGTGCCGTCGAAGAGCCCTTCGAGCGGCGTGAAATTGGCCTTGTATGCCATCTTCGGGCTTTCGCGGATCCAGTAGCCGAGATACACGTGCGGCAGCTTCAGGCTGCGCGCCTGCTCGATCTGCCAGAGGATGTTGTAGGTGCCGTAGCTGGTGTGGGGCTGCTCGGGATCGAAGAACGTGTACACGGACGACAGGCCGTCGCCGAGGATATCGATCATGCTGACCATGCGCAGCGTGCCCGGCATATCCGGATGTCCGGCATAGCCGGGATTGGGCGGCTCGCGGAATTCGACGAGGCGCGAGTTGATCCGGCTTTGCAGCAGGAACTGCTCGTACTGGTCGCGGCTGTCGCGGTCCATGCCGCCGCCCGCGTGGCGCGCCGACTGGTAACGCATGTAGAGCGCGTAATGCTCTTCGTCGTAATGCAGCGGCGCGACCGTCGCGATCAGGCCGCCGTGTTTCTTCCACACGCGCCGTTGCGTGCGGTTCGGCGTGAAGCGCTCGACGGGCACGCGCACGGGCACGCACGCGCGGCAGCCATCGCAATACGGCCGGTAGGTGAACACGCCCGAGCGGCGAAAGCCGGCGCGAACGAGTTCGGTATAGACGTCGGAATTGATCAGATGACTGGGCGTCGCAACCTGCGAGCGTGCGACGCGCCCTTCCAGGTAACTGCAAGGGTAAGGCGCTGTTGCATAGAATTGCAGCGCCGAAAGCGGTGAAAGCGGCAGCTCATTCGGGTGAGTCACGTTAGCAGCTCTCGAAGCGTTTCTGGTTTTGCCAATCCGGCATGCTGCTGGCTGTGTCGCGGCAGCACGCGGAACTGCGCACTGGACAGTAGCTTGCAGTGTGCCCGACGGACACGTCCCTGATGCTCGACGTCGTTCATGCAGCGGCGTCGGCTCTCGACGCGGTATGCATCACTGCGCCGGCGCAAAAAGATCGCGCAGAACGGTCTTGTCGAACGACCAGGGAATCGGCGCCGAGTCGACGGCCGCGCGCACATGCGCGACGAACGCCTTGCGCGCGATCTCGCGGCCGCCCAGCGACGCCAGATGCGACGTGTTCTGCTGGCAGTCTATCATTTCTATTTCATGACGTCGCAAGTGGAAGACGAGCGCGGAGAGCGCAATTTTCGACGCATCGGTGACTTCTGCAAACATCGATTCGCCGAAAAACATCCTGCCGAACGACACGCCATACAACCCGCCGACGCGTTTGCCCGCGTGCCATGTTTCGATGCTGTGCGCGTCGCCGCGACGGTGCAGCGTCGAATACGCGTCGATCACGTCCGAGGTGATCCACGTGCCGCGCTGGCCGTGACGCGGCGCGAGTGCGCAGGACCGCATGACGGCCGGGAAGTCGGCGTCGACGCGGATTTCCCACGCGTCGTCGCGCAGCACGCGCTTGAGCGTCTTTTTCAGCGACGGGGAAATCTTGAACTCGCGCGGACGCAGGATCATGCGCGGGTCGGGCGTCCACCAGAGCACGGGCTGACCGTCCGAATACCACGGGAAAATGCCGCGCCGGTACGCGTCGATCAGTCTCGACGGCAACAGGTCCGCGCTCGCCGCGAGCAGGCCGGGCGCGCCGCTCGCCGCGGACAGCGCGCGTTCGACGGGCGGAAATGGATCGTCGGGGCCTAGCCAGGGAACCATGCGACCGCTGTCGTCGTCAACCGTCGCGCAGCGAGCGGAAGATATCGCCCGTGTGCAGGCCGTAATTGCCCGACGTGCGATCGGTGAAGAAGAAGCGCAGCGTCTGCGCGACGGTCGGGAACGCGATGTCGTCCCACGGAATTTCGTGTTCTTCGAAGAGGCGCACCTCGAGGCTTTCTTCGCCCGCCTCGACGTCGAGGTCGAGCAGCCGCGCGAGATAGAACAGATGCACCTGATGCACGTGCGGCACGTTCAGCAACGTGTACAGGTTCTGCACTTCGACGCGCGCGCCGGCTTCTTCCAGCGTCTCGCGCGCGGCGGCTTCCGAGGTCGTTTCGCCCATTTCCATGAAGCCTGCGGGCAAGGTCCAGAAGCCGTAGCGCGGCTCGATCGCGCGGCGGCACAGCAGCACCTTGTCGTCCCAGACGGGCACGGTGCCGACCACGTTGCGCGGATTCTGGTAGTGCACGGTGCCACAGCTCGCGCAGACGAAGCGCTCCCGGTTGTCGCCGGGCGGAATGCTCAGGCTCACTGCGTGGCCGCAGACGGAACAGAATTTCATAGGGAGGGGACGGAGAACGGTGATGGGAGTGTATCACCGGGCTGTGCTCCGACGATGACGTCGCAGGGGCGGGCGATCGCGATGGCGCGGCCCGGAACACGGGGCCGCGTTCCAAAACAAAAAACCCGCCATGGGCGGGTTTGATGGTGCGACGGTTCTTTGGAGCAAATGACCAGTGAGAACTGGTTGCGGGGGTAGGATTTGAACCTACGACCTTCGGGTTATGAGCCCGACGAGCTGCCAGACTGCTCCACCCCGCGTCCGTCGAAGAAAAGAGTATAGGGCATTCGCATGCCCGATGCAATCAGTTTTTAAGAAACGACAGGAAAGTGCGCGGCGAGCGCGGAATGCGACGGCCATCTGGCTTGCCGCGACACACCCATCCAATGCGCTTCGTTCCTGTGAGAGCATGGCCGCGTGGCGCCGGACGCCTGCGCTAGAATCGCCGTTCTCCCGTGCCGCGCGAGGTGTCGTATCGCGTGCGGTATGGCTCCTTCAACGCTCTCTCGACACGTCATGGACATCGCTCACGATTTGCAGTCGATCGTTGCGCAGGAACACGCGCTCGTCTTTCCTCACTTCGACGCCGATACCGCATGGCAACTCGGTGCGTATCTGCATGAGATCGCGAAGGCGCGCGGCCTCGCGCTCGCGATCGACATCCGCACGTTCGGCCAACCGCTGTTCTTCTCGGTGCTGGAGGGCGCAACGCCCGACAACGTCAACTGGGCGCGCCGCAAGGGCAATACCGTCGCGCATTTCCGGCGCAGCTCGTACGCGGTCGGCCTGAAACTTCAACAGTCGAACGCGACGCTTGCCGACAAGCACGCTCTGCCCGAATCCGACTACGCCGTGCATGGCGGCGCGTTTCCGCTGACCGTGAAAGGCGCGGGCGTGATCGGCTCGGTGACGGTGTCGGGCCTGCCGCAACGTGCGGATCACGAACTCGTCGTCGAGGCGCTGTGCGCGCACCTCGGTCATGAATACAGCAAGCTCGCGCTTGCGAAGGCATAACGCATGGGCGTGCCTCCCTATGTCCTGCTCGCAATCGCCATCGTCGCCGAAGTGATCGCGACTTCGGCGCTGCGCGCGTCAGATGGCTTCACGCGTCTCGTGCCCGCGGCAGTCGTGCTGCTCGGCTACAGCATTTCGTTTTACTGCCTGTCGTTGACGCTGAAGAGCCTGCCCGTCGGCATCGTCTACGCGATCTGGTCGGGCGTGGGCATCGTGCTGATCACGCTGGTCGCGATCGTGATGTATCGGCAGGTGCCCGATCTGGCCGCTGTCGCCGGGCTCGGTCTGATCGTCGCGGGCGTCGTCGTGCTGAATCTGTTTTCGAAGATGCAGGCGCATTGACGCCGCGCGCGGTTCAATCAAAGCAAATCACTTGCAGCGAATCACCATCGAGCGGTTCTTCACATTCGCCGACACGACGTTCGTGATGCTGCCGCCCGTGGTGCCGCCTTCGTCGTTGTCCTTCGACACGATGTCATAGCCCGTCGCGCCACAGGCCTTGCCGGCCAGCACGTAGCACGAGGCCCAGCTCGAGCTCGCGTCGGCGCCGCTGCAGGTGACCGCGAAGCCCGTTTCGCCGTTCGGCAGATTGATCAGCGAGGTCGTGTTCGACGACGCGCAGGCGCCAAGGCTCGCCACCGCGAGTGCCGCGAGCGGCAACGCGGCCGCCCGGATCGCGTGTGAGACAAAAGAGTGGCGCGCGCGCCGTTCGGTCGACTTCATTGTGTTTCCTTGCAGAAATAGGGTGTCACGGGAGAGCTGCGAGCAAGGCCGCCAGGCGGCGTTTCAACAGCCGCCTGAACGAAGCGCCGCAGACCGCGCGTCGCGCGCTCGTGGAGGAAGGCGAATCCCCGCGAACTCAGGCGTCTCGACTTTCGGGTCTGAGGCCGGGGTGTCCCGTTTCCGACAGATCGATGCGGATGCCTGCCTGGCCGACGGCACGCCGGC
Source organism: Paraburkholderia sp. Tr-20389 (assembly GCF_017104565.1). Classification (GTDB taxonomy): domain Bacteria; phylum Pseudomonadota; class Gammaproteobacteria; order Burkholderiales; family Burkholderiaceae; genus Paraburkholderia. The sequence goes on along the minus strand of NZ_JAAGPD010000058.1, from coordinate 40,036 downwards.
TGTCGGCGCCTTCTTCCGTCGCGGCGTCCTCCCAGATGCTGATCGCCTTCGGGATGTCCATCCCATGACCTTCGGCGTACGCGAACCACGCGTTGGCGGCGTCCGGTTCGGCGATCTCGCGCTCTCGAAGAAAATATTTTCCCATATCGTCGGTTCTCGTCCGGAAATTGCAGGAATGGCAGGCATCGCGCGAGTCGGCTGACCCGCATTGACCGCGCGCAGAACTTATCGCGCGAGGCGAGGACTTACCTGTATCGCACGTGGCGTGCCGCGTGCTGTCGATTCCATGACTGGCAGCAAGTTCGAACGAGGAGTGACTATGGCAGAGCGGGTGAGCGGCCCTTACCGGGGCTATTACATCAGCGCGTCGGCGCGGTTCGTGCCCGCGCACGAGCAGACGCGCCGCGCGGGCGAGCAGGAGGGGCTGTACGTCGGATCCGTCAGCCTGTCGGAACGCGGGCCGGACGACCCGCACCGGATGGAAACGCTGATCGAAATCGGTGACGAGCATCGCTTTGCGACGGAAGACGAAGCCCTCGTCTACGTCGAGAAAGCCGGCCGCGCGTATGTCGACCGTCTGCTGGACGGTGAATGAGCCCGTTGCCGGGTACGTCCATCGGATGCGCGCGGCGGCGTCAGACGCGCAGCACGCGGCGCGCGGCGCCGTGACAATGAAGCGGGTTCCGGCGATGCGACGCTGGACCGCCGTATGCCGCTACGAGTACCATAAAGCCCGCCGATCGGGCCCGTCGGCCGCCTCTCACGCGTCTTCACGCGCGCGGTCAACTGCCCATAACGCCGGATTGTCCCGCTGAGGTCATCATGGAGATTCGTTTTCCCACGGACGCGCCCGCTTACCGCGACTTCAACCTGACGCTGGTGTTTCCGGCGCTGGTCGACGGCGAACGGGTGCCGTGCGCGATTTCAGTCGAAGCGCTCGAAGATCATTTCGGCGCCGACACGAACGACACGGACGGCTGGCGCCGTGCGTTCGATGCAGGACGCGAGCGTATCGAAGCCGTTGCGCGCGAGCATCTGCTGATCAGCAACGGCACGCCCGTTCTGCTCAAGAGCGGCCACTTTCCGCCGGGCAATCTGGCGGGCAGCTGACGCACAGTCCATCCAGCGCGGCCTTGCAGGCGGCGCGGTCGATCACGCCGCCCGCGCGCCCGCCAGTTCGAAGGCGCGCTGCGCCGCCGCCAGCGACTGCGTGATTCCCGACTCGTAGGACGTCTTCACGACAGGACCGATCAGCTTCGTCAGCGCCGAATCGTCCAGCACGACGGGGTCCGTCAGCAGGTAATGCATCTCCACCAGTTCGCGCAGCATCGGGTTGAAGAGACCCATGACGCGCAACATCGTCTTGCCCGCCACCATCAGCCTGGGTTCGCGCTGCGCGAGCGCGTAGGCGCGTTCGGCGATTTCGCGTTGTGTGATCGTGCCCGCACCCGCCAGATGCAGCACGCGGCCGAACGCTTCGGGCGTACGCGACAGCCGTTCGACGACGGGTCCCACGTCGGGCATGAAGACGAATTCATGCGGCACGTCGATCGGGCCGATCATCTGCGCGCGCGAGCCACGCGCAGCGCCTTCGAACACGCCATGCAGAAAGCTGCGTTCGACGCCAGGGCCGTAGAAATCCGGCAGGCGCAGCACCAGCGTTTCGAGTCCGCCGTGCCCATGCGCGTCGATGACGAGATTCTCCTGCGCGAGCCGCATCTTGCCCTTGAAGGTATGCGGTTCGCGCGGATGCGATTCGGTGACGGGCAGGGCGCGCGGACGCCCGTACGGATACACCGTGCCGATCAGGATCAGGCGCTGCACGCCCGCCGCGCGCAAGCCGTCGAGCGTTTTTTGCATGAGCACGGGATGCCTGTCGAACTGGTGATACGGCACGCCCACGAGATACACGGCCGTCTGCAAGCCGGCTGCCGCAGCGGCGATCGTAGCGGGTTCGTCCGGGTTCCACGTGACGATTTCGGCGAGTGGATCGTGTCCGAACGACGCCTGCAACGCTTCACGACCACGCCCGATCACGCGATAGCGACGGCCCGCCGCGCCGAGCGCGTGGGCGATGCTGCGTCCGGCCGCGCCCGCTGCGCCGAATAGTCCGATCTGTGCTGCGTTTTCCATGACGTCTCCCATCGAGCGCGCCCTGTTCCAACGCGTGGCTGAGCGCAAGAAATTTACTGAACACTGTTCACTGAACGATGTTCAGTTTAATTTGACTTTTCAGTTTGTCAACCCGAAAATCGTCCGCATGGGAATCGCCGAAAGAAAGACACGCCAGAAGCAGGAACTGCGCGAACGCATCCTCGACGCCGCGCGGCGCATCGTGATGCGCGAGGGGTTTGGCGCGCTGTCGATGCGCAAGATCGCCGACGCCGTCGAATATTCGCCCGCCACGCTGTATCTGCACTTCGAGAGCCGCGACGCGATCGCGCGTGCGCTGTGCGCGGAGGGCTACGCGCAACTGCTCGCCACCTTCGAACCGCTCGTCGCGATTGCCGATCACGCCGAGCGGCTGAAGGCGATCGGTCGCGCGTACGTTGCGTTTGGCGTCGCGCATCCGGAGACCTATCGGTTGATCTTCATGGAAGATCCGTCGTACACGGGCGCAGCGCTCGGCGGCGAGGGCGTGGATAACGCCGCTGACAACGCGGACGACGCTGCGTTTCGTCTGATGGTCGAATCGATCGATGCGCTCAAGGCGCAAGGCCGTCTGCGCGGCGCGCCTGACAGCCAGGTGTGCGCCGAGGCATTCTGGGCGACGATGCATGGCATCGTCGCGTTGCATCTGACGTGCCCCGTGTTCCCGCGTGCGCCGCTCGACGCGGTGATCGATGCCGCGCTCGTCGCGTGGTTCGGCGCCGACGCTTGCGATGCCGGCAGCGCCGACGCAGCGACGCACGAGCCGCTGGACATCGACACACCGGCTGATCCTTCTGCGCAAAACGCAAAGCCAGCCAGGCCTCGCCGCAACGCGGCGAAATAGCCGGCGAGGGCAACCCGGGGCCGCGCCCCTCGCTGCCGGTTTCACTGAAGAAGTCCATGACGCGTGCTACCGTTGGCGTCGCACGTCCATTGAACCGCTTCACGCCCACACCATGTCGACATCCGAATCGCGCATCGCCTCCGACGAACTCATCGCCTATGTCGCCAACGGCATCGGCTTCATCGAGCTGAACCGGCCGAAGGCGCTCAATGCGCTGTCGCTCGACATGATGCGTACGATGCAGGCGGCGCTCGATGAATGGCGCGAGGATCCCGACGTGCTTGCCGTCGTCGTGCGCAGCATGAGCGAGCGCGCGTTCTGCGCGGGCGGCGACATCCGCTATCTGTACGACGCGTTCCGGCGCGGTGACGGCGATGCCGTGGACACGTTCTTCATCGACGAATACCGGCTCGATCACGCGATCTTCACGTACACGAAGCCGTATATCGCCTTCATGAACGGTGTCGTGATGGGCGGCGGCATGGGCATCTCGCAAGGCGCGCATCGGACGGGCGGCTTGCGGGTCGTGACGTCGTCGACGCGCATGGCGATGCCGGAAACGCGCATCGGCCTGTTTCCCGATGTCGGCGCCGGCTGGTTTCTCGCGCGGACGCCGGGTGCGATCGGCCGCTATCTGGCCGTGACGGGCGCGACCATTGGCGCCGCGGACGCGCTCTACGCGGGTCTCGCCGACGCGTATCTGCCCGACGACGTGATCTCCGCGCTGATCGACCGTCTGAAGTCACAGACCTTCGCGCAGGGTGCGGAGGTGGTGGCGTGCGTGCAGCAGGAGGCGGACGCGCATCGGGTCGCGCCGTTGCCCGACGTCTCGCCGCTCGCCGACGCCCGCATGATGATCGACAAACACTTCGCGCGGCCGGACGTCGCGCAGATCATCCGTTCACTCGACCTCGAAGGCGATTGCGCGCATGCCGACTGGGCCGAACAGACGGGCGCCATGCTGCGCGAACGCTCGCCGCTGTCGATGGCGGTTTCGCTGGAAGTGGTGACGCGCGCCGAAGGCACGATGGCCGAATGCCTGCGCCGCGACCTGGATCTGACGCGTTCGTCGTTCGAGCGCGGCGATGCGCCGGAAGGCATCCGCGCGCGCATCATCGACAAGGACAACCAGCCGCACTGGCGCTTTGCACGGATCGAAGACGTGAAGCGCGCGGACGTCGAGACGATGTTCGACAGCCCGTGGCCCGCGAACGAGCATCCGTTGAGGGATCTGCAGGGCTGACGCAGAGCAGCAGGAAAGAAGCAGCAAAAGCGGGCGGGGCGCTCAGTCCTCGCTTGCCATGAAGGCGCGCATGAACACGAGCGCGCCCCAGCCCCACATCGCGTTCGACGCGAAGCCGAGCGCGAGGCGCGGCAGCATGTTGCCCGACGGCCAGATGCCGCGAAGCGGATCGACCACGAACACGCTCGCCGCCGTCAGCACGATACCGCCGAACACGAACGCCTGAACCCACGGCGCGGGACGCTCGGGCGACACGCGCAGCAGCCACGCCATCAGCACGGCCCACACCGAACTCCAGATCGCATTCGCGATGAATTCCGGCAAGCCGACGGGCACGAAGGGTGCCGTCGAGAACCCCGTCGGGTCGATGAGGCCTGCGGCGTGCAGGAGCGCGAGCGTCGACTCGTGAAAGAACAGCGACGCCAGAAAGCCGGACACGAACGGCAGGATGATTTTTTGCATGCTTGACAGCGGCGGTCGCCGGGCGTCGTCGACTTGGCGCAGCCCGTGCAGGTTGATTGGAACGAGCGCCATTATATCGGCGGCGAGGCCGGGTTTTGGTGCGCTGGCGTGCGTCCCGTGCGCTTTCGCGACGGATGTTGCAGCGTCAGGTAAATCACGAAAGTGGAAAACCTAAGCTAAAAAAAATCGTTCAAAAGAAACCGGGCGGTCCATAGACTGTTTTCCCATGCAGGCGACGGCAACCCATGCGAAACATGCGCCGCCGTCGTCACGATACGCACCGCGCGCTGCGTGCGCCGACCCAATCGACACACTTGAGAGAACCCGTCGCGATGTCCCGTTCGATGCCCCATCCGATGCGCGTATGCCCGGCTGCGTCGTCGGTAACGCGCGGCGCCTTGGCCCGGCGCACGCCGCCTCGCTGTCGCCGCTGACGCGGTCTTTTCCGATCATCCCGTTTCGATGCGCCGCGTGTGCGCGGCGAGGCGCGCGCACGCCTGTGCAAAACCCGAACGGGTCTGCGCAAAGGCATCACGCGGCAAAGCCCGTCATCCCATCGACCTCACACGCACCTCACACGGATCAAGCAGGAGCAGCAAATGAATGTGTTCTGGTTCATCCCGACCCACGGCGACAGCCGATATCTCGGCACCTCGCAAGGCGCCCGCGCGGCCGGCTACGACTACTTCCGGCAGATCGCCGTCGCGGCCGATACGCTCGGCTACGAGGGCGTGCTGCTGCCGACGGGCCGTTCATGCGAAGACGCGTGGGTCGTCGCGTCGAGTCTGATTCCCGCGACGCAGCGCCTCAAGTTTCTCGTAGCCATCCGTCCGGGCATCGCGTCGCCCGGACTGTCGGCGCGCATGGCGGCGACCTTCGACCGTCTGTCGGGCGGACGTCTGCTGATCAACGTCGTGACGGGCGGCGATGCGGCCGAGCTCGAAGGCGACGGACTGTTCGTCGATCACGACACGCGCTACGAGATCACCGACGAATTCCTGCGCATCTGGCGCGGCCTGCTGACGAGCGCGCATCACGGCGAGAGCGTGGATTTCATCGGCAGACACCTGAAGTCGAAGGGCGGCAAGCTGCTGTATCCGCCCGTGCAGAGCCCGCATCCGCCGCTGTGGTTCGGCGGCTCGTCGCCGGCCGCGCACGAAATGGCGGGCGAGCACATCGACACCTATCTGACGTGGGGCGAGCCGCCCGAAGCCGTCGCGAAGAAGATCGCCGATATCCGCGCGCGCGCCGCGCAGCATGGCCGCAAGATTCGCTTCGGGATCCGCCTGCATGTGATCGCGCGCGAGACGGAAGATGAAGCATGGGCCGCCGCCGACAAGCTCATCAGCAAGCTCGACGACGAGACGGTCTCCCGCGCGCAGGCGTCGTTCGCGAAGATGGATTCGGAAGGCCAGCGGCGCATGGCCGCGCTGCACGGCGGCAAGCGCGGCTCGCGCAAAGAGCTGGAGATCTATCCGAATCTGTGGGCGGGCGTGGGACTCGTGCGCGGCGGCGCGGGCACGGCGCTCGTCGGCAGTGCCGAACAGGTCGCGGCGCGCATGCACGAATACGCGGCGCTCGGCATCGAGACGTTCATTCTGTCCGGCTATCCGCATCTCGAAGAGTCGTATCGCTTCGCCGAACTCGTGTTCCCGCTGCTGCCGGGACGTGAGCGCGCGAACGCGAGCGGCCCGCTGTCGGGGCCGTTCGGCGAGATCGTCGGCAACCACTATGCGCCGAAGGCGTCGCAAAGCTGATCTGCGTGGCTCGATGCGTGCACCACGCATCGCTTCATCAAGGGAGTCCTGATTTATGTCGACTGTTTCCGGCAACCGTCGCGCGAGCGCCGGTCTTACGCCACTCGGTTATTTCGCGGTGTTCGCGCCGTTCGCGCGCAGGGCCGCGCCGTGGATCGTGCCGCTCGTGATTCTGATCGCGTGGGAACTCGCCGCGCGCAGCGGCGTGCTGTCGACACGTGTGTTGCCCGAACCGCTTGCCGTCGTGAAGGCCGCGCGGTCGCTGATCGAGTCGGGCGAAATGTGGGCCGATGTGAAAGTCAGCACGTGGCGCGCGGTGTCGGGCTTCGCGATCGGCGGCGGCATCGGCTTCGTGCTCGGACTCGCGACGGGCCTGTTCCGGCCCATCGACATCGCGCTCGACACGACAGTGCAGATGATCCGCAACATCCCTGCGCTCGCGATGATCCCGCTCGTGATCCTGTGGTTCGGCATCGAGGAAGAGGCGAAGGTGTTTCTCGTCGCGCTGGGCGTGTTCTTTCCGATTTACGTGAACACATATCACGGCATCCGTTCCGTCGACGCCAATCTGATCGAGATGGCGCGCAGCTATGGCGTGAAGGGGTTCGCGTTGTATCGCGACGTGATCCTGCCGGGCGCGTTGCCGTCGATTCTCGTCGGCGTGCGTTTCGCGTTCGGGCTCATGTGGGTCACGCTGATCGTGGCCGAAACGATCTCCGCGCAATCGGGCATCGGCTACATGACGATGAACGCGCGCGAGTTTCTGCAAACGGATGTGGTGGTGGTGGGCATTCTGCTGTACGCGGCGCTCGGCAAGCTCGCCGACATGCTCGCGAAAGGGCTCGAACGTGTGTCGCTGCGCTGGCATCCTGCGTATCAACGAGGAGCGAAAGCATGAGTGCAAGCACCTTGTCCGCATCGTATGGCGGCGTGGCGGGCGCCGATCTCGAAGCCGAACTCCAGCAGCCGCGCACGCACGATCGCACGGCGACGGAAGCGGCCGCCGCGGCCGTCGAGCGCGATGCCGTGTCGCTGCGCGACTGGATCGGGGCGCCGAATGCGGGCGCTGCGCTGCGCGAAATCGTGCGCGAGCCGCAGGACGTGTCGGTCGAATTGCGCGGCGTCGGCAAGCGTTATGGCGAGCGCGCCGTGCTCGCGGATGTCGATCTGTCGATCGAACGCGGCAGCTTCGTGTCGATCGTCGGGCGCAGCGGCTGCGGCAAGTCGACGTTGCTGCGGCTGATCGCCGGTCTCGAAACGCCGACCTCGGGCACGCTCGACAAGCACGCCGACGGCTCACAGCCGTTCGATACACGGATCATGTTTCAGGACGCGCGACTGTTGCCGTGGAAGTCTGTGCTGCAGAACGTGATGTTGGGCCTCGGCCGGTCGTCGCGCGACGATGCGCGCGCGGTGCTCGCCGAAGTCGGCCTGCTGGAACGCGCGAACGACTGGCCCGCGCAGCTGTCGGGCGGTCAGCGGCAGCGTGTGGCGCTGGCGCGTGCACTCGTGCACCGGCCGCAACTGCTGCTGCTCGATGAACCGCTCGGCGCGCTCGACGCACTGACGCGCATCGAAATGCATGCGCTGATCGAACGGCTGTGGCGCGAGCATCGCTTCACCGCGCTGCTCGTCACGCACGACGTGCAGGAAGCCGTCGCGCTCGCCGATCGCATCCTGCTGATCGAGGAAGGCAGGATCGCGCTCGATCAGCCCGTGCCGCTGGCGCGGCCGCGCGAACGGGCGTCGACGGCCTTCGCGAAGCTCGAAGAGCGCGTGTTGCAGCGTGTGATGAAGACACGCGCGCCGGACGACCATGTGTCGCAAGACGCGAACGCGCACGACGTGCGCAGCGTGCACGCACGCGACCTTCGCTGGGCAGTGTGACGGTTCGACCGATGCCTTCGCCCGGCTACTTTTTCATCGACCCACGGAGCTATCCGATATGAGCATTTCCGCGATCAACGTACGCAACCAGTTCAAAGGCAAAGTGAAGGAAATCATCCGCGGACCCGTCGTGTCCGAAGTCGACGTCGACACGCCGTTCGGCATCGTGACGTCGGTCATCACGACCCGTTCGATCGACGAACTCGAACTGAAGGTCGGCGCGGAAGTGGTCGCGCTGGTCAAATCGACGGAGGTGTCGATCGCGCGCCTGTAATGGGCGTTTGGGCGCGCGGCTTGCCAAGGGTGGCTGCGCGCCGGAATGAGCGCAGCAGGCCGTCCGCTATTTCGCGTTGGTCGAGCTGGCGGGCGGACGATGCGACATGTCGTCGTTGGTCGGCTGGCGGGGCTTCTTGACGGGCATGTTGTCGGGATTGGTCGCGCTCGCCGCGCCGGAGGCCGCCGCGGGCGGTGGTTTCACCATCGGTGCGCCGCCTGCACGCGGCGCGATCGTCTGACCCCACGCCGTCTGCGCTGCGCCGGCCGATGCAGCAAGCACCACGGCGCTGCCAAGCGACGCCCAGACGTGGCGTTTCAAACTGATCTTCATCGGAATCATCGCGATCTCCATGCTGTTTTTGGAGCTGTTGCTAGGCGCGTGCCAGCCCGGCATCGCACGCAAATTCTTCGCTTCCTTTTTCTATGAGCCGCATTCGCTGCGCATCGCAGCGTTTTTCGCCGGCATAACGGTCCCGGCAATCCGCGCCGAAAGTGCTAGCATGAACTGAGCATCGACTGGCGCATTGCCATACGGGCGGCGCGCCGCCAACGAATGCGGAGGCTGCGATGACGAAGTCCTTGAGTGCGGATGCAATCGATACCCTGCGGCAACTGAACGACGTCGGAACAGGGCAAACGCCGCCCGCCGTCGAGCCTGTCGTCGAGAAGGAGTTACTCGTCGCGGGACTGGTGGCGAAGGCGGGGAAGGGGACGGGCGTCGAAATCACCTGTGACGGCCGGAAGTATCTGTCCGGCGATTGCGACTGATCGTGATTGAATGCGCGCGGACGCGTGCGACGTGGAGAACGGGAGGCGCGATGGAGCCGAAAGGCATCGACATGGGCGACTACCAGGACCGCTACAAGGACTTCGACATGGAGGTGGCCGTCGAGCAGGTGCTGACGGGCGTCAAGGCGCATTTTCGCGTGCTGAAGCGCGATGCGGTGATGCTCGACTGGCGGCTCGTGCATATCGACGGATTCTGGCCGACTGAACACGCGGCGGCCGAAGCGGGTTTTCGCGCGGCGCGCGAGGCGATCGACGTCGAACTGCTGGCGGCAGGCGGTTGATTGGCGCGTTTTGTCGACGCCGCAAAAAAACAAAGCCGGATGCTCCGTGGAGAACATCCGGCTGAACTACACCTGCAACAACAGACTGCGTGGTACTTCCAGGGTACGGCAACTTCCAACTGCGGATACTTTCAGGGTACGGCAACTTCAAACTGCGGATACTTCCAGATACTGCCATTTCGCCATCAACGGTACTGCAAAACTACGGTCAAGCCTTAACTGCGGTACTGCTTGCTGCTACATCTGGAACTGCAACTTCAAAACTGCGTACTGCTACTGCAAGAACTGCATCTTCAAGACTGCGTACTGCTACCGCAAACAGCAACTTCAAGACTGCGAACGTCCACTACAGGAACCGCGTGCTGCCAGTGCTGCTCGATACTGCCGGGTACTGCCTGCTGCGAAATCTGCTGCCGGTATTGCCTCGCGTTCGGCTTAGTGGCCGAAGAACACCGAGCCCGGGCCCGTCACCGGCTCATGCTTGCCAGCTTGCGTCGAACCGTTTTGCACGCCGCCGTAGGCGACTGCGTTGGCTTGCTGTGCTTCCGCTGCCAGCGTCTGCGCGCTCTGGCCTTGTTGCGAAGCGGGCGCGCCGACCGTCGGGTTGTAATGCGGAGCCGGACCGTAGCCGCTTGCGAAAGCGGGAGCAGCCAGCGTGGCGGAAGCGGCGATCAGAACTGCGGCGATAAGCTTGGTCTTCATGGTGAACTCTCCGTAATGTTTGATTCAGTAAGACGTTGCGGTGTCTGCCTTGCGGCGCTGTGTTCGCAACGTCGATGGAATGCAGTGTATACCCTTACTATCGACTTTTTGTATCGATAATTTGAAATTACTATTCTGCGATCGGAAACAATGGTGGGAGGCCCGCCAGATGGGCGTTTCGGATGTATGTGCCCTGATAAGCGATGCGTCGGGCCCGGAAAAACCTTAGGTAAATCATGGGCTTCCGGGGGTGTTGCGGTGCGGGATCAGGCAGAGAGGGCTTGTGGCGTGGTGCTCTGTGGTAGCCGGGGAAGGCCACCGGAAGGGGGCGGCTACGCCACGTGGGTCTTCGATTCGGAAACGGGCGGGCGGCGGATTGTCGGTGAATCGGCCTCGGTCGTCGATGGTGGACCGAACAGCCGAGGTGCGGTACGCGATCGCGCAACGGCACCCGGCGGCGTATTCATAGCGCTTTTACGACAGCTCTGAGCGCATGGCTGACGGTCGCTTCGACCGGTCATCCACAGGCGGCGGCTCGGACAACGCCGCCGCCTCGAAGGCACGTGCTATACGGCGTCCTTTTTCGCGCATTGGAATTTCGATGAGTCTGTGCGTGAGTTCTGTTGCGAGCACGATGAGCACCAGCGCGGTCAGCGAAAACCGCACGATGTAGGCGCCGCCGAATGTCGTCCCGGCAGGTTCGAGGCGGAACCAGAGTTCGCGTGTCGCGGCGTAGAGCGGGTAGTGCACCAGATAGAGTGCGAACGAGCGGACCCCGATGGCAGTCAACACCTTTCTGACCAGACTGATTCGCGTGATGTAGCCGCGATTGAACGATGCAATGAAGACAAGCGCCGTCGAAACCAGTGCGATCATCCCTGTCGAGAACGGCACGAAGGACAGCTTGTCTCCTTCCATTGGAAGTGCAGCCAAAGCGATCACGAGAAACACCGGGATCGCAGCGCCCCATGACTGCTTCAGGAAGGTGGGTTCGAACAGGCGATACGTAGGCTTCTTCGAAAGAATGGCCAGCATGACGCCCAGCGCCAATGCATCGGTGCGGATCGCCCATGCAAAGTTGACGGGATGCCGATCCAGCAGAATCTGCGAGAAAACCGCGAGCGCAAGCAGCCACTTGATCCGGTTTCGAAGGAAGAGCAGCGCCAGCGGCAGCACGATATAAAACTGCTCTTCGAGCGAAAGACTCCAGTAGATCGAGTTCGACGCGCAGCCCGGAGTCTGGTTGAAGCAGACCCACATGCGGAAGTTCGCAACCTGCATCAGGGCAGCAATCGTTCCCGAAAAAACGACGCGAAGATCGCCGAACGCGTGCGACCGGTTGAAGAAAACGGCCCCCACGAAGGTAAGCAGAATCCAGAGCCAGGCTGACGGCAAGATTCGCCACGCCCGCTTGATCCAGAATGCGATGATCGCCCGCCATGTGGTTTCGCGCGATGCATTTGTCGCCGCGTCCAGCTTCGGGATGAGTTCGCGCGCGATGACGAAGCCGGAGATCACGAAGAACAGATCGACGCCGTCCCAGAAGCCGAAATACGGGTGGAGACGATCGAGTTTGGTCGGCCCCCAGAAGAACAGTGCGGGCAGATGATTCACCAGCACGAACAGGATGGCGATCGCGCGCAGGGCTTCGATATCGTCTATGCGCGAACGGGTGTTTTGGGTGCTCGTCATCGGGTGCATCTCGTTGCGTTGTCTACTTCGGTGCTCAGTGACGATCAGATCGCGTTGATCCGGTTTTTGCGCCACTGCGTCATCGGCAAACTGTAGTTCCAGCGGAAACCGAGAATCTGGCGCTCCTTCTCGGTCAACCCTTGCGGATCGATCATCGAGGTGTAATCGAACTGCGACGCCATGACAGGACGCGTAAAGGTGTTCGTGATGAGCAGGCGGTCCTCGCTGGAGCGGTTGATGCCCGCGCGGTGATAGAGCATCGAGTTCATCACGACGATGTCACCCGGCTCCAGCACGGGCTGCACCTGATTGGCCAGCACGAACTCGTCCGACGGGAACTTCTCGAACAGGTGCGAGCCCGGCAGGAAGAAAGTCCCGCCCGTTTCTACGTTGAAGTCGTTCAGGATGAACAGCGTCTGAATTGCCAGCGGCCGGCTCGACGTGAAGTGCTGATACTGCACTTCGCGGTGCCACGCGACCTGATACAGCTCGCTGCGCGGCTTGCTGAAGACGCCTACCTGCGAATACAGCGTGTAGTTCGTGTCGAGTGCGGCGGCCACGTACGGCTCGGCAGCGGCGTTGCACAACACGTCCTTGATGAAGACGGGATCGTAGGCGAAGAGCGCTCGCGCAATGCCGTCGTCATTGATTTTCTTGAGATTGTCTTCGCCGCCGACCTCCGCGATCTGCGCGTCGTATGCGCCGTAAAGCTTCTCGCGGATTTCATTCACCTTCGGGCGCGACACAGCACCTTTAAGCACGAAGTAGCCGAGCCGTTCGAGACTCTGGAGATGGACGTCTTTCGTTTCCTGCTCGGTGATACCGTGCTTTTTGACTTCGGTCATTGTGCGATCCGGATGGCTGGCAAAGTGCTGTCTGACAATGGGCTATACCCGAACGCAAATAGCGCGTCATTGAACGCGCTATCTGGAAATCGGTTCGGGTGTGCCGGAGCGCGAAGCGTAACACCAAATTTTTACAATTGCTTTCAGAATGTATGGTAAGTGCGACATGCAGGCCAGGCTGTCGCTTTTTGTGCGCGGCGCTTCGGCACGGTTATCGCACGCGGCCCGGGTCGCGCGACTGCGTGCGTCGGGCGCATCTGGGCCCCGTAGCGTATACTTTCACGCTCGCGCAGCCATTCCGTCATCGTTCTCTTCGGCCCTTGGGTGCTGTTGACAGCGTTCTGGCGCCACATCGAAGCGCCCCGGGACAATAAACCACCGCGAATCACGGAAATCGAACCTGGCCCGCGCGCGAAGTTCATCCGTAAGTCAATGATATTGCAGCAGAATTCAATGAAATCCACACCCCGCCGCGTATCCGTCGCGCCCATGATGGACTGGACCGACCGCCACTGCCGCTCGTTTCACCGCACGCTGTCCCGACACACCTGGCTGTATACGGAGATGGTGACGACGGGTGCGCTGATTCACGGTGATGTCGCACGCCATCTCGCGTTCACGGCCGACGAAGCGCCGGTTGCGCTGCAACTCGGCGGCAGCGAACGGGACGATCTCGCGCGTTCGGCGAAACTCGGTGAGCAATGGGGTTACGACGAGATCAATCTGAATTGCGGCTGCCCGTCCGAGCGCGTGCAGCGCGGCGCATTCGGTGCATGCCTGATGAAGGAGCCGGAACTCGTCGCAGATTGCGTGAAGGCGATGCGCGATGCGGTGTCGGTGCCCGTGACCGTCAAGCACCGGATCGGCGTCGATGAGGTCGAAGATTATGCTTTCGTGCGCGACTTCGTCGGCACGATCGCCGAGGCCGGTTGTGACGTGTTCATCGTGCATGCACGCAACGCGATCCTCAAAGGTCTGAGTCCGAAAGAGAATCGCGAGATTCCGCCGCTCAAATACGACTACGCGTACCGACTGAAGCGCGACTTTCCGCAGCTCGAGATCATCATCAACGGCGGCATCAAGACGCTCGACGAAGTCGAAGCGCATTTGCAGCACGTCGACGGCGTGATGCTGGGCCGTGAGGCATACCACAACCCGTACGTGCTTGCGGATGTCGACGCGCGTTTCTACGGTTCGACCGATGCCGCGCCGACGCGCGAAGAAGCGGAAGCGCAACTGATCGAATACTGCCGTGCCGAACTCGCGCGCGGCACGTACCTCGGCGCGATCGTGCGCCATGCGTTGGGACTGTATCGTGGCGTCGCGGGTGCGCGCGGGTGGCGGCGTGTGCTGTCCGACAGCAAGAAGCTGGCGGCGCGCGATCTCGCGATTTTCGACGAAGCGCGGCAGCATTTGCGCGAGCCCAGCGAAATCTTTGAATAAAGGGCTTTGCAAATACGATTCGTGTTTGTATAATCTCGCTTCTTCGTTGCTGAGCGCCGCTCGGTAGCAGGCGGCGGAGATGTAGTTCAGTGGTGGCTGTAGCTCAGTTGGTAGAGTCCAGGATTGTGATTCCTGTCGTCGTGGGTTCGAGTCCCATCAGCCACCCCAAAGAATTTCAGAAACGGCATTGTGAGCAATCGCAATGCCGTTTTTGTTTTGGCCTCCATCACATGTGATTCGGCCGAAGCGGGCTCTAACATCGAGCCCGCCAAACACCGAACCGCGTCACCGCTTGCGCAACGGCTCCAGCAGTCCCTTCAGCCCGTTGTGGTCGATCTCGTGCATCAACGCAATCAGCCGCCCGATCTCGCCGGGCGGAAATCCTTCGCGCGCAAACCAGTTCAGATAGTGTCCCGGCAGATCGGCGATCACGCGTCCTTTGTACTTGCCGTACGGCATCGTACGGGTCACGAGCAATTCAAACTGTTCGACGTTCATCGTCAGGCACAACCTCACAATCCAGAATAAAGCGGCAAGCTCAGGTCCGCTCCCGCCGATGCCCGCTCACATGCGCGCCCGCATCGCGCGCGAGACCGAACACGTCGACGATCGCCACCAGCCCGACGGCCGCCACCAGCAGAAACGCCACACTGAAATCCGCCGGCGTCACCGACTGCGCATCGTGTCCGTGCATCCATGCCGCCAGCCGCATCGCGATTGCGCCAAGTGCGACACCCATGCCCATCGTCATCTGCGTGAGCGTGCTCGATAACGTCGACGCGCCGCTCATCTGCGGCTTCGGCACATCGGCGAAGCTTAGCGTATTGACGGCCGTGAACTGCAGCGAGCGCGACAAGCCGCTCGCGAACAGCACGATCGCCATCAGCACGAGCGGCGTCGTGGCCGTCAGCAGGCTCATCGCCGCGATGCTCAATGCCGCGAACGCACCGTTCACGAGCAGCACGGGACGAAAACCGAACCGGCGCATCACAGGCGTCGTCACGAGCTTCATCGACAGATTGCCCGCGAACACGACGAGCGTCAGCAGCCCCGAGTGGAATGCGTTCATGCCGAAGCCGAGCTGGAACATCAGCGGCAGCAAAAACGGCACTGCGCTGATCGACACGCGAAACAGCGAGCCGCCGCCCATCGCGACGGCAAACGTCTTCACACGAAACGCCGACAGATCGACGACAGGGTGCGGACTTCGCCGCAGATGGGAGAGGGCGGCGACACCCGCCGCGATGCCGCCCGCGAGGAACGCGAGCGCTTCGCGCCACGGCGCATCCGAACGCCCGAGCAGTTCCATCGCGTACATGATGGCCGTGCCCGCGATGCCGCACATTACGAAACCCAGCGTATCGAACGGACGCTTCTGCGTATCGCGATCGGCGCCGATGAAGCGCCACGCCAGCATGATCCCGATGATGCCGAGCGGCACGTTCAGATAGAAGATCCAGCGCCACGACGAATACGTCGTGATGAAGCCGCCGAGCGGCGGCCCGATGACGGGCGCGACGAGCCCCGGCCACGTGATGATCGAGATCGCGCGCATCAGGTCGTCCTTGGGCGTCGCGCGCAGCACGGCGAGGCGGCCGACGGGCACCATCATCGCGCCGCCGATGCCTTGCACCACGCGCGCCGCCGTGAACTCGACGAGTCCGTCGGTCATCCCGCACGCGACCGACGCCAATGTGAACACCGCCAGCGCCGCCGTGAACACGTTGCGCACGCCGAAGCGGTCGGCGGCCCAGCCGCTGATCGGGATGAAGACGGCGAGCGTCAGCAGATACGACGTGATGCCGATGGAGAGATCGACGGCATGCACGCCGAACGAATGCGCCATCTGCGGCAATGCAGTCGCGATGATCGTGCCGTCGAGGTTCTCCATGAAAAACGCCGCGGCCACGAGCGTCACGATCAGCGACGGCCGTCCGTTCGACGGGACGGTTTGCGTGGACGGCGTATCTGACATCGACATGATTCTCCGAACGTTGTAAGCGCATCGAAATAGAGGCTTGCGTGCTTCAGCGAGGCCCCATTCCAGACCACATTCTATCCACGCACGCGTTTGGCGCGGACGTGGTAATTTCGCCGTTTACCGATGGATCACCCGTCAGAACACGAAACAGGAACGAATCGATGGAATACCGCAAGCTCGGCGATACGGATGTACAGGTCAGCCTGATCGGTCTCGGCACGATGACGTGGGGCGAGCAGAACACGGAGCGCGACGCACACGAGCAGATCGATTACGCGCTCGCTCAGGGCATCACGCTGATCGATGCCGCCGAGATGTACCCCGTGCCGCCGCGCCCGGAAACGCAGGGCTCGACGGAGCGCTACATCGGCACGTGGCTCGCGCAGCATCGTTCGATGCGCGACAAGATCGTGCTCGCCACCAAGATCGCCGGCCCCGCGCGTCAGCCCCACAACCCGCGACACATACGCGGCGAGGGCAACCAGTTCGACCGCAAGAATCTCACCGAGGCGCTGAACGACAGCCTGAAGCGTCTGCAAACCGATTACGTCGACCTGTATCAGCTGCATTGGCCCGATCGCAGCACGATGACGTTCGGCCGTCCCGCGTATCCGTGGATCGACGACGCGTACACGGTGCCCATCGAAGAGACGCTCTCCGTACTCGCCGATTTCGTGAAAGAAGGCAAAGTGCGTCATATCGGCGTATCGAACGAAACGCCGTGGGGTGTCGCGCAGTTCCTGCGCGCGTCGGAGAAGCTGGGCTTGCCGCGCATCGCGTCGATCCAGAATCCGTACAGTCTGTTGAACCGCACGTTCGAAGCAGGGCTTTCCGAGTTCACGCATCGCGAGCATGTCGGTCTGCTTGCGTATTCGCCGCTCGCGTTCGGCTGGCTGTCGGGCAAGTACGAGGGCGGCGCGCGTCCGGCGGGTGCGCGCATTACGCTGTTCGAGCGCTTTCAGCGCTACAGCAAGCCGCAGGCCGTGCACGCGACGACGCGCTACGTGGAACTCGCAAAGCGCCACGGTCTGTCGCCCGCGCAATTCGCGCTCGCGTTCGTCAATAGCCGCCCCTTTGTCACGAGCAATCTGATCGGTGCGACGTCGCTCGATCAATTGAAAGAGAACATTGCGAGCGTCGACGTGAAGCTGTCGGCGGAAGCATTGGCCGAGATCGACGCGCTGCATGAGTTGCAGCCGAACCCGGCGCCCTGAGCGCGGGATCACACACGCTGCGAGACCGGGCGTGCCGCGACGGCGGCACGCTGAGACCCACCGAATGCTTGCGCGCGAAGCGTGAGCCTGACACCGCACCCCGCAACTCGCGTACGATAGCGCGCTCGCGATAGAACCGGGCGCGACGCGCCGCTTCGCCCCCGCTTTTTACGATCCATGCCGATCCGTGTACAGTGCGCACTATTCGCGCGCGACTTGCGCATGGCTCGCGCCCGCCTGCAAATGCGGGGGCGGCACGCAAACCCGGCGCGCCAACCGGGCCGCGCACGCGGCAGCCGCACCCCACAACAGAACGATCCGTTTCACGACTCACGACGATGACCACCACGCGTCCCACTCCTTCTCCCGCCGCTTCGACCTGGCCGATTTTCGTGCTGCTTGCCGTCGCCGGGCTTTTCTACGTCAAATGGTTTCCGTATTACAACCGCGCGTTCACGGCCGCGTCGACGCATTCGATCGGTGCGTCGATTCTGATGGGCACGGCGGCGAGCCCGCCCACGCCGTCGTGGAACGCGGCCCTCGGCTACGCGCTGGCCTACGGCAAGGCGATCTGGCAGGCGATGGTGCTCGGCCTGCTGCTCGGCTCGGCTGTGCAGGCGTTGCTGCCCGCGCATTGGGTCGCGCGGCTGCTCGGCAAGACTGGCTTCGGCAGCGTCGCGGCAGGCGGCTTGCTGGCGTTGCCGGGGATGATGTGCACCTGCTGCGCGGCGCCCGTCGTCGCCGGCTTGCGTGAGCGCCAGGCTTCGCCGGGCGGTGCGATCGCGTTCTGGCTCGGCAATTCGGTGCTCAATCCGGCGACGCTCGTGTTCATGGGTTTCGTGCTCGGCTGGCAATGGGCCGGGCTGCGTCTCGTGCTAGGCGTCGCGATGGTGTTCGGCCTCGGCTATCTGGTGAACCGGCTCGTGACGTCCACGGAAGCCCAGACGGCCGACGCGCGTCTCGTCGAACTGGTCGATGAACAGCGTGCGGGGAATCCTTTCGCGCGCTGGCTGTCGATCTTCGTAAGGATGGCCGTGCGCCTCGTGCCGGAATACATCGTGCTGATCCTGTTGCTCGGTGCGGCACGCGCCTGGCTCTTTCCGCATGTCGGACCGGAAATCGGCAACGACATCGTGTGGATCGTTGCGCTGGCCGTCGCGGGGATGCTGTTCGTGATCCCGACGGCAGGCGAGGTGCCCATCATTCAGGCGATGCTGTCGCTCGGCATGGGCGTCGGTCCCGCTGGCGCGCTGCTGATGACGCTGCCGCCCATCAGTGTGCCGTCGCTGGCGATGCTGGCGCGCTCGTTCCGCCCGCGCGTGCTGACCATCGTGGCTGTTGCCGTCGTCGCGTTCGGCGTGCTGGCAGGGCTGCTCGCCATTGCGCTCGGCTTCTGAGTAAGCGTCCGTCATAAAACGCGGCGTCATTGTTCCTAATCTCGTCCTAAACTGGGGAGGCGAGCGGACGATCCCGCCGTCGCCAGGATGGAAAGGCGGACGCCTGTTGCACGGCAAGGCGCGGACAGCGCGAGACGAGTGCTACGATAACGCCCCGCGCTTGCAGTCGGGCGGCACCCGTCCCGCACGACGCATTCAGCTGCACAAACGGCGCTTCGGCGCCAACCAGTCAAATCAGGACATCGCATGGCCCAACAAAAGACCAACCCGAAACTCGAGCAGGCGCTGACGCGCGGGGATCTCGCCATTCGTCAGGCCAACTCGGCGCGCGCGACGGCCGTGTTGCGTGCATTGGGCAAGATGATCGTCGATGCATCGGCGACGATCGGCGTCGAGGCGCACACGTCGATTCCCGACGGCGACCGCATTTATGATCCCGTCGAAGGCTTGTGGCCGCAGGCGCTGCTGATTTCGCTCGATGGCCCCGTCGAGGAAGCCGATCCGGAAGAGCTTCGCACGGTGCGCCTGCGCTCGGACGATCCCGGCACGATGTTCCGCGTGGAATGGCATCGCGCGGACGGCAAGATCGGACGTCAGGAAGGCGGCCCGTTCGCGACGGTCGAGTTCATTTCGGACGTCGACGTGCCCTGGTCCGACGACGAAGAGTGATCTGATTCAATCCGCCCGAGGGCGCCGCCGCGCACGATAGACTGCGCCGCGGCGCCCTTAGCGCATCATGCGTCGGCGAAACAGCACCGCTGACACGCAGAACGGCACGACCACGTACGCGGCCAGCACGGCCACATGCAGCGCGGCATCGGCGATCGGACGGTCGAGCATGGCCGGCCGGATCAGGTCGACGACATGCGCGAGCGGCAGCAGTTGCGCGGCGATCTGCGCGGCGGGCGGCAATTGCGACAGCGGGAAGAACACACCCGAGAGCAGCAGCATCGGCGTGAGCACCAGCGTCTGGTAGAACATGAAGAAATCGTACGAAGGCGCGAGCGCTGTCACGATCATCGCGGTGCTGGCGAACGCGAGCCCCGCCAGCACGATGACGGGCAACGCGATCAGCATCGACGGAAAGCTCGCATAGCCAAGTGCGCCCGCCACCAGCATGATCGCGACACCCGACAGCACGGCCTTGCTGCCCGCCCACACGACTTCCCCGAGCACGATGTCGCCGAGCGTGAGCGGCGTGTGCATGATCGCCTCCCACGTGCGCTGCACGTGCATCCGCGAGAAGCCGGAATACATCGACTCGAAGCTCGCCGACATCATCACGCTCGACGCCACCGTTCCCGCCGCGAGGAACGAGATGTACGACACGCCGTCGACATGCCCGACCATCAGCCCCAGGCCGAAGCCGAGTCCGAACAGATAGATCATCGGATCGGCGAGATTGCCGAACATCGACGCGAGCGCGAGCTTGCGCCACACGAGATAGTTGCGCCGCCAGACGGCCATCCAGTTGACGGCGTTCGCGGGCAGCGCGGCGAAGCGCTCGCGCATCGACGCGGGGTGCTCGGGGGAATCGTAGGTGCGTGCGTCCATTTGGCGTGGTCGGTTGTCTATCGGAGTCCGTGTGTGGCCGCTTCAGTCCTGCCTCAGTCTTGCATCTCGCGGCCGGTCAACCGCAAAAAGACGTCTTCGAGATTCGCGGGACGGTGCAGATAACGCAGCCCCGCGCGCTGCTTGAGCAACACGTGAACGGGTTGCGGATCGTCGACATAACAGAAGAGCGTCTCACCGCTGATTTCGGTGCGAACGGAGAGCGGCGCCAGTTCGTCGCGCAGCGTCGCTGGGTCTGGGCCATACACTTCAATCACGTCGCAGCCGATTTCCGACGCGATCAGTTCGTTCGGCGCGCCTTCCGCGATCTTGCGTCCTTCTTCGATCACGCACAGACGGTGACACAGACGTTCCGCTTCTTCCATGAAGTGCGTGGTCAGCAGGATCGTCTTGCCGCGCGCGAGCAGCGAGCGCAACCGTTCCCAGATCAGATGACGCGCCTGCGGATCGAGGCCCGTGGTCGGCTCGTCCATGATGAGCACGTCCGGGTCGTTGATGAGCGCACGGGCAAGCGTGAGACGCCGCTTCATGCCGCCCGACAGTTCGCCGACGCGCGCATCGGCCTTGCTTTCGAGTCGCGCGAATTCGAGCAGCGGCGGCACCATCGCGCGGCACTGCGCGGCGGACAGGCCGAAGTAGCGGCCGAACACGAGCAGGTTTTCGCGGACCGTGAAGTCGGGATCGAGATTGTCGAACTGCGGCACGACGCCCACGCGTGCCCGCGCGAAACGCGAGCGGCCCGGAATCGGTTCGCCGCACAGGCGGATGCTGCCCGCGTCGGGCGCCGCGATGCCGAGCAGCATGCGCAGCGTGGTCGTCTTGCCCGCGCCGTTGGGACCGAGCAGTCCGAAGCATTCGCCCGCGCGCACATGAAACGACAGGCCGTCGACGACGAGTTTCTCGCCGTAGCGCTTCTCGACCTGATGGAATTCGATAGCAGCTTCAGACATACGAGACGGATGCTCCCTGAATGTGTGCGCGGCGATGTAACGAAAGTGGCAATGCGTGCGGCGGCTGCCTATTTTAGGGCATCGCACCGATTGCGTTTGGCGCGTGAATGCGGATTCATGGCGGAATGCGTGCACGATTTTGCGGCGCGTCATGCCTGACTGCGCGGTTCGCCGCACTTAGCGTTTTCCAGCCCTTGCATGTGGAATTGCGGCGCACCATGATGCAAGTGAGACCGCGATGGTCGCGGGGAGGGGGTAAGCGAAATGGCGAGCTACAACAAGATTCTGCTGTGCTACGACGGCTCGCGCGAAGGCCGCAAGGCATTGCGTTGCGGCGCGAATCTGGCGATGGATCTGGGCGCGGAAACGCATCTGCTGTCGGTGGTCGACATGCGATCGAGCATTGCGCAAAGCGCGGGCCTGCTGACGGACGTAGCGTGCGGCAGCTTCGAGAAGACCGCGCGCGAGATCCTGCAGGAAGGCGTCGACTGGCTCACCGAGCGCGGCGTGAAGGCGACGGGGCATTTCGCGTTCGGTCACCCCATCGACGAGATCGCGTCGCTGGCTACTGAACTGCACGTCGACCTCGTCGTGGTTGGGCATCGCTGCCGCACGGGTCTCTCGCGCTGGTGGATGGGCGCGGGCAACACACCGCTGCTCGACCGTGTGTCGTGCAGCATTCTGGTGGCGTGTTCGTCGGCTGCTGAAGAGGAGCAGGCGGCGGCGTGATGCGGCCGCCTTTGCGGTCATCAAACGTCAGCCGTTCAGATCGACGGCTGACAGCTTCCACATGAACAGTCCGTCGCGATGGAAAATCGCTGAATAGCGCGTGTCGCCGACACCGTGCTGATAGCTCACGACGAACTCGTTGATGCCGCGGTAGCCTGCCGTCGTTTGTGGCGGCTGCGGCGGTGTCTTGCTGCTGGCGTTGGCCGCGCCTGAGCCGGGTGCAGGCGTTGGCTGTGCATTCCCGGCGGACGTGCCTGTCGCGTTGTCGACAGGTGCAGCAGGCGGCGGAGGCGGACGCTCGCCTGGTTCGCCGCGCGGCGGCATGCCATTGAGCAACGCGGCGACGCCATCGGGTGTCGCATACGCATCGACGAGCGGACCAATCAACGCAACACCGATCATCGCGCCGATCGCGGCGAGCGGATTGCCGTTGTGCTGCACGTTGAGACGGCGCGTTAACAGCCCGGTAACCTGCTGCTTGAGACTGCCGCGCAGCGCCGCATAGTCGACATATTCGTTGACCGTTTCGACGTCGCGTGAATCGGCGGCGCGTTTGAGCCGGTCGAGCGCGATGTACGGCGACGCATACGCATAACCCAGCGCGGCTACGACGGCGATCGCGATCAGCGCGATCAAAACTGGCCGGCCAACACCGCCTTTCATACGAATCAGACCTGCCATTGTGCGGGACACTCCATTCTCAGTTTCGATCTGATGTGGACCCGATCGGCGCCGAAACGATCCCGCGAAGATTGCAAGCAGGCGTTACGCCGCCTGCTTCGCCAACTGATCGCCTTGCTCGGCAATCGCGCGATCGATCATGTTGCACACCGCGTCGACCGTGCCGACCATGATGAGGCGTGACGGGCCGTGATAGACACGCACGGGCGCGCGGCGCGCCGGTTCCGCGTTCAGCGCCGAGTTGAGCGACACGCGCGCGAACGCCGGCTGTGCGGACGGCAGCGCTTGCGGCTCGTCTTCGAACAACGATGCCGTACGATCCGCGACGTTCGACGCCAACGCCGTCAGCGAACCGCACGGGACGAGATTGCGCAGATGGCGCAGACGACCGAACTGGCGAAAGGGCAGCAAGCGGGCAAAGCGTTCCATGAGTCTCTCCAGACAGTGTTCAGCTAATTAGAATTCCGTCGGCCGGATCAGCCCGACCGCGATGCCTTCCAGCGCGAATTCCGCACTGCCGGCCTGAACAAAAATATTCTCGTAATCGGGGTTCTCGGCGATCAGCTCGAGGCCGTTCGGCCGGCGCTTCAAACGCTTCACGGTGACGTCGTCGCCCAGACGCGCAACGATGATCTGGCCGTCTTTCGCTTCGCTCTTTTTCTGCACGGCGAGCAGGTCGCCGTCGAAGATGCCCGCGTCGCGCATCGACAGGCCGCGCACCTTCAGCAGGTAGTCGGGCTTGCTCGAGAAGAGCGACGGGTCGCACATATATGTTTGCGAGATGTGTTCCTGCGCGAGGATCGGACTGCCCGCAGCCACCCGGCCGACGAGGGGCAGCGACAGCTGCATGATGCTCGGGTGCGGCAGCGTGAACTGGTGCGGCGAGTCGTCCGGACTCGCGATGAGCCGGATGCCGCGCGACGCGCCCGCTGCCAGCTCGATCACGCCCTTGCGCGCCAGTGCCCGCAGATGTTCTTCCGCCGAGTTGGCCGAACTGAAACCGAGTTCGGCCGCGATCTCGGCCCGCGTGGGCGGGAAGCCCGTGCGCTCGATGGCGCGGCGGATCAGATCGAAAACCTGCTGCTGACGTGCGGTGAGTTTGGTCATGGCGCCACTGTATGGATAGACAGGTGACTGTATTTTTATACAGTATCCGGCGCATTTCAAGCTTTACTTTAAGTTCTTCGCTGCGGATGTCGCGCGAGCGTCGAAAGCGGGCGCTGTAGCGTTCCCCAGGACGCTTCCGCGAACGGAAACCCGTCCTTTACCACTATTGCGTATTAAAAAATGAAGAAACATTATTTTTAATGATGTAAGCCGTTGGATAGACTGGCTTCCACTGATGCAACAACAACGCACACGCAGCACCAGAGCCGCTTCCCGCTTGCACAGCAGCGAATCGCGGCAATCAGCGGAAACAGGCAGTCAATCCAACAAGACGGAGAAGGTCGATGGGTATTCGGAATACGGGGTTTGCAGGAGCAGGGAAGGCCAGGCGGCTGGTCGCGGCGCTCGCGCTGGGCGTCGCGTCCACGCTCGGAATGGTCGCCCAGGCGCAGGCCGATACGACGCTGCTGAACGTCTCCTACGATCCGACCCGCGAGCTGTATCAGGACGTCAACCAGGCATTCGGCAAGGAGTGGAAGGCGAAGTCTGGCGAGTCGGTCACCTTCAAGCAGTCGCACGGCGGCTCGGGCGCGCAGGCGCGTTCCGTGCTCGACGGCCTGCAGGCGGATGTCGTGACGCTCGCGCTGGCCTATGACATCGATGCGCTCTCGAACAAGGGCTTGATCGACAAGAACTGGCAAAAGCGTCTGCCCGACAACGCGTCGCCGTACACGTCGACGATCGTGTTTCTCGTGCGCAAGGGCAACCCGAAGCATATCAAGGATTGGGACGATCTGGTGAAGCCGGGCGTGTCGATCGTCACGCCGAATCCGAAGACCTCGGGCGGCGCGCGCTGGAACTATCTGGCGGCGTGGGCGTACGCGGCGCACCTGCCGGGCGGCAACGACCAGAAGGCGAAGGAGTTCGTTTCGAAGCTGTACAAGAACGCGGGCGTGCTCGATTCCGGCGCGCGCGGCGCGACGACGAGCTTCGTGCAGCGCGGGATCGGCGACGTGCTGATCGCATGGGAAAACGAAGCGTTCCTGTCGATCAAGGAATTCGGCCCGGACAAGTTCGAGATCGTGGTGCCGTCGGCGAGTATCCTGGCCGAGCCGCCCGTCGCCGTGGTCGACAAGGTGGTGGACAAGCACGGCACGCGCAAGCTCGCCGAAGCGTATCTGAACTTCCTCTACAGCGAAGAGGGCCAGGAAATCGCGGCGAAGAATTTCTACCGTCCGCGCTCGAACAAGGTGCCGGCCGCGCTGACCGAGAAGTTTCCGAAGCTGAAGCTGTACACGGTCGACGACTCGTTCGGCGGCTGGACGAACGCGCAGAAGACGCACTTTGCCGATGGCGGCGTATTCGATTCGATTTACCAGCCGCAGTGAAGTCGAGCCGCGGCGAAGTTTGAGCAAGGCGCGCCCTCGGGCGCGCTTTCGGCAATGTGCCTGCGCACATGCCTAACCTGAAAGAGCCTTTCGCATGACGACGTTGACCTTTCGCAAGCCGAGCGCGATACCCGGCTTCGGCGTGACGCTCGGCATCACCGTGGCGTATCTGAGCCTCGTGGTGCTGATTCCGCTCGCGGCTACTTTCATCAAGACGGCGACGCTCGACTGGAGCCAGTTCGTGCGCGCCGTCACGTCACCGCGTGTGCTGGCGTCGTACCGGCTGACGTTCTTCGCGGCGCTCGGCGGCGCGTTGATCAACGCGCTGTTCGGATTTCTGGTGGCGTGGGTGCTGGTGCGCTATCGCTTTCCGTTCAAGCGGATCGTCGATGCCGTCGTCGATCTGCCGTTCGCGCTGCCTACGTCCGTCGCGGGCATTTCGCTCGCGGCGATCTACTCGGGCAACGGTTGGATCGGCCAGTTTCTCGAACCGCTCGGCATCAAGATTGCCTTTACGCCTGCCGGTGTGCTGGTCGCGCTGACCTTTATCGGCTTGCCGTTCGTCGTGCGGACCGTGCAACCCGTGCTCGAAGAGTTCGAGCGCGAGCAGGAAGAGGCGGCCGCGTGCCTCGGCGCATCGCGCTGGCTGACGTTCCGGCGCGTCGTGCTGCCCGCCGTGTTCCCCGCGCTGCTGACGGGTTTCGCGCTCGCGTTCGCGCGTGCGCTGGGCGAATACGGCTCGGTGATCTTCATCGCCGGCAACGTGCCGATGAAGTCCGAGATCACGTCGCTGCTGATCATCACCAAGCTCGAACAGTACGACTATGCGGGCGCGACGGCGCTAGCGGTCGTGATGCTGGTGGTGTCGTTCGTGATGCTGCTGTTGATCAACACGTTGCAGTGGTATTTGCAGCGGCGCACGAGCCGCGGGCGCACCGCGCCTACCGTCGTGCCTTCGACGTCGACGGTCGCCGCAACGGGAGGTGTGCAATGAGCCAGGATTCCGTGGTGCTGTCGCGCCCGTCGCCTGACAACGCGAATGCCGCGCGCCGTCCCGATCCCGTCACGGAGCCGCGTGTCGTGCGCTGGGTCCTGACGAGCATCGCGCTGCTGTTTCTCGCGCTGTTTCTGGTGCTGCCGCTCGTTTCCGTGTTCTATCAGGCATTGAGCAAGGGTATCGCGTTCTACTTCGAGTCGCTCGCCGATCCCGATGCGGTGTCCGCGATCAAGCTCACGCTGCTGACGGCCGCGATCGCCGTGCCGCTCAATCTCGTGTTCGGGCTCGCGGCATCGTGGTGTATCGCGAAGTTCGAGTTTCGCGGCAAGGCCTTGCTGACGACGCTGATCGACTTGCCGTTTTCGGTGTCGCCCGTGATTTCCGGCCTGATCTACGTGCTGATGTTCGGCGCGCAAGGCTGGTTCGGGCCTTGGCTCGCGGATCACAACGTGCAGATCATCTTCGCGGTGCCGGGCATCGTGCTCGCGACGATCTTCGTCACGTTCCCATTCGTCGCGCGCGAACTGATTCCGCTGATGCAGGCGCAAGGCAACGATGAAGAAGAAGCCGCGCACGTGCTCGGCGCGTCGGGCTGGCAGATCTTCCGGCGCGTCACGCTGCCGAACGTGAAGTGGGGTCTGCTGTATGGCGTGATTCTCTGCAACGCGCGCGCGATGGGCGAGTTCGGCGCGGTGTCTGTGGTGTCGGGCCACATTCGCGGCCAGACGGACACGATGCCGCTGCACGTCGAGATTCTCTACAACGAATATAACTTTTCGGCGGCCTTCGCCGTGGCGTCGGTGCTCGCGTTGCTCGCACTCGTCACGCTGGGCCTGAAGCTGCTGGCGGAGCGCCACATGTCGGCGGAACTGGCGAGTGCACGCGATGTGCCCGCGCATGCCGGTCCTGCTTCACAGTCCGCTGCACAGTCCGCTGCACAACCGGCCGCACATTCGCCTCAAGGCGCGACCCAGCGCGCGGCTCAATCGGTTCAGTAAGGAGAGTTGTCAAAGATGGGCATCACCGTACGCAATCTGCAAAAACGCTTTGGCGATTTCACCGCGCTCGACAACGTCTCGCTCGATTTTCCGCCGGGCGAGCTGGTCGCGCTGCTCGGGCCGTCCGGTTGTGGCAAGACGACACTGCTGCGCGTGATCGCGGGCCTCGAATATGCCGATGCCGGCCAGGTCGTGCTGCAAGGCCAGGACGTCGCGGAAGTGGGCGCACGCGAGCGCAACGTCGGCTTCGTGTTCCAGCATTACGCGCTGTTTCGCCACATGACCGTGTTCGAGAACGTCGCGTTCGGTCTGCGCGTGAAGCCGCGCAAGGAGCGTCCGTCCGAAGCCGTGATCCGCGAGAAGGTGCATGAGCTTCTGAAACTCGTGCAGCTCGACTGGCTCGCGCAACGCTATCCGTCGGAACTGTCGGGCGGTCAGCGTCAGCGTATCGCGCTGGCGCGCGCGCTCGCCGTCGAGCCGAAGGTGCTGCTGCTCGACGAGCCGTTCGGCGCGCTCGATGCGAAAGTGCGCAAGGAACTGCGTAGCTGGCTGCGCCGCCTTCACGACGATCTGCATATCTCGACGATCTTCGTCACGCACGACCAGGAAGAGGCGCTCGAAGTCGCGGACCGGATCGTCGTGTTGAATCACGGGCACGTCGAGCAGGTAGGCAGTCCGCAGGACGTGTACGATCATCCGCAGACCTCGTTCGTCTACGAGTTTCTCGGCGCGGCGAACCGCCTGCATGGCAGTGTCGACGGCAAGGGTTTCGTCGTAGACGGGGCCGCGCAGCCGATCACGATCGAGGCGAACTTCCAGGGTCCTGCGTTTGCTTATGTGCGTCCGCACGATCTCGTGCTGTATCCGCAGGCGTCCGGGCATCGCGACGGCATCGTCGTCGGCGTGCGGCGCGTGGTGCCGCTCGGCGGTTCGGTGCGCGTCGAACTCGAAGGGCGCGAAGGACACGTGCTGGAAGCGGAACTGGATCGCGAGGCATGGCGCGAACTGCAACTGAACGTCGGCGACGGCGTGACGGCGGTGCCGCGCGCGTTGCGCGTGTTTCCGGCGCATTGAGCCGAACACTGATCGCTTTCCGAATCAGGCATTGAACAACAAACCTACTCTGGACGAACCGGAGACATCGATATGAATTTTCAGCAGTTGCGCTTCGTGCGCGAAGCCGTGCGGCAGAACATGAACCTGACGGAAGTCGCGAACGTGCTGTACACGTCGCAGTCGGGTGTGTCGAAGCAGATCAAGGATCTCGAGGACGAGTTGGGCGTCGATATTTTCATTCGCCGCGGCAAGCGCCTGACGGGTCTCACGGAGCCGGGGAAGGCCGTGCATCAATTGATCGAGCGGATGTTGCTCGATGCCGAGAACCTGCGCCGCGTCGCGCGCCAGTATGCGGACCAGGACAACGGCCACCTCGTGGTCGCGACGACGCACACGCAGGCGCGCTACGCGCTGCCGAAGGTGGTGCGCCAGTTCACCGAGGTTTATCCGAAGGTTCATCTTGCGCTGCGCCAGGGCAACCCGCAACAGATCGCGCAGATGATCATCAACGGCGAAGCGGACATCGGCATTTCGACGGAAGCGCTCGACCGCTATCCCGACATCGTGACGTTCCCGTGCTATTCGTGGCATCACGTCGTGGTCGTGCCGAAGGGGCATCCGCTCGTCGGTCGCGAGAATCTGTCGCTCGAAGAGATCGCCGAATATCCGATCGTCACGTACGACCAGGACTTCACGGGCCGCTCGCATATCGACTCGGCGTTCGCGAAAGCGGGCGCGCTGCCCGACGTCGTGCTGACGGCCATCGATGCCGACGTGATCAAGACCTACGTCGAACTCGGGATGGGCATCGGCATCGTCGCGGCGATGGCATTCGATCCGAAGCGCGACACGGAACTCGTCGCGCTGGATACGCAGCATCTGTTCGAAGCGAGCACGACGCGCGTCGGCTTGCGCAAGGGCGCGTTCCTGCGCGCGTATGCGTACCGGCTGATCGAAATGTTCGCGCCGCAACTGCACGAAGCGGATATCGCGAGCCAACTGCGCGAAGCAGCCTGATTGCGCATCGAAGTGAACGCGGGCCGCGTCGCGGGCTCGCGTTTTCATCGATGGCGGCGGCGTGCGCTTCGCTTACAATCGCCGCCATGAATACTTCCACTCCTACCTCTGCATCGCGCGCGTTGCCGCGCGTTGCCGTGCTCGCCACTGGCGGCACGATCGCGGGCGCGGCACCCGACGCGACCAATACATCCGGTTATCAGGCGGGCGTCGTCGGCGTCGGACAACTGCTGGCGGCTGTGCCGTCGCTGGCATCGGTGGCGAACGTGCAGGCCGAACAGGTCGCGAGCGTCGACAGCAAGGACATGGCGCTCGCGCTGTGGGTTACGCTCGCGCAACGCGTCAACGCATTGCTGTCTTCCGATGAGATCGACGGCGTGGTCATCACGCACGGCACCGATACGCTCGAGGAAACCGCGTATCTGCTGCATCTGACCGTGAAGAGCGACAAGCCCGTCGTGCTGACGGCTGCGATGCGGCCGTCGTCGGCGCTGTCGGCCGATGGACCGTTGAATCTGCTCAACGCGGTGACTGTCGCGGGCAAGGCGGAAGCCAGAGGGCAGGGCGTGCTGGTCGCGTTCAACAACCGCATTCACAGCGCACGCGATGTTGTGAAGACGAGCACCTATGCCGTCGATGCGTTTCATTCGCCGGAGATCGGTGCGCTCGGCTGGGTGCAGGACGGGCGCGTCGAGTTTCAGCGCAGCGTCGTGCGGCCGCATACGAGCGCGTCGCCGTTTGCGATCGATTCCGTCGCATCGGCGTGGCCCGTGGTGGAGATCGTCGCGAGCTATGCGGGCGTGTCGCGCGTTGCCGTTGACGCGCTCGTGGCGGCGGGCGTCAAGGGCATCGTCGTTGCCGGGACGGGCAACGGCTCGATCCATGCGACGGTCCAGACGGCGCTCGCAGATGCCGCGGCAAAGGGCGTGGCGGTCGTGCGCTCGTCGCGCGTCGGTTCGGGCCATGTGATGCGCAACGGCGCGGCCTCGGACGATACACTCGGCTTCGTCACGGCCGGCGCGCTCAATCCGTACAAGGCGCGCGTGCTGCTGATGCTTGCGCTCGCAGCGGGGCAGACGACACCGGTTGCATTGCAACAAGCCTTCGAAACGTACTGATTTTTTCCGTTCGAAAGGGCGGCGCGACAGCGACGGCTCCCGCCGGATACATCGCTTCTTCCTCTTCTTCTCAAGATACGAATGCCTGCATCGCGCGTCGCGCAGTGCAGGCATTCGTCCTTTCGTTTGGCTCGACATCGTCTATAACAGTCATTAGCCAGACGATTGGAGCCGTGCGCTTTGCATTGCGTCAGGCAAGCTTTCATATCGGATCGCATGAGGTTTCCGTTGTTCTTGCAACGGCTGGTCACGCGATTGCCGCAGCCGTCACGTCCGTGTCTTTGCAGTTGTTGCAGGTCCAACGAACCGCATCAGAATGCCAGGAGACATCCGATGAACGCATCCGTGAAGCTCTTGCCGCTTGCCGTCAGCGTGGCGCTCGCTGTGTTTCCTGCAGCACAGGCTGCGCAGGACAACGTGCAGACGCTGTCGAACTTCAAGACCACGGGCAACACCAGGCCTGCTGAAACGGTGCCTCAGACGGGCGCGCGTGCGGATGCGCTGCGCGAGAACCTGAAGGCAATCAAGCTGCCGCCTGGCTTCAAGATCGAGCTTTACGCCGTCGTGCCGGAGGCGCGCGCGATGGCGATCGAGCCGTCGACGGGTGTGGTGTTCGTCGGCACGCGCAGGGATCGCGTGTGGCAGGTGACGGACCGGACCAAGCGGCGTGTCGCGGACGACGTCGTGCAGTTCGCGAGTTCCGTTACGTTCAAGGTGCCCAATGGCGTGTGCTTCTCGCCGGATGGCGTGTTGTACATCGTCGAACAGAATCGCGTGCTGGCGTTTCCCGCCGCGCAGTTCTTCGGCGAGGGCGGCCCGGACGTTGCCGCCGCCGTCGTCGTGCCGCAGGGCAAGCTGATTCCGACACAGTTCGAGAGCTTCAATCATGGCGCGCGCTACTGCCGCGTCGGCCCCGACAAGAAGTTGTATATCGCGTTGGGGCAGCCCTGGAACGTGCCGCCCAAGGACAAGCTCGCCGAACTCGACCGCAATGGTCTGGCGGGCATCATCCGCCTCGATCAGAACGGCAAGAACCGCGAAGTGTTTGCGCATGGCGTGCGCAATTCGGTGGGCCTCGATTTCAATCCGAAGGACAAGACGCTGTGGTTCACCGACAACCAGGTGGACGGCATGGGCGACGACATCCCGCCGGGCGAACTGAATCACGCGACGAAGGCGGGCGCGAACTACGGTTTCCCGTGGTATGGCGGCGGCAAGGTGCGCACGGAAGAGTACAAGAACGACACGCCGCCGGCGGGCGCCGTGTTTCCGGCCGTCGAGTATGCGGCGCATGCGGCCGATCTCGGCATGTCGTTCTATACCGGGAAGATGTTCCCGGAGAAGTATCGGGGCGGCATTTTCGATGCGGAGCATGGGTCGTGGAATCGCACGAAGCCGATCGGCGCTCGTATCATGTACACGGCTGTCAAGGATGATGGCTCTGTCGGGGAGACAGAGGTGTTTGCGGAAGGGTGGCTCACGCCGAATGGGGAATACATGGGGCGGCCCGTCGATGTGCAGCAGTTGCAGGATGGGTCGTTGTTGGTGTCCGATGATTATGCAGGTGCTATTTATCGGATTTCTTACGCGAAATAGCGGTTTTTTTGTCTGCGACGCTAGTCGCTATTCTGGGTTTTTTGCTGGCGGCGCCTTATTTTCGCTGGCGTCCGCGATTTGCCTTCGTAGTTCAGGCGTTGCCCCTGTGCGGGGCGGCACTTACTTTCTTTGCCGCCGCAAAGAAAGTAAGCAAAGAAAGCGGGCTAACCCCGCCAGTGCTAGTCGTTGCCTGCGGGCCCCCACCGGGTCCCGCACTCCACGCGGCAACGTGCTTGTTCGCGCCCGTTGCCAGCGTGCTCACTCACGCATCACCCGCTTCACGCTCCCGCGTCACGGCCCGCGTTACCAGGAAGTCCACCGCCGCCCAGGTGGCAAACTGTGTGTAGACCGTCGCGATCGAAGTGCACCACTCCGGACTGGAAAGCAGATCGGTGTCGTAGGAGAGCTAACGCATACGGCGCGACAAGCTACACACCGTTTGCCACCTGGGCGGCGCGGACGGGTCGCTGCCGCTGGCTGCCTGCGGGTGATTGGAGTGGGTGATGCGCCGGCTCGAGGCGCTGGCAACGGGCGCAACACAATGTGTTGCCGTGTGGAGTGCGGGACCCGTTGGGGGCCCGCAGGCAACGACTAGCACTGGCGGGGTTAGCCCGCTTTCTTTGCTTACTTTCTTTGCGGCGGCAAAGAAAGTAAGTGCCGCCCCGCACAGGGGCAACGCCTGAACACCGACATGAAATCGCGGATGCCAGCAAAAAAAAGGCGCCGCCAGCAAAAGAACCAGGATGGCGACTAGCGTCGCAGACAAAAATCAAAACCGAATCCGACAGCAGGACACCCGACGATGACGTCTGACCGACCAAGGCTTCCCCGGCATCGCCGGGTGCCGCTGCGGACCCCACTTGTCGCTCTCAGCCCAGAGCGACATGATTTGCCCGATCCGATGCGTGCCGCGCGCCGGACCAGGCGCCCCACCTGCGTGCCGCCGTGAACCCGTCACGGCAGCCTTTGTTGCGTTGAATACCCCTGCCTCAAGCAGCCTTCTGATCGGCTGCCGGCGCCTGCGCCACTTCAAAATTCGCCATGATTTCGAGCGCGCGGACCATCGCCGAGTGATCCCATGCCTTGCCGCCGTTCGCCGCGCAGACACTGAACAACTGCTGCGCGCTAGCGGTATGGGGCAGTGCAATGCCGAGCTTGCGCGCGCCGTCGAGTGCGAGGTTCAGATCCTTCTGGTGCAGTTCGATCCGGAAGCCCGGGTTGAACGTGCGCTTCGTCATGCGCTCGCCATGCACTTCGAGAATGCGCGACGACGCGAAGCCGCCCATCAATGCCTTGCGCACGCGCTCCGGGTCGGCGCCCGAACGTGCCGCGAAAAGCAGCGCTTCGGCGACAGCCTCGATGTTCAGCGCGACGATGATCTGGTTCGCGACCTTGCACGTTTGACCCGCACCGTTGTCGCCGATCAGCGAAATGTTCTTGCCCATCAAATCGAACAGCGGCTTGGCGAGATCGAACGACTTCTGCGGGCCGCCGACCATGATCGTCAGCGTCGCATCGCGCGCGCCGATTTCGCCGCCGGAAACAGGCGCGTCCAGATAGTCGCAGTCCAGCTCGTTGATCTTCTTCGCGAACGCTTGCGTATCGAGCGGCGAGATCGAGCTCATGTCGATCACGAGCTTGCCCTTTGTCAGGCCCTTCGCGACGCCGTCATCGGCGAACAGCACATTCGCGACGTCGGGCGTGTCGGGAACCATGATCACGACGATGTCTGCAGCCTGCGCGACAGCCGTCGAATCGGCGACGACGGTCGTCGTCCTGGCGAGATCTTCCGGCACCGGGTACGCGCCGTTCACGACCAGCGCGTGGCCGCCCTTGATGAGGTTGCGCGCCATGTGCGCGCCCATGATGCCGAGGCCGATGAAACCGATCTTTGCCATTGAGTAAGTCTCCAGTTGATGAGGTTCGAAATGTGCTCGTATGCGATGTCGCTGGAATCAGCGGGCCGCGTCAGGCCGATGCATGCGCGCGCTTCACGCCCGCCACGCTTTCCAGCCAGCCGAGGCCTTCCGCCGTCGTCGTGCGCGGCTTGTACTCGCAGCCGACGTAGCCCTGATAGCCGAGCGAATCGAGCAGATCGAACAGGAACGGATAGTTGATTTCGCCCGTGCCCGGCTCGTTGCGACCCGGGTTGTCGGCGAGCTGGATGTGGGCGATCTGCGCGAAGTGCTTCTTGATCGTCGCGGCGAGTTCGCCTTCCATCCGTTGCATGTGATAGATGTCGTATTGCAGGAACAGGTTGTCGGAACCGACGGCCTGAATCACGTCGAGTCCTTCCGACGAACGGTTCAGCGCGAAGCCCGGAATGTCGTACGAGTTGCACGGCTCGACCAGCAGCCGGATGCCTTCTTTCTTCAGCGCGGCAGCAGCGAAGCGCAGGTTGTCGACGATCGTCGCGCGGGCCTTGTCGGCCTCGACGTTCTTCGGAATGCCGACGAGGCAGTTCAGTTGCGGCACCTTCAGCGCCTTCGCGTATTCGATTGCGCGGCCGACGCCTTCCTGGAACTCGGTCACGCGATCCGGCAGCGACGCGATACCGCGTTCGCCCGCTTCCCAGTTGCCGGCGGGCAGGTTGTGCAGCACCAGCTTCAGCTTGTTCTGCTCGAGACGCTCGGATAGTTCGGCGATCTGGTACGGGTAGGGGAACAGAAATTCGACGGCGTCGAAGCCCGCGTCGGCGGCCGCTGCAAAGCGGTCGAGGAACGGGACTTCGTTGAACAGCATCGTGAGATTCGCGGCAAATTTCGGCATGTTGCTTTTTCTCTCTGGTCGGTCAAATTGAACGGCGTGAACAGCGTGACGCGGACGGATGCGCTTCGTGAGAAGCGCACCCATCCGGGTGAAGGGGATACGGCGGAGATCAGTCGAGCAGCGAGACTGCGCTCGGTGCATCGGCGCGCGTGATGGCGAGTTCTTCGAACTCGTTGACCGCGTCGA
The DNA here is from genome assembly GCF_017104565.1 of Paraburkholderia sp. Tr-20389. GTDB lineage: Bacteria > Pseudomonadota > Gammaproteobacteria > Burkholderiales > Burkholderiaceae > Paraburkholderia. The sequence continues at coordinate 4,908 of NZ_JAAGPD010000058.1, read as the reverse complement.
TCTCGGCACCCATCGAAATGTTCGTCACACGCTCGAGGATCACTTCGACGATCACGGGCACGTTGAACTCGGAGAGCATCGACTGCGCCTTTTGCAGCGCGGGCTGGATCTCTTCCGGCTTGAACACGCGGATCGCCTTGCAGCCGAGGCCTTCCGCCACTGCAACGTGATCGACGCCATAGCCTTCGATTTCCGGCGCGTTGATGTTGTCGAACGCGAGCTGCACGCAGTAGTCCATGTCGAACGCGCGCTGCGCCTGACGGATCAGGCCCAGATACGAGTTGTTCACGACGACGTGCACGTACGGCAGCTTGAACTGCGCGCCCACGGCCAGCTCTTCGATCATGAACTGGAAGTCGTAGTCGCCCGACAGCGCGACGATGGGGCGCTGCGGATCGGCAGCACGCACACCGAGCGCAGCCGGAATCGTCCAGCCGAGCGGGCCTGCCTGGCCGCAGTTGATCCAGTTGCGTGCCTTGAACACATGCAGGAACTGCGCGGCGGCGATCTGCGACAGGCCGATCGTGCTCACGTAGCAGGTATCGCGGCCGAACACCTTGTTCATCTCTTCATACACGCGCTGCGGCTTGATCGGCACGTTTTCGAAGTGCGTCTTGCGCTGCAGCGTGCGCTTGCGATCCTGGCAGTCCTCGACCCATGCGCTGCGGTCCTTCAGCTTGCCCGCTGCCTTCCATTCCTTTGCGACTTCGATGAACAGTTCGAGCGCAGCCTTCGCGTCGGACACGATGCCGAGATCCGGACCGAACACGCGGCCGATCTGCGTCGGTTCGATATCGACGTGCACGAACTTGCGGCCCTTCGTGTAGACCTCGACGCTGCCCGTGTGACGGTTTGCCCAACGATTGCCGATGCCGAGCACGAAGTCGGACGCGAGCATGGTTGCGTTGCCGTAGCGATGCGACGTTTGCAGACCGACCATGCCCGCCATCAGCGGGTGATCGTCGGGAATCGCGCCCCACGACATCAGCGTCGGGATCACGGGCACGCCGATCGTTTCGGCGAACTGCACGAGCAGGTCTTCAGCGGCTGCGTTGAGCACGCCGCCGCCGGACACGATCAGCGGCTTCGCCGAATCGTTGAGCATCGTCAGCGCGGCTTCGATCTGCTTGCGCGTCGCTTTCGGCTTGTACACGGGCAGCGGCTCGTACGTGTCGATGTCGAACTCGATTTCGGCGAGTTGCACGTCGATCGGCAGGTCGACCAGCACGGGACCCGGACGGCCCGAGCGCATCAGATGGAACGCCTGCTGGAACACGCGCGGCACGAGGGCCGGTTCGCGCACCGTGACGGCCCACTTCGTGACGGGCTTGGCGATCGATTCGATATCGACGGCCTGGAAGTCTTCCTTGTACAGACGGGCACGCGGCGCCTGGCCGGTGATCGCGAGGATGGGGATCGAATCGGCGGAGGCGGAGTAGAGGCCCGTGATCATGTCGGTGCCGGCAGGGCCCGACGTGCCGATGCACACGCCGATATTGCCAGGCGATGCACGCGTGTAGCCTTCGGCCATGTGCGATGCGCCTTCGACGTGGCGCGCAAGCACGTGGCTGATGTTGCCTGCCTTGCGCATGGCCGAGTAGAACGGATTGATGGCGGCGCCCGGAACGCCGAAAGCCGTGTCGATGCCTTCTTTTTCGAGCACGAGCACCGCTGCGTCGACGGCTCTCATCTTGGCCATGAATGTCTCCTGGAAGTCTGTAAAGCGGATTGGTGTTGGACAGACTTTAAGACGGCATCTAAGGTTTGATAAGATCATCCACGGTCGCTTATTCCAAAACAAAAAGTATGGAATGCAGGCGGGGCGCGGCTTCGCGCGACGCCGCCGGAAGCAGCCGGGAGCCGCTCAGGCCGAGGAGACAAGGATGGATCGCTTCAAACAGATCGAAACGTTCGTGCGCGTTGCCGACGCAGGCAGCCTGGCGGCGGCGGCGCTCGAAGAGGGTGTGTCGCCCGTGATACTCGGGCGCCGGATCGACGCGCTCGAAAAGCGTCTCGGCGTCAAGCTGATGTACCGTTCGACGCGGCGCCTCGTGGTCAGCGAAGAAGGCGCGGCGTTTCTCGAACGCTGCCGCGGGCTGCTCAGCGAATGGGATCAGGCGGAAAACGAGCTGATGGCGGGCCGGCGCTCGGTGAACGGGCACCTGATCGTGTCGGCGCCCGCCGCCTTTGGGCGCAAGCACGTCGCTCCGCTCGCGCCGGAATTCCTGAAGGACAAGCCGGAGTTGCAGGTGTCGTTCAATCTGACCGACCGTGTGGTCGATCTGGTGCGCGAGGGCTACGACCTGTCGATTCGCATCGGCGGCGCCGTCGATCCGAACTTCGTCGCGGTGAAGCTCGCGACCAACCGGCGCGTCGTGTGCGGTACGCCGGAATATTTCCGCAAGCACGGCAAGCCGAAGACGCTCGAAGACCTGCCGGGTCACAACTGTTTCGCGTTCAACCTGCAGGGCGGCCAGAACCGCGGCTGGTATTTCCGGCGCAACGGCAAGCTGACGACGGTCCGCGTGAGCGGGACGCTCGATTGCAATGACGGCGAACTGCTGCACCGCTGGGTGTCGGAAGGGCTCGGGCTTGGCTGGCGTTCGACATGGGAAATCGATCAGCAACTCGCGCGCGGCGAGCTCGAAACCGTTCTCGACGAATACGCGCTGCCCGATTACGACATCCTCGCCGTGTATCCGCAGCAGCGCTATGTCCCCGCGAAAGTGCGCTATTTCATCGACTATCTGAAAGAGGTCTATGCGCGAAAGGACTATTGGGCAAACGCGTCGTGAGCCGTTGAATCAGCCCACGACGATCGTTCCGCTCATCGTCTCGTGCCCCGATCCGCAGAAGATGTCGCACAGAAAATCGACGGTGCCCGCCGCGCCGGCCTGCGCCGGCAGACGCACGACGGCTCCGGGCGGTACGTCGGCGCGCACGTTGTATTGCGGGATCGAGAAACCCATGATCGTGTCCTGCGCGGTCAGCTCGAATACGACGTTCTCGTTCGGCGCGAGCTTGATCTGATTCGGCGTGAACACGAACTTGCGTGCGTGAACCTTGATCACGCGCGGCTCGGCGGCGCGCGCGTCGAAACGTCCCGCCACGCTCAATACCGCGCCCAGCGCGGCGAGCGTGAAGAGCCGTCGCCGCTTTCTGTCGATTGCAGAGGCTTGCATGATGGTGGTCTCCCCGTTATGACGTCTTGATCGGCATTTCATTGAGCGCAAGTGCGCCCGACGTGCGCGCGACTTCCACCTGCCGCCATCCCAGCCCCCGATACGGCGCCGACGCATCCCACGGCACGGGCAGCTTCTTGTCCTGCGACATCGCGGGCGGCAACGGGAACATCAGCGAGCGTGCCGCGTGATGCGCGATGTTGCCCGTCACCATGTGATGTTCCTGATGGATGTGCCCGTAGAACACCGTCACGTTCTTGCGCCGGCTCAGCACGTCGATGACCTGCGCGCCGTCGCGTGTCGCCCAGTCCCACTGCGGCGCGAGATCGAACAGCGGCCGGTGCGTGAACACGACGATGCGCGCGTCCTGCGGCTGACGGTCGATATCGTCGGCGAGCCACGCGATCTGCTCGGCACCGACGCGGCCCGCCGGATCCGACACGTTGTCGACCGTGATGAAGTGCACGCCCTTGTGATCGAACGTGTAATGCGTCTGGCCGAAGTGCTCCTTATAGGCGGCGCCCGCATCGAGGCTCGCGTCGTGTTCGCCGGGCATCAGATACAACGGCTTCACCTTCAGTTGCGCGATGATCTGCTGGAACTGGCGCATGCGTTCGTGACGCAGCGCGGTGTCGTCGGTCGTGTGCGTCAGGTCGCCCGTGAAGATCACGAAATCGGGCGGCGACGGCAGCGCGTTCACGGCGGCGATCGCCTTCGGCAGCGTGCCTTTCGAATCAGGATTGACGCCGGGGCCTTCGAAGCCCCAATGCGCATCCGAAAGCTGGACGAAATAGAAATCGTCGTCGCGTCCGTAAGAGAAACCGGGCAACGCCGACGCGAACGCCGCGCCGCCGACTGCGGCAAGGCGCAGGAAATCGCGCCGCTTCAGACATTTGAGACTGTTCTGCATGATGGTCCTCGCGAGTTAGAGACTCGTCTGCGGTACTGCGCAGGGCCACGTTCTATTCCCGGATTTATTTTTTGCAGGATGCGCAAAAGCCGGGAATAAACTGGATTGCAGATGGGTTTTGCAGCCGTGAAGTCTGGGCAAGCCTGGAGGCGATCGGTGGATGAGACCGGAAATCATGCGGCGAGAGGTGGCGACGCACGCGCCGAGGCGGCGCGCAGTCTGCGCTTTCAGCAGATGGCGCTGCCGCATCTCGATGCCGCATACAACCTTGCGCGCTGGCTATGCGGCAATGGGCACGACGCCGACGACGTCGTGCAGGAGGCGTTCATGCGCGCATACCGCTTCTTCGACACGTTCCACGGCGAGACCGCGCGGCCCTGGCTGCTCGCGATCGTGCGGCGCACGTGGTACACGGAATGGCGCAGGCGCTCGGGCGGCGTGAACGCGACGATCGAGTTCGACGAGAACCTCGACGACGCGTCGTTCGAAGGCTGGAGCACGGGTTCGCCCGACCCCGAAGCGCTGCTGATCCGCGAAGAAGACACGCGGCTCGTGCACGAGGCGCTCGAACAGCTGCCCGTCGAATATCGCGAGGTGCTGATCCTGCGCGAACTGGAAGAGCTGAGTTATCGCGAGATCGCGACGATCGCGGATCTGCCCGTGGGCACCGTGATGTCCCGGCTCGCGCGCGGGCGGCGCAAACTCGCGACGGCGCTGACGTCGTTGCAAGCGAAGGGGAGCGCGCGGCCGACAGGCGGCGCGCGCGATGGAGGCGCTGCGCAGCGTGCGCCGGACGGGGCGGGTGGTGTCTCGGGC
>NZ_JAAGPD010000057.1 GCF_017104565.1 Paraburkholderia sp. Tr-20389 | reverse complement strand
TCGTCAGCGGCGCCGGACGCGCCAAAGCCGTTCTGGCCCGTCCAGACGGTGGTACCTGAGCCGTTGACGTTTGCCGTTTCACCATAGCCCGCCAGACCAAGCGAATCATTGGCGCCCGCATTCGCCGTGATGGAGGTGCCGCTCATGTCTACATGCGAGTTGTCGTACACGTTGACTGTGCCGACCACGCCACTGGCGAAGTTCACGCGGTCGTCAGCGGCGCCGGACGCGCCAAAGCCGTTCTGGCCCGTCCAGACGGTGGTACCTGAGCCGTTGACGTTTGCCGTTTCACCATAGCCCGCCAGACCAAGCGAATCATTGGCGCCCGCATTTGCCGTGATCGAGGTGCCGCTCATGTCCACGTGCGAGTTATCCAACACGTTGACCGTGCCGACCACGCCGCTGGCTGCGTTGACATAGTCATCCTGTGCACCGGCGGCGTTCTTGCCGTTGCCGCCAATGGTCACGCTGGCACCGGAAACTGAAACGTAGGCCGTATCACCTGCGCCGTTAACTTTGCCATTGACGTTTGCGGAAAAAGTAAACTGTGCGCCATTTGCGTTAAGAACGTCGTTCTGCCCCCAGACATCAACGATATTACCTGCGACTCCATTCAGGATGACGTTGTCACCTAGAACGGCCAGCGAGGCATTTACATTCGCGTTGATTACATCGCTCGTCACGACGCCCGATGTGGAGGCCTTATTCTCGGTATAGGAAACGCTTCCATCGCTGTTATAAACCGTCGTTACCTCGGACGTCGAACTTCCGTTAGGCGAAATCTGGTTCTGGAGCGCACCAGCTGATCCAGCAAGAGTACTCGCGATCGACTGTGTGGTCGTGGTAATTCCGTTCTGGATGGTACTTTTCACCTGAAGGCTTGTCTGCTGCGAAACAATGCCTTGTGCGTTCGTAACAGTCCCACTGTATCCGCCATTTGATGACAGGTTGAGGGTTGTCGTTCCTCCATTTGACTGGGGAATCGTCCACGTAGCCGACGGATAGAGTACGACGTCTGTTTGTCCCGTTGGATCGATATAAGAAGTGGCCTGCTGTTTAAAACTTATACCGCCGCCGAACGTGTACTGCGTGATGCCTAGGTCCAATTGGGTCGAACTGATAGGCGTCTCAGGCCGGAATCCGACGACGTTGCCATTCGCGTCGGTCAGAGGCACATAGAACGTATTCGCACTGGTATTGATACCGGCGCCCGATAGCGCAGATGCAATTAAAGTGGGATTCGAGTTCGCGACCGCGAGTTGCGAAGCGGCTTGCGCCCATTCGCTTGCGGTCAGTGTGACGGCAGTCGCACTACCGTTGACGTCAACCCGATAACCGGTAGCCGATGCGACCAGCTGCACTCCTCCAGCGAGAGCGCTTACCACTGCCAAGGGAACAATGAGCGTTTCACCCACACCTGCAAGTACCAAAGCGGAACCAGCCAGCGAAGCGACATTTCCGATTGCACCGGATAGGTCCGATAGTGCGGGATTTTTCCCGGTAGCGAGATCGTGGTGAATACTCTGATAGTTGTCGACCAATCCAGTGGCGGCAAGAACGAGGCCTGTCCCTCCCATTGGCTTGGCTATTGCGTCCACATTTCCAGCGAGCAGACTAACTCCGCCTTGGACAGCTTGTCCGATACCAACAAATGTGCCGAGTACATCCGTGGTGTTTGTTCCGGCATTGGCCGAACTCGAAGCAGTTCCAAAAAGGTTACTAAAGAATATGCCGGCTGTTATTTCACTCATTTCAGACTCCTATTTTTATCACCGATAAACATAAGAACGACCGCCAAGCTGACGAAAAATATGCCGAGCCAAGGCACATAACCATAGTCATGATTCATTGAGCGATATTTCGTCGCGATCTGCTCGTAACTGACTGGCGCGCTTCGGCAACCCACCTTCCAGACCCGGAAAGATGACGGTCGAAGATATCGAACATCGGCACCGTAAATTTCGGCATCGCATCCGGGTAGGCGAGTTTCCTGTTCTGAAGAGAGTCCCAAGAAGCTTGTCTTCCCGCTGAACACCATGTAAAGAGGAGTGGGAAACCTTAATTCACGACGCTCGCCCTTGTCGGTTTCAACCACCAAATTGGGAGGGCGCTCCGATACCCTCAGAATCTTTGCGTGAAAATGCGCCAGTTCGGATTCGGGTGGGGGAGGATTGAGATTGACCAGTAACGCTGGCATGCCAAAAAAGACAGCCCACATGACAATGCCAAGCGCGCTATTGGAATAGCGGGTTTTGATCGGAATAATCATCTTTGGACACGTGTTTCGTCTTTTGCTCGTGTAAAAGCATTGGAGCGCACCCTGGCTATCGCCGCTATCAGGAAAGTTCGATTTTTTGCGCTAGCTTCACATTTATGCGGGATGAGTGGTCGGTAGGGGACGTGCGCGCATGCATGCGCGAACCATGGTTTCGATGGCCTTTAAGTGGCGTGCGGATGCAGTCGTGATGCTCATATCCTTCTAAGGAGAAGCTGGCCAGTTTGACAAATGCCATTTCGTGTCTAGTATTGCGATTGATTCGGATGGTGAAACCTTGTCCCGGATCAAACAGGAGCCCGCGCAATGCGGGCTTCGTCGTTTCTGGCGTTGCTATTCCCGTAAAGGCTCACCATGCGCGACCTGTACGCAAGTCACGCGGCGCCCGCCTCAACTTCGGGCTGGCAGCAGAGCTTGCGCGCGCTGAAGGTATACCCGTCGAAGTCGTCGTGGTTGCCGACGACGTCTCGCTGCGCAACACAGTCGAACGCGGCCGGCGGCGCGGTATTGCAGGAACCGTGTTCGTGCACAAGATCGCAGGCGCGGCCGCTGCGGCTCATAAGCGATGATGCCGCGCGTCGGACGCGCGAGCTATCTCGGCGAGCGGGCCGTGGGCGAACCCGATGGCGGCGCGGTGGCAGTAGCGTGCTGGCTGCGTGCGCTGACGCCGTTCGTCATGGAACGCGTGTCTATCCTCGGCAAGCAAAACCCCAAGCTGACGTTGTCGCTCGCAGACGCACCGGCAGTGTTCGTCTTCGTGGTCGATTCGTTCGGCCACTATGCGACGGCGATCATGGTGTTGTACTGATCGTCATCATGCTGGCCGCGACCGTGCTGTCGCGCCGCGGCACGCTGATCGTCGCGATAGCGTGCATCAGGGCGACGGTGATCGGCTATCTGATCGGGCATCTGGACGAAGACTCGTTCTCCGCGCTCGCGCGCGCAACGGTTGCATGTCTGTCGATCATCGCAACCACGGCGCTGACGTTGCGCATTCAGGCCGACAGCGCACGGCTCGCGCAGCAGGTGCGCGAACTTCACCAGACCCACGAGGCGTTGAATCGCTCGACAACGGAACTTGCGCATGCCACTCGCGTGACGATGCTCGGCGAGCTTGCGGCATCGATCGCGCATGAGGTGAGCCAGCCGCTCGCGGCGATCACGACGCATGGCGAAGCCGGGCTGCGCTGGCTGAGACGCGATACACCCAATCTCGACGAAGCGTGCCATGCGTTCGAAGCCATGGTGAGCAATGCGCGGCGTTCCAGCGAAATCATCCGCCGCATCCGCGCACTGGCCAGCAAGAGCGAGCCGACTTTCGCGCCGCTCGGCATCAATAGCCTTGTCGTCGAAACGATCGACCTGCTGGATCGCGAGGTCAAGAAATGCGGCGCCGTCGTCAGGATCCACGAAGGCGCGCCGCATGGCATGTGCACGACGCACGCCGATCCGTTCGATGCCGATCTGCTGACGTTCATTCAGGAGTGACCGTTGTAATACGCGGGTCCTGCCGGTCGAATTCTTGCGACGGCAGGACGCCACATCTTTCGAGAAACACCCACGGAAAGATGCCGCGTTCGTGATCGTCGCTGAAACGTAGCTGTGCGCCGTATCCCGCCGGACGTATCTCCAGTACGGCAATATCGTCAGGCACGAAAGGCGCGGCGCCGTCCAGCCGAAGGCGTCTGCATTCGGCACACGGACACATCTGCCGCAACACGCGATGCGCAATACGCTGCGTGGCCCCGTCCGGCCAATGCAGCGTCAACGTGCGTGCCTGCATATCGAGTTCGATGCGGTGCGGGCTGTTCATCGCGTGGCATCGTCGATCTGCTGCAACGCGATGCGCACCGCTTTGCGGACTTCGGGATCGGCGTCGTCGAGCGCGACGCGCAGTGCGTTAACAGATGACGGATCGCGCAGTTCGCCGAGCGCGAGCGCCGCTTCCTTGCGCAGATTGCTGATTGCGTGAGTGAGCAGCGCGATGAGCGGTTGCGCGGCCGCACGGTCGCCGAGTTGGCCCAACGCCCGCGCGGCGCGCAGACGCACTTGCCAGTAGGCGTCAACGAGCGCGGCAATCAGTGCATCGCGTGCGGATGCCGCGCGCAGCTTGCCGAGCGTCGTGGCGGCTTCTTCGCGCACCTGCCACGCCGGATCGCCGAGTGCATGCAGCAGCGCTGGCGACGTGGCGGGATCGTCGGTATGCGCGAAGCCCAATGCGCCAACCGCCGTGCGACGGATGTCGGCATTGTCGTCGTGCACGGCGATGTCCGCGAGCCGCGCGAGCGCACGTGCATCCTTGAGCCAGCCGAGGACACCGACGGCTTCGATGCGCACGTTCGGATCATCGTGTTCGAGCGCGCGCAGTGCGGGCGCGAAAGCGTCCGCGTAGCGCAACTCGCGTAGCGCACGCAACACGGCACGCTTCACGAATGGCGCAGGATCGTCGGCCCACGCGCAAAGAACAACGCCCGACGACGCTTGCTTCAACGCAGAGAGACTCGACGCCGCGGCCTCGCGCACGTTGTCATCGGTATCGTGCAATGCGTGGCACAGCGCCTCGACGATGTCACGTTCCTCCCACGCGCCGAGCACACGCGCTGCTTCGCTGCGCACGTCGGGCGAAGCATCGTGCTTCAACGCGGCGACAATCGGTTGCAGCGCATCGGGGTCTTCGAGATCGGCGAGTTCGATCAGTGCGATGCGACGCACGGCAGCATCGGCATCCGTCAGGCGGGGCAGTAGCGCGGTGGTTTCGGGCGCGAGTGTGTGAGGATCGAAGGTCAGGATGGTCGGAGCGGTCATGTGCGATAAAAGAATGAAGTCATGCCGTTTCGCGCAGCAGCGCAAGGCATTGGCGCTTGATGTCGATGAATGCGGGGTCTAGTGTGGTGTCGTCGCGGCGCGGACGTGCCAGCGGCACGGGAATATCCGCGACCACGCGCGCGGGCCGCTTCGACAGCATCAGGATGCGATCCGCGAGGAACAGCGCCTCTTCAATGTCATGCGTGACGAACACGACAGTGGTGCGCACCTTCGACCAGATATCGAGCAGCAAGGTTTGCATCATGCGGCGCGTTTGCGCGTCGAGCGCGCCGAACGGTTCGTCCATCAGCAGCACACGCGGCCGGTTGATCAGCACGCGCGCAATCTCGACGCGCTGCTGCATGCCGCCCGATAGCTGCGCCGGATAATGCGCGCCGAACCCGCCGAGTCCAACCAGTTCCAGCAATTCAGCCGCCTGTCTGCGCCGCTCGTTTGGTCCGATGCCCTTCATCTTGAGGCCGAAGGCGACGTTGTCGATCACGCGCTTCCACGGAAACAGCGTGTGCTGCTGAAAGACGAGGCCGCGTTCGGGATGCGGGCGGTCGACCGTTTCGTCGTCGACCGCGATCGTACCTTGCGTTGCGGCGATGTGCCCGGCAATCGCGCCGAGCAAGGTCGACTTGCCGCACCCCGACGGACCCAGCACGCAAACGAACTGCCCCGGTTCGATATCGACGTCGAGGCCTTCGAGGGTGGCGAGGCGTGCATGCGGCGGCCCGACTTCGACGGACAGCGCGCGCACGTTCACGCGCGCGGGTGCAGTGATGGCTTTGCTGACGGCTTCGACGGCGACGCTGCTCATCGGCGTGTCTCCTGCAGTCGATACCACGGCGTGAGCGCAATGCCCAGGCGCTTGACGAGCACACTGCTGCCCATGCCGAGCGCGCCGATCAGCGCCATGCCGACGACGATATCCGGGTAGTTCTGCAACGTGTACGACTCCCACGTGAAATAACCGATGCCGTACTGGCCCGCGATCATCTCCGCCGTCACGAGGCAGAACCAGGCGGTGCCCATGCCGATTGCGAGGCCCGTGAAAATCGCGGGCGCGGCACCGGGCAGCACGACTTCCGTATAGAGTGCAAGCGGCCGCGTGCCGAGACTCCGCGCCGTCGCGACGAGGCGTGGGTCGACGGCTTCCACGCCATGCACGGTGTTGAGCAGGATCGGAAACAGTGCGCCGATAAACGTGATGAACATCATGCTCAGTTCCGACGACGGAAACATCAGTATCGCCAGCGGTATCCACGCGACGGCGGGTATCGGTCGCAGCACTTCGAGTGCGGGCAGCAGGGTGTCTTCGACGGCACGATAGCGGCCGATTGCGAGACCCAACCCGACACCGGCCGCGGCTGCCGTGCAGAAGCCTGCCAGCACGCGCCAGATGCTTGCGGCCAGATGCATCGGCAGCTTCGGCGAGTGCAGCAGCGACCACAGCGCGGGCAGCGCATCGGAAGGGGCGGGCACGTTGGCGAACGTGACGATGCCCGCCGACACCCGGAAGTGCACGGCTAGTTGCCAGAGCGCGACACACGCAGCAAGCGAGGCCGCACGCCATGCGCGACGCTTCGTCGAAGGCGTGAAGAGAGGCGCGCGCCGGCGTCGCGATGCGTGCCTGTCGTGAAGATCGAAGATGGCGGCCATGACCATGTTCCCGATGTAGCGTGAAAAGAAAACGCGCTCAGCGCGCCGCGACGGCTTGCGCGGCGCCCGTTTTCGCGGCGGCGTACTCGACGACCGAGCCGGATACCTGTTGCGCGTAGCGATCGGCGCTCGCTTTCAACAGGAACGCGGTGATCGCGCCATGCGCATCCTTCACGTACCACGCCTGGTTGGCGAACAGCTTGAGGCCGCTTGAGTGGTCATGAACGAATACGGCCCGCGTCTTGCCGCCCGATTGTTCGATCTTGCCGAGCGCAGCAAACGCTTCAGCCGGCGACGCGTAATTGCGGACCTTCGCTTCGCTGTCGAGCCACACTTGCGTGACATCGTTGAAATCGTGGATCGGCTTGCCCGTCACTGCATCGTTGGCGACGAGCGGCTGCTTCGCATAGTTCTTCAATGCGGCGTTGTAATCGAGGCCGGACTCTTTGAAGGCTTCGCGGATATAGCGGTCGTCGATGAACGTGTTCACGTCCAGATCGACGTCGGTCTTCTTCAGCAGCTTGAGCGTATCAATCGCAGTGGCCGTGGCCTGACGATACTCGGGCTTCCATGTCAGGTCGCGCGTCTGGATGCCGAGCGGTCCGTGGTACAGATAGTCGACGGGCGCTTCGATGCCCGTCGTCTTCTCGATCAGCAGGCTGTATTTCTCGGGGTCTTGCGCGATCAGCTGGTTTGCCTCGATGGCGGCGCGCAGATACGCGACGACCACTTCCGGATACTTCTGCGCATAGGCGGCGTCAACGAGTGCGCCGTGATAGGTCGGCGCGTGGCTTTGCGCACCGTCGTAGATTTTGCGCGCGATGCCGCGATACGGGAACAGGTCTGCGAACGGCACGAAGTCGGCGTGTGCGTCGATCTTGTTCGCCTTCAACGCGCTGCCCGCCACCTCGGGCGCCTGCGTGATGATGTTCACGTCGGTGTCGGGGTTCCACCCTTGCGCCTTGATTGCACGCAACAGCATGCCGTGCGAAGTCGACGCGAACGGCACGGAGATCGTTTTGCCCTTGAGGTCGGCGATCGAATGCAGCGGCGAGTTCTCGGGCACGACGATGCCATTGCCGCTGCCGTCCACGCTGCCCGACAGCACGGTGATGAAGACGCTCTTGCGGCCCGCCTTCTGGAACGCCACGCCGTTCAGCGAACCCGGGAAGTCGGCCATCGTGCCGAAGTCGAGCTTGCCCGCGACCATCTCGTTCGTGATCGGCGCGCCGGACGTGAAGTCCTTCCATTGCACGTCGTAAGTGACGTCCTTGTATTTGCCCGTGTGCGGCAGATACTTGTCGAGCAGATGCAGTTCGCGAATCAGCAGGCCGCCTGTCGCGCAGTTGATCGTCGTATCCTGCGTGCCGATGGCGACGCGGATCGTTTCGGCGTGGGCCGTGCCTGCCGCAAGCGCAAATGCGAGGGGCGCGATGGTGGCGCCAATCAGTTTGGGTAGAGCGTAGCGAATGGTCATGATGTCGGCTCTTTCGTTGGTATCGTGGCGGTGGCCGTGCTGAACGCGCGGCCTTTGGATGACGCTAGCGCAGCAGATAGGGAATATCGACTTTCACCGCGCCCGTCGGGCAATCCTGTTCGCATGGCATGCAGTACCAGCATTCGTCGAACTGCATGTAGGCCTTGCCTTTGCTGACGTCGATCGCGAGCAGATCGAGCGGGCACACGTCGACGCATACGGTGCAGCCTTTGTCGGCGATGCATTTGCTTTCGTCGATCGTGACGGGCGCGCTGCTTCGATGAAGGATTTCGTGTGGGGTGTAGGACATCGCAGGTACTCCTGTCAGGCGGTCAGGTCGGCGAGCGCGTGAGCGTTCGCATGCGAATCGGGCCGCGCGTCGTGTATGCGCAGATTGCTGTACGAGCCGCGCTCGCGTTCGTCGAGCGGCACGATGTACGGCTCGACGGCGCGCTTCTCGCTGACCATGCGGCCCGCCGCATCCTTGCGCAGATGCGTATGGCAGAACCAGTCGGCGTCGTTGCGCTGTGGATAGTCGACCCGATGGTGATACAGCCCCCAGCGGCTTTCGGTGCGGAACAGCGACGCGCGTGCGGCCATTTCGGCGCAATCGCGGATAGCGCGCACTTCGGCTGCGCGCATCAATTCATGTGGATGCGTCGCCTTGATCGAGCCGATGTCGTCGGTAATTTCCTCGAAGCGCTGCAGGCCGATTTCCATCTTGCGGGTGACCTTGGGCGGCTGAAGATAATCGTTGACCATGCGGCGCAGCTTGTATTCGACCTGTGCAGGCGCGAGACCATGCTCGCGTTCGAGCGGCGCATAGATGCGCGCGCGTTCGGCATCGATCTGCTGCTGATCGAGCGGCGCAAGTTCGCGGTCCGCAACGAAGGCAGCAGCATTCTGTCCGGCGAACCAGCCATACGTGAACGCGCCGAGCATGTAGTTGTGCGGCACGGCCGCCATGTCGCCCGCCGCATACAGCCCACCGACCGTCGTTTCGGCCCGTTCGTTGACGTACACGCCCGAAGCACTGTGCCCGCTGCAAAAGCCAATCTCGGAGATGTGCATCTCGACCATCTGATGGCGGTAGTCGGTGCCGCGTCCTGCGTGGAAACGTCCACGGCTCGGGCGTTCGTTCGTATGCAGGATCTGCTCGATGGTCTGGATGGTTTCTTCGGCGAGGTGATCGAGCTTCAGGAACACGGGGCCGTTGCCGCTCTGCAGTTCCTGATAGAACTCCCACATCATCTGGCCGCTCCAGTAATCGCATTCGATGAAGCGTTCGCCTTTGCCGTTTGCCGTGAAGCCGCCCAGCGGTCCTGTCACGTAGGCGCAAGCGGGCCCGTTGTAGTCCTTGATCAACGGGTTGATCTGGAAGCATTCGAGATTCGCGAGCGCTGCGCCCGCGTGATAAGCCATTGCGTAGCCATCGCCGGCGTTGGTCGGATTTTCGTAGGTACCCATCAGATAGCCGGACGAGGGCAGGCCGAGCCGTCCCGCTGCGCCGCACGACAGAATCACCGCTTTTGCGCGCACGATGTAGAAATCCGCCGTGCGGCAATCGAATCCCATCACGCCGTTGACGTTGCCGTTCGCGTCGGTGAGCAGCCGTGTTGCGACGATGCGATTGGTGATCGCGATGCGCGCGCGTTTCAGCTGCCGGTACAGTACTTTCTTGATGTCGTGTCCTTCGGGCATTGGCAGCACATACGAGCCCATGTGGTGCACTTTCTTCACCGCGTAGTCGCCGGTGCCGTCCTTTTCGAACTTCACGCCCCAGCGATCGAGTTCTTCGATCGTCTTGAAGCTGTGCTTCGCGTAGGCGTAGACGGCGGCCTGATCGACGATGCCGTCGTTCGCGATGGTGATTTCGCGGGTGTACTGCTCGGGTGTTGCGTGACCGGGAATGACGGCATTGTTGAGGCCGTCCATGCCCATCGAGATCGCGCCGCTGCGTTTGACGTTGGCCTTCTCGAGCAGCAGGACCTTGAGACCCGGATTGCTTTCCTTGGCCTTGACGGCCGCCATCGGTCCCGCCGTTCCGCCGCCGACCACGACGATGTCGTATTCGAGTACGTGAGTGTTCATCGTGTTTTCCTTGTAGCCTTGTTCTTCGTGCTATTGCCTGCTTTTTCGCGGTCGATCCGGAAGCGGTACTGGAACGCATCGCCGCGAAAGTACAGGTGCTCGTAATCGATGGGTGCGCCTGTTGCATCGTGGGTGAGACGATCGATCCGCAGCACGGGGCTGCCTTCTTCCACGCGCAGGGCATCGACGATTTCGTCGTCGGCGAGGATGGCGTCGATGGCGACATCCGCGTGACCGAGCGGCACGCCGCAGTCGTTTTCGAGGATCAGGAAGATGTCGCGCGTGACGAGGTCGGCATTCGCGAGACGTGTGCCGATTGCTTCGGGCAGCCACGTCAGTTCGAGCGATACGGGCTCGCGGTTGAGCAGTCGCACGCGATGGATTTCGGTGACGGGTGCGCCTTCTTCGAGTCCGAGGCGCGCGGCAACGTTGCGATCGGCTTCGACGACGCGGAAGCTGCGTAACTGGTTGACGATTTCATAGCCCATCGACGACATGGCTTCGGCGAAGCCCTGAAGGGAGCTGACGTTCTGGAATGCCTTGGGTTTCGAGACGAACGTGCCTTTTCCGTGCAGCTTGAACAGCAGACCTTCTTTTTGCAGGTCGCCGAGCGCCTGGCGGACGGTGATGCGGCTCACGCCGAACATCGCGCAGAGTTCGTGTTCGGATGGCATCTGCGAATGCGGCGCGTAGATGCCATTCAGGATTTTTGCTCGCAGCGCGTCTTTGATCTGCGCATACAGGGGCACTGACGTGACGGGGACGAGGCTCGCCGGTTTCGACATGGCTCAACTTGTTATAACAAGATTGAGCTGAGTCTAGTGAACTCAGGTTTGCGTTCAAACCAACTATTTCTGATATCTATTTTAGGTTTGAGGTTGGTTTGGGTTTTGGGTCTCTTCGCTGGCATCCGCGATTTGCCGTCTTACTTCATGCGTTGCCCCTGTGCGGGGCGGCACCTACTTTTCTTTGCAGCGGCAAAGAAAAGTAGGCAAAAGAAAGCCGCTCACACCGCCAGCCCGTGTAATTGCCCAGGAGCCCCCACGTCCCCGTCCTTCGCGCGGCAACGAGCATGGTCCATGCTCGTTGCCAGCGCCCTTAGATGCGCATCACCCACTTCACGCTTCCGCGTCAGGGACTGCGTTTCCATGGAGTCCAGGGCCGCCCAGGTGGCAAACTGTGTGTAGGCTGTCGCGATGTAAATGAACCACTTCGGACTGAAAAGCAGGATCGGTGTCGTAGGAGCGCCGACGCGTGCGGTGCGATAACCTACACACAGTTTGCCACCTGGGCGGCGCAAACCATTCGCTGTCGCTGGCTGGGTACGAGAGATTGGAGTGGGTGATGCGCCTGTTCGAGGCGCTGGCAACGGGCGGAAAACAATGCGTTGCCGCGTGGAGTGCGGGACCCGTAGGGGGCCCGCAGGCAGGAAGAAGGATTGGCGGTGTTAGCGGCTTTCTTTTGCCTACTTTTCTTTGCCGCTGCAAAGAAAAGTAGGTGCCGCCCCGCACAGGGGCAACGCATGAATACCGACATGAAAACGCGGATGCCAGCGCAAAAGACCGGATGCCAGCGCAAAAGACCGGATGCCACCGCAGAAAAAAAAACCAAACCACAAAACAACAGCGCGGCGCGGAAAACAACGCCGCGCCGCGCAGGCGCAAAACACCAAAAACCAAAACCCAGATTACTGCGCGCCAAGCTTCTTGATCAACACATCCAACTGCGCAAGCTCATCCTCGGTAAGATCGGTCAACGGGGCCCGCACAGGCCCCGCATCGTGCCCGACGAGCTTGGCGCCAGCCTTAACGATACTCACGGCATAACCCGCACGACGATTCCGAATCGCGAGATAAGGCAAGAAGAACTCATCGATCAACCGATCGGTCGTAGCACGATCATCGGCAGCAATAGCACGATAAAACTCCATTGCCGTCTTAGGAATGAAGTTGAACACAGCCGACGAATAAACGGGCACGCCCAGTGCCTTATACGCAGCGGCATAGACTTCAGCCGTCGGCAGACCACCGAGATACGAGAACCGATCGCCCATACGACGGCGAATCGTCACCATACTCTCGATGTCGCCTACGCCATCCTTGAAGCCGATCAGGTTCGGACACTTGTCGGCGAGACGTTCCAGCGAGTCGGCGTTGAGCTTCGAATTCGCGCGGTTGTAGATGATCACGCCCATGTTCGGAACCGCCTTGCAAACTTCCTCGGCGTGCGCAGCGATACCTTCCTGCGATGCTTCCGTCAAATAATGCGGCATCAGCAGAACGCCATGCGCGCCGTTGCGCTCGGCTTCCTGCGCATATTCGATCGCGACGCGCGTCGGGCCGCCCGCGCCCGCGAGAATCGGCACCTTGCCCTTGCAGGTTTCCGTCGCCGTGCGGATCACGTTCGTGTAGTCGGACCTGGTCAGCGAGAAGAATTCACCCGTGCCGCCCGCCGCGAACAGCGCGGTCGCGCCATACGGCGCGAGCCATTCGAGACGTGCTGCATACGTGTCGGCGCGGAAGTTGCCGTTGCTGTCGAAGTCGGTGACGGGGAACGACAGAAGGCCTTCGGATACGATCGCTTTGAGTTCTTGTGGCGTGGTCATGATTCAGTTCGCTGTTGAATGTCAGTCAATGTTCAGCGGCCACGCAGGCCGCGTTGTTCGGGTGTAGTGGTTAGCGCTCGATGGTTTAGCGCACGAGGCAAGGGCGCTTGTTGTCGAACTTCCAGTTCGGGATCAGGTACTGCATCGCGACGCCATCGTCGCGCGCGCCAAGGCCGTGCTGCTGATACAGCGCGTGCGCTTTCTCGAGTGCGTCCATGTCGAGTTCGACACCCAGACCCGGCTTGGCCGGCACCTTCACCTTGCCGCCGACGATCTGCAGCGGATCGCGCGTCAGATACTGGCCGTCCTGCCAGATCCAGTGCGTGTCGATCGCCGTGATCTTGCCGGGCGCAGCCGCCGCGACATGCGTGAACATCGCGAGCGAAACGTCGAAGTGATTGTTCGAGTGCGAGCCCCACGTGAGCCCCCAGTCGTTGCACATCTGTGCGACGCGCACGGAGCCCTGCATCGTCCAGAAGTGCGGATCGGCGAGCGGAATGTCGACGGATTGCAACTGGATGGCGTGGCCCATCTGGCGCCAGTCGGTGGCGATCATGTTGGTGGCCGTCGGCAGGCCCGTCGCGCGGCGGAATTCGGCCATCACTTCGCGGCCCGAGTAACCGTTCTCCGCGCCGCACGGATCTTCCGCATAGGCGAGCACATGGTGCTGGTCGCGGCACAGGCGGATCGCTTCGGCGAGCGACCACGCGCCGTTCGGATCGAGCGTCACGCGCGCTTCCGGAAAGCGTTCGGCGAGTGCCGTCACGGCTTCGATTTCCGCGTCGCCCGCCAGCACGCCGCCCTTCAGCTTGAAGTCGTTGAAGCCGTAGCGCGCTTGCGCGGCTTCCGCCAGACGCACGACGGTTTCGGGCGTCATCGCTTCTTCGGTGCGCACGCGTTCCCAGTCGTCGCGGCCTTCGGCGCCGCTCGCATACGGCAGATCGGTTTTCTTGCGGTCGCCGATATAGAACAGATAGCCCAGCATTTCGACTTCGTCGCGTTGCTGGCCTTCGCCGAGCAGCGCCGCAACGGGCACGCCCAGATGTTGGCCGAGCAGATCGAGCAGTGCGGCTTCGAGGGCGGTCACGGCGTGGATCGTCGTGCGCAGGTCGAAGGTCTGCAAGCCGCGGCCGCCTGAATCGCGATCGGCGAATTGCTTGCGCACCTGATTCAGCACGGCCTGCAGATTGCCGATCGACTGACCGACGACGAACGGACGCGCATCGTCGATGGTCTTGCGGATGTTCTCGCCGCCCGGCACTTCGCCGACGCCGGTGTGACCGGAACTGTCACGCAGTATCACGATGTTGCGCGTAAAGAACGGGCCGTGCGCGCCGCTGAGGTTCATCAGCATGCTGTCGCGGCCGGCGACGGGAACGACGCGCAATTCGGTGACGGTCGGTGCGCCTTGGGTCGAAGATGCAATCGTAGACATGAGAATCGGTCCTGGGTGAGTTCCCAAAAATGGCCTGCGTGGGCCTGTGAAAATCGACAAAAAGAGTTCGGTGTGCCGCGCGATGTGAGCGGCTACGTTTGTGGGACGATGTCGACCCAGTTCGCGCCGAGGCCGCCCTCGCAGCGCGAAACGGCCGAGAGCGCGCCCGAGCCGGCATCGATCGCATAAACGGCTACGTGCGTCGACTTTTCGCCGCACGCGATCAGAAAGCGGCCCGAAGGGTCGATCCTGAAGCCGCGCGGTTGCGCTTCCGTGTCGGTGTAGCCTGCGTATTCGAGCGAGCCTTCGCTGGTCACGCGGTAAGCGATCAGGCGGCTCGACGTGCGTTCGGCGACGTAGATGAAGCGTCCATCCGGCGTGATCTGCAAGTCGGCGCCCCACACCAGCGACGCAGCCGTCACCGGATCGAGATGCGCCGTGCGCAGACAGCCGTCGTTCAGATGCGCGAGTGCAGGGGCACGCGGCGCTACGCTGCGCGCTGTCAGCGTGCCGGTTTCAACGTCGCGGGAAAACACGGCGACCGTGGCGCGAAATTCGCTCGATACGTACAGCGTTTTTTCGTCGGGCGACAAACGTAAGTGACGCGGACCGAAGCCCGCTTCCACGTGCATCTTCTGCACGAGTTCGAGCCTTGCATCGCTCGTGTCGCGGACGATCGCAAAACAGAACACGGTATCGGAACCGAGCGACGTCGCATATGCGAAGCGCCCATCCCGCGATGCGATGACCGCGTGCGCATGCACGAAGCCGTCGATTACCTGTCGCGGCTCGCCTTCGCCGTTCGCGAGCGACTTCACGCGATAGAGGCTCACGGAATTCTCGCCATACGATGCGCCGAGCAGCCAGTCATTCGACGGTGTCAGCGATACATAAGCGAGGCTCGCTTCGATCGACGCGGTCTGCACGTGAGCGAGGCCGCCCGTGCCCGGATCGACCGCGTACGTGACGATGCTGCGCTTCGCGCCGCGTGTGGCGGCATGCAGCACGCGGCCATCCGACGAGAGCGCCATCGGCATCACGGTATCGCCGGCCGGATAGCGCGCGAGGCGTTCAATGCCGCCCGTCGCGCCGTCGACGCGAAAGACGGCGATATCGCCATCCACCGCGTTCGAGACGAGCGCGAAGAACGATGCTGCGCCGGACTGGCTCATGATGCGTGTACGTTCGAAATGCGCTTCAACTTCAACATCATTTCTGCTGCTGTCCAATCTCGTGGTCGGCGAGATATTCGAGCGCGCGAACCATGCCCGAGTGATCCCACGCCTTGCCGCCATGCGCTGCACACGCGTTGAAGAGCGCCTGGCAGGTGGCGGTGTTCGGCAGCGAAACGCCGAGCGACTGCGCCGTCGACAGGGCGAGATTCAGGTCCTTCTGATGCAGTTCGATGCGGAAGCCGGGATCGAACGTGCGCTTCGTCATGCGTTCGCCGTGCACTTCGAGGATGCGCGACGAAGCGAAGCCGCCCATCAGCGCCTTGCGCACTTTCTCCGCGTCGACGCCGGCTTTCGATGCGAGCAGCAGCGCTTCGCCGACTGCTTCGATCGTCGCCGCGACGATCACCTGATTCGCGACCTTGCAGATCTGGCCCGCGCCGACTTCGCCGATCAGCGACACGTTCTTGCCCATCATGTCGAACATCGGCTTGACCTTGTCGAACGTCGCTTGCGCGCCGCCGACCATGATCGTCAGCGAAGCGGCTTTCGCGCCGACTTCGCCGCCCGAGACGGGCGCGTCGAGATAGTCCGCGCCTTTCTCGCGCACACGGGCCGCGAAGTCACGCGTGGCGATGGGCGAGATCGAGCTCATGTCGACGACGATCTGTCCTTGACGCAGCTTGCTCGCGACGCCGTTCTCGCCGAACAGCACGCGTTCGACGTCGGGCGTGTCCGGCACCATGATGAAAATCACATCCGCTTTTGCCGCGACGTCGGCGGGACTGGTGCTCGTGGTCACGCCGGCTTGCGTCAGTTCGTCCGGCACGCCGCTGCGCGTGAAGGCCGTGAGTTCGACGCCGTTCTTGCGAAGATTGGCGGCCATGGGCTTGCCCATGATGCCGAGTCCGATGAAGCCTGCTGTTGTCATTCGCTACTCCCGATAATGTGATGTGAGATGCCGTCCGTCGCGTCAGGCCGGCATGAAGTGCTGGCGCACGCCAAGTGCTCCGCTGCGCAGCAGACCCATGTCGGCGCAGACGGACACCAGCGTGGCGCCCATGCCGAGATAGCGGTCGGCGTCCTGCTGCACGTGCGCGAGGATGCCGCACGGCTTGCCCGCCGCCTGTGCTCGTTCGAACACGTGCGCAATGGCCTGCTGAACGTCCGCATGACCGGCGTTGCCGAGGTGACCATAGGCGGCCGCGAGGTCCGAAGGTCCGACGAAGACGCCATCGACGCCCTCGACAGCCAGAATCTCGTCGATCGCGCTCACGGCCGCGCGGCTTTCGATCTGCACGACGACGCAGATGTTGTCGTTGACCACCTGCAGATAGTCCGTCACCGATCCAAAACGATTGCCGCGATGACCCACCGATACGCCGCGGATGCCTTGCGGCGGATAGCGCGTCGCGGCAACGGCGCGGCGCGCGTCGTCGGCGCTGTCGACGAACGGGATCAGAAGGTTGAAGAACCCCGCGTCCAGCATGCGCTTGATGATCACGCTGTCGTTCGCCGGCGGACGCACGATGGGCGCCGAGCGGCTGTCCTTCAGCGCCATCAACTGCGGAATCAGCGTCAGTTCGTCATTGGGCGCATGCTCGGCGTCGAGCAGGATCCAGTCGAACCCGACGGTGCCGAGCAGTTCGGTCGTGATCGGACTGGCGAGCGAAGCCCAGCAGCCGATCAGCCGCTCGCGGTTTTTGACGGCAGCACGAAAGCCATTCGGCAACGGTTGATACGGTGACGACAAAGCCATTTCTGTCTCCTGAAGGGCGGGCTAAAGCCACCCGGCAAAGTGCGTCCTGCGAAAGATGATATGTCATAGGATGTCTGAACACAAGATATGTCGTACCTCGCCCCGGAGAAAGGCTGGTAAACCCTGAATCCTTATGCCATAAGGCTTGCTGGTGCAGTCGCGCGTTGCAATCACACCGCCTTGTGTTGTACGATGACCGATGTTAACCAGCCATAGGGAGAAGAGACATCGTGCAATTGACGGGTGACATGCTGATCGGGCGGCAGGCGGTTCGCGGTACGGACAGGGCGCTGCGCGCATTCAATCCTTCGACGGGCAAGGAGATCGAAACGCCCGTGTTCGGCAGCGGCACGATCGACGATGTGTCGCG
Source organism: Paraburkholderia sp. Tr-20389 (assembly GCF_017104565.1). Classification (GTDB taxonomy): domain Bacteria; phylum Pseudomonadota; class Gammaproteobacteria; order Burkholderiales; family Burkholderiaceae; genus Paraburkholderia. Next base: position 52,136 of record NZ_JAAGPD010000057.1, on the reverse strand, counting down.
TGCCTGCGAACTGGCCGGTCAGGCCTTCGACCTCTATCGTCATCTGCCGCTGGCAGTGCGTGCCGAGTTTCTCGATCGGATCGCAGACGGCATCACGGCGCTCGGTGACGCGCTGATCGAGCGCGCGCATGCAGAGTCCGGCTTGCCGAAGGCGCGGCTGGAAGGCGAGCGCGGACGGACTACGGGCCAGTTGAAGCTGTTCGCCAATGAAGTGCGCGCCGGCCAATGGCTCACGGCCACGCTCGATTCCCCTTTGCCCGAGCGCAAGCCGTTGCCGCGCTCGGATCTGCGGATGCAGAAGATCGCGGTCGGCCCTGTTGCCGTATTCGGCGCGAGCAACTTTCCTCTGGCGTTCTCGGTGGCGGGCGGCGATACGGCGGCCGCGTTCGCCGCGGGCTGTCCCGTCGTCGTCAAGGCGCACCGTGCGCACCTCGGCACGTCGGAGATGGTCGGCCGCGTCATTCAGCGCGTGGCAGCCGAGATGAACCTGCCTGAGGGCGTGTTCTCGATGATCGTCGGTGCGGGCGGCACGGTAGGCGAGGCTCTCGTCGCGCATCCCGCGATCAAGGCCGTCGGCTTCACGGGTTCGCGTGCGGGCGGCACGTCGCTGATGAAGGTCGCGGCGAACCGTCCGGAGCCGATTCCCGTCTACGCGGAAATGAGCAGCATCAATCCCGTGTTCGTCTTGCCGGTGGCGCTCGCGGCGCGCGCTGAAACGATCGCGCGTGGATTCGTCGATTCGCTCGCGCTCGGCGCGGGTCAGTTCTGCACGAATCCGGGTCTGGTGATCGGCATCGACGGCCCGGAGTTGCAGGCTTTCGCGCAAGCCGCCGCGCAGGCGCTCAACCAGAAACCCGCGCAGACGATGCTCACGTCGGGCATTCACGCCGCGTATCAGGAAGGCGAGGCAAGACTCGCGGCCATCGAAGGCGTCGAGCCCGTCGCCCATGGCCTCGACGCAACGGGGCCGACGCAAGCCTGCGCGGCGCTGTTCGTCACCGACGCAACCGTGTTCCTGAAGAAGTCAGAACTGGAAGACGAAGTGTTCGGCCCGGTATCGACCATCGTGCGATGCAAGGACGAGCAGGAATTGCTCGCCGTGGCGGAGCATTTCGCGGGACAACTCACGGCCACACTCTCGATGGATCGCGACGACGTGCCGCTCGCAAAGCGGCTCGTGCCGATTCTGGAGCGCAAGGCGGGACGCCTGCTCGTCAATGGTTTCCCGACGGGCGTCGAAGTCTGTCACGCGATGGTGCACGGCGGGCCTTTCCCGGCAACGGCGGATAGCCGCGTGACGTCGGTTGGCTCGACCTCGATCGACCGCTTCCTGCGTCCCGTGTGTTACCAGGATTTCCCGGCTGAGCTGCTGCCCGACGCGCTCGCGGACGACAATCCGCTTGGACTGTGGCGTCGTCGCGATGGACAGATCGTCAACGCGTGACCGATGAAAAAAAGCGGCCCTTTGCGGGGCCGCTTTTTACTGGTTCATTGGAAGGCTCAGAGGGTGCGCATGGCGGCCGCTTCTTCCGCCTGACTGCTTGCGCGCCGCAGGCGTTCGCGGCTGCTCGACAGATGCATGCGCATGGCGGCGCGCGCGCCGTCAGGATCTTTACGCGCGATCGCATCGAGAATGTTCTCGTGCTCCAGATTCACGCGCGCCATATAGGCGTTGAGATCGCTCTGCGCGAGTCCCGGCGAATCCACGCGATGCCGCGGAATCAGCGCCGTGCCCAACTGCGTGAGAATGTCGACGAAATAGCGGTTGCCCGTCGCGCTCGCAATCGAAATGTGGAAACGCAAGTCGGCGGCGGTGCTGTCGCCGCCTGAGCGGCTCGTGGCTTCGATAGCGTCGAGCGCGACGCGGATCTTTGCGATGTCGCGTTCGCTTGCGCGCTGCGCCGCGAGTCCCGCGCATTCGGTTTCGAGGCTGATGCGCAATTCCATCACGGAGAGCACGTCGCTCAGGGTGGTGGCGGGCACCATGTCGAGACCGAGCGGTTCGCGACGCGGCTCCAGAACGAAACTGCCGATGCCGTGACGCGTTTCGATCACGCCGTTCGCCTGAAGTCGCGAGATGGCTTCGCGCACGACGGTACGGCTGACGCCGAGCAAGGACATCAAGCTGGTTTCCGTCGGCAACTGATCGCCCGGCTTCAGTGCGTGCGAGCCAACCTGCTCGTTGACGTAGCCGACGACCTGGTCAGCAAGGCTCCCGCGTGCCCGCCTTGGGGTCGAACCTGGTGCTGCAGTCGCGGCCATGAAACGCTCCTCGGGGAATTCAGATATATCTCTATTATACGTTGTCCTACAACGGTTGATGGGCATTTGCGGGCGGGTTGGGATGGCGAGTCAGGCGTCCGTGCTTGGGCGTTTGAGCGGAAGCCGTGGCACGTAGCCGGGTTGCTTGTCGGACATCGCATCGGTATGGCGGAGCGCGGAACACGGAGTGTTTGCAACGTTCAATTCGCCAGACAGGGCGGGAAAGAAAGATTGGGAAACGCTCTGTCGGGCTTCGCGCGTTGACTTCAAAAATCGCGTCACTTAGATTTCCGCCTGTCCGGAAATCGCTGCATATTCGCTCCTTCCACGCAGATGAATAATGATTCTGGACTTCGGCTATGTGATTTTTTCACATAGCCTTTTTTGCTTTCTATAAACATAGGAAAGCTAATCGATTGAATCCGATGAAAAAACCCACACGCAACTCGCGCGTGCGGGCTTTTTCGTTTCTGTACCAGTCGGGAAAGATCCGGCAAGAAAGGTGAGGTAAGTGTAATTGGCAACGCGGAAAGGATTTGAACTCTTAACTTTGCTCGCATTGAACCGTTAGAAAAGAGGCAGCGTCGCGAATGAATGCGTTATACGCCGGCGATGCAGAAGATCCTTATGAGCAGCTATTGAAGAACGAGGAAGCGAATGCTGAACATCAACACCAACATCATGTCGCTGGCGGCGCAGAACAACCTGTCGGGTTCGCAAAGCGCACTGTCACAGGCGATCAGCCGTCTGTCGTCGGGCAAGCGCGTGAACACGGCCGCTGACGACGCAGCAGGTCTCGCCATTTCGACGACGCAAACGGCGTCGATCAATGCGCTCACGCAGGGTGCTTCGAACGCGAACAACGGCATTTCGATGGTGCAGACGACGAACGGCGCGCTGAAATCGGTCGTCGACAACCTGCAGCGTATTCGCCAGCTGGCAGTGGAAGCGGGTGACGGTTCGCTCGATTCCGCCGCGCTCGCGAACCTCCAGTCGGAAGTATCGACCCGTCTGACGGAGATCACGCGCGTGGCGCAACAGACGACCTTCAACGGTCAATCCGTATTGAACGGCATCGGTACCGTCAACTTCCAGATCGGTGCGTTCGACAATCAGCAGATCACCGCGGACTTCGGCTCGCAGAAGTGGGACGCAACGAGCCTGGGCATCAATTCGCTGAGCGTGTCGACGGCATCGGGTGCTCAGGCCGCAATGAGCACGATCGACAGCGTGCTGACGAGCGTGAACACTTTCCAGGCAACGCTGGGTGCAACGCAGAACACGTTCCAGGCTGCGATCTCGACCACGAATACGCAAGCGACGAACATGAGTTCCGCGCGTTCGCAGATCACCGACGCCGACTTCGCGACCGAAACCGCGAATCTGTCGAAGGCGCAAGTGCTGCAGCAAGCGGGTATCTCGGTGCTGGCGCAAGCCAACTCGATGCCGCAGAGCGTGCTGAAGCTGCTCGATTGATCGAGGCTCGCGTAGCAGACGCGCGGAGCGTTACGGAGAAGGTAGCTTGCTGCAAGCGGCACACATGCTGCGGTATATTGCGTGCCTGATCTGCACGCACACATGAAACGGCTGATCGACAATCCGTCGACTAGACGGGCGCCTTTTCATGTCGCGAGCCCGCTTCCGGAACCGTATGCCAGCCTTCGATCTTCGCACCGTCATTCTGATGTCGTCAGTCATGCCCGGACTGATGGCGCTCGTGATGTTCTCGCTGGCGCGCGGTTTTCCCGCGAACATTCGCGGTGTCGGCCACTGGGCCTCCGGTGCGCTGATCGTGTCGATCTCGGCGATGCTGCTTGCGTTGCGCGGCAGCATCGCCGATTGGCTTTCCATCGTCGTCGCCAACGTCGGCCTGATTCTCGGCACGGGGCTGTGGGTGATCGGCAGCCAGATGTTTTTCGGGCAACGTCCTGTGCGGCGTTTCATTGCGCTGCTTCTCGTGATCGGCGTGGTCGCGATGAGCTGGATGACGTGGGTTCATCCGTCGGTGGCAGGGCGCACGCTGTGCATGTCCGCGATCCTGACGGCGACGTACGGACTGAGCAGCATCACGATGCTGCGTTTCGGCAAGGGCATCAACACCGCGATAGTCGTGGGCTCGATGCAACTGGTGCAGACGCTCGTGACGGCGGCGCGCGGCCTGTCGATGTTCGTGCCGGCCTGGGCCAGCACAGGGCTGTTCGCGCCTGATCTCATTCAGCGGATCTATCTGACGACGGGCGCCTTGATGTCGCTGACGGTGACAGTCGGTTTGCTGTTCGTCGCGATGGACCGGCTGCGCAATCAGCTCGAACAGCAGTCGTTCATGGACTCGCTGACGGGTCTGCTGAATCGCCGGGCGTTTCTGGGCGTGCATCAGCAGGAGCGCGAAAAATCGATGCGTACGGGCGGTTTGCTGACGCTCTTGCTGATCGACCTCGATCATTTCAAACAGGTGAACGACACGTATGGGCATGCGGCAGGCGATCGCGTGCTGATCGACTTCGCGAAGCGTGTCGCCGAGATGTTGCCTGCGCCAGGTCATGTCGCGCGCTGGGGCGGCGAAGAGTTTGCGGTGCTATTGCCGCGTGTGCGTCCCGACGAGGCGAGGGAGCATGCTGAACGGATCCGGCAACGTGTCGCGCAGAAAGAAGACGCGACGCTGCCGGCGTACACGTGCAGCATCGGTGTCTCGTGCATGGCGGCCAGCGATGCGACGATCGAGCATTTGGCGCGCGATGCCGACGAAGCGCTCTACCGAGCGAAACGCAGTGGACGCAATTGCGTTCAGGTGAGTGATCACGTGATTCTGCTTTAAGCGCGGACCGACACGCCTTCCCAGCAAGATAAACGATAATATGGCATTCCAGCCCACGTCCACCGCCAGCCGAAAGCAGGCGCAAGCGCAGGCCACCGCCCATTTCCATCTTGCTGCCCATGTCAGACCTCAGAATCGACCGCAACGCGAAGACCTTGCGCGAACTCACGCTGGACAAGCTACGCGGCGCGATCGTGCAAGGCTATTTCCGTCCCGGCGCGCGGCTCGTCGAACGCACGCTGTGCGATGAACTGGGCGTGAGCCGCACCGTCGTGCGCGAAGTGCTGCGGCATCTGGAGACGGAAGGGCTCGTCGAAATCGTCGCACGGCAAGGGCCGATCGTCGCGCGGCTCGATCCGGCGCAGGTTGGTGAGATCTACGAACTGCGCGGGCTGCTCGAAGCCAACGCGGCGCGCGCCTGCGCCGAACAGTCGACGCCCGAACTCGTGCAGCAGCTACGCGATATCCGCAAGACCATCGAAGACGCGTTCGCGCAAAACGACCTGCCGCGCGTGCTCGAACATACCGAGCGCTTCTACGAGGCACTGTTCGAAGGCGCCGGGAAGCATGTGTCGCTAACCGTCGTGAAGACGTTGAACGCGCGCATCAACCGGCTGCGCGCGTTGACTATCGCCGTGCCCGGCCGCGGCGGCGAGTCGAACCGCGAGATGAACAAACTGCTCGACGCCATCGAACGACGCGATGGCGAAGCGGCGTCGGCCGCCTCGATCGCCCATATCAAACGGACGGCCGAACTCGCGCTTGCCGCACTCGCCCAGCAGGACGACTCGACCGGCCAAGCCTGAAGCACATCCTCTACAAAAACAGAAGGCCGCCGGCAATCCCGGCGGCCTTTTGTCTTTGCGCCTCCGCAGCGCTTTGGTGCATCGCAAAAGCACGTCGCCGTAGCCGAAAACGTGCCTAAAAATTCAGCATTCGTATCATGGTATTCCATAGTATTTCCGCCCTTGTTGTGGGCCATAAGATGGCATACCATAATCTCATCGAACGACATTCACGGCCCCGTCAGGAGAAACGATATGAAGCTGGAAGTGCGCAAGCTGGTCACTTACGTCGAAGAGACCTTTATCGAAGGGGGCAAGGCGGCAGCCCGTCCGCTCAAGCTGTTCGGCGCGGCGGCTGTGCTGCGCAATCCGTGGGCGGGGCGCGGCTTCGTCGAAGATCTGAAGCCGGAAATTCACGCGCTCGCGCCGCAACTCGGCGAAATGCTTACGGCGGAAATGCTGCGCGTCGCCGGTTCGGGCGATGCGATCGAAGGCTACGGCAAGGCGGCCATCGTCGGCACGTCCGGCGAGATCGAACACGCGTCCGCGCTGATCCACACGCTGCGTTTCGGTAATCACTATCGCAAGGCCGTCGGCGCGAAGAGCTACCTGAGCTTCACGAATCTGCGCGGCGGCCCGAACTGCCCGATCTCCATTCCGCTGATGCACAAGCACGACGAAGGCATGCGCTCGCACTATCTGACCTTGCAGTTTTCGATCGTCGATGCACCCGCGCCCGATGAACTCGTGATCGCGCTCGGCGCATCGATCGGCGGCCGTCCGCATCATCGGATCGGCGACCGGTATCAGGATCTGAAGGAGCTCGAGTCAAATGAAGCGTGAGCTTGTCTCCGGGCGTGGCGAGGCGGCGGGCACGAGCTACAGCGTGTACGCGCCGCAGTCACCGCAGTCAGACCGCGCGCACGAAACGGTGGTGCTGATTCACGGCGTCGGAATGAACCAGAGCGTATGGGCGCCGCAAATCGATGCGCTGACGGCGGCGTATCAGGTGGTCGCGTATGACATGCTCGGCCACGGAGCGAGCGCGTTGCCGACGCCTGCGCCGACACTCGACGAATACGCCTCGCAGCTCGAAGCATTGCTCGATTCGATGCAGATCGAGCGGGCGCATGTGGTCGGACATTCGATGGGCGCGCTCGTCGCACTTGAATTCGCGCTCGCGCATCCGCAACGCACGCTGAGCGTCGCCGCACTGAACGCCGTCTATGACCGCACGCCCGCGCAGCGCGAAGCCGTGATGACGCGCGCCGCCACGCTCGGCGACGCACCCGCCGTCGCGGGCGTTGACGCCACGCTGTCACGCTGGTTCGGCGATCCCGTTCCCGGTCATCTGACGCAGGCGGCGCAGGCCGTGCGCGATCTGCTGCTGTCCGTCGATCCCATCGGCTATGCGCGCACCTACCGGCTGTTCGCCAGTTCGGACGATGCACACGTCGGCCGCCTGGCGGCTCTTGCGGTGCCCGCGCTCTTTCTGACAGGCGAGTGCGATCCGAATTCGAGCCCGTCGATGTCGCGCGCAATGGCGGAAGCCGCGCCGCTAGGCCGCGCCGAGGTGCTCTCGAACGCGCGCCACATGATGAATGTCACCGATCCGGCACGCGTCAACCAACGGCTGCTCGCCTTCCTCGCGCAAGCATCGGCGGCGAACGCAGCCCACGCATTCGATACGACGAATGGATCGATCTCTGGAGAACGCCATGACTGAGCCGATCACCGGACAGACCGCGGAACAGGCTTTCGACATCGCCAGCTTTCGCCGCGCGCTCGGCGCGTTCGTGACGGGCGTGACGGTCGTCACGACGATCCAGCCGGACGGCTCGCCGCGCGGCTTCACGGCGAACTCGTTCACGTCGGTGTCGCTCGATCCGCCGCTGATTCTCGTGTGCATCGCGAAGACGGCATCGAGCTACGAGGTGTTCTCGCAGACACGTCACTTCGCCGTGAGCGTGCTCGCGGAAGATCAGAAGGCCGTGTCGGGTGTGTTCGCGTCGAAGGCGGCCGACAAGTTCACGCAGGTCGCCTGGCAAAAACGCATGACAGGTGCGCCCGTGATCGAGAACGCCGCGGCGAGCTTCGACTGCACGACGCATGAAGTCGTCGACGCAGGCGATCACATCATATTGATCGGACGTGTCGTCGATTTTCTTCATACCAGCTCGTCGCCGCTCGGTTATTGCCGGGGTGCGTATGTGAACTTCAGTCTCTCGCAGGAAGCGCTGGCGGCAGCCGGTCCGAGTGCGCATGTGGGCGCGATTCTCGAACATCGCGACGGCATCGTGCTGCTCGACACGCCCAAAGGACTGCAACTGCCCACGGGCAACAAACTCGAACCGGCAAGCGATAGCGCGAGTCTGCGCGGCGTGCTCGCCAAGCTCGGCCTCGAGGTTCATCTCGACTTTCTGTTTGCCGTATTCGAAGCGGGCAGCGGACAAACGCCGAGTGTACAAATCTATTATCGCGGCCGTGTGATCCACAGCGGCGCCGCGTGGATGGACAGTTCGATCCGCATCGTGCCGCTGGCGCAGATTCCGTGGAATGAATTGCGCGACGACGCCGTGCGCTCGATGCTCGAACGCTATGTGCGCGAACGCAGCGAAGACGCCTTCGGCATCTATGTCGGCGACACGGAAGCGGGCACCGTGCAGACGCTTGCGCTCGCTCACTGAAGGGAGAACACACATCATGAAGTTTTCACTGTTCCTGCACATGGAGCGATACGACGACAAGACGTCGCATCGCGAACTGTTCGACCAGATGACCGATCTCGTGCAGCTTGCCGAACGCGGCGGCTTCGAGACGGCGTGGATCGGCGAGCACCATGCGATGGAATTCACTATCGCGCCGAATCCGTTCGTCAATCTCGCGTATCTCGCCGCGAAGACGGAGCGCATTCGTCTGGGTACAGGCACGGTGATCGCGCCGTTCTGGCATCCCATCGCACTCGCGGGCGAAGCAGGGATGGTCGACGTCGCAAGCAATGGGCGGCTCGATCTCGGCATCGCGCGCGGCGCCTACAACTTCGAATACGAGCGTCTGTTGCCGGGCCTCGATGCGATGACGGCGGGCGCGCGCATGCGCGAACTGGTGCCGGCCTTGCGCAAGCTTTTCGAAGGCGATTACGCGCATCAGGGCGAGTTCTGGTCGTGGCCGAAAACGACGCCCGTGCCGCGTCCCATCCAAAGGCCCCATCCGCCGATGTGGCTCGCCGCGCGCGATCCGAACTCGCATGCATTTGCGGTGGCGAACGGCTGCAACGTGCAAGTGACGTCGCTCGCTTCCGGCGATGCGGAAGTGGTGAGCCTGATGGAGCGCTTCAACGCCGCATGCGCCTCGCATCCCGAAGTGCCGCGTCCGCAGGTGATGATGCTGATGCACACGTTCGTCGGTGCGAATGCGGCGGAAGTGGATGAGGCCGTCGAAGATCTCGCGCGCTTCTATCGCTACTTCAGCAAGTGGTTCAAGAACGAACGCCCCATCGAGCAAGGCTTCATCGAACCGCTGACGGACGCCGACGTGGCGATGTTCCCGCAATACTCGTCCGATGCGATTCGCCGCAACCTCGTGATCGGCGAGCCGAAGCAGGTGATCGCGCGCCTCAAGGGTTACGAGGAACTCGGCTATGACCAGTACAGCTTCTGGCTCGACAGTCATATGAGCTTCGAGCGCAAGCGCAAGTCGCTTGAACTATTCATTTCCGACGTGATGCCGGCTTTCGCAACACGCTAAATCCAACTTTGCGGAACTCATAACGGAGCGGCAAACATGGTTCAGCGGTTCCAGCAATACATCGACGGCGCCTTCGAAGATGCGCGCGAGCATTTCGACAGCATCGATCCGTCGACGGGCGACGTGTGGGCACAGATGCCCGCTGCGAGCGCGGAGGATGTCGATCGCGCGGTGCGCGCCGCGCATCGCGCATTGAGCGATCCGGCGTGGGCGAACCTGACGGCGAGCGCGCGCGGCAAGCTGCTGTACCGGCTCGCCGATCTCGTCGCGCAACATGCGCCGCGTCTGGCGGAACTCGAAACGCAGGACACGGGCAAGATCATTCGCGAGACGCGCAGCCAGATCGGCTATGTCGCCGAGTACTACCGCTATTACGCGGGTGTCGCCGACAAGATTCAGGGCGCGTGGCTGCCCGTCGACAAGCCCGACATGGAAGTGACGCTGCGGCGCGAGCCGGTCGGCGTGGTCGCGGGCATCGTGCCATGGAATTCGCAGCTGTTCCTGTCTGCCGTGAAGGTCGGCCCCGCACTGGCGGCGGGCTGCACGATCGTGTTGAAGGCATCCGAAGAAGGCCCTGCGCCCTTGCTCGAATTCGCACGTCTCGTGCACGAAGCAGGCTTTCCGAAGGGCGTGGTCAACATCGTGACCGGCTTCGGCAACGATTGCGGCCGCACGCTGACGAGCCACCCGCTCGTATCGAAGATCGCCTTTACCGGCGGCCCCGAAACGGCGCGGCATGTGGTGCGCAATTCGGCTGAGAACCTGGCTGCGATGTCGCTGGAACTGGGCGGCAAGTCACCCGTGCTCGTATTCGACGACGCCGATCTCGACAGCGCATCCAATGCGGTGATTGCAGGCATTTTCGCGGCGACGGGGCAAAGCTGTGTCGCGGGCTCGCGCCTGGTCGTGCAACGTGGCATCCGCGAGGCGCTGATCGAACGCCTCGTCGCGAAGGCGCAGAACATTCGCATCGGCAATCCGCAGGACATGGCGACCGAGATGGGCCCGCTCGCGACGCGCCGGCAACTCGAACACATCAGGCAGGTTTTAAGCGCGAGCATTGAAGCGGGCGGCCGCATCGTCACGGGTGGCAAGCAGCCCGAAGGCGTTGGCAAAGGCCACTACTTCCTGCCGACCATCGTCGACTGTCCGAACGCGCAGGTGCCGAGCGTGATGGAAGAACTGTTCGGGCCCGTGCTTAGCGTCGTTACGTTCGACACGGAGGCCGACGCGATCGCGCTCGCCAACGACACACGGTATGGCCTGGCATCGGGCGTGTTCACACGCGACCTGACGCGCGCGCATCGGCTCACGCGCGCGCTGCGCGCGGGCATCGTATGGGTCAACACGTATCGTGCGGTGTCGCCCATCGTGCCGTTCGGCGGCTATGGCATGAGCGGCCTTGGACGCGAAGGCGGGCTCGACGCCGTGCTCGATTACACGCGCACGAAATCGGTGTGGATCCGCACGTCGGACGAGCCGATTGCCGATCCGTTCGTGATGCGCTGATCCGCCAACCCTCGCACCGGGAGTCCGCATGTTCTACGAAATCCGCACGTACCGCATCAAGACGGGTGCCGTGCCTGCCTATCTGAAGCTCGTCGAGGAAGAGGGCATTGCGTTGCAGAAGCGGTATCTGGGTCAACTGATCGGCTACTTCGTTTCGGAGGTCGGTCCGTTGAATCAGATCGTGCACATTTGGGCCTATCCGAGCCTCGACGAACGCGAACGCCGACGCGCGGCGCTCGCCGAAGACCCGGCATGGCAGGCCTTTGCGCCGAAGATTCAGGCGCTGATGGAAGAGATGGAAAACAAGATCATGAAGCCGGCGCGGTTTTCGCCGCTTGCCTGAAACAGTGCGTTCGACGGGCCGCCGTACGCATCACATCACATCGCATCGATACGCAACACCTCCCTGGAGACTGACATGAGCAGCAGAAGCACCACGTATTTCGCGCCGCTGATCGCGCTTTGCGCGGCGACGCTTGCGGCAACGCCGGCGCTTGCCGCGGACCCGATCGTCTTCACGAGCTGGGGCGGCACCACGCAATCGTCGCAGCAGAAGAACTGGGCGCAGCCGTTCACGCAGGCGACGGGCATCAACGTGCTGATGGACGGTCCGACCGACTACGGCAAGCTCAAAGCGATGGTCGACAGCGGCAATGTGAACTGGGATGTCGTCGACGTCGAAGGCGATTTCGCGTATGCGGCGCAAAAGGCAGGGCTGATCGAGCCGATCGACTATTCGGTCGTGAAGAAGGATGAACTCGATCCGCGCTTTTCGACGCCCGATGCCGTCGGCAGCTTTTATTACTCGTTCGTGCTCGGCTACAACAAGTCGAAGTACACGGGCGCGCAGCCGCAAACGTGGGCCGATCTGTTCGACACGAAGAAATTCCCCGGCAAGCGCACCTTCTACAAATGGTCCGCGCCGGGCGTGCTGGAAATTGCGCTGCTCGCCGACGGCGTGGCGCCGGACAAGCTCTATCCGCTCGACCTCGATCGCGCGTTCAAGAAGCTCGACACGATCAAGGGCGATATCGTCTGGTGGAGCGGCGGCGCGCAATCGCAGCAGCTGCTGGCGTCGGGTGAAGCGCCCATCGGCATGTTCTGGAACGGACGTCTACATGCGCTCGAACAGACGGGCGTGCCCGTCGGCATTTCATGGAACCAGAACCTGACGGCAGCCGACATGCTCGTGATTCCGAAAGGCGCGAAGCACAAGGCAGAAGCGATGAAGTACCTCGCTGCCGCAACGAGCCCGCAGGCGCAGGCGAAGTTCGCAACCGACACGGGCTATGCGCCTATCAACGTGAAGTCGGCTTCGCTGATGTCGCCGGCGGTTGCGAAGACGCTGCCCGATCAGTACAAGACCTCGCAGATCAATCTCGACATGAAGTACTGGGCCGACAATCGCGACGCCATTGCCAAGCGCTGGTACGCGTGGCAGTCCAAGTAAGCGCGCAGTCCATGTGCGTCGCACAGTCATCGGAGTGGATGGGGATACACCATGCCTAATGTCCTGAGTACCGTTGCGCACCCGCCCGCGACGGACGCGCGCCGGCGGCGCGACTGGCGCAGCATTCGTCTGCTGGTGCCCGCGCTGCTGCTGCTCGTGATCTTCTTCCTGCTGCCTGTGCTGTCGTTGCTGTTGCGCAGCGTGCTGGAGCCGTCGCCGGGACTGCACAACTATGCGCAACTGGTCGGCTCGACGACTTACCTTCGCGTGTTCGGCAACACGTTTCTGGTGGCCACGGTCGTGACGCTGGTGACGCTCGCAATCGGCTTTCCGACCGCGTGGCTGCTCGCCATCGCGCCGCGCAAGCTGAGTTCGCTGCTGTTCGCGATCCTGCTGCTGTCGATGTGGACCAACCTGCTGGCGCGGACCTTCGCGTGGATGGTGCTGCTGCAACAGACGGGTCCCATCAACCGCATGCTGATGGCGCTCGGCATCATCAGCGAGCCGCTGACGCTCGTGAACAACCTGATCGGCGTGACGATCGGCATGACGTACATCATGCTGCCGTTTCTCGTGATGCCGCTGCACGCGACGCTTCGCAGCATCGACCCGTCGACGCTGCGGGCCGCCGCGATCTGCGGGGCGAGCCGCTGGCAGGCGTTCTGGCGCATTCTGGTGCCGCTCGCGATGCCGGGCATCGCGTCCGGTGCGCTGATGGTGTTCGTGATGGCGCTCGGTTATTTCGTGACCCCGGCTCTGCTCGGCGGCGCGCAATACATGATGCTCGCGGAACTGATCGCGCAGCTCGTGCAGCAATTGCTGAACTGGGGGCTCGCTGGCGCAGCCGCGTTCGTGCTGCTGGCCGTGACGCTCGCGCTGTACGCGTTGCAACTGCGCTTCACCGGCAGTGAGCGCGCAACCATGGGAGGGCGCTGAAATGAAACAACCCCCACGCTCACAACGTTCGCTGCCCCCCGAGGGGGCGTCAGCCTCCCTTGGGGCGGCCCGGCGGGAGGACTGACATCATGTTGCTCGATTTCGATCGTCTGGGCGCATTGCGCTGGGCCTTGCTGGCGATTGGCGCTGCCGTTGCGCTGTTCCTGTTGCTCCCGATCGTGTTCATCGTCGCGCTGTCGTTCGGCGACTCGCAGTGGCTGATCTTTCCGCCGCCGGGCTGGACGCTGGAGTGGTATCGCCAGTTGTTCACCGACGCCGGCTGGATCGACTCGCTGCTGACGAGCGTCAAGCTCGCGGTCATCGTGATGGTGCTGTCGGTGCTGATCGGTTTTCTCGCATCGCTCGCACTGGTGCGCGGCAGATTCCGCGGACGCAACGTGGTCAAGGCGTTCTTTCTCACGCCGATGGTGTTGCCCGTTGTCGTGCTGGCCGTCGCGTTGTATGCGTTCTTCCTGCGCATCGGCATGAACGGCACGATGACCGGCTTCGTGATCGGTCATCTGATCATCGCGCTGCCGTTCTCGATCATCTCGATCAGCAACTCGCTCGCGAGCTTCGACACGGCACTCGAAGATGCCGCGCTGATCTGCGGCGCGTCGCCCCTCGAAGTGAAGCTGCGCGTCACCTTGCCCGCGATCCGGCTCGGTCTCTTCGCTGCTGCGATCTTCGCGTTCCTCGCATCGTGGGACGAAGTCGTGGTGTCGATCTTCATGGCGAGTCCCACGCTGCAGACGCTGCCCGTGCGTATCTGGGCGACGCTGCGGCAAGACCTGACACCCGTCGTCGCAGCAGCCTCGTCGCTGCTCGTCGGCTTGACGACTGTTCTGATGTTGGCGGGCGCCGTGCTGCGCCGCGCGCGATAACCGAGGTGAACGACATGACTGCATTCCTGCAAATCCAGCGCCTGCGCAAGACTTACGACGACGTCGTCGCCATCGATAACGTTACGCTCGACGTGCGCAAGGGCGAGTTCATGACGTTTCTCGGGCCGTCGGGTTCGGGCAAGAGCACGACGCTCTATATCGTCGCGGGCTTTCAGGAGCCGAGCGAAGGGCGCGTGCTGCTCGACGGCAAGCCGCTGCTGTCCGTCGCGCCGAACAAGCGCAACATCGGCATGGTGTTTCAGCGCTACACGCTGTTTCCGCATCTGACGGTGGGCGAGAACGTCGCGTTTCCGTTGCGCGTGCGCCGCCGCCCCGACGCGGAAGTGAAGGCGAAAGTCGAGAAGATGCTGAAGCTCGTGCATCTGTCCGAGTGCCGCGACCGGATGCCCGCGCAACTGTCGGGCGGGCAGCAGCAGCGCGTGGCGATTGCGCGCGCGCTGGCCTACGATCCGCCTGTGCTGCTGATGGACGAGCCGTTGTCCGCGCTCGACAAGAAGCTGCGCGAGGAAATCCAGCTCGAATTGCGGCGTATCCATCAGGAGACGGGCGTCACGATTCTCTATGTGACGCACGATCAGGAAGAGGCGCTGCGTCTGTCGGATCGCATCGCCGTGTTCAACAAAGGGCGCATCGAGCAGGTCGGCACGGGCGAAGAGCTGTATTCGAACCCTGCGTCGCGCTTCGTCGCGAGCTTTATCGGCAATTCGAATTTCCTGCCGGTGCGCGTGACCGCGCATAGCGACGGCCGTATGAACGGCGTGTTTCCGAATGGTCACGAGGTGGCGTCGGGCAGCTTCAATCCGACGCTCACGGCAGGCGACGACGGTACGCTGATGATCCGGCCCGAGCAGATGCGGATTCATGCGTTGCACGATTCGACGAAGGGGAACGGTGCGAGCGGTTTGCCCGTGACGGTACGCGACATCACGTACCTCGGCGATGCAATGCATTACGCGGTCGCAACGCCGTGGCAGCAGGAGATCTCGATTCGCATGCCGGCGGGGCAACGCCATGACAGTGGGCTGTCGATCGGCACGCAGGCGCTCGTCGATTGGGATGCGCGCGACGTGCGCCTCTTTGCCCAGGCTTGAGCATTGCCATGAGTCACGCGCTGCCTTCACTCAAAGTTGAACGTCGCACGACGACGTTGCGCGAACTCGCGCTGGAGAAGATGCGCACTGCCATACTCGAAGCGCATTTTCATCCGGGCGAGCGGCTCGTCGAGCGTTCGCTGTGCGAGGAACTGGGCGTGAGCCGCACCGTGGTGCGTGAAGTGTTGCGGCATCTGGAAACGGAAGGCCTCGTCGATTCGATTCCGAACCAGGGGCCGATTGTCGCTTTGCTCGATTCGGATACGGCTGCCGAGATCTATGAAATCCGCGCGCTGCTGGAGGGCGATGCGGCGATGGCCTGTGCGTTGCATGCCGATGAAGCCGTGTTCGCAAATCTCGCCGATTGCATTGCGCGCATCCAGCAGGCGTTCGACATGCATGCGCATCAGACGGTGCGCGAACTGACGACCGCCTTCTACGAACAGATGTTTCATGGCGGCGGCAAGAAGGTTGCGTGGGAGATCGTGCAGACGCTGAATGCGCGCATCAACCGTCTGCGCGCAATGACCATCGCTTCCGACGATCGCGGCCGGCAGGCGGTGCAGGAAATGAACTGCATACTCGACGCGCTGCGTGCCCGCGACGGGCAGCGCGCGCGGGAAGCGGCCACGGCGCACGTGGCGCGTGTCGCGGATATCGCCGCGGCCTTGTTGCGGCAGACGGTTGGGGAGACGTCTGCCTAGGCGTGCGCGACATCATGGGCTATTGCGTGACGGCACTGCTGTTCTCCGGGCCTGATCTTCATCGCCGGGCTGTATCTGTTCTGACGCAACGCGGTTTTGCACCGGTAGACTGTGCGTACCTTCAACGGCGTACACGACCATGCAGACCATCTATAGCAGCGATCACCGCTTGCATCACGGCGTCGAACTCAAGGACGGCGCCATCACCGATTCCTTCGAAAAGCCCGCCCGCGCAGAGACCGTGCTGAAACAGGTCAACGCCGCGGGCCTCGGCGATGTCGTTACGCCGCACGCCTACGACAAGGCGTCATACGTCGGCGCGCATAGCGAACGCTACGTCGAATTTCTCGCCTCGGCATGGGACGCGTGGGCCGCAACGGGCCGCACCTGCCAGGCGCTGCCGCTCGTGTGGCCCATACGCGGCTTGCCGTCCACGGCGATGCCGCAATTTGTCGACGGCAAGCTCGGCTTCTTTTCGATGGATGCCGGTTCTCCCATCAATGCGGGAACATGGAGCGCAGTCAGTGCGAGCGCGAATTCGGCGCTCACGGGAATCGATCTGCTCGCGCGTGGCGAGAAGGCGGCCTTCGCGTTGTGCCGCCCGCCGGGACATCATGCCGGCCGTGAATACATGGGCGGCTACTGCTATTTGAACAATGCGGCCATCGCGGCGCAACGCTGCATCGAACAGGGTGCGAAGCGCGTCGCCGTGCTCGATGTCGATTTCCATCACGGCAACGGCACGCAGGATATTTTCTACGACCGCAAGGACGTGCTGTTCGTGTCGATCCACGGCGATCCCGGCGTGTCGTATCCCTACTTCTCCGGCTTTACCGATGAGCGCGGTATCGGCGAAGGCGAGGGCTTCAATCTGAACATGCCGCTGCCGAAGGGTACCGAGATGGAGAACTACGAACGGGCGCTGCGGCAAGCGTGCTCGTCAATCGCGAGCCATGCGCCTGACGCGTTGGTGGTGTCGCTAGGCGTCGATACATTCGAAGGCGACCCCATCAGTCATTTCCGCTTGCGTACGCCCGACTATCTGCGTATCGGCGAACTGCTGGCGGACCTGAACGTGCCGACGCTCTTCGTGATGGAAGGCGGCTATATGGTCGACGAGATCGGCGTCAATGCGGTCAACGTGCTGCTGGGTTTCGAAGGGCGGACCTAACGAATTTCGGGCGATCTGGCGAAACTGGCAGCTTCGTCATACTAATGCCAGCGTTGCGCCAGCGACGAGGCGTAGAGTGAAAGTGACGTTGCAGGTGTCGCGAGCCACCTGCAAGGTTCGCATTCGCTGCACAGTCTCTCGCGATCAAGGAGCCTCGAAATGAAGCAACTTCTTCTCAGTCTCGTGGTAACGGCAGGCGTGGCAGCCATGTCGGGCGCTTATGCTCAGGACACGCCCAACGACAGCCAGCCGATGGATCAGAGCCAGGCGCAATCGACGAATCCGGCAACGGATACGGGCCAGGGCGGCGTCAACTGGGGCAGCGCGGCCCAAGGTGCGCGCAACGACCCGGTGTCGCGGCAGGACGTACGTCAGCAATTGATCCAGTCCGAACGCGACGGGCAACTCGATCAACTGAATCACACGCTCTACAAGGGCAATTGATCCATTTGACTATCACGGTTTCGGAATGCGGATGCGGCTGATCATCAGCGATCCGGAGATTCCATACACCAGCGTCAATGGATGCAGTACATGACCTGCGATACGCCATTCGCCGAACCATAATTGCGGACCGAGAGCCCCTTGCCACGCGGCGATGGCGAGCAGCAGCACGAGAGCGAACGATGTCGGGATGGGCGTGCCTTCGAAGTGCGTGACTTTCCCCGTTCCGCCCGACATCGTCTCCGTCGTCACGTTATAGCGCGCAAGCCGCGACACGCCGCACGCGACGAAGTACGCAAGCAGAACGCGGTCATAAAGCCCGCGCATTCCACATCCATAGCCGATGATGGCCGGTGCAACGCCGAACGAGATCACATCCGCCAGCGAATCCAGTTCCTTGCCCAGCAGCGAAGCCTTCTGTCGCCAGCGCGCGATGCGTCCATCCAGCACGTCGAACACGAGCGCGGCAAACACGAGTGCACTGGCGAAATACACGTGCATCACTTCCTCGCTGCCGATGTAACTCATCATCGAAAACAGCGCGCCCGTGCCGCACACGGCATTGCCGAGCGTGAACCAGTCGGCGAGATGAAACTCGCGGATCATCGAAAAGCGCTTCATGTTGGCCTTTTTGTTCAGCGGTGACTCACCACTATAAATCTTACGGTCGATTACCGGACCTGCAAGACGCGTGCCTCGCAAAGTCCTTGTGGCATGGGATCGACGGCAGCCGCGCTGCGCATGGCGAAGATCCCGGCACATCGAATATGGCAAAACTGCCATTTTCGCGTCATCGGCTTGTTGGGGCTACCGAACTAGCATTTACACCAGGTCGCCGCGGACGCACAGCAAGAGACTGCCGCCGCCGCCTCATGTCACGCTCGCGCGCTTCTTCCGGATACCAACGCCTTTATGTGGATCGTCAATCTCGCATTGAAGCGGCCATACACGTTCATCGTGATGGCCATACTGATCGTGCTGGCGACGCCATTCGTGCTGTTCACCACGCCCGTCGACGTGCTGCCGGAAATCAACATTCCCGTCGTCAGCATCATCTGGAACTACACGGGTCTGTCCGCGCAGGACATGGCGAACCGCATGACGTCCGTCAACGAGCGCAGCCTGACGACGACGGTCAACGACATCGAGCACATCGAGTCGCAATCGCTCGCCGGCATCGCGATCATCAAGCTGTTCCTGCAGCCGAATGCGAACATCCAGACGGCCATCGCGCAGACCGTCGCCGTCGAGCAGGCGCAGCTCAAGCAGATGCCACCCGGAGCGACGCCGCCGCTCGTCATCAGCTATTCGGCGTCGAGCATTCCTGTCATTCAACTGGGTTTGTCGAGCCCGCGGCTTTCCGAGCAGGACCTGAACGATACGGCGCTCAACTTCCTGCGCCCGCAGCTCGTGACGATTCCGGGCGCAGCCGTGCCGTATCCGTATGGCGGCAAGAGCCGTCTGATTTCCGTCGATCTCGACACACGCGCGCTGCTCGCAAAGGGGCTCACACCGCTTGACGTCGTCAATGCCGTCAACGCGCAAAACCTGATCCTGCCGACGGGCACTGCAAAAATCGGCCCCAAGGAATACACGGTCAACATGAACGGCTCGCCGACGACGGTCGCGGGCCTGAACGACATCCCCGTGCGCACGGTGAACGGCGCAACGACCTATCTGCGCGAAGTGGCGCATGTGCGCGACGGCTTCTCTCCACAGACGAACATCGTGCGCGAGAACGGCCGGCGCGGCGTGCTGATTTCAATTCTGAAAACCGGCAGTGCATCGACGCTGTCGATCGTCAATACGCTGCGCGACCTTTTGCCGAATGCACAGGCCGCGCTGCCGCCCGATCTCAAGGTCACGCCGCTGTTCGATCAGTCGGTGTTCGTGAAGGCCGCGATTCGCGGCGTGGTCCGCGAGGCCGTGATCGCCGCCGCACTGACGGCCGCGATGATCCTGCTGTTTCTTGGCAACTGGCGCAGCACCTGCATCATCGCGATCTCGATTCCGCTCTCCATTCTGACTTCGCTGATCGCGCTGCATGCGCTCGGACAGACGATCAACATCATGACGCTGGGCGGCCTCGCGCTGGCGGTCGGAATTCTGGTCGACGACGCTACCGTCACGATCGAGAACATCGAACGGCATCTGCACATGGGCACGAATCTGCATGATGCGATTCTGGATGGCGCGGGCGAGATCGCGATTCCCGCGCTCGTGTCGACCCTCTGCATCTGTATCGTGTTCGTACCGATGTTCTTCCTGACGGGCGTGGCGCGTTATCTGTTCGTGCCGCTCGCGGAAGCCGTGGTGTTCGCGATGCTG
Source organism: Paraburkholderia sp. Tr-20389 (assembly GCF_017104565.1). Lineage (GTDB taxonomy): Bacteria > Pseudomonadota > Gammaproteobacteria > Burkholderiales > Burkholderiaceae > Paraburkholderia. Next base: position 31,989 of record NZ_JAAGPD010000057.1, on the reverse strand, counting down.
GCTTCGTACGTGCTGTCGAGAACCCTCGTGCCGACGCTCGCGATGCTGCTGATGGGCCACGCGCACAAGCACGATCCGAACGCGCGGCCCAACCTGTTCGTGCGTCTGCATCGTCGTTTCGACCGCAGCTTCGAGACGATGCGCGCCGCGTACATCATGGTGCTCAGCAGTCTGCTGGTGCGGCGCCGGCTGTTCGGCACGCTGTTCCTCGGCTTTTGCGTGGTCTCTCTGGCGCTGACCGTCGTGTTGGGCGAAGACTTCTTTCCGCGCGTCGACGCGGGCCAGATACGCCTGCACATGCGGGCGCCGACGGGCACGCGCATCGAAGAAACGGCACGGCTCGCCGATCAGGTCGAGCGCGTGGTGCGCGAAGTGATTCCACGCGACGAACTGGGCACGGTGCTCGACAATCTCGGCTTGCCCTATAGCGGCATCAATCTCTCGTACAGTAACGCAGGGACGATCGGCACGCTCGACGGCGAAATCCAGCTCGCACTGAACGAAGACCACAAGCCGAGCCTCGACTATATCGACCGCTTGCGCGCGCTGTTGCCGCAGCGCTTCCCGGGCACCGAGTTCTTTTTTCAACCGGCCGACATCGTCACGCAGATTCTCAACTTCGGTTTGCCCGCTGCCGTCGATGTGCAGATCGTCGGCTCGAATCAGGAGGGGAATCTGGAGATCGCGAGAAAACTGCTCAAAGAGGTCCGCACGATTCCCGGCGCCGTCGACTCGCATATCCAGCAGAAACTCGACGAGCCCGTGATCAATCTGCAGATGGACCGCACGCGTTTGCAGCAGCTCAATCTGAATGCGAACAACGTCGCGCAAAACGTGCTGATTTCGCTGTCGGGCAGTTCGCAGACCTCACCGGGTTTCTGGTTCAACCCGCGCAATGGCGTCGAGTACAACCTCGCGGTGCAGACGCCGCAATATCAGATTTCGTCGGTGGATCAGTTGTTGCGCACGCCGGTGTCGGCATCGTCGACGGGACCGACACAACTGCTCGGCAATCTCGTGCAAGTGTCGTCGCAGAACCAGTTCGCGATGGTCACGCACTACAACATCCGCCCCGTGATCGATGTGTTCGTCAGCGTCGAGGGACGCGATCTCGGCAGCGTCGACCGGCAGATCGAAAAGCTCGTCGATCAGGCGCGTGCGAGTTTGCCGCGTGGCAGCCAGATCGCGATTCGCGGCCAGGTACAGACGATGCGCACGTCGTACTTCGGACTCGGCATCGGCGTCGCCATGGCGATCGTGCTCGTGTATCTGCTGATCGTCGTGAACTTCCAGTCGGGGATCGATCCGCTCATCATCGTGAGCGCGTTGCCGGCTGCATTGGCGGGCATCGTGTGGATGCTGTTCCTGACGGGCACGCATCTGAGCGTGCCTGCGCTGACGGGCGCGATCATGACGATGGGCGTCGCCACGGCGAACAGCATTCTGATGGTCTCGTTCGCGCGTCAACGTCTGACGGCGGGCGCGCCGCCGCTCACGGCCGCGCTCGAAGCCGGCGCAAGCCGCATCCGGCCCGTGTTGATGACCGCGTTCGCCATGATCATCGGCATGGTGCCGATGGCGCTCGGCCTGGGCGAAGGCGCCGAACAGAATGCGCCGCTCGGCCGCGCGGTGATCGGCGGCCTGTTGTTCGCGACGGTATCGACGCTCTTCTTCGTGCCGTTGCTGTTCGCAGGCATCCATAGCCGGCTCGCGCATCGCAAGGCACGACGCGAGCACGACGAACCGCACGGCGCCACCCATCCACGCAACGACCGTGACGACGCACACGGACACAGCCCGAACACGGACGATTGAGATGACTGAAAAGACTCACTCTTCGCTAGCGATTCCCGCGCGTGAAACCCAGGATGGGCACGCGTTGCCGCCGCGCCATCGCGAGTGGCGCCGCGCGAAGATCGCGATCGTGATCGTGCTGCTTCTGCTCGCGATAGGCGCGTTGCGCACCGTGATCGCGAACATCGTGCAGGACCGTTCAGTCGCGCAGATGACGCAGCAAAACGCGCGGCAATACGTCGACGTCGTGACGCCCACGCAAGCGGATGGTGCGAGCGGCGTGACGGTGTTGCCGGGGACGTTGCGCGGCTATGTCGAATCGCCGATCTACGCGCGCGCGACGGGTTATCTGCTGCGCTGGTATGCCGACATCGGCGCACGCGTAAAAGAAGGCCAATTGCTCGCCGAACTGGATACACCGGAGATCGATCAGGAACTCGCGCAGGCGGTTGCGCAACGCGACCAGATCCAGTCGAGCCTCGGGCTCGCGAAGAGTTCGTATGAACGCTGGCAGCAACTGCGTCAGCGCGACGCCGTCTCGCAACAGGAACTCGACGAACGGCAAAGCACCTACTCGCAGGACGTCGCCAATCTCGCCGCCGCCGAGGCCAACGTGAAGCGCTTGCGCCAACTGGAAAGCTTCAAGCGCATCGTCGCGCCGTTCGCAGGCGTGGTAACGCAGCGCAATGTGGACGTGGGCGATCTGATCGATGCGGGCAGCGGCACGAGCCGGGCACTCTTCGCACTCGCGCAGTCGGACCCGTTGCGCGTGTATGTGCAATTGCCGCAAGCCTATGCGCAGAACATCAAGGTCGGTGAAGACGTGGTCGTCACGCAGGCGGAGTTGCCGGGCCAGCAGTTTCACGGGCGCATTGCGAACATTTCGGGTGCGATCGATGTGCCCACGCGGTCGTTGCAAGTGGAAGTGACGCTGCACAATCCGGACGGCAAGCTGAGGCCCGGCGCCTACGTGCAGGTCGCATTGCCGTCGGGCGCACGCGCGCAACTGTCGGTGCCCGGCAACGCGCTGCTGTTCCGTGCGGAAGGGCCGAGGCTTGCAGTCGTCGATAACGACGGCGTCGTGCATCTGCGCAAGGTGGCGATTGCGCAGGATCTCGGGCAGACGCTCGAAATCGAAAGCGGCATCGAGCCGAACGACCGCGTGATCATCAACCCGAGCGATTCGATCGAAGACGGCGACCATGTCGAAGTGACGCAGCCGCATTCGCAATCGCAGGCCAAGGGCAAGGCGGCGTCGTGAACACGCTCATCCATGCCGCACGACTCCGCACATACGGCACGCTCGCTCTGGCGGCGGCGCTGTGCGGGTGCACGGTCGGCCCCGATTACAAGACGCCGCTGACGGACGCGCCGCCTGCGTGGCATACGGATTCGTACTGGCGTCTCGCGCAGCCCTCGCATGCGCCGCTCGCGCCCGACTGGTGGAAGGCGTTCGGCGACGCCACGCTCGATCGCCTCGAAACGCAGGCGCTCGCGCAAAACCAGACACTCGTCGCCGCCAGCGCGCACTACGCGCAGGCGCGCGCGACGCTCGCCAACACACGCGCGCAACTGATTCCCGAAGTCGATCTGTCGGCATCGGCGGCGCGCGAACGGGTCTCGAAGAACCGGCCCGTGACGAACTACGCGGTGCCGAACCAGTCGACGGTGCAGAACAATCTTCAGATCGGCCCGACGATCAACTACGACGTCGATCTGTTCGGCCGCATCCGGCGCGATGTGGAAGGCGCGCAGGCATCGGCGGAACAGTCGCGCGACGATCTCGCGAATGCGCGGCTCGTGCTGACCACGGACCTCGCCACCGACTACTTCTCGATGCGCGAACTCGATGCCGAGATCGACGTGCTGAACCGCTCGGTGCAACTGCAACAGAAAGCGCTCGACTATGTGACGACGGAACACGATCTCGGCTCTGTTTCAGGGCTCGACGTGTTGCAGCAGAAGTCGCTGCTCGATCAGACGCGCGTGCAGGCGCAGCTTCTCGTCACGCAGCGGGAACAGTTCGAACATGCAATCGCGGCGCTCGTCGCCGTGCCCGCGCCGCAGTTTTCGATCGAATCGCAAGTGGTCGGGTATCCCGTGCCCGCGATACCCCTCGGTTTGCCGAGCGATCTGTTGCAGCGGCGGCCGGACATCGCGTCGGCGGAACGCGTGATGGCGTCGGCGAATGCGCAGATCGGCGTCGCCAAGGCAGCGTTCTTTCCGAGCCTGACGTTGACGCCGGGCATCGGCTGGCAGAGCACGGAGTTCGCGAATCTGCTCAGTGCGCCGAGCCTGATGTGGTCGCTCGGCGCCGCGCTCGGTCAGGTCGTGTTCGACGGCGGCCGCCGCGCCGCCAATGTCGATTTCGCCAACCAGGGTTATCAGGCCGCGCAGGCCAACTACCGGCAGGCTGTGCTGACGGCGTTCCAGCAGGTGCAGGACGGGATCACGGGGCTTTCCGTCCTCGACCGCGCCGCTTCGCAGTCGCACGATGCCGTCGCCGATGCGCAGCGGCTGCTGTCGCTCGCCAACGATCGCTATTCGGGCGGACTGGTCGCGTATCTCGACGTGATCACCGCGCAGCAATCGCTGCTGACGAGCGAGCGCCAGGACGTGCAGATTCACGGTCAGCAGATGACGACTTCGGTCGCGCTCGTGAAGGCATTGGGCGGCGGATGGGATGTGCAGGAAGCGGGCGCCGGGAGCAACACGGTCAAGGAAGCCGCAAAGGAAGCACCGAACTGAAAACCGACTGTAAAGGACGGGCTGAACACGTTTGAAAAGCCTACTTATAATGAGGAAGACAATACAAAGGAGCGCGCATGAAGCTGCTCATCGTGGAGGATGAATTCAAGGTCGTCGACTATCTGCGCCGTGGCCTGACGGAGCAGGGCTGGGTGGTCGACGTCGCGCTCGACGGCGAAGAGGGTCTGCATCTCGCGTCCGAGTTCGACTACGACATCATCGTGCTCGATGTGATGCTGCCCAAGCGCGACGGCCTCAGCGTGCTCAAGGCGCTGCGCATGCGCAAGTCGACGCCCGTCATCATGCTCACCGCGCGCGATCACGTGAACGACCGCGTACGGGGCTTGCGCGAAGGCGCCGACGACTACCTGACCAAGCCGTTCTCGTTCCTCGAACTGGTGGAGCGTCTGCATGCGCTCGCAAGGCGCACGCGCGTGCAGGAATCGACGCTGATCTGCGTCGGCGATCTGTATGTCGATCTGATCGGAAGACGTGCGACGCGCGGCGGCGTGCGGCTCGATCTGACCGCGAAAGAGTTCCAGTTGCTGAGTGTGCTCGCGCGCCGGCAGGGCGATATCCTGTCGAAGGCGATGATCACGGAACTGGTGTGGGATGTGAACTTCGACAGCCATACGAACGTCGTCGAGACGGCGATCAAGCGGCTGCGCGCGAAGCTCGACGGGCCGTTTCCGACCAAGCTGCTGCACACGATGCGCGGCATGGGCTACGTGCTCGAAGTCAGAGAGGAAGCGGAGGCAACATGATTCGCTCGACCCGTTCCATTGCGCGGCGCCTCGCGTTGCTGTTCGCGCTCGTCGCACTGTCCGTCTTTACGCTGGTGGACACGGGGCTGTTCCTCGTGCTGCGCTCGCAACTCGAACAGCGTTTGCGCGATTCACTGGATAGCCGCACGGAAGTGGCGCGGATCATCGTGCATCACGCGATCAATCGCGACAAGTGGCGCATCGCGCAGGAAAAGCTCGGTGACATGACGCCGCGCGACGGCACCAGTCTCTATTCGATTTCGAGCACGACCCCGCTCTTCAATTACGGACACCCCGTGACGGGCACGATCGCCGAGCAATGGCGCGGCGACTATGCGCGCGTCACGGACAACGGCACCGGCCACGATCTGCTCACGCGCACGCTCACCATTCCGCCGAACGGCGAGCGGCCGCAGGTGCAGTTGCAGGTCGCGACCAGTTACGCGCCGACCGAGCAGGCGTTGCGCGAATTCGGTCTCGCGTTGGCCGCGTTGTCGGCGCTCGGTGCGTTCGGCGCGTCGCTGCTGAGCTACTGGGTCACGCGCATCGGTCTTGCGCCGTTGCGCCGGTTGACGGTCGATGCATCCGAGGTGAGCGCCGACAATCGCTCGCAGCGGCTGCGCACAACCGAGCTGCCGTTCGAACTGAACGACCTTGCGCATTCGTTCAACGGCGCGCTCGAGCGGCTCGATCAGGCCTATGTTCGTCTCGAGTCGTTCAATGCCGATGTCGCGCACGAATTGCGCACGCCCGTCACGATCCTGATCGGGCAGACGCAGGTCGCGTTGACGCGCAATCGCTCGGTCGACGATCTGCGCCGCACGCTGCAATCGAATCTCGAAGAGTTCGAGCGCATGCGCGGCATCATCAACGACATGCTGTTTCTCGCGCGCGCGGACCAGGGCGAACGCGCGACGGAACTGGTCGAAGTGTCGCTCGCGACGGAAGTGGCGCGCACCGTCGAGTTCCTCGAAATGCCGATGGAAGAGGCGCACGTGCAGGCGGAATTGCATGGCGACGCCGCTGCTCGCGTCAACCGCTCGCTGTTCGGCCGGGCGTGCGCGAATCTGCTGATCAACGCGATTCACCACTGCACGCCGGGCGCTGCGATCAAGGTGACGATTTCGCGCGAGGGGGGGCGCGTCTGGGTCGCCGTCGCGAATCCCGGTGCGCCTATCGTGGGCGAGGTGCTCGACCACGTGTTCGACCGCTTTTATCGCGCGGAACTGTCGCGTACGAACAGCCGCGAGAATCACGGGCTCGGGCTTGCGATCGTCAAGGCGGTCGCCGAGATGCACGGCGGCGTGGTATTCGCGCGCAGTCTCGGCGGCGTGAATACATTCGGGTTTTCGATCAGAAGCGCGGACACCTCGCGCGCGGCGAAAGCCGATCTGGCCTCGAAGGAGCCGCCGTTGGCGTCGCGGCCCGTCGTTCCGGCGCCGCTGAAATAGCCTTGGGCGGCGTGGCCGCCGAAAGAGGTAAATTGATCCGAACCTTGGCCTCTATTCATTGGAATGGCGGTCATTTTGACGGGATACGCTGATGTTGACGCGATAGGCGCGTACCCGGCAAGGAGGTTCAGGTGGATCTGATCGAAATGGCGAAGAAGTCCGGCATGCAGGTGTTGCTCGACGCGCAGATCGGCAGTCAGATGTATCACAGCGTCTGCGGGCCGCTTTCTTCGCTGCAGCGTTTCGCCGACGAAGTCGGCAAGGCGCTCGCCGCCGAAGCCGCTGCGCAGATCGCCGACCCCGCTATCGAAGCGTAAGCTTCGCTGCACGTAGCACGCACGCTGCTTACACGGCAACGTTCGGGCCCGTAATCTGCTTCACGATGGTCGCGAAGGCTGGCGCATCGATTGCGCTCGCCCTACGCGCCAATCGATCGTGGAGGGCCTGCTGCGTTGACCGTCTGCCGAACCCGCTACAGCCCCACACTGCGGCGAGCGCGCACGCTGTTCAGTCTGCTCGCTGCCGGCGCCGCACTGTGTACCGTTTCGGTGACAGTCGCGGCTGCGCCGCCCGCCATCGCGTTGCTGGACTGCGTCGTACTCGACGACAACGCGGCCTATAACGATCCCTCCGTCACCCAGTCGCAGCAGGCGCGCGCCACGATGGCGAGTGCGCAGCTCCGCACGCTCGTCGATCAGCGCGGCCTGTACAAGGTCGCGGACAATCGTCCGGCGGCCACCCTCATCGACCAGTTCAAATCAACCCAGGACCTGAGCGCCTGCAATGGCTGCGAACTGCAGGTCGCTCGCCGGCTCGGCACGCAGCGCGTCGGCGTGTGCTGGGTGCAGAAGATCAGCAACCTGATCCTCAACATCAATTTGCGCATCGAAGACACGGCGAGCGGGCAGGTTGTGTTCCAGCGTTCCGTCGATATTCGGGGCAACACCGACCGGTCGTGGCAGCGCGGTGTCGATGCGCTCGTCGGGCTGCTCGCGTCCGAACCGGACACCGCGCATTGAGCGGCGCGCGTTCGTCGATTTCGGGAAAAACTCCCGGGCTTGCACGCTGTCATCCGGGCGCGCGATGCGCTAACTTGAGCCTGGGTGAATTCGCCCTTGCGGCACAACGAACATGGTCCGCGCAATTCGACGCGGGCCCATCGAACAACACTCCGCAGGAGACATCGATGCATTGCACTATCGGACATACTCGCAGACTCACACGCGTGGCGGCCTCCGTCGCGCTCGCCGTTCTTCTCGGAGCGGGTGCAGGCGCGGCGTCGGCGGCCGCCGTCGCGTACGTGACGAGCGAGACGAACGGCGTCGGCGTGATCGACCTCGACCAGATGACGCTCACGAAGACGATCGACCTGGGCAAGGACGGTCCGCGCGGCCTGAGCCTGACGGCGGACGGCCACAGGCTGCTGGTCGCGAACAAGTCCGGCGACCTCTCGGTGATCGACACGTCGACGGACAAAGTGGTCGCGCGCGTGAAGATTGGCAAAAACCCTGAGTTCGTGCGCGTGCGTCACGGCTTCGCGTATGTCACGTACGAGCCTGGCGAAAGCGGCCCGCCGCCGCAGGCTGCGAATCAGGATGCGGGCAAAGCCGAAGGCAAGCCCGAGGGCAAACCTGAAACGGAAGCCGCGGGCGGCAAGGGCGGCAAGGGTGGGCACGACGACGATGACGATGCGAACAGCCCGCCGGCCGAAGTCGCCATCGTCGATCTGAAGACGATGAAAGTGGTGCGCTCCGTGAAAAGCGGGCATGAAACGGAAGGCGTCGAGTTTTCGCCGGACGGTCGCGAACTGCTCGTGACGAACGAAGGCGACGATACCGTTTCCGTGTATCACACGGGCACGGGTAAGCCGGTGCGTACCCTGAAGCTGGACAAGGGTTCGCGGCCGCGCGGCATCAAGGCGTCGCCGGACGGCAAGCAATACGTGGTGACGCTGGAGAACACCAACAAATTCGTCGTGCTCGATGCAGGCACGCTCAAGCCGGTAAAGACGGTCGACACGAAGATGGGACCGTACGGCGTCGCATTCGATCCGTCGGGCAAGCATCTGCTGGTCGCCGCCGCGCGCGACAAGACCTTGCAGGTGTTCGATGCGAAGACCTACGAGCATGTGGCCGATGCGCCCGTCGGTCAGCGCTGCTGGCATTTCAGCTTCACGCCCGATGGCTCGAAGGTGCTGATGGCGTGCGGCCGCTCGAATGCCGTCTTCGTGCTGGACGCGAAGAACAACTATCAGACGGTCAGCCAGATTGGCGATTTGCCGCTGGCGTGGGGCATCGTGACGTCGCCGCCGAGTCAGGGGTCGATCGAATCGCGCTAGGCGTCATGCATCGACTGCGACGGCCGGATGCATAAACGGCCGTCGCCGTGCATCTCACTTCCACGCATACCTCAAGCCGACCCACACGCCGCGCGGCGCACCGATGCCAAGAAACTGCTCGTTGGTGACGCCCGTCGGATCGAACGTGTGGTTCGGTCCGTTGAAGAAGTTTTGGCCGAGAATCGCGAAGTTCGCATAGTGCTTGTTCAGCAGATTCTTGACGGTCGCGAACACCTGAAGCTGCTTCGTCACGTTGTACGTCGTATCGAGATCGATCAGAAAGTAGCCGGCCACCGTGCCGTTGACGTCCTGATTGTTCTCGTCGCCGCGCGCGAAAATGCTGCCGCGATACGTGAGGTTCGTCCCGATGTTCCATGCCGCGATCGGCGTGTAGTCGATGCGCAGCTTCACCGTGTTCTGCGGAATGCCGGGAATGCGGTCGCCGGAATGCACGGTAATGTTGCCGTTCGCGTCCGCGCTCGAATTGCTCGCGCTGCTCTCAGTCCAGGTCGACTGATAGGTCGCGTCGACATAGCTATAGCTCGCGCTCACGCCCACCTTGCCGTACTTCGTGCGGCCCGCCAGTTCGAAGCCCTGGCGGCGCGTCTTGCCGACGTTCTGAAAATACCCGAGCGTGCTGGCCGCGCCATTGCTGCTGACGAACTGGATGTCGTCGTCGAGCGTCGTGCGATACACCGCCGCGCTCCATGTCGTGCTGCTGCCGAGCCGTCCACGCGCGCCGACTTCGAAGGTCTTCGAAATGACGGGTTGAAGGGCAGGGTCCGCGATGAAGTCGTTCGGCAGCGAGCAGGGCGCGGCGGGGTCTGCGCACGCGAGTTCGATCGATGTCGGCGAGCGCATCCCTTCGTTGTAGGTCGCGTAAGCGGTGAAGGTTTCGGTCGGATTCCAGTTGATGCCGACGGCAGGATTGAAGCGCGAAAACACATGGCGTCCGTCGAGCAGCGGCTGCACGCCGCTCTCGTCGCCGATCGTCGCGCGCGACCAGTTGTAGCGGCCCGCCAGCGTCATCGCCCACTCTTCGTTGAACGAGAAGGTATCCGTGAAATAGATGCCGTAGGTTTCGTTGCGCGTCTTCGCGTCCGTGGTCTGCTCGTACGGACCCGTACCGACGGTCGCACGCGTGTCGGTGAACGTCGCGTCCTGCGACGACTGCGTGAAGTGCGTGTTCGCGAGATCGGCGGCGACGCCCAGCGTCAATTCATTGCGCTTGCCGAACAGATTCTGCAACAGCGACAGTTGCAGACTGCCGCCATAACTCTCCGTAAAGACCGTCGATTGCACGTTGGTGGCGGGCGCGGCGTCGTCGTCTTCCAGGATATCGTCGTTGACGTTGCTGCTGACGTTCTCGTTGCGATAGTGGCGATAGTAGAGCGTGCCGCTCAGCTGCACATTGGGCGTGAAGTAATGCTCGCCGGCAATCGTCAGATAGCCGACCGTGTTGTTGTTCTGATCGGGAAACGTGTACGCCTGCTTGCGGTTGTCGAGAAACGAACGCGGGATCGTCTGCGAGCCGTCGAGTGTGTTGTCTGCCGCGCCCGCGGAAAACGACAGCGTGTTATCGGCATCGTGATAGCGCAGTTTGCCGAATGCCTGGCGCAGACGGCTGCCGTTGTGATCGGCCCAGCCGTCGTCATTGCTCAGATTGCCGGTGAAGTAGTAGTCGAGGTTGTTGCCGATCGCGCCGCCTTGCTGGATCTGTGCGGTCTTGCGTCCGAACGAGCCGCCGCTGATCTCCGCTTCGCCGCCGGGCGAATTGCTGCCGTTCTTGGTCGCGATGGCGATCGCGCCGCCCAGCGTGTTGAGGCCGAAGGTCGGATTCGAGCCGGGAATCAGCTGGATCGTATCGATGGCAGCGGGCGGTATCAGGTCCCAGTTGACGACGTCGCCGAACGGCTCGTTGATGCGCACGCCGTCCATGAACACCGACAGTCCTTGCGGCGTGCCGAGCAGCGGCGAGGCGGTAAAGCCGCGGTAATTGATGTCGATCTGCGAAGGGTTGCCTTGCGCGTCGTTGATATCGACGCTTTGCAGATTGCTCGCGAAGTAGTCGGTGAGCGTATTCGGATGCTGCTGGTCGATTTCGCGGCCGCGTATCGTCTGCACGTTCGCGGGCACCAGTTCGATCGCGGTGCCGATGCCGACCAGCGGCGTCGTACCGATCACGACGATCGACGGCATCTCGGCGGGCTCGGTGCTGTTCTGCGCGGTCTGCTGCACTTCGGCGGAAGGTGTCGCCGCGTCCTGCGACCACGCGGCAGTACACAGGCTGGCCAATGCACTGCTGAACACCAGTTGAAATGCGCCCTTGCGAGCACGCAGACGGACGCGCCGCGTTCGGCGCCGCGAGGGTTTCATCGTTGTCGTCTCCAGCAGGTTGTTTTAGCCTTGTATCGGCGGCACGCACGAGCTGCGCATGAAAGCCTCGTGTTGCCTGACCGTTGCTTGCAGAGTCGCATAGGAAAGGCGCGTGATGCCCGGGAAGCTTTCCCGATTCTTTCGGGAGCCCTTCCCAAACCGGGGAAATACCGTGCAAAAAGCGCCTGCTGCGTGAGTAGAATGAGTCACCGCTATCATCGATACGCTCATGCCCGAAGCTCTTTCTTCAGCCGGACCGGCGCACCGCGAGCCGGAGCAGCGGCAGGCAGCAGACAGTCGCACGGATGCGGCTGACGCGGCAGAATCACCGCGCACGCCGCAGATCGCGACGCATGCAAAAGAGTCGCGCTCGGTTGCATGGCGCGACTTCCTGTGCGTCGTCGTGCTGACGGTGATCGTCGGCGTGCTGTGCTCGGTGTTCGACGTGAGCGAGCTGGCGTATCGCTGGAGCCGTCGCGCGGAACGTTATCAACTCGACGAACTGCCCGTCACACTGTTCGTGCTCGCGGCGGGCCTTGCGTGGTTCGCATGGCGGCGCTATCGGGAATCGCACAAGGAGTTGTTGCGCCGCCGCGCGGCGGAACAGGAAGCCGCCCGGCTTCTCGCCGAGAACCGGCGGCTCGCGAGCCAGGTCATCGAAGCACAGGAAGCCGAGCGCCGTCATCTCGCACGCGAACTGCACGATGAACTGGGGCAATACCTGAATGCGATCGCACTCGACGCCGCGCGTATTCGCGATCTGTCGAATGACAGCGGCGAGATTCACCGCGCGTCGCTGGCCGTGATGCAAAGCGCGGGCTTCGTGTATCGGCAGATCGGCGGGATGATCCGCAAACTGCGGCCCATCGGCCTCGACGAACTGGGCCTGCCGAGCGCGCTCGAACATTGCGTGGACGGGTGGCGCGAAAGGCTGCCTGAAGCGTCGTTCAAGCTCACCATCGACGGCGACTTCGACGGTTTTTCCGACGCACTCAACATCACGCTCTATCGTCTCGTGCAGGAAGCGCTGACGAACATATCGAAGTTCGCGCGCGAGGCGAGCGTCGAAATCTATCTGGTGAGAGCGCCCGCCGGCAGCGAACGCAGCGGCGAGATCGTCGTGACCGTCGCCGACGACGGTCCGGGTCTCGACCTGTCGAAGCCGCGCGCGGGTTTAGGGCTGATCGGCATGCGCGAGCGCGTCGAAGCGCTGGGCGGCGAGTTTCATGTGGCAAGCGAGCCGGGGCGCGGCTTGTTGCTATGCGCGCGCGTGCCGGCTCAGCCCGGACTGCCCGAGCCGAGTGCGTCCATCGGCCCCGAACCGAAAAGCTCGTGAGGCGTGGCCAGTTCCGAGAATTGAAGTCCCAGCCGCTGTGCAATCTGCACGAGTTGCACGCCATTGTTCGCGCCGAACTTCTGCCGGATCGCCGACTGATGATTCGCAATCGTCTTCTGGCTCAGGCCGAGCCGTTCGGCGATCACGGGCAGCGTAAAGCCCTGCACGAGCAGACGCAGCACTTCGAATTCGCGCGCTGACAGCTGACGTCCGGGCGGACCTTCGCTGAACATCGTCCGCAATGCGAGCGCGTGCGAAACATCCGCGCTCAGATAGCGTACGCGACGTGCAACAGCGCGCACTGCTTCGACGAGCACATCGGGCGCGCTCGCCTTCGTCACATAGCCGGAGGCGCCGGCATCGAATGCGCGCCGCACGAAGAGCGTTTCTTCATGCACGCTGAAAATCAGCACACGCGCTTCGGGTTCGCGGGCAAGCATGCGCCGCATTGCTTCGATGCCGCTCGCGCCGGGCAGCGCGAGATCCATCACGACGACATCCGGCTGCAATGCGCAGAAGCGCTGGTAAGCCTGCGTCGCGTCGGCCGCCTCGCCCGCCACGCGTACATCGGGACTGAGTTCGAGCAGCCTCCGGTAGCCTTCGCGCACGACGGCATGATCGTCGACGAGGAGCACGGAAATAGCGGGCGTCGTCATGATTGCGTTCCCTCGTTGTGGGGCGTCGCAGCAGGCTCGCGCGCACTCGCCGTGAGGCGTCGCGAGTTCGCGTCGTTGCGGAACGTGACGGGCTGCTCGTCGGGCGCAAGCGTGGCCGAACGGTTCGCAGCCTCGCGCACGACACGCACGACCTGCTCATGATGCGCAGACTTGTCGCAGACAGGGTCGGCATTGGCTGCGTCCTGCGTCAGCAGATATGCCTGGCAGCGGCAGCCGCCGAGGTCTTTGGTCTTTTCTTCGCAACTGCGGCACGGCTCCTTCATCCACTCGAAGCCGCGAAAACGGTTGAACGCGTCGCTGTCGAACCAGATGTGTTCGAGCGGCGTGTCCTTCACGTTCGGAAACGTGAGACCGGGCAGCGAGCGCGCCGAATGACAGGGCAGTGCGGCGCCGTCGGGCGCGATGCCGAGAAACACCGAGCCCCAGCCGTTCATGCACCGCTTGGGCCGCGTTTCGAAGTAGTCGGGCACGACGAAGAAGATCTTGCAGCGGTTGCCGATCTCCTTGCGATAACGCTCGACCACCGCCTCCGCTTCGCGCAGCTGTTCGGCCGTCGGCATCAGTTGCGCGCGGTTCGTGTGCGCCCAGCCGTAGTATTGCGTGTTCGCGAGTTCCAGATACTCGGCGCCCATCGCCAGCGCCATGTCGATGATCTTGTCGACGTGCGGCAGGTTGTAGCGATGCAGCACGCAGTTCAGCACCATCGGAAAACCATGCGCCTTGATCGAACGGGCGACGCGGTTCTTCAGGTCGAACGTGCGCGTACTGCTGAGGAAGTCGTTGAGTTCCTGCGTCGAGTCCTGAAACGACAGTTGAATGTGATCGAGCCCGTTGGCCTTGAGCGTGTCGAGCCGTGCCTCCGTCAAACCGACACCCGACGTGATCAGGTTCGTATAGAAGCCGAGCCGGTGCGCCTCGGCGACAAGCTCTTCGAGATCGTCTCGCATCAACGGCTCGCCGCCCGAAAAGCCAAGTTGCGCGGCGCCTAGCTTGCGCGCCTGCTGCAACACATCGATCCATTGCGCGGTGCTCAGTTCGTCGCGATGGTCGGTGTAGTTGACCGGGTTGTAGCAGAACGCGCAATGCAGCGGGCAACGGTACGTGAGTTCGGCGAGCAGCCACAACGGCGGCCCCACGCTGCTGCGCGATGCCTGCTGCGCGTGCTCCTGCGACGGTGTCGAGAGATCGGTCATGCTGTCACTCCAGCCAGCCACGCGAGCGCGCGTGGTCGACGAATGCTTCGACTTCCGGTGCGAGCCCCTTCGCGTTGAAGGTCTGCTCGAGTTCGGCGATCAGCGTCGGCAGATCGCGCGTGCCGTCGCAACGCAACAGGATTTGCGCGGCGCTCTGGTTCAGCTTCACCATGCCTTCGGGATACAGCAGCACATGCGCATCCTGTGCCGGTTCCCATTGCAGGCGGAACAGGGGGCTCAGTTTCGGGCCGCGTTTGTCGTTGCCTTGCGCGGTGTCGTTGGTCGGCGTGTTCATGCTGGGAAGGCCTTCTCGATGGCGTCGAGCATCGTCCACAGAATGTCGAGCTTGAATTGCAGAATATCGAGCGCGCGCTCCTGCTGTTCGCGCGTGCGGAAATGATCGAGCGTCACGGCGAGCCCGTGTTCGACGTCGCGTTGCGCAAGGGAAATGCGCGAACGGAAATACGCGAGCCCTTCGGGCTTGATCCAGGGATAGTGCTCGGGCCACGTGGAGAGCCGGTCTTTATGGATCTGCGGCGCGAAGATCTCCGTCAGCGACGAGCATACGGCTTCCTGCCATGGCGCGCGCCGCGCAAAGTTCACGTATGCATCGACGGCGAAGCGCACGCCCGGCACCACATGTTCGAGCGACCACAGTTCATCGCGCGACAGACCGACTGCATCGCCGAGCCGCGCCCATGTTTCGATGCCGCCTTCGTCTTCGCCGTAACCGTCGTGATCGAGTATGCGCAGCACCCAACGGCGACGCGTGTCGCGGTCAGGACAGTTCGACAGCACCGCGGCATCCTTCAGCGGGATGTTGATCTGATAGTAGAAGCGGTTCGCGACCCAACCGCGAATCTGCTCGCGCGAGCATCCGCCGCTGTTCATCTTCACGTTGAACGGATGGTGGATGTGGTATGCCTGTCCCTTCGCGCGCAATTGCGCTTCGAATTCCTCGCGGGTCCATGCCGCTCCGCTGTCGCCTTTGACACTCATCGATCGATTCTCCGCAAATACACAGTGGGCTTACAGTTCGAACAGCATGCCGTCATGCGCGACTTCGATGCCGTGCTGCGCCAGCGTGCGGCGCTCGGGACCGTCGTCGATCAGGATCGGGTTCGTGTTGTTGATATGTATTAGCACCTTTCGCTGATTCGGCCTATCGAGCGAATCCAGCACGTCGATCATGCCGCCCGGACCTGTTTGCGCGAGATGGCCCATGTCGGCGGCTGTTTTCTTCGACAGGCCGAGTGCGATCATCTCGTCACTCGTCCATACCGTGCCGTCGACGAGCAGCAGGTCGGCGCTGCGCATCGCGTCGCGGATATGCGGCTCGAGCACGCCGAGGCCGGGTGCATAGAACACACGCTTGCCCGAAGCAGGCGCGGAGATCAGCAGACCGATGTTGTCGCCGCGCTGCGGGGCCGCGCGATGCGGCGAGTAGGGCGGCGCCTTGCTCGACAGCGGCAGCGCCTCGACGCGCACGCCCGGCAACGCGGCGATCTCCGACGGACCCGCATCGAGGTCGATGGTGTGACGCTCCACGCCGCAGTAGTGCGACAGGACCGAGACGATCGGGAAACCGGTCGACAGATCCTGCCAGACGGCGTCCGTTGCATGGAGCGGCAGCGGCGCGCTGTTTTCGCGCAGCATCAGCAGGCCCGTCACGTGATCGATCTGCGCATCCATCAGCAGCACGGCGGCGATGCCCGTGTCGCGCGCGTGACGCGCGGGCTGCATTTCCGGGTTCGCGGCGATCTGCGCGAGGATGTCGGGCGAGGCATTCACGAGCAGCCACGCAATGCCGTCGACGCTCACGGCAATGGAAGACTGTGTGCGCCGCTGCGCCGCGATCGTGCCTTTGCGCACGCCGTCGCAGTTGCGGCAGTTGCAGTTCCATTGCGGAAACCCGCCACCCGCCGATGAACCGAGCACCTTGACCTTCATCGTCCCTTTGCTCCCGAAAGAACCTGCAAAAGTGCCTGTGAAACAGGCTTCGATTGATGAACGCTGCGCATTACGGCAGCATCCTGCGCAACAGTCCGTCGCGGTCGATCAACTGATGCTTGAGCGCGCCCGCAACGTGCAACGCGATCATCGCAATGAAGATCCATGCGACGACCTCATGAATGGTGAACCAGAAATGACGCAGCTCCTTGTCGTCCCAGCCCCACTTCGGCAGCAGCATGCCCCAGAAGCGCGTGCCGTATGTGTTGAACGACGAGCCCAGATAGCCCGTCACCGGCATGGCGATCATTGCAGCGTATAAAAGAACCTGCGTAGCGCTCGCGGCGGCGCGTTGCCACGCTCGCATCGGCGGCAACGGCGGCCTGCCGGATACCATAAGAACTCCGATGCGGATCAGCACAAGCAGGAAAACCGTCAAGCCAAGCGACTTGTGAAAGTTGATCAGCGCGGCCTTGAACGGCAGGCCGCGCGGCAGTCCGACCATATACAGGCCGATGGCGAGCAGCGCGATGATGCATACCGCAATCAGCCAGTGCAGCACGATCAGCGCCATCGGGAAGCGCTCCGGTGTCGCTTTTCCGCGCTGCGCGATATCGGTCGAGCGTGTCGCGTTCATGTCGTTCCCTCGGTCATTCGCGGCGGTTGCATCGTTCGCATCATTCGACGAGCAACAACTCGCCGCGTCCATCGACGGCAAGATCTCCCGCGTAACGCTGCGGCACCTTATGCGCATCGAGCGCGGCGAAGGGCGCGAGGCGCTGCGCGATCGCGGTGGACACGGAAGCGGCGGCGCCGCATTCGGCCGCGAGCGCCCGCGCGAACAGCGACCAGAACACCTCGAAGCCGCGGCCGCCCGTCGTGAACGTGGGTGGAACGCGCTCCGGCCGTTGCAGCAGCAACAGCGTGCCGCGCCGCATGCCATAACCATAGTGCGCGCCCAGGCGACCCGCAATGCCGATCGTCCCGGCTACGAGCCGCGACGCCGCGTAATCGCCCGCATTGCCGCCGATCAGCACGGTGCCGCGCCGCATCCGGTCGCCGAGCCGCTCGCCCGCGTTGCCCGCGACGATCAACGTCCCGCCCGTCATGCCTTCCATGTCGCCGGGCAGCGCGCTCGCGATGAAGTCGCCGCTGTTGCCCGCGATGAAGAGCGCTCCGCCGCGCATCTCGCAACCCGTAAACTGGCCCGCATCGCCCGTTATTTCCAGCTTGCCGCCCGTCATGCGCCAGCCCGCGTAATCGCCTGCGGAACCTTCGATGCGCAAATGGCCCGCATCCAGTTGCGCGCCGAGCCGGTCCAGCCAATGCGCGTCACCTTCGATCACGACGTGCGCGTCGTTGTCATCCGCAGCGAGGGCGAGGTCGAACAGATCGCCGAGCGCGTACGCGTCGTTACCGGCGGATAGCATCACACGCGCCATCTCTCCTTCCGACAGTGCGTGCAACGCGGACGGCAACAACGATGAACCGTCGACACGAAAGCCGGGTGCGTGCTTGACGCGCAATGTGATCGTGCTCATGCCGTCCCGCCTTCCGCTGCGCCCGTTTTGCGCTGCACAAGGTTCGCGGCGAGTTCGCGCAGCTTGAAATGGTAGGGCCCGAGCTTGCCGCCATAGTTCCCGGCGGAAATGCGCACCACACCGCTGCCGGGCACGCATGCCGCCTCGATGCCCGCCGTCATCGCCGCGCCGACGTCGGCGTCCGTCAGACCGTCGATCACGATTTCCAGCACGCAGCCGGTTTGCGCATCGAGTTCGCTGCGATGCGACAGGCCCGTGAGCGTCGGGCAAAACGCGTCGTTGGTCGACGCGACGGCGCCCTTGTATTTCGAGCCGATTTTCGATCCCGAGCGCACCACGCCGCCCGGAAACGGCGTGATCACATTGGCGAGCCGGTGCATCGCGGCGACGGCGGCTTCGGCGCCTGCGAGCGCGCTGTCCAGATCGCGCGCGAGCAGCAGCAGGTTGCCGCCGCCGACGGCCTTCACCGTCTGCACCGATTCTTCGCAGACGAACTCGCCGTCCATCACGGGCACGCGCCAGTAGCGCACGCCGCCCAGTACTTTCGAAATCTGCCAGCCATCGCCGAAAAAGCGCAGCGAGCCGCCAAGCGGCGCCACATCGGACAGCGGCGAGCGCGTCGTCGCGGGATCGATGCCGTTGTAGACGGCCGTGGTCGGGCACGTCAGCACGCATTGCCCGACGCGCCGCACGATCTGCTTCGCCAGTTCCTTCGACGACACCGCGAACATCAGCACCGAAATGCCGGGGCGGCCGTCGGGTGTCGCGTCGGCGGCGATCTCGTGCTCGATGCCTGCCTCGCAGCCGCAATCGATCACCGAGGTCGCGAAGCCCGTCAGCGAATCCGCCGCGGCACGCGCCCAGCGCGGCGTGTGCGCGGTGATGACGAGGCGCGTCGCCTTCATCGGGAAGGCTTCCGCGAACGTGTCGTCGATCAGGGTGTCGTGGATCTGCATGCGCGTCTGCCTCAGGTCCTCGCGAGGCACGCGACGGGCAACAGCCGTCCGCCGCGGCAGCACGCGCAGATTTCGTCGTCGCTGATCGCAGCGTGCGCGAAGTTGCTGGCCAGACTCGTTTCGCTGTACTGGCGCAGCGTCTTTTCGATGTCCTTGTCGTAGTCGGGCGAGACGAAGTGGATGCCGCCCGTCGGCGTCGACACGAGGTTGCCGTCGCGTGCGACCAGTTGGCCGTCCTTGAACACGTAGGCGGGCGACGTGAACATCCGCTCGCGGTCGGCGTCGTCGCGATACACGGCGATGTCGGCGGCCGCGCCTGCCGCCAGATGCCCGCGATCGTTCAGGCCGAGCAGCCGCGCCGGGCCCGCGCGCGTGATGACCGCAATGTCGTATAGCGAGAACTCGCGCGTGAGGTCGGGCAGCGCGCTCGCGACCTTCGCTTCCGGATGCAGGCGGTCGAGCTGTTCGTCGCGAAACGGTTTGTCCATCAAGAGGCGGATCAGATGCGGATAGCTCGTGAAGGGGCCGCCGTTCGGATGATCGGTGGTCATCGATACGCGCCACGGGTCGTTCACCAGCAGGAAGATTTCGAGCCCGATGATCCATTGCAGCGCATTCACGTAGCTCTGCTCGCGATAGCGGAACGGCACGACGCCGCAGCCCGCATCGCATTCGATATCGCCGACGATCCACTTGTGCGGCCTCGCCAGCGGCGCGTTTTTGAACTGCATCATCGTGTCGCCGGAAGCCGTCACCGTCTGACCGAAGATGATCTGTCCCACGTCGATCGAAACATTGGCGCGAGCATTCACGGCATCGGCGATCGCACGCGCACCCGACGAAAACTTGCGCGGACCTTCCGTGCCGTAGCTATGAAACTGGATGTGCGTGAGATGGATGGGCAGGCCGTCGGCGGCATCCATCGTTGCGATCGTCGATTCGATATTGCCCGGTACGCCGAGATTGCTCGCATGCACGTGCAACGGATGCGGCACGCGCAGTTCCGTCAATGCGCGCGTCAGCGTGCGCAACACATCGCGCGGCGTGATGCCGTAGTGCGCGTGCGCTTCGTCGACATCGAGCGAACGCTGGTTGAACTTGAACGCCGAGATGCCGCCGGGGTTCACCACCTTCACGCCGAGCGCGCGGCTTGCGTGCATCGTCCAGCCCACATAATCGCGCACGCGTTCGAAGTCGTCCTTTGCGGCGAGCATCTGCAACAGCAGTTCGTCGTTGCCGAGCATCACGTAGGCGCCGTGGTCGATGATCGGCGTGTCGCCCATTTCCAGATGCGCGTGGCGCGCGTTCGACGCGATCATCGCCGGTTCGAATGCCGCCGTGTAGCCCATTTCCGCGTAACGGTAGCCGGTGGCGAGCGTGCCCGGCGTGCAGACGCCGCACGACGGCATGCGCAGATAGCGGCCTCGTTCGTCCTGCACGGCTTCGTATGCAGCGTCGCGTGGCCGGTCGTCGCGATGGTCTTCGGGCAGCAGCAGACGCGACAGGTTGGTCTTGCCGCCGCCGATGTGCGAGTGCAGATCGATGCCGCCCGCCATCACGACCATGCCTTGCGCGTCGTAGTCGTGATCGACGGCGCCGTCGGCGGGTGCGTCGACGATGCGGCCGTCGCGGATATACAGGTCGCGCTGGATGCCGTCGACGCCGTTAGCGGGATCGTAGATGCGTCCGCCGTGAAGCCGCGCGATGCTCATGCCGGCCTCCGCGTCAACGCGGCGCGCGCGGCGCGGCCGGCGGCAAGATGATCGACGAGTTGCGCGGCGATCGATGCAACGCTCGGCAGCGCAACGTGCCGCGCCGCATGCAGCGGCACGACCACCGATGCATCGACGCGAAACAGATGGCCGTCGCTGTCGATGCCCGGCGTCGCAACGGGAATGAACACGGTCTTCGCGTTGCGTGGCTGCGTATTGGGCGACGTAATCGCCGATGCAAGCGCCGATGCAAGCGCCGGCGTGCCGAGCACGATCGCGGGCGTATCGGCGGCGAGTGCGGCGGGCAGCGGATGCGGATCGAAGCTCGCGATCCACAGCAGCGCATCGGCTTCGCGCGCGGCGAGCAGGCGCTCAGTGCGATAGCGATACGGATCGTGGTCGAGCGGCGGCGTGCCGGGCGGCCGGTCGGGCGTCGACACGCGCGTGCGCAGCGGAAACCCCGACAGCCACGTCACCGTCTGATTGACGCTCAACGCGCCGTCCGCGCCGCCGAGCGTCAACACGCCCGCGCGATTCGTGCGGTTGATGGCCTTGACGATCCGGTGCAGTGCTTCGATCAGCAGCGCCGCGTGCGGTTGCGGAAGTGCAGCGGGCTCGATCACGAACGCGGTGTAGCGCGCCGCGACGATACGTTCCATCAGCGACGCGAGCGCCGTCGCGATACCCGAACCGTTTTCGAGCGATTCCGGCTTGCGGCCCTCCGCGATCGCCGACCAGAACGCGAGCACGTCGTGCGGCGAAGCATCGGCGAGCATCGATTCCGCGCAGGTGTCGGCAGCGGGATCCAGTGCGCAACAGACGAAGCGGATCTCGCGCTGCGTCGAGGTGCCGCTCGCGATGCGCTCGTAGAAGCGTGGATGGCGCGCGGCCGGCTCGCAGCCGAACACGACGAGCAGATCGGCGCGCGAGCGTACTTCGGACAAGGTCGTGAAGAACGCGCCGCGATCTTGCAGCGCGAGCGTCGCGGCGCTCAGCGCGTCGCCGTGCATCGAATCGAGCGTCGCGCCGCAGCCGGCGGCAAGCTCGTAGAGTGCGCGGGCACCCGCGATGTCCGTTCCGCATCCGCCGAACAAGGGCCGCCGTGCCTGCATGAGTATGGCGGAGGCTTCTTCGAGTGCGTCTTCGAGCGAGACGGGGGAGCCGTCGATGGAAGGCGCGCAGACGTTGTCGCTGCCGTCGTAACGCGCGAGCGCAGCGGCGAGGCGCGCGCATTGGGTCGCCGGTGCGGCGAGCGACTGATCGTCCGAAAGATGGGCGTCGATGTCGTCGCACAACAGCGGGCAGAAGGGGCACGTCCAGTCGTGGGTCGCCGAAACGGATGGCAACGGTCCGCTGGCGGCCGAAGTCGCGTTGGCATTCGTTATGGGGGGCGTGGGCTCATGCATGAGAACCCGTCCAGCAAGGTCCGTGCCGATATTGCCCGCTGCTTGCGGGAAGCTGGCGTGGTCGCCGCTTCATGTATTTCGAGGAGAAGACTCCGACCGATGCCACGTTGTGCCGAACGTGGACACATCGAACGCCTGATCACGGCGAACCGTGCGACAGGCAGCGCGCAGCACAGTATGTGCTCCGCGCTGCAACAGTGTGTCACTTGAGGACAGTGCGCTGCCCAGTGAGCATGGGAGCCGCGCCGTTGCTGCAACGCGGACCGCGTGGCATGGATATTGTTTCGCGGATCACGCCGTAGTGTCGGAGCGTGTCGCGTGCTTTGCTTGTGCGGGTCCGAGTCTGCCGTCGTGAAGCGCCGATGCGACGAGCCACGCATGTGCGCCGCTGCGTGCCGCGGCATCGAGATCGCCGCGATGACGGATGCCGCCTGCGCCGATCGTCATGCGCTGGCCCGCCTGGGCGTGGACGTGGCCGAACGTGTCGAGATCGGGGCCGGCATCGGCGCCGACCTGATCGAGCGTCATCACGATCACCCGCGACGGCCACGATGCGGGCGAGCGCAGCGCATCGGCGAGGTCGGGTGCGGCGATCAGCTGACCGTGGCGATGGTCGAGCGACAGGATGGGCGTGTAGCCGGCTGCTTCGGCTTCGCGCAACGCGTCGAGCGAATGAAGCGACTCGGAGCCGAACACGGGCACGATGCGCGCGTTCGACGCGGCTTGCTTCGGCGCGGCGTTGTCGGCGGAGGCGATGCGTTCGAGATGCGCGAGCATCGACGGGAAATCGGCGAAGCCTGCGTCGAGCCAGATTTCGAACGGTCGCGCGCGATCTGACGACGCAGCCAGCGCGGCAAGCGTCGACGGGTCGGCGTCGCACGACATGATCGCGCCCAGGTCGGCGACGTACAGCGCGGAGGCTGCCGTTGCGGCAATGAGCGCGCGGGCGACGTCGAGCGGTTCGCTCGTCGCGCACAACGAAGACTGGATGGGCCGATAGTTCGCGCGGTCGCCGCGTATGGCGCGCACCGCGTGACCGTCGAGCAGATCGAGAACCGGGATCACCTGCATGCGGAGACGTTCCTTGATGAAGCTCTGGGTTTATGAGTATCTCACCGGCGGTGGCATCGACGCGCAACTGGCCGGCAGCAGCAGTCTCGCCGATCTGAGCGCACTCGTGGTGGAAGGGCGTGTGATGCGCGACGCGATCGTCGGCGATCTGCGGCAGCTCGACGGCGTGCAGGTGAGTTTCGCGAGTTCGCGCTTCGAGCAGGTCGCGCAAGACGTGCCGCATGGCCGCGCGAAGCCGGGGGAGTCGATGCTGGAATTCGTGTCGCGGGCTTCGCGCGAACACGATTTTGCGTGGATCGTCGCGCCCGAGTGCGACGGCCTGATGCTCGATCTCGCCGATGCCGTGGGCCCGGCGCGCTGGATCGGCTGCACGAAAGAGGCGATCGCGCTCGCATCGAGCAAGCGCGCGACGGCGGCGCGGCTCGCCGCGCGCGGCATCGACGTGACACCCGCGCTCGAACCCGCGCAGATCGAGCCGGGCAACGGCACGCATACGCAGGGGCGCTGGGTCGTCAAGCCGGACGACGGCGCGGGCGGTCTCGATACCTTCGTCTTCGACGATGCCGGCGCCGCCCGCGCCGAATACGCTGCGCGTTGCTCGGCGCAGCGCGAAACCGTGCTGCAGGCGTGGGTGGAAGGCGAGCCGCTGAGCCTGTCGCTGATCTGCAATGACGCGGGCGCGACGCTCGTCAGCATCAACCGGCAGAGGATCGAGGTGGCCGCCCCCGCGACGGGCCATGCGGGCCGGGTCGTCGGCTTCGAGGGCGTGGATATCGACCGCATCGCTCGCGATAGCGCGCAAGGCCGTACCCTCGATGCGCTGGCGCGGCAGGTCGCGGCGTCGTTGCCGGGCTTGCGCGGTTTTGTCGGCATCGATGTCGTGTGGAATCCTGAGCGCGGTCCCGTCGTGATCGAAGTGAATCCGCGTGCGACGGTCGCCTATGCAGGCCTGTCCGCGAGGCTCGGCCGCAATCTGGCTGTGGATGTGCTCGCGGCGCACGGTCTGCAGGTTTCGCCGCGAGCGCATGAAGCTGCTTCCGACGGCGGCTCCGCGCACGCGAGATTGTCTGCATGCGGAACGGCATCATGAGCGCGCCCGCGGTGTTCGGCTGGGACGTCGGCGGCGCGCATGTGAAGGTGTCGCGGGTGGATGCAGCGGGCGTCGTCGACGATATCGCGCAATGGGCGTGTCCGTTGTGGCAGGGACTCGACCATCTGCATCGCGCAATCGACGCCGCGTGCACGCGCTGGCCCGATGCCTGCGATGTGCGTTCGCGTCACGCGATCACGATGACGGGCGAAATGGTCGATCTGTTCGCGGATCGCGAGCACGGCGTGCAGGCGCTCGTCGATGTGCTCGCCGGACGGCTCGGCGCGGATACCGCGTTTTTCGCGGGCGCGTCCGGCTGGCTCGATGCCGCGCAGAGCGTCGCGCAATGGCGCGCGGTGGCGTCGGCGAACTGGCTCGCGACGGCGCAGCTAGTCGCCGCGCGCATGCGCGATTGCGTGCTGATCGATATCGGCAGCACAACGACGGATATCGTGCCCATCGTCGACGCGCGCGTCGCGGCGCGTGGCGACAGCGATGCGTCGCGGCTCGTGACGGGCGAACTCGCGTATCACGGCGTCGTACGCACGCCGTTGTGCGGCATCGCGCATCGGATCGTGTTTCGCGACGAAACGGCGAGCGTGATGAACGAATGGTTCGCGACGAGCGCCGATATTTATCGCGTGACGGGCGAGCTGTGGGCGCCGCACGACCAGCACCCGAGCGCCGACAACGGCCCGAAGACGGTCGCGGCAAGCTGCGCGAGGCTCGCGAGGACGATCGGCCGCGATGCCGCTGACGCGACGGAAGACGAATGGCGTGCGTTCGCTCACGCATGGCGCAACGCGCAATTGCGCGCGATCGCTGCGAGCGTCGAGCAGGTATGGGCAGCGCATCCGTCGCTGGCGGGCGCGCCCGTCGTGGGCGCGGGCTGCGGACGGTTTCTGGCGGCGGCGCTGGCTGAGGCGCACGCGCGCGACTACGTCGACTTCGGCACGTTCGTGCAGACGGCGGCGGACGCGCCGCGCGATGCCGCCGAATGGATCGCGACGTGCGCGCCCAGCGTGGCCGTCGCATGGTTGATGATGGGGCGGGGGCAACAACAACAGCGGGCGGCTTGAGCGGGCGTGCAGCGAGGCCGCGAATGCACGCGACGCAGGACCATCGACGCGCGCGCTATCGACCGTGCAGACTCGCGATGGCGTCAGGCGTCGCACACGATGCGTGACGAAGCCGCAGAAGCCGGGGCAATGGCTGGCGCGGCACGGCCGCGTCGTCGAACGAAAGCGAGGTAATCGACATGTGGGTGGTGAAGATCGGGGGCAGCCTGAGTCACGACCCGTCGCTGCGGGACTGGCTCACGCAGCTGTGGGAAGTCGGCGGCGGGCGCGTGGTGATCGTGCCGGGCGGCGGCGATTTTGCGGACAGCGTGCGGGCGTATCAACGGGAATGGCAATTCGACGATCTCGCGGCCCACAACATGTGTCTGCTCGCGATGACGCAGTACGCGCTAATGATGCAGGCCGTGCTGCCCGACCTCGTGCTCGCGACCAACGAAGACCTGATCCGGCGCGCGTTGCGCAAGGGCAAGGTCGCCGTGTGGATGCCCGTGTGCCTGATGCGCGTCACGCCCGACTCGATGACCAACTGGGACACGACGTCCGACAGTCTGGCCGCGTGGCTGTCGACGTCGCTGAATGCCGAGCGGTTGATGGTCGTGAAGTCGTGCCCTGTCGGCGCGAACGTGCCGCTCGTGACGCTCGCGTCGAGCGGGATCGTGGACGAGAGTTTCGTCCACTACGTGAAGGAGGCCAATTACGAAGTGGAGCTGTTCAGCAAGACGGATGTCGCGCTGGTGCGGGAGCGTTTGTTGAATGCATCGGCCGTGTGAGCGCGGCTGGACTGCATAAAGGGCTTTAGGTCTTCATGCGGCCGCGCCCGGCGCCGCGTGATGGAGCGCGTCCGCCCATTGCGTAACGCGGCGCGGATCGAGCCGCGAGGTGCGGCCGTGTTCGCATAGCGCGGTGCGAAAGCCGGCGACGTCGGGGGCGAGCGCACGGATGCCGTCGAGTTGCGTCCAGCCGAGCGAGCCCGCGATGCACGCCATCGCACCCGACGCGCGGATCGTCGCGATGTAGCGCGCGAGCGTCTGGCCGTCGATGCAGTCGAACAGCGTGCGTCCCGTCTTGCCTGCCGTGTCGAACACGATGCCGACGAATCTGAGCGACACGGCATGCTGGACGAGCGCCGCGTCGACGCCGTCGTCGCACAGCAGAACGGGCAGCACGGCGGCCTGCAAGCCGGCGATGCGCGTGAGGCACGCGCGCGCATGCGGGCCCGGCACGACGCCGACTTTCACGAAATCCACGCCTGTCTCGCCGACTTCCGTTGCGCGTGCCGCGATGGTGTCGATGGCGTCGGGCGGCAGATCGCCGATCGTCGCGCTGATGGGTTTGACGGGATGCCGCGAGCGCAGCGTGCGCGCGATGCGCCAGATGTTGTCGAGCGACACGCCGCCCAGCGCACCTTTGCGCGGTTCCTTCAGATCGATCAGGTCGGCGCCGGCGCCGGCGGCGTCGAGCGCTTCTTCGGCGGAACGGACGCTTGCGAGCAATGCGGTCATCGAATGCTCCGTGGAGGCAAGGGCTCAGGACGTGTGCGTGGCGTCGGTGCCGGGCGCCTTGTCGGCCGCTTCGCCTGTCGCGCGAAAATGGTCGACGGCTTGCGTGATCCAGTCCCACGCGACGCGTTCGTAGGGGCCTGCTGTTTTATCGATGGCGATTTGCAGATAGGCCATTTCGTGATCGATTTTCTCGGCGGGCAGCATGAAGAGCCGGCTCACGAGGATCGCGCCTTCGACGACGGCGGCCTGCGCGCGGTTGAAGCCGCCGAACGGCGCGTGTGTTTCCGTGTGCACGCAGCGCATGTGCAGAACGGGGCGTTGCGGATCGTCGGTGATGTGGTCGAGATGTAGCTCGCTGTGCGCGAGGGTTTGTGCGAGCCGCACGCTGCTTACTTTGGTTGCCGCGCAAGTTGGCCAGTCGCGTTGGGCTCCCGTTACGCAGCCGGCGAATATGCGCACGTCGGTCGTGAAGTTGATGATCGCGGCTCGCGTTGCCAGGATGTTGTCCAGCGTTCTGGACGGCTTGAAGGGGGCCAGGATCGCCAGGCCCTGTTCGAAGCGCACGCCCATCGGGGCTATATGTGGCGTACCGCCGGGGCTTGATGTGGTGATGATTGTTTCGTGAATCATCGTTGGGGTTTCCGTTACACGGGGTTGGGGGCACTGCTGCGGTGTGCCCTTTTTTGTGTTGGCATTTTTTACGCTGGCATCCGCGTTTTGCTTCTGGTTTGCTGGCGTTGCCCCTGTGCGGGGCGGCACCTACTTTTCTTTGCAGCGGCAAAGAAAAGTAGGCAAAAGAAAGCCGCTAACACCGCCAATCCTTCTCCCTGCCTGCGGGCCCCCAACGGGTCCCGCACTCCGCACGGCAACGCACTATTATCCGCCCGTTGCCAGCGCATTGAATAGGCACATCACCCGCCTCAGTCACCCGTAGCGCAGCCAACGGCAGCGAATCGTCACCGCCGCCCAGGTGGCAAACTGTGTGTAGGCGATCGCATCGCATGCGTCGGCGCTCCTACGACACCGATCCCGCTTTTCAGTCCGAAGCGCATCGCTTTCCAGTCCGAAGTGGTGCATTGACGTCGCGATCGCCTACACACAGTTTGCCACCTGGGCGGCGGTGGAGTGCTGTTAACGCAGTCCATGACGTGGGAGTGTGAAGCGGGTGATGCAAATCCAGGAGCGTTGGCAACGAGCAAGACTAGTTCGATGCCGCGTGGAGCGTAAGAACGGTTGGGGGCCCGCAGGCAAGGAGTAGGGTTAGCGGTGTTAGCGGCTTTCTTTTGCCTACTTTTCTTTGCCGCTGCAAAGAAAAGTAGGTGCCGCCCCGCACAGGGGCAACGCATGAATACCGACATGAAATCGCGGATGCCAGCAGCGAAAAAAACCACACCGCACCGAATATTGCGGCGCCGCAAAACACCAGAAAAGCCGCTCCGCGGAAGGGAAAAAACTGAAAACCCTCGCCGCGGAGCGGCGACTATCACCTCGTGGCGATATACATCGTGATTTCAAACCCGAAACGCATATCGGTGTAACCAGGGGTAGTCCACTGCATATTCGTCCTCCTTCGAGAGTGAGAAATAGCGGTCCCTTTGCGACGAGAAAAAAGCAAAAACCAGATCCCATCGCGCTCGGCCCATGTTGCCGATGCAACTGTCGTACCAGTCACCAGCAATACGCGAAAGACGCGTCCCTTCTGCGTCCCGTTCCACCTTACGCGTCTTACTGTCGCGGAACCGCAGCAAACTGTCCCACGAGCCGATCGGTCATTGTGGACGCAATTTGCATCATGTGCACGCGTCTTAACGGATCGTTTAAGCCTGCTGAAAAAAATCGTGAATTCACTTCACCCAATGCGCCGCCTACATTGAGCTCCATGGCCGGCGCTTTCCATCCACGCCGCCTTCCACCCAACAGCGTGCGCGCTTGACGGCGCCGCGATCCATGTCGAGGCAGCGTGATGAACGATTTCAGCAAGGAAGCCGTGAAGCCGGCCGATAGCGCCAAGCCGGAAAAGCGCTCGCGCTACGCAGCAGGTGTCATGAAGTATCGCGAGATGGGCTACTGGCAGCCGGACTACACGCCGAAAGACACCGACGTCATCGCTCTGTTCCGCATCACGCCGCAGCCAGGCGTCGAACCGGAAGAGGCAGCGGCCGCCGTCGCAGGCGAATCGTCGACGGCAACCTGGACGGTGGTCTGGACCGATCGCCTCACCGCTTGCGACATGTATCGCGCGAAAGCATTTCGCGTCGACCCCGTACCGAATTCCGCCGAAAGCGAGCCGCAGTACTTCGCGTTCATCGCGTATGAACTCGATCTCTTCGAGGAAGGCTCGGTGGCGAACCTCACGGCGTCCATCATCGGCAATGTGTTCGGCTTCAAACCGCTCAAGGCGCTGCGGCTCGAAGACATGCGCATTCCCGTCGCGTATCTGAAGACGTTTCAGGGGCCGCCGACCGGCATCATCGTCGAACGCGAACGGCTCGACAAATATGGCCGTCCGCTGCTCGGCGCGACCGTGAAGCCGAAGCTCGGGCTGTCGGGAAAGAACTATGGACGCGTCGTGTACGAAGGCCTCAGAGGCGGCCTCGATTTCCTGAAGGACGACGAAAACATCAATTCGCAGCCCTTCATGCACTGGCGCGACCGCTATCTGTTCGCGATGGAAGCCGTGCATCGCGCGCAGGCCGAAACGGGTGAAGTGAAGGGCCATTACCTGAACGTGACCGCAGGCACGATGGAGGACATGTACGAGCGCGCCGAATTCGCGAAGGAGCTCGGCTCGTGCATCGTGATGATCGATCTGGTCATCGGCTGGACGGCGATCACGTCGATGGGACGCTGGGCACGCAAGAACGACATGATCCTGCACCTGCATCGCGCGGGTCACGGCACGTACACGCGGCAGCGCAATCACGGCATCTCGTTTCGCGTGATCGCGAAGTGGCTGCGGATGGCAGGCGTCGATCATGCGCATGCGGGCACGGCCGTCGGCAAGCTCGACGGCGATCCACTCTCGGTGCAGGGCTATTACAACGTGCTGCGCGAATCGCACAACCCCGTCGATCTCACGCGCGGCATCTTCTTCGACCAGCATTGGGCAGGCTTGCGCAAGGTGATGCCCGTCGCGTCGGGCGGCATTCACGCGGGACAGATGCATCAGCTACTCGACCTGTTCGGCGACGACGCGATCCTGCAGTTCGGCGGCGGCACGATCGGACATCCGTCGGGGATTCAGGCGGGCGCGACGGCGAACCGCGTCGCGCTCGAAACGATGGTCAAGGCGCGCAACGAAGGCCGCGACATCGCGAACGAAGGCCCCGATCTGCTCGAAGCGGCGGCGCGTCATTGCACGCCCCTCAAGCAGGCACTCGATACATGGGGCGACGTCACCTTCAACTACACGCCGACCGATTCGCCCGATTTCGCCGTCACGCCGAGCGTGGCCTGAACAATCGACCATTCGACCGTCATTCACGAAGATTCTGGAGCCAGCCATGCGCATCACCCAGGGAACGTTTTCCTTTCTGCCCGAGTTGACCGACGACGAAATCCGCCTGCAGATCCAGTACGCGCTCGACCAGGGCTGGGCATGCTCGGTCGAATTCACCGACGACCCGCATCCGCGCAACACGTACTGGGAAATGTGGGGACTGCCGATGTTCGATCTGCGCGACGCAGCGGGCGTGATGATGGAAGTGACGCGCTGCCGGGAAGCGTATCCGCAGCACTACGTGAAGGTGAACGCATTCGATTCGGTGCGCGGCTTCGAAACGATGCGGCTCTCGTTCATCGTGAACCGGCCCGAGGTGGAACCGAAGCTCGTGCTGGGCCGTCAGGACGACCGCTCGCGCGTGCAGCGCTATTCGCTGACGACGGTGCACGCCGCGCCGCGCTAGCCGTCGAGAACCAGCATAGCCGGGCACAACAGAACACGAACAGGGAGACATCGTCATGAATGCCGTGATCACGGAGCCGTTGCAGCACACGCACGCGCGACAGCCCGCGCCCGACGCGCCGCAGCAGGTCGATCTGCTCGCGCTGTTTCGCGAGTCCGGCATTGCTGGCGTGCTCGACGAACTCGACCATGATCTCGTCGGTCTCGTGCCCGTGAAGACGCGCATCCGTGAAATCGCCGCTCAGTTGCTCGTCGGACGCGCGCGTGAAGCGCTCGGTATCGAGAGCGGTGCGCCGACGCTGCACATGTGCTTCAGCGGCAACCCCGGCACGGGCAAGACGACGGTCGCCATGCGCATGGCGGACGTGCTGTTCCGGCTCGGTTATATCCGCCGCAATCATCTTGTTTCGGTGACGCGCGACGATCTCGTCGGGCAGTACATCGGCCACACCGCGCCGAAAACGCGCGAAGTGCTCAAGCGTGCGATGGGCGGCGTGCTGTTCATCGACGAAGCGTATTACCTGTATCGCCCGGAAAACGAGCGCGATTACGGTCAGGAATCGATCGAAATCCTGCTGCAGACGATGGAGAACCAGCGCGACGATCTGGTCGTGATTCTCGCCGGCTACGCGTCGAAAATGGACACGTTCTTCCGCAGCAATCCGGGCTTCCGCTCGCGGATTGCGCACCATCTGTCATTTCCCGACTATGCCGCCGATGAGTTGCTGTTCATCGCCGAACGCATGCTCGAAACGATGCACTACCGGTTCGACGCCGACGCGCGCCGCGCTTTCGAGGACTACCTCGCGCGGCGGCTGCGTCAGCCGAACTTCGCGAACGCGCGCTCGGTGCGCAACGCGCTCGACCGCGCGCGCCTGCGCCAGGCCAATCGCCTGTTCGCGGATGCGCTGGGCGGCGGCGCGAGCGCCGATCCCGCCGCGCTGACGCTGCTGAGCGCCGCCGACATCCGCGCAAGCAGCGTGTTCTCCGAATCAGGCGGCGCCGCCACGCAAGCGGGCGCCGCGACAGAATTCCCCACTTCGTAGGAGAGCATCATGCGTCACGCAAACATCACGCTGACGAGGTTCCTCGCGGGCGACG
>NZ_JAAGPD010000056.1 GCF_017104565.1 Paraburkholderia sp. Tr-20389 | reverse complement strand
GATTATTAAAAAAAAAAAAAAAAAAAAAAAGATGTAAATACTCATCATCAAAACAACAACGAGAAATACTGATCATATCGTCCATTCATTTTATGTATGCTGTTTATGCGATATGTGCAGTGTTCGACTATTAACTCAATAGTACGATGTCACTCACATCTACAGCAGTTGAGTTGCTATCAGTGTGATACTTGCTGGTAGTGCCCCGACATACTCGCCATAGTGAATGCATGACAGAGTGGCTATATGTGTTCACTTGTATTTGTCGAGCAAGAGTACTGTAGCTGGCATTTATATTTACAACTCATAATCGGTTGATATATGAGTTGAACTGTGTCACGAATTATATAGTACTGTTATAATCATAATATGCCTATGAGCTTGCATTGGGAAACGTCTATATGTTGGTTTTGGTTGATGTTATCAGATATCTTTAGGGTTTTTGTTAGTTTTGTTTTTTTTTTTTTC
>NZ_JAAGPD010000055.1 GCF_017104565.1 Paraburkholderia sp. Tr-20389 | reverse complement strand
GGCAGGAAGCATGACATGGCACGGTGCACAGTCATCACGATCGATGCTGGTAGTCATTCGTGCGAACGTCGTATATATGGACTCTACATGTTGTGTTCTTGTATGATACTTGGCAGATATACTTGTAGTAGACTGCAAGCGAAGATATGTTATACATGTGGACGCTACTATTTTGTTTTTTGTTGTTTTATATAACACTCCTTCTTTTATTTTTTTTTTTTTTTTTTTTTTTTA
>NZ_JAAGPD010000054.1 GCF_017104565.1 Paraburkholderia sp. Tr-20389 | reverse complement strand
GAGCGCGATGTTGACGATGGTCACGTCGAGTTGCGTGACGACGAAGCCGATGCTGACCGTCGCGACAATGCGCGCGAGCGTCGGCGTGAAATGGGGTGCAGGAGAAGGATTCATGCGTCGATGATAGGACCAGCCTGCCATGCGACGTTTCGGACCGTTTTGAAACGTCGATGCGACGTACGGTCCAGAGGAGGCAAGCGGCGTGCCACGCACGCCGCTTCAGAAGCGTTACTGCGCCGGGTCCTTCTTCACGCAGCACGCCGTCAGTGCGCCGATCACGCACAGCGCGCCGACATAGAACGCGGGTGCCATCGGATTCGACTTCAGCATCAGCGAGACGACGATGGGCGTGAGCCCGCCGAATACCGCATATGCGACGTTGTACGAGAACGAAATTCCCGAGAAGCGCACGACGGGCGGAAACGCGTTGACCATCACGAACGGAACCGCGCCGATCACGCCGACGAACAGGCCCGCGACGGCATACAGCGGCACGAGCAGCGAGCTGTCGACGGCGAGTTGCTGGAACAGCACGTAGTACGCGATGCCGAGCCCGACGCAGCCGGCGAAGATCGTGCGGCCCGCGCCGAAGCGCCCCGCGAGCGAACCGGCCAGCACGCAGCCGATGGTCAGGAACAGCGTCGCGACGCTGTTGGCGAACAATGCCGTCGCGGGCGCGATGTGAAACTGCTTTTGTAGCAGCGTCGGCGTCATGAGGATCACGACGACGATCGCGGCCGACAGCATCCACGTGAGCAGCATCGACACGATCACGGCGCGGCCATGATCGCGCAGCACGGCCTTCAGCGGGATTTCCGCGGCCAGCGACTTGCGCTGCTTCATTTCGGCGAACACGGGCGTCTCATGCAGCCAGCGGCGCAGATACACCGAGAACAGGCCGAACACGCCGCCGAGCAGGAACGGAATGCGCCACGCGAAACCGGCGATATCGGCGGGCGCGAAATGGCGATTCACCGCCGACGCAACCAGCGAGCCCAGCAGGATGCCCGCCGTGAGGCCCGCCGTCAGCGTGCCGCACGCGTAACCGACATGGCGCTGCGGCACGTGTTCGGAGACGAACACCCATGCGCCCGGTACTTCGCCGCCGACGGCGGCGCCCTGCATCACGCGGAACAGGAGCAGCAGCACGGGCGCCATGATGCCGATGCTCGCGTACGTGGGCAGCACGCCCATCAGCAGCGTGGGCAGCGACATCAGCAGCACGCTCAGCGTGAACATGCGCTTGCGGCCGAGCAGGTCGCCGAAGTGCGCCATGACGATGCCGCCCAGCGGCCGCGCGAGATAACCGGCGGCGAAGATGCCGAAGGTCTGCAACTGGCGCAGCCAGTCGGGGATCGATTGCGGGAAGAACAGCTGTCCGATCGCGGGCGCGAAGAATACGAAGATGATGAAGTCGTAGAACTCGAGCGCGCCGCCGAGCGCGGCAAGGCTGAGTGTCTTGTAGTCGTGGCGGGTCAGGGGGCGCGCGTGCGCGATGTCCCCGGCGTGTGGTCTACCCAGTTCTGTTGCTTGCATTGCCTGTCGTTGTAGGAATAGAAGAGCCGCGCGTCGCGCGCGGAGTACGGCTTCGTCAGGCGGGAGGTGCGGCAGTGCAGGGTAGGGCACGGGACACGGCACGCCGGTCCGGATAGGGCGGCGTGCTGACGATTTTTTGGCCAGCCCGCGATTTTACTAGATTGAAAGTGTCGCAGAATCTTTGCAAATTCGGACAAGTCTTATGGGCTTGGAGAGGCAGCCTGAACAGAATCGCGATCCTGGACCAATTGTCGGGGACCCATTATGCGTATCGCCATTCTTCAACGTGACCCTGTGCAGGGTAAGCTGCTGGAAAAAATCGTCGTTCAGGCTGGCCACAGTTGCGTTCTATACGACGACGGCCTGACGCTCTCCAAGGTGCTCGCCCGCTCGACGGTCGACCTGCTCGTACTCGACTGGCACGCGTTGCGTCTGTCGGGCACGGACGTGCTCAAGGCGGTGCGTTCCGTCGGCGGCGAGCGGATGCCCGTGATGTTCGCGTCGGCGGATGGCGCGGAAGAGAGCGTCGTGCGTGCGTTCGTGCTGGGCGCCGACGACTACGTCACGCTGCCCGTGCGCCACGCGGAATTCCGCGAGCGGCTCTGTGCGCTGCTGCGCCGCGCGTATCCGGAGCGTTACGGCAAGAACAGCTTCGACGTCGGGCCGTACCACTTCGATAGGGGCCATTGGCCGCAAAGCCTTATCCCATAAGGGCTGTTCAATATCTGTTCAAAATTCGTTCAAAACGCGATATTGGTCGCCGGCGGGCGGCGGTCTACGCATCCGCCTGATCGTAGCGCTGAGCGACGATTCTGCAATTTTTGGCGCGGCAGGGACGGTCGTCGGGCGAATAACGACTGCCGCTGCCGATTACCTTTAACGTAGCAGCACCGGAAGAGGGACCTGAGATTCAAGCGCTCTGAGTTTCGTATGGTTCGCCAGAATATCCTCGTAGAGGTTTGCGTGACGAGGTGCGTGCACGGTCAAAACGAGGGCGTAGGGTATCAACTCCGGATTCACTGCGACCGCACCGCCTTCGCGAGCGTTGTAGTGGATGTCGAAGCAAGCGCCTTTAAGTGATTTTCCGTAGTAATTCTGGGATGCGTGAAGAACCGGCTCCCATTTCCCGAGATCAGCTCGTTGCTCAAGCTCGCTACGATATTCGGACGACGGGAAGAAGGTCTCTGGTTTTGCGTACTTAGATACCTTTCCATCCTTGCTCGCGGTTAGCTTGTCCTCATGGGGGCGGAAGGTGATCTCTAAGCCAGCGCGCGTATACGCGCATGAGTCTTGGGGATCCACCGCAGTTGCGAAGCAGAACGTCGCCGTGATTTGCACTTTGCCATCGAGCACGTACGGCGGCAATGGAATTGGCGCCCTGAGGTATTTTCCCGGGCGAAGCGAGCCTTGATAAACGATCCGGGCCATTCCGTCATGGCAGGTCACGATTTGGTTTATATCGTCTGCTAGTCGCCCCCAGCCTACGTCAACTTCCGGATGACCGCCTCTCTCGCAAGCGTGAATCAGGAGTGCCTTGATCGTAAGTGGATGGACGTCAGCGCCAAGGATGGCGCGAACACCTACAGCACTTCTCAGTGCAAATGGTGCGGCGAAGCTGGTTCCAAGCGTCGCGGCCAGTTGCTTCCGCTTGCCTGAGGCGACGACGTGAAAATATTCGTGGGGTGATCCTCCGAAGGTCAAGAGATCCGGCTTCCGCCTGCCGGGACTGCGACCCGGGCCTCGCGCGCTGTACTGCGCGCGCTGCCAAAGTGCCCCAGAATTGTCTGCTGCTCCGACGGAGACGGCATTTACTGCATCGCTCGGCACCTGTATTCGATCGAGGCGAAGCTCACGATCACGCTCTCCGTTATTTCCCGCGGCGACGGTCATGAGCGTCTCAGAATCACTCAGAATAGAATCAATCACAGAGGTCCACGCGTGTACGTCGGTGTCCTCAATCGGAAGGTCCGGTCCGAGGCTCAAGTTCAGAAACTGATACTGGCGGGACAGAAGGACTTCTTCTACATGGCCAAGCGTTCGGTAGAGTTCGAACGGATCTTCTTCATCCGATTTCGCGTCAAGGACCCTGTGATGATCGACGTATGCGTAAGGCCGCTCTGCCGTACCGCCGGGTGCGATTGGACCAAAGAGGAATGCTGAACTTACTGCCAGTCCATGCTCCAAATATTCCGGAATACTTTCTGCCGATTCATCTGACTCAAAATATTTCCCGACATAGCCATCCAACACATGTTCGTCCGGTAATCCGCCATCAAGAATCGCAACCTTCGGTTCTCGCGATAGCGGCGCGCCAGTCGGCAACTGAAAACTTACTGCCAAGGCCGTAGATCGAGCCAGCGGGCGAGCTCCGCGCAGTGGCGGCATAGGTCTAATCACTCGCAGAAGGCTGAAGTTGGCGAGTTCATGGAGTCTGCCCGGATCACCGGAGACAGGTACAAAAAGCAGGCGCCCAGCAATGAACTCATACTCGACAGCGACCTGGTAGCCGCATGAAGCCGCGTAAGCCATGAACGGTGCGCGAACGGCCTCCGCGCTGACGTCCGGGAGCAAATGCAGTGCTGCCTCAAAGACAGACCTGTCCGAGACTGACGTCGCGGAAACGATTCGGTCGGCCGCATCCATCGACTCCAAGGTCTCGATCTCTCTAAAGTCCATCGACAGAGGATCTTGGTCGGTCAAGCTGTGTGCCAGCGCGGGAAGATCTCGAAACGCTCGCCTGGTACCCGCTATAAACAACTGTACGGTGTCGCTTTCAAGTGGCGCCGTCTTCGTGGCGAGCTTGCGAGGCCGGATGCGGACGGTTTTACTGCCCAAGGAAAATAGCTCGGCCTTTCTCAGCAAACCTGCCGGGAAGTACGACTTCGCCACGTAGGCAGGGTGCAGAGTGAGCTTGGCAACGGCAATGTCGTCCGGTACGGCGTCCTGCGCTAGCCCATCAAACTTGGCGATCGTTGCCTCGATTTGCGGGATTACATCTCGCTTGGCTTCGGCCAGTGTGTAGGGATGACTTTTCCCTGGTTTCTTCTTTGGTGCGTCGATACCATATGCGAGAAGCTCGCCTTTACCGATAACAAAACGTGTCGCCATTTATTTTAGACCCCGTCCTTTGCGAGGCGAGGGCCCCGCGTGTTTTCGAATGGTATCCCGCGCCACGCCCGTAACGCGATGAATCTCATGATGTGAATAGACGCCGGTTTTTGCGAGCGCGATGGCAAGATCAATCTGCCCGGTCTTATCTAGCGTGTGAATTCTCTGCATGGCCATCGACGATGCGAGATCGACTGGATCCGCTCCGTGCAAAAGCGCTGTGCGACGCAGGCTAAGAATCATCCGCTCAATATCGGAAAGCGATTGACCCGCCGCCGCCGCCGCGATCGTGCCTATGGCTGGCGCAAACTTATCCAGATCGTTTGCTAAGAACCGCCGAATGGCCGCGTCGACGGCCGAGGAGTCTGGGTTCTCGAACGTCAAAACGGCGTCAAACCTTCGCCATAGAGCAGGATCAACAAGCTCCGGGTGATTCGTTGCAGAAAGCAGTAATCCGGAGTTTGGCCATTGATCGACTTCTTGAAGGATGACGGTCACTAACCGCTTTAACTCTCCCACGTCAGAATCATCGCTCCTGCGCTTCGCGATGGCATCAATCTCATCCAAAAGAAGGATCGCCTCGTGTTCTTTCGCATAGTCCATCGCAGCGCGCAGATTGTTGCCTGTTTTTCCAAGCAGGCTGCTCATCACTGCGGTCAGATCGAGCACCCAAAGAGGTTTGTCCAATTGACTGGCGATCCATCGCGCCGAAAGCGTTTTCCCAACTCCAGGCGGCCCGACCAGAATGGCGGACTTTGTCGGCGCGATGCCATGACTCTCCAGGCGCAGCCTCTGTTGCCGTTCATGGATGATCGAATCAATCTGCGCCGTTAGCTTTTCTTCCAGAAGTGGACGCGCCAGACCGTTTCGATCATCGAAGACTTTAACGAGTGACAGCTTTGAGTCGGAGTCCACGGGAGGTTGCGGCTGGATAGGCTGCGTCGGGTCGCCAGATAGCCCGCGGCGCAGCGATGTGGCTGAGGTGCCACGTGTTTGGGAGCGTCGCAAGCTCTGGTCGAGACGATCGGCGAACTCGGGATGGTCGCGACGATATTTGCGGACCAAGCGAGCAACGTACAGCCTTACGTCTTCGTAAGATTCTTGCGATGCTAGCCGCGCCAAATGGGCGAGATCGTTTTGAATTTCGGCAATTTCGTCCATTGAGGTGAGGATGCTTGTAAATATTGGGGTTTAGGGCCTACGTAATGGGCGAATTGTAGATGAGACCCCTATCTTTCTCAATGAGTTTTTTGGGGATGTGGCAACGCGGCGCGATATGAATCCGTATACGTATACGGCGTCATGCGTTGTGGGAGCCTGCAGGCTGCGAAATTCAACGGGCGGAAAGGCGCATGTTCCGCAGGGGGCGGCAACGTTTACGGGGGGCATGATAGGAGGGGGCGGACCGGCACTTGGATCAACGTCGCCCGTCGTCATGCCGCCTGCCGTTCGGGTCGCGAGGGCTTCCAATGCAGCGATGGCGATCTGAGATCGAGAAGGCTTGTAGCCGAGCGGTATTGCGATAGCGAGGACCATCTCGACTTTACGCGGCGCGGCACTCAACTCGTCGAACCGCGCTTGCCTACTTAGCGCTTTGACGAGTTCACGTGCGCGAGAAACGCTTCGATTTGCCAGTCCTCATATCCGAGGATTCGCCCTATCTCGCGTTCAAGATCTTCCTTGAAGTGTGCGTTGCATGCTTGCGCGTTCACCACCATGAGACGTTCCGCCTCTTCGCGATATCCAGGCATGTAAAACACCGTACAGGATTCGGCCGTGTTCTCGAGGACGCCCAGATCGAGATGCAAGGGGTTCTCGAAGAACTCAACCGGAATACAGTCGCTGAACATCGCCACGTGCTTTTTACCTTCCGCCATAAGGCGATACTCTGCCCCCTCGTGAGGTCCAACGCCTTCCGGTATCGAAAACTGTTCCGAATCTTCCATAAGTGTCTCTGACAGGTGTGCAACGCCTGGGGTCAAGGTCGGCGGGAGACCGGAGTCGGAGTGCTCGATCACGGTGTGTGCTGCCTGGTGGGTTGCTGAGACTTCTTGTAGCAGTCTGGACACAACGGATAGTAACAGCCACCGTGAGGCGCTCCGCACTTCTTGCAGCGGTATGTCGGAGTGCTTGCGCCGAGCGGTGCTTGCGCCTTTTGCGTATGGCGCTCAGCTCCTGTGCTGGAGGGCTGGGGTGAATGACTGTCCGGGTGAGCGGTCGCCGACAGCGATAAGACTGCTGCGACGATCCCGGCAACGACGAGCGACAGCGGGCGTTTCATTCTTTCTCCACGTGAGACCGATGACCTTGCTTTTGAAATTGCCATGCGACACGCACCTGCTCGGCGCGCAATCGAAGATTACGGGTTACTCACTTGGAACCGATTGAAAAGTACTCAACCGAATGTAGCGTTGCTAACAAGCGACCCTCGTGGGTGTGAGTGTTTCTTGAATAGCGAAAGCGTCGATTCAGGCTCCTTCATGTTCCACAGTCGCCGCATCGGCTGTGGACGCCAGCGTCGAGTTGACATTTTTGCCTCGCTTGCCTGGATAAACGACCAGCAGGATCCCCACGATCAGCTGCGCGAGGAATGCGTACGAAAGCCGGGACAATGACTTGTCGGTGCATATGTCCTCGACCCAGATCGCGATTACAGGAAAGATCACGAAAGCTAGAGACGCCCGGAAGGCCGTCGTGCGTTGTTGCAGGGCGAAGTAGTTGAGAATTCCAAAGACGCCAGCGACGAATCCGAGGTACGCCGTCGCGGCGAGCGACATCATTGAAAAGTGCTCGATGGAGGGGCGTTCAAACAGCCATCCAAACACAAGTAGCATCACGCCAGCAAAAGCGCTGGGGAGCGCACTGAACGTCAGCACCGAAAGGGAATGACATTGCTTCTTGCTTCGGGTGTAAACATAAGCGTGCAGGAGAGCTGCGCAAAGAAGTGCAGCAATACCCGTCAGGCTGTTCGACTGACTCCAGTCCAGTTCAATCAGAAGGATCGCGGCAAGTGCGGTCGTTGATATGACCAGCCCCGCCAGCTTTGCTGCTCGCAGCTTCTCGTGCAGCATGAAGACTGACAGCAGCAAAACGAGCGCTGGCATTGTGGAAAATATCAAGGCGGCCAACCCCGAGCTCACGTACTGCTCGCCATAGATCATCAATGAAAACGGGATGGCGAAGTAGAACAGCGAGACGAAAGCCTGGTACCACCGAAGCTCGATCGGATAAAGCAGCGGTACCCGACATAAGACCGCAAGCAGAATCAGAAGTGGCGCTGCCAGAGTAAACCGTATGCCGGTCGCAAATATCGGGGAGATGGTTGTTGAGGCGATGCTCATTGCCATCCACGTCGTGCCCCAGGTCAATGTGACGAGGACAAAGCGCAACAGAGTTATCGTTCGATGCATTTTTAATCCTCCGGTTAATGGTTAAGCGGAGGTCGCATCATATGAACAATGCGAGACAATTTTTTTCTAAAATTCGGCTGAAATTAGCACTTCCGTAGAATGAGTTTCTAAATTGCGTCACATCGACGCGGACGAGTATTAGAAAACCAAGAAATTAGATGTGTCATTCAAGTGCAGGAGCTGAATCGACCTGCGACGAACCATCGACGCGATGCCCGAAAAGGCAACGTGAAATTCAGACCGGTCTTATCGACGTAGTTGCCCTTGTTCCTTAACGTCTCAGGAAGTCTCGCGGAGGCACGCGCCACCAGCGATGACGAAGTGCTGCCTTCGTACGCTAACTGAGATAACTGAATGACGTGGTCCAAATTGCTAATCGCTGCACCTGGCGTGATGCTATGCCTGAACGGATGCACCAGCTATCAAACCGTCCAACACAAGGATGTCGGCAAAGACGATTTTCACTCGATCGTCCGCTCATCGTGCTCAAGTCTCGCTTTTGAGCCCGGAAGCGATGTCAAGGTCGGGGACGAAATACGCTTTCAAACCTGCGATGGGCGTTCGACCGTGATGACGGTAACGGAGCTCGACGCACTGCACGTAAAGGGAAACAAAGAGACGGTGGCCGTCGATGATCTGAGATCGCTGGAAATCAAAAAACTGTCTCTCTGGAAGACCGCGTTGTATGGCCTGACTGGCGGCACAGTCGCACTTGCGTCAGTGGCGCTACTGTGCGGCGCGGTGATCGTTTCGGCGATGCCCCATCTTATCTTGTCCATATTGGCTGGCGGCTGAGTGGCGGTTTGGCGCACGTCGAAAGTGGGCATCAACTTCGGGGACTATATTGGTGCATGCGGGTAGGCCGAGCTATCTGAAGGAGCGAATAGCGTTACGACCCTTTTTATGTGTTCTGGCGCCTGCTTCTCGTGCTGCTTGAACGTACAATCGCGGCATCCGAGGCGCTTCAGCGAGGCATTGTCAATGCAACACAGAGAGGGATGCTAGATAAAATGGTAAAAAAGGCCGCCGTATCGTCAAACCCAGCTGAGGTCGACCCTCAGTATGCTAGATATGCTAGTATCCACAGTCGAATAAGGGAGTGTCGGGAAGCGGCGGGTTTGTCCATGCACGCATTGGCAGATCTGGTCGGTGTCAGAGCGTGGCAAACAATTCAGCAATGGGAACGAGAGCCCGGGGGTACCGCGCCCAGACGGGAGCGGCTCCAGGCGGTGGCAAACGCTTTGAATACGACCGCAGAGTATCTGCTGTTTGGACGCAGGCCCTCTAACGAGGAGGAACCCGGGATCGAGCCCGCCGCTGCGGCCCTAACTCGGGCGTCGCCCAGCGGGGATCCGCGGGCAGTCCGTTTGGACGCGTCGAAAGCGCGTCCTGTTTTCGTTGTCGATACCTCGCGGTCTTTGGAAAACGAGGAACAGTATGCTGGCGATTCAAAACCCGTGAGCTCCGTGAAGTACGCTTCAATCGCGACTGACGATCCAGGGGCATTTCTCATCCCCGTAACCGACGCGACTATGTCGCCGCGCTACAGGCCCGGCGAGCATGTGTTAGTCGAACCCGGCGAGAAATACGAGGCCGGAGATGACGTCTATGTCCAGTTGCGAAGAGGGGAAAGGATGATCCGGGAACTGATGTCTCTGGACGGGCTAGCAATTGAACTCGCCGCCCACAATTGCCCCGGTGAACCGCGGGTGCGTATCCCCGTCTCGGACGTGCAGTTTATCTATTACGTGAGTCACGCCGTTCCCCCGAGGCGGATCAAAACCCTTTCGCTGGGCTGACCGAAGCGCAAGCCTAGCCGCCGCCTAATGTTACACTTTGTTACGCTAGTTTTTCTTGTATAACCGATCCCGCTTCCCTAGACTGAGGTGTCGTCAAAGCGCAAACTTTCCCACTGTCTGGCTGGGTTTGAACCGATGTCCAGCCTGTGATGCCGCCCTACGCATGCTTCCAGATCGCGAGCGGCTGAGTAAGAGGGCCAGCGAAGCGGGTTGATCCGGGTGTCATTACAGAGGACTGGTGGACGCAGTGAACTATTACCTAGTTATATTAGGACTCCTGTTTTTGTTCGTGGTAGTCGGCGTTTGCTCGTTCCTCGTCGGATTGCATATCGGGTCGGTGATCGGCCAAGGAACTCGCATGCTTCACAAATTGCAGACCCAGCGACGATCCGCAAACGACGATTACCCGCGGACCTGGGAGTGATAGGTGCTCGTCCGAGGAATGCACATGTTCCTCGGCTTATGGCGGGAGTCGGGATCCGAAAGTGCTGGCAGAGGAAACGATGACAAAAGCACGATGCGAAGGACATTTAAAAATGAGACCCATGCAAAGCGTTTGCGCTAAGCGACTGCTGAACCTCAGTGCACTTGTTTGTTCTGGGCTTACCGCCCCCTTGGCGATAGCAGACGGATGGGCCATTGACGATAGGAAGTTCGTAGTGGGCGGCGCGTTGGGCCAGTCCAACGTCTTCCATCCCATGCTGGATCTTAGCGATAACTGGCCTGATTATCGTGTTGCGAAAGCCGATGTCCGCGGTCAATCGCTCGGTGGAAAACTCTCGGCAGGATTTGAACCTTTGACTTACAACGACGGTTTTGGGACCTTCAGGTTCGGAATTGATGCCGAGTCGTTTGAATTGGGAACCCTGGAATGGGAGCGACAAAATTCTTATGCACGACACGAATATTTCATGCAATACGGCACTGCGGTGTATGCCAGCGTTCATTACACGGTCGGACCGGTCGGCATAGTAGGCAAGATCGGGGAAGCGATGGTGATGACTCGGATACGTGAAGAAAAAGATCCGATTAAGTACGTTAAAATCGATCGAGCTCCGATTCCCGATGATCTTGTGCGCAAGACGTACGCTCCTTCGACAAGCATTGGGCTCACATATAGTGTGAACAAGAATGTGGAATTTTGCTGCGAATGGCAAAAACTTTTGGCGAGAGATTCTTTAGCCGGCGATAAAGGCCCAATTCAGACAGATTTTGTATCGGCAGGATTGCTTTACCGATTTTAATGCCTGATCCAATCACGCGGCGAAAATCTTTGATGCACCCTCGTGCATTCCGCGGGCCCCGGCAGAACTCATAAATTCTATTCAACCGAGTCAGATTAAAGGTTGTAGTGAAAAACCGGCATATCGAAACTGGAGCAAGCTTTGTTTAAGGACCGAGTATTGGCTGGGCGAGTCGCGGGATTGGCTATCAGTGTGTGTATGGAAGTCCGTGAGTTGCACGAGCATTTTAATGATGGTACGTGCGTTGAATACGACCGGGCGATGTCTGCGTTATTACTGATATTGTTAGTTCTATCCTTGTTCCCATTTACAACGTCCATGGCGGTCTTCACGGGATTTGCGATGTCACTCGACTGGCCTCTCTTCGCATAGAGAGCTCGGAGAAGTGCAAGACGCAGGGACGAACCAGTCGTGGTTCCCGCAATTCAGAAATCACGATAAAAGCGCGCGCACATCAACATAGTCAGCTGATGTGGAAGATCAAGCGCGATCTCAAACGCTCTCTCATGACAACCGGCCATGCTTTCAATGATGACGAGTACAAGAACTATCGAGATGCCGTCTTGCAGATCCTTTCATCGATATATGTGAACGTCCTTGCCCCCTTGGGCGAACGTTACCCAGACATAATTTCGACGCGAGAGCAATATATGTCGATATCGCCCTGACGTTGAGATCAAATGCCCAAGCTGTCGGCGGATCGATCACCGCGTATTTTGACGGGGCTAGGCGTTCGCGGAGGCGATCCGAACCTTGATTG
Source organism: Paraburkholderia sp. Tr-20389 (assembly GCF_017104565.1). Classification (GTDB taxonomy): domain Bacteria; phylum Pseudomonadota; class Gammaproteobacteria; order Burkholderiales; family Burkholderiaceae; genus Paraburkholderia. Next base: position 61,258 of record NZ_JAAGPD010000054.1, on the reverse strand, counting down.
GTTCCAACCCACGTGAGTTCGCATACAGGTTTGCTGTGGCGTCGGAGAGATGGCCAAGCAGGGCCTTTGTATCCACGTTGCCCTGCTCGTCGTAGAGACGCTTGCACAGACTGCGTATTTCGTGGAAGGTGGGATCATCTTCTGCAACATAGCCAGCCAGGCGGCGCGCGCGCAGGAACTTTTCTGAGATAGTCTTGACCTTGATGGCCGAACCTTTTTCCGTAGTACCTTTGCCGCGGAGATGATGGATCAGATATTTGCTCAGAACGTACGATTGCTTGCAACGGGCAATGACGTCGCCGAGCGACATGCCAACGGCATCCATATGAAGGGCGACCGGAATTGCAATGGTCACGCCAGTCTTCGAACGCGTCACCAGCGCCTCTCCGTTTTTCACTGATCTGCGCTCCCAGCGTGCGACGGTGGACAATGACTGACCTGATACCAGCGCCAACAGCATTGCATTTGCGAGCCACGGCGCAACTTTGGGCGCCTGAGCCAGCGTCGCATTGAAGACTTCGAGCGTCATCCGCTTACGCTTGACGCGAACCTTCGCCCGCTCCGTAGCATCGGCCGGATTCCTGTCCATCCATCCGAGTGCCATGCCGCGGCGGCAGACGGCTTTAATCCGGCTGCGAACGTTGACCGCCCATTGCAACTTCCCTCGAGCTTCAATCGTTTCAAGCATTTCGGCCACGTGTTTCGTGGTCAGAGCCTTGCACTTGATGTGCCCAAGCTCTCTCCTTATCAGAGCGTCCTGATGTCTGCGCGCAGTGATCGTCGCTGGCTTTACGCCAACGGTAGGCATTTTCGAAAGGAGGTCTGCGACAGTTTCTTCACCTTCCTGCAGGCGTTCGACAAGTCGTTTTGTCTGCACGACTTCCTTGGCCTTCCCATTCGCCTCAAGCACTTCGAAGATTGCCTGTTCGACGGGCACATAGCCGAGGCACATGGTCTTCTTCGTGATGGGATTTCGCCACACGTAATATCCGGGCCTGGGCTCATGAAGATTTTCCGGCCACCCCGTCCGGCGTCTGATTCTCGGCCTAGCTGCCATGGCCGAACGCCCTGTGGACGAGGCGCGGCTTTTCAATCGCGCCTCGGAAGACAGCGCCTTCCTCTACGTAATACGATCTTCCAATTTTCTTTGGAGCAGGATAGATCTTTCCCGCGTTAATCCAAAGGCGCGCGGTCCTGATCGGAGGAGGGGGATCAAATTCACGTTTGAGCCATTCGTCGAGTCTGACTTTCATATTCTCCGTCACCAGTTTTCGTCTTGTTCACCGCCTTGGTGCGCTCAGGGCCGTCACCAGGTCACAGCGTCCTGCGAGCCATCCGCCAGGCGTCTCGGACTGACATTCCTCGACGTCGCCAATAGAGCAGGTTTTCTATGAAGCGTTTCATTGGGGTGCCCTCCTAAGACTGTTTTGTTCGTCAAGGGTGTAAGGGGTGTTTGCGGCTATGCCGTTTTCTCCGACGTAGCCAATAACTGCGCGGTGCCGAAGTGCCACTTCGTCGAAACAATCGATCCGGATCTCGCCGTTGACGCCAGCTGCAGCAGTACCGAACCGACCAGCTACCGCGACGCCGTGTTCCGCGGCGATCGCTGTACCGTAATAGCCCACAATCGCCATACCGTAGTCGCCAACCCGGGCTGTTCCGCTCTGCCCTGCGATTGCCTTACCTCCACGACCAGACGTTGCGGTGCCGAATGCGTCGGCGATCGACGTGCCGAAGTCGCCGGTGATGGATGCACCTTGGACGCCCGAGATCGCAGTGCCGCCCATTCCGGCGACTGCAACCCCACGTCCGCCGACCGCGACGAATTTATGGTCGCCCACTTGCAGATGAGCGCCGATCACGGCGTCTTCGCGCGCACGTGGCTCGTTCGCAATGAGATAGTTCGCTGCATCCTTCATATCGCCTACGAATCGAACGAGACCTCGCGGAAACTTGCACTTGCCGCCCAGATCGACGACGTCTCGCGTGTCGACTTCGACCACGAGCCACCTTGCGCCGGCCACAAGCTTGAAGCACTCGGCTTTTCCATATTGGCACGTGCTGTCCCCGTGTCCGTGGAGCCATCCGTGAAGGCCATTGCCGCATTCCGGATCGGGATTCCAGTCTCCCGCTTCAGCGATCTCGCCCACGCTCGGCCACCTGAATCCATAGCTGGATGACATGTCGGGCGCGCACGTGCGCAGAACCAGTGACGTCTGTTGCCGATCCATACAAACCTCCTTACGCGTTGACAGGAAAATTCCTGCTAAATCAGACTGTGCGTGCGGGGCAGCAGTTTTCTCAAACGGGTAGTGACTCGTACGCTTCAAGTAAGTACAACTAATTCCCTTGTGTACTCAACGGTGAGATTTTTCGGGAGCAACGCCAGCATCGATTTCCGTCAGGTTTTGATCTGCATGAAACCGAGGACCAAAATCGTCGTTGCGGTGGCGAATGCCGACGAAAAGTGTATTAGATGCTCTGCCGGAAGTAAAGTGAAAACTAAACTTTAGGGCGAAGTACGCGTAGCGCGAGTGCCGCGCGAAAGCTGAAAAAGTGGGGCGCTCCCGACGGAGGCGCTAACGGCTAGCGAACTGGTTTCTTGTCGCGCGCAAGGAGCTCACGCAACAGCCTGTCGTTTTTTTCGGCCATCGACTGCATCGTCGCTGCAATCTCCGCCTTCTGCGTCTCCGTGAGGCGGGGAAGCAAACCTTTGATTGTCTCGACGTGGTCTTCGACCGTTCCATGGTCAGGCAGAGGCGGAGCCGGCGTTTTCTCGCGAAAGTCTGCCGTAGCGCCGGAGACACTCTCAGCGTCGTCCAAATAGCCGGGTGCCATGCCGTATTGATGCTCGATGCGTCGAGCCGCTTTTTCTCCAAACGATGCGGTGCCATTCACCAGCTGGGAGAAATAGCTTTTCTCGCGCGATGGTGTGGGATGTGTATCCAGCCAATCCTTGAGGCGACTGCGTCGCAAGTCCGAGATCTTCATGCTCCAAGTTTAGTGGGATCTAAACAAGCATTCACTTGACCGTCGGTTTAGTGACAACTAAACTGCCCGCATGGATTTGAAAACTTATCTTCTTAGGAGCGAACGAGGTATGGCGGCGCAAGTTGCTAGGTACCTTCGCGTTTCAGCTTCTTACCTGTCGCAGATGGCCTCTGGCGCGTCTCCGATCTCCCCGCGACGTTGCGTATCAATCGAACGGGTTACAGGTGGTTTCGTGACGAGACAGGAGCTTCGCCCACATGACTGGCGATTCATTTGGCCGGAATTGGAGGATTGCGTTCTCACTCGCAAAAGGCGCAGGCGAAGAGCCATCCGCGACACGGGCAATCGCGGCCTTCCGCGCGTGATTCCGACGTGCACGCATCGATCGGTTTCGCGCGCAAGAAGGATTCGGTCGCAGGCCCGTAATCATGGTTCTACGTCAAGTGTCTGCCACGTTAGGTGTCGCAATCGTGTGCCGACCAAAAGCCGTGCCACGTTGATTTCTACCCGATCGGAACGGTAGCTACGTCTTAAGGCGCAATCAATGCATCATTCAATCCATCAAGCGCTTTTGCGTACCCTTACGAAGCCCACGCCAGAAGAGTTGGACTTTGTTATCGCACGTCTTCGTGCGGAAAACCCGTCCGCTTTCCATCGCGACGAGTTGACGGCGTCGACGCTCAGTGAGCGTGTGTTCATCAACGAGCCCAGCTCTAGTGTTCCTATGAAGGCCGCTTTATTCCCGCGTGGGCCGTCAAACGATCAGCGCTGAATGCCTGTGCAAATTCGCGCCTCTCGAATTGCAGAACATTGGGTCTCTGACATTGACTAACTCTTGGGTGAATGTCGCTCGCAAACCTCTAACTTCGGAGTCGAGGCATGGCTAAGAACTCAATCGACGCTTATGGTGCATCAGGCAAGACGAATCTTTTGTTTTTCGATCCGGACGCCTTGGTGCTCGTAAAAGACACAACGTCGCCCCTTTACGATCCGCGCGTCGAACTTCCTGTAAACGAAGATTTGGCGAGAAATATCAATGCTTACGGGGTGTTGCAGCCTATCTCAGTCATCAAGAACGTAGAGACAGGCGATACAGAAGTTGTTGTCGGGCGCCAGCGCGTCAAGGCGGCGCGGCTGGCAAATGAATGGCGACGGTCACGGGGCGAAAAGCCACTTCAGGTTCCCGCGCAAGTCTATCGCGGGGAGCGCCGCACAGCGCTGACAGCAATTATTGGCGAAAACGAATTGCGCGATGCGGAAACTCCATTGGGTCGCGCCGAAAAGATGCGTCGCCTGATGGCGATGGGATACGGCGAGGAGGAAGTGGCGATCGCCTTTGGTTGCAAACCTGCGACGGTTAGCGCGACGCTGGCCCTTCTCGAGTGTTGTCAGGACGTGCAGGACGCCGTCGAGACTGGAAACCTGAATCTGACACATGCTCGGCGTCTGGCGAAACTGCCGCCGACCGAGCAACGCGAGAAAGTCACCGAACTGCTCGCCGCAGGCGCATCGGAGCGCGGCCACGCAAAAGCGCGGCGACAGCGCGCGGTAATGGGTGATGAGACGTCACGCATGAAGAGTCGAAAGTCAGTTGAGAGGGAGTTGGAGGCCTCGTCTGGCGAGAGAGCGGCGGCATTGAGATGGGTTCTTGGACTCGAGGCGACGGGTACCGAACCCGACGCTGGTGGGCAATAAGGAGTGGCTATGGCTGGAGATTGGATAAAGATGCGCACAGCACTTGCGGATGATCCGGCGGTTATCGCGATGGCGGAACGGCTCGGCGAGGACGAATTCACCATTGTGGGGCGTCTTCACTATTTCTGGGGGTGGGCCGACGCTCAGTCACGCGATGGTCACGCTCCGGGCGTGACAAAACGTTGGATTGATCGATATTGCCGTTGTGACGGTTTCGCCGACGCGATGATCGCCGTCGGCTGGCTGGTTGTCGACGACGTTGGCGTGACGCTCCCTAACTTCGAACGTCACAACGGCAGTTCATCGAAGGACCGAGCATTGGCTACGGTCCGTAAGCAGAAACAACGTGCCTCGGAAACGTTGCGCGATGAAGTGTCACGGTCGGAGCGTGACATCGGCGTGACCAGAGAAGAGAAGAGAAGAGAAGAATCTAAAACCGAGGGTTCTAACCGTACGTATCGGGAGTTTGAAGAATCTGCGCGAGCGAGCGCGCCGCTGCGGGCGGCCGATTTGTCGGCGGCGATGCGCTCGCAGGGCATCGAAGCCAGTCCTGCCGATCCACGGCTCCAGGCGCTAGCAGCGCAGGGCGTAGAGCGAGAGACCGTCGAAGCGGCGGCTAGTACGGCCAGGCGGGCACGGCCCAATGAACGAATTGCGCCGGGCTACGTGATCTCGATCATCGAACGCTGGGCGGCGGAAGCGAAGCGAATTGCGGTCGCCGGGGGGTGCTCGCCCACTCGCGCCGCAGCGCGTGACGTGCAGCGCTCTGCCGCGGCCGCATCCATCGGACTTGGAGTGCCTACCCATGAACGCGAACCTCGAATCATCGATTCACATTTCGAACGCGTCGGTTGATCCCATCAACTGGCTGTTCGGCCAGCTCCACGGCATGTTCGGAAACAAGTTTCTGGACGGTTGGCGTAGCGGTCATGTGATAGATGGCAAGGATACGGGCATCGAAAACATGAAAGCCATCTGGGCAGATCGCATTCGCGCGAACGGCTTGCGGCTATCCGATGTCCGCAAAGGTATAGAAGGCGCGGAGCGACTGAGATGGCCGCCAACGTGGGGCGAATTTATCGAGCTCTGTAAGCCGTCGATCTGCGTTGATGCCGCGTTGTACGAAGCGATTCAGCAGATGCAGGCTCGGCAGAAGGGAAAAGACCGTTGGTCCAACCCCGCCATCTATTGGGCCGCAGTCGCAGTCGGTGAGTACGACGTCATGAGACTGACGTTCTCGCAACTCAAACCGCGCTTTGAAATCGCACTGAGGAAGGTGCTTGCGTCTGAGGTCTTGCCGGTGCCGGAGCGTTTTCCGACGCTGGTCGCCCCGGGCGCGAGCGAGTCGTCGCGGGAATTTGCCCGCAGGCGACTGGACGAGCTTCTGGCGATGCCACTAATCGATGCGCGGTCGAAAGGCGCAAGTATTGACTGGGCACGACGCATCATCGAGCGCGAGATGGAAACTGGAACAGTGCCCCGACATAAGCTAGATATCGCGAAAGAGGCAATTCTGAAGGCAACTGGACAACCGGCATGAACAAGAGAGGAAACCGCATGATGCGCCTGGCGGCCGGGACGGAAAAAATCGGAAACGCGAGCGTTCGAAGTTCCGTGCAGACGAGACCCGTGTCACGCCAAGCAAGACATGACCTGGCGCGCAGCGATCGGAATGTGCCTTCAGGTCGGATGGCAGAAGATCAGTCTGCCTGGTGGGCGAGCATGCGTACACGCCAGTTGATCGGCGGCGCGTCGACCAAGCGTTCGAAATACCGGAATACCAGGTGCGAGTGGGGTGGCATCAAATTCGATAGCTTGAAGGAACGCGCTCGCTGGATTGAGCTGGTCGACAAGCTGGCGCGCGGTGAAATTTCCGATCTTCAGCGACAGGTGCCGTTCGTGTTAGCCGAGGCTGCACTGGTAGATGGCAAGAGGAAGCGGGCGCGCGCATATATCGCAGATTTTGTGTACATATCGTCGTCCGGGCGGCGCGTTGTCGAGGACGTCAAGGGCTTTCGTACAACTGTCTACGAACTCAAGAAGCACCTGATGAAAACAGTTCATAACGTCGAAATCGTGGAGGTAACGTAATGAGTGGATATCTGTTGAATATCCGCAGCTCGGCTCGCTGTCAGAAAAACCTGCATCCTCCTGCTAGCCGCGTTCGGAAACCGACGAACCGAGATATTGAGGTGCGCCGGACGGAGCGCGAACGGTTCGAAATGTCGTTCGGATCAAAGCTCAACCGGGCTGTGGTACCTGCCGATGTGATCGAACTCTGCTTCGACGCATGGAAGTGTGGTCGACGAACTGCACTTACAGACGGTCTGGACTTACTACCGAAGCCGTTGGAAGAGGACGAATGACATGCAAACCTCGCGGGTCCCTATGGATTGCCGCGTGGGGAGCTAGCACGGGATGCGCGGTGCGAGAGCGCCGGTAAGCGATCGGGTCGGATGGTGTGAAGAGGAAAACTGGGATGACAGCGCAAGCCTATATTCAATACGATGACGTACCGGAGACGTTGCTCGACGACGCACGATGGCGCGTGGACGATACGGGCGTGCAATTTGTCGGTTTCGATGGATGCCCGCTAATCGGACAGGTTGTCGAAACCCCTGAGGGCGTGCAGATCGAATTTGCGTGGCCGCACAGTACCGAACTGCGTCATGCGCTAGGCGACTGGTTCACGCATCATGGAATCCATTTCACAGTGGTCGCGTGACCACCATGCGCTAATGCGGCCGCTGGCGCTCAAAACTGCTCCACGTCGCAGGTTCCTAGCGTGTATTAGCACGGCATGCAACGTGGAGATCAAGGGGTTAAGTGATGGACGAGATCGACGATGTGCTGACGCAATGGTACGAATGGAGTCAAACCTACAAGCCTGCGCTCGGCTTTGGTGGTGCCTCGGCATCATGTAGAGGTTTCAGAATCAGCAATCAATGGATGGACCACGACGATCTGTCACATCTCGTTGATTCGCAACTTCGAGAGACCGTTGGCAGAGCGGTCGATCCCATCGTGATGCGCTTGGCCATACATCATCGTATTGCCGTCATGGTAGTCGTCAGGAGTTTCGCTGCAGGGGATGCCGTCGACCAGAATCCGTATAAGCCGACCGGCCAGGATGAGGACTATGCGGAAGCGAAGGCTGTGATGCGGCCGGCTCTCATTGCAAGAGGCCTGCTTCGCGATTGCGTTCAATCGATATGACACGCCCGCCAGCAGGCGATCAGCGCACCACGGCGTCGACATGGAGGTCGCGCGTGAGATCGAATGGGCTCAGGTGATGGCCTACGTGGACGATCGCATGGACTACGGCGAAGTACGCGAGATTGGCTATGTCGTTGTCAGCGAGCGCCTTTATTGTGTGGCCTTTACGCAGCGCGGAGACACAATGCGCACCATTATCCTGCGCAAGGCAAGCAAGGGTGAGGTAAAAGATTATGTCGAGCAGACCGAAGGTCATTAAACCCTCAGATGGGGAGGATGCGGCGATCAATCGCGGAATCGCTGCTGACCCCGATACGTTCGAGGTGCCCAGCGAGGAATTCAATAAATTAAGGCGACTTGGTGCGCGAGGTCGTCCGAAGCTCGAATCGCCGAAGATACTAGTGTCGATTAGATATGACGCAGAGGTTATCGACGCCTTCGAGGCTACAGGAGACGGCTGGCAAACGAGGATCAATGAAGCATTAAAAGATTAGCTCAAAAATCATCAGCCTGCCTAAGTAAATAGTTGTAAAATCGCGGCGTATCTGATATCTTAACGTTTGTGGGGCGCACGTGCGTCCGCAAAAATTGAAGCCTGCCAGGTGAAGACCTCGCGGGCTTTTGTTTTTTGAGCTTGAGATTTCGGCGCGCTCGACGCCCCATGCATATGAGAGTCCTCAAATCTCCATTGGCCGTCTTGTCTAATCGCGTTGCGATCGCGGGTCTGTCTTGGCGTGAGGGTAAGAATAGTAGCGCTGCGCGTGGCTATGGCTACGACTGGCAACGGTTGCGCGCGGGCCATCTGGCGAAGCATCCTTATTGCGCTTACTGCTTGAGAGACCTCGACATGTGTGGCATGACGCCTGCCGAGGTCATCATTGCATGTGCGACTCGCGATATTCCCGAGCCGATCGGGTCAATCGGCGATCACATCGTTCCGCATGAGGGAGATGAATCGCTGCGGCTAGATCCAAATAACGTGCAGACATTATGCAAGCGCCATCACGATGGCGAAAAGCAAAGGCGGGAGCGGGCGGCGCGTTAAACGCGCATGGGAGGGGGCATTAAAAGGCTGGAGCCGTTGCGGTTCTAGACCGGCTGCTCCCGCACGCGGAGAATTTTTTCCCTTTTTTAATTTTCACGAATCGGATGGAGATTTGGGGCGCGAGATGAAGGCCGATAACAGCAAAGATAGTCGGTCGGCGGCAGCTAACGGTGCTCGACCGAAGAAGTCGTGCATGTCAACCGGAAAGCGACCTACATCCCGGGCTACAGCAGGGAGCAAGCCGCGCGGCGCTGCTCGGCTCGGAGACCCTGCAGAGGCGAGGCCATCAGACACCGGGGCACCGGTCGCTGCGGAGTCGCCCAAGGAGGCTCACATCGCGTCGGCGTTGTCCGACACAGTTCGGAGCACAGCGCGTGATGCTGACATGCTTCGCTTTCTGCAAGAGATCGCATTAGGAAAACTGACTGCAACGCCACTTCAGGTGCGCGCGGCGATTGCGGCTGTGCAGTACACGCACGCCAAGATGGGTGAAGGAGGGAAGAAAGCGGCGAAAGTCGCGGCGGCGAAGAAAGCGGCAGGCAAATTTGCCTCTCTACCACCGCCCAAGCTCGTAGTGAACAACGGGAAATGATAGTTGGAATGGTCCACGGCTTGTCCTGATTGGCCTGAGCGGTTGAAGACGGGTAGGACCATTATTCCGCCGCCAATCTTCCCTGAGCAGGCTGAGCAGGCCCTGCGGGTGTTCAAGCAACTCAGAATCGTGGACGCGCCTGGCAGCCCAACGTTCGGTGAGGCTTGTGCCCAGTGGGTGTTCGATCTGGTCGGGTCGATTTTCGGCGCCTACGACGCGGACAGCGGTCGTCGCCTGATCACCGAATGGTTCATCTGTATTCCCAAGAAGAACAGCAAATCGACGCTGGCAGCTGGAATCATGATGACGGCGATGATCCTCAACTGGAGAAAGTCAGCCGAATACACCATTCTGGCGCCGACAATAGAAGTTGCGAATAACAGTTTTGCTCCGAGTCGCGATATGGTGAAGCATGAGGAGGAGCTTGACGATCTGTTTCTCGTTCAGACGCACATCAAGACGATCACGCATCGTACGACCGGCGCCGCGCTAAAGATAGTGGCGGCGGATTCGAATACAGTGGGCGGTAAGAAAAGCGTCGGGACGTTAGTTGACGAAGTGTGGCTCTTTGGAAAGCAAGCAGACGCGGAGAATATGCTGCGCGAAGCGATCGGCGGACTTGCTTCCCGACCCGAAGGCTTTGTCATTTACTTGACCACACAGTCCGACGATCCGCCCGCAGGTGTGTTTTTGCAGAAGCTGCGTTACGCACGAGACGTGCGGGACGGTAGGATCGTCGACCCGTGCTTCGTGCCCGTGATCTTTGAGCATCCGCCAGATCTGGTGAGGCGGAAAGAACACCTGAAGATCGAGAACTTACGGATGGTCAACCCGAATCTCGGGTATTCGGTGGATGAGGCATTCCTTTGTCGGGAGTTTCGCAAGGCACAGCAGGCAGGCGAGGAGTCCTTTCGCGGATTTTTGGCGAAGCACGGAAATGTCGAAATTGGTCTTGCATTGCGCAGCGACCGCTGGGCAGGTGCGGAATTCTGGGAGGAAGCCGCGCTGATGATGCACCTTACGCTAGAAGATTTGATTGAGCGTTGCGAGGTGATCGATCTGGGAATCGATGGGGGTGGCCTCGATGATCTGCTGGGGCTCGCAGTTATCGGGCGTGAACGCGGTACGCGCAACTGGTTGGCATGGACCCATGCCTGGGCACATCGATCGGTTTTTGAGCGTCGCAAGGAAATCGCTGAGACGCTGCGAGACTTTCAGAATGAGGGCGACTTGACGATCGTCAATCAGATTGGCGATGACGTGGCCGATGTGGCTGAGATCGCGGCCGCGGTTCATAGAACGGGGATGCTCGACATGATCGGTGCAGATCCTGCCGGCATCGGGTGTGTGCTCGACGCTCTTGCCGAGGCTGGCATTCCCGAAGATAAAGTTATCGGCATCTCGCAGGGGTGGAAACTGTCGGGTGCCATCAAGACGACGGAGCGTCGTCTGGCGGCGACGTGCGGGCGACTGGTCGATGGGACGGATTCGGCTTCGGACGGCATGCTGATTCACGGGGGACAACGGTTGATGGCGTGGTGTGTAGGTAACGCGCGCGTCGTCCCCGTGGGCAACGCTGTCAACATCACGAAACAGGCGAGCGGAAAAGCAAAGATTGATCCTTTGATGGCGATTTTCGACGCGGTGTCGCTTATGGCGCTCAATCCTTCGGCGCCCCGCCGTTCAGTGTATGAAACCCGCGGCTTACTGTTTGTCTAGGGAGCGCGTTTGAGATTCCTCGGTACGTTGTTGCGTGGTCGCGCGGTGCAAGCGCCATCAGCCCGAGCTGAACCTACGATGCGATACATACAGGCTTCCACCGGGGGCGAGGCGTTCAGCGGGATGAGCGACCCCCGATTACTTGAGTTCATTAGGTCGGGGCAGTTGGGCATAAGCGACTTTGGCCACGCGCGAAGCTTGCGCAATATGGCAGTGCTGCGCTGCGTGACGCTCATATCTGAGGCGATCGGTACGTTGCCGTTGAATCTCGTCGGCAGCGATGAGCGCAAGCAGGTGCAGACCGACAATCCCGCGCACCGGCTTTTAAAGTACAAGCCTAACAACTGGCAAACGCCTTATGAGTTCAAGAGCCTGCTGCAGCTCCATGCTTTGCTTGACGGGCAGGGATTCGCGCGCGTTATCTGGTCGGGAAACCGTCCCGTGCGGCTTGTACCGATGCGACGCGGCTCTGTGATGGTTCGTCAGACTGATACGTGGGAGATGGAGTATGACTACACGACGCTGGCGGGCGCAATGGTCACGCTCTCCGCGCGAGATGTTCTTCATCTGCGCGACATCTCGCTAGACGGAGTCAATGGCGTCTCACGGATTGCATTGGCCGCCGGTGCATTGGACCTCGCGTCGGCCGCCGAGCGCGCCGCGTATCGTACCTTCCGTACAGGTTTGATGGCAGGAGGCGCATTGAAGTTCAAGGATGCGATTTCCGAAGAAACCTACCGGCGTGTCAGGGAGCAGCTTGATGAGTTTGGCGGAGCGGAAAACGCCGGACGCTGGCTGATTGCAGAGGAGGGGGCCGAACCTGTCAAATTCGCAAGTACAGCAACCGATGCGCAGCAGATCGAGAATCGAAACCATCAAATCGAAGAAGTTGCCCGTCAGTTTGGGGTTCCACGGCCCCTACTCATGATGGATGACACCAGTTGGGGTAGCGGGATTGAACAACTGGCCATCTTTTTTGTGCAATACGCCCTGTCTCATTGGTTCACGGCGTGGGAGCAAGCGGCGGCGCGTGTGCTCTTGCCGGAAAGTTCCCTGGGCCGGATGCAATTCAAGTTCAACGAGGGGGCTTTGCTGCGCGGCACGCTGAACGATCAGGCGAATTTCTTTGCGAGGGCGCTTGGGGCAGGCGGGCACTCGCCGTGGATGTCGCAGAACGAGGTGCGTGCGCTTACCGATCTGCCGAAATCGGATGACCCGCTCACTGACCAGTTGCGTAATCCGATGACCCAGAAACGCGAAGGAGAGCGCTTTGAGCCTCTGCAACCTGCCTGAAATGCCGGTCAACCAACACCTCGCCAAGGCGCAGTTCAATTTGCGCCCTGACGCACTTGCACGCTGGCAACCCGAAGTATACGGACAGACAGGTGATGACACCGCAACTATCTCGATCTATGACCCGATCGGTGAGGGTTTGGACGGCTCAGGTGTGACCGCCGGTCGGATCAGTGCGGCGTTGCGCAGTATCGGAACTCGCGATGTGATCGTGAACGTCAATTCGCCCGGTGGTGACTTCTTTGAGGGCGTCGCAATCTACAACCTGCTTCGCGAGCACAAAGCTCGGGTCACGGTCAGGGTTATGGGGCTCGCTGCATCGGCCGCATCACTTATCGTCATGTCTGGCGATGACATCCTGATGGGCGACGGGGCATTTCTGATGATTCACAACGCCTGGGCGGTAGCAGTTGGCAATCGACATGATCTAGCTGATGCCTCTGCCAGTCTGGCGCCCATTGATGCTGCCATGGCGAAGCTGTACGCGCAACGCTCCGGCATGGACAAAGACGATGCCGCCCGGCTGATGGATCAGGAGACGTGGTTTAGCGGCTCGCAGGCGCTCGAGCGAGGGCTGGCAACCGGCCTACTCGATGACGGGGGACCAAATGCTAGTGCGGGCAGCGATGGATCTCGGAGAAAGTGCATCGCGCTTGTCGAATCGTCGCTGGCGCAAGCGGGTTATTCATTGAAGCAGCGTCACGCCACGATTCGTGGCCTGTTTCATGACCAGGCCAGCGCTGACAAGGAGATTGCCGTTTCTCTCCAACACCTCATCAAGTTAATTCAAGGATGACATGAATACTTCTGTGCTTATTGCTGCAATCACTGCGGCACTGACACCAAAAAGCGGCTTCGTGCCGCGCGGCATTGTCTCCGTATGTGCTGACCTATCAACGCCCGACGTAAAGGCTCTGGTCGACAATCTCCAGCAGGCTTTCGCCTCCTTCAAGGAGGAGCACACGAGGCAGCTTGAGGCGGTGAAGGCTGGTGTTCCGGCCAGTGACATCTCGGCGAAGGTCGAAAAGATCGACGAGCATGTGGCTGAACTGCAGAAGGCAGTCGATGATGCCAATGTGAAGATGGCCGCTATGCAGATGGGAGCCGGAGCCAATGCTGTGCGCGATGCTCAGTACACAGAGGCGTTTAATGTGCATGTAAAGCGTGGCGAGGTTAGTGCTTCGCTTAACAAAGGGGCGGCTCCCGAGGGGGGCTATCTCACGCCGATCGAGTGGGACCGCACGATCACGGACAAGCTCGTGCTCATCTCGCCGATGCGTCAAATTTGCCGTGTCCAGCAGGTCTCGAACGCGGGATTTTCCAAGCTGTTCAATATGCGCGGGACAGCCAGTGGATGGGTTGGTGAAACCGAGAGTCGCAAGGACACTAACACCGCGCAATTCCAGTCATTGGCTTTTAACTCGGGCGAGATCTATGCGAATCCTGCCGCCACTCAGCAAATTCTGGACGACAGTCTGATCGATCTTCAGACCTGGCTGGCAGACGAGGTGTACACCGAACTGGCGAAACAGGAGGGACGTGCGTTTATCGCCGGAGACGGTGCGAACAAGCCAACCGGCATCCTTCAGTATGTCGAAGGGCGGCCCGACCAAGCGAAGCACCCGTTTGGTCCTATCCGTGCAGTGGCGTCGGGTGCGGCCGGTGCGATCACTTCCGACAGCATTATTGACCTCATCTACGATCTGCCATCTGCGTTTACAGGCAACGCGCGATTCACTATGAATCGAAATACCCAGCGGGCAGTGCGCAAGCTCAAGGATGGGCATGGCAATTATTTGTGGCAGCCATCATACGTTGCCGGCCAACCCGCAACGATCGCGGGATATCCGTTGACCGAGATGCCGGATATGCCCGACATCAAAGATGGTGAGACGCCGATTCTGTTTGGCGATTTCGTTCAGTCGTACCTGATTATCGACCGCGTCGGCATCCGGCTGCTGCGCGATCCTTACACGAACAAGCCATACGTCATGTTCTACACCACGAAGCGCGTTGGTGGCGGTTTGCTCAACCCCGAGCCCATGCGTGCGATGAAGGTCGGTAAAGAAAAGACTTAATGGCAGAACTTGTCGACGCCCAGCTTGTTTCAGGCTATCTGCGCATCGACGCCGGAGCGGAAGACGCTGTCGTGCAAATGCTCTTAGATAGTGCAGTCCAGCACACGACGGACTATTTGAATCGTCGCGTTTTCGCAAACGAGACGGATCTGGCGGCGGCCGTTAAAAGCGGTACGGCAGGCGAACACCCCATGATTGTCAACGCGGCAATTCGAGCTGCGATCCTCAAATTGACGGCCGAACTCTTCGCTAACCGGGAGAACTCGGCATTGGGCGTTGTATCGGAAATACCTTTCAGCGTTCGTAACCTGCTGCGTCCGCACAGGATTACTGCTGGGCTGTAATGCGAGCGGGAGATCTCAACCGACGCGTGCGTATCGAAGCACGCGCCGGACGCCGTGATGCCCGGACAGGACAGCCATCCGATGTATGGAAGGAACTGGTCACTGTCTGGGGAAACGTCAGAATGATAAAAGGGAAAGAATCGCTCCTTGCCGCCGCGGAAATAAGCAGGGCAGCAGCGAGCATTCGTATCCGCTACAGGACGGATGTGGAAGCGGGTATGAGAGCCGTTGTCGACGGCGTTACGTTTCGCGTCGAGGCGGTGCTCCCTAACGTGAGCACGCGCGATTACACCGATCTGGTTTGCGGGACGATCGCCAGTGCTTCCTGAGGAGGTAGTGTACGCAGCCCTTCAGCAGACGGGATGCGTTCACATATTCCCTGACGTAGCGCCGGAAGGGACGACTCCCCCTTGGCTTGCCTATCAGATGGTTGGGGGGCAGACGACGGCATATGTCAGCAACCGACCGGGGCTGAAAAATGCGCGTATCCAAATTAGTGTGTGGGCCGTCAGTCGGTTTGAAGCTGGCACGCTTATGCATCGGGCGATTGCTGTTCTATGTGACCCGCCGACGGGGATCACGTTGATTGGTGCACCCATTTCCACGTATGAACACAAAACTGCACTTTATGGAGCCACGGCCGACTTCTCGGTCTGGTATTCGTCAGGCTGAACGATGCACGGACATGATCAATCCGATGCAAGGCTTTACAGGGAGGTTCAATGAAGTCGACAGCTATTTCCGCGCAAGGCACAAAATTATATGTATCGGACGAGAAATTCGTCATCGACGGAAGCCTTGCTAAAGCGATCGCGGGAAAGGCCGAGGTCAATAATCTGAGGAGCTTCAAAGGTTTTGATGGACAGGCGACCGAAGTCGATATTACAAATTTGTCCAGTGAGGCAAAAGAGTATCGATTAGGCCTGCCGGACAATGGAAACCTTGTAATCGACCTTGATCGGGATTTTGACGATGAGGGACAGGGGGAGTTGCATGTTGCCAGAGAAGAGTCAGAGATGCGGCACTTCCTCTTGGTCTTTCCAAATAAAGTGGTGGCGGCGAAATTTGATGGATTTGTGAAGAACAGTCCACTCGAAGGCGGGGTCGACCAGGTAATCAAATCGACCGGCGTAACGATCCGCATCACAGGGCCTGTCGAATTTTTGGAGTTCGAGGAAAGTGAAAATACTTAACAGAGAAACGAAGAGAGTCATTTTAGCAGCGCGACACCTGAAAACTGAGGCGGTCGCGGTGCCCGAATGGGGAGTGGACATGCACGTGTGGGTCTCCGAGATGTCGGGTCTCGCGCGCGACGCGTTCTACGCGAAGAATGCTACCGAAAGTCCTCCGATCAGTGTTTCTCAGTCGGATCTCCTGCTTGCCACCGTCGTCGACGAGGGGGGGGACCTGATTCTCGACGAGACCGACGTTGAAGCACTGCGCGCGCAGAGCAGCGCGGTTCTTGATCGTCTTGTCGCGGTTGCAGTGCGACTAAACGGCATGCACGCCGAGTCGCTGGAGGACGCCGAAAAAAACTCAGAAACCGCCCGGAGCGGCGGTTCTGGCTCCAACTGTCCTGCGACCTCGGCATTCCGGTGAGAGAGCTCCAGAAGCGAATCACGAGTGCGGAGTTCGTTGAATATTGGGCGTCGTACCGACTCGACGGTCGCGGCCCACACTACGACGATCTTCGGGCGGGTGTCATCGCTTCGATGATTGCGAATGTGCATCGCGACACGGCCCGTCGCCCTGAGCCATTCGATATGCTTGACTTTATCCCTTGGAGCGATCGGCATGGCGATATGCCGACAACCGACGCGGCCCGAGAAGATTCTCCTGTCTTGCTCGGGGATGCCGACGCGCAGACGAAGCTGCTAATTTCCAACCTATTTCCGACGGCCCATGGTTAAGGCGTTTCAGGTGGAAAACCCGACATCGTTGACCGATGCAATCCGCGCACTGGAGGATGTCGCGACTGAATCCGTATTGCGTCGCGCGACCGTGGCAGGCGCACGTGTGATTCTGCAAGAAGCAAAACTTCGCGTGCCTGTGGGCGGCCATAGTTGGGAGCGGGATGGGCACAAGCATTATCCTGGATTTCTTAGAGACAACCTGCTTATTGCCTATGACCACGAGAATTCCGTTAAGGCGCGACTGGCGACCTACCTTGTGACATGGAGCAGGGATGCATACTACGGACGGTTCCTTGAGCACGGCACATCGCAGGCAGCCGCCCGACCGTTTCTCCGGCCAGCGTACGACGCGACCCTCAGTTCTGCTGCCGCTACGGTAAAGCGTACGATCGAAGACCAGATCCGGGAGGTAACGGGTGGCTAACGAAACGGTCGTCAGGATCTCAGCTGACGCCACGGGGTACACATCAGCGCTGGAGAGGGCGAAGCGCAGCGCCAATGACTTCATCTCCTCTCAGGAAGCAGCGTCTGCCCGTACCGTCGCGGCTCAGAAGGCTATCGAGGAAGCGACTTCGAACGCGAGCCGTGCCAGCGTAAGACAAATTAATGCCTTCATGCAGTCGCTGGCGAAAAAGGCGGAGACGGCTGGGAAGACGCGTGCCGAGCTGTTGGCTATGCAGGCGGCGACGCTTGGCGTTTCAGCGTCAGCGCAGCAATACGTCAAGCAAATCGCAGATGCGGGTAGGCACACGGAGGAGTTCAATCTTAAAACGGCCGGCGCGCGACGCGAACTCCTCGTTTTGGCCCACGAGGCGTCTCAAGGCAATTGGAAAAACTTCGGTGGCTCACTTTTGGTACTGGGCGAAAGGACCGACGCACTCGGACTGGCGTTTAGTGGCGCCGGGCTCGCAGCGTCGGCGTTACTTGCTGGAGTTGCCGCGATAGCCGCGGCAGCGAGCAAGGGGGCGGAAGACGTTAAGCAGTTTAATGCTGCCTTGGACGCGACTGGCAATTATGCCGGTCTGACCCGCCAGTCATTTGAGCTAATGGCCGAGAGCCTCGCCTCGTCGACGCACGCACAGCTGGGCCGAGTGAATGATGTCCTACTGGAACTGGCAAAAAGTGGTCGTTACAGCTCTGAAGAAATGAAGGGCCTGGGCAATGTCATTGCTAGAACGGCGGAGGTGTCCGGTCGGACACTTCAAGAGATCAGTAAGGATTATTTGACGCTAGCGAAGAATCCTTCAAGGTGGGCAGCAGAGCATAACGAATCCATGCATTTCATGGATGTCGCGACTTACGAACACATTCATGTGCTTCAACAGGCAGGACGGGAGCATGAAGCATTGCAAGCCGTAATCGACGCTGCTGCGAAACAGGTTGAGCGCAGCTCAGAACGGCATGTGACGACCGCATCAAAGGCTTGGAGGCAGCTCTCGGCAGAGGTAGAAAAATTCTGGGCAAAACTTAAACAAGGTCTCAGTGAGGGGCCGTCTTTGCAAGATCGCGTCGATACGCTTGTTGCTGAGAAGCACGATCTCCGAGGACTTTCATTTACCTCGGGACGTATGGCTGAGATAGATCGGCAGATTGACAGACTGCGTCGACAGCAGGAAGCCGAAGAGCAAGCTGCCAAAAGGGAGGCGGATATAGCGAGGAAGCAACAAGAGGGACTCGAAGCGCGCCTGCGGGTCGACAAGCTGCGAGAGAATGTTAAAACGAACAGTGAGAGGCGATCCGAAGCGCTTACCCAGCTCAATAAAGACCGGGCTGCGATCTTGGCGGGCGGCGGACATCTGTCTGATCAGGAATTCAACCGACTGGCCTCGAATATCAACGAAAGGTATCAAGATAGACGCCACGTCGAAAGCGTGAAGCTGAGTGTGGCCGAACGCTATCTTGCACGCTTTCGCGAACAGCATGCGGAGATGTTGGCGCAACTTGCGTCTGGCGAAAAATCGACAGGCGCTGAGCGCGCACTTGCAAAATTTAACGAGCAGATTGCCGATTTAAAGCGACGCTCGGGCAAGCGCGACGAGGCCGGAATGCTGGCGCGCGAGCGCGAGATTCGCACGCAGCTGCAATTGAACGTGGGCTTGGAAAAGGAAATTCGATTTCGGGAAAAGCTAAGGATGCTTGATAGCTACTCTGCGGCGCTACGAGAGCGCGTCGAGGAGTACCAGACGCGAACGAGGGCAGCATACGACGATAGGATCTCGTACGGCGAAGATGAGCAGGCTTCAAAGCGGCTTGCCGAGGTCCGTGCGATCAAGGCAGAGTACCAGCGGTGGCAGGATGAACTGCGAAAAGGCTCGTCCAAGGACGTTCTGGATAGTCAGGAATACCAGAAGGCAGCTGCGCAGATCAATGCGGCCCTCGAAAAGTCGCTCGCCGACCATGAGGCATATTACTCGGCCTTGAAAGCGAAGCAAGCTGATTGGAAGAATGGAGTCAAATCGGCGATCGCAGGCTATCTCGAAAGCGTTAAAGATATGGCGGGGCAGACCAGACAAGCTGTGACACAGGTTTTCCATGGCATGGAGAGTGCGCTCGAAAAATTCGTGACGAACGGCAAGGTCGATTTCAGGGAGTTCGCCGCAAGCGTGCTCGCCGATCTTGCTCGAATTGCATTCCACTTTGCGTCGGCACAGATATTGAAATCAATTCTGACGGCCCCCGGCATGCCTTCGCTGTTTAGCAGCGGAAGTCTGCTACCGCATTTCGCATCCGGAGGAGCAATCTATGGTTCGGGTTCGGCGACAAGCGACAGCATTCCTGCCATGCTGTCCAACGGCGAGTTCGTAGTGAATGCCGCGTCGACGAGGAAACATCGGGAGTTACTCGAAGCGATCAATTCCGACCGTCTGACTGCATTTTCTGATGGAGGGATGGCTGGCGGCGCTGCACATGCAGGCGGCGCAATTTCCAGCAATGTGCATCTGGAGGTGCACCAGAACGGAAGTGGCCTGGATAAGCGCGATCTGCACGATCTTCAGACCTTCGTTAAGGCATTTGTTGATCAACGACTCACGCAGCGCATGCGTGGTCAAGGCGGGGGCGGCTACAACCAGTCGCTCGGTTTGATCTGATGAGCAGTCCATGACAAAAATTTTTAGCTGGCAGCCCTGCGTTGAGGCACAAGGGCAGACACGCTACGCTGTACGTAAGGCTCGCTTTGGCGATGGGTATAGCCAGGTGGTTCCCCAGGGGCTGAACAACATAGCGCAAACGTGGCAGCTAAGCTTTCGCGGTACGGGGCGCGAGATCATGGCAATCCAAACATTCCTTGACGCCACCCGCGGGAGTGAGCCGTTTTACTGGCGCGCGCCTCTGCGCTCGTCGAGTCTGTTTCGGGTCGATTCGCAGCGCGGCGTGAGCGTGCGCGCACACGGGGGCGAGCTGTACACCCTGGAGGTGACGTTTGAAGAGGTCTTCGCACCATGAGTGCATCAAATCCGCTTGACGCCGAGGTTCAGCGCCTCGAACCCGATGCGTTGGTCGAGCTATTCGAACTCGATCTGGGCCCGCTCGGGGGGGACGTGCTGTACTACCATGCGCATCAGCACGCCGGGGTTATTCGATGGCAGGCTCAGACCTACAACGCGTGGCCCATCCGCGTGACGGGCTTTGCGCGTACGGGCGATGCCTCGCAGCCGGCGCCGACGATCACGGTCTCCAACGTGACGGGCCTGGTTTCACGTCTTTGTCGTCAGCATGCTGATTTGCTTGGCGCGCAGGTGCGGCGTAGACGCACACTCGCGCGTTATCTGGATGGTGCGCCGCAAGCTGATCCATCTGCCCAGATGCCAGTCGAGCTTTGGTGTATTGAGCAGAAGACGTGCGAGAGCGCGCAGGTGGTGGAGTTTGCGTTGAGCTCGGCGCTGGATCTGGCGGGCCATCAACTGCCCGCCCGGCAAATCCTTGCCGCCGTATGCCAGTGGAAGTACAAGGCGCCGGAGTGCGGGTACAAGGGTACCCTCTACTACACGCGCGACAATCAACAGACAGACGACTCTGCACAGGACCAGTGCGCTCATCGGCTCTCGAGTTGCCGGCTGCGGCACCCGGCATCCAAGCCCGGCCAACCGCCTGAGTTGCCCTTCGGTGGATTTCCGGGTGCGAGTGGCTCGTCAGTGGTGTTGACGCACCTATGATTGATCCGAATGCGCGATGCGCGATTGAAGCGCATGCACGGCGTGCCTATCCGCACGAGTGCTGCGGAGTCGTCGTGAACCACGTGTACTTTGCGTGTCGCAACGTGGCCGCAGATCCAACGCGTGATTTCGTCGTCGACGCGGCTGACTACGCAGCCGCCGAAGATCGCGGCACGATCGAGGCGATTGTTCATTCTCACCCAGATCGAAGCGCGCGGCCCACCATGGCCGATTTGGCCGCCTGCCAGGCGAGCGATGTGCGGCGCTGGATCATCGTGAGTGTGGTCGCAGAGCACGGCGTGCCGAGCGTCCAGGAGTGGCGCGAATTCGAGACCGCCGATGATTGCGCGCCACTTATCGGCTGCGAGTTCGCGTACGGCTCAAACGACTGTTATGGAATCGTTCGCCGCTATTACAAAGCGGCGCTGCAGATCGAGCTGCCGGACTATTTGCGGCCGGATAGGTGGTGGAAAGACGGCCTTTCAAACCTGTACGTCGATCACTATCGCGAGGCGGGCTTCTGTGACATGAGCGCGTCACAGCCCAGGCAAGTGGGCGATGTGCTGCTCATGCGCATTGCAAGCAAGGTACCAAATCACGCAGCCATCTACATTGGCAACGACGAAATATTGCATCACCTCTGGGGGCAACTCTCCCGGCGTGAAGCGCTGCCGCGTTATCGGAACCATATCACTCATGTGCTTAGACACCGCACCCTTCTCTGACATGGAGCGCACGAACGAAGTTCGGCTGTATGGCGTACTGGGCATGAAATTTGGACGGCGGCATGCGTTCGTGATCGACACGGCCCGTCAGGCGCTCAACGCCCTCGTTGCGCTCCAGCCCGGCTTCGCACAGGAGCTTTCGTCTAGTCATGAGCGGGCGCTTCGCTATGCGGTGTTCGTGGGTGAGACGAATCTGACGCTCACCGATCTCGATCGTCCAACGGGCGGGCAGCCGGTGCGGGTCGTGCCTGTGATTGCCGGCAGCAAGTCCGATGGCCTGTGGCAGACCATCGGCGGCGTGGCGCTCTTCTCGGCCGGGGCAGTCTCGATGTTTTGGTCGAACCCATACGCGTATTACATGATGGGCCTGGGCGCCTCCCTGGCCTTAGGCGGTGTCGCCCAAATGATTTCGCCGCATCTGCCTGGGAAGAATCATCCCGTTTTGCAAGCACAAAACGTGGTGAGCGAAGGCGGCCCTGTGCCGCTATTGTATGGCCGCATGCGTGTGGGTTCGATGGTGGTTAGTGCGGGCAGCTGGGCCACGGATTTGAAACCCCGTGTGTCCCGCGAGGCAACTGAAGCTCCGGGCGCGCCTTGGGACGAAAAGCCTGCAGCGGACTCGCTCATAAGCCGGACTGAAATTGAAATCGTCGACCTCATCTCCGAGGGGCCCATCGAGGGTCTTGCGAATGTCAGGCATCCGTTGCGCAGCGTATATTTTGATGGCGTGTCTTTGGAAAATACCAAAGGCGTAATGAACTTTGATGTGATCCATCAAGACCTCTGCAAAGGTGAGGCCGATCAGCGACCGCTCGAGTGGCTTGATGCAATTTCATGCGAAACGGCTGTCGGCGTGCAATTGCACAAGGACACGCCGTGGATCCTGGACATCGCCGAACCCGATGTCGACGAGGTGGCGATCACTTTAGACGTGCGTGGCTTGTACCGCAAGGACCGCAAGAGTGGGGAGCAGCCGTCAAAAATTGAATGTCAGCTGACGGTGGCATCCGCCGGCGGTACCGGCAAGTTGGTTTCGCTAACGTCCACGTTTGAGGGCGTGTGCCGCCAGCAGTATGAGCGCACCATCCGGGTCGATTTGACGGGCATTCGCGCTAGACGCTACCGGATCCATTTGACATGTCTGACCGACTACAGAACGAAAGACAATAAACCGGATCCCGAACGGTTTGGCACGGTCCATGTGAAATGTTACGCCAAGCGTCGCAACGTGCGGCTTCGCTATCCCATGAGCGCGATTGCGGCCTTTCGGATGAGCTCAGAGCGCATGCGGCGCGTGCCCGTGCGCACCTACGACATGAAGGGCCTATTGGTGCGCGTGCCATCCAACTACGATCCTGAGCGGCGCACATACGCGGGCGAGTGGGACGGAACTTTCAAGCGGGCGTGGAGTAATAATCCAGCCTGGGTGTTCTACGACATGCTGCTCAACAAGCGCTACGGTGCGGGCAATTGGATTGAAGCGACCACCGTCGATCGCTACTTGCTTTATGAGATTGGACGGTACTGCGACGAGTTGGTCCCAGACGGCCGTGGAGGTGAGGAGCTCCGTTTCACGTGTAACTGTTATATCACTTCGCGCACCCATGCTTTCGCGTTGCTGCAACAATTGGCGAGCGTGTTTCGCGGCATGGCGTACTGGTCGGGCGGTACAGTCATGAGCGTGGCCGATAAGCCTCAGGATCCTGCGCATGTGTATGTTCCCGCGAACGTGATCGACGGCGAGTTCCAATACATGGGTAGTTCGCTTAAGACCCGCTATACGATCGCGATGGTGAGCTGGCATGACCCGGATAACGCGTACCGGGAGTCTGTGGAAAGTGTGGAAGACGCCGAGGGCGTCACACGATACGGCGCAAACAAAGTCGAGGTGTCGGCCTTTGGTTGCACAAGCCGGGGGCAAGCTCAGCGAGTGGGCTATTGGTACCTGCTGACTTCGCGCCTCGAGACGGACACGGTGGTGTTCAGCGTAGGACTCGATGGTGCATGCGCACAACCCGGACAGGTGATTGCGATATGCGATCCGGCAAGGTCGATGCCCTCAACGGGGGGGCGAATCAAGCGCGCGCAGGCCAACGATCGTATTGTGCTCGATCGCGCCATCGAGGCGAACGCGCTTGGGACATTCAAGGTGGTGATGCCTGATGGCAAGGTCGAGGGCCGTGGCATCAAGCATGCTGAGACGAACATCATCGAGCTCGATCGCCCCCTATCTGCGCTGCCTGTTGAGGGCGCTGTTTGGTTGCATGAGTCGGCCAGTTCCGAAAGACGGCTGTTTCGCGTGGCCAGCGTGAGCGAAAGCGAAGATGGCATGCTCTTGAGGATCACGGCCACGCAGCACGACCCAGAAAAGTTTGCGCGAGTGGACGCCGCGGCCATGATCGATATCAAGCCGGAGGCTCGGCAGCCGGCCGCTCCCGTACGAAATCTCATAACGCATTCGCGCCTCGATCCACGGTGGAAGCAGCCATACTTTGATATCAGCTGGGACGCGGTGCGCGATGCGAGCGAATATACGGTGTGGTGCAAGCCCTTGAGCGCCTCGCCAGTCATGTCCAAAACGGTGCACGAGCCGCACCTACGCCTATCCGGACTTTCGCCGGGCCATTACATCATAAGCGTCGTGGTGACCTTGCTCGATGGCCGTCGCTCGCCGAGCACGGCGATCCAGACCGTGCTTCACGGCGCCGCGTATCCGGCCGGTCTACGTGTGAGCGCGGAGGCAAAGAACTTCATCATATTGCAGTGCGATACAGCTGGCGATGTAGGCGCCATTACCGAAGTGGAATATGCCGTCGGCGAAACAGGGGATTTCGGCCATGCGAGCCGCTCTCGTTTTCGTGGTCCGGCACCGTTCCGGCTCAAAGGCAAAAGCGGCTTCGCGTGGGTGCGCCTGCGCTACATGGTTGGCGTCCAAACGCAATGGAGCGAATGGTATCCGCCCGAGACAGCACAGGGTGTCCCGCTGCAGGTCAGCGGATAACAACAGGAGAATAGGACGAGGTATGGAGAGCGGATTAAAGGAGAGCCTCGCTGCCAGTGCAGTGAAGGGCGCCCCGGTCGCAGGCGGCAACTTCTGGATATGGTTAAGCAGTCGCGACATTAACTGGTGGGTGGCCGTGGCAACGCTTGTGTACATAGGAGCGAGCTTTATCTTTGCGTTAAGAAAGGACCGGCGCGAGCGATCCGGAAGATTTCGGCGACTTTAATACACGATGGCTGTGCAGAAGAAGACGCTCGCGGGCGTCGTGGGGGCCGCAACTGCGGCCCTTCTCTATTGCGTTATACCGAAGTTCGAGGGAATGGTGCGCCGTGGCTACATTGATTCGGCCGGTATCCCAACGAAGTGCGCAGGTGATACGCATGATGTCGTCGTAGGCAGACGGTACAGCGATGACGAATGTAGGGACTCGCTCGAGTCACAGTTGACCGCGCATGCTGAGCCCGTATTGAAAATTACCCCCGGACTGCGTGGACACCCTTACCAACTCGCGGCAGCGATAAGTTTTGCGTACAACATCGGCGTGGCGAACTACGCTGCGAGCACGACCGCACGGCGATTCAATGAGGGTGATTGGAGAGGCGCGTGTCGTGCAATCAATGAGTCCGACAATGGAACTCCCCAATGGGTGACGTCTAAGGGCGAGGTGCTTCCGGGGCTGGTTCGCAGGCGCGCCGAAGAGCGAGCCCTTTGCGAAAGGGGAATCAACTGATGCGTTGCTTTACATGCGCCGCAGCGGCCGTCTTGGGATTAGTTGTTGGCGCGGGAGTCGAGCGCTTATTGGAGGCGCCTCAACTGGCGTCGGAGAAGCTTGCTCATGCAAAGGACAATGAGCAGTACATGCGAACGCTGAAAACAATAGCGGATCATGATTTGGAGGCGCAACGGAAAGCAATGTCCGAGAAGGCGCTCACGCAAAGGAAACTCGAAGCCATGGACGCCGCTTTGACCAAGGAGAGACTGGCCCGTGAGAACATCGATCGTCATTATCGCAATCTTATTTCTGCAGGGAACGAGCGGTTGTACGTCCGGTTGCGAAAAGACAAACCCTCTCCCGATGATGGAGCTTCCGGCACCTCCGGCATGGGCCATGATGCCCCCACCTTCGCAGACATCGACCCAGCGACTGCTCAACGCATTTTCGAGGTGGCGGGAGTCGACGAGGCCGAGATTGAGAAACTAAGAGCGTTGCAGGGATATATATGCACCATCCGTCCACACACGTTGAACTGTGATGCTATCTTGAAATAGGCTTCGTGAAGCAGGGCGAGTGCGGCAGTCTGATCATGATGTATGATCCTCGCGCTCATGGCCAAGTCAGCACCGAATCTCCGACGACACCTTCTCCTATATGGCAAATCCTATCGTCCCATGGTTGGGCGGCAAGCGTCGTCTCGCAGATCATCTGATCCCGCGATTTCCAAAGCATGAGTGCTACGTTGAGGTGTTTGCAGGGGGAGCAGCGCTTTACTTTTTAAGGCCTCCTGCGCCGGTCGAGGTTATCAACGACATCAATGGAGAATTGATCAACCTGTATCGGGTCGTGCAACACCATCTCGAAGAGTTCGTCCGCCAGTTTAAATGGGCGC
Source organism: Paraburkholderia sp. Tr-20389 (assembly GCF_017104565.1). Lineage (GTDB taxonomy): Bacteria > Pseudomonadota > Gammaproteobacteria > Burkholderiales > Burkholderiaceae > Paraburkholderia. The sequence continues at coordinate 34,885 of NZ_JAAGPD010000054.1, read as the reverse complement.
TGTCCAGCCGGCAAGTGTTCCGATGGCTTCAGGAGACCTCGCCTGTGACGCTCACTGACATTCAGCGAGCCGCCAGGTTCTACTACCTGCAGCAAAGCTGTTTCGGCGGAAAAGTGGAGGGACAGACATTCGGCACAGCAACCACTTGCCCTCCCGGCCTCAACCTGTTGAGGCTGGAGGAAAATCTTTCGGCTGCGCACTTGCGGCTTGCGAGCACCTACATCGAAAACCTCGACTGGAAGGCGTGCCTCGACAAATATGACCGTCCCCATACGCTGTTTTATATGGATCCGCCATACTGGCAGACAGAAGGTTACGGTACCCCGTTTATGATGTCACAGTACGAGGATATGGCAGCGCGATTGCGATCAATCGAGGGAAAAGCGATTGTGAGCCTGAATGACCATCCTGACATGCGACGCGTGTTTGATGGCTTCCACATTGAAACTGCCGACATTACATACACTGTCGGCGGTGGTGGCCGCGGCGGTGTGCGAAAAGAACTGGTGGTGTTTAGCTGGGACGATGCGGCTTCTCCAGTCGGGCTTTTCTAGTGATTTGGTTGCTACCGGCGGTTCTTTTCCGGTACCGCGCAACGCGGTAGAAAAGGGTGGTAACAGAGTCGGCTTTCTACGAAGAAATGTAGAGAATTTGATTATTCTCGACCACGGTTCGATTGACCACGATCCAGCCGGAATTCGAGGCACCAGAAAGCATCAGTTGATAAAAAGGTAATCGGTCCAGTGTGTTTCACAGTAGTGGACGAGATGTTCCAGCATGGTGAGAGATCCGCTTAGAAGAGAAGAGTAGCCTCCTATCGGAAAGAACCAGAAGATATTCTGAATTTCTGTATAGCGAGATACCGGCGTTGCGATAAGGCGGCGAAGAAGACGGGAGAGTTGCACTTTCCGCATTTTGTGGGCTGTCGTGGCACGTTGCAAGAAAGTCCAAGCCTAATCGCGAAGTGACAAGCGGAGCAATTAGACATGTCTCATTCTGAAATGAACGTGGTTTAGGACAGTCCGTATGCACGTGACTGACGGGTCTAGCTCTGAAGATGGGTATAGGGGCATTTGCATGCGCGATCTAAGCATTGGGCCGCTGGTCACGCTCACCGAATGATTTGCATTTCGGGATGGGCGGCGCGCGAGACGCCCGTGTCTTAGCCCATTGCATATTGCTGTTCAACTTCAGGGCGGCGAGCATATACTATGCTTTTGGCGAATGCCATGCGGAGTGCACGTACCGTACTGGGGCCGCTTCTCCTTTTGGCTTTTTCGATCACAATTGTGAAATCCGTTAGCAATCTGCCTCGGACGCGCCTGCTGTGCTACCTCGTTGTCGCACAACTCTACGCGCGCGCCGACACGGGGGCATGGTTGCGGACTGACCACCTTGTCGAATCGGCGCAGGGATGGTGTGCATACAATCGGGTTAGTCTCTCCTGGCTAGACAGATGCAACGCTGGAGTCACCGCCATAGAGGTCGCCTCAAAGCTGAACCGTTATTGCGCGCTGCAGAGCGTTACCCGATTGGCTACGCTATTTTCCTCAAACTGGCAGCTCGATTACACATCGCCGATTGTTGAAGCAATCCAACGACTGTGTGAGGCGAGGATGCTCTTGCATCAGGTTCGTTGAAAGCTCAGGCCCGCGGCATGCGACACTGTAGGTCTCTCAGGTTCTGGCACGGCCCTCGGAATGGCCAGAACCGTTTTGACCGGACGCATTTGTGTCCGGTCCTTTTTTTTCCGAAGTCGCCGCAGGCGTCAAACGCTCTTTTCTGACGATGTGTCCCGTCGTCTTCGAGCGTGGGGAGCGTGCCGAATGCAGTCGGACTGATCAGCAGTCGGAGCCATACTGCTGGGCGGAGCTCGGCCGGGGAAATGCATCAATCGCGAGTAGGTATGAGAGTTGCGCAACGCTGACAGAACTGTAGGAGCCGACATGCCGCAAACACACCCGCGCCAAGCAAGTAATTCAGCAATCGCATTTATCAATGCTCAGCTATTAAGCCTATCCGTATACGCCAGTCTGCTTTCCGACTGGATTGTTAATGGTGAAAAAGCTCCGGACCTGAGTGCGGCCGAGCCCCTGCTGGCGGTGAAGAGTGCCGCCGGTAGAGACCCTGAACGTAGTGCAGAGGGCGCACCGACCAAACACATGGCGTCGGCGGATGTGCCTGAGTGGCCTGTGTTCAGCAACGCCGCGCAGCGCCTCGCCTTTGCGACGCGCATTCCGAGTACAAACGCAATCGTGGCGGTGGCAGATCTCTTCGAAGTGCATCGGATGTCGGACTCACGCGCCCCCGAGGTGCAGTTCTTGATGCGTCTGCGCGATGCGGCGCTCAACGACAATACGTTCCGGCTCAACCCGGATGAATACCGCCCGCGTGCCGCATATGGCAACATCGTTATCGATGAGAAGCTCGATGGCACATTGCTGTTCGGCGACGGGAAGAGGACTGGCCTCATGGAGCTTGGCGATATCGTCGGCTTGCTGCGATATCTGGCAGATATGCTGCGCAGCGTGCAGGCAGTCGTCAGTTCGGGAGACGCGGGCTGAGCGATAGCGACAGAAACCAATTCCGCTCGGCGCGTAGCCTCACCAGCGAGTAATAGCCGTCAGATCACAGGCCCGCAGCTTGCTGTTGATCGCGGGAGGACATGCCGGATCGCGGAGTCTCGCTCCGCGAGTGCAGACGAATCCAGCTTGGGAGATTTCCTTGCGGTCCAAGGGCGGGTTCTCCAGTCAGTTCGCCCTTGTTCTGGACCGTTGGGTGCACATTCGCTTGCGATCCATTGCGATCTGAAAAAGACCCGCCAGCCGTGAGGATTCGAAGTGTCCAGCCTACGCGGCCGGCGGGGACCTCAATGTCAGCCACAACACCAGGAGCCGGGAGGTGGGACTTGAACGGCCCTGGCGAATCAACGATATGGCAGGCGGCAGCACGACGTTTGATCCGTGTCAACGGTCGTACTTCTCGTTACACGATCTCTCGCGTCGTCGTGCGTTCAGTCGGTCATGCCAGCACGTCACGCCTCGAAGACGGCTGCGATTTACAATAGCTTTATGAGAGCCCATTGAGGCAGGTCAAGACGGCGGAGTCAGATTTAGCCAGCATACGATCAGGGGGTGTTGCGGAGGCTATCGTGTTACCGAAAGCTCTCGGAAAAGTTGAGACGAATTCACTCCCTCCAGAGGACCGCGCTGAATCTGAGACTCGGGCGAGGGTCGCTGCGTCATATAAAAATCTGCTTCGCCAGCGTGCGCTCGTCCTTGAGCTTGCCGTCAAGGGTTCGGACACCTCGCAAGCGCAACGCCTCCGAGATGAGTTGGAGTATTCCTTCTATGCATTGAGCGAAGTCTGGGAGACGCGATTGGCCTACTGGAATGCATACTTCGCCTTCTTGCGGTCCACTAATCGGGACCCGTAAAGCGGGGTTCCTGCCTGATCTGTTTGCTGAGCTCAATCCCGTTGGTCTCCGCCCGCCGAGACCTCCCAGTCGCTCGTCTTATGCGCTATGAAGCAAGCGATACGAAGCGACTTTGACGTCAATACTGCCCACTCTGGTTCGTCACCCTGACGAGCGACCAATCGTAACCAAGTTCCTTCACGCGGGCCTCCAGACTGGCAAGCACGCTGGCGGCGGGGTGCGGCGTGCGCGTCAGCACCCACAGGTAGCGACCTGACGGCTCGCCGACAATTGACCAGTCATAGTCGTCGCCATGGTCTAGGACCCAGTAATTCCCGTAGAACGGCCCGAAGAACGAGACTTTCAGTTTCGCATTAGTTCTCGGATCTGTGATTTTCGCTTTGCCGATCGATTCCCTGAAATTACCGGCGCCGCCCGGTTTGCACCCGCGATTGACGACCTTGACCGTACCGTCGTCGTTGAGCGAGTACGTAGCTGTGACGTTGTCCATGTCCTTTTCAAACGAAGCCTCGTAGCGAAATTGTTCGTACCACCGGCCCATGTATTTGTCGAGGTTCACCGCTCGGGCGGGCTGAGGCACGGCACGGTTGCCGACCGGGCCGGGTCGAGGAATGTATACACAGGCGCCTAGAAGCAGTGCAGTTCCGGCCAGCGTAGCGGTAATAATCTTCTTTTCCATGGCTGGATTGTCCTTTCCCAAAACCAATGAATTTATCAATGTCTCGGATGATGAATCATGCCGAGTGAACGATTCGACGCTTACAGGAGGCTAATGCAAGTTCGATTCCTGCGGGTCCTTCCCAGCGTTCGGCTCAGGACGACCCAAATCGGTCCGTTGGTCCTCTCAATAGCAGAGGTCGGCGACAGCATCTCTCTACCTTTATCAGATGAGCCCCGCAACTGGACTTGATGCACTCTTGTTGCTGGCGCCTCTATTCTTCTCATACCGCCCTTCTGTTATGCCCTCACTCGGGTGCGGTTTCTGTCTCCTTTCCGGTCCAACTAATGCTGGACACGCCCTTTTCCATGCTGATCCGGCTTGCCATCAGTTCCAGTTTCGCCTGGTCTTTCGGGTGCATGCGCACAGTCGCGATGACCTCGATACGCGGCGGGTCGCCTTGGACATCCTGGCTGGTCAAGCTCTGGAAAGACAGCGGCTGAGAATACATCGAGTTCGACAACAGCGTACGGATATGGATTTCGTCCTGTTCGCGGCATATAACCGTCAACAAGTATTCGCGCACCAAGTCCGCACCTGACACTGGGGTCGAGTTGATGGCCCGGCTGACTTCGCGCAGCAGAGTATTGGTTATCAGCACGAGTCCGGTTCCCGCGATTGCCGGACCGAAGTGTCCCGAGCCGCACAGGACGCCGACGGCGGCGGCGCACCACAGGGTCGCCGCTGTATTAATGCCTTGGATCGAGCCTTTGTCGCGCATGATGACGCCGCCCCCCAAGAAGCCGACGCCGGATACGACGTAGGCTGCGATCTGCGTGACGCCAGCAGTCCCGTTGCCCGTTAGCACGCCGAGCGTGACGAACAGGCACGCGCCACTCGCGACCAGCGTGATGGTGCGCAACCCGGCGGTGCGCTGGCGCATCTGCCGCTCGATACCGATGGCGACACCGCAGGCGAAGGCGGCGAGCAGCCGCCAGATGAAGTCGGCAGTCATGTGTGTTAGGAATGTTGGAAGTCTCGCCTCCGTGAGCGGGGAGGGCCTTCGGCGGGAAACGTGAGTTGAGGCTCCGAGAGTTGGTCGAGAGCTCGCATGCGCCAGGTGTTACGCAACTGACGGATTTGCGACGGCGCAGCGGCGGCCATTACCGCTGCCGGGGCAGTTGTGCCTAAAGAATGGCGAAGTTCATTCTGACTCTCCGTGCGTCTGGCTCGACGCAATGCGTGGGAAGCCGGCGTACACGGCGGCCGGGCGCGTCATCGGCGGCGACAGCGTTCGACTCGCTTTGCGCACGTCATGGGTGCGGTGATGGCCCTACGGTGTACCTTTTACACTCGGCATTTCGGCTCCCTGTGCGACGGTCAGGCGCGAATCGCAAGCAGCCGCGAATGAGCAATCGCGGTGCAGTGCCATGTGGACGCGCGAATTCGCAGCCCGAAATGGCGCAAATCAGGGTGCACGAGAGGTGTTGCGAGGGCGGGCACCGCCTGCTTGGGGGCAGGACGGCGGCGCGGGGAAGGGCGCGAGACGTTCTGCCGGTCAGGCAGTCAAGCTGTTCGAAGGACGATCACTGTAGGTGTCCATGGTCCAGCCCAGTTGTGAAGACGACAGATTCTATTCGCGCCGCGAAACCTGAGTCAATACGATTCGCTAAGCACAACCAATATCAAGTCAACGCTGTCGAGGATTGTTCAGCTACACCTATGGCGACCGTCGTAGGCCAAAGTCACGAAGTGTCCGTGAGCCCTGCATGCGACGCCGTGTCGCTCTGGCGTGTTCAAAACCCCCCTGCAAGTGGTTGATTTCATTAGGGCAGCATTGGGCATTTTTGTACCCCCGCATGACGGGTAATATGGGCCGTAAGTGATTGATTTGACGATGATGTGCGTTGCAGACTTGTGTCTAACACTTCGACACCCGTCGCCAACTCGTCACGCTGCGCGGCGCGCCCGTTCAGCTGTCGGGCACGCAGTACCGGCTGGCGTCGCTGTTCTTTTCGAATATCGGCCGCGTGCTGTCGCGCGATCACATTTTCGCGATGGTCTGGGGCCGCGAGTTTCGCGAAGTGACGCGCACGATCGACAGCCATGTGTCGCGCCTGCGTCTGCTGCTGCAAATCGAGCCGCACAACGATTTCCGTCTGCAGCCCGTGTACAAGAGCGGTTACCGGCTGCTGCATCTGCGTTCGAATGAGAACGTTGTCGTGCCGCACGCCGAGGCGGCCTGATCGCAGCGGTATCCAGGCTCATGCAACGTGAGCGGTGTTTCGCGGCGGCCGAGGCCGCCGCTTTCTTTTCCTGCTGTCAGATAACTTCTGGCTGATCAGAGCTTCGGCAGTGCCGGCCGCGTCTCGATCGACCGGCGGATCAGCGCTTCGACGGCCTCGCGTTCGTCGCCCGCGAGCGGCAAACGCGGCGGACGCACGGGCTCCGTGCCCAGCCCGACAATCGCTTCCGCCAGCTTGATGTTCTGCACGAGTTTCGCCGACACATCGAGCGCGAGCAGCGGCGCAAACCAGCGATAGATCGCGCGCGCCTCTTCGAGCCGTCCCGCCTTGAGCAGCTTGTAGATCGCGACCGTTTCGTGCGGGAACGCGCAGACCAATCCCGCGACCCAGCCGTGCGCACCCATCAGGACCGCTTCCATCGCCAGATTGTCGACGCCGCACAGAATCGCGTACCGGTCGCCCACTTCGTTGATCAGATCCGTCACGCGACGCACATCGCCGCACGACTCCTTGATCGCGACGATCTTCTTCTCGTCGGCGATTTCGGCGAACATCTCGGGCGTCATGTCGACGCCATACGCGAGCGGATTGTTGTAGATCATCAACGGCAGCGGGCTCGCGTCGGCGACCATGCGGAAATGGTTCAGCGTCTCGCGGCGGTCCGACAGATAGCGCAGGCCCGGCAGCACCATATAACCGGCTGCGCCGCGCTTCGCACCCGCTTCGGCCTGACGGCAGCCGTCGAGCGTGCTGTTTTCGGCGATCGTCAGCAGCACGGGCACGCGGCCGCGCGCTGCCTCGACGGCCACGTCGAGCACTTCGAGCTTTTCATCGAGCGACAGCGTGGACGCCTCGCCAAGCGAGCCGCACACGATGATGCCATCGACGCCCGCTTCGATCTGCGCGTCGATATTTTTGGCGGTCGCCGCGCGATCTATGCTGAAATCCGCGTTGAACTTGGTGGTGACTGCGGGCAATACGCCTTCCCAGATATGCGCCACGACTGCTCTCCTGAACGTGTTGAGTGGGATGCAGTGTAAGCAGGGAATATTCGGGTGTCTTGCGCGAATCGCGCGTTTCGCGTGACGATTTCGGCATAGTGTCTGTGCAAGGGGAATCCCTGATTCACGATGCTTTCGGTGTTCACGAGTTGATTCATGCAGCGTGAAGTGCATGAAGTTCACGGCTCCGATGCCGCGCTCGCGCCTGATGCGGCCGGACATTGTGAATTAGGCAGCCGGCCTGAAGCCAGCGTGGAAACATAGCGCGCCCGCATCGACGCGACTATGCCGAAATCGTCACAATCCACGCGCAGCCACTTCAAGACTGTGTGACGCCGCGTTCCTACCATGAGCAGCATGAAAACCTTGAACGTGATCGATTCGCACACGGGCGGTGAACCTACCCGCCTCGTCGTGTCCGGTGGCCCCGAACTGGGCGGCGGTACGCTCTCGCAGCGGCTCGACGTGTTTCGCACGCGCTTCGACGACTGGCGCGCGGGCATCGTCACCGAGCCGCGCGGGTCCGATGTGGTCGTCGGTGCGCTGCTGTGCGAGCCGGATCGCAAGGAATGCGCGGCGGGCGTGATTTTCTTCAACAACGTCGGCTATCTGGGCATGTGCGGACACGGGACCATCGGTCTCGTCGTATCGCTCGCGCATATGGGACGGATCGGTCCGGGCCGCCATCTGATCGATACGCCAGTGGGTATCGTAGAGGCGACGCTCAACGACGACCTCAGCGTGTCGGTGCGCAACGTGCCCGCGTACCGGCATCGCAAGGACGTGACGGTCGACGTCCCGGGCTTCGGCGCGTTGAAGGGCGATATTTCGTGGGGCGGCAACTGGTTCTTCCTCGTGGCGGAGCACGGGCGCTCGCTGGAGGCATCGAACATCGCGGAACTCACGCAGTTCAGTTCGGCGATTCGCGATGCGCTGATCGCAGCGGGCATCACGGGTGCGCACGGCGCGCCGATCGACCACATCGAACTGTTCGGTCCGGGTTCGCGCGCGGGCCTCGACAGCCGCAGCTTCGTGCTGTGCCCAGGCAACGCGTACGACCGCTCGCCGTGCGGCACGGGCACGAGCGCGAAGGTCGCGTGCCTCGCCGCCGACGGCAAGCTTGCAGCCGGCAAGGTGTGGCGTCAAGAGAGCATCATCGGCAGCGTGTTCGAGGCGAGCTATGCCGAGGGCGGCACGCAGGACGGCGTTGCGACCGTGATTCCGACCATTACCGGGCACGCGCACATCATGGCCGAAAGCCGCCTGTGCTTCGACGAGCGCGACCCGTTCGCGTGGGGCATCAGAACGGTATGACGGCGGGTATGACGGCCGATGTCGTGATCGTCGGCGCGGGCATCGTCGGCGCGGCGTGCGCGGCGGAACTGGCGGCGCGCGGGCTGAGCGTGACGGTGCTGGAGGCGCGCGGGATCGGCGGCGGCGCGACGGCCGCGGGCATGGGGCATATCGTCGTGATGAACGACTCTCCCGCGGAATTCGCGTTGAGCCGCTATTCGCGCGATCTGTGGCTCGAACTGGCGCCGCAGCTTGGAACGCGCGATGCCTTTTCGCGTTGCGGCACACTCTGGGTCGCCGCCGACGCCGAAGAACTCGACGCCGCGCGCTCGATGCAGGCGGCGTTCGTCGCGCAAGGCGTAGCGGCGGAACTGCTGGACGAGCGCGCGCTGTATGAAGGCGAGCCGTCCCTTGCGCCGGGCATGGCGGGTGGTTTGCTCATCGAACACGACAGCATCGTGTACGCGCCGTCCGTTGCGCAATGGCTGCTCACGCAGTCTCCGGGCGCCGCTCGCATCGATGTGCGGCCCGATACCTACGTGGCGAGTGTCGATGCACACCGGGTCACGCTGTCGAATGGCGAGCGGATCGGCGGCGCGCATGTCGTCGTCGCGAACGGATTGCAGGCGCGCGAACTGGTGCAAGGCCTGCCCTTGCAACCGAAAAAAGGCCACCTGCTGATCACCGATCGCTATCCGGGTTTTGTTCGTCATCAACTCCTCGAACTCGGCTACATCAAGAGCGCGCATCACGCGACGGGCACATCCGTCGCGTTCAATGCGCAACCTCGGCCGACGGGGCAACTGCTGATCGGTTCGTCGCGCCAGTTCGACACGACCGATTCCTCCGTTGACATGCCCGTGCTCGCCCGCATGCTGCAACGCGCGGCGCGCTACCTGCCCGAGTTGCCGGCGCTCAATGGCATTCGCGCATGGACGGGCTTTCGCGCGGCATCGCCCGATGGCATGCCGCTGATCGGCCCCGCAGGCGACGCGGCACCTGGCGTGTGGCTCGCCGTCGGTCATGAAGGGCTTGGCGTGACGACGTCGCTCGGCACCGCGCAGTTGTTGGCCGCGCAGATCACGCGGACGGCGGCCGCCATCGCTATCGATCCTTTTCTCCCCGCACGCTTCGAATTCGGAGCCTGTCATGCCTGACGCGCTTCCGTTACGACTTCGCCTGACGATCGACGGTCAAGCCGTCGAAGTCGAACCGGGCGCGACCATCGCCGCCGCGCTCGCGATATGCGGTGCGATGTCATCCGGCACGCGCACTTCCGTGAGCGGCGAGCCGCGCGCGCCGCTGTGCGGCATGGGCGTGTGCCAGGAATGCCGCGTCACCGTCGACGGACGCGCGCATGTGCTCGCGTGTCAGACCTTGTGTCGCGACGGCCAGCACGTGCAAACGACGAGGTTGCGATGAACGATCAGCATTTCGACGTCGTGGTCGTGGGCGCGGGACCGGCGGGACTCGCTGCCGCATACGAAGCCGCGCAGGCGGGCGCGCGGGTCGCCGTGCTCGACGACAATCCGCGCGCGGGCGGCCAGGTGTGGCGCAACGGCCCGGCGCATCCGCCATCGGAGGATCTGTCTTCGCTGCTGCATCGCATCGCCGGCCGCGGCAACGTGACGCTCACGTGCGGCGCGCGTATCGTCGCGCCGCTCGATGGAGGACGGTTGCTCATCGAATCGACGGAGTATGGCGGCGCGTGCATCGGCTACGACCGCCTGATTCTCGCGACGGGCGCGCGCGAACGGCTATTGCCGTTCTCGGGATGGACGCTGCCCGGCGTGACGGGCGCGGGCGGTCTGCAGGCGCTGATCAAGGGCGGCGTGCCCGTGCGCGGCGAACGCATCGTGATCGCGGGCAGCGGTCCGTTGCTGTTCGCTTCGCTCGCGACCGCGCGGGCCGCAGGCGCGCAGGTGGTCGCCGTCGTCGAGCAGGCGAAGTTCGGCGCGGTGATGCGCTTCGGCATCTCGCTCGCGGCCACGCCTGCGAAGCTCCTGCAAGCCGCGCAATTGACGCGCGGCTTGACGGGGTTCCGCTACCTGACATCGAGTGTCGTGCGCGCGGCGCAGGGCAGCGGGCGCGTCGAACGGGCGATCGTCGAACGCGACGGCGGTCGCATCGAGACCATCGATTGCGACCGCATCGCGTGCGGCTACGGCCTCGTGCCGAATACGACGCTCGCTCGTGCACTGGGTTGCGCGACGCGCGAGGACGGCGCGATCGCCGTCGACGACGCGCAACGCACCTCCGTCGCCAACGTATTCGCGGCAGGCGAATGCACGGGCGTCGGCGGCATGGAACGCGCGCGGGTGGAAGGGCGGATCGCGGGCCTTCGCGCGATCGGCGGCCAACCCGGCGAGACGCTGCTGCGTCAACGTGCGCGCTGGCAACGTTTCGCGGCGCGCGTCGATGCGGCATTCGCGTTGCGCGGCGCCGCACTGCAACTGCCCGCCGACGACACGCTGCTGTGTCGTTGCGAAGACGTGTCGATCGGCGAGGTCCGCGCGCAGCGAAACTGGCGCGATGCGAAACTGCACACGCGCTGCGGAATGGGCGCGTGTCAGGGGCGTATCTGCGGCGGCGCGGCGCAGGCGCTGTTCGGCTGGGACGTGGCGCAGGTTCGTCCGCCGATTCATCCTGTACAGATCGGCACGCTGATACTCGCCGCGGATTCGGACGAAGACTCACGTTGACCGATTGCACGCACCTCCGAACACATCCGCTCGCGATTTTTTAACCCGCGCCGCGCCGCCCTATAATCGATCAGCCGCGCGAATGTCCGCGGCGGCCACCTCCACGTCCTCGCAGTCCATGCATGGAACCCGCACGATGAACACGTTCGCTTCTGCGCTCGACACGCTCGATCCGGGTGAGGCCTCGCTGGCCGGCATGCTGTCGCATTTCGCGCTGCTCGAACCGGTGTTCGACGCGATGCCCGACATCGTGTTCTTCGTGAAGGACGCGCAGGCGCGCTATGCACTCGTCAATCGCACGCTCGTGTCGCGCTGCGGGTTCAAGGAGAAGGAAAAGCTGCTCGGCAAGACGGCCGAGGACGTGTTTCCGAGTCGCTTCGGCCGCATCTACACGGCGCAGGACAAGGCGGTGATCCACGTCGGCAACCAGATGGTCGATCAGCTGGAATTGCATCTGTATCCGGGCCGGCAGCCCGGCTGGTGTCTGACCTGCAAGCAGCCGTTGCGCGATGCGACGGGGCGCGTCGTCGGGCTGGCGGGCATTTCGCGCGATCTGCGCGCCGACGAAAGCAGCCACCCGGCGTACAGCCGGCTCGCGACGGTCGTCCAGTATCTGCAAGAGAACTACGTGCAGCCGCTCAATCTCAAGCAGCTTGCCGCGATGGCCGATATGTCGGTGGCGCAGCTTGAACGCTACTTCCACAAGGTGTTTCATCTGACGCCGCGCCAGGTGTTGCTGAAGACGCGGCTCGATGCGGCCACGGCATTGCTCGTGTCGCACGACAAGGTCACCGACGTGGCCGCGCTGTGCGGCTACACGGATCACAGCGCGTTCACGCGGCAGTTCAAGGCGACCGTCGGCGTGACGCCGACTGAATACCGGATGCTGTTGCACGGCACGTCGCGCAGCTAATGGGCCGTTTCGCCGGATAACGATGCCTGCTCGCCGCGGAAAACTTCGCTACTACGTGTACGTGGTCGCACTCGACGATACCGTCTGGAACGTGGCGCGGTTTCGCCACGCGAATCCCGAGTATCGGTTCGAACGTCCGTGCGTGTATGTGGGGATGACCGGCCTGGATCCGGATTTGCGCTTCGACCGGCACAAGGCGGGCATCCAGTCGAATCGCTATGTGCGCGACTTTGGTTTGCGGCTGATGCCGGAACTGTACGAGGTGTTCAATCCGATGCCTTACGAGGGCGCGCGCGACATGGAAGTCGAGCTGGCGATCGGCTTGCGCGAAGCAGGGTACGCCGTATGGCAGGCGTGAGTCCGCAACGCATCGCCGCGAACGATGGCTTACTTGACGCCGAGTCCGCGCAGAATCGCGTTGCCTTCGGGCGTCAGACGAATGTGTGATTCGCCGGCATCCGTGGCGACGGTTTCGACGAGACCGGCTTCCTGCAGCGTTGGAATTTCCGGTTTGGCGAACGCGGCCATCGGCGCGTGCAGCAGGAGCAGCAGCGTCGCGATTTCATGCGGGCTCAGGAGCCGGCGCAACAGGTTCGTCTTCTTCGGCGCGGCCTTGGTGGCGGCGGCCTGCGCAGATGCGGCGGGCGAACCGGCTGCGATGCGCTTCATGAGGTCGTTTCGGTCTTTGTGGTAGTCCATCCTTGGCACCTTGGGCAGAACGCAGGTCAGTGTCAAAGACGAATCGTGACGAGCAAGACTTAAACGATTCTTAAACCTTCCGCGCAGCCGCCTTCGGCAGGCGTAAAACTTGTTACATGCAGTTACGCCGCCGAGCGGTTCAGACGGGATCGAGCTGGCTCAGGGCGTCCCAGGCCGCTTCCGGCCGCCTTATCCGGGCGCGCATTCCTTGCTGGCGCCCTCGATCCACAGGTTCGACGTATTGCGTTTGCCGGCGTAGTAGCGGAACGTGGTGCCGCCGTTGTCGGCGCGGATCTTGACGATATTGGAGTCGCCGAAGTCGAGCATCTGGCCTTGGGGAATCGGCGTGGCCTTGACGGGCGTGTCGTGTTTGGCCGCGGCCTGCGTCATGCACTGGATGACGTCGCTGACGGGGCGACTCGTCATGTTGTCCTTCATCGGATCGCCGGCATCGGGGTTGTGCGACGCCTGATATTGCGCGCAGGCGCCGAGCAAAAGCGGAACGGACAGGGTAACGGCTAGCTTCCTCATAAGTCTCCTTCTCGTTGGCGGCTGCGCGCGGGCGTCGAATGACGGGGGCCCTGGCGCGCTGCAAAGCCGCAAAAGATTCCGGAAATTATATCGGCGCAAGCGTTATGCCCGGTTTTTCGCGTGCAGATGGGGTGTTGGCGGCCTGCGTGGCCCCGCGGGTGTGCATGGTTTCGTGGGCGTGTCGACAATTCAGTTTGTACTATTTGGTTACGTTTTGATCCTAGGCTGGGTAGAGAAATTCTGGCAGATACGCTTGAGCATGACTTGAAAATAAAACTAACTAGATCGTACAAATTAAGTGAAAACCCCAAAAGACGGGTGCTGTGATGGCGTGCAGACTTCGGATGACGTCGCGCGAGGTGCGTGGGGAAGCCTTTGCCTTCGTGCGACACGGGTCACTATGTGGAGTGTTTGGTCATGAGTTTTGCTTCGGTGCTGGTCCTTAACGGGCCCAATCTGAACCTGCTTGGCACGCGAGAGCCGACCATCTACGGTGCGGAAACGCTCGACGATGTTGCGCGCCGCTGCCGCGAGGCGGGCGAGCGGCTCGATCTCGTGATCGACTTTCGGCAGTCGAACGCCGAGCATGAGCTGATCGACTGGATTCACGAAGCGCGCACGACGCAGCAGGGGATCGTGTTCAATCCTGCGGCTTATACGCATACGTCGGTGGCGATTGCGGATGCGTTGTCGGCTATCGAGAAGCCAATCATTGAAGTGCATATCTCGAACATTCATAAGCGTGAGGCGTTTCGGCATCACTCGTATGTGTCCGCTGTCGCGGAAGGGGTTATCTGTGGATGCGGGACGCAAGGGTATGTTCTTGCGATTGAGCGGATGGCTGAGGTTTTGAAGGCTTCGCTGGGCCGTTGAGGTGCTGTTGGCGCTGCCTGTTTTTTTTGTCTGCGACGCAGTGGCCATTCTGGTTTTTTTTGCTGGCGGGCGGCTTTTTTTTCGCTGGCATCCGCGATTTGCTTCTGGTTTGCTGGTGTTGCCCCTGTGCGGGGCGGCACCTACTTTTCTTTGCAGCGGCAAAGAAAAGTAGGCAAAAGAAAGCCGCTCACACCGCTAGCTTTTGTACTTGCCTGCGGGTCCCCAACGGGTCCCGCACTCCACACGGCAACACCTTGTTTTGCACCCGTTGCCAGCGCCTTGAGCAGGCGCATCACCTACTTCCATCACCCGCAGGCAGCCCGCGGCAGCGACTCGTCTGCGCCGCCCAGGTGGCAAACTGTGTGTAGCTTGTCGCACCTTACGCGTTCGCGATCCTACGACACCGATCCGGGTTTTCAGTCCGGAGTGGTGCATTTCGATCGCGACAGCCTACACACAGTTTGCCACCTGGGCGGCCGTGGATATCTGGTAACGTGGCCCGTGACGCGGGAGTGTGAAGCGGGTGATGCGTGAGTTAGCACGCTGGCAACGCGCGAAAACAAGTGCGTTGCCGCCTGGAGCGTAAGAACTGCCGGGGGCCCGCAGGCAACAAGTAGCACTGGCGGTGTTAGCCCGCTTTCTTTGCTTACTTTCTTTGCGGCGGCAAAGAAAGTAAGTGCCGCCCCGCACAGGGGCAACACCAGCAAACCAGAAGCAAACCGCGGATGCCAGCGAGAAAGAAAGGCATAACGCAGACTCCAGCGCCAGGCGTAAAAATCGCAAACGCCCGCGCCGCACAGGCGCATAAAAAAACCAGCTACTACGACGCCTTAGTCGTGACTTCCCGCTTCCCCCTGACAATCTCATCCCCGGCGTTAGCCGCCAACCGCCTGGTAACAGGAATAGAAGCAACCGAACACAACCCGACAACCACGAAGGCGGGCCAGAAATCCGACCACTGCAAAGCCGCATGCCCATGCAACGCCCGCGTGATGGAAAGCACGATCCCCGCAACCGTCACCCCGAGCCCCAGCGAAATCTGTTGCACGACACTGCCGAGACTCGTCGCACGCCCCACGTCGCGGCTTTCGATCTCCGCATAAGTCATCGAGTTGAGACTCGTGAATTGCAAAGCCGGAAAGAAGCCGCCCAGCAACACGATGACCCAGATCAGCCACGTCGGCGTGCCCGGAAAGAACCCGCCGCACGCGGCAATCGCAATGCCCGAATACGCCGCGTTGTACATCAGCACCGTGCGAAAGCCCCAGCGCCGCAACACGGTCGCGGCCATCGTGCGCATGAACATGCCGCCAAACGCCGACGCGCACGTGATCAGCCCCGACTCGAACGCGCTCATGCCAAGCCCTTCCTGCAGCACCAGCGGCAGCAGAAACGGCACGGCGCCCAGCCCGATGCGAAACAGCGAGCCACCCAGCACGCTCGCCTGAAACGTCGGCACGCGGAAGAACCGCAAGTCGAGCAAAGGACGCTCGACGCGCCGCGCATACAGCACATAAACGCCGAGCATCACCGCGCCAACCAGCGTCATCACCGTCGCTGTCGTGACCGTCACGAGTTCGCCGTCGGTGAGCGACAGCCCCAGCAGAAACAGCGAGGCACCACCCGCCGACAAAACGAAGCCCGTCCAGTCGAGCGGACCGGGATGCGGCTCGCGCGTGTTCTTGATGTACTTGTTCGTGAGCCAGATGCCGAGAATGCCGACGGGAATGTTGATGAAGAAAATCAGCCGCCAGTGCAGATACGTCGTGATGAAGCCGCCGAGCAGCGGCCCAGCCGCGGGCCCGAGCATCGCCGGCACGCTCAGGTAGTTCATCGCGCGCACGTACTCCGAGCGCTCCACCACGCGGAAAATGATGATGCGTCCAACGGGCACCATCATCGCGCCGCCCACGCCCTGAATGAAGCGCGCGACGGTGAAGGTGGCGAGCGACGTCGACGCCGCGCACAGCAGCGAGCCAACCACGAAAATGCCGATCGCCGTGCGGAACACCGAACGCGCGCCGAAACGGTCGGCCAGCCATCCGCAAACGGGAATGAACACGCCGAGCCCCAGCACGTAACTGGTGACGGCGATTTTCAGCGTGACGGGATCCCGGCCGAAGGCGCGCGCCATCTCGGGCAGCGCAGTGACGATGACATTCGCATCGACGCTCTCCATGAACATCGCGCAGGCGACGATGACAGGAGCGATAAAAGCCTTGATGGCAAGCAGCACGGGCGGCGAGCGATGTAAGTGAGCGTTGATTATTGCATAGCCCGTACGCGAAATGCCATGACGTTGTGATTACAACGGCACTTGGAACACGGCACGCCAGCTGCCATCGGCTCACGCGCGAGCCTGTCCGCACGAGTCCGATCGCGCGCAGCAGCGCCGCGAATCGCGCAGGCCCCGGCGTGCAGCGTCAGCTCGAGTGGCGCCTGAAAAGACCGTGATGCTTCGGCGGACCGGCGGCTGCATCGTCGCCGATCCAGCCGAATTCCACGGGCACGCGCGTGAAGAACACATGAACGTTCGCCGCGCGCACGATGTCGAGCAGACGGTCCGCTTCGTCATCTGTCGTGGCGAGGATGATCTGTTGCGGCTGGTCGCTGAGCGAGAGCGCATGCGCTGCATGGTGTGCGCCCGCATGGCCGACGCCCTGCGCGCAGTTGACGACAGTCGCGCCCCGTATGCCGAGCGCGCGTGCCTCGTGCAGCAGCCATTCGCACACGGTCTGATGACCGTGCTTGCGGCTGCGCTCGGTGAAGAAGGTCAATTGACAGCCGTTCATCGCATCGCTCATCGGCGCTGCGCGTGCGAAGCCGCAGCAGACGGAACCTTGCCGCCCACATGGCTCACATGATGCCGCGCATAGTCGACCGCTTCGATCAGCACGGAAGCGATTTCGCCGACCCGCTCGCGCGGTATGCGAATCTCGACCCACTCGCGCATCGCGGAGCGGCCATACGGCTGAAAGGCGAACGCACGGCCGGCGTCCACCAGCATCGCTGCGCGTTCCGCAGGCAGCTTGATGCCGATTCCGCTGCCGTACACGCAAAACGCGAGCTGCGAATCGACGAAGGCAGCCGGGCAGCCGAACATCGTGCCTGCGCGCACGGATGGATCCTTGTCGTGAATGCAAGCGAACACGGCATCGAACAGTCCGACATCATGCAAGAGTCGTGGCTCTGTTTTCATCGCGTTTCTCCTGTCGCCCGGATTCGCGTTGCACTGCAACGGGTGCGCGTGTCGATAAGCGTGTGTGTCAGATCTCAAGCAGATTACGCGCTTTCATGGAACGCCGCTGCCCAGCACCTCGTATTCGACTGCGCAGCGGGTATAGAAGAGCGGCACGTTGCCTTGCCGCAGACGGTCGAGCAGCGCATCCACGCGGGCGTCTTCTCCTGCGAGCGTGATGGCGACGGGCTGATCGGCGAGTTCGACGAAGCGCGCCGCGTGATATTTGCCGTGCACGTCGATGCATTCGCTGACCTCGACCACCGTTGCACCCTGAATGCCCGCCTGGCGCGCTTCGTCGAGGATCCAGCCGACTGTTGTCTGATGATGCTTGCGCGGGCCGGTGGTGGCCGCGAACACGGTGAGCTGGCTGCCTTGCATCGCCGATCTCCATGCGCTTCAAATGCGCTGAAGCGTGAGAACCATTATCGCGCTGCGATCGCGCGCGTGACAGTCACGCAAGAGCGATGCCCATTCCTCGCATGAACGTGATGCGGCAGTGCGTCACGGATTATCGAGCGCTGGTCAATTGCTCGCGTGTAAATGGATCGTTCACAATGATCATCTTCTATACGCCGGATCACCGCCATGAATCAAGACACACCCCATGTTCACCACGCCGCGTCCGAAGGCTATACGAAGGGCGCCGACACCTATGTGAAAGGGCGGCCCGACTATCCGCCGGAACTGGCAGACTGGCTGGAAAACGATCTGGCGCTCGGGGCCGCCAAAGTCGCCGTCGATCTCGGCGCAGGCACGGGCAAGTTCACGCCGCGCCTCGTCGAAACGGGCGCGCAAGTGATCGCGATCGAACCCGTTGCGCAGATGCGCGAGAAGCTCAAAGCGGCGCTGCCGCAGGTCGACGTGCGCGAAGGCACGGCGCAGCAATTGCCCTTGGGCGATGCATCCGTCGATGCCGTGCTCTGCGCACAGTCGTTTCACTGGTTCGCATCGCGCGAAGCGCTCGCTGAAATCCGGCGCGTGCTGAAACCGGGAGGACATCTCGGGCTCGTCTGGAACGTGCGCGATGCGCGCGTGCCGTGGGTGGCGCAACTCGATGCCATCGTCAATGCGCGTGAAGGCGACGCGCCGCGCTATCACACGGGCGAGTGGCGCCATGCTTTTCCCGCCGAAGGTTTCAGTGCGCTGGAAGAGCGACACATGCCGCATGGACATACGGGTGCCGTCGAAGATGTGATCGTGACGCGCGTCCATTCGACGAGCTTCATTCTCGCGTTGCCGCCCGAAGCATGGGCTGAAGTCGAGCGCGACGTGCGTGCGCTGATTGCATCGGAGCCGGCGCTTGCATCGCGCGATGTCGTGACCGTGCCGTATGTCACGTACGCCTACCGCGCGACGCGAATCGATTGACGCATCGAGAACGGTTGCAAGGCTGAGTTGATCAGTGCTTGCGCACCAGCGCATCGACGAGCGCAAATGCGGTCTGCTTCAGCTTCTTTGGATCGCCGTACACGCGCTCCATCACCGCGATGCCGCGCGTGGTCGTGACGATCAGATTCGCGGCCTGCTGCGGCGGCAGCGTCAGTTGTGCGCGCGCTTCCTTGGTGTCGAGCACGGCGAGCACGGCCCCTTCGAGCGCATCGAGCATGGCCTGCAACGCTTCGCGCGGACGCGGCGAGTCCGGATCGATCTCGACGGCCGTTTTCGTCGACAGGCAGCCGCGCGTGGGCGTGCCCTGCGTGATCGAACGGATCGCGAACGTGAAGAACGAGGTCAGTGCATCGTGCAGATCGGGCTTGTCGAGCGCTTTGCGTGCGTCCGCGATGAAGCGCTGCGCATAGCGGTCGAACACGCGCATGAAGATCTCTTCCTTGTCGCCATATGCGTTGTACAGCGAGCCGCGCTGGACGCCCGTCGCCTCCGCGAGATCCAGCATCGACGTCGCGCGAAAGCCCTTGCGCCAGAATACGTCCAGCGCTTGCGCGAAGGCGTCGTCTTCATTGAACTGACGAACTCCAGCCATGTTTTTGCCTCGGTCGGGAAATGCTCAAAGCGATATTTTGACACCGTTGGCTAGAATGCACAAAGAAGGTGACATCAGCGTGCGCGTTCGTCGATGAAGCCCTTGAGTGTCGCCAGCGTGTCGGCGTCGTCGATATGCTTGTCTGTGCGCCAGCGCAGCATGCGCGGAAAGCGCACGGCCACGCCGGATTTGTGGCGAGGGCTCGACTGAATCCCTTCGAAGCCGATCTCGAACACGAGCGTCGGCGTGACGCTGCGTACAGGGCCGAACTTTTCGACGGTCGTCTTGCGCACGATCGCGTCGACCTCGCGCATCTCGTCATCTGTCAGGCCCGAATAGGCCTTCGCGAAGGGCACGAGCGTGCGTACGCCGTCCGCTTCGTCCCACACGGCGAACGTGAAATCGGTGTAGAGGCTCGCGCGCCGGCCGTGGCCGCGTTGCGCGTAGATCAGCACGGCATCGATCGCAAACGGATCGATCTTCCATTTCCACCACGTGCCCGCCGCTTTTGTGCGTCCGACGCCATACATCGACGCGCGTTCCTTGAGCATCAGGCCTTCGACGCCGCGTGCGCGGCTTTCACCGCGCAGCGCGGCGAGTGCATCCCAGTCGTGTGCGTCGACGAGCGGCGACACGCGCAGCAGATCTTTCGCGAGCGTACCGGCGAGCGTCGCGCCAAGCATGTCGAGCCTCGCACGCCGTTCTTGCAGCGGCTGCATGCGCAGATCGTCGCCGCGTGCTTCGAGCAGATCGTACGCGAGAAACGTGGCGGGCGATTCGGCGAGCACGCGCTTTGTCAGCGACTTGCGCGTGATGCGCGGTTGCAACCGTGCGAACGGCAGTGGCGCGAGCGCGTCGGGTTCCCACGCGAGAATTTCGCCGTCGAGCACATGACCGTCCGGCAGCGCTTCGCCCAACGCGACGACTTCGGGAAAGCGGTCCGTGATCAGATCTTCGCCGCGCGACCACACCCACACGCGGCCATCGCGCTTCACCACTTGCGCGCGTATGCCGTCCCACTTCCATTCGGCGAGCCACGACGACGGCTCGCCGAGTGTCGCCGGATCGGCTTGCAGCGGATGCGCGAGAAAGAACGGATAGGGCAGGCCGCGCTCGCTCTCGTGACGAGCGAGCGCGGCTTCAGCATCGCCGTTTGCATCGTCGGAAGGCGCGGGTGCGATGAGGCGCAGATAACGCGCGGCGTCGGGCGGCTGGCTCGAATCCGTCCAGCCGACCATGCGCTGCGCGATCAGCTTGTGGTCGACGCCCGCGACATCGGCGAGCGCGCGCACCACGAGCTGCCGTGCGACACCCACGCGAAAGCCGCCGCCGATCAGCTTCGTGAACAGAAAGCGGCCGCTCCAGTCGAGTTCGTCCCAGTACGCGACGAGACGCTCGCGCAGTGTGTCCGGCGATGCGCCGCGAAGCGTCAGGATGCGTTCTTCGATCCATTGCGTGAGCCCCAGCTCCGACGTGCGCGCGGCGGGCGGCAGCACATGCGCGATGGTCTCCGCGAGATCGCCGACGGCCTGATACGACTCTTCGAACAGCCACTCGGGCAGACCCGCGCGGGTACGCGCGATCTCGGTAAGCAGGCGTGTGGGCACCGACTGGCGCGGCTTGCCGCCGGCCAGAAAATACGACGCCCACGCCGCGTCTTCGGGTGGCGCGGCATGGAAGTAGGCGATCAGCGCGTCGAGCTTGTCGCGCGTCGACGTGGTCGCGTCGAGTGCCGTGTAGAGCGTGGCAAAGCGCTTCATGATGTTTCGGGCGCCGCCGCATCGGCTTCGATCGCGTCGTCGCCATACTCGGTGGCGAAAGCACCTGCTTCGAGTCCCTGTTCGCGCAGCCAGCGCACCATCGGCTCGACCTGGCCGTGCGTGACGATCACACGCTGCGCGCCCGTCGCGGCGATGGCCGTTTGCAATCCGGGCCAGTCCGCATGATCGGACAACACGAAGCCGCGATCGACGCCGCGTCGCCGGCGCGTGCCGCGCAAGCGCATCCAGCCCGAGGCGAACGCGTCGCTGAAGTCGCCGAAGCGCCGCAGCCACGCGCTGCCTTGCGCCGAGGGCGGCGCGATCACGAGTGCTTGCCGGAAGGCCTCCTTGTTCTTTGCGGGAATGTCGCTCACCAGTTGCACGGGCGGCAGCGCGACACCCGCCGCACGATACGCGCGATTCAGCGGTTCGACGGCGCCGTGACAGAAGATCGGCCCGATGCCCGCATCGACGCCCGCGAGTATGTGCTGCGCCTTGCCGAACGAATAGCAGAACAGCACGGAAGCGCGGCCCGTTGCCGCGTTATGGCGCCACCAGCTGTCGATGTCGTCGAACACGGTTTGCGGCGCATCCCAGCGGTAGATGGGCAGGCCGAAGGTCGATTCGGTGATGAAGGTGTGACAGCGCACGGGCTCGAACGGCGCGCAGGTGGGATCGGGGTCGAGCTTGTAGTCGCCGGATGCGACCCATACTTCGCCGCGATATTCGACGCGTACTTGCGCCGAACCGAGCACATGTCCCGCCGGATGCAGCGACACGTCGACGCCGTTGATCGCGATGCGCTCGCCGTATTCCAGTGTTTGCAGATTGATGCCCGGCAGCCGCGATTGCAGCACGAGCGCGCCGGGCTCGGCGGCCAGGTAGCGGCGATGCCCGAAGCGCGCGTGATCGGCATGAGCGTGTGTGATCACGGCGCGCTCGACGGGTTGCCACGGATCGATATGGAAGTCGCCTTGCGGGCAGTACAAACCTTCGGGACGCGCGACGATCAGGTCCGTCTGTTGGCTCACGTTTGTCTCCGGGCTGTCTGCGCGGGAATCAGGCGGTGTCGGTAAGGTGTTGGCCTGTGCATCGATGGACTTGCGCAACGGGCTGGAAGTTCGCGTTGACGCATTATTGACCAGGAATGCAAAACGCCCCGGCGTCCGATGAACGCCGGGGCGCCTGCATGAGAACGCACTCTTACGAAGTTACGAGCCCGTCACGCAGCGTCACTGGCCGCCCTGGTTGGTGCCAGGCTGCATCGTGCCGTTCTGCTGCATCGTGCCGCGTTGCTGCGTCGTACCGTTGTTACCGTTGTACGAGCGGCTCATGCTGTTCGGCGTCGCGCCCGTGCCCGTGCCCGCGCCGCCGCCCGTTCCCGTCGTGCCAGGCGTGCCGTAGCCGCTGTCGTTCGTGCTGCCGCGCGGCATGCGGTTCATGTTGGCGCCCGGCGTCGCTACGCCGCCTGCGCCGCCCGTGTTGCCGCCGCCCGCACCGACGCCGTTGCCGGACGAACTGCCGCCTGCGCCGTTACCGCCCGCGCCTCCGCCTGCACCTGCACCCTGAGCGTAGACACCACCGGACAGAGCCATCACGAGGGCAGTGGCGAGTACCTTTTTCGTCGTGCTTTTCATGGTCGAACCTCCAGGAGATGGTTGAATCTTCACCAGTCGGCGAGTCGATGCTTTCGACCCACCCGTGTCTTTCTTTGCGCAAACCCTGTGCCGCTCCCCAGGACACTTGCCTGGCTGAGCGCCAGGAACACTGCTTGCACCGTCCATCGACGATGCAGGCCGCGTACGCTCGATACGTCGCGCGCCATTCCTCAAACAAAGGAGCCCTACCGATGGCAAGCAAGCAGCGCAATCCGTCGTCTTCCGCGCCGGCGGAAGATCTCAAATCGAAGGATCTCGAAGGTTCGCGCGCGCGGCCGAAAAACGAAGCACTGCGCACGAATCAGGGCGTGAAAATCGCCGACAACCAGAACACGTTGCGCGCGGGGCCGCGCGGTCCGTCGTTGCTCGAAGATTTCATCATGCGTGAAAAAATCACGCACTTCGATCATGAGCGCATTCCCGAGCGCATCGTCCATGCGCGTGGCTCGGCGGCGCATGGCGTGTTTCAGGTGTACGAGTCGATGGCCGAATGCACGAAAGCGGCCTTTTTGCAGGACCCTTCGGTGCAGACGCCCGTGTATGTGCGTTTTTCCACCGTGCAAGGTCCGCGCGGTTCGGCCGATACCGTCCGCGACGTGCGTGGCTTCGCAACGAAGTTCTACACGTCCGAAGGCAATTACGATCTGGTCGGTAACAACATGCCCGTGTTCTTCATTCAGGATGCGATCAAGTTTCCCGACTTCGTGCATGCCGTGAAGCCCGAAGCGCCGAACGAAATGCCGACGGGCGGCTCCGCGCACGACACGTTCTGGGACTTCGTGTCGCTCGTGCCCGAGTCCGCGCACATGGTGCTGTGGACGATGTCGGATCGCGCGATTCCGCGCAGCCTGCGAACGATGGAAGGCTTCGGCATCCACACGTTCCGCTTCATCAACGCGAAAGGCGCCATGCGTCTCGTGAAGCTTCACTGGCGGCCCGTGCTCGGCTCGTATTCGGTGTTGTGGGACGAAGCGCAGAAACTCGCGGGCAAGGATCCCGATTTCCATCGCCGAGACCTGTGGGAAGCGATCGAACGCGGTGACTACCCTGAGTTCGAACTCGGCGTGCAGATCATTGAAGAGAAGGATCAGGATTCGTTCGGCTTCGATCTGCTCGATCCGACCAAGCTCGTACCCGAGGAAATCGTGCCCGTGAAGATCATCGGCAAGATGACGTTGAACCGCAATCCCGACAACTTCTTCGCCGAAACGGAGCAGGTGGCTTTCCACCCCGGACACGTGGTACCGGGCATCGACTTCACGAACGATCCGCTGCTGCAAGGTCGTCTGTTCTCGTACACCGATACGCAGATCAGCCGGCTCGGCGGGCCGAACTTCCATGAGATTCCGATCAATCGTCCCATCAGCCCGAACGTGAACAATCAGCGCGACGGCATGCACAGACAGACCATCAACGTCGGCCAGGCTTCATATGAGCCGAACTCGCTGAACGACGCGTGGCCCAGGGAGACGGATCCTGCTGCAACGGATGGCGGCTTCGAAAGCTATGCGGAGCCGATGGAAGGTACGAAGATCCGCGTGCGCAGCGAGTCGTTTGCCGATCACTTCTCGCAGGCTGCGCTCTTTTATCAGAGCATGAGCGATGTCGAGAAGGAGCATATCGCGCTCGCGTATCAGTTCGAACTCGGCAAGGTGACGAAGCCCGAGATTCGCGCGCGCGTCGTCAACGAGATTCTCGCGAACTTCGATTCGGACCTCGCTGCGACCGTCGCCGAAGGCCTCGGCTTGCCGAAGCCCGGCAAGGGCGCGCGAGCGGTGGGCAAGCAGAAGCCGTCGCCGGCGTTGAGTCTCCTGAACCGGGGCGTCAAGGGCATCAAGACGCGCAAGGTCGCGGTGCTCGCCGCGCCGGGCAGCGATGGCGCGACGATCAAAAGCGTGCAGGCCGCGCTGAAGGCGGAAGGCGCGACGCCGTTGGTGATCGCGCCGACACTCGCGCCCATCGACGGCATGAATCCCGATGCGACCATCTCCGGCATGCCGTCGATCATGTTCGACGGCGTCGTGGTGGTGGGCGGCGAGCAGGGGGCGAAGACGCTCGCGCAATCGGGCGATGCGCGCCATTTCGTGCTCGAAGCGTTCCGGCATCTGAAGGCGATTGCAGCGATCGGCGCGGGTAAGGAACTGTTGAGCGCGACGCATCTGCCGGAGAAGGCCGATGGCGTATCCATCGGCGATGACGGCAAGGTGGACGCCGTGCTGAAGGCGTTCATCGATGCAGCCGGCCAGCATCGCGTGTGGTCGCGCCGGCAGGCGGCGGAGTCGGTGCCTGCTTAAAACGTCGTACGGATGTAAGAAGAGGCGCCGTTGCTGTCATGCACACCAACGGCGCCGTTCTATGTTCGAAGCGCGAAAGCGGCTATCGTCGCGCCGGAGTGGGCGAATGCGAGCCGTCGCGTTCGACGGCCTGGAGCCGCCAGTAGCCTGCGACACCGTCGGGCCGCGAATGCGAGATCCACGTCGCCTGGCCCTGCGCGGACGTCATGTTGCCATGCCGGTCGATGCGCACGCCGTACAGCGTGACGAGCGGCTGTTCGCTGCCGCATGCACAAAGCGACATGATGTGGCCGTCCTCGCGCATGTCGCCCGACGACGGCAACTCGACGCCGCGACGATCCTGCGACGTCCATGCGCGGCTGATCGTGTCGAGCCACAACACCGCGTAGTCGTGATTGACGGTCGGGTCGGATGTATTGATCAGGATCGACAGACGCATGAAGCCTCCATGTCCGCTTGATCGGCCGCGCGGACGTCGCGGCAAGGTGCTGGGGCGGCGCATTGCTCAGGTGCTGCCCGCATGTGCATCGGCGGCAGGGCAATGGCTTGCGCCGGATCAAGCAACGCCTGTTCCAACGTGTGGGCATCGTCGCGTTCGCGATGCCGCAAGGCCAGGCGGCGTGCGCCGCGAGTTGCGCCGCCCATTGCTCTGTACAAAGTGCAAACCGCCGTTGGCGTTTTTACGCGGCATCGTCGCCCAGCTTGAGTGCTTTTGATGATTCCGCGCGCATAACCGGTGCCGAAACGGAGGAACGGGCAGACTAGCGGCGCGGGCGGGCGCTATCTGCTATCGTTCGCGTCTATGCGACCCATTATCTCGGTTTCGAATCTGTCGAAGACCTACGCAACGGGCTTTCAGGCCCTCAAGCGTATCGACCTCTCCATTCGCCAAGGCGAAATCTTTGCATTGCTCGGGCCGAACGGCGCGGGCAAGACCACGCTCATCAGCATCATCTGCGGCATCGTCAACGCGACGGAAGGCAGCGTATCGGTCGACGGTCACGATATCCGCAACGACTATCGCGCCGCGCGCACGCTCATCGGGCTCGTGCCGCAGGAATTGACCACCGACGCGTTCGAGACCGTCTGGGCCACCGTATCCTTCAGCCGCGGTCTGTTCGGCAAGCCGAAGAATCCGGCGTACATCGAAAAGGTATTGCGCGATCTGTCGCTATGGGAGAAGCGCAATAGCCGCATCATCCAGCTGTCGGGCGGCATGAAGCGGCGCGTGCTGATCGCGAAGGCGCTGTCGCACGAACCGCGCGTGCTGTTTCTCGACGAGCCGACGGCAGGCGTCGACGTCGAACTGCGCCGCGACATGTGGAAGCTGGTGCGCTCGCTGTCCGCGAACGGCGTGACGATCATCCTCACCACGCATTACATCGAGGAAGCCGAGGAGATGGCGGACCGCATCGGCGTGATCAACGGCGGCGAACTGAAGCTCGTCGAAGAAAAAGCGGAACTGATGCGCAAGCTCGGCAAGAAGCAGTTGACGCTGCAACTCGAAACGCCGCTAGCGAGTATCCCCGCGACGCTCGCGCACTACGGGCTGGAACTCGGGAACGAGAACGCCGAACTGGTCTATACGTATGACGCCGAACGAGAGAAGAGCAGCAGCATCGTTGCGCTGCTCAACGATCTCAGCGAAGCGGGCATCCGCTTCAAGGATCTGCATACGACCCAAAGCTCGCTCGAAGACATCTTCGTGAGTCTCGTGCACCGAAAACAACAAGAGGAAAGCGTGCGATGAACCTTCATGCAATCCGCGCCATCTATCGTTTCGAAATGGCGCGCACGGGGCGCACGCTGATGCAGAGCATCATCGCGCCCGTCATTTCGACGTCGCTGTATTTCATCGTGTTCGGCTCGGCGATCGGCTCGCGCATTCGCGAAGTGGAAGGCATCAGCTACGGCTCGTTTATCGTGCCGGGGCTCATCATGCTGTCGTTGCTGTCGCAAAGCATTTCGAATGCATCGTTCGGCATCTATTTTCCACGCTTCACAGGCACGATCTACGAGCTGCTCTCCGCGCCCGTGTCGTATCTGGAGATCGTGATCAGCTATGTCGGTGCGGCGGCGACCAAGTCGATCGTTCTCGGTCTCATCATTCTCGCCACGGCGGGGCTTTTCGTGCCGCTACAGGTGCAGCATCCGTTCTGGATGGTGGCGTTTCTCGTGCTGACGGCCGTCACGTTCAGTCTGCTGGGCTTTATCATCGGCATATGGGCCGACAACTTCGAGAAGCTGCAGCTGGTGCCGCTGCTCATCATCACGCCGCTGACGTTTCTCGGCGGCAGCTTCTATTCCGTGGCGATGCTGCCGCCCGCATGGAAGGTCGTCACGCTGTTCAATCCCATCGTCTATCTGGTCAGCGGTTTTCGCTGGAGCTTCTTCGGGCTGGCGGACGTCAGCGTCGGCATCAGTCTAGGCATGACGGCGCTCTTTCTTTGCATCTTCCTTGCAGTGATCGCGTGGATCTTCAAAACGGGTTACCGCCTCAAGTCGTAGTAGGATGAACGTCGTCGGCGAACAGCCGGCATGGGCGAAGGTTGCGGCCTTACGCGGCGCCGCAGCCGTTCCACATCGCATCACGACGTTTTTAGCGGGGCGCGAGCGACACATGGCCACGACGCAATCACGACCACTCGGCGCATTCGCCGGGTACATCCGCAAGAACGAGGTTGAACTCACTGAACGCTGGCTTAAGTCGGTGTTCAACGACGTCGAGTTGACGGAACCCGACCGGCTGACCAACGAGCAATTGTCGGATCACGTTCCCGACATACTCGAATCCATCTGCAGCGCACTCGAGCAACAGGATCTCGAAGAAGTCGAACCCGAGATCGAACGCAAGGCGCGGCTGCACGGCAAAATGCGCTGGAAACAGGGCTATCGCATCGACGAACTCGTGCGTGAACTCGATCTGTTCCGCCAGGTGCTGATGGGCGCCGTCGTCCAGTACGCGGAAGCGCATCCCTCCTTCACGCGGCGTTACGAAGAACGCGCGCGCTATTTCATCGACGAGTCCGTCAGCTTCGTCACGCTCACGTCCGTGCGCGAAGTGGTGACGGAGCGTGACCGCAAGATCGACGAGTACACGGGGCGGCTCGAACGCGCGAATCACGAGTTGTTGCTCAAGCAGAATCTGGTCGGCGAACTGTACGAGTCGCGCATGCAGATCACGCGCAGCGTCGTGCATGACTTGCGAAATTTTCTCAATGTGTTTTCGATGGCGCTGCAACTCGTGGCGCGCGCACCGTCGAAAACGGAAGCCGCACTGGCGCTGGCCAACCGGCAGGCCGCCGACATGAAAGTGCTCGTCGACGAACTGGTCGAATATTCGGTCGTGCTCGGCGACACGAATCAGGCCGCGATCGAAACCGTGGATCTCCACGCGCTGTTCGAGGAACTGGTCGCGTCGTGCGGTCCGGCGATCCGCGAGAAAGGGCTCAAGCTGAATGCCTCGTTCGACGGACAACTTGCGTCGGTGCAGTCGAATCGTCTGAAGCTCAAGCAGATCGCGATCAATCTGCTGACGAATGCCGCGAAGTATACGAAGGCGGGCGAAGTGACGCTGGAGATACGCGCGCGTGGTAGCGACGCGTGGTGTCTGCGGGTCTCGGATACGGGCGTGGGCATCGGCGCAGCGGATCGGGATCGCGTGTTCAGGGAGTTCGAACGCGCGAACGACGACGACGTGCCCGGTGCGGGGCTCGGCCTCGCGATCGTCAAGGAGTTGTGCCGCATGCTGGGCGGCGATCTGCGCTTCGATTCGCAGCCGGGCGTCGGCACGACGTTCGAGATCACCTTCCCGCTGCACCCGCATCCGGGCGAAGCGCCGGCGTTCTAGCGCGAAAGCAAAAAGGCCGGGCATCGCTGCCCGGCCTTTTGTTTTACTGCGTTGCGGATCGGCTTAGCCGAACAGCTTCATCGCCTGCAGCAGCGTGTTGACCACGCCCCACGTCAGCGGAATCAGCACATACAGCCAGAACACGGCCATGAGGCCCTTGTTCGTCGGATGAGCGTTTTGCGTCGACATTGTCGTTCTCCTGTGTCGGACCTTATTTGGCGGATGCGAGTTGCGCGTCCGTCATGTGATGCTTTTCGTGCACGTGCTTCACGAGCAGGTTGCAGATGAAGCCGATCACGAGCAGCACGGTCATGATGTGGACCGTCATCGTGTAGGCGTCTGCCTTCGCAACACCATGCGCAACCTGGTAGGCGCGGATGTAGTTGACGAGCACAGGACCTGCGACGCCTGCTGCCGCCCACGCCGTCAGCAGACGGCCGTGAATGCCGCCGACGAACGCGGTGCCGAACATGTCGGCCAGGTAGGCCGGCACGGTCGAGAAGCCGCCGCCGTACATCGACAGGATCACGCAGTAGCACAGCACGAACATCGCGATGTTGCCCGTCGACGCGAAGCTCGGCACGAGCCAGTACAGCACGGCGCCCAGCGCGAAGAAGATGAAGTACGTGTTCTTGCGGCCGACGTAATCCGACGCCGATGCCCACACGAAGCGGCCGCCCATGTTGAAGAGCGACAGCAGACCGACGAAGCCCGCGGCTGCCGCAGCCGTCACCGTGTCCTTGAAGCTTTCCTGGATCATCACCGACGCCTGGCCGAGAATGCCGATGCCCGCCGTCACGTTGAGGAACAGCACCAGCCAGATCAGATAGAACTGGGGCGTCTTCAGCGCCTGGTCGATGTGCACGTGGTTGCGCGTGATCATCTTCTGCGTCGTGGTCGCGGGCGGCGTCCAGCCGGCCGGCTTCCAGTCTGCGGGCGGAACGCGGATCGCGAGCGCGCCGATCGACATCGAGATGAAGTACGCAATGCCGAGCACGATGAACGTTTCAGCCACGCCGATGCTCGTCGCGCTCTTGAAGTGGTTCATCAGCGCGACGGACAGCGGTGCGGCAATCATCGCGCCGCCGCCGAAGCCCATGATCGCCATGCCCGTTGCCATGCCGCGGCGATCGGGGAACCAGCGGATCAGCGTCGAAACGGGCGACACGTAGCCAAGACCCAGGCCGATCCCGCCGAGCACGCCATAGCCGAGATACAGCAGCACGATCTGGTGCATCCACACGCCGAGCGCCGAAACGAGGAAGCCGCCGCCGAAGCAGCAGGCAGCCGTGAACATGGTGCGGCGCGGGCCGACTTTTTCGAGCCACTTGCCGGCAAACGCCGCCGATAGACCCAGGCAGACGATGGCCAGCGAGAAGATCCAGCCGAGCGTGGTCAGCGACCAGTCGTCCGGTGCCGATTGCGTGATGCCGATGACTTTGGTGAGCGGCCCGTTGAACACGGAGAACGCATAGGCCTGGCCGATACACAGATGCACGGCGAGGGCGGCAGGCGGCACCATCCAGCGGGAAAAGCCAGGTTGGGCGATCGTTGCCTGTTTCGAAAAGAATGATGGCGAGCGGGCGTCGCCGCCGGGCTCAGTAATGCTGCTCATGGTCGGTCTCCGATCGGGCTGAACGTCTGGTTATCGGTTGCAATTGCCGAAACTTGAGCTAGCGCAAATTTCATTTCATATGCTGGGCTGCAACATATTAAAACTGTGCTAACGAGCGTTCAGATTCGGCAATGGCGAGACGATAGGTGCACGCGACCTGCTTTGCAATATGAGAATGAAGTGCATATGAAACACGTCTGGAGCGTTGTGCGGAGCGGGATGCAGCGAATTCAAGCGACATGAGGCCGCAGGTGACGGCGTGACGCAGCATGCGCGGGCATTGAGTTTTTTGGCGAATCGATTCAGGCGTGCCGGTTGCTGCGTAAGCACATGGAAAGGCTGATCGGCGGATTTTAGAGGTTCGGGTTCACCCGAATTCGAACGCCGACGAATTCTTCTGACGAGTACAGTTCTCGGCACCGGAAAAAAGTACAGTTTCCTTTGGGACGGCCAACTGTCGCGGTTCTGCGCCCCGCGTGATACGTTGGAATTGTTGTCGCCGCTGAACAACAGTATTTGATATATCACATACAAGATACTTGATTTTTGTCGCGACGCAGCATATGATTGAGTCATCCAATCACTCAATGACCGGAGCATCAAATGGATTTCGTGTCGCTCGCATTCTTCGCCGTCGCTGTCGTGGGCCTGGGTTCGGCCGCAACCGTGTTGCTGACGCGCTGGATTCCGCAGCATGTCGCCGAGCTGGCATCGAAGCACGGCCGTTTTGTCGGTCTCGAAGCCGCCACGGTGCGTGAAGCAACGCCTTACCGCGCACGTGTCGAAGCCGCAATGGGCGCGGTCGGCTCGTCGAACTAAGACTACGCTGTGGCTACACCCGCAATGAACCTGCCTCTGGCGCTGCAGCCCATCGGCAACAGCGCCAGCCTCCGCGATCAGGCCTACGCGATGTTGCGCCAGGCCATCGCGGATGCCGACATTTACGCGTCGAGCGAAGAGATCCGTCTCGACGAGCGCGCGCTGAGCGAATCGCTGGGCGTGAGTCGCACGCCCGTGCGCGAGGCGATGACGCTGCTGGAGCAGGAAGGTTTTCTGCGCATGGTGCCGCGGCGTGGCATCTATATTGTGCGCAAGAGCAAGCGCGAGATCGTCGAGATGATCCAGATGTGGGCCGCGCTCGAAAGCATGGCCGCGCGTCTCGCTACATTGCATGCCACCGACGAGGAGATCGCGAGGCTGCGCCACATGTTCGATCAGTTCCGCGATTCGACGCCGGCCGAGCATATCGCCGAGTATTCGAATGCGAACATCGCGTTCCATCAGGCAATCGTGGAACTGTCGAAGTCGCAGATCATTCTCGATACGATCAAGAACATCTTCATCCATGTGCGCGCGATCCGGCGCATGACGATTTCGCAGAGCGACCGCGCGTCGCGCTCGATCGTCGATCACCTGCGCATCATCGAAGCACTGGAAAAGCGCGATACGGAACTCGCCGAGCGCCTCGTGCGCGAGCAC
Organism: Paraburkholderia sp. Tr-20389; assembly: GCF_017104565.1. Taxonomy (GTDB): domain Bacteria; phylum Pseudomonadota; class Gammaproteobacteria; order Burkholderiales; family Burkholderiaceae; genus Paraburkholderia. The sequence continues at coordinate 2,655 of NZ_JAAGPD010000054.1, read as the reverse complement.
TCGTTGGGATTGGCCGCTTTCGTCGAAGCGAACTGCGACTTTCTCGACTGAGCGCCGTTGCGGGAAGATTGAGAACACAAGGCCGGCGGACCGGAAAGTCCGCCGGCCTTTTTCATTTCACCTCGTCACTGGAAGGCTTTCAGCATCGTCTCGCCGAGTGCCGCCGGCGACTGCGCGACGTGAATGCCCGCCGAACGCATCGCGTCGATCTTCGCGCCCGCAGTGCCCTTGCCGCCGGAGATGATCGCGCCCGCGTGACCCATCCGCCGTCCGGGCGGCGCGCTCGTCCCGGCGATAAAACCGACCACCGGCTTGTTCGTGCGCGAGTCCTTGAGGAACTGCGCCGCGTCCTCTTCCGCCGAGCCGCCGATTTCGCCGATCATGATGATGCCTTCCGTCTCGTCGTCGGCGAGGAACATCTCCAGGCAGTCGATGAAGTTGGTGCCGTTGACGGGGTCGCCGCCGATGCCGATGCACGTTGTCTGTCCGAGGCCTGCCGCCGTGGTCTGCGCGACGGCTTCATACGTCAGCGTGCCCGAGCGCGATACCACGCCGATCTTGCCCGGCCGGTGAATGTGTCCGGGCATGATGCCGATCTTGCATTGGCCCGGCGTGATCACGCCCGGGCAATTCGGCCCGATCAGACGCGTGGCCGATCCGGCCAGCGCGCGCTTCACGCGCACCATGTCGATCACGGGAATGCCTTCCGTGATACAGACGACGAGGGGCAGTTCGGCATCGACAGCTTCGAGAATCGCGTCGGCGGCCATGGGCGGCGGCACGTAGATCACGGATGCATTCGCGCCCGTTGTCTCGACGGCATCGGCGACGGTGTCGAACACGGGCAGGCCGAGGTGCGACGTGCCGCCCTTGCCGGGCGTGACGCCGCCGACCATCTGCGTGCCGTACGCGACAGCCTGCTCCGAGTGAAACGTGCCTTGCGAGCCGGTGAAGCCCTGGCAAATCACCTTCGTATTACGATCGATCAGTACGGCCATGTCAGTTTGCCTCCGTCGCGGCTGCCGCGTGGTTCTTGTCCTTGACTGCGGCGACCACCTTGCTCGCTGCGTCGGCGAGATGATCGGCTGAGAGAATCGGCAGGCCCGAGTCGCGCAGAATCTGCTTGCCGAGTTCGACGTTCGTGCCTTCCAGCCGCACCACGAGCGGCACGCGCAAATCGACTTCGCGCGCGGCGCTCACCACGCCTTCCGCGATCACGTCGCAGCGCATGATGCCGCCGAAGATGTTGACCAGAATCCCTTCCACCTTCGGGTCGCGCAGAATCAGACGGAACGCCGTCGCGACGCGCTCTTTGGTCGCGCCGCCGCCGACGTCGAGAAAGTTGGCCGGCTCGCCGCCATAGAGCTTGATGATGTCCATCGTGGCCATTGCGAGGCCCGCGCCGTTCACCATGCAGCCGATGTTGCCGTCGAGCGTGACGTAGTTGAGCCCATGCTTGGCGGCTTCGAGTTCTGCGGCATCTTCTTCCGCTTCGTCGCGCAGCGCTTCGATGGAAGGGTGGCGGAACAGGGCGTTGTCGTCGAAATTGATCTTCGCGTCGAGCGCGATCACGTCGCCTTGCTGCGTAACGACGAGCGGATTGATCTCGACGATCGACGCATCCAGTTCGACGAATGCGCGATACGCGTTGGCGATGAACTGCGTCGCCGATTTGACCTGCTTGCCCGTCAGCCCGAGACCGAAGGCGAGCTGGCGCGCGTGGAACGGCTGCAGGCCCGTTGCCGGATCGATCGCGACCTTGAGGATTTTCTCGGGCGTGTGCGCGGCCACTTCCTCGATTTCCATGCCGCCTTCCGTCGACGCCATCACCGTGATGCGCGACGTGCTGCGATCGATCAGCATGCCGAGATACAGCTCGCGCTCGATCGCACAGCCTTCCTCGACATACACGCGCTTCACTTCGCGGCCCGCCGGCCCTGTCTGCTTAGTGACGAGCACGTGCGACAGCATTTGCTGGGCACTCGAACCTACATCGCTGACCGACTTCACGACGCGCACGCCGCCTTTACCGTTCGGATCGTCGGCGAAACGGCCTGCGCCGCGTCCGCCCGCATGAATCTGCGATTTCACGACCCACACCGCGCCACCGAGCGCGAGCGCCGCGTCCTCGGCTTCGCGCGGCGTGAACGCGACGCGCCCGTTCGGCACGGCGACGCCGTAGCTTTTCAGCAGTTCCTTCGCCTGATATTCGTGGATATTCACCTGTCTCCTCGCTAGTTGAATTCGACGCCTGACGGCGCAAAAGGGTGGGCGGTCGGCTCAGTGTAAATATATGGTATGTGATATATCAACGATGCTCAAGCGGAGAAACTGATCGGGGTTTTCCCTTTGTGAAACGTGTCCTTAATTCGTAATTCGGGCTCGATGCCTTGTCAGTAAAGGCTTCACGCGTTTATGCGGGATTGTGCTTACTAAAGTGAAAGCGCTTGCAGCGATTAGATATATCACATACCGTATTGAACACGGACGAACGAAATAAGAGCGTCAAGTGCTCGGAGGGGACACAACATGGGCAAGGCACTCGACGGTGTGCGCATTCTCGATTTCACGCATGTGCAATCAGGCCCGACCTGCACGCAGTTGCTCGCGTGGTTCGGCGCGGATGTGATCAAGGTGGAGCGCGCCGGCGCCGGC
>NZ_JAAGPD010000053.1 GCF_017104565.1 Paraburkholderia sp. Tr-20389 | reverse complement strand
GACCGTGAAACGACTCCACGCCGATGATAGTGCGGATTGCCCGTGTGAAAGTAGGTAATCGTCAGGCTCCTTACCCAGTCCAAGACCCCGCCCTCAAAAGCGGGGTCTTGGCGTTTCTGGGCGTGAAAATCTGGCGACACGCTCGACACCAAAGCCACTGCGCCGGCATTCATCTGGTCGTCACCCAGCTGGCCGCGACGACCCCACGCAAAACAACAAGGCAAGAGCGCCGTCACGAGATCGTGACGCACGTTCCTGCCTTAGCCGTGCCGGCCCGCCGGACCATTCCAGCGGAAACAAACCCCTATCGACCCGCCCGCGTCTCATGTGTGAACTTCAGCGTGACGACGGTAATCGCCCCCAGAATCATCAGAAACACCGAGACGGGCCAATACGCGTGATAGTGGGCAAGCAACGCCGTAGCAATCAGCGGCGAGAGTCCGCCCGCGAAAATCGACGCAACCTCATGTCCGAGCGCGACACCTGAATAGCGCACTTCCGTGCTGAACAGTTCGCCGACGAGCGCCGGCAACGTACCGATCATCGCCCCATGACAGACCGCCGTGCCGAGAATGAGCGCGAGGTAGATCCACGGCGCCTGATGCGTATCGAGGAGCCAGAAAAACGGAAAGGCCATCACGATCAGACCGGCCGCACCGATCATATACACGGGCTTTCGGCCGATGCGATCGGACAGTCGTCCCCATGCGAGCATGGCGCCCATTTCGACGACCATCGCCAGCATCACGCCCGTCAGCATCACCGAACTCGCGATACCCGCGAACTTCCCATACACCAGCGAGAACGCGAGAAAGATATATGCGCCGCCGTTTTCCGCTACGCGTAAGCCCATCGCCATCAAAATCTCTTTCGGATGCCGCCTGAGAACTTCGACCACGGGCAGATGAGTCTTTTCTCCGCGTTTTTCTGTCTGTTCGAAATCGCGGCTCTCCGGCAGGCTGTGCCGGATATAAACGCCGATTGCAAAGATCGCGATGCTTGCGAGGAAGGGCAGGCGCCATCCCCAGCTGATGAATGCATCGTGCGGCAGCGACTGTGCCGCGAGAAATGCGCCTGACGACAACACGAACCCTCCACCCACACCCAACTGGCTCCACGCCGCGTAATAGCCGCGCTTTTCAGGCGGTGCGCTCTCGCTGATCATCAATACGCCGCCGCCCCATTCGCCACCCGATGCAATGCCTTGCAAGAGCCGCAATACGACGAGCGCGAACGGCGACCAGATGCCGACCTGCGCATACGTCGGCAGGAGGCCGATCGCAAACGTCGCGATGCCCATGATGAGCAGCGTCCATACGAGCGAAGCCTTGCGCCCATAGCGATCGCCGATGTGACCGAAGACGATGCCGCCCAATGGTCTCGCGACGAAACCCATCGCGAAGGCAGCAAATGCGCCGAGCGTGCCGATCAACGGATCCGCTCCCACCGGAAAAAACAGCTGCCCGAATATGAGCGCTGCAGCCGTGCCGTAAACGAAGAAGTCGTACCACTCCATCGCGTTGCCCGCGACGGATGCAATGACGATCTTGCGCAACGTCCTGTCTTCGAGAGGTCGGACTGCGTCGAGGCGGCCGGATGCGTGCGTGGTTTCGATGGAAGCCATGAGGGTGCGCATTGTGTAGTGGGGAATGTGCCATCGAGTGTCGGCCGCGCATTTCGATCGGTCAAATTCATCGAAAAAGGGAGGCCGTATCAGTCGCGCAAATGTGGGACGACGCGTCCGGAGTCGGCTGTGCGCAGAGCGCCGTGGTAACGTCACATATCAACCGAGAGCAGACACCGGCCGTCGCGAGCCGGCGAAAAAGGAGGCGACGTGCGCCCAGGAAAAATGCCGCGTTCGTGTGGCATGGGCGTTCGCCTCTCATAGGGTTTCGTGAACGCGTAGCCGCGCGCTGGCGTGTCGTCGATGTTCAGCATGCGGTGTCCACTCAAGCCAAATAGTGAGGACGTGCTGTGACTTTCCTTGGAATCGACCTCGGCACCTCTGAGGTAAAAGTAATTCTGACCGATGACGCGTCTGCGACGCTCGCAACGAGCGGCGTGCGCCTCGATGTGTCGCAGCCGCATCCGCACTGGTCGGAGCAGAATCCGCGAGCCTGGTGGCAGGCGACGCTCGATGCCGTTGCCGCCGTGCGCAGCGCGAATCCCGGCGCCTTCGCGGCACTGCGCGGCATCGGGCTCTCGGGGCAGATGCACGGTGCGACGCTGATCGATGCGAACGGCGAGGTGCTCAGGCCGGCGATACTCTGGAACGACACGCGTGCGTTCGCCGAATGCGCGGAGCTGGAAGCGCTCGTGCCCGAGTCGCGCGACATCACCGGCAATCTTGCGATGCCCGGCTTCACCGCACCGAAGCTGCTCTGGCTCGCAAAGCACGAACCCGAGGTGTTTCGCGCCGCATCGAAGGTGCTGTTGCCGAAAGACTATCTCGCGTGGAAGCTGACGGGCGATTTCGTGTCCGACATGTCGGATGCGTCGGGCACGTTATGGCTCGACGTCGCGAAGCGCGACTGGTCCGACCGCATGCTCGCGGCAACGGGACTGACGCGCGCGCACATGCCGAGGCTCGTCGAAGGCAGTGCGCCTGCTGCACAGTTGAGCGACGCCTTGCAACGCGACTGGGGCATCGCGGGTCCCGTCGTGGTATGCGGCGGCGCAGGCGACAACGCGGCGAGTGCGATCGGCATGGGAGTGGCGGAAGCGGGCAGTGCGTTCCTGTCGCTGGGTACATCGGGTGTCCTGTTCGCAGGCACCGACCGCTTCGCGCCGAATCCCGCGCAAGGGGTGCATGCGTTCTGCCACTGCCTGCCGGCGCGCTGGCATCAGATGAGCGTCATCCTGTCGGCGGCATCGAGTCTCGGGTGGCTCTCCAAGGTTGTGGGTCGCGAGGTCGGCAGCTTGCCCGAGCTTGCGAGCACGGCCAATCCCGCGACGGCGCCGATCTTTCTGCCGTATCTGAGCGGCGAGCGCACGCCGCACAACGATGCGAATGCACGCGGCGTCTTTTGGGGTTTGACGGGCGCACACAGTACCGGCGATCTCGCGTACAGCGTAATGGAAGGCGTGGCGTTCGCGATGGCCGACGGCTACGCGGCGCTGCAAAGCGCGGGCACGACGTTGAAGAGCGCATCGTTCATCGGCGGCGGCTCGCGCAGCCCCTTCTGGGCGAATCTGTGTGCGACGGCAACGGGCATCACGATGCATCGGCATGAAGGCAGCGACGTCGGTGCGGCGCTCGGAGCGGCTCGTCTCGCGCGTCTGGCGGTGACGGGCGAAGCCATTAACGAGGTCTGCCTGGCGCCGCCGACGTTGGAGTCATGCGAGCCCGATAGCGCGCAGGCCCCATTGCTTGCACACAGGCTTGCGCGCTATCGCAGCATCTATCAGGCGCTGAAGACGAGCTTTGCGGAGTCGGCTTGATACGTGATCCAGCGACCACACCGACGGCTCATTGAACCATTCGCATTGTTCGAACACGAGATGTCTCCCTATGCAGTCGACGCGGTGCAACGACGACTAACGTCCGCCGCGGGCCATGCTGGAGAATACGCCGTCGCGGCGAATGAGCCCATGAAACAGGGCTGCCGCGATATGCGCGAGAACGGTCGCGAACAACGCGAACGCGAGCCACGTATGCAACGCGCGCAGTAGCGCGAACAGGTCGACGTTTTGCGGGACGATCGCGGGCAAATGCCACGCGCCGAACAGCGTGACGGGATAGCCGCCCGCGGAAAGCATGGCCCAGCCGATCAGCGGCATCGCGATGAATAGCCCATAAAGAATGAGATGCGATGCCTTGGCCGCGAAGCGCTGCAACGCGGGCAAGTCGTCGGGCAATGCGGGGCTGCCGTTTTTCAGGCGTACGACTACGCGTATCAGTGCGAGTAACAGTAACGCAACGCCGAGCGGCCGATGCAGTGCGATCAGCGTGGCATGCGCGTGAGAAACCGTCGCGACCATCGCGACGCCGACAAACAGCATCGAGAGAATCAGCACGGCCATCGTCCAGTGCAACAGGCGCGCGAGCGGCGAGAAATGGCGAGAGGTGTTCGTCATGATGCGCTCCGTTCAAGGTTGCCGCGTGGCAGGCGCGCCATGCAGTGCTTCTTCGCGCGTGCGCCGCTGATACGACACGGCATAGGCCGCCGAACGCGCGGCAAGCAGCGGATCATCGGAAGGCTTGATGCCGTCAGGCAAGACGGTCGGATCGAAATTGACGTCGCGGCACGCGCCGTCGGCCTGCCCCGACGTGCGTTCGATCACGATGGTGCCTGCGTCGATGCGTTGCCGGTCGGCGGGCCATTGCAGCGTCGCATCGTTGGTCGGGTCGCTCGCGTTGGCGAGCGTGACGATCAGATGCCAGCGCACGCTGCCTCGCTGAAGTTGTTCGCCAAGTTGCTTCGACAGAAAGTCGGGATCGTTCTTCTCCTGCGGATCGACGGGTGCATACGGCATGTCAGGCTCGACTGACCAACGCACGGCATGCTCGTGACCGCCTGCATCGATGAAGCGAAATGCGTTGATGCTGTAGTACGTCGCATTGGCGAGGCGGGACGACGCCGGATGTGTCTTCACCCATTCCTGAAACGGACGCGTCGCCGGATTGGCCGCATAAAACGCCTTGAGTTTCGCGGGATCGGGCTTGCCTGTCTGCGGATCGGGCTGCGCAGCGACGAGTTGCTGATAGAACTGCTCGGGCGTACGCACTGCGAAAACAGGTGTCGAATTCATCGCTGTGCGCCATTGCTCGCCGTCGCGTTGCTTGAAGAGCAGTGCAAAGCTGCGAACGGGCACGCTCGCGTCGGCTGCCGATGGATTGCCGCCCGGAATCGCAAAGCGGCCGATGATAGCCGTGCGGCCCGGCGCAAAGACTTGCGCGCGTGAGACGGAGGCCGCGTTGCCGTTGCTGTTGAAATAGCCTTCGACACACAGGCCTTTTGCGTGATTGCGGCGATAACCCGGGTGCGGACCATTGTTCGCCTGAAACTGATCGACGATGCGATACGTTGTGAGACGCGAAGGCGTGAGCCAGCCGGCTGCATAAGCGAACGTGCCGGCGAGCGCGACTACCGCTGCGCCGATCGCCGCCAGTCTGCAGGGCATGCAGCGTGGCGCCGACGCGCGGGACCTTGATTTCATCACGGATGCTCCTTTCGTTTCTGTCTGTGACGTGCACACACCGTCAACAGGGAGCCGTGTCGATTATTCCCGTCGTATGAAGAAATTCCTCGTCTGTGCATGCCGGTGCGCAAACGAAAAAAAGTTGGGAATAGATTTCGATGTCGCTTTGTTCATCACCGTGAAGCGTCACACATCCTGCGGCGCATTCGACGTCATCTCATCTCAAGGAGCTGGAAATGAAGAAGCTTGCACTGTTGACCGTTTCGATCGCCGCACTCGTTTCGACGGGCTTTGCATCGAGTGCATTCGCACAGGAGAAGACGCGCGCAGAAGTACGTCAGGAACTGATCCAGGCTGAGCAGAACGGCTCGCAGTTCGTCACCGATACCTCGTATCCCGATGTCGCGCCCATCTATCAGCAACAGGTCGCGCATCAAAAGACCACGCAAGACAGCGAGGGCGCAGGCATGTCGGGCACGCACGCTGCGGGATCGCGGCTTCCCGCGACAGGTGCGAACCCAGGCACGTCGTCATGTGTCGGCCCCGTCAGCTATTGCTCGCTGTACTTCGGCAGCTGATCGCGATGCCGGCACGAGGGGCGCGTTTCCGTGCGACGAAGCGCCCCCGCCGTACCGCGCAATGTTGAATCGTTATCCGCACAACACATCCGTCGCGACATGCGATGCGGGCACTGCATCGATCAGAATCACATCGCCGATCGAATTCTCCGTGCGCAACGGCAGGATCGTCTGATACGCATCGGATCTGTACCACGCGCGCGCGAGATCGCGATTCGGAAACTCGATGGCAATCAGATCGCCGCGCCAATCGCCTTCGAGCCGTTCGTAACGGCCGCCGTGCAACACGAAATGGCCGCAGTAGGGCGCAAGCGTCGCATCGATACGCTTGAGGTACTCGACAATCTCCACGCCCATCTTCACTTCATGCAGGTGTGCAACGGCGAACGTCGACATGCTGCTCTCCCGGTCGTTGACGAATGAAGCCAGCATAGCGTCGGGCGCGAAGCGAATCGATTACCTCTGAGGTAATACAGCGGGCTGCGCGATTCGCGCGTGAAGCACTTTTGACAGTCGACACGCCATGCGGTCAAGCGGGGCGACACCTGCTGTCAAGCACGCGGGACTGCGGCAGGTGGATCGCTCACACGCCGCACGGATGTTTCGTGCGCGAAACGTTGTTGCGTTTTCTGTTCACGCGAGCGCAGCGGGCAGATATCCGTAGAACAAGGCGGCATGCGGCTCACAACGCGATCCGCAGTGTGTCGATAGATCATGGTATGAAACGTGCATCGATTCGGGAAAGCCAATCCCATCCACACATCAATAACTACGGTCTTCCCACACGATGGATGCTCGCCACGCTACCGCTGCAGATTGCGAGGATAACGCCTGTGCGACCACGGGCCCGAATAACACAACGCATGTGCCGCGCCTGATGAACTCACTCGAGCGGCGCGTAAGCGAAGGCCTGATCGGCGGCGAATTTCGCCTCGCTTTTCAGGGCATTTACGATGTGCAGACAGGCAAGCTCGTGCGCGTCGAAGCCTTGATCCGCTGGATGCATCCGGACTACGGCATGCTGTTGCCCGATGCTTTTCTCGTCGCGCTCGATCATCCCCTGGTCGCGTTGCAATTGACGTATCACGTGATCGACGGTGCGTGCAGGGCGATTGCAGACGCGCAGCGCAAAGGGCAACGGGTGTGTCCCGTCGCAGTCAACGTGCCGCCGCGCGTCGTCGCCGACGGGCATTTCCCCGCGACCGTGATGCAGATCGCGCGCATGCATGACGTCGCGCCCGATCTACTCGAACTCGAACTCGTCGAGACAGAAGACGCGACGCGCCTGCTGGCCGCGCCGCCGCTGACAAAACCGCTCCGCGAAGCGGGCATGCGTCTCGCCATCGACGACTTCGGGACCGGCTATTCGTCGCTCGCGCTGCTGAGCACGATCGATGTGGATACCGTGAAGGTCGCGCGCGAGATGCTCGATGGCGTGCCGGACTGTCCGCGCGCATCGGCTGTGGCGTCGGGCGTGCTGTCGCTGCTCGAACGGCTCGATGTCGCGGTGGTGGTGGAGGGGGTGGAAACGAAGGCGCTCGCACGCTGGCTCGCGCAATGGCCGAAGGTCCTTGCACAGGGCTTTTTCTATGCGCGCCCGACCTTCGATTACGCCGACGTCCCCGTTCAGGAGCGATACGTCGCGTAAGGCTGGGGGCGCATCTGCTTGATCTATGGCCGTCGCGGGCGTCAGGCCTGCGTATCGACGATGCCGCCTGTCGACTTGCCCGATGAAGACAGCAGCAGTTGCGCAAGCTCGGCCGTTGCCGTTTGCAGCGACGCCGAAATCGAGGTCGCCTGCGCGTTCAACGAAGCCGCCATCGCGGCCGCTGCTCCCGTACCGTCATTATTCGCCTGCTGCTGCGCGCGGGCCATCTGCTGCTGTAACGCCGTCAGCTTCTGCTGCAGCGATTCGATCAATGCCTTCAATTGCTTGATGGCCGCTTGCTGGGTGCTGTCGCCGCCCGACGATCCAGCGGCTGCGGCACCTTGCGCGGCTTGCGTACCGGACGCCTGGGTCGAGCCTGTCGACGCGGCGGTATCGGATGAGGTATTCGTGGATGTGCCGGCGGTACGTGTGCTGGCGATCGCGACGCTGCCTGAAAGATCGTTCTGGATTTGCATGGGCGGAGCCTCTTGTTGTTGAAATGGAAACGGCCTGTCTGTGATAACGGCACGAGGGACGCCATTCTTGAAATAACTCGCGATGCTGAATGCAGGCGGAAAACGCGAGCACACTCTCATGTTTGCGTTCAGAAATGCATCATTTTGCTCACGGATCAGCAGGAGAAAAACATATAAAAAGGCCGCGCAGCACGTGAAAAACGCACCTTCACGAGGACGCGACATGCGTATGAATGTGCACTGGCAGACAATCGAGCCGGATGAATGTGCGCGAGAGCACAGCGCGAAAAAATGACGCCGACAGAGAAGCCGATGGACCTAAGCGGCCTGCGTTGAGCGCATCGCGTACGATATGGCATTCGCGTGCTTGTCGACGCGCCTCGACGGCGCATCGATGCTCGCACGAGCATATGACATACGTGAGGCACCCTATGACCGAATCGTTGTTGAACCGCTTGCGAGGTACGTTATATAGCGACGCGGATTTCTGGTCGCTGCGTGTCGTCAGCGAGCGAACCGACGATCACGCGGTTCGCAACGATGTCGCGCAACCGCTGCGTATCGCGAGCGATCGCGGCGCCATGCTGGTCGCGTGGTGCGGAAGCGGGGCGGGCTATGCCGCTACGGCGGATCTGTCGGAGCAGGGCTTGCAGGCGGCGCTGGAGATGGCGACGCAACGCGCCAGGGCGACGGCATCCGTTTCCCTGATCGATCACACGCAGATAGCACGGCCCGCCGAGAGCGGCAGCTACGAATCGCCTGCCATCGCAGAGCCGATGCCGGGCCGGCGCGAATGGCTCGAGCGTCTGCAGCACGAATGCGCAGCAGCCGGCATTGACGCGCGCATCGTCGAACGGACGGCCGCCGTGCAGGTCACGCAGAGCGAGCAGACCTATCTGACGAGCGACGGCATCCGCATCGATCAACGTTTTCGCTTCATCCAGCCGCAACTCTCGGTGACGGCGCACGCAGCGGGCGTCACACAGGTGCGTACGCTCGGCGGCGATTACGGTACGCTCGCGCAGGGCGGGCTCGATGTGCTCGGGCAGTATGGCTTCGAAGGCGCGGGCGCGCGCGTGGCGTACGAAGCGCTGCAACTGGTGAGCGCGCCGAACTGCCCGGCGGGCCCGCGCGATCTGCTGCTGATGCCCGACCAGATGATGATGCAGATACACGAATCGATCGGTCATCCGCTCGAACTCGACCGCATACTCGGCGACGAGCGCAACTTCGCGGGCTGGAGCTTCGTGAAGCGGGAACACTTCGGCTCGTATCGCTACGGCTCGGAACTGCTGAACGTCACGTTCGATCCCGAACCGCGCGAGGAGGCGGCAAGCTATGCATTCGACGACGACGGCACACGCGCACGGCGAGAGTATCTGATCCGCGATGGCGTGCTGATGCGTCCGCTCGGCGGTTCGCTGTCGCAACAGCGCGCGCGGCTCGCAGGCGTCGCGAATTCGCGCGCATCGAACTGGAACCGTCCGCCCATCGACCGCATGGCGAATCTCAACATCGAGCCGGGCGTCAGCACGCTCGACGAGATGATCGCGAATATCGAAAGCGGCATTCTGATGCGCACGAATACGTCATGGTCCATCGACGATCAGCGCAACAAGTTTCAGTTCGGTTGCGAATACGGCCAACTAATCGAGAACGGCAAGCTGACGCAGGTCGTGCGTCAGCCGAACTATCGAGGCATTTCGGCGAGCTTCTGGCGCAACCTCGTCGCCGTCGGCAACGAAGCGACGCGCGGCGTGTACGGCACGCCCGTATGCGGCAAGGGCGAGCCGATGCAGATCATCCGCGTCGGTCATGCATCGCCGGCCTGCGTGTTCAGCAATGTCGACGTATTCGGAGGCGCGTGATGCAGGGCAACCGGGCATCGCAATTCCACGCGCATTTCACGGCGCTTGCCGGCGAGATCGAACGGCGGCTTGCCGCACATGAAATCGCGCTGACATCATTTTCGGCCGAGCAGTCCGACTTCATTCGCTTCAATGAAGGCAAGGTACGCCAGACAGGCCATGTTTCGCAGGCCAGTCTCACGCTGCGTCTGATCGACGGTCAGCGGCAGGCCTATGCGACGCTCACGCCAGCCGGTGACATCGTGGCCGACACGCACGCAATCGTCGACACGCTCGCGGCTTTGCGCGAAGGCCTGCGCGATGCGCCCGACGATCCGCATCTGCTGTTCGACACGACGGTCTGGTCGGAATCGACGCAACGCGCAGGCACGCTGCCGTCGCCCGACGCGTTGCCGCTCATCGTTGCGCAATGCGCACGCGGTCTGGACTTCGTCGGCTTCTACGCGGGCGGCACGATTGCACGTGGTTTCGCGTCGTCGACGGGCAGCCGTGGGTGGTACGAAGTCGAGAACTTCAACTTCAGCTGGTCACTCTACGATGCAAGCGGCCGCGCCATCAAAAGCCACTATGCGGGCGATACGTGGAGCGACGCCGTCTTCGCCGGCAAGCTCGAAGAAGCGGCTGCACGGCTACCCATCCTCGCACGCGAACCGCGCATGCTGAAACCGGGCAGCTATCGCACCTACCTCGCGGCTGCCGCGATGCAGGAACTGATGGAGACGGCGTCGTTCAGCGCGTTCTCCGCGCGCACGCAGGCGACGGCACGCAACGAGTTCTATCGGCTGAACATCGGCGAGATGTCGCTCGATCCGCGCGTCACGCTGACGGAAGATCTCTCGCTCGACATCACGCCGCGTTTCAACGGCGACGGCTATCAACGCCGAAGTGTGCAGCTCATCGAAGCAGGGCAGGCCGTGTCACAGCTGACGAACGCTCGCACGGCGCGCGAATACGGTCTCACGCCCAATGGCGCAACGGGTGCTGAAGCTCCATCCGCGCTGTCGATGCAAGGTGGCGATCTCGCGCAAGACGATGTGCTGCGCGCGCTCGACACCGGGCTCTACATCGGCAACCTGTGGTACGTGAACTTCTCCGACAGGATGAACTGCCGGATGACGGGCATGACGCGCTTCGCGACCTTCTGGGTCGAGCAGGGCCGCATCGTTGCGCCCGTCGACGCGATGCGCTTCGACGACAGCCTGTACCGGCTGCTCGGCAGCGAACTCGAACGCCTCGATGCCGCGCCCGAACTGCTCCTGAACGACTGGACATGGGGCGAGCGCGCGACGGGCGGCATGAAGCTGCCGGGTCTGCTGGTGCGTTCGTTCGATCTGACGTTATGACGCGAACGGCCTGGCCACTACGCGTCGTCGAGTGAGGAGAGCGGGCTTTCGCGCACATGCGCGATGGCCGCTGGCCGAGCGGTATGAAGAATCCATCGATCACCCCGTCATCAAATTTTATTTCGCATCGCTAATCACATCGCGATGCGACGCTCGCGGTGCCATTCACAGCCCGCGCCTTTCTTCGTCTTCGTTTGTGCAGCGAGACAATAACCGAGCGTACGCGCGCTGCTCTGTGCGTTGCCGCACATCGAATCAAGACACGCCTGTGTGCGCCAGCGCACATTTCTCGCGCACGCTGCGACAGTTGCGTCGCGCTTCACGCTAGGTCGTTGCGCGCGTGTTGCTGCGCGACGTTCACGCAACACGTTTCGCTTCGCAAGCATCAGACGAATTCCGTTCGCGTGCATGCCGTTTCACCTTTGAATCAAAGCGCGAAACTGTTGCGCCGCACAAGCACGTTCATTGCTGAGCATGGCTTTGCACCTTATTTGCACGATTGTTTCGATGCGTGAACCATTGCTTCGGATTTGATTCGTCATGCTTGTCGAGTTCAGGGATGAAACGTTTTTGACGATTTACGCGGGTCCCGCATTCCCGTTTTTGTAGCGAGCCTTTAAGCCAGAAGGAAGAGCGGGGTGCTGGTACGGACTTCGCTATAAGCCTCGCCGCGCAACAGGACGGGGGCCAGTGCGCGATGCAACAACTGGCCTGCGAAACAAGACGCTGAACTCCACGCCTTCGCCAGGCCACGCGACGTTGTTACTCTCCATGCACCATTCGCATGGTGCGGGGACTCGCTTTGTCTGGAGGTTGGCATCGACAAGCGAGGAACCATGAAAACCAAACGCTCTAGCCGACACAAGCACGCCGCAGTCAAGGCGACCGCCTTGCTGGTGGTGCTGCTTGCGCGCGACTACTGCGCCGCGCAGCCGACCACTGCGTCCGAAACCACGGGGAAAGTCGCAGAAGGACAAGTCGCAGAAGGCAAGGTAGCCACGGAGCGCGACCAGCTCCGCAAACGCATCTTCGCGGAAGCGGGCGCCGGCGCGGCGCAGCTTGCCCTCCAGGAGGCGCGCGCGAGCCGCGACGCGTTCTCCGATCACGACCTCTTTCAGATCGAAGCGCTCGTCGTCGAAACGGAAGTGCACTGGGGCCGCCAGCAGTCGTTGGCATCGGATGAACCCGACCGGCTCGCGCAGACGAAGACGGCGCTCGCCCACATCGACGACATGCTGGCTCGCATGCCGGCGTCCGACGAATACGCCGACGTGCGCCGTTCCGTGCTCGTCGAGAAGGTCGCGGCGTTGCAAGGCGTGGGCCGCATGAAGGAAGCGACCGCCCTCTACGAGGACCTGTCGCGCTCGAACCAGCCGATGCCCGCGCGCACCTATGCGGCAGCGGGCGATGCGTACACCTATCTCGACCAGCCGCGCAAAGCCGCACCCGCGTACGAGCGCGCGTTGCAGACGCCTGTCGAGCCGCTCACGCCGTCCGTCGAACCGCATGCGTTGAAGCGCATCGACGTGCAGGAAGGGCTTTTCTTCGCGTATCTCGATGCGGGACGCTACGACAACGCGCAGCAACTGCTGAAGGAGATTTCGGCGAGCACGCCGATACGCGCGGATCTGTCCGAGCATCCCGAAGACGTCAACGAAGACTACGGCCGCGTGAAGAAGCTGCAGGCGCAGTACCTGCTGTACACGGATCGCACCCGCGAGGGCGTCGCCGCGCTCGACGAGTTGCGTCACGAAGCGCCGTTCGACCCCGCGCTGATCAGCGCACGCTCCGATGCGTCGCTCGTTCAGCAGCGCCCGCACGAAGCGCAGAAGGTCTACGCAGACACGCTCGTCGATCACCCAGGCGACATCGAAACGCTGGCGGGGCTCGGGCGCACGGCGCTCGAACTGAACCAGTACGATCGCGCCGCCGACGTCAATGCGACCTTCTCCGACCGCTTTCCGGACAACAACACGGTGAAGACGTTCCAGCGCGACTTCGAGGCCTACAAGAGCCCGCAACTGATCGTCGCGGGCAACGGGCAGAAGGGCAACTCGGTGCTCGCCGACGAAAACTGGGGCATCGACACGCAGCTCTACTCGATGCCGCTTGCCGACTACTGGCGCGTGTTCGCGCATCAGTTCAGCGGCCGCGCAAACACAGGCGACGGCAACAGCGTCAGCCGCATCCGCAACGGTATCGGCGCGGACTTCCGCTTTCATGGCATCGATGCGGCGGCGGAAGTCAATCGATCGACAGGCGGGCAGGCGAAGACGGGCGGCGCAGGCAGCCTGAGCTACGCGCCCGACGACCGCTGGCGCTTTTCGGCGGGCGTGGACAGCAACGTCAACACGCTGCCGTGGAAGGCCTATCAAGTGGGCGTGACGGGCCGCGCGGCAACGGGCAGCGTGCGCTACAGCGTCGATGATTACCGCTACTTCGATCTCAGCTACGGCGCGTCGCGCTACAGCGACACGAACTTCAATCAGGCGTGGGTGGGCACGTGGTACGAGCGTCTGATCAACACGCCGAGCCATCTCGTCGCGACGTGGGTCGAGTTGAACACGAGCAGCAACACGCTTGCGAATACCGCTTACTTCGCACCGCATCGCGACATGACCGCGCAACTCACGGCGATGTACCAGTGGACGTCGTGGCGCAACGCGGACCAGTCGCTCGCGAATCGCGCCTACGCGACGGTCGGCGGCTACCGCCAGACGGATATCGGCAACAGCATGCTGTGGGAAGTGCGTCTCGAACAGCAGTGGCAGTTCAGCGCACACGCGTCGCTCGCGTATGGCCTCGGCCTGTCGAGCCAGCGTCTCGATCGCACGCGCGAGACCAGCAAGCTCATCTACCTGAACCTGAACATTCCCCTGTAGGACATCATGGACAAGCTCAACCGTAGACGTTTTCTCGCCTTCGCCGCCGGTCTCGCCGCTGTGCCCGCTGCACAGGCCCGCATCGCGCTGGACCGTCTGCCGCCGCCCGATGCGGACGACGGCCTGACGTTCCGCGTGCTCGCGATTCACGATATCCGCGACGATCTGCGCGCCGATGTGTCGACGGTCGCCGATACCTGCGCGATCAGCACGGCCACGCTCAACACGATCTTCGCGTGGCTGAAGGCGAAGGACTTCCGCCCCGTGAGCGTCGATCAGATCGTCGCGTCGCGCAACGGCGGGCCGCGTCTGCCGCCGCGCGCCGTGCTGCTCACTTTCGACGATGCCTACAAGAGCCAGTTCACGCATGCATTCCCGCTGCTGCAGCAGTACGGCTATCCCGCGCTGATCGGCGTCGTCACGCGCTGGACCGATACGCCGGCCGGCGACCCCGTGCGCATCAGTCACAAGTCGGTGATGCCGCCGGGCTACTTCATGAGCTGGGACGATCTGCGCGAGATGGCGAACTCCGGCCTCGTCGAAGTGGCGTCGCACACACACGACCTGCACCACGGCGCGCTCGCCAACCCGCAAGGCAACGAGCTGCCCGCCGCGAGCGCGCATCTGTACTACCCGCAGCTGGAGCGCTACGAGACGGATGAAGAGTACCAGGCGCGCGTGCACGACGACCTGAAGAAGAGCGTCGATCTGATCCATGACCGCACGGGCGTCGCGGTGCGCTCGGCCGTCTGGCCGTACGGGATGTACAACGCAGCGCTCATCAAGGCGTCGCAGGCGCTTGGCATGTCCGTGCATTTCACGCTCGACGACGGCCCGAATACGCCCGACGTGCCACTCACGCAGATTCGCCGGCTGCTCGTGTCGTACGACTGGGACGTGGGCACGCTGATCGCGCAGATGCGCTCGTCGCGTCTGTATCGTGGCGAGCACAACCCGGTCGAGCGCGTGGTCAACGTGTCGCTCGACGAAATCTACGACATCGATCCGAACAAGAGCGAAGCGAAGCTCGGCCGTCTGCTCGACCGCATCAAGGATCTCGAACCGAAGTCGGTGTATCTGAAGGCGTATTGGGACCCCGACAACACGGGCGTGGCGCGTGCGCTGTATTACCCGAACCGCCACATGCCGATGCGCGCGGACCTGTTCAACCGCACGGCATGGCAACTGATCACGCGCGCCGGTGTGCAGGTCTATGCACGCATGCCGCTGCTCGCCTTCGATCTGCCGACGGGACATGCGGCAGCAGGGCGTCTCGTCGAAGTCGCGGCGAACAGCCCGAGCGACGCGCAGCACGGCCGCACGCCGCGCCTGAGCCCGTTCGATCCCGTCGCGCGTCAAGCCATTCAGGACATCTACGACGACCTCACGCGTTATTCGAGCTTCAACGGTGTCGTGTTCGGCTCGGACGCGACGCTCAACGCGTACGAAGACACGGGCGCCGCCGCGATGGCCGTGTACCGCTCGTGGGGCCTGCCGGGCGACGTCGCGCAGATTCACGCCTCCGACGACCTGATGCAGCGCTGGGCAAAGGGCAAGACGGCGTACCTGAACACCTTCACGAACCAGCTCGCCGAGCGCGTGCGTGCGTATCAGGGCGGCGGCAACGTGCTGACCGCGCGCACCGTGCCCGCCGAAGCCGTGTTCGACGCGAACGCCGAGCGCAATTTCTCGCTGAGCCTCGCATCGTCGCTGGCGAATTACGACTTTGTCGCCCTGACGGCGGCGCCCCACGCAGCCGGCGAACGCGTGAGCGACGCATGGCTCGACAGCCTGCGGCAAACCGTATTGCACCAGCAGGGCGCGGCGGCCAAGACCGTGTTCGAGCTGCCCGCGATCAACCGGCAGACGCAGCAGCCTGTCGAGGCGGCCGTGCTGCGCGCGCAGATGAAGCGGCTCAATGCAGGCGGCGTCGTGCACCTGGGCTACGGACCGGACGACTTCCTCAAGAACCGGCCGGACACGACGGTGCTGCGCGACGTGATGTCGGTGCAAAGCACGCTGCGATCGAATCAGGGGATGTTGGGCTGAGCATCGCACGCGGGTTGCGATACCCGCGCGATGCGAGCCCGGACCAGGGGACCACAATGAAAAATGCAATGAGCGTCATCTCGAACTTCGTCTTCTACTATCCGCTCCTGATGGCGTATCTATGGATGGTGGGCGGACTGCTGCACTACCTGCTGATCGAGCGCCGCGACGCGGGCCGCAAGGTTGCGCCGCCGCTGGCGTCGTATCCGAAAGTGTCCGTCGTCGTGCCTTGCTACAACGAAGCCGACAACGTGCGCGAAGTGATCGCGTGCCTCGACCAGCTGAACTATCCGAACTACAACATCATCGCGATCAACGACGGCAGCCGCGACGAAACGGGCGCGATCCTGAACCAGCTCGTCGACGTGTATCCGAAGCTCGTCGTCGTGCATCAGCATCAGAACGAAGGCAAGGCGATCGGTCTCACGACGGCCGCGATGTTGTCCGATGCCGAGTACCTGATGTGCATCGACGGCGACTCGCTGCTCGACAAGGAAGCGATCGGCTGGATGCTGCGCCATTTCCTCGACGACGCCTCCGTCGGCGCCGTGACGGGCAACCCGCGCATCCGCACGCGCTCGTCGCTGCTCGGCCGCATGCAGGTGGGCGAGTTCTCGTCGATCGTCGGGCTCATCAAGCGCACGCAGCACATGTATGGGCGTTTGCTGACGGTGTCGGGCGTGGTGTCGATGTTCCGCAAGCGCGCACTGCAGGAAGTGGGCTACTGGAGTTCCGACATGCTGACGGAAGACATCGACATCAGCTGGAAGCTGCAGGTGCAAGGCTGGGGCGTGAACTTCGAATCGCGCGCCCTGAGCTGGATCCTGATGCCGGAAACCTTCCGCGGACTCTACAAGCAGCGTCTGCGCTGGGCGAAAGGCGGCATCCAGGTGCTGTTCAAGTATGCCGGCGCCGTGCTGTCCCGCCGCAACATGATGATGTGGCCGATCTTCGTCGAGTACGCGACCAGCATCGTGTGGGCGTACTGCATGCTCTTCACGCTCGTGATGATGGCGGCCACCGCGCTCTTCACGCTGCCCGAAAGCTGGCGCTTCGCGTTCGTGCCGCGCGGCACAGGTGTGCTGCTGTTCGCGACCTGCTGCGCGCAGATTCTGCTGGGCTGCCTGATCGACCGTCGCTACGACAAGAACCTGCTGCGCTATTTCGTCGACACCGTCTGGTATCCCGCTGCGTTCTGGGCCATCAGCATGATCGCCTCCGTGATCGCGCTGCCGGGCGTGGTCAGCCAGCGGCGCCGAAAGCGCGCCCGCTGGGTGAGCCCCGATCGCGGCATCCGTTCCGCGGGCGCCGTCGCGGCGGACGCATCGGCGGCGCTGCTCGCGCAGCCTGCCGCACAACGAACGGAATAACAGCAGTGAAGCACGTGGAATGAAGCATTCGAATTGACAAACGCAAGTCAACAGTCTCAGGGGAACACAACATGGAACACCCAATCATCGATGTTTCGAAACAGTCCGTCGCGCAGTTCGCCACGGAATCCAGCAAGACTCGCGCGATGCGCACCGTCGCGTGGTATCGCGTCGTGCGCCCGACGCTCGTGCTCGGCACGTGGGTACTTGCCGCGCTGTATATCCGCTGGTGTCTCGCGAACGCGAGCGAGGAAGAGCTGTCCCTCGATGCATTCATGCCCGGCATCGTGGGTATCGGCATCGTCGCACTGTCGATGATTCTCTGGACCTTCGGCCGCCAGATGGATGCGATGAACGCGCATCGCGTGCGCCGCATGCCGCAGGCGACGGAAGCGTCGCAGCCGGACACCCCGCATGAAATTCCGGAAGGCGATGCGGGCCGCTGCCTCGTCGCGTACCACGACGACGACGGCATGATCTCGCACGTGATGAGCGTGCCCGAGTTCGAACGTCAGGCCGCCTGAGCGCGCCACGGTTATCACAGTACAAACACACGCACCACGGAGACCAACATGTGCGGAATCGTAGGAGCAGTGGCACAGCGCGATGTCGTCGGCGTATTGACGGAAGGGCTGCGCAGGCTCGAATACCGGGGGTATGACTCGTGCGGCGTCGCCGTCCTGCAGCACGGCGCGCCGCGCCGCGTGCGCAGCGTCGAGCGCGTCGCGAATCTCACGCAGCAGGTTCAGGAAGCGCGGCTGTCGGGCACGATCGGCGTTGCGCACACGCGCTGGGCAACGCACGGCGCGCCCGTCACCGACAACGCGCACCCGATCTTTTCGCGCGACGAGATCGCGCTCGTGCACAACGGCATCATCGAAAATCACGAGCCGCTGCGCGATGAACTGAAAGCGCTCGGCTACGTGTTCGAATCGGATACGGACACGGAAGTGATCGCGCATCTGATCCACCACACGCGCGAGCAGGATCCCGAGCGCGATCTGCTGACGGCCGTGCAGCGCGCGCTGCTGCGTCTGCGCGGTGCGTACGCGATCGCCGTTTTCGCACGCAACGAGCCGGACCGCGTGATCGGTGCGCGCGCCGGTTCGCCGCTCGTGATCGGCGTGGGCGAGCGCGGCAACTATCTGGCGTCGGATGCGATGGCGCTGTCGGGCACGGCCGAACATTTCATCTTCCTCGAAGAGGGCGATGTCGCGGTGTTGTCGTGCGATGGCGTGCATATCGTCGACCGCGACGGCGCCACCGCACACCGCGAAGTGCAGGCGCATCACGCGAGCCACTACACCGCCGAACTCGGCCCGTACCGCCACTACATGCAGAAGGAAATCTTCGAGCAGCCGGACGTGGTCGCCGATGCGACCGAGCGCGTGCGCGCCATTACGCCCGCACTGTTCGGCGCGAACGCGCAACGCGCATTCAGCGAGATCGATTCGCTGCTGCTGCTCGCGTGCGGTACCAGCTACTATTCCGCGCTGACCGCGAAATACTGGTTCGAATCGATCGCGGGCATTCCGACCCAGGTGGAAATCGCCAGCGAGTATCGCTATCGCGAGAGCGTGGTGAATCCGTGTGCGATGGTCGTCGTCGTGTCGCAATCGGGCGAGACGGCCGATACGCTCGCGGCATTGAAGCACGCGCAGGAACTCGGTCATCACCATACGCTCGCGATCTGCAACGTGCCGCACAGCTCGATGATGCGTCTCACGGAGTTGCAGTACCTGACGGGTGCGGGCCCGGAGATCGGCGTCGCTTCGACAAAGGCGTTCACGACGCAACTCGTCGCGCTGTATCTGCTCGCGCTGACGCTCGGCAAGGAACGCGGCCGCGTGAACGCGGACGAAGAAGCAGCCGCGCTGCAGCAACTGCATCATCTGCCCGCCGCGCTCAATAGCGTGCTGGCGCTGGAGCCGCAGATCGTCGCATGGGCGCAGGCACTGGCCCGCAAGGATCACGCACTGTTCCTCGGGCGCGGCGTGCATTACCCGATTGCGCTCGAAGGCGCGCTCAAGCTCAAGGAAATCTCCTACGTCCACGCGGAAGCGTATCCCGCGGGCGAGCTGAAGCACGGACCGCTCGCGATCGTCACGAACGAGATGCCCGTCATCACGATCGCGCCGAACGACGCGCTGCTCGAAAAGCTCAAGTCGAACATGCAGGAAGTGCGCGCGCGCGGCGGCCAGTTGTACGTGCTCGCCGATGCCGACACGAAGATCGAAAGCAGCGAAGGCTTGCGCGTGATCCAGCTACCCGAGCACTACGGGCCGCTGTCGCCGATCCTGCATGTGGTGCCGCTGCAATTGCTCGCGTATCACACCGCGAGCGTACGCGGCACCGACGTCGACAAGCCGCGCAATCTGGCGAAGTCGGTCACGGTGGAGTGAAGGGCGCTCATGCGGATCATCTTTGCAGTGCTCACTGTGGTCACGGCCACGGCGGCGGCGATCCTCCTCGTTCCGCCCGCGCACGCGGGCGGAACGAAGGCCGCTAAAGCCGCCGCTGTGTCGCGCGTGCCGACGGGCGATCTGCGCGCCTATATGCATGGCATCGGCGCGATCACGGATGAGCAGGGCGTGACGACGGTGTTCTTCAGCAGCTCGGGCCTGCCGCCGCGCGGGGCGGGGCGCGACCGCAACTGGACGCACGATGTGTATATCGCGCGCTGGACGCCGAAGCAGCCGAAGCTCGACCGTCCGCGCGTGTTCATCGGGCGGCCGGAGGCGCAGGAACCCGTGTCGGTCGCGCAAAACGACACGGGCCGCGTGATGGTGTCGTTCGAGGACGGCTGGAACACGCCGAATGAAGTGAGCCAGCGCTACGGGGTCTACACGTCGGATCTGAAGGACGTGAAGCCGTATCCGAACGATGTGCTGTCGGGCGGCCACTCCGGCCATGTCGCCGCCGTCGGCTCGCGCTTCGTCGTGTTCTATTCGAATGACTGGGTGAACGGCGGTGGCGTCGACAATCTCGGCACGGGCAACGGCGTCTACGTGAAAACCTACGACGCCGACGGCGCGCTGCTGCAGGCAGTCGACGTTGCGCCGCGCACGCGCGAATGGTGGCCGATGATCGCCGGCTCGCCGACGCGCGCGTTGCTCGTGTGGCAGCAATACGTGAGCGGCGAAACCTACGCGCGCCTGAAGGTGGCGACGCTCGATCCGTCGACGGGCGCGCTGAGCGAAGCGCGCGTGATCGCCGACCGCTTGTCGTATTACACGTATTCGGCAGCGTATGTGCCCGCTATCGACCGCTTCGTCGTGGTCGCCACCGACGACAAGGGTAAAGGCTTCGCGCAACTGATCGACGCGAACGGCCAGACGACGGCGTCGCTCGATTGCATGCCGGCGTCCGTGCGCGAAGCGGGCGTCGCCGTGATCGGCCAGCGGGCGTTCGCGCCGTCGCAGGATGGCCGGCTGCTGCATCTGAAGCTGACGCCCAGCTCGATCGAACTGGCGGGCACGCAGCCGTCGCCGATCGCGTGGACTTACACGGGCAGCGTCGGGCTGGTGCGCTCGCCGACCCAGCTGCACTGGGTCGCGACGAGCCCCAAGGGACTGCAGGAAGCGGACTTCGATCTGAAGGCCGCGCAGGCGCCCGGCGCGAAGGATCTCTGCAAGGGCTAGCGCGTCGCCGAACGGGGGCGCCGGCAGGCTTTCACGGCCGCCGGCGCCCCATTTTGTATCGCTGTACGCGGCAGATACATTGGGACACAAAGCCCGGGCAGCGCTCGGGTATAAATGCGGTCATCGCATACAGGAGCATGCCATGACCACCGATTTTCACCACGGCTCGTGCCATTGCGGCGCCGTCAAGTTCGAAGTCGAGACGCCCGTCACGCCCGCCGGCCGCTGCAACTGCAGCCTGTGCCGGCGCAAGGGCGCGCTGATGTCGCCGTTCTTTCCCGCCGGCGCGCTGCGCATCCTGTCCGGCCAGGACGACCTGACGCTGTACCAGTTCAACACGCGCGTCGCGAAGCATTACTTCTGCAAGCACTGCGGCATCTATCCGTTTCATCAGACACGCAAGGATCCGAACCTGTGGCGCGTGAATATCGGCTGCCTCGACGGCGTGGACCCTTACGCGCTGGAGGCGTCGGTGGCGGACGGCAAGAGCCTTTCCGTGGTCGATGACGCGTAAGATAACCGAACCCCTGGCCGGCGAAGGAGCCTTGTGTGGATAAAACGGATCACGTTCTGATCGTCGACGACGACCGCGACATCCGCGAGCTGGTCGGCACGTACCTCACCAGGAACGGCGTGCGCGCGACGCTCGCGTCGGGCGGCCGGCAGATGCGCGCGGCGCTCGCCGACGAGCGGCCCGACCTGATCGTGCTCGATCTCATGCTGCCCGGCGAGAGCGGTCTCGACCTGTGCCGCGAGCTGCGCGCGGGCGAATTCCAGACCGTGCCGATCCTGATGCTGACGGCGCTGAGCGAGGAAACCGACCGCGTCGTCGGACTCGAAATGGGCGCGGACGATTACCTCGCAAAGCCCTTCGCCGTGCGCGAACTGCTCGCGCGGATCCGCGCCATTCTGCGCCGCGCGCGCATGATGCCACCCGGCAACAGCAGCGAGCCGGCGGGGTCCGCGCATTTTCTGCGCTTCGGCGACTGGCGCCTCGATACGATCGGCCGCAACCTGATCGACGGCGAAGGCACGCTGGTCGCGCTGAGCGGCGCCGAATACCGGCTGCTGCGCGTGTTCGTCGATCATCCGCAGCGCGTGCTGACGCGCGATCAGTTGCTGACGTTGACGCAAGGCCGGCAGACCGAGCCGTTCGACCGTTCGATCGATCTGCTCGTGAGCCGCGTGCGCCAGCGCCTCGGCGACGACGCACGCGAGCCGCGCTACATCAAGACGCTGCGCAACGAGGGCTATGTGTTCTCGTCGCTCGTCACGCCAGAGGAACAGGGCGGATGAGCACGCCAACGGTTCATATGCGGGATCGGATGCCGGGTGTTTTGCGCAGTGTGTGGCGGCCGCGCACGCTGTTCGTGCGGCTGTCGCTGATCTTCGTCGCCGGGCTGCTCGCCGCGCAGACGCTGTCGTTCTGGCTCACGATGACCGAGCGCAACGAGGCGACCATGCACGTGATGGTCGGCTACATCGGCCAGGAAGTGACCAGCTCCGTTGCGCTGCTGGACCGTCTGACGCCCGCCGAGCGCGAGGAATGGCTGCCGAAGCTGGGGCGGCGCAGTTACCGGTTCGTACTGGGCACGGGCACGAACGGCATGCCGCCGGACGCGAAGCTGTCGCAGGAAATCGGCGCGTCGATCGCGAAGGACATCGGGCAGCAATACAAGGTGACGGCCAACGCCGTGCCGGGCGAGGGCGAGCATCTCGAAGTGCATCTGACGCTGAGCGACGGCACGCCGCTCACCATCGACATGCATCCCATGCACGGCATTCCCGTGTCGCCGTGGCTGCCGCTCGTGCTGATCGCGCAACTCGCGCTGCTCGCCGGCTGCGCGTGGCTCGCGGTGCGCCTCGCGACGCGGCCGCTCGAGCGTCTCGCGCGCGCGGCCGACACGCTCGGCCCCGATCTCGCGCCCGCCGCGCTGCCCGAAGACGGTCCCGAGGAAGTGGCGCGCGCGTCGAAGGCGTTCAACGCGATGCAGGCGCGCATCGGCATCTATATGCGCGAGCGGCTGCAGATCCTCGCCGCCATTTCGCACGATCTGCAAACGCCCATTACGCGGATGCGGCTGCGCGCCGACATGCTCGACGACGAAGCGGAGCGGGCGCGTCTGCAAAAGGATCTGAAGGAGATGGAACTGCTCGTGCGCGAAGGCGTCGCGTATGCGCGCACGCTGCACGGCGCCGACGAAAAACCCGTCCGCGTGAATCCGGACGCGCTGATCGAGAGCATCGTCAACGACTACGCCGATGCGGGCGACCGCGTGACGCTGGCGGGACGTGTCGGGACGGCGGTGACCACGCGCCCGCAGGCGCTGCGCCGCATTCTCGGCAACCTGGTCGATAACGCGCTGAAGTATTCGGGCGGCGACGAGGTGAACGTCGAAGTGTCCGTCGACGGGACGGCTGCGCAGCACTGGTCGATCGTCGTGCTCGATCGCGGCCCGGGCATTCCGCAGGAGCAACTCGACGCCGTGTTCCAGCCGTTCTATCGCGTCGAAAACTCGCGCAATCGCGAGACGGGCGGCACGGGGCTGGGCCTCGCGATTGCAAAGCAGCTTGCGCAGTCGATGAACGCGACGCTCACGCTGCGCAATCGCGAAGGCGGCGGGCTCGAAGCGCGCCTCACGCTGTGAGGTCGACGCCTGGCTTGTCGGCCTTGTGCTTCGTCGCGGCGCGCACCTGATCGCGCACGTAGTCGACGAAGCGCTTCACGACGGGATCGTCGCGTGCCGTCTGCCAGGCGATGCC
The DNA here is from genome assembly GCF_017104565.1 of Paraburkholderia sp. Tr-20389. GTDB lineage: Bacteria > Pseudomonadota > Gammaproteobacteria > Burkholderiales > Burkholderiaceae > Paraburkholderia. The sequence goes on along the minus strand of NZ_JAAGPD010000053.1, from coordinate 52,885 downwards.
GACGCGCCATTGTGCGGACGCATCTTTCAGTCGCAGCACCTTCGCGTCGCGCAGCAGATGTTCGGCGCGCGACGGCACGAAGGCGACGCCGACACCCGCCGCGACGGCGGCCAGCACCGACTGGATATCGTCCGCCTGCTGGATCACGCGCGGCACGAAGCCGCGCTCCGCGCACCAGGCGTCGATCATGGCCGCCGTGCCCGGCCCGCGGCTGCGCGCGAGCGCGACGAAGCCCAGTTCGTTGAATTCATCCAGCTTCGCGGGCAGGCGCTTCCACTTCGCGTGCGGCGGCATCGCGAGCCCCAGCGACTCGTCGATCACAGGAAACGCCGATAGCCCCTCGGCAGCGGGCAGGCGCACGAAGCCGACGTCGAGCTTGCCGGCAAACATGCGCCGCGTCTGTTCCGCCGACGACAGATCATTCAGTGTGACGCCGATCAGCGGATTAGCCGCGCGGTAGGCAGCGATCAGCGGCGGCGCGAGCGTGAGCGTCGACAGGCACAGCCCGATGCGCAGATGACCGCGCCGCCCGCTGCTCGCTTCGCGCGCACGGGCGAGGACGTCGTCGGCGTCGCGCACGAGCGCTTCGGCATCGGGCAGGAACGCTTCGCCGAACGCGGTCAGTTCCGCGCCGTGCCGGCCGCGTTCGAACAGCCGCCCGCCAAGACTTTCTTCGAGCGCGACGATCTGCTTGCTCAGCGCAGGCTGGCTCAGATGCATTGAATCTGCGGCACGGCCGAAATGGCGCAGATTCGTCACGGTCAGGAACGCACGCAACAGGCGGATTTCCATTCTTGGCAGTTATCGTATCGATCAGATTATTCATTTTACTAATCGATGCGCGGGCGGTCCAATGGCGTCATTCCATCGACGTTGTCTCCATGTCTGCCATGTTTTCCTTGCCTGCCGCGCCGCTGCGCGTTGTATCGATTCCCTTCGCTGCGCAGTGCGGCGAGATCGAACAGAATGTCGCGCGCGTCGTGGCGCTTATCGAGCGAGCCGCGCAGGAACGCATCGGGCTCGCGGTGTTTCCCGAAGCGTGCCTGACGGGCGGCATCGAGGGGTGGCCGATGCGCCGCGCGCAGATGAAGGCGCTGGCGACGAGCGTCGACGGCGGCCCCGTGCAAGCCGTCGCCGATGCCGTCGAACGAACGGGCGTGGCGGCGGGCGTCGGTCTGATCGAGCGCGCGCACAACGGCGAGCTATACAGCAGCTATGTCGTCTGTCTGCCGGACGGTCAACGGCACGTGCATCGCAAGCTGCAGGCGGACGGCCAGCCGCATATCGCGAGCGGCGACGGCTTCACGGTGTTCGATCTGCCGGGCGGCTGGCGGATCGCGGTGCTGGTCGGCGGCGACAACTATCTGGTGGAGAACGCGCGGATGGCGGCGCTGCTCGGTGCGGGCCTGCTGGTTTCGGCGCACGCGCGGGCGGACGTGGCAGGCGATGCAGATGAAACAAGCGCCTGGCTGCGTCGCACCCTGCCGGCGCGCGCGCTCGACAACGGCCTGTTCGTGGTCTACAGCGACCAACGCCATGGCGCCATCGTCGATCCGTGCGGTCATGTCGTCGCGCAGCGCGCAGCCGGCGAGCAGATGATCCCGGCGGAACTCGATCCGGCGCTGATCGGCACGAGCCCCGCGCACCGATGGCTCGCCACGCGGCGTCCCGAACTCTATGCGCGGCTTGCCCATGAAGCGCGCCCCGGCTCGCCGTCGTTCGAACCGCGCAACGCGAGCGCGCGTGGCGCAGTCGCCGTGAGCTTCGCAGTCGTGAGACGTGGCAGGTAGTGCGATGCGCTAGCACATCGGCGCGCAAACGCAACGTCACGATCTCGATTCACACTGGAGGACCAACATACACACATCGATAACAGTGCATTTTTTTCGCGCTCTATACTGAATCGATCCATCCTCTTCGAAAGCAGGCCATGCGTCGTTTAACAGTCAGACGGTCGCCGATTCACGGCAAAGGTGTGTTCGCGTTGCGCACGCTCGCGGCGGGCGAACGCATCATCGAATACAAAGGCGAGGTGACGTCATGGCGACGCGCCGCGCGGCGTATCGAACGCGGCGGCGAGTACGGGCATACCTTCGTGTTCGGGCTGTCGGATGGACGGGTGATTGACGGCAGCGTCGGCGGCAATAGCGCGCGCTGGCTCAATCATGCGTGCAAGGCCAATTGCGAAGCCGTCGAAATCGACGGACGCGTGTTCATCGAAGCCGCCGTCGATATCCAGATCGGCGAAGAACTGTTCATCTCGTATGGACTGTCCGTCGACGATCCGCAAGACGAAGAAACCCGCCGCCAATACGTATGCCGGTGTGGATCGCCCGCGTGCCGCGGCACGATGCTGGCGGGGATGGACGAGGCGCGCGTCTGAGGGACGGCCGGGTGCCTGGTTCGAGGCTGCGGGGTTCGGGGAGGGCGGTTGCCCGCCTGTGATACAGTGCCCGCAGCGTTCCAGAGAGGCGTCCATGACAAACCGACCACGGAAGACCCTGCAGTCCCCGGCACTGACCTTGCCGGCCTTGCCGCTGCTGCTGAAGGAACTGGAAGCATCGCTGCCGTCGCTGATGGCACAGCCCGCGTCCATTTCGAAGGCGCTTGCACGCGTCTGCCACGGCCTCGAGCGTGCCGGCGCGCCGATGCGCCAGCGCAAGCCCCGCGCCGCGCAGCCCGCGCGCGTCAAGGCAGTGCGCGTCGAGATGCCGATGTCGCTGCCGCTCTTTCCCTGATGCACGAACGTACGTCGCGCGTCTCGCGGCGAACGGCTTGTCCCTTTCTTCTCCTTGCAACCCGATGACGCGCTCGCGCGAAGCGAGACGCGTTCGGCCGCGCCTCGCTTCACGTCCGCACTAATGCGTGTGATAAAACCCGTCGGTCACCGAGTTCTGCAGCACCCCGTCGACGTACACATCGACGGGGTCGCCATCCGGCGAGATCAGGATGGTGCCGTTGTTGTGCTGACCGGGCAGCTTGATGCGGCCGCCGTGGATGTCGGCCATCGTCTTGCTGTCGAGTTCGGTCGAGGCACTGAGGTCGTGAATGGTCAAAGTCTTCATGATGCGTCTCCTTGAGCGGAACGGTTGCAGGTTCGGATAAGCGGCCGGCGCGCTTGCGCCAGACAGTGCGAATCTCGTGCCATCGAACCGCTGTATGAGCGATGTGCTTCAGGACAGGCGTCAGGACGGGCTTCCCCGTGGAGTCGCGTCGAAACGTGGACGACGCAACGTTGTCACGCACCCGTCATCATTGACACGAGTGTTGGACATGCACCGACAGGGCAGCGTCAGGTCGCCGCCGCCGTCTGGCCCGTGCGCGCGTCCGGCACGCGTGGAAACGCGATCTGCACGGCCAGGCCGCGCCGCCCGATGCCCGAGCCGATATGAATCTGCGCGTTGAAATGCGCGGCGATGCGCGCGACGATCGACAGCCCGAGGCCGCTGCCGTTCCCGCTCGCCGTTGCCGACGCGCCGCGAAAGAAGCGGTCGGTGAGACGCAGCCGTTCTTCGTCGGAGACGCCGGGGCCGTTGTCGGACACCGTGATCGAGACCGTCTGCGCGTCGGCCAGCACGCTGATGTGTACCCGCCCGCCCGGGTCGCCGTACTTGATCGCGTTGTCGAGCAGGTTGTCGATCAGCGTGCGCGCCAGCACACGGTCTCCGTAGACTTCCGCGTTGGCGTCGCCCGTGAGCGCGACACTCATCGACTTTTCTTCCGCATGCGGCGCGCGAAATGCGATTGCCTCGCCCGCGATGTCGTATGGCCTGACGCGCGCGGTCGTCATCGTGTCGCGCTCGTCGAGCCGGGCGAGCAGCAGCAACTGCTCGGCCAGATGCGCGCTGCGGTCGACGCCCTGAACCACACGCTGCATCGCCAGCTGCTGTTGCGCGCCGTCGTGCGCGGCGAGTGCGACCTGCGCCTGGACCTTGATCGCGGCGAGCGGCGTCTTCAGTTCGTGCGCGGCGTCGGCCGTGAAGGCGCGCTCGCGCAGGATCGACTGTTGCAGGCGCGCGAGCAGCTGGTTGATGGCGTCGACGAGCGGCCGGACCTCGGCGGGCGACGGGTTGACGTGAATCGGCTCGAGATTGCGGCTGTCGCGCATGCGCACGGCCTTCGAGATCGCCGACAGCGGCCTGAAGCTGTGCCCCACGCTGAACCAGACGAGCAACGCGAGCACGGGCAGCGCGAGCGCCATCGGCCGCGCGATCCGGCTGGCGACGCCCGTCGTCAGGTCGCTGCGCAGGTTGGCGGGTTCGAATACGCGCACGCTGCGGCCCGTCGCGCTGTCGTTCAACGCGTAAGCCCGCCACGGCTGGCCGTCCACCGTCAGGATATGTACGCCTTCCGCCGTCTCGCCCGGATTGGCGGAATGGCGCAGCGCCACGATGCCGGGGCTGGCGCCCACCACCTGACCCGCCGCGTCGCGCACTTCGAAAAGCGCATAACGGGGTTGCGCATCGGAGTCGTCGTCGACGGCGGGCGACGCGCGCGTGTATTCGTTGCGCACGTCGACGCCCGCGGCGGCTAGTTTCGCGAGGTTGGCGCCGTCGAGCTGGATCAGCAGATGCGCGAGCTGGATCAGGCGCGCGTCGTCCCATTCGTCGACCTCGCGCGTCGCGTTGCTAAAGCTCCACGCGAACATCACCGCCCATACCGCGCCGACACTGACGAGGATCAACCACATCAGCCGGCGGCGGATCGACGTCGACGTCGAGCCCGGCCCGGTCATGTCTTGTCCACGACGTAGCCGAAGCCGCGTACGGTGCGGATCACGTCGCCACCGAGCTTCTTGCGCAGGTTCGACACATGCACTTCGATCGCGTTGCTCTCGACTTCTTCATGCCAGCCGTACAGGCTTTCCTCGATGCGCGCGCGCGGCTGCGGCACGCCCGCATGGGTGAGCAGGTGAATCAGCACGGCCCATTCGCGGGCCGTGAGGGGCACCCGCGCGCCTTCCTTCGAGACCGTCTGCGCGACGGGATCGACGGTAAGGCCGCGCCACGCGATCAATTCGCTGCTGCGGCCCTGCGAGCGGCGGATCAGCGCGCGGCAACGCGAAATGAGTTCCGCGAGATCGAACGGTTTGCCGAGATAGTCGTCGGCGCCGGCATCGAGGCCGCGCACCTTGTCGGCCGCCGTGTCTTTCGCGGTGAGCACCAGCACGGGAACCTCGTTGCCGCGTTGCCTCAGCGACTTCAGCAGATCCATACCGGACAGCTTCGGCAGCCCGAGATCGAGCAGCACGAGCAGGTAGTGCGTGGTCGCGAGCGCCAGTTCCGCATGCTGGCCGTCGCGCGCCCAGTCGACGGTAAAGCCCGCGTTGCGCAGCGCGACTTCCAGTCCGCTGCCGATCAGGTCGTCATCTTCAACGAGAAGAATGCGCATGGTGTCGTTATCTGACTGATGTGGCATATCGTATCGACTGGCAGTCTAGCGCGGATGCGGCCCATGTATATGCGCTTTCAGTCATCCAGGCGGCTTTAAGCTTTTCTTCAGGATCGCCCCGTTAGCATCGCCGCGTCCTCCGCGCTTTGCAGTCTGCCCCTTTTGGCGCTTTGTGCGCGGCTTCATTCCTTCGAGATCGACAATGAACCTGAATACCCTTGCTCAACGTCCCGCCTACGACGGCATCGCGCGCCTCCTGCACTGGCTGATCGCGCTGCTGATCGCCGCGCAGTTCGTGATCGGCTGGACGATGCCCGACGTGCATCGCGATACCTTGCCCAACGGGCTGATCGCGTGGCACCTAGGCGTCGGTGCGGCGATCGTCGCGGCTGTCGCGTGCCGCATCGTCTGGCGCGCGACGCATACGCCTGCGCCCGCCGAGCTGTCGCGCTCGCTCAAGCTCATTTCCCACTTCACGCATGCGCTGCTGTACACACTGCTCGTCGCCGTGCCGCTGGCGGGGTGGGCGAACGCGTCGTCGCGCGGCTGGGCGGTGAAGCTGTTCGGCGCCGTGCGCTTTCCGGATCTGACGCAGTCCGGCTCGCCGACGGGGCATGCGCTCGGCGACGTGCACAGCGTGCTCGCATGGGTACTGCTCGCGCTGATCGTGCTGCATGTGGGTGCCGCGCTGTTTCATCGTGTCGTGCTGAAAGACGACGTGTTGCAGCGGATGCTTCCGTAAGCAGCAAGCAATCCAGTGAAGGCGAGTTGAAACAAAACTTGATTTGAGGGACTTAATATTCTCTTCAGAATCGCCTCGCTACCATCGGTGCGTCGTGTCCAGCAGTGTGGACACGCTTGAATTCGTCGCACCGTCATGCTGACTTCATATTTGCGGAGTCGCGGCAGCCGATCGGTGCGCACCATGTAGGGCTGGCCGGGTGATGAAGCAAACCACCGTTCAAATGATTCGCGCGCACGTCGTCACGGCTTCCGTGGCCGCGACGACGATCGACGTATTCGTCGTAGGTCTGCTGTTCTTCTGCAAGTTTCCCGAGACGCTGTTCGAGACGACGTCGTTCCGCGAGCTTGCGTTCGCGCTGCTGCTCGCTGCCGTACTGATCACGCGTCATGCGGCGAGCATCGCATTTCGCGCGGCGATGAAGCGGCGTCATGCGCACTACATCGGACCACGACGCGATGCCGTGTGCGTATCCGCGATCTGTCCGGCACGAAGTCTTGTGATTCTTCATCTGCATTTCACCGGCATGCCTTACGTTCCCGTCAAAGCGACGGGTTGGTGACAGCCGTCGCCGCATTGTGTGTACGTGGCTGCGACGTCGACGGGACGGCCAGCTTTCAGGTTTTCAGCCGGAGCAATCGAAACCATGCAGGACGCGCTACTGCACATCTACTGGCTGCCGATGGCGCTTGTGTTCGGCGCCGCGTTCTATGCCGTCGTCGCCGTCGTGGCGTCGCGCATATCGGCGTCGCGCGCGGTCGCGAGGGAGCGGCGCGCCGCACCGACCCCCGTCAGCGTGCTCAAGCCGCTATGCGGCGCCGAGCCGCGGCTCTTCGAAAATCTCGCGACGTTCTGCGAGCAGACGCATCCGTGCTTCGAAGTGATCTGCGGCGTGTCGCGCGCGGACGATCCCGCCGTCGCGATCGTTCATCAGTTGCAGGCCGCGTATCCGCGCCGCCGGATTTCGCTCGTCGTCGATCCGCGCATCCACGGCACCAACCTGAAGGTCAGCAACCTGATCAACCTGGCGCAACGGGCGCATCATGATGTGTTCGTGCTCGCCGACAGCGACATCGCCGTCGAGCCCGATTACCTGGAGCGCGTGTGCGCGCCGCTCGCCGATCCGCAAGCGGGCATCGTCACCTGCCTGTATCGAGCGAAAGGCATTGCGGGGTTCTGGTCGCGCGTCGGCGCGCAGTTCATCAACGAGTGGTTCGTGCCGTCCGCGCGGATCGCGCATGCGTTCGGCTCGATGCGCTTCGGCTTCGGCGCGACGCTCGCGCTGCGGCGCGCGACGCTCGAACGTATGGGCGGTTTCGAACGGCTGCGCAATACGCTCGCCGACGACTTCTGGCTCGCCGAACACGTGCGCGAACTCGGGCTCGCGACGGTGCTGTCGCCCGTGGTCGTCGAGACGGACGTGACGGAAAGCACACTGGCCGCGCTGTGGGACCGCGAGACGCGCTGGCTGCGCACGATCCGCTCGGTGAACCGGTTGGGGTTCACGTTCCTGTTCGTGACCATCACGCTGCCGTGGATCCTGTGCGGCGCGTGGCTTGCATTCGCCTTGCATGGTGCGGCCGGGCATCCCGCCGCGCTCGTCGCGCTAGTCGCGGCATGTGTGACCGGTGTGTCGGCGCGTGTCGTCCTGCACGCGATGACGAGCGGCGAGCCCAGGACGTTCCGGCGCGATCTCGCACTGATGCCCGTGCGCGATGCGTTGCTGTTTGCGCAATGGATGGCGGGGTCGTTCGGCTCGACGGTGGTGTGGCGCGGGGTGCGCATGCCCGTCGAGGACACGGAAGGCCCGGCGACGGTTTTCCGGCACGAGCCGGTCAAGGCACTTGAAGTATCCGATGGCCGCTGAGCGCAACGATCTGGCACGCGCTCGGCTCAATCAAAACTCGTGGAAAACGAAGATGAAGAAGACGTTGTTTTTGCAGGCGCCGTCGTACGACGGTTTCGACGGCGGCGCGGGGTCGCGTTATCAGGCAAAGCGCGAAGTCCGTTCGTTCTGGTATCCGACGTGGCTCGCGCAGCCGGCCGCGCTCGTGCCGGGCAGCCGCGTGCTCGATGCGCCCGCCGACGGCCTGTCCGTCGAAGCGTCGCTCGCCATCGCGCAAGAGTACGAAGTGGTGGTGATCCACACGAGCACGCCGTCCTTCCCGACGGACGCGCTCTTCGCCGAACAGCTGAAAGCACGCGCGCCGAAGGCGCTGGTCGGCATGGTCGGCGCGAAGGTCGCCGTCGATCCGCACAACTCGCTGACGGCGAGCGAGTCCATCGACTTCATCTGCCGCGAGGAATTCGACTTCACCTGCAAGGAAATCGCCGAAGGGCTGCCGTTCGCGCAGATCAAGGGCTTGAGCTATCGCGCGGCGGACGGTTCGATCGAGCACAACGAAGCGCGCCCGATCCTCGAAAACATGGACGAGCTGCCGTTCGTCGCTCCCGTCTATCAACGTGACCTGAAGATCGAGAACTACTTCATCGGCTATCTGAAGCATCCGTATGTGTCGATCTACACGGGCCGCGGCTGCCGTTCGCGCTGCACGTTCTGCCTGTGGCCGCAGACAGTGGGCGGCCACCGCTACCGCACGCGCTCCGTCGAGAACGTGCTCGAAGAAGTGAAGTGGATTCGCGACAACATGCCCGAAGTGAAAGAGATCATGTTCGACGACGACACCTTCACCGACTTCAAGCCGCGCGTCGAAGAGATCGCGCGCGGTCTCGGCAAGCTGGGCGTCACGTGGTCGTGCAATGCGAAGGCCAACGTGCCGTACGCGACGCTCAAGATCATGAAGGAGAACGGCCTGCGCCTGCTGCTGGTCGGCTACGAATCGGGCGACGATCAGATCCTGCTGAACATCAAGAAGGGCTTGCGCACGGATATCGCGCGGCGCTTTTCCGAAGACTGCCACAAGCTCGGCATCAAGATCCACGGCACCTTCATTCTCGGCTTGCCGGGGGAAACGAAGGAGACGATTCAGAAGACCATCGAATACGCGAAGGACATCAACCCGCATACCATCCAGGTGTCGCTCGCCGCTCCCTATCCGGGCACGACGCTCTACAAGCAAGCCGTGGACAATGGCTGGCTCGAAGAGAACAAGGTGATCAACCTCGTCAGCAAGGAAGGCGTACAGCTTGCGGCGATCGGCTATCCGCATCTGTCGCGCGAAGAGATCTATCACCATCTGGAGCAGTTCTACCGGCAGTTCTATTTCCGCCCGTCGAAGATCTGGGAAATCGTGCGCGAAATGCTGATGAGCTGGGAGATGATGAAGCGGCGCCTGCGCGAGGGCGTCGAATTCTTCCGCTTCCTGCGGGCCCGCGAGGCATGACGCAACGTGCGACGCATGCGCCGCGTACGCCGCAACGTGCACTGATCGTTACCGCCGACGACTTCGGCCTGCATCCGCGCATCAACGAAGCCGTCGAGCGCGCGCATCTGCATGGCATCCTGACTTCGGCCAGCCTGATGGTCTCCGCGCCGGCCTCGGCGGATGCCGTGCATCGCGCGCGGCAGTATCCGAGCCTGCGCGTCGGCTTGCACATCGTGCTGGCCGACGGCGTGCCGATGCTCGCGTCGCATCTCATTCCCGCGCTCGTCGACCGGGATGGACGGCTCGGCGACCGGATGGTGCGCGACGGCTTTCGCTTTTTTCTGCTGCCCGAGGTGCGCCGCCAGCTGAAGGCGGAGATCCGCGCACAGTTTCAGGCGTTCGCGCGAACGGGTCTCAAGCTCGATCACGTGAACACGCACAAGCACTTTCATCTGCATCCGACCGTGCTGGCGCTGATCATCGAAGTGGGCAGCGAATACGGCCTGAATGCGATGCGCCTGCCGTACGAGCGCGGTGCGCCCGCGTGGATCAGGCCGTGGATCGCGCGCGTGCGCAAGCAGCTGGATAATGCGGGGATCGCGCACAACGACTACGTGATCGGCATGTCGCAGACGGGACACATGGACGAAGCGGCGCTGCTCGCCGCGCTTGCCCGGCTGCCGGAAGGCGTCGGCGAGATTTACTGCCATCCCGCCGTGCCGGGGGAAGGGGCGATCACGCCCACCATGCAGACGTACCGGCATAGCGACGAATTCGACGCGCTGATGTCCGAACGCGTCGCGTCGGCGCTGGCGGCAAGCGGCGCGATCACGGGCGGTTTCGCGGATGTGTTCGCGCAACGTGCATACATGTGATGGACGCAGTGGCTTTTTACCGATGATGAAGTGGCTCACCTGGTTTGGCTTGCCTGTCGGCATCGCGGTGCTGATCGCGCTCGCGCTGCACGGCGGCATGAGCGACGTGCTGCATGCGATCGGCGCGGCGGGCTTCGCGCTGCTGTGGCTCGTGCCGCTGCACGCGTTGCCGTTGTTGCTGGATGCGCAGGCGTGGTGGCTGCTGATCGGTAAGCGCGCGTCTCTGCCGTATCTATGGTGGGTCGCAACGGTGCGCGAGGCCGTCGGCCGGCTGTTGCCCGTGGCGAGCATCGGCGGCGAGTTCGTCGGCGTGCGGCTCGCGCGCTGGAAGGTCGGCGAAACGAGCGTGGTCGGCGCGTCGGTGATCGTCGAGGTGCTGGTGACGATGGCCGTCCAGTACGTGTTCGCGGCGCTGGGTCTCGTGATGATCGTCGCGCAGACGGGGCACGACGATCTGCTCGTGACGGTCGGCGCGGCGCTGCTGCTGTCGTTGCCGGTGCCCGTCGTGGTGTTCGTGCTGCTGCGGCGCGGCGGCATCTTTCACGCACTCGAACGCTGGTCCGCGCGTCTGCCGATGAGCGCGCACTGGGGCGTCGAGCGCCTCGATGGCGCGCAGCTCGACGCCGCGATCGATACGCTGCTGAGCAAGCCTCTTCTGTTGCTGCGCGCGTTCGTCTGGCAGTTTGCCGGCTATCTGCTCGGCGCGTCGGAGGTGTACCTGGCGCTGTGGATGCTCGGGCATCCCGTGTCGATCGGCGGCGCGATCGCCGTCGAGGCGCTCACGCAGGCGGCCCGGCATGCCGCGTTCTTCGTGCCGTCGGGGCTGGGTGTGCAGGAGGCCGTCGTCGTGTTGCTCGCACGGCTGTTTGGCGTCGACGAGCAGACGGCGCTGTCGCTGGCGCTCGTGAAGCGGATGCGCGAAGTCGTGTTCGGCTGCCTCGCGCTCGCCTCGTGGCAAGCTGCCGAGATCGGGCGCAGCCGGCGCGGTGCATGGCAACGGGAAGCCGCCGTGCTCAGACCCGCCGAACAGCACGTCGCGCGGCAGCGTGCCGACACCAGCGACGGACCCCGCTCGCGCTGATTCATATTTTCGAATACGAATCGCAATCAACTAGGTTCCGGTAATGTGCGGGCCGATGTCATAGGCTGAAAGCCGGTTCTCCCGATTCGAACCCGAACTTCGATCGCAAACGGCTGCGCATGCCGCCTCGTTCATCGTCACCCCTCTCGTCACTCGATGCGCTCAAGCGCGCCGGCCTGCTCGGCACGGCCGCGCAGGCCGCCGTGCTCGACCATCTGCAGCACGCGGAGCACGGCCATTTCAGCGCGGAGGACATTCACCGGCGTATCGTCGCGGGCGGCGAGCGGATGAATCTGTCGACCACGTACCGCGTGCTCGGTCAGCTGGTGGAGGCGGGCTTCGTCGCGATCGTGCCGCTCGGCAAGCATCACAGCCTCTACGAATGGAACAGGGGCAAGGCGCACGATCACCTCGTGTGCGTCGTGTGCGGCCGGGTCGAAGAGTTCTCCGACCCGACGATCAACCGGCGGCGTATCGCCATTGCGAAAAAGTTCGGTAAACGCTTTGTCGGCAAGACGCTGGCATTGCAGGGTGTGTGTGCCGAATGCGCGGCGCGCGCGCATCCGCCGAGGCCGCGTGCGAAGTGATGCCTTCGGCAGGCCGGGCCCGGAAGACGCGCGTGTTTTGCCCTGCGTTTGCTTTGCTTGTGCGCGCTGGAAAGGAGTGTTTCCCCGCGATGGGTTAATCCCCGACCCGCGAATCAGTAAAGTGACTGTCGTGCGCGGTGGTTCCCTTCGCGCGCGAGAGAGCTTCCCCCGGTCGCCGCACCCGGCAACCGGGGTTTTTTTCGATTGCTCCGTTTTTTTGACGCGCGTAACGTGAGGCTGCCTCTTGAGAACAGGCGAGCTTTTTGTCGAGCCCCGCGCCGCTCCGATCACGTCCGGCCGGGGCTTCTTTTATGGCCTTCTCTCATCGCGTTCAGCTTTTGCGGCGAGAACGTGACCTGCCCGCTGCCGCATTCCCGTCGTACACTCCCTCATCCATCATCCAGAAGCGCTGCGAAGGGGGACAGCTCCATGTCGGACGATATGCTCAACACCAGGCGGCTTCGCGACCCCGCGAAGTCGGACCTGCTGCATCTGCTGGACGGCGTCGAGCAGTTCAGCGACGAGGTGTTTCCCGCCACGCAAGCCTTGTTCGAAAGTCTCGCCCAGGGACAGGCGCCGCACACGCTGTTTATCACGTGCGCCGATTCGCGCGTGTCGCCGGAAATGATTACGCAAACGCATCCGGGCGAACTGTTCGTGTGCCGCAATATCGGTAATATCGTCCCGGCTTACGGCGAGATGCTGGGCGGCGTATCGGCTGTCGTCGAGTATGCGGTGCTCGCGCTCAACGTGCGGCAGATCGTGATCTGCGGCCACAGCGACTGCGGCGCGATGCGCGGCCTCGCCGGCACGGCGCCGATGACCGCGGAAGACATGCCGACCGTCAACGCGTGGCTGCGCAATGCCGAGACCGCGCGCAGCGTCGTGCAGGCGCGCAAGGTCGACAGCGAGCATCTGGTGCAGGCGCTCGTCGAAGAAAATATCCGGCTGCAACTGATGCACCTGCGCACGCATCCGTCCGTCGCGGGAAGGCTCGCGCAAAAACGGCTCGACGTGCAGGGCTGGGTCTACGACATCGGGCACGGGCGCATCGCCGTGTTCAACGAGGACGACGACCGCTTCGAGAGCCTCGGCGAAGCGCGCGGAAGGCTTCAGCAACAGCAGGGCGGCTGAAGGCGCGAATGAGCGGTACCGGCGGGCGGTGCGTGTGCGCCGCCCATTGACTGGCGAGAACGGCGAGCCTGGCGAGTCTTCAATCGCCCATGGCCGCCGCGCGCCGCAAGAATCCCATCGCGCGCTCGTTGTCGAGATACGCGGTATTGAAGCGGACCCACGGCGTCGGCTCGCCATGCGGCCGGTAGTAGCTGCCGGGCTGCACCGTGATGCCGGCCCGCGCCGCCTCGGCGACGAACACATCCGAATTCGGCACGCCGGGCACACGCGCCCACACGAGCGTGCCGCCGCACGGCTCGTCGAACACCTGCCAGCCGATCTCGGCGAGCAGTTCCACGGCCGTCGAAATCGCGCCGTTCACGCGCCGCCGCAACCGCTCCAGATGCTTGCGGTAGGTGCCGCGTTCGAGCAGCGCCGCGACGACGCGCTCGCTGAAACGCGTGCCGCCGAGGCTCGTGAGCGCCTTCACTTCGACGAAGTGCTTGATCAGTCCCGCTTCCGCGGCGATGTAGCCGAGCCGCAGCGACGACGACAGGCTCTTTGAAAATCCGCCGATATACACGACTCGCGTCAGCCGGTCGAGCGACGCGAGGCGCTGCGTCGGGATTGCCTGGAAATCCGCGTACACGTCGTCCTCGACGATCATGAAGTCGTGTTCCTGCGCGAGCTGCAGCAGCCGGAAGCCGACGTGCGGCGCGACGTTCGTGCCCGTCGGGTTGTGAAAGACGGTGTTGACGAAAAATAGCTTCGGCCGATGCTCTTTCAGCAGCGCCTCGACGGCGTCGACATCGGGTCCCGTCGACAGGCGCGGCACGCCGACCAGTTCGATGCCTTGCAGCTTGAGCAGCCCAAACAGGTTGAAATACCCGGGATCTTCGACGAACACCGTGTCGCCGGGCTTGAGCAGCATCCGTACGACGAGGTCGAGCGCCTCGCTCGCGCTGTTCGTGACCATGATGTTTTGCGGTTCCGCGGCGACGCCGACGAAGGCGAGGCGCTGTTCGATCTGCAGCCGCAGCACCGGGTCGCCTTGTGGAATCGCGTAGTCGATCAGGCTGCGCGCGTCCGTGCGCGAGGCCTGGCGAATCGCCTGCGCGATGCCTTCGACGTCGCGCCATGCTTCGGGGATGAAGCCGATCGACAGGTTCAGCACCTCGTCGGGGCGCTCGAATTGCCGCAGGATCTGATCGGACTCGGGCGTCGCGCGAATCGCGTCGAGCCCGCGCGTGGCGCGCGGCGCTTTTTCGAACTGTTCGGCGACGTAATAGCCGGAGCCGTGCTTGGGCTGGAGCAGGCCGCGTGTGGCGAGCCGGTCGTAGGCCTCGATGACGGGGAAGCGGCTGATGTTGTGCTCGGCCGCGAACTTGCGGATGGACGGCAGGCGCATGCCTACGCGCAATTCGCGCGACAGGATCAGCGCTTCGACCTGACCGACGATCTGTTCCGTCAGCGGGGTGGCCGTTGCGACGTCGAGGGTGATCTTCATTCGCCTCCCGGTCAAAGTGTTCGAGCAAGTTCGCCGAACACTTCGCGCAAATTGATCGAAAGTGTTCATTCCAGTTATCGCAGTTTACCGGAACAATAGGTCCAACGAGTTAGTTTGTTTGCATGAATTTTCGACCGAAAATCGTGTTAAATCAGTAAGTTATTTAACATTTGACGAATTCGTCGAACGGCGGTGAAAACGAGCGAACACTTTAACTGATTGTGCAAAACCGGAACTGTACCGAGAGAATTTCCGAGGCCGTGCAAAAAAGATACGGCGCAGCAGAACCTGAGAGAACAGCAGCAGACGGAACCTGAGAGAAACAACGAACGGCGGCCAACCACGAGAATCCGACCCGACCGCCCAGACCAGATCGACCTTCAGGCGCGCTCCCCTTGGCGGGAGCGCCCGTTTTGCGTGTCGAGTGCGTCTGGCTGCGGCGTCAGTGCGACACTCGGGCACGCCTGTTCGGCCACAGCGCGGCAACGTGCTGAAAACCGGGTTAATGAACCGGTCGATAAACAACACATGCGTCTGACTGCACCGGAACGGACCGAGAAGCCGCGACCGGTGCCGGATCCACGACGGAGAACGGGGCTACATTTTCAAGCCTGTTGCGCTCATCGTCCGCCGCCATTGGCGCGGCGATGCTGCCCGCCGCACGGCTTCGGGTTTCTGGCTCCGGGCGTGAAAGAACTGGCCACATTGGTGGACAGCTTGTTAAGCAGTGCAGATTGAACGCTAACCCAAGGAGATTTGAAATGACGACCCAAACGCAGGTTCAGCAAGTGCAGCCCCAACAGCAATCGCAAGCCCAGTCGCAGACGGACCGGCAGGACGAGAAAAAGATCACGGTCGTGGTCAAGCCGCGCAAAGCCCGGCCCGTGCTCATTCCGGTTCACCTGTAATCGACCAGCCGGCACCGTCGCGTGCCGGCCACGAACGGAGGCTGTCGTGATGGACGACATTTTTGAACCACAGGCGTTCGTGCTGGCGGGAAAGTGTCTCAGCACGTCGCCTTCGCTCGTCATCGAAGACGACGAGCATCAATACGAATTTCCGGCGTCCGTCGACGGTGAAGATGCGGCGTCGCTGATCAGCGCGCTGCGCTCGGGCGTCAAGGCCGAAGAAGTGCTGGCCCGCTACTCGCCGTACGAACAGAAACTGTTCGACCGTCTGAAGGAGCTGCAACTGGTGCGCGCGGTCAAGCCCGCGCTGGCGCGCAGCGGCCTCGACGTGCTGCTCGAACTCGAAGATCTCGCCAACGAACTGCTGTACCGCACGCTCTATACGAACGTGTTCTGGGAGAAGTGCGCGTCCGCGAGCACGCGCGAAGACATTCCGCTCAATGTGATCCACGGGATGATCGTGGAGAACTACCATTTCCTGTTCCGCGAAAGCTACTTCGACGCGCCGGTTCTGTCGTACGTCGCCAATACGGGCGTGCGGCTCGCGATGAACGAGTTCTACGCGGAAGAGTACGGTCACGACGAACTGCTGCTCAAGGCGCTGAACACGCTGGGCGTGACGCGCGAAGATCTCGCGCGCACCGTGCCGCTGCCGCAGACCATGGCGCTGTGCAACGCGCTCGCGTTCTGGGCGCATAGCGATCCGCTGTTCTTCTTTTCGACGCTCGGCATACTCGAAGGCAAGGACATCAAGCAGGACTCTTTTCTCGATGCCGCCTATCGGATCGGCGTCGATCCCGCGCTGCTCAAGCCCGTGAAGGCCCATTCCGACATCAACCTGAACGGCGGGCACGGCAGCCTCACGCGCAAGATCTTTTCGCGGATTCCCGCCATCCCGGATTCGGACGTGCGCCGTCTGCGCGCGCAGACGCATCTGTTCATCGAACTGTACGACCAGTTCTACACGGGTATCTGGGAACACTATTCGACGTCGCCGACGCTGTTGCGTCAGCTCGACGTCAGCGGAGACGCATGATGCAAGTCACGACAGCCGCCGATCTTTTCGCCGCGCCGCGCTTTCGCCCCGGCGTCCAGCTGACGGAAGAAGACAATGGCCTGACCGTCGACTATCGCGAGCAATCGTGCTCGGTGATTGCCGACAAGCGGGGCGCGCTCAAGGCGTTCGTCGAATCGCTCAGGCGCGGCGACACGTCGATTCCGGAACTGAAACGCCGCCACACAGAACTCGCGCAGGAAATCGACGGGCTGATCGAGGAATTCGACAGGCTCGGCCTTCTGACGGAGAGCGCGTTTCCCGAGCCGCAAGGCTGTCTGTCCGGCGAGGAGTTCTATCACCGGCTCAGGAAGTTCGCTTCGGAGACGATCGCCGCGAAGTCGAAATCGCGTCTCTATCAGGGGCTGTGCGACCGCACGCTGCCGAAGAGCGCGCTGATCGGCTATGCGCTCGAATACTTCTATATCGTGCGCGAGGCGCCGGGGCTGATCGCACCCGCGCTTACGCATGCCGGCCCCGTCAAGGTGCAGAAGTTGCTGCAAGGCTTTCTCGCCTCGGAACTGAATCACGACGACATGCTGCGGCAGTCGTTGCACGCCGTCTCCATTCGCACCGACAACCTCGACGATCTGGTGCCGTTGCCCGCCACGTTCGCGCTGTGCGCGTCGTTGGGCGTATATGCGCGCCAGCATCCATTGAGCTTCAAGTCGCTGCTGTTCCTGTTCGAGCAGCCGAGCGTGAGCTTTCATATCGAACTGGCGAACTATTGCCGCGGGACGGGCATCCCGGAGGGCTTCTGGCGCCCGATCGCCCGTCACGCGACGATCAACGACGAGTTCGATCACGAAGACATCTCGCTCAGCCTGCTGTCCGAAATCGAAGCCGTGTCGCCGGAAGAGCAGATGACGGTCAAGAAGCACGTGATGCTCGCGATCGAAACCATGGTGCTGCAGGAGAACCAGATTCTCGATTTCTACGGCAAGCAGCCCGTCGTCAAACCGCGCATCTTTGCCTGAGAACGGTCATGGAACGCTGGGATATCGATCGATACAGACGGCCGGCGCTGGTGCCGTGCGAGGTGTCGTCAGGCGACGCGGTGTTGACGATCGGCATCGGCGACGATGCGATCGACCTGTCGTTCGAAGGCGTCGCGCGTGACGAAGTGGCCGACGTCATTGAGCAGCTGATGCGGCCTTCATCCGACATCTGGATCAGGCTGAACGAAGGCGAATGTCCCGCGTGGATTCGCGCGTTGACGGTGCAACTGGATGCGCTCTCGCTGATCGAAGAGACGGACAGCGGGGTCGACAGCGTGACGTCCGAAGCGGAACGCGCGCTCGCGTTGTGCGTGGAAGTCGGGCAGCGGCTCGCACGTGTCGTCGCGAAGCGTCTTGCGATGTACAAGGAGGTGCTCGCCGTCGTGCACACGATGCTGACGGATCAAGCGCAAGTCCACGAGCAGGCAGTGTTTCCGTTTTCGGACGACCATCACGGCCCGCTCGCAAATAATTTCGCGCTGCAGGCGCTGTATTTCCAGCTGGCGTATGCACGCCGCAACGCGCCGGAACTGCTGATCGCGTGGCAAAGCGTGCTGGCCGAAGTGTTCACGCATGTGCGCTGGCATCCCCACACCGCGATCGCGAAAGACGTATCGCACGACGGTGTCCACAGCATCGCCTCGCTCGATCCGACCGATCTGCAGATGTACCTGCTGTCGTTTGCGCATTTCATCGAGATCGCGCCGCTGCGTGTCGGCCGCCGCGTCACGTCGGCGTCGACGGACACGCTGAGCGAGCCGTGCAGCGGCCTCGCGCTCGCCGCGCGCGCCGAGCGTCTGCTGCTCAAGGCGCTCGACGGTCTCGGCAGCAACGTCTATGCATCGGCGGCACTCGCGAGCGACGCGATTACGCCGCTCGTGAAAGGCCTGTACATCGAGCAATATCACGTCACCGACCGCTTCGTCGAAATTCTCGGACCGCTGCTGTCGCGCCGCCTCAAACGCACTCTGCGCGCGCGGCTCTTTCAGTACTTCCTGGAAGAGTACGGCCACGAAGCATTCGAACTCGCGACGTGCGTCGCGCTCGGCATGAACGAAGCCGACGTGTGCGCTTCGGTGCCGCTGCCGCTCACCGCGCTTTATATCGACGCGTACACGGTGCTCGCGCATCGTCTGCCCACTGCGTTCTTCACGTCGATCATGGTCACGGAAGGCCTGCGCGACCAGCACAGTCCCGTGCATGAGCACATCGCCGCACTCGTCGAGCGTGCGCTGCATGCGGGCGACATCGTTGCAAAGCACGGCGAGACGAACGACGAACTGAATCATCCGAGCCTGTCGCGTCTCTTCCTCGCCGACATTCCGCATGTCACGGCCGAGGAACAGCGCTACAGCCTCGAAGCGGCGCTGTTCATGCTCGAAGTGAACATGCGCCAACTCGAATCGGTCGCGTTCTTCTACGGCGATCAAAAGCAACTCCAGTTTCATGGACTGCACGAAGGCAGGAGGCCGCTTGAAGTCTGAGATCGAGCCTGACGTCGGTGTCGAGCGCGCGGCGAACGAGGCAGCGCGCTTCGATTCCGTGAACCCCTGGTGGGCGCAGTTTCTCGACGAAGCGGGCCTCGATATGACGGGCGCGCGCGGCGACGGCTGTTACATCGAAACGGCGGACGGCCGCACGTTGCTCGACTGTCTCGCGGGCTTCGGCACCGCGAATCTCGGGCATGCGCATGGGTCGCTGCTTGCGCGTTTCGCCGACGCATTGCAGCAGACGTCGGTGAACGTGTTTCCGTTCGAATGCGCCGAGTTGCAGCGCCTGCTTGCCGACAAACTGATCGCGCTCTCAGGCAAGCGTTTCCAGAAAGTGTTCTTCGCGACCACGGGTGCCGAGGCGGTCGAAAGCGCAGTGAAGTTCGCGATGACGGGCACCGGGCGGCCGGACGTCGTCGCGTTTCGCGACGCGTTTCACGGCCTGTCGATGTTTTCGTCGTTCATGACGGGCAATCCGTTCTGGACCGAGGCGTTGCCGTGGAAGCCGGGCAACGTCCATCACGTCGACGCGCACAACTTCGCCGCGCTCGAAGACTTGCTGGCGAGCCGCAAGGTTGCCGCCGTCGTGTTCGAACCTGTCGCGGGATCGTCGTCGGCGCAGCACTGGAACGCGGACACGTCGGCGCGGCTCGCCGCGCTGTGCCGCGCGACGGGAACGAAGCTGATCGCCGATGAAGTCTATTGCGGGCTCGGCCGCACGGGCACCTGGTTCGGCATCGACGCGATCGGCATGCGGGACGCGTCGGCGGCGCCCGACATGATCGTCGTATCGAAAGGCTTGACGGGCGGACTCGTGCCGCTGTCGGCGGTACTGCTCAACGACGCTGACTTCGATGCTGTGTTCGGCGCGCCCGGCAAGGCGAAAGTGCAGGGCTCGACGTTCGGCGGGAACCGCCTCGCGATGCACTGCGGGCTGATCGTGCTGGATCTCGTCGAAAGCGGGCGGCTCGTCGACAACGCGGCGGCGATAGGCGCGCTGATCGAAGCGCGCATCGCGGCGCGTTTCGGCGGCCGCGTGACGGTGAGCGGCAAGGGCCTCGCGCTCAGCCTCGCGCTTGACGCGGAATTCGCGGCACAACCCGGCAGAAGCATGACCGACGTGTGGCTTGATCTGATCGACGGTGGCGTGCTGGCCATGCCGAATTCGGCTGCACCGGATTCGCTGCGCCTGTCGCCGCCGCTGATTTTTGGCGTGGATGAAGTGGAAGTTCTGATCGACCGACTCGACGAGGCGCTACAGCCATGAATGCAAACAATCAGAAGCAGAAGGAGGGCGCCGGCTACGCTGCGCTGCTCGTGGCGCTGTGCTGGTGGGGCCTGATGCCGTTGTACTACTGGCATCTGAAGGAAGTGAGCGCGCCGGAGATGCTCGCGCACCGCGTGTTCTGGTCGTTCGCAGTGCTGTCCGCTGTGATTGCGCTCAAGCCCGCGTTGCGGCAGCAAATGGGCGACTGGCGCTCGTTCGCGCTCGCGCTGGTGCCCGCCGTGCTGCTGTCGGCGAACTGGGTCGTGTATATCCTCGCGTCGGTGACGGGCAATGCGCTGCAGGCGAGTCTCGGCTACTTCCTGAACCCGCTCCTGTCGGCGGCGCTCGGCATCGTTTTTCTGAATGAGCGGCTCAATGGTCTGAAAGCGGCGGCGCTTGCGCTCGGATTGGCGGGCACTTTCGTCCAGTGTTATGCGCACGGCGGCGTGCCCGTGTTCGCCGTGATGCTGACGGTGACGTTCTCGTTGCTGGGCCTGGCGCGCAAAGTGTGGCCGACCCGCAATGCGATCGTCAGCACGTGGCGCGAGACGGTCGTGATGATGCCGTTCGCGCTCGGCTACTTCGGCTATCTGACGTCGCACCATACGCTCGCGTTCACGTCGTACGGCATCGATGCGTCGGTGCTGATGATGATGGCGGGGCCGCTGACGGTGGTGCCGCTCGCGCTGTACGCGTACGCGATGCCGCTGGTGTCGCTGACGGAGTCGGCCGTGATGCAATACGTGACGCCGACGGTGACCTTCGTGCTCGCGCTCACGGTCTTCCATGAGCGGCTGACGGCAATCGACCTGACGGGTTATGGCCTGATCTGGTGCGGCCTCGCACTCGCAACCTACGCGACGGTCCGGCGCCGTCGTTTGACGCTGGTCGTCGCGCCGGCAGTAGCGGCGCAAGCGACGCAGGGCGCGCAAACTGTGCAAGGCGTGCAAGGTACGGGCGCTGCGGGACAGAACGTAACCTTTCTGTCGGCTCACAAGGCAGCCCCTCATAAGGCAGCCCACGAGTCATCCCACGAGTCAGCGCACAAAAAGACGCCAGCTTGCGCTGGCGTGAATAGGTTCTGGCATTCCGAGGGCCGTCCAGAACCTGAGAGACGGTGCGAAAAATCTGACGCTTGAAGCGTCGGAGATGGAATTCGGATCAGGCGCGCCGACGTGCAATACCACGCGCCTGACGCATGCCGCTGAGTGTACCCCCAGTTCATAAAATGAGCTTGCAAAATATGCGATTTAGTTGGGGCCCGATCGTGCGCTTGCGCACAAAGGTTTCCGTAAGGAAGACTCTTTAAGCGCTTCTTCGCAGACGCGTCTGCCGGTATGCGAACCCTCGATTTCCCGCCACCGGATCGATCCTGAAAAAGAACATATAATCAAAGGTCGCGACCACGCCGGGCAACGGATTCCCGGCGATGTGGACGAAAGAACAATGCGCCGCGATCGAAGCCGTCACGGGAGGGCGTGGCCGTCGTGATCGGCCTGTCGATGGGGCTTGCTTTCCTGTCCCCGGCAGCCATCTGATCGTTCGGGCGCGGGCCTGTTCATGGTACGGCCCGTGCGTCGCTGGCTGACTTTCAAGCTTGCATCGGAAGACACGTTGCGTGAGCGCCGTGTCGACATGCTGCCAGGACCGCAGCGGCGCGCGCCCGCGTCACAGGCGAGGGCGAGGGCGGCGCGTTTCGTGTCGCAGTTTTGATCCGGATCTCACAGGGCTCGAAAGGAGCCGCGCAATTTCATGACAAGTTCTTCCGGCTCATACGACGACGAGCCGTTGGTATCGATAAGCATGGCGGGCGCTACCGCCGACGCCTACCGCATCAGCCCCGCGTCCGCCGGCGCGCGGCCTGATGTGCGTTCGCCCGCGCGAGTGTCCGCGCGCTGGGTCACGCCCGGCGAAAGCGTCGATATCCACGGCCTCGACGTGTCGGGAGGCTTCTTCTATACGGGCGACGTGCAGCGCTCGCATGCCGATTCGATCGATGCCTGCGTGATCGACGCGCGCTTCGACGTCGCGCGCGACGGCGCAAATCCGTCGGCCGGACTGGACAGCGTGGCGCTCAGCTATGGCGGTTTCTCGCCTGAACAGCGGCGCACATATCTCGAATGGCTCGCGTCCGACCGGAAGAAATCGGACATCAACACCGGGTATCTGTTTTTCTATCTGTACGGCCTCGAACGGCGGGTTCTCGTCGACGGCGCGGCGGGCAAGGTCAGCGGCGACGAATTCGATGCGATCGCGAAGGAACTGCGGCGCCTGATCAATCTCGACGCGAACTATGGCTGGCAAAAGCATGTGCGCGCGCTGATCGACGCGCTGTCGCTGATGGCGTCGCGGCACACGCGCATGTATTTGCAAGCCGCGCCCGACGGACTCGCGACGGGTTATCAGGTGCCGCTGAACGTGCGCGTCGCGTTCGGCCAGGCGGCGCTCGACCAGCATCCGCTGCCCGCCGACTGGGCGCTCGCGTGGGTCAAGCTCGATCCGATGATGGTGCGGCGCACGGCCGTCGCGCGGTGTCCGGAAGAATTCGACCGGGTGTTCACGCGGCAGTATCGCGACCGGTTCGGCGCCGGCATGCTGCTTCCCGCGAACCGCACGAAGCTCGACGCGTCGCCGCAACCGTCGTTCCGCGCGCTGAAGAGCGTGCCCGTGCCGGGCTTTCTGGTCGGCTTGCCCGATATCGCCGCCGTCAACGGCACGCGCAACAAGCTGCAGTTGCTGATGCACGAAAGCGCCGCCGCGCTCGATGCGTACAGCCGCTACCTCGGCCGCTATCCGGAGGCGCAGGGCACGCTCGAAGCCACGCTGACGCTGCCGCCCACGATGTGGCCGCAGGCGACGCACGACGCCATCGATGCGCTGGCCGGCGAAATCGCCGGCGCGACGGCCGTCAGCACGTTCGGCACGCTGCTGGCGCGCTTCCGCTCGGGCGGCAAGATGACCCGCGACAAGGCGGTCGTGTTCACGACGGCGCTCGCGGAAGCGGGCATTGCCGTCGAACCGGACGTGCGCCTCGGCGCGCGCACGCCGAAGCCGACGGATGCCGTTGCGCTGTTCGGCATCGAGCCGGGTGCGAACCCGCTGTCCGTCGACGACGCGTACGAGGTCGCGACGATCATCGTCGATCTGGCCGCGACCGTCGCGCGTGCGGACGGCGACGCGACGCAGCGCGAGACGGCCGTGATCGAATGGCAGATCGACCAGTGGCCGCATCTGTCGGACGAACAGCGCAGGCGGCTGAAAGCGCGTAATCTCGTGCAACTCACGCAGCCGACGGCGAGCGCGGGGCTGAAGAAGAAGCTCTCACCGCTGTCGCAGGACGTGAAGGCGACGATCGCGTCGTTCCTCGTACATACGGCGAATGCCGACGGTGCCGTATCGCGCGACGAAGTGCGCCTGCTCGAAAAGGTGTACCGGATGCTGGGCATCGATCCGCAGCGCCTGTACACCGATCTGCATCAGCATGCGAGCGGCGCGCCCGCAACGCCGGCGCATGGCGGCACGAAGCCGTCGAAGAAGCACGCCGCCGACGCGCCCAGGGCCGCCGCGCCGAAGCATGAGTTCGTGCTCGACGCGACGCGAATCGCCGCGCTCAAGGAAGAGACGGCGCGTGTTTCGTCGATGCTGGCCGACGTGTTCGTCGAGGACGCGCATGTGCCCCATGCGATGCCGCACGCTCACGCAGCGCAGCCGGGCGCGCCGGATACCGCCGGGGAACAGCACGTGCTTGCAGGACCGGCAGAGGCGATGCCGGCGGCACATGACGAGCAACCGACGCCAATGCCCGCGCCGGAAACACTGCAAACATCTGACGCAAACGAAGCGCCGCTGCTGGGCCTCGACGACCCGCACTCGTCGTTCCTGCGTCTGCTCGTTACGCGCGCATCGTGGACGCGCGCCGAACTCGCCGATGCCGCGTCGCATCTCGAACTGATGCTCGACGGCGCGATCGAACAGGTGAACGAGGCGTCGCTCGACCGTTGGGACGAACCGCTCACGGACGGAGACGATCCCGTCGAAATCAATCAGGAAGTCGCACAAAGGTTGGCTGCATGACAACGATTCGCCCCAGGGACCGCGACGCGGTCCTGCAATCCCTGCGTGCCGGCGTCGTGCCGCGCATCGGGCAACATCTGATCCAGGTCGGGCGCGCGCGCGAACTCGAAGCGCTGCTGAAGGACATCGAGCGCGTCGCGGACGGCGGCTCGGCGTTTCGCATCGTCGTCGGCGAGTACGGCGCGGGCAAGACCTTCTTCCTGAACCTCGTGCGCGCAATCGCGCTCGAGAAAAAGCTTGTCACCGTGCATGGCGACCTGAATCCGGACCGGCGTCTGCACGCGTCGGGCGGCCAGGCGCGTTCGCTGTACGCGGAACTCGTCAAGAACATGGCGACGCGCACCAAGCCCGAAGGCGGCGCACTCGCGGGCGTGGTCGAGAAGTTCATCGGCCAGGCGAAGACGGAAGCGAAGGCGACGGGCCGCAGCAGCGACGAGGTGATTCGCGCGCAGCTCTCGCAACTGACGGAGATGGTCAACGGCTACGATTTCGCCGACGTGATCGCCGCTTACTGCAAAGGCTTCGAAGAAGGCAACGAGAAGCTCAAGAGCGATGCGGTGCGCTGGCTGCGCGGCGAGTTCTCGACACGTACCGACGCGCGCCAGGCGCTCGGCGTGCGCACCATCGTCGACGACGCGAACATGTACGACCAGCTGAAGCTGCTCGGCCGCTTCGTGCGGCTCGCGGGCTACAGCGGCCTGATGGTGTGCCTCGACGAAATGGTGAACCTGTACAAGCTCGCCAACCTGCAGGCCCGCAACGCGAACTACGAACAGATCCTGCGTATCCTGAACGACTCGCTGCAAGGCACCGCGGAAGGGCTCGGCTTCGTGCTGGGCGGCACGCCCGAGTTTCTGCTCGACACACGGCGCGGTCTCTACAGCTATGCGGCGCTGCAGTCGCGGCTCGCGGAAAACGCGTTCGCGACCAACGGCCTCGTCGACTATAGCGGCCCTGTGATCCGGCTCGCCGCGCTCACGCCGGAAGATTTCTACGTGCTGCTCGACAAGCTGCGCCTCGTGTACGCATTCGGCGATGCGAGCAAGACGCTCGTGCCCGAGGAGGCGATCCCCGCGTTCATGGCGCATTGTGCGACGCGGCTCGGCGAAGCGTACTTCCGCACGCCGCGCACGACGATCACCGCGTTCATCAATTTCCTGGCGGTGCTGGAGCAGAACCCGTCGGCGGATTGGCGCGAGCTGATCGGCAGCATGGAGATCGAGCGCGACACGGGCGGCGCGGCCGACATCGTCAACGACGCCGCTTCCGATAGCGACGATGAGCTTGCCAGCTTCCGGCTCAACTGATTCGCGCAGCTTCGACCTGCTCGACGAGCGCATTCGCCGCTGGATCTGGCGCGAGGGCTGGACGGAGCTGCGCGATGCGCAGGAGCGGGCCGTCCCCGCGCTGATCGACGCCGACCGCGACGTGATCATCGCGGCCGCGACGGCCGCCGGCAAAACGGAAGCGGCCTTCCTCCCCATTCTGTCGAACCTGCTGCGCGATACGCCATGCAGCGGCTCGGTGCTGTACATCAGCCCGCTCAAGGCCTTGATCAACGATCAATGGTCCCGTCTCGACAACCTGTGCGACGCGCTGGAGATTCCCGTCACCGGCTGGCACGGCGACGTGTCGTCGGGACGCAAGCAGCGTTTCGTGAAGAACCCGACGGGCGTACTGCTGATCACGCCCGAATCGCTCGAAGCGATGTTCGTCACGCGCGGTGCGTCGCTGGCCACGACTTTCGGTGCGCTGCGCTATGTCGTCGTTGACGAGCTGCATGCGTTCATCGGCTCGGAGCGCGGCATGCAGCTGCAATCGCTGATGCAGCGCGTCGATCATGTATGCGGGCGCCGTGTGCCGCGTGTCGGTTTGTCGGCGACCCTCGGCGACATGCGACTCGCCGCTGAATTCCTGCGCCCTGAAGGTGCCGAGAGCGTGCAGATCGTCGAGTCGGGCAATACCGGCCAGGAACTCAAGATCCTCGTCAAAGGCTATGTCGAGAAGCCGCCGCGCATCCAGTTCGAACCCGGCATCGAGAACCCCGGCCTCGAAGACGTCGTACCCGCCAGTACGGTTGAAGTTGCGAATCACATGTACAAGGTGCTGCGCGGCTCGAACAATCTGATCTTTCCGAACAGCCGCCGCCAGGTCGAGCTGTACGCCGACCTGCTTCGCAGAGCGTGCGAGCGCGACGGCTATCCGAACGAGTTCTGGCCGCATCACGGCAGCCTGTCGAAGGAATTGCGCGAGCAGACCGAACAGGCGCTGAAGAAAGGCGACCGGCCGGCGAGCGCCGTGTGCACGACGACGCTCGAACTCGGCATCGACATCGGCGCAGTGAAGAACGTCGTGCAGGTGGGCGCGCCGCCGTCGGTGGCGAGTTTGCGGCAGCGGCTCGGACGCTCGGGCCGGCGCAAGGGCGAAGCGGCGATTCTGCGCTGCTATTGCGTCGAAGCCGAATTGCACAGCGGCTCCGATCTGTCGGACCGCCTGCGCGAGAGCCTCGTGCAATCGGTGGCGATGGTGAACCTGCTGCTGCGCGGCTGGTTCGAGCCGCCGCGCGCGGGCGGCATGCATCCGTCCACACTGGTGCAGCAGATCCTGTCCATCATCGCCGAGCGTGGCGGCGCGCGAGCGAACGAGCTGTGGGACACGCTCGTCGCGCAAGGTCCGTTCGGCGCGATCGACAAGCCGATGTTCGCAGCCATCCTGCGCAGCCTCGGCGCGCAGGATCTGCTCGTGCAGGAAGCGGGCGGCTTGCTGCTGCATGGCACGGCGGGCGAGCGTCTCGTCAACCGCTACGAGTTCTACGCATCCTTTTCCACCGACGACGAGTTTCGTATCGTCGCGGGCGCGAGCGTGCTCGGCTCGGTGCCCGTGTCGCGTCCGCTGGCGCCGGGGCAGGGGCTCGTGTTCGGCGGACAGCGCTGGCGCGTGCAGGAAGTCGATGCGCCGAGGAAAACCGTGTACGTGAAGCCCGATCAGGGCGGCGTGCCGCCCGTGTTCGACGGCGGCGGCTCGCTCGTGCACGACGAGGTGCGGCGCGAAATGTTCCATGTGCTGAAAGACGGCGCGCCCGTCGTGTTTCTCGATTCGACGGGCCGCGAACTGCTCGAAGAGGCGCGCCGCTATTTCGCATCGAACGAACTGGCGACGCGCTCTGTCTTCGCGCATGGCGGCAGCACGGTGCTCGCGACCTGGTCCGGCGACTGGATCAACGATGCGCTCGTCGTGCTGCTTCGCGCAGAAGGCTTCGACGCGTGGAATCAGGGGCCGACCGTGAGCGTGCGCATCCAGGGCGCCGAGTCGGTGAAGGATGCGCTGCAACGCATCGCGTCGCTGACGCCCTCGCAGACCACCGACGCCTTGCGCGCGATCGGCAACATCGACAACGAAAAGTGGGACTCGACCTTGCCCGATGATGTGAAGCGCAGCGCGTATGCGTCGCTGCGGCTCGATTTGCCGGGTGCGCAGGCGCTGGCGCGGCGGCTCGCCGCCGCGTGCGAGTGAGCGGATTGCCGGAAATCCGTCAGCGAACCGTCGACGCGTGTACAACCGCGTGCGCGCACATCAATTAAGCGGTAGCATACATTTCTTTGCGCATCGAATGGCTTGCGAAACACACGCTGTTTCCGCGAACTTTCGGCACGTCCGCGCAGCACACAATTACAGCCCCCCATGTCGAATCATCCTCAGACGAAGCGTCATCTCGTCATCGCGGCCGTGATGGCGTCGATGGCGATGGTGGCCATCGAGGCCACCATCGTCTCGACGGCGATGCCGCAAATCGTCACGCAACTCGGCGGCCTGCGTCTTTACAGCTGGGTCTTCTCGTCGTTCCTGCTCGCGCAGACGGCGATGACCGTCGTGTTCGGCAAGCTCGCCGATCTGTACGGCCGCAAGCCGACCGTGCTGGTCGGCATCGCTATTTTCCTGATCGGTTCGATCGGCGCGGGCTTCGCGTGGTCGATGCCCGCGATGATCGCGTTCCGTCTCATACAGGGCATGGGCGCGGGCGCGATCCAGCCGGTCACGCTGACCATCGTCGCCGACCTGTATCCGGCGCGCGAGCGCGGCAAGATCCAGGGCTATCTGGCCAGCGTCTGGGCCATCTCGGCCGTGATCGGTCCGATGGCGGGAGGCCTGCTGATCCGCGATCTGTCATGGTCGTGGATCTTCTGGATCAACGTGCCCATCGGCTTTCTGGCCGCGTTCGGCTTCATCACGTATCTGCACGAAGAGAAGCGTCATCAGCGTCCGTCCATCGACATCATGGGCGCCGTGCTCTTCACGATCGCGATCGGCGCGCTGATGATGGCGCTCACGGACGCCGGCTCGGAAAACGATGGCCGCGCGCTGTTCGAAGTCGCGCTGTGCGTCGTGGCAGGTGTGCTGTTCGTGTGGCACGAGCGGCGCGTGTCCGAGCCGATGATTTCGTTCGCGCTATGGAGCCAACGCCCCATCGCTGCGTGCAATGCGGCGACCGTGATGTCCGGCATGGCGCTGATGGGTCTGACCACCTTCCTGCCGATGTACGTGCAGGGCGTGCTGCATCAGTCGCCCGTGGTCGCGGGGCTTGCGCTGACGATGGTGATGCTCGGCTGGCCGTCGGGCGCGACGTTCACCGCGAAGTCGTTCCACCGGCTCGGATTGCGGCGCACGATGGTGGCGGGCAGCTTCTTCCTGCCGCTCGGCGCGATTGCCTTCGCGTTGCTGCAACCGGACGGCTCGCCCGTCACGGCGGGCGTCGGCTCGCTGGTGATGGGGCTCGGCATGGGCATCGTCAGCGTCAGTTCGCTGATCCTGATCCAGGAGATCGTGCAGCCGCAGCAACGCGGTTCGGCCACGGCATCGAACCTGTTCTCACGCAACCTGGGCAGCACGCTCGGCGCGGCGATCTTCGGTGCCGTGCTGAACTTCGGGCTCAGCCACTTCAAGGGCATGTCGATCACGTCCGACCAGTTGCGCTCGCTGCTCGATGCAACACCGGGCGCGGCACAGGCCGCGCTGGCGGGCAACGACATGGTGCGCGCGGCGCTGCATCATTCGCTGCATCTGACGTTCCTGTCGATCTTCGTGATCTGTGTGGGCGCGGTGCTGTCGGTGATGATGGTGCCGCACATCAAGATCGGCGGGCAGCCACGCGAGACATCGGCGGCTGCGCATCTGACCGAGATGTGATGCGATGCGTTACCGCGCGAGGCGTGTATCACGACGCTTCGCCTGACGGCTCGATGCCTTCGGCCACTTCTTCGGCTTCCTTCGCAAGCCACTGACTGAACGCGCGCATCGCGGGCGACGCCGGTTTCGCCTTTTGCCAGGTGAGCCAGTAGCTGCCCGCGTGCACGTCGATATCGAACGGACGCGCGAGGCGTGCCATCGACAGATCGCGTTCGAACATCGCTGCCGGTGCGAGCGCGACCCCTGCGCCTTGCATCGCCGCTTCCACCATCAGCCGCGACGAGTCGAACACGGGGCCGCGCACGGCGCGCGGCGCAAGGCCCGCGGCTGCGAACCAGCTTGCCCAGTCGTCGGCGCGATACGAGCGCAGCAGCGTTTCGCCGGCGAGATCGGCGGGCGTATGCAGGCGTTGCGCGATCTCCGGCGTGCACAGCACCGACAGCGGCGCGTCGAACAGCTTCGACGCGCGCGAGCCCGGCCACGTGCCGTCGCCGAAGCGGATCGCGAAGTCGAGACCTTCCGCGGCGAGATCGACGAGGTTGTTGTTCGTCATCAGCCGTAGTTCGACGAACGGATGCGCGTCATGAAACGCCTTCAGACGCGGCATCAGCCAGCCGACCGCGAAGGTGCCGACCGCGCCGACTGTCAACACCTCATGGAAATGTCCGCCTTCGAACTGCCGTAGCACGGCTTCGATACGATCGAATGCATCGCTCAGCACGGGGCGTAGCGCGAGTCCTTCATCCGTGATCGCGAGTCCGCGCGGCAGGCGCTTGAAAAGCGTCGCGCCCAGCCGCTCCTCGAGCGTGCGCACCTGCTGACTCACGGCCGCCTGCGTGACGTTCAGTTCGAGCGCGGCGCGCGTGAAACTCAGATGCCGGGCCGACGATTCGAACGCGCGCAGCGCGTTCAGGGGGAGATAAGGTCGCATGTTCGAGAGGGGCTTCGAGCAATTTATCATCGTTTGTCACACGGCTACGGAAACGCGATAGTGGCGGCTCTTCAAGGAGGAGCAATGGTTACGAGGCGAGATTTCACCATTACGCTGGCTGGCGCTGGGTTAGCTGGCGTTGCGGCTCAGGCGTTCGGCGCCGGCGCGGCCGCGTCCGCGCAGCGGCGCGCGGCGCACGGCGGCGCCGTGGAAAAACAGCTCGCGCAGATCGAGGCGCAAACGGGCGGCCGTCTGGGTGTCGGGATCCTCGATACGGCAAACGGCAGGCAGGCAGGCTGGCGCATGCACGAGCGCTTTCCGATGTGCAGCACGTTCAAGTTCCTGCTCGCGTCGGCCGTGCTGACGCGCAAGGATCAAGGCAAAGAAGAACTCGGGCGCAGGATCGTGTACACGAAGGAGGTCGTCGTCGCGAATTCGCCCGTCAGCGGTCCGCGTGCAGGCGGCGACGGGATGACGGTAGGGGAACTGTGCGAAGCCGCGCTCACGCGCAGCGACAATACGGCCGCCAATCTGCTGCTGGAGAGCATCGGCGGGCCGGCGGCATTGACGGTGTTCGCGCGTGACATCGGCGATACGGTTACTCGCCTCGATCGCAACGAGCCGACGCTCAACGAAGCGATAGAAGGCGATCCGCGCGATACGACGACGCCCGCAGCGATGCTCGCCGATCTGCGTGCGATGCTGCTTGGCGAGCATCTGTCCGCTGCATCGCGCGACCAGCTCACGGCGTGGCTCGTCGCCAACAAGACGGGCGATGCGCGGCTGCGCGCGGGCTTGCCGAAGGAATGGCGGGTCGGCGACAAGACGGGCACGGGCGAGCGGGGCACCTCGAACGATATCGCGATCGTCTGGCCTGCCGGACGCCCGCCGCTTCTCGTCGCGGTGTATCTGACGGGCGCGACGAAGGCGGGCGCGGCGCAGCGCGATGCGGCAATCGCGAAGGTCGGCGCGCTGGTTGCGCATGTCTGAACGGGAGATCCGCTGATGACATCGCAGATGAGATTCGCAACGATGGGCGCGCGCATCGCGGCGCTGCTGTGTGCGCTGTGCGTGACGGGTGTCGGCCACGCGGCGGCGGACGCGCCGCAAGAGCGTGTCAGACAGGCCGTCGACGCAGCGATCCGGCCCATGATGGCCAAAGACCGCATCCCTGGCGTGGCGGTCGGCGTGATCGTCGACGGCAGTGCACAGGTGTTCAACTACGGCGTCGCATCGACGCAATCGCGCCAGCCCGTCACCGACGCGACGCTGTTCGAACTCGGCTCGGTGAGCAAGACATTCACGGCGACCTTGACCGCGTGGGCGCAGGTCGACGGACAACTGTCACTGGGCGACGACGTCGGCAAGTATCTGCCCGCGTTGCATGGCACACCGTTCGGCAAGCTGAGCCTGCTGAATCTCGGCACGCACACGCCGGGCGTTCTTCCGCTCCAGGTGCCGGACGACATCCACGACGACGCCCAGTTGATGCGCTACTTCAAGGCATGGCGCCCGACGTATGCGCCCGGCACGGTACGGACCTACACGAATCCGGGCATCGGTGCGCTCGGTCTGATCGCGGCGAAGAGCATGGGACAGGATTTCACGGTGCTGGTCGAGCAGCGGCTCTTCCCCGCGCTCGAACTGAAGAACAGCTTCATCGACGTCCCCGACGGCAGGAAGGCCGACTATGCGCAAGGCTATACCAGAGACGGCAAACCGATCCGCATGGCGGGCGGCGTGCTGGCGGCGCAGGCGTATGGCGTGAAATCGACGGCGGCCGACATGCTGCGCTTCATCGAAGCCAACATGAAGCTCGTCAGGCTCGACAGCGACCTGCAGCGCGCGATCACGCAGACGCACACAGGTTACTTCCAGGCCGGCCCGATGACGCAGGATCTGATCTGGGAGCAATACCCGTATCCCGTCACGCTGAACGCGCTGCTGGAAGGCAACGCGCCGTCGATGGCGCTCGACGCCACGCCCGTCAAGAGCATCGAGCCACCCGCTGCGCCGCGGGAAAACGTGTGGATCAACAAGACGGGCTCGACCAATGGCTTCGGTTCGTATGTGGCGTTCGTGCCGGCGCGGCACATCGGCATCGTGATTCTCGGCAACCGCAATTTCCCGATTGCGGATCGCGTGGCTGCCGCGCATCGCATCCTCATGTCGCTGGATGGTCAGTGAAGCTTGCAGTGGTGCGCCGCCCGTCACGCGCGGCGCGCATTCATCGAGCGCATTTCAGATGCGACCACATGACACAGTCATTAGTCATACATAGTAATTGCGAAGCTCCGCCACGGTGAGAAAATGAACGCAAGCTTGAATCTAGCTGCTTGCCTGTGACCGTGTGAGGAGGTGCCATGTTTCCCGAGTATCGCGATCTGATCTCGCGCCTGAAGAAAGAAGACGCGCATTTCGCGCGGCTTTTCGAACGCCACAATGAACTGGACCATCAGGTTCGCAACATGGAAGCGGGGAATGTGCCGGGCGACAGCCGCAGCATCGAAGTCCTCAAGAAAGAAAAGCTGCGTCTCAAGGACAGCCTCTACACGATCCTCCGACAGGCGCAGACGTCGGCTTGACGCGTACCTTGTCGTGGGCCGCGTGTCGCGTGTCGTTGGAGGCGTGCGCCGGGGTCCGTCCGAATTTCAACGCAATCGGGAGTTCATGAAGTTGACCGCGCAGCAAGACAAATCAACCCAGGGGGCGCGCCAGGTTTCGCGCGGCGACGTGATTCCGGGACACACGGCGAGGGCCGCGGAACTTGCACATACGCATCAAGCGGCGGTTGCCGCCAACGATCTGCTTGCGAACAGCATGCAGTCGGTGATCGAAGCGGGCGCGACGCAGAACGCGGATACGCTGCTCGACTCGGTGAAGACCGTGATGGACGGCATGTCAGCCGACGAGGTGAGCGCGCTGCGTGCTTTGCTGCTGGAAGGCGATCCTGCCGCCTGGACGACGGGCAAGCGCCGTCATCCCGACGACGAGTTGTCGCCCGCATGGCGCGAAGGCGGCTATCCGTATCTCAACCTGATGTCGCGCAAGGCATACGAAAAGCAGAAGTACCGCTTGCAAGTCGAGCTGTTGAAGCTGCAGGCATGGGTGCGCGAATCGGGGCAGCGCGTGATGATTCTTTTCGAAGGTCGCGACGCAGCGGGCAAGGGCGGCACGATCAAACGCTTCATGGAGCATCTGAACCCGCGTGGCGCACGCGTCGTCGCGCTCGAAAAGCCGACCGAACTGGAACGCGGGCAATGGTACTTCCAGCGCTACGTTCAGCATCTGCCGACGGCAGGTGAGATCGTGCTGTTCGACCGCTCGTGGTACAACCGCGCGGGCGTCGAGCGGGTCATGGGCTTTTGTACGCAAAACGAGTACACCGAGTTCATGGGGCAGGTGCCGGCATTCGAGCGGCATCTCGCCCAAAGCGGCATCCATATCGTGAAGTTCTGGTTTTCGGTGAGCCGCGAGGAACAGGCGCGGCGGTTCAAGGAGCGCCAGATTCATCCGCTCAAACAATGGAAGCTGAGTCCCGTCGATCTCGCGTCGCTGGACAAATGGGACGACTACACGCAAGCCAAGGAGACGATGTTCGCGCACACCGACACCGCTGACACGCCATGGACCGTCGTACGCTCCGATTGCAAGAAGCGGGCGCGGCTCAATGCGATGCGCTTCGTGTTGCACAAACTGCCGTATGCGAATCGCAACCTCGATGTGATCGGCTCGGTCGATCCGTTGATCGTCGCGCGGGCGATGTAGCGTGTTGGGTCAGGCGCGTGCAGCGCTAGCGCGAACACACCGTATCGATCGCGCCCAGCATCCTGCCGAAGAACGCGTCCGCGAACTGTGAATCGAGCCAGCGCACGATCAGCGCGATGCGTCGCTCGGGCTCGATCCACATGAACGAACTGCCCGCGCCGACGCCGAAGTAACTCGACTCGGGCACGCTGGGAAACACGCGCCGCGCAGTGTTGAGCCACACCAGATGGCCGTAGTACGGCGCGAGCGCGCAGGGCGTGCGCATCCGCGCGATCCATTCGGCTGACAGCACGCGGCGTCCGTCGGCGAGTCCGTCGTCGAGCAGCATCTGCGCGACTTTCAGCTGATCGTTCGCGCTCACCGACATGCCGCCGCCCCAGTGCGAGCCGCCCGGCACCGACTGCACACGGCGGCCGCCGACTTCGAGCCACGCATCGTCGTAGCCGACCCATTGCCAGTGCTCGCTCGCGCCCACGGGCCGCATGATGGCTTCGCGGAAAACCTCGGGCAAAGGCTTGCCGAACAGATGCAGCAGCGCCAGCGACAACTGGTTGATGCGCACGTCGTTGTATTCCCAGTACGTACCAGGCGATTGCAGCGGGCGCAGGTCGCCCTTGCGGCCGGCGGGCGGATCGCCGAAGGTCACCGCGCGGTAGTGATCGGCCTGATCGGACAGGCCGAAGCAGCTGCCTTGCCATTCGCTCGTCTGTTGTAACAGTTGGGTCCACGTGATAGCGGCGTTGTGCGTGTCGTCGAAACCGAAACCCGGCACGCGCACATGCACCGGTTCGTCGGGATCGGGCAGCAGGCCGCGATCGTGCGCGACGCCCGCCAGCAGCGCGAGGTACGTTTTCGCGATGCTGAACGTCAGATCGGCGCGATCCGGCTCGCCCCATGTCGCGAGCAGCCTGCCATCGACGGCCACGGCGCCCGACACGGGCCCGCGGTCATGAATCGGCCCGAGCAGCCGGTTCCACGGCGGCGGGTCGTTCACATGCACGCCGAATTTGCCATCGGCGTTGCGGTCCCACGGCGATTCGTGATCGATCGAAAACTGGATCGCCTCCTGGAGTTCCTGCGGCAAATCGGCTTGCATACGTGCGTATTCCTCGTGATTCATTCGATTCGATTCATCCGGCTCAATGTGCGTTCAGCCGCGCCCGTGCCCACACCAGCGTCAACAGGCTGACGACGGCCGCCATCATCAGATAGAGACCCGGCGCGAGGTTGTTGCCTGTCGCGGCGATCAGCGACGCGACCGCGAGCGGCGTGAAGCCGCCGAATATCGTCGTGCCGATGTTGTAGCCGAACGCCATGCCCGTGGTGCGTGTGCGGGTCGGGAAGAGCTCAGCCATGAGTGCCGGAATCGGCGCGAAGTAGGTGGCTTTCAGCAGCGCGACCCACATGACGGCGGCGAGCAGCGTCGGCAACGACGGGTGCGCGTTCATGAACATGAACGCGGGATACACCGTCACGAAGAACAACGCGCCCGCGCCGAGCATGATGCGTGTGCGGCCCACCTTGTCCGACCAGTGACCGACGAAGGGCGTGAGCACGGTGACGATCAACCCGGCGATCAGCGTCGCGATGAAGCCCGACGACGGCGCGAGGCCGAGTTGCCGCGAGGCGTACGTCGGCATGTAGAGAATCATGTAGTTGGCCGTCGTCGTCAGCACGAGCGCGCCGATCGACACCAGCACGCGCGACTTCTGCGTCGCGAGCAGTTCGCGCACGGGCGACTCGGCTTTTTCGGTGCGCTCGAATTCCGGCGTTTCGTCGATGCGACGGCGGATATACAGCCCAACGGGACCGATCAGCATGCCGAACAGAAACGGAATGCGCCAACCCCAGCCTTCGAGCTGCGGCTGCGTGAGCATGCCCGTCAGCACTGCGCCGAACGCGGACGCGAGCAGCGTGCTCGCGCCCTGGCTGGAGAACTGCCAGCTCGACATGAAGCCGCTGCGCTTGGGCGCGTGTTCGATCAGGAAGGCCGTCGAACTGCCGAACTCGCCACCCGCCGAGAAGCCCTGCAGCAGGCGCGACACGAAAATGCCGATCGGCGCGAGCAGGCCGATCGTCGCGTAAGTCGGCATCAGCGCGACCATGCCCGTACCGAGCGTCATCATTGCGATCGACAGCGTCAGCGACGCCTTGCGGCCCTTGCGGTCGCTATACGAGCCGAGCACGAGCGCGCCGATCGGCCGCGCGAGATACGACAGCGCGAAGGTGCCGAGCGTGAGCAGCAGCGAGACCGTTGCGTCGTGCACCGGAAAGAACAGCTTCGACAGCGTGGTCGCGAAGTAGCCGTACGCGATCAGGTCGTAGAACTCAAGTGCATTGCCGATCGACGTGGCGACGATCAGGCGCGCGACGCCCTTGCCCGAGGTGGCGGACGAAGCGGCATCGTGCGACTCGTGCGACGAATGCGAGGGATGATGCGCGGTGACGGAATCCATGTTCATTGCGACGTCCTCATGCGGGGGTGGTCGAAACATGCGGTGCGGGATTGGTTGCGCCGGCTTCCTGGGCGCCGAGGTCCCAGAAGAGACCGGCCATGATGCGCAGCCCGTCGCGCACGACAGGCCCGAGCAGATGCTCGTTCGGCGCGTGCTGCGAGCAGCCGGGATACGAGTGCGGCACCCACAGCGTCGGCATGCGGAGTACGTCGGCGAATACATCGTTGGGCAGCGTGCCGCCGAGGTTCGGCAGCAGCACGGGTTCGTCGCCGGTCGTGTGACGCAGCGAGCGCAGCGCCCATTGCACCCACGCATTGTCGGGATCGACGCGCGTCGCGGGCGCGCCGCGCTCCACGTCGAGTTCGATCATGCCGAAGCCGTGTTCGTCGAGATGCCTGCGTACGATCGATTCGAGGTTCCGCCAGTCCGTGCCGACCACGAAGCGGATCTGCATGTACGCGACGGCCGACGGCGGAATCGCGTTGACGGGCTTGTCCGGATTGCCCGTGCGGAACGCGAGCACTTCGAGGTTGTTCCAGCCGAACACGCGCTCGGTCGGCGTGAGGCCCGGCTCGCCGTAGTCGGCATCGACGCCGGGCTCGCCCGGATTGCCGCCCACGCCGATACCCGACAACGCACGGCGCACGGCGTCGGGAATGGGCGGCGGACGCAGCCCTTCGATCAGGATCTTGCCGTTCGTGTCGACCATCGACGCAATCGCGTTCGCGAGCACGATGCCCGGATTGCGCAGCAGGCCGCCCCAGTTGCCGGAGTGATGGCCGCCTTCGCGCAGCGTCAGTTCGAGTTTGAAGTTGACGAGACCGCGCGAGCCGAGAAAAAGCGTCGGGCGATGTGCCGACAGGCGCGGGCCGTCGGACGCGATCAGCACGTCGGCAGCGAGTTCGTCGCGCCGTTGCGTGCACAGCGCATGCAGACCCGGCGAGCCGACTTCCTCGCCCGTTTCGAACAGCAGCTTCAGGTTGAAGCCGAGCTTGCCGCCACGCGCATCCAGCACGGCCTTCAGCGCGGCGAGATTGATGCTGTGCTGGCCTTTGTTGTCGGCCGTGCCGCGGCCGTACCAGCGTTCGCCGTCGACGGTCACGTCCCACGGCGAGAGGCCCTCGCGCCACTGCGCGTCGTAGCCGCGCACGACGTCGCCGTGGCCGTAGCTGAGCACGGTCGGCAGCGAGTCGTCTTCGTGACGGTGCGCGATCAGGAACGGGCCTGCGCCTTTCGCGGGATTGTCGACGACACGGCAGGTGAAGCCCCATTGCGTGAGCAGTGGCGTCAGTTCTTCGTCGAGATAAGCGCGTAGCCGTGCGCCGCTGTCGGCTTCCTGGCTTTCCGTGCGATACGCGACGCGGCGCCGCAAATCGTCGAGAAAATGGCCGGAATCGTACTGGTCGGCCGCGTTTTGAATGGCGATGTCACGAGTCAACGGCAAGTCTCCTGTGCGTCGCACCGGCGTCGGCGCGGGTTCATGGATAAGCAGTCGAACCGATGCTGCGGCCGCCGATATTTCTGCACAATTACAATATTTGCGACCAAACGTTGCCGAAACGGCAAAGCGGACATGGACAACACGGCACTGCGTTACTTCCTGGAAGTGGCCCGCAGCGGGTCGCTGAGCAAGGCTTCGGAGCGGCTCTTCGTGGCCGTGTCGGCGTTGAGCCGGCAGATCGGCAAGCTCGAAGAGGAATTGGGCACGCCGCTATTCGAGCGGCGTCCGCGCGGCATGGTATTGAGCGACGCGGGGCGGCTGCTGGCGGAGCATGCGCGGCGCAGCCTGCTCGAAGCCGAGCGCGTGGTCGGCGAGATTCGCGGGCTCGCGGAGGAGGGGCGCGCGACGATACGCGTCGCCAGTTCGGAGGGCGTCGCGCCGCATTTTCTGCCGCAGGTGTTCGCGCATTTTATGAAGACGTATCCGTCGACGCATTTTCAGCTCGACGTGTCCGCGCCTTCCGTGGCGACGCAGCGGGTGCGGGAAGGGACGGCCGATATCGCCGTCTGTTTCAGCATCGCGCCGGAGAAGGAGATCGACGTGCACTACTCGCAGCGCGCGCCGATCTACGCGCTGGTGCGGCGCGGACATCCGCTCGCCGGGCGTGAAGCGGTGTCGCTGAAAGACCTCACGCCGTGGCCGCTCGCGATGGACAACCAGGGCGTGACGATCCGGCAGTTGTTCGATATTTCATGCAGCCTGGAAGGGCTGATTTTCGAGCCGGTGTTCGTCAGCAACTATCATGCGGCGCTGCAAAGCTTCGTGCGTCTCACGGACGCCGTCACGCTGACGGGCTATCTGACCGTACGCAGCCGGCTCGAGGTGGACGGGCTGGCGGCGATTCCGATCACGAACCCCGCGCTGCATCAGCGCACGCTGCAGGTTCAGACGATGGCCGGGCGCACGCTGCCGCAGACGGTGCAGGCGTTCGTGGATGTGTTGAAGCGGGCGATCGATGTGCCGGAGATCGTCGATTGACCCGGATTCAACGAGAGGCGCACGCCGCAAGGGCGATGCTATGATTTCGCCCATGCGCACGATCGATCCGGCATACCATTCGCGCTCCGAACACAGATGACGCTCCCACCTACCGCGCCATTCGAGGCAATCGATAACGACAAGTCGAAGCTCGACGCGGCTCACCCTTTGCCCAAGCATTCGCTTGCCACATTGCGCGAGAAACTGGCGCTGGAGTGGACCTATCACTCCAACGCGATTGAAGGCAACACGCTCACGTTGCGTGAAACCAAGGTCGTGCTGGAGGGCATTACGGTTGGCGGCAAGTCGCTGCGCGAACACTTCGAAGCGACCAATCATCGCGATGCGATTCTCTATGTGGAAGAACTAGTCGCGAAGAGCGAGCCATTGTCCGAATGGCAAATTCGGAACATTCATAGTCTCGTTCTGAAGGGTATCGATGACGGTGAAGCCGGACGATATCGACAGGAAAACGTCGTGATTGCAGGTGCAAGCACCACACCGCCCGACTTTCTTCATCTACCCCAGGAAATGGCGTCGCTCGTCGAGTGGCATGTCGAGGCACAGGGCATGCACCCGATCGCGCGCGCAGCCGAGCTCCATACGCGGTTCGTCAAGATCCATCCGTTCGTGGATGGAAACGGCCGCACGGC
Organism: Paraburkholderia sp. Tr-20389; assembly: GCF_017104565.1. Taxonomy (GTDB): domain Bacteria; phylum Pseudomonadota; class Gammaproteobacteria; order Burkholderiales; family Burkholderiaceae; genus Paraburkholderia. Next base: position 13,001 of record NZ_JAAGPD010000053.1, on the reverse strand, counting down.
ACGCCTGCTGCTGAATTTCCAGTTGATGAAGGCGGGTTATCCACCCGCCATCATCCGCAAGGAAGATCGCCTCGCCGATTACGATTCGCTGGATGAAGCGTGCGTGACGGGCAACTACACCGAGATCACACAACTCGTCGCGCAAGCGGTTCAGCGCTCGCTCGACACGTATCTGCAGGTTCTGGGACTGAGCGGCGCACGTTGAGCAGCCTTAGCCCAACACCCCCCACAACACCAGCGTCAACCCCAGCCCGACCACCGACACGATAGTCTGCAGCACCGACCAGACGAACACGGTCTGCTTCAGTTGCAGCCCGAAGTATTCGCGGACCATCCAGAAGCCCGCGTCGTTCACGTGGCAGAAGAACACGGAACCCGCGCCGATCGCGAGCGCCATCAGCGAATTGTGCGTCGCCGACAGACCGGCGACGACGGGCGCGACGATGCCCGCCGTCGTCGTGGTGGCGACCGTCGCGGAACCCGTTGCCTGACGCAGCGCGACGGCGATCAGCCACGCGAGCAGCAGCAGCGGCATGTGCGCGCCGACGGCGATCTTGCCGATGGTCGTGCTGATGCCCGCTGCGACGAGCGTCTGCTTGAGGCCGCCGCCCGCGCCGATGGTCAGCAGCAGCGCCGCGATGGGCGGCAAGCTCTTGCGCAGGATGCCGCCGACGCGTTCCCGCGACATGCCGCGCGACCAGCCCAGCGCGACGATCGCGAAGATCACGGTCAGACCGAGCGCGATGATCGGCTCGCCGAGAAAGTCGAGTGTGTCGAAGGCCAGTGTGTCTTTTTCGAGCGCGAGTTTTGCAACGGTGCGGCCGAGCATCAGCACGACGGGCATCAGGATCGTGATCAGCGAGACGGCAAAACCGGGCAACGCCGTTTGCGTCGATTCGGCGCGAAACAGCTTGCCCATTTCTTCGGGCTCGGCGATCTGCATGCGCTTCGAGAGCGCCATGCCATACAGCGGACCCGCGAGTATCACGGCGGGAATCGCGACGATCAGACCGAGGCCGAGCGTGATGCCGAGATCGGCATGCAGCGCGCTCACGGCGATCAGCGGACCGGGATGCGGCGGCAAGAGCGCGTGCAGCGTCGTCATGCCGGCGAGCGCGGGAATCGCGATGCGCAGGATCGGCTGCTGCGAGCGGCGCGCCATCACGAAGATGATGGGCACCATCATCACGAGACCGACTTCGAAGAAGAGCGGCAAGCCGATGATGATCGCGACGAGCGCCATCAGCCAGGGCAGGCGGCGCGGCGTCGAGTGTTCGAGGATGGTCGACACGAGCCGGTCGGCCGCGCCCGAATCGGCCATCAGCGCGCCGAGCATCGCGCCGAGCGCGATGATGATGCCGACGTCGCCGAGCAATGCGCCCGCGCCCTTGCTGAACGAACTCGCCACGGCTTCGAGCGGAAGCTGCGCGGTGAAGCCCGCAGCGAACGTGCCGATCAGGATCGACAGGAACGGCGCGAGTTTGAGCGCGCTGATGAACACGATGATGAGCACGAGCCCGAGCGCGCACGAGAGGATGAGGCGTGTGTCGTGGGCAGACCACGGGGTCAAGGCTGGGGTGAGATGCACGAGAGGTCTCTTTTTGTCGGCGTGATGGAGGTTGCTGGAGGGGCGGCAGCCCGCGCGCATGAACCACTTGGGCTGGCGTGGAGCGCCCGATAGTAACAGCGGTCGCTTTCAGATGCCTGCTGGCGGGCAAGCGGGCGTGGGGCATGCCGGTATTGAAGCGCGCGGCGTCCGGAATTCTTTAAAAGACAATAGTTCGAATCGACAATTGATTATTGCCAGATTTAAATGGTATTTAAATCGAGTTATTTTATTGCGTTTTCTTACAATTATAAGAATGAGAAAGGAAAATGCGCAGTGCGCGACTTGCTGCTTCAACGGTCAGCTCATAAAATCCGCAGGCCTGTATTCCGGGAACAGCTAGAATTGGGCACTTGGGGCGCTTCCGCGAGAGGGATGCGCCCCATTTCACATCTACCTCTGCATCATCTGAATTACGAATGGCGTTACAGGGAAGATTGAGAAAGCTTTTAAGTGGTGGTTAAAACACAACGACAAAGTCGCAATCCCAATTCAATCAGATATTCTCCGCGGCACGATAGCATTCGTTATCGGAATAATGGAGAAAAGATGAAAAAGCTCGTACTCTCGACCCTCTCGCTCGCGCTGTTCGCCACGGCTGGTGCAGCACACGCTCAAAACTCGGTGACGCTCTACGGCCTGCTCGATACGGGCCTGACGTACACCAGCAATGCTCACGGCAGCAGCAACTTCCAGCAGGCTAGCGGCATCCTGAACGGCAACCGTTGGGGCCTGCGCGGCTCGGAAGATCTCGGCAACGGTCTGAAGGCGATCTTCACGTTGGAAAGCGGCTTTAACCTGTCGAATGGCAACATGGGCCAGAACAGCCGTCTGTTCGGCCGTCAGGCATTCGTCGGTCTCGCCAGCAACCAGTACGGCGCAGTGACGCTCGGCCGTCAGTACGACAACCTCGTCGACAACCTGGGGCCGCTGTCGCTGAACGGCACGCAATACGGCGGCACGCTGGCTTCGCACCCGTACGACAACGACAACCTGAACAACTCGTTCCGCGTCAGCAACTCGGTCAAGTATCAGAGCATCGACTACGCTGGCTTCAAGCTGGGCGCGATGTACGGCTTCTCGAACCAGGCTGATGGCTTCGCGAACAACCGCGCATACAGCGTCGGCGCAACGTACGCATTCGGCGGCCTGAAGGTTGCAGCGGCTTACCTGCAACTGAACGGCGGCGGCGCTTCCAGCAACACGAGCGGCGCAGTGAGCACCGACACGACCTTCACGGCTTCGCGTCAACGCACGTACGGCGCAGGCGTCAGCTACGCGTTCGGCCCGGCAAACGTCGGCTTCGTGTTCACGCAGACGCAACTCGCCAACGCGACGGCGATCAGCCAGTCGGCATCGGGCTCGACGTCGTCGAGCGGCTTCACGCTGAACGGCGCAGGCGCGCACTTCACGAACTTCGAACTGAACGGCCGCTACGCAATCACGCCGGCATGGTCGCTGTCGGGTGCGTACACGTACACCGAAGCAAGCTTGCAAGGCGTCGATCCGAAGTACCACCAGCTCACGCTGCAATCCGACTACGCACTGTCGAAGCGCACCGATGTCTATGCTGAAGCGGCTTATCAGCACGTCGGCAGCACGGGTAGCTCGGGCATCACGGCGCACATCGTCGGCGTGAGCGCATCGTCGACCGATTCGCAAGTGGTCGGCACCGTCGGTATCCGTCACCGCTTCTAAGCGGCGCGAGCCGGGCGAGATTCGCCGCACGCGATGTACGGCATGATGTGACGTATCGCGCGCGCGTCTCTCGCGCGCAGCAGTAACGAACGCGCGTTCCGCCTCCGGCGGAGCGCGCGTTTTGCATTGGATTTGCGCAGACGGAAGCGCCATGCTTCGTCGCATCGAGTGCGCCAGCACGCGCGCTCATGGCCGCTGCCCATCGAGGGGCAGACAGAACCGGTCGACACCTCCCACCAGGGTATACCCACTTTGCAATCAAATTTGCGCACACCCCTATTGCGCAAATTATTTTGCACAAAGATACTCAGCGCAAATCGGCTTGCAACCAAACCGGTCGCCATCCCTTCATCAACCCTTCATCCACTCACCACGCAAGGGGATCGTCATGAAACTCGTAGCAAAGCTGGCTGCGGCCGCACTCGTCGCCGTATCTGTCCTCGGTCAAGCGGCGCATGCCGAGACGCTGCTGGTTGCCGTCGACACGGCGTTCGTGCCGTTCGAATTCAAGCAGGGCGACAAGTACGTGGGCTTCGACATCGACCTGTGGGAAGCCGTCGCGAAAGACCTGAAGCTCGACTACAAGCTGCAACCGATGGACTTCAGCGGCATCCTGCCCGCACTGCAGACGCATAACGTCGACGTCGCGCTCGCAGGCATCACGATCAAGGACGAGCGCAAGAAGGTGATCGACTTCTCCGACGGCTACTACGACAGCGGTTTCATGCTGATGGTGCCCACCGCGAGCACGATCAAGGGACCGGACGATCTGAAGGGCAAGTCGCTCGCGATCAAGACGGGCACGTCGGCGGCGGACTACGCGAAGGCGCATTTCGCCGGCACCGATCTGCGCCAGTTCCCGAACATCGACAACGCGTATCTGGAGTTGCAAACGGGGCGCGTCGATGCCGCGATGCACGATACGCCGAACGTGCTCTATTACATCCACACGGCGGGCCAGGGGCGTGTGAAAGCGGTCGGGCCGCAAATGATGGCGCAGCAATACGGCATCGCGTTCCCGAAGGGCAGTCCGCTCGTGCCGAAGGTCAATGCGGCGATCGCGAAGATCAAGGCTGACGGCCGTTACGCGGCGATCTACAAGAAGTGGTTCGGCGTCGAGCCGGCGAAGTCCTGAACAACATCGGCAGCGGGAGAGTAGCCATGCAGTTCGATCTGTCCGTCGTCATCAATGCATTGCCTGCGTTGCTGCAGGGCGCAAAGCTGACGGTGCTGATTACCGTGGTGGGCCTGGCGGGCGGCCTTGCCGTCGGGTTCCTGTTCGGCCTGATGCGCGCGTACGGCAACGCGCTGATGCAGAAGATCGCGTTCGTGTACGTGGAGTTCGTGCGCGGCACGCCGATCGTCGTGCAGGTGATGTTCATCTACTTCGCGCTGCCCGTGCTGCTCAACGTGCGCGTCGATGCGATGACGGCCGCCGTCGTGTCGATCGTCGTGAACTCGGGCGCCTATATCGCCGAGATCGTACGCGGCGCGTTTCTGTCGGTGCCGCGCGGCCTGAAGGAAGCGGGCCTCGCGCTCGGCATGCCGATGTGGCGCGTGCTCGCGTTCGTGATCGGCCCGGTTGCGATCCGGCGCATGACGCCTTCGCTCGGCAACCAGTTCATCGTGAGCCTGAAGGACACGTCGCTGTTCATCGTGATCGGCGTCGGCGAACTCACGCGCCAGGGCCAGGAAATCATGGCCTCGAATTTTCGGGCGGTTGAAATCTGGACGGCCGTGGCCGCGATTTATCTGTGCATGATCGGCGTGCTGACATTCTGTCTGCGCACGATGGAAAAGAGGATGCGGATGCTATGAACGCGCTCGCGAACATGGTGGAATTCAGGAAGGTGACGAAGCGCTTCGGGCAAACGACCGTGCTCGACGGCGTCGATCTCGACATCCGCGCGGGCGAGGTCGTCGTACTGATCGGCCCGTCGGGTTCGGGCAAGTCGACGCTGCTGCGTTGTATCAATGCGCTGGAGCAGATCGACGGCGGCGATCTGATCGTCGATGGAATCAGCGTGCTCGGTGGAACGAGGAAGGTCCGCGAAATCCGCAAGGAAGCGGGCATGGTGTTCCAGCAGTTCAATCTGTTCCCGCAGTTGACGGCGCTCGAAAACGTCGCGTTCGGTCCGCGCCAGGTGCGCGGCATGGGCAAGGAAGAGGCGGAGTCGCTCGCGAAAGAATTGCTCGCGAAAGTGGGACTGGCTTCCCGTGTGAGTCACTACGCGAGCGAGTTGTCGGGCGGCCAGCAGCAGCGTGTCGCGATAGCGCGCGCGCTCGCCGTGAAGCCGAAGCTGATGTTGTTCGACGAGCCGACTTCCGCGCTCGATCCCGAGCTGCGCCAGGAAGTGCTGCGCGTGATGCAGTCGCTTGCGGAGGAGGGGATGACGATGGTCGTCGTGACGCACGAGATGACGTTCGCGCGCAAGGTCGGCACGCGGCTGATTTTCATGGAGCACGGCCACATCACCGTCGACGGACCGCCCGTCGAACTGCTCGACAATCCGCCGAATCAGCGCTTGCGCGATTTTCTTCAACATGTCGAATGATTGTGCTCACATGCCTGCACTTGGTTTGATCGAAGTTTCGGGCTCGCCTTACGAGGCGGGTCAGGCGCTGGGGCGCTTCGGCGCGTCGGCCGTGCATCGTCATCTGTTGCACACCGCTGCGTGGCACGAGGTGATGCAATGGCGCGGTTCGCCGCTGGCGGCTGCCATGGCTGCGCACGTCCAGCAACGTTTTCCGCGTATCTGGTCGGAGTTGCAGGGACTCGCGGACGGCCTGCGCGTGCCGTTCGACGACGTCTTCCTGTGGAACTGCCGCGGCGACGTATGGGCCGCCTCGCCCGATGGATGCACCACCGTGCAATTGCCGGCGGACGTCGACCGGCGCATTGCCCGCATCGTTCATAACGAAGACGGCGACCCCGGCTTCGCGGGACATTGCGCGATCGCCGAATGCCGTATCGACGGGAGTCCGGGTTTTGCGGCCTTCGTGTATCCCGGCTCGCTGCCGGGGCACACATTCGCGGTGACGGAGGCGGGCCTTGCCGTCACGGTCAACAATCTGCGGCAGCGCGGTGTCGATGCGGGCGTGCCGCGCATGGTGCTCACGCGCGCCGTGCTCGATGCGTCGACGCTCGACGCGGCCGTTGCCGTGTTGCACGACAACCCGCGTGCAGGCGGCTTCCATCTGACGCTCGGCCATCGCGCGCATCCCGTCCTGGTCAGTGTCGAATTCAGCTCGCAGGGCTGCTCGGTGCGCGAGATCGGCGAGCCGTCGCTGCATGCGAATCACGCGATTCACCCGGCGATGAGCGGGTTCGCGCAGATCGTGACGGATTCTTCGCGCGACCGTCAGCGGCGCGGCGATGCGCTGCTGAACGAAGCGCGCGAAGCGGGACGCGCGCCCGATCCGCTTGCGATCCTCGCCGATACGCACGACGCGTCGTCGCTGCCGATCTATCGCGCCGCGCCCGACGACCCCGACGACGAGAACACACTCGCAACGGCCGATATCGTGATCCGGACGTCTCACATAGAATGGGACGTTTATGAACAGCCTGGGACGCCGCCGCGCTACCGGTTCATCGATGGACACAGACAAACGCAACACGCGCCGCAAGGCCGCGAATAACACCACGGAGAGCGAGGCGATGGCGCCCGGCGCGACGGCCGGCGCGCCGCGCAGCGTCGACGGGCTGCGGGAGCTGGTGGTGCGCATCGGCCGCGACGAGGCGGACGTTTCGCTCGGCGGCAAGGCGCACACGGTGCTGGCGAAGCTGCTCGAACGGCCGGAGGAAGTCGCCGTGCGCACCATCACGGATCTGGCGACTGCGCTGGACGTGAACGCTTCGACCCTGACGCGTCTTTGCACGAAGCTGGGCTATGCGGGCTTCGCGGATTTTCAGAGCGTGTTTCGCGACAGCCTTGCACAGCGCCATCGGCACTTCTATACGCATCAGGCCGAGCGGCTCGTCGCCGGAAAAGAGGCGCGCATGCAGATGCCCGCTCACGGCGGCACATCGCCGGAAATCGAAGTCGTCGCGCAACTCGCGCATGAATCGATCGGCAATGTCGAGACGTTTCTCGCGCGCCTGTCGCCGGCCGACCTGCGCGGCGCGGCTGCGCTGCTCGCCGACGCGCCGCGCGTGCGCGTGCATGCGTTGCGGCAATTCAGTTCGCTGGCCAGTTTTCTGTGCTACGGGCTCGGTATGATCCGCACCGACGTCGCGCTGCTCGATGCACAAGGGCTCGGCGTGGCGGAAGGGCTCGCGCAGTTGCAGCCGGGCGACGTGGTGGTCGTATCGAGTGTCGCGCCCTATACGCGCAGCGTTGCCGATGCGGCCGCGGCGGCCGCGGAAGCGGGCATGACCGTGATCGCGATCACCGATACGCTCGCGTCGCCGCTCGTGCCGCCCGCGCGTCATGCGTTCCTGATACCGCACGAGAGCAGCTTCTTCAGCAACAGCATGGGCGCGTATCTGATCTTCTGCGAAGGCTTGCTGAACCTGGTTGCGACGCATCTCGGCAAGCGCTCGCTACAGGCGCTGTCGAGGCGCGAGCGGCTGATCACGGCGCTGGGCATCGAGACGGATTAGCATGCGCCGCTCATCGGGCGGATCTGCGAATGCGCGAGGCGCGCGGCTATAATCGCGCTCGACTCTGACCAGGGAAGCCTTGCTCGTGAAAAAGATCCATGCCTTCGCGCCCGTTGCCCTCGTTGCGCTCATGCTCGCGGGTTGCTCGTCCGCCGAAAAGGAAGCGCTGCAGGCGCAGCAGTATCGCCACAACGAAAACAGCCTCGCCGACGCCCAGCACAATGCGGCCGCCGATTGCGAACAGGCGCAGTGCGATGCCGCGTGGGCGGCGACGAAGCGCTATGTCGAGCAGCACTCGGATACGTCGGTGACGCGCGCCGACGCATCGGCGATCGAAACGGACGTTCCCTACAGCTCGGGCAAGGTGGCTTTCTCAGCGACACGGGTGGCCAGACCCGGCGGCGCGACGCTCACGTTGTTTGCGCAGTGTCGCGGGATGTATGGCGCTGACAACGCCAAGGGGTCCGATTACGACGAGTGCGCTGACAAGATTCTGAAGACGCAGAATGGGTATGTCGCGTATCTGCGATCGCATGCGTCGGGGCAGTGACGCGTCTTTGTCACGAAGCCATACGGAAAGCCTGCAAGGCCCGGACGCCTGTTCCGGGCCTTCTTTTTTGATGCGTCGATTGATGCGTCGACGGAGGGTCCGTGAGCCTCAATCCGGTCCCAATGGTTGGGCACGGGCAGGGCGCGGCAACGCCGCCCTGAAATAGTCCGACTACTTTTAGGGTATACGTTGATTATTCGCTCAAAGGCCGTGATATAGGATTTTCCGCGAGGTCGTCGTCAGGCGCACGCGCATGCACACGTGATTCGTGAAGTGTGGTGCCGCCCGGCACCGGCGCTTTCCTCGCCTGCGCCGTCATGCACAGCAAGTTATTCAATAACTCAAAGTCTGGAGGATGACATGGCCGGAAAGCAGGAACCCCAAGACGAAGTGCAGGGCATGCGTCGCGGCATGCTGCAAGGCGCCGCGCTGGGAGCGGCAATGGCGCTGCTGGGCGGCGTGGTCACGCCGGCGCAGGCTGCCGAGGGCGGGCCGTTTCCCGCGCACAAGCGCTGGAAGATCGTCTTCGTCAATCACGTGACGACGAATCCGTTTTTTGTCCCGACGCAATACGGCATTCAGGACTCCACGGCGTTGCTCGGCATGGACTACCAGTGGACGGGTTCGGCCAACGCCGACATCGCCGAGATGGTCAACGCCGTCAACGCCGCGATTGCCGGGAAGGCCGACGCGATCGCCGTGCCGATCGTCGATCCGAAGGCGTTCGACAAGCCGATCCAGGCCGCGCTCGACGCCGGCATTCCCGTGTTTGCGTACAACGCCGATGCACCGCAGGGTTCGTCGAATCCACGGCTGAGCTATATCGGCCAGGATCTGTACCTGTCGGGCTATCAGATGGGCGAGCGCATCGCGAGTCTGATCGACAGCGGTCTGGTCGGGCTCTTCATCGCGACGCCGGGGCAGCTCAACATCCAGCCGCGCCTCGACGGCGCCGTTGCCGCCATCAAGAAGTCGGGCAAGAAGATCGATGTACAGACCATCGCGACGGGTGCGACGGTCAACGAAGAACTGTCGAAGATCAAGTCGTTCTATCTGGGCCATCAGGATCTGAAAGGCATGTTCGCCGTCGATGCCGGCAGCACGCAGGGTGTCGCCGAGGTGATGAAGGAGAACAACCTGCCGTCGAAGGGCGTGCATGGCGGCGGCTTCGATCTGCTGCCGCGCACGGTCCAGCTGATCCACGACGGCTTCCTCGATTTCACGATCGATCAGCAGCCGTATGTGCAGGGTTTCTATACCGTGATGCAGGCGTTCGTGTATCTCGCGTCGGGCGGTCTCGTCGGGCCGGCGAACGTGAATACGGGCCTGAAGTTCGTGACGAAGGGTTCCGTCGATCCCTATCTCAACACGTCGACACGCTACGAAGGCAAGAGTACGAAGCCTGAAATCGTGCCGCGTTCGGGAGCGATCAAGGGGTGACGTCTTCCGTGACGGATACAACGAAAGCGCAACGGCCGCGGCTATGGTCGCGGTCGATCGTGCGCTCGAGCGAGATTCGCATCCTGCTGGTTGCGATCATTCTGTGCGCGTACTTCGAGACCGCGAACCACGACTTCCTGCTGACGGACGCGAGTCTGAAGAATCTGTCGCAGTTCATCGCGCCCGTCGCCATCATCGCGTTCGGCGAGATCATGTTGATGATCGGCGGCGAGATCGATCTGTCCGCCGGCATGGTCTTTGCGTTCGCGCCGTTCGTAATGCATTTCGCGCACGAGGCGGGCGCGCCCGCGTGGCTCGCGGTGATCGCCGGTGTCGTGGCAGCGGGCGTGATCGGGCTGATTAACGGCGCGGTGTCGGTGTATCTGCGCATACCGTCGTTCGTGACGACGCTCGGCACGCTGTTCTTCGTGAACGGCTTCACCTTGACGATCTCTCGCGGCACGCCCGTGTCGCCGCCCGAAGACGGCATGTTCGCCGAATTCATGGGCGCGTGGGGCTACAGCGAAATCATCTGGACGATCGCGCTGGCCGCGATCATGCATGTCACGCTGCGTCATACGCGCTGGGGGCTCCATACGATTGCGTCGGGCGCGAATCCGTTGGGCGCGAGCGAGGCGGGGATTCATGTGCGCCGTCTGAAGCTCGGCAATTTCATCCTCGCCGCGTTGCTGGCGGGCTTTACGGGCATTCTGGAAGGCTTCCGCATTTCGTCGATCGATCCGCAAGCGGGCGGCAATCAGATCATGTTCCTCGCCGTGGCGGCCGCGGTGATCGGCGGCACGCCGCTCGCGGGCGGCTCGGGGACGATCATCGGCGGGCTGATCGGCGCGGCCGTGCTCGGCATTCTGAACGACGGCTTCACGCTGATCGGCATCAACGCCTTCACGTTCAACATGATTCTGGGTGGAGCGATTCTCGCGGCGATGATCTTCAACATTCACGTCGTTCGTCTGGCGCGCAAGGGAGGATCGTGATGTCGTCGATGCCGTCGTCGTCACCGGCCCAGGCGTTGCGCGGAGAAGATATCGTCAAGCGTTTCGGCGCCGTGACGGCGCTCGACGGTGTCTCGCTGTCGCTGCGGCAGGGCGAGATTCTCGGGATTCTCGGCGACAACGGCGCGGGTAAATCGACGCTCATCAAGATTCTGACGGGCTTTCATCAGCAGACGAGCGGCAAGCTTTTTCTGGGCGGTGACGAGACCTTGCTGCGTTCGGTCGATCACGCGCGCGCGCTGGGTATCGAATGTGTGTATCAGGATCTCGCGCTCGCCAATTCGCTCAGCATCTATCACAACATGTTCCTGAACCGGGAGATCGTTCGACCCGGTCCGTTCCGTCTGCTGAACCATAAGGCGATGCGTGCGCGCGCGGCGGAATGCCTCGAAGAGATCGGCGTGCACGTGCCTTCCGTGGATCTGCCCGTCGAGCAATTGTCGGGCGGACAGCGGCAGGCCATCGCGGTCGCGCGCGCGGTCAATTCGAACGCGAAGATCCTGTTGCTCGACGAACCGCTCGCCGCGATGGGCGCGCGCGAGGCGGGGCTGATCATCGACCTGATTCTGCGGCTCAAGGAGAAAGGCGGTCTGTCGATCATCATGATCATGCACAACTACGCGCAGACACTCGATATCGCGGACCGCGTGATGCTGATGCAGCGTGGACGCGTGACTTATGAGCGGGAGTCGGTCAGTACGTCCGTTGCGGAGTTGATGGATATCGTCCGGCGAGAGTACCGGGCGATGCGGGGGCAGGCTTCGTAACCACTTGCTCCGGCACGCGGCCTGCCAGATTGGCAGCGTTCAGAAACACGACATCTGTAAATAGCCAGAACACGACATTTCTATTTGGGACCTACAGACCAAAAGTTGATAATTTATCTTATGTAAAATCACAAACAGGCAGCAGCAAACCCGCCACCGTTTCCCGCAACCTCAAACTTTCAACGCCGGCCCAAGCCGACCCACAATCAGCCTTGAGCCTGATCTGCCGCGGGCGCGTTGCCTTCACTGCCGTCCGTGCCCGATGCGGGCGCAGCCGCCGCTTCATCCGCCGGTTTAGCCACAGCAGGCGCATTGTCCGCAGCCTTCGCCGTCGCCGGTTTCGTCCGTCCGCCCGAACGCCGACGCGCAAACGCGGATTCCGACGCTGTGACCTTGCCCGTTTCCGCGCCCGTCAGATCGACGCGCGATGCGCCTTCCGTCAGGCTCGCCCAGTAGCGGCTACCACGGCACCAGGTGCTCACGGCATCGCGGACTTCCTGCTCGGTCAGCTTAAGTTCACCTGCCTGCGCGAGCAGATCGTCGAGAATGCCGATTTTCAACGCCACCTTCGGCGCAGGATTCTTCGGAAACGCCAGCGGAAACCGCTTCTGCAGTTTGCCGATGGTATGGACGACGGGGTCGACGGGATTCTGCTGCTTCGGAGCCGGACGTGCGGGCGCCGGCTTCCGGTCTGCCTTCGCGGCCGGCTTGCCTGCCGGGCGCGCGTCTCTGGCCTTCGAATCCTTTGCCTTCGCATCCTTGCCCGGGTGGGCAGCGTGCGTGTCCGCAGCCTGTTTTTCCTTGCGCTGCGCTTTTGCCTGCTTGGCGAGTTCGTCCCTCAGCTTCGCCAGTTGTTCAAAGCCCATGTGTTCACCTTCATTGCAATGACGCAGGATTGTAGCAGCCGCTGAGCATCTTCATGCCGCCGGGCTGTCGTTGCCGTCTGCCTATCATGCGCGCCGTTGATGGCCGTTTGCTGTCGTCACGCCGGATCAGGCGTGTCATGAAGCAGGATTCAGCCGCCGACGCGAGTTGCAAGCGCCGGTCCCGCGCCACACGCATACACCGATACAACATGTGTGCCCGCCCAAAAAACAAAGCGCCGCAATCGCGGCGCCCTGTCCTGCTTCACGCAAACGTCAAACCACTTCAGGCAAACGTCAAGCAGCGTTCATACGGCAAAGCCGGCAAAAGCCGCATCAGAACCGGTGAATGATGCCTGCACCGACACCGACCATGCTGCGCGACGACGAAGGCGTCGAGTTGAAACCATCGCCGATCGTTGCCGTTGCATTGATGATGCTGCGGCCGTTCGTGCCGA
>NZ_JAAGPD010000052.1 GCF_017104565.1 Paraburkholderia sp. Tr-20389 | reverse complement strand
TTCTTATGTGGACAAGTCTGACAATGTGTGTTATGAGACGTACGCTAACGAGTGCTACACGTACATGTCAGCAGTCTGGACATGCCACATATCTGTATGGAGTGAATATCTTCTCTCATATCTCTCGTAGCTTTATTTGCTAATATGATGTTATGTCGTCACTACTAGTTATTTGAGTCTTCATGTTATACTTCCGGTAATTATTCATTTGATTCTTGTTTGTTTTTTTTTTTTTTTC
>NZ_JAAGPD010000051.1 GCF_017104565.1 Paraburkholderia sp. Tr-20389 | reverse complement strand
CCGCGTCCGCATCCGCAGCACCCGTCGTCGATATCCGCACGCTGCCGCCCGCCGTGCCGCTCAATGCAATCGGCTTCGACGGCGACTGGCCCGCGCTCGCCGTCACGCTGCCGCTCAAGGGCATCTCGTATCAGCTCGCCTTCAACAGCGAGTTGATGGCCGTCAACGGCAAGACGCTCAAGCTCAACGTCGCGGTCCAGCTGTATGCCGAGCCCGCGCAGATCGCGAAGCTCAAGGCGGCGCTAGCCGAACGCCTGGGCAGCGAGATCGACGTGCAGGTCGAAGTCGGCCCCGTGCAGCGCACGGCCGCCGTGCTCGATTCGATCGAGCGCGCCAAACGTCAACAGGAAGCGGAACGCGAGATCGGCACCGATCCGTTCGTGCAGTCCCTGATCCGCGAGTTCGGCGCGAGCATCGTGCCGGGCTCGATTCGTCCGCTCATGCCGGGCGCCGAAGCGGGCCAGAACGCGGCGCACTGATTCCCAGGCGCGCAGCCACATTGCGAACCCGCAGAAGGCGTACGCGCCCAACCGAATCCATTATCACGAAGGAGCAAGTCCATGATGAAAGGCCAACTCGCAGGGCTGATGAAGCAGGCCCAGCAGATGCAGGAAAACATGAAGAAGATGCAGGAGCAACTCGCGCAGATCGAAGTCGAGGGGCAGTCGGGTGCGGGTCTCGTCAAGGTGACGATGACCTGCAAGAACGACGTGCGCCGCGTGTCGATCGACCCGAGCCTGCTCGCCGACGACAAGGACATGCTCGAAGACCTCGTTGCCGCTGCATTCAACGATGCCGTGCGCAAGGCGGAAGCCACCGCGCAGGAAAAGATGGGCGGCATGACGTCCGGCCTGCCGTTGCCGCCGGGATTCAAGCTGCCGTTCTAAATCGCGCAGCGTTGTCGCGCGCGGCGCATGACCGCATGCCCGCGCGTTGGACGTTCATCGTCTAACGGCGCGGCCTTGCGCGCAGCGACACGACGCGATTCAACCTCTCTTCGATCGACGCCGCCGTACCCGCATGAAACAACCTTCCGCCCTGTCGGCGCTCGTCGAAGCGCTGCGCGCATTGCCCGGCGTCGGTCCGAAGTCCGCGCAGCGCATGGCCTACCACCTGATGCAGCACGACCGCGAAGGCGCCGAAAAGCTCGGCCGCTCGCTGCTGTTCGCGACCGAGCATCTGCAGCACTGCGAGAAGTGCAACACATTTACCGAGGCGCAGATCTGCGAGGTCTGCAGCGACACCGAGCGCGATCCGACCTTGCTGTGCGTCGTCGAAACGCCGGCCGACCAGATCATGCTCGAACAGACGATGACCTGGCGCGGTCTGTATTTCGTACTGATGGGGCGGCTGAGTCCACTCGACGGCATCGGGCCGAAGGAAATCCATTTCGACCGGCTCGTGAAACGCGCGACGGATGGCGTCGTGAAGGAAGTCGTGCTCGCAACCAACTTCACGAACGAAGGCGAAGCCACCGCGCATTATCTTGGCCAGACGCTGAAGGCGCGCGGACTCTCCGTCACGCGGCTGGCGCGCGGCGTACCCGTCGGCGGCGAACTTGAATATGTCGACGCGGGCACGATCGCACGCGCGATGCTCGACCGGCGTTCGATGTAGCGGGGCGCAGCCGTAAGGAGACGGTGCCACGCGTGAGGACAGCACAAAAAAGATCAGGAGACACATGAGCGCACACACTTCAACGGCAAACGGCAAACCCGACGGCAAACCCAGCGGCCCGCTCGCGGGCGTCAAGGTGCTCGAACTCGGCACGCTGATCGCAGGCCCGTTCGCGGCGCGCTTTCTCGGCGAGTTCGGCGCGGATGTCATCAAGATCGAAGACCCGAAGGGCGGCGATCCGTTGCGCAAGTGGCGCAAGCTCTATCCCGAAGTGGGCGGCACGTCGCTGTGGTGGGCCGTGCAGGCGCGCAACAAGCAGTCGGTGACGATCAATCTGAAGGCCGACGAAGGCAAGGAGATCGTCCGCAAGCTCGCGAAGGAAGCGGACATCGTGGTCGAGAATTTCCGGCCCGGTCTGCTCGAAAAGCTGGGGCTCGGCTACGACGTGCTGTCGGCAGAGAATCCAGGACTCGTGATGGTGCGGCTGTCCGGCTACGGCCAGACGGGGCCGTATCGCGATCGTCCGGGCTTCGGCGCGATCGCCGAATCGATGGGCGGGCTGCGCCACATCACGGGCTATCCGGACTTGCCGCCGCCGCGTATCGGCATTTCGATCGGCGATTCGATCGCGGCGCTGCACGGCGTGATCGGCGCGCTGATGGCGCTGCATCACCGGCAGGCGAACGGCGGCAAAGGCCAGGTCGTCGACGTCGCGCTGTACGAAGCCGTCTTCAACATGATGGAAAGCGTGGTGCCCGAATACGGCGTGTACGGCATGGTGCGCGAACGCACGGGCGCGTCGCTGCCGGGCATCGTGCCGTCCAATACCTACCCGTGTCGCGACGGCAGCATCGTGATCGGCGGCAATAGCGATCCCATTTTCAGGCGGCTGATGCTCGCGATCGATCGCGACGATCTCGCCAACGATCCCGCGCTCGCGCATAACGACGGCCGTGTGCCGCGCACGCAGGAAATCGACGGCGCGATCGCCGCATGGCTCGCCGATCGCACGATCGACGAAGCGCTCGACGTGCTCAATGCCGCCGACGTGCCCGTCGGCCGCATCTACAGCGTCGCCGACATGTTCACCGATCCGCAGTACGTCGCGCGCCAGATGATCCAGACCTTCAAGTGGCAGGACGGCCGTGACATCTCGCTGCCGAACGTCACGCCGAAGCTCTCGGAAACGCCCGGCGAGACGCGCTGGCTGGGGCCCGAACTGGGTGAACATACGGATGAAGTTCTGCAAACGCTGGGTTATGATGCGGACCACATCGCAAGGTTGCATGCGCAACAGATCGTGTAGCCGGCGGACACGCTAACGCACGCCGGCACGCGGCGCGAAGACGGGCGGACAGCCCGCGACAGAACAAAAAACGGAGACAGGACCATGCAACGAAGAAGCTTCCTCGCAGGCTCGGCGGCACTCGCGGGCGCATCGCTCGTCGGCTCGCCGCTCGCATTCGGCCAAAGCAAGCTGGAAACGTCGAAAGTCGCGATCGCCGTCGGCGGCAAGAATCTTTTCTACTATCTGCCGCTCACCATTGCCGAGCGCCGCAATTTCTTCAAGGACGAAGGGCTCGAAGTCGAAATCTCAGACTTCGCGGGCGGCTCGCAGGCGTTGAAGGCGGCGGTCGGCGGCAGTGCGGACGTCGTGTCCGGCGCCTTCGAGCACACGCTGCTGCTGCAGGCGAAGAACCAGTATTTCCGCGAGTTCGTGCTGCAAGGGCGCGCGCCGCAGATCGTGCTGGCCGTGTCGAAGAAGACCATGCCGAACTACAAGTCGATTGCCGATCTGAAGGGCAAGAAGATCGGCGTGACGGCGCCGGGTTCGTCGACGTCGATCATGGCGAGCTTCGTGCTCGCGAAGGCCGGACTGACCGCGAAAGACGTGGCGTTCATCGGCGTCGGCGCCGGTGCGGGTGCGATCGCCGCGCTGCAGTCGGGCCAGATCGACGCGCTCGCCAATCTCGACCCGGTGATGACGAAGCTCGAACGTTCGGGCGAGATCCGTGTCGTGTCGGATACGCGCACGCTCAACGATACGCACACCGTGTTCGGCGGCAACATGCCGGCGGGCTGCCTGTACGCGTCGCAATCGTTCATCAGCAAGAATCCGAACACCACGCAGGCGCTGACCAACGCGATGGTGCGCGCGCTCAAGTGGCTGCAGACGGCGACGGGCACGGAACTGATCAACACGGTTCCGGAGTCGTATCTGCTCGGCGATCGCGCGCTGTACCTGGATTCGTGGCAGCACGTGAAAGAGGCGATGTCGCCGGACGGTCTGATGCCGGTCGACGGTCCCGCCACGTCGCTCAAGACGCTGCAGGCTTTCGACGAGACGGTGAAGGGCAAGCCGATCGATCTGTCGAAGACATGGACGAACGACTTCGTGAAGAAGGCGCTCGCGACGGTCAAGGCGTAAGCGGCAGCCGGCATTGGAATCCACGAAACAAGAAGCGAGCCGAACGATGACCGTTGCCGCCCTGGCGCTCGAAAACATCACCTGCACGTTTGCGTCGCGCGAGAAGCGCGGGCAACGCTATACCGCTGTCAGGGACACGACGCTGCGCATCGCGCCGGGCGAGTTTGTGTCCGTGGTCGGGCCGACGGGCTGCGGCAAGTCGACGTTGCTGAACGTCGGCGCGGGGCTGCTCGAACCGTCGTCGGGCTCGGTAACGGTGTTCGGCGAAACGCTCAAGGGCATCAACCGGCGCGCGGGCTACATGTTCCAGGCCGACGCGCTGATGCCGTGGCGCTCGGCGCTCGACAACGTGCTGGCGGGCCTGTCGTTCCATGATGTCCCGCGCGCCGAAGCCCGCGCGCGCGCCGAGGAATGGCTGAAGCGCGTCGGCCTGGGCGGCTTCGGGGACCGTTATCCGCATCAGCTGTCGGGCGGCATGCGAAAGCGGGTCGCGATGGCGCAGACGCTGATTCTCGACCCGGACATCATCCTGATGGACGAGCCGTTTTCCGCGCTCGACATCCAGACGCGCCAGTTGATGGAAAACGAGCTGCTCGATCTGTGGGCGGCGAAGCGCAAGGCGGTGTTGTTCATCACGCACGATCTCGATGAAGCGATTGCGATGTCGGATCGCGTGGTCGTGTTGTCGGCGGGGCCGGGCACGCGGCCGATCGGCGAGTTCAAGATCGATCTGCCGCGTCCGCGCGACGTCGCCGAAGTGCGCGCGCATCCGCGTTTCGTCGAACTGCATGCGCAGATCTGGAGCGTGCTGCGCGATGAGGTTCTCAAGGGTTATCAGCAACAGTTGACGGTCGCGCCGGAGGGCAACTGAGATGTGGAAAGCATTGCGCCCGAATCGCGCGAATCTCGTGATCTGGCAATGGCTGCTGCTGGTGCTGAGCTTCGTGCTCTGGTACGTGCTGACCAGCCCGACGCTGTTGCCCGCGTTCTATTTCGACGATCCGAACAAGGCCGCGTTCTTCTTCGGCGAGCCTCAGAAAGTGCTTGTGCGAATCTGGGAATGGTTTGCAACGGGTGAGATTTATCTGCATCTCTGGATCACGTTGATCGAGACGGTGCTCGCGTTCGCGCTCGGCACGGTGCTGGGGCTGGGTGTCGGTTTGTGGCTCGCGCTGTCGCCGCTCGCGAGCGCGCTGTTCGATCCGTATATCAAGGCTGCGAACTCGATGCCGCGGGTGATTCTCGCGCCGATTTTCGGTGTGTGGTTCGGACTCGGCATCTGGTCGAAGGTCGCGCTCGGCGTGACGCTGGTGTTCTTCATCGTGTTCTTCAATGTCTATCAGGGCGTGAAGGAAGTGAGCCCCGTCGTGCTCGCGAACGCGCGCATGCTAGGCGCGAACCGCAAGCAGCTATTGCGCGCCGTCTATCTGCCGAGCGCGATGAGCTGGGTGTTTTCGAGCCTGCATACGTCGGTGGGGCTGGCGTTCGTCGGCTCGGTGGTCGGCGAGTATCTCGGCTCTGCGCGCGGCGTCGGCTATCTGATCCTGCAAGCCGAAGGCACGTTCGACATCAACACCGTGTTCGCCGGGATTCTCGTGTTGACGGCCTTTGCGCTGATACTCGATGCGATCGTCGGTGCGCTTGAGAAGCGTCTGATGAAGTGGCAACCGAAGAGCGGCGAGACGGAAAAAATCTGAGCGCGCTCTAAGGCGAATGAGACGTGGCGCGTGTCGGTCCTGCGAAGGCCGCCACGCGCCGTTTTCATTTTCAGTGCAAGAAAAGGTTCAAGGCGTAATCACGATCTTGCCGAGCACGCGCCGCTGCGCCATGTCGTTTAGCGCGCGCGCCGTGTCCTCGAGCGGATAGCGCGCCGACACCAGCGGCTTGAGCTTGCCCGCGCGAATCCAGCCCAGCATTTCCTGAAAGGCGGCGGCATTGTGCTGCGGCTCGCGGCGCGCGAAATCGCCCCAGAACACGCCCACGATGCTCGCGCCTTTCAGCAGCGCGAGATTGAGCGGCAGCTTCGGAATCTCGCCATTCGCAAAGCCGACCACGAGATAGCGCCCACGCCAGCCGATGCTGCGAAAGGCGGGCTCTGTATAACTGCCGCCGACGGGGTCGTAAATCACGTCGGGGCCGTTGCCGTCCGTGAGCGCCTTGATGCGTTCGCGCAGGTCTTCCGTCGCGTAGTTGATGGTTGCGTCCGCACCGTGCGTGACGCAGGTCGCGAGCTTCTCGTCGCTCGATGCCGCCGCGATCACGCGCGCGCCGAGCGCCTTGCCGATTTCGACGGCGGCGAGTCCGACGCCGCCCGCTGCGCCGAGCACGAGCATCGTTTCGCCCGCTTTCAATGCCGCGCGATCGACCACGGCGTGATGCGATGTGCCGTACGCGAGCGTGAAGACGGCGGCCGTTTCGAGGTCGGCGTCGTCGGGCAGCGGTACGCACGCGCCGGCGTCGGCGACCGCCTGCTCGGCGAAACCGCCTTGCTGCGTGTAGGCGACCACGCGCATGCCGGGCTTGAACTGCGTCACGCCGTCGCCGACGGCGCGCACGATGCCCGCCACTTCCGCGCCGGGCGTGAAGGGCAGGGGCGGCTTGAACTGATACTTGTTCTGGATGATCAGCACGTCGGGGAAATTGACGCTCGCCGCTTTCACGTCGATCACGATCTGACCGGGCTGCGGCACGAGATCGGGCAGTTCCTCGATGCTCAGCGTTTCGGGCGGGCCGTACTGGTTGCAGCGGATTGCGCGCATCGTGTCTCCCATCGATAAGGGTGTGGTGTAAGCGTCACAGGCTGATGCATGCTTCATAAGCGTGCTTTCGATTTGCGGGCCGGCTGCTCGCGCCGTGCAACGCGCGTGCCGCGATGAATCCATGCCGCGAATCGGCGTAAAGCAGGTGCGAACGACCGTGCGCATCGGAACCGCAACATAGCACGTCGCGCGATGCATGAAAGCATAGGCATGCACGTGCCTCGTGTGTCGTTCGCGTGCCTTGTTTCCTCGGTTACAATCGCCGCATGCGAATCCTACTCAGCAATGACGACGGTTATCTGGCGCCAGGCCTTGCTGCGCTTTATGAAGCGCTGAAGCCCCTCGCCGATGTCACCGTGATGGCTCCCGAACAGAATTGCAGCGGCGCGTCGAATTCGCTGACGCTGTCGCGTCCGCTGTCGGTGCTGCGCTCGGCCAATGGTTTTTACTACGTGAACGGCACGCCGACCGACTCCGTGCACATCGCGTTGACGGGCATGCTCGACCATACGCCCGATCTCGTCGTGTCCGGCATCAACAACGGCCAGAACATGGGCGAGGACACGCTGTACTCGGGCACCGTCGCCGCAGCGACGGAAGGCATCATGTTCGGCGTGCCCGCCATCGCTTTCTCGCTGGTCGATAAAGACTGGGTGCATCTCGAAGACGCCACACGTGTCGCCGCCGAAATCGTCGCGCACTATCTCGAACGTCCGTTGCCCGGCCATCCGTTGCTGAACGTCAACATTCCGAACCTGCCTTACGAGCAGCTGCGCGAATGGCGCATCACGCGCCTCGGCAAGCGGCACCCGTCGCAGCCGGTGATCCGCCAGACCAACCCGCGCGGCGAGCCGATCTACTGGATCGGCCCGTCGGGCAGTGCGCGCGATGCCAGCGAAGGCACCGACTTCCACGCGGCGGCCAACGGCTTCGTGTCGATCACGCCGCTGCAACTCGATCTGACCGATACGGCGATGCTGCCCACGGCGTGCGACTGGGTGCGCGCCGGGAGCGGGACTTCATGACCGGCGAGCGCGCAAAGCGCTTTCCGCTTGGACTCGAGGACCTGGTGCGCGAGCCGCGCCGGGCCGACGCGCGCGACGCGAAAACGGGCAAGCTGGCTGTGTCGAAGCCGGTCGCTTCCGGCGCCAATGCGCAGGCCGGCCGTGCGCGCAGCGGCGGCATCAGCGGCACGGTCGGCGGCGCCAAGACTGCGGCACCTGCGAAGGGCGGCCCGGGCATCCTCAATTCGAACGCGAAAACGGCTGGTTCGTCTGCGCGGACGCCTGTCGTGGTCAAACCCGTTGTCAAAAGCGCCGTTACAAAAAACGCGTCCGGAATCGTCAATACGAAAAGTGCATCCACGATCCGCAACGACGGCGCGCGCAACCAGTTGCCGCGTCCGGTGACGGCGGTATTCGAACGCACGGGCGCGCCGAATGTCGCGTTGACGAGTGCCGTCACGCTGACGTCCGAACGCGTGCGCGAACGGATGGTCGAAAGGCTGCGGGCGAACGGCATCACGGATCCGCGCGTGCTGGATGCGATGGCCATGGTGCCGCGCCACATGTTCGTGGATCCCGGTCTCGCTACGCAGGCGTACGAAGATGCGGCGCTGCCCATCGGCCATCACCAGACCATCTCGAAGCCTTCTGTGGTCGCGCGGATGATCGAGCTGGCGGCGCAGGGCCGCACGCTCAACAACGTGCTCGAAATTGGCACGGGCTGCGGCTATCAGGCCGCGGTACTAAGCCAGGTCGCGCGCGACGTGTATTCGATTGAACGCATCAAACCGCTTTACGAACGCGCAAAGACGAACCTGCGCCCGCTGCGCATCCCGAACATCCGTCTGCACTACGGCGACGGACGCATCGGTTTGCCCGCGGCTGCGCCGTTCGATGCGATCGTGATCGCGGCGGCCGGACTCGATGTGCCGCAGGCGCTGCTCGAACAGCTCGCCATCGGCGCGCGGCTCGTGGCGCCCGTCGGATCGCAGGACGGACAGTCGCAGGTGCTCACGCTCGTCGAGCGCACGGGGCCCGCGCAATGGCGCGAATCGCGGCTTGATCGCGTTTTCTTTGTCCCCTTAAAATCCGGAGTGATTTGAACCCGATGAGTATGTTTCGCGCGATGCAAAGAACCAGCCTGAATGTCCCGTTGTCCGTCGCTCAGCGAAGCGTTTGCGTGGCCATGCTGTCCGTCCTGGCAGCATGTGCGACGCGGCTCGATCAGGCGCCAGTGGTCGATCGCTCCGGCACCTTGGGCACCGTCACGCAGCCCGGTGCAGCACCCGGCGCGCAGGCGCCCGTGCCGCTCGGTCCGCCGCCTCCGGGCTACTACCGAGTGAAGCCGGGCGACACCTTGTATAGGATCGCGCTCGAAAACGGTCAAAACTATCGCGACATCGCCGCGTGGAACAACCTGACGAACCCGAACCAGATCGAAGTCGACCAGTTGCTGCGTGTGGCGCCGCCGGGCGCGAACGGCGCACCGATGGTGCCGGGCGTCGCGACGGCGCCGATCGGCGGCGGGGCAGTGCAGAGCGCGCCGCTCAATGGCGCACCTGCCGCGCCGTCGGCGGGCGCCGCCAATCAGCCGCCCATTTACGGTGCGGCACCGGGCGCGATGGCTGCGCCCATGGTGACGCCGCCGGCTGCTACGAGCGACACGACGGCGTCGAATGGCAACGTGACGTTTGCCTGGCCTGTGCGCGGTCCGCTGCTCAACGGCTTTGACGATTCGAAGAACAAAGGCGTGAACATCGGTGGGTCGGCGGGTGAACCGGTAAAGGCTTCCGCTGATGGTCGCGTGGTTTATGCAGGAAATGGGCTGCGCGGTTACGGCAATCTCATTATCATCAAACATGACGCAACGTATCTCACAGCGTATGCACATAACCGCGCTTTGATGGTAAAAGAGGGTGACGCGGTGACCAAGGGGCAGAAGATCGCCGAAATGGGCAACAGTGACTCGGACCGCGTGATGTTGCATTTCGAAGTTCGCCGGCAGGGTAAGCCTGTCGACCCAATGAAGTATTTGCCGCCGCAATAAGCCAAGCGATACGACCATGCCGAAATCGAAGCGCCGCCCATCGCAAGCAGAGACTGAGTCCCTCAGCCGTGCCACGCCTGTTTCGGTGGACGACGCCGGCGCTTCCGACGCCGACGACGACAATGCCGACGAGATCGACAACAGCAATGACGCCGACGAGCGCGGCTCGCGCGGCGACGAGGAATCGGATTCGCGTGAAGGCGCAAACGATTCCGCGCCCGACGCCGACGATTTCCGCGCGCTGCTGCAGGCCGAACTCACGGCCGACACGATCCAGCACTACCTGAACCGGATCAGCGTGAAGCCGCTGCTCACCGTCGAGGAAGAGCAGCGCTATTCGCGTCTTGCGAAGGCGGGCGAATTCGAGGCGCGTCAGGTGATGATCGAGCGCAATCTGCGGCTCGTGGTCAGCATCGCGAAGGGCTATCTGAACCGCGGCGTGCCGCTGCTCGATCTGATCGAGGAAGGCAACCTCGGGCTGATGCATGCGATCGAAAAATTCGATCCGACGCGCGGCTTTCGCTTCTCGACCTATGCGACGTGGTGGATCCGCCAGAGCATCGAGCGCGCGATCATGAACCAGGCGCGCACGGTGCGTCTGCCCGTGCACGTGATTCGCGAGCTGAACCAGGTGCTGCGTGCGAAGCGCCACCTCGAAAAGAACTCGATGAATTCGGGCGAGGCGGCCGAGCGCCGCGACGCGAGTATCGACGATATCGCGTATCTGACGGGCAAGACGACGGATGAAGTCACCGATATCCTCGCGCTGAACGAGCACACGGCATCGCTCGATGCACCGCTCGATCTCGATCCCGCGAGTAGTCTGCTCGATCTGCTGTCGGACGATCAGAGCCAGTCACCCGATGCCGAGGTACAGCATCGCGAGCTCGAGACGCTGACGCGCGCGTGGCTTGCGCGGCTGTCGGACAAGCACCGGCATGTGATCGAACGCCGCTTTGGCCTGAATCACATCGAACCGGCCACGCTCGAAGAGCTTGCCGACGAAATGGGCCTCACGCGCGAGCGTGTGCGCCAGATCCAGCAAGAGGCGCTGGTGCGACTGAAGCGTTTCTTTGCTTCCAATGGCGTACGCAAGGACGCCGTTCTCTAGAAACTGATGACACCCATTCTGGTTTTCGACATCGAGACGATTCCCGATGTCGCCGGCATTCGCCGGCTTGAAAGTCTTCCCGCAACGATGTCCGACGAAGAAGTGGCCGAGCACGCGTTTGCGGCGCGGCGCGAGAAGACGGGCAGCGATTTTCTGCCGCATCACTTGCAGCGCGTTGCGGCGATCTCCTGCGTGTTTCGCGACAACAACGGTTTTCGTGTGAGGTCGCTCGGCACGCCCAGCGACGGCGAGGCTGCACTCGTGCAGTCGTTTTACCGGACCATCGAGAAGTACACACCGCAACTGGTGTCATGGAACGGCGGCGGTTTCGATTTGCCCGTGCTGCATTACCGTGCGCTGGTCAACGGCATTCGCGCGAACCGTTACTGGGATCTCGGCGAGGACGACCGCGACTTCAAGTGGAACAACTACATCAGCCGGTATCACTCGCGGCATACGGACCTGATGGATGTGCTCGCGATGTATCAGGCGCGAGCGAATGCACCGCTCGATGCGCTTGCCAAGCTGTGCGGTTTTCCGGGCAAGCTCGGGATGGATGGCGGGCAGGTGTGGCAGGCGTTTCAGGCAGGACGTATCGATGAGATTCGCAATTACTGCGAGACGGATGTCGTGAATACCTACCTGCTGTATTGCAGGTTTCAGTTGATGCGCGGTGGGTTCTCGCCGGAAGAGTATGCGGATGAAATTGCGCTGGTGAAAAATACGCTCGCGCAGGAGGCGGCGCCGCACTGGGGTGAGTATCTCTCTGCGTTCGATAATTGATGGTTTTTGCTGTTGCTGTTGCTGTTGCTGTTGCTGGCATCCGCGATTTCATGTTGGTATTCATGCGTTGCCCCTGTGCGGGGCGGCACTTACTTTCTTTGCCGCCGCAAAGAAAGTAAGCAAAGAAAGCGGGCTAACCCCGCCAGTGCTGGTTCCTGCCTGCGGGCCCTCAACGGGTCCCGCACTTCACTCGGCAACACATCGTTTTGCGCCCGTTGCCAGCTCTCTGGACAGGCGCATCACCCGCTCCAGTCACCCGTAGCGCAGCCAGCGGCAGCGAATCTTTTGCGCCGCCCAGGTGGCAAACTGTGTGTAGGGTGTCGCACCGGACACATTCGCGCTTCTACGACACCGCCCCCGCTTTTCAGTCCGGAGTGGTGCACTTCCATCGCGACGGCCTACACACAGTTTGCCACCTGGGCGGCCGTGGATTTCTGGTAACGCGAAACGTGACGTGGGAGCGTGAAGCGGGTGAGGCGTGCAGTTAGCACGCTGGCAACGCGCATGAAATAGCGCGATGCCGCACGTAGCGTAAGAACGGTTGGGGGCCCGCAGGCCAAAATACGGGCTGGCGGTGTGAGCCCGCTTTCTTTGCTTACTTTCTTTGCGGCGGCAAAGAAAGTAAGTGCCGCCCCGCACAGGGGCAACGCCAGCAAACCAGAGACAAAACGCGGATGCCAGCAAACCGCCAAGCCCACACACCAAAAGCGTCGCAGACAAAAACCTCAACCAATCTCAACAATAACAGGCTGATGATCAGAAGCCCGCGTCCCACCATCGATCTCACAGCTCAACAGCCTTGGCTGCAAATCTTCGGTAACGAAAACAAAGTCACATGTCAGCGGCCCATCCGACCACTGCGCCTTATCGTAGACACCCGCCGTCATCGGCGGCGTCTGCCCCGGATGCAACGCGGTCCACGCATCGACGAACGAAGGACTCCCTGCAAGCGGCTCCAGCATCCGCCGATACGCCTCGCTGTCGTAAGCACTATTGAAATCGCCACACACGATCGCGCTCACAGGACGCCCCGTATCGGCAAAAGGCCCAATGGCATTCTCCGCAGGCGCGGGATTCGCAGCATGAGCAGCCGCCTCCAACTGCATCTCACGCAGCCGCTCGACCTGAGCAAGCCGCTGCTTCAGCGAATAAAACTCCAGATGCGCGACGATCACCCTTAAAGATCCGCCGGGCGCCCTCAGCACGGCCTCCAGCGCGACACGCTGCATCGACGGCGCGTCCGGGTCGGCCGGCCAAGGCAGCGAGTGACGAATCACGCGCTCGACGGGCAAACGGGTCGCCAGTGCATTGCCGAACTGACGGCGCGGCGCGGCGGGCGCATCGAGCTTGAGCGGCGCCAGATCCGCACCGATCGCACCCAGCACCGTGTAGCCGGGCAGCAGATCGGCCAGTTCGGCGAACTGGTCATCGCCCGGATGACCCGCCAGCACCGAAAAGCCGCGCGTGACTTCCTGCAGGCACAACACGTCGAAATCGGCGAGCCGCCGCGCTTCGTCGATCGTGCGCGACAGGTTCACGTCGCCGTGCGCACTGCGTCCCCACTGGACATTCCAGCTGATCAGTCGCATCGTCAAATCTCCGTCGGTGTGCGTCGTTCGTCTACAATCTCGTGTTTGGTCCCACTTTTACACAGTCTGTCAGGAAGTCGCTGGTGTCCGAAACTGTCCCCCACATTGGTAAAACCCGCTCGCCCAGGAAAGGCAAGCAGGCGCGCGAAGACGCTGCCGCTGGCCCGTTCAAGGCGCCCGAACTCGATATCGAGTCGCTCGACATGGAAGCGCGCGGCGTCGGCCGCACCGTCACGGAAGACGGCTCGCCCGGCAAGGTCATCTTCGTCGAAGGCGCGCTGCCCGGCGAACGCGTGACCTACTCGAGCTATCGCAAGAAGCCGAGTTTCGAGCAGGCGCAGGTCGTCGATATCCTCAAAGAGAGCGTGATCCGTACCCGCCCGCAGTGCAAGTTTTTTGGCACCTGCGGCGGTTGTTCGATGCAGCATCTCGACGTGCGCGCGCAGATCGCCGTCAAGGGCCGTGTGCTCGAAGACAATCTGATGCACCTGTCCAAGCTGCGTCCCGAAACCGTGTTCCGGCCGATCCACGGCCCGTCCTGGGGCTATCGCTATCGCGCGCGCCTGACGGTGCGCCACGTCGCGAAGAAGGGCGGCGTGCTGGTCGGCTTCCACGAACGCAAGAGCAGCTATGTCGCCGACATGACGAGCTGCGAAGTGCTGCCGCCGCATGTGTCCGACATGCTCGTGCCGCTGCGCCACATGGTGGAAGCGCTGTCCATTCGCGACCGCATGCCGCAGATCGAACTGGCCGTCGGCGCATCGGTGACGGCCCTCGTGCTGCGCATCCTCGAACCGATCAATGCCGCCGACGAACAGGTGCTGCGCGATTTCGCGGATCAGCACAACGTCCAGTTCTGGCTGCAGCCGAAGGGCCCGGATTCCGTCTATCCGTTCTATCCGCTCGACCGCCAGCTCGACTACACGCTGCCCGAGTTCGACATCCGCATGCCGTTCCGTCCGACCGACTTCACGCAGGTCAATCACCAGATCAACCGCGTGCTGGTCGGCCGGGCGCTGCGTCTGCTCGCGCCCGCGAAGACCGACCGCGTGCTCGATCTGTTCTGCGGCATCGGCAACTTCACGCTGCCACTTGCACGCATTTCGAGCGAAGTGGTCGGTATCGAAGGCAGCGAGGTGCTGACCTCGCGCGCGCTCGACAATGCGAAGGAAAATGGCGTCGACAGCCACACGTCGTTCGCGTGCCGCAACCTGTTCGAAGTCACGGCCGACGACATCCGCGCGCTCGGCCACTTCGACAAGTATCTGATCGATCCGCCGCGCGAAGGGGCGCTCGCCGTATCGAAGGCGCTCGCCGACATTGCGCAGAGCGGCGAAGGCCCGCTGCCGAAGCGCATCGTCTACGTGTCGTGCAATCCCGCGACGCTCGCGCGTGACGCAGGCCTGCTCGTGCACGAGGCGGGCTACCGGCTGAAGGGCGCGGGCGTAGTGAACATGTTCCCGCATACGTCGCACGTCGAATCGATCGCGCTGTTCGAACGCGACTGAGGCGCACGCCCGGTCCCGAAGGCGTCCGCGCAGAGCGAAGCGGGCGCCGCAAAGAAAAACGCCACGGTGAGCACCGTGGCGTTTCTGTTTGATGCGAAGCGATCAGTCGATCAGAACTGCCACCACGACTTTTCCTTGCCCGGACGCGAATGGCCCGTGATGTACGGGCTATCAGGGAAGGTGCCGGCGAGCACGCGCTTCGTGTCTTCGGCCAGTTGCGGCTGGTCGAGCTTCTGATACGACAGCATCATGATGTGCAGCGCGTCTTCGATGGCAGGCGCGTTCTTGTATTCCTTGATCGCGAGCTGAGCCCGGTTGATCGCCGCCACATAGGCGCCGCGGCGATAGTAGTAGTCCGCCGCGTGCACTTCGTGCGACGCCAGCGCATTCACGATGTAGCGCATGCGCTGCGCGGCATCCGGCGCGTACTTGCTCTGCGGATACTTGTCGACCACGACCTTGAACGCGTCATACGACTCGCGCAGCGACTTGGGATCGCGCTCGCTCATGTCCTGGCCCGAGAAGCGGCCGAACAGGCCCAGATCGTCGTTGAAGTGGATCATGCCCTTCAGGTAGTACGCGTAGGGGATGTCCGGGTGATCCGGGTGCAGCTGGATGAAGCGGTTGACGGCCTGGTCGGCAGCGTCCGTTTCGCTGTCCTTCCAGTTGCAGTACGCGACGTTGATCTGCGCCTGCTGCGCGAAGTGACCGAACGGGTCGCGGCCTTCGAGCGCTTCGAAGTATTTCGCGCACTTGCCGAAGTCCCCGCCGCTCAAGGCGTCCTGCGCCTCCGTATATAATTTATTGTTGGTCCACGTGGCCGTTTCGTCCGTCTTTTCCGGCAGGCCATGACAGGCCGCCACCAACGTCACGGCTGCCACGCAGGCGCCATAGAGGGCCGCTTTCCTGGCCAGCTTGTGGGCCACCGTCTTTCGAACAGTTTGAGTAATGATGTTCAAGGCTCGCATTTTCCAGTCTAGCTTTTACGTCCAGGTGACCCAGTCTCGATGACCCGTTCCAATACTCCGCGTCCCGCTCAGTCTGCTGCTCAGCATCCCGACCAGGGCGCGCGGAAGAGCAACAAAGATTATAGCCCAAGCGCCGACCCCGCCGACGCATCAGCAGGTAATGCCGCCGCAGCGACGGGGGCCGATAACCTCGACGACGACCTCGTCGGCGACGCGCTGGCCGGCACCGCCGCATCGCCCGCCGCGCAAGGCGGGACGGCGCGCGCGGACGAACCGCCGCGCATCGTCACGGTGCCGTCCGAACTCGCCGGCGAGCGTCTCGACAAGGTGTTGGCGAAAGTCTTTCCGGAGTTTTCACGCAGCCGGCTGCAAAGCTGGATCGAGGCGCAGCGCGTGCGCGTCGACGGGCGGCCGGCAAAGATACGCCAGCCGGTGCCGCTCGGCGCCTCGATCGAACTGGTGCCCGATCTGCTGCCGGAGCAGCTTGCCTTCACGCCCGAACCCGTGCCGCTCGATATCGTCTACGAAGACGACACGCTCGTCGTGATCAACAAGCCGGCTGGCCTCGTCGTGCATCCCGCCGCAGGGAACTGGAGCGGCACGGTGCTCAACGGCCTGCTGCATCGCTATGGCGACGCGGCAGCGGGCCTGCCGCGCGCGGGCATCGTGCACCGGCTGGACAAGGAGACCTCGGGGCTGATGGTGGTCGCGCGCACGCTCGAAGCGCAAACCGATCTCGTGCGCCAGTTGCAGGCCCGTACCGTGAAGCGCCGCTATCTCGCGCTCGTGTGGGGCAACATGCCGGAAGAAGGGACGATCGACGCGCCCATCGGCCGCGATCCGCGTGAACGCACACGTATGGCCGTGGTCACGGGCGCAGCGGGCAAGCACGCGCGCACGCACTTCCGGCGCATCGATTCGACGGTGTGGGAGCGGCAGCCCCTGTCCGCGATTCACTGCGATCTGGAAACGGGCCGCACCCATCAGATCCGCGTGCATTGCGCGCATATCGGTCATCCGCTGCTGGGCGACCCGGTCTACGGCCGCGCACGCGGCAAGCGTTCCGTCGCGCCGTTGCCGGGCGGCTTCGCGCGCCAGGCACTGCATGCATGGCGCCTCGCGCTGGTTCATCCGAAGACGGGGCGCACGATGCAATGGCGCGCCGACGTGCCGGACGACATCGCTGAATTGTCCGAAGCATTGGGGCTCGGCCGCGAGCACGAAGACGAGTACGACGATTACGAAGATCACTACGACGACGATGCTGCCCTCGAAGAAGGCTACGACGAAGAAGACGATCTCGACGCAGACGCAGACGCAGACGCAGACGACGAGGACGATCGCGCATGACGTTGCCTGAACTCACCTTCAACGATGTGCTGCACCCCGAGTGGTCCGTGTCGCCGCGTGTGCAGGCGCTCGTCACGACGCGTAACGGCGGCGTGAGCCTGCCGCCGTTCGGTACGTGGCGCGACGGCGTCGACGGTGCAGGCGGGCTGAATCTCGGCCGCAAGTCTGGCGACGATCTCGCGCACGTCGAAGCGAACCGCGCGCGTCTGATGACGCTCACAGGGCGCGATGAAGCCGCATGGCTGTCGCAGGTTCATGGCGCGACCGTCGTGAATGCCGACGACGTGCTGGCCGCTACAAAGCGCGGCGAGCCGCTCGCGCAAGCCGATGCGAGCGTGACCGACCGGTCGGGCACGGTGTGCGTCGTGATGATCGCCGACTGCATGCCCGTGTTGCTGTGCGACCGCGAAGGCCGCGCCGTGGGTGCTGCGCATGCCGGCTGGCGCGGTCTCGCGTCAGGTGTCGTCGAGCAGACGGCGCAGCGTGTCGCGTCGCTCGCGGGCACTGACATGTCAGCGTTGCATGCATATCTCGGCCCCTGCATCGGCCCGCAGGCTTTCGAGGTGGGACCAGACGTGCGTGACGCCTTCATGAATGCTGTCGGCGGCGCACAACGCGACGACATCGCCGGAGCCTTCGTCGACCATCCCGTGAATGCGGGCAAATACCTCGCCGATCTGCCGCGCCTCGCACGTTTCCGTCTTGCCCAGATCGGTATCGCGAATGTGGTGGGCGGGGGTCATTGCACGGTCACTGAACGCGAACGTTTTTACTCGTATCGACGCGATCGGGAGACGGGCAGAATGGCCGCGCTGATCTGGCTTGCGGATCAGTAACCGGTCCATCACGAAAGACCTAAGTGCCGCTGCGCAAAGACAAATTTGCTGCACGGGAAATGACCCGAAGCCGTCTCTCGCGTGGGCTTATGTTGCACTGCGCGAACCTAAGAAGACCTACGCGGTTGCGCAGTGCATAAGCGTTCCGAGCATGACTGACATGTCAGACGAGCCCGTCGTGGCGGGCTTGTTTTGCATTGCACAGCACGATCGTTCTTCCGCTGTCAGATCACGTTGCGATACATCGGGAAAACGATAATGAAAAAAATATCGCACTGCGGCAAAATCGGGAGCAAGCATTGACATGCCTTGCGATGGGGCGCAAGAATGTTCCCACCTGGGCAAGGGCGTAACGCGGTCGCGATGCAGTGCTGTTCCCGCGCAAGTACCTGCCTCTCAACCCGTCCGCGAGGACTTTTCGGTCAAAAGCAGGCATGGCTGCATCTCACACTTCCTCGACTTCTTCTCGCACGGACACCTCGTCGGACCGCACGCAGCAGCAAGCGAATGCGGCAGGGGTGCAACAATGGTTCGACGCCTGGATGAACGCATGGCGTTCGCTGGGCGCGCAAGCCGCAGCAAACGGCAATCCTTTTAGCGTTCCATCCATGCCCGACTTCGCGAAAGCGGCGACGGCGCAGGCAGGCTCGCTGCCGTTTTCCAATCCCTTGTTCGAGCAAATAGCCAGACAGTTTGCGCAGCCGCAAGGCCAACCGAATGGCGAGGCCGCGGGCCAGCCGTTCAACGCGTTGTTCGGTCAGGCATTCAACCCGCAGTTCGCACAGCAGTTCACGCAGCAGATCGCAGGCCTGAAGATGCCGAGCGCATCGATTCCTTCGAACCGTCTGCAGCAGTTGCAGTCCGACTATTCGCGTGAAGCGATGCAGTTGCTGCAACAGGCGGCACAGGCCACCGCGTCGGGCATCGAACTCAAGGACCGGCGCTTCAGCTCCGAAGCCTGGAAGACGACGCCTATCTACACGTACACGGCTGCGTGGTATCTGTTGAACGCGCGTTATCTGCAGGAACTGGTCGACGCCATCGACACCGACCAGAAGACCCGCGAGCGCATCCGTTTCGCCGTGCAGCAGTGGACAGCCGCTGCATCGCCGAGCAACTTCTTCGCGCTGAATCCCGAGGCGCAGAAGACGCTGCTCGAAAGCAATGGCGAAAGCCTGCGGCAGGGCGTGATGAACCTGCTCAACGACATGCAGCGCGGCAAGATTTCGCAGACGGACGAGTCGCGCTTCGGCGTCGGCAAGAATCTCGCGATGACGGAAGGCTCCGTCGTATTCGAGAACGAGCTGATGCAGCTGATCCAGTACACCCCGCGCACGGCCACCGTGCACGAGCGTCCGCTGCTGATCGTGCCGCCTTGCATCAACAAATACTACATTCTCGATCTGCAGCCCGAGAACTCGCTGGTGGCGCATGCGCTCGACTCGGGTCATCAGGTGTATCTGATTTCGTGGCGCAACGCGGACCAGTCGATCGCGCATAAGTCGTGGGACGACTACATCGCCGACGGCGTGCTGGCTGCCATCGACACCACGCGCCAGATCAGCGGCCGCGAGCAGATCAATACGCTCGGCTTCTGTATCGGCGGCACGCTGCTCGCGACGGCGCTGTCCGTTGCCTCGGCGCGCGGCGAGCATCCCGCTGCGTCGATGACGCTGCTCACCGCGATGCTCGATTTCGCCGACACGGGCGTGCTCGACATCTTCGTCGACGAAGCGCATGTGCAGATGCGCGAGCAGACCATCGGCGGCAAGAACGGCACGCCGCCGGGGCTCATGCGCGGCCTCGAGTTCGCGAACACGTTCTCGTTCCTGCGTCCGAACGACCTCGTGTGGAACTACGTCGTCGACAACTATCTGAAGGGCCGCACGCCGATGCCGTTCGACCTGCTGTACTGGAACAGCGATTCGACGAGCCTGCCCGGTCCGATGTACGTCTGGTATCTGCGCAACACCTATCTCGCCAACAAGTTGCGCGAGCCGGGTGCGCTGACCACGTGCGGCGAGAAGGTGGATCTGTCGCGCATCGACGTGCCGACATTCATCTACGGTTCGCGCGAGGACCACATCGTGCCGTGGGAATCGGCGTATGCATCGGTGCCGCTCCTGACGGGGCCGCGCAAGTTCGTGCTCGGCGCGTCGGGCCATATTGCCGGCGTGATCAATCCGCCGTCGAAGAACAAGCGTAGTTACTGGTCGGTGGAAGGCGACGACAAGGCGCTGCCCGAGAATCCCGACGACTGGTTCGACAGCGCGACGGAAACGCCCGGCAGCTGGTGGCCCGAGTGGACCAAGTGGCTCGAACAGTACGGCGGCAAGAAGGTGAAGCCGGCAGCGAAGGCAGGCTCGGCCGAGTTCCCCGTGATCGAACCCGCGCCTGGCCGCTACGTGCAGCAGCGCGAATAAGCGTCGCGCTGCGGAATCATCATTTGCGAGCGGTCGCCGGTGAAGGGCAATGAGCGACCGCCGCCGCACGAACACCGGGTGAAGACGGGTGGAGTGAGACAGACGCTGTATCGCAGTAACGCTGACTTGACCGGATTAACAACTTGACGGGCTACTGTGGAGCATGTCGCCGCAGCCCCGGAGGAAACTCAAATGACTGACGTAGTGATCGTATCGGCGGCCCGTACGGCTGTCGGCAAATTCGGTGGGTCGCTGGCGAAGATTGCGGCGCCGGAACTGGGCGCCACGGTGATCCGCGCCGTGCTGGAGCGTTCGGGCCTGAAGCCCGAGCAGGTGAGCGAAGTCATCCTCGGTCAGGTGCTGGCGGCAGGCTCGGGCCAGAACCCGGCGCGTCAATCGCTGATCAAGGCCGGTCTGCCGATGGCAGTGCCGGGCATGACCATCAACAAGGTGTGCGGTTCGGGCCTGAAGGCCGTGATGCTCGCGGCCAACGCGATCATCGCGGGCGACGCGGACATCGTCGTCGCGGGCGGCCAGGAAAACATGAGTGCCGCGCCGCACGTGCTGCCGGGCTCGCGCGACGGTTTTCGCATGGGCGACGCGAAGCTGATCGACACGATGATCGTCGACGGCCTGTGGGACGTGTACAACCAGTACCACATGGGCGTGACGGCCGAGAATGTCGCGAAGGAATACGGCATCACGCGCGAAGATCAGGACGCGTTTGCGGCTCTTTCGCAAAATAAGGCGGAAGCCGCACAGAAGGCCGGCCGCTTCGATGATGAAATCGTGCCGATCCAGATTCCCCAGAGGAAGGGCGATCCGCTGTCGTTCGCGACGGACGAATTCGTGCGCCACGGCGTGACGGCCGAATCGCTCGCTGGCCTGAAGCCGGCTTTCTCGAAGGAAGGCACGGTGACGGCGGCGAACGCGTCGGGTCTCAACGACGGCGCAGCGGCTGTCGTCGTGATGTCGGCGAAGAAGGCCGAGGCGCTGGGTCTCACGCCGCTCGCGCGCATCAAGGCGTACGCGAACGCGGGCGTCGATCCGAAGGTGATGGGCATGGGTCCCGTGCCGGCGTCGCGCCGCTGTCTGGAACGCGCAGGCTGGAGCGTGAACGACCTCGACCTGATGGAAATCAACGAGGCATTTGCGGCACAGGCGCTGGCCGTGCACAAGCAGATGGGCTGGGATCAGTCGAAGATCAACGTGAACGGCGGCGCGATTGCGATCGGTCACCCGATCGGCGCATCCGGTTGCCGGATTCTCGTCACGCTGCTGCACGAAATGCAGAAGCGCGACGCGAAGAAGGGTCTGGCGTCGTTGTGTATCGGCGGCGGCATGGGTGTGGCGCTCGCGGTCGAGCGTCCGTAAGAGGACGTTGCACGAGGAGGCCGTCACGCGTCCGTTGTCCGTCGAGGGCGATCGGCAGCGTGACGCGGTCCGGTGCGCATCGCGTGAGCGAGCGCTGTGCACCCGGCAGATTGGAAGGCGAAGCACGAGGCGGCTGGCGTCTCGTAAAACGATAATGGAGTGTGTTTTATGTCACAACGAATTGCGTACGTAACGGGCGGCATGGGTGGCATCGGCACGAGCATTTGCCAGCGTCTGTACAAGGACGGCTTCAAGGTGATCGCGGGCTGCGGCCCGAACTCGCCGCGCCGCGTGAAGTGGCTCGAAGATCAGAAAGCCCTTGGCTTCGACTTCATTGCTTCGGAAGGCAACGTGGGCGACTGGGAGTCGACCAAGATCGCGTTCGACAAGGTCAAGGCGGAAGCCGGCGAAGTCGACGTGCTGGTGAACAATGCGGGCATCACGCGCGACGTCGTGTTCCGCAAGATGACGCATGAAGACTGGACGGCCGTGATCGACACGAACCTGACCAGCCTCTTCAATGTGACGAAGCAGGTGATCGACGGCATGGTCGAGCGTGGCTGGGGCCGCGTGATCAACATTTCGTCGGTGAACGGCCAGAAAGGTCAGTTCGGTCAAACGAACTACTCGACCGCGAAGGCGGGCATTCACGGTTTCACGATGGCGCTCGCGCAGGAAGTGGCCACCAAGGGCGTGACGGTCAACACCGTTTCGCCGGGCTACATCGGCACGGACATGGTGAAATCGATTCGCGCCGACGTGCTGGAAAAGATCGTCGCGACGATTCCGGTGCGCCGTCTCGGCACGCCGGATGAAATCGGGTCGATCGTTGCATGGCTGGCGTCGGACGAGTCGGGCTTCTCGACGGGGGCCGACTTCTCGCTGAACGGCGGCCTGCATATGGGCTGATCCGTGAGCGTCCTGTCTTGTCGCAGCATGGACAAAGCAGGACGTTGCATGGTTCAGATGTTTCTGGCGGCGTCTTGTACGCGCAGTGTCAAGCTGTGCGTGCGACAGGACGCCGTTTCTGCGCTTCATTCGCGCTCAAAGGCGTTACATGACCACTACTACAAAGAAAACAGCCGAACGACTCATTAAGAAATATCCGAACCGTCGACTGTACGATACAGAGACCAGCACTTACATCACGTTGACCGATGTGAAGCAGCTCGTGCTGGATCAGGAGGATTTCAAGGTCATCGATGCCAAGAGCAACGAAGACCTGACGCGCAGCATTCTGCTGCAGATCATTCTCGAAGAAGAGAGCGGCGGCCTGCCGATGTTCTCGTCGCTGATGCTGTCGCAGATCATCCGTTTCTATGGGCACGCGATGCAGGGCATGATGGGCACGTACCTGGAAAAGAACATCCAGGCGTTCATCGATATCCAGAACAAGCTCGCGGATCAGTCGAAGGGCCTGTACGAAGGCAAGACGATGAATCCGGAAGTCTGGTCGCAATTCATGAATATGCAGGCCCCGATGATGCAGGGGATGATGACGAGCTATATCGAACAGTCGAAAAACATGTTCGTGCAGATGCAGGAGCAGATGCAGAACCAGGCGAAGACGATGTTCAGCACGTTCCCGTTTACGCAGCCTGCGCCGCAGGGGAATCCGGAACCGGAGAAGAAGTAGGCGGTTCTTCCCATCGCCGGTCTTTCGATGTGAGTCTGCCCGGGTAGCGAGCCCGGCAGACCGCACGCTGTTTCTGTTCCCTTTTTCGGACGATGGGCGTCGATTCGTGTCGAGCACGAGCGTCCATCGAGCTTGCCGGAGCGGGGCGCCTCCGCCGTCCGCGCGGCGCCTGGGCATCCGCCTCCACGGTATAATATGAGGTTGCTTGCGCGGGGCCCCGCCGATTCCCACAAGATCCACATGGCCCCATTTCGCGACGGCCCTCGCTAGAGGGCGCCGCATGGTGCGCCCACGTTTGCCGAGATTCCGGCGTTCGGGCTGCACGCCCAAGCCCTCGCACATCGCGTCACTCATCGCTTCTCGCCGGACCATTTTCTATGTCGCAGACTTCGATCCCCGCCGCGCCGACCGCTTCGATTCCGAAGGTCGGATTCGTTTCACTCGGATGCCCGAAAGCCCTCGTCGATTCCGAACAGATCATCACGCAACTGCGCGCCGAGGGTTACGAAATCTCCGGCACGTATGACGGCGCGGATCTCGTCGTCGTGAACACCTGCGGCTTCATCGACGAAGCCGTGCAGGAAAGTCTCGACGCGATCGGCGAAGCGCTGAACGAAAACGGCAAGGTGATCGTCACCGGCTGCCTCGGCGCGAAGCAGAGCGCGAGCGGGTCGAACCTGATCGAGGAAGTGCACCCGAAGGTGCTCGCCGTGACGGGCCCGCATGCCGTCGGCGAAGTGATGCAGGCCGTGCACAGCCACCTGCCGAAGCCGCACGATCCGTTCGTCGACCTCGTGCCCGCTGCGGGCGTCAAGCTCACGCCGCGTCACTATGCGTATCTGAAGATTTCCGAAGGCTGCAATCACCGCTGCACGTTCTGCATCATCCCGTCGATGCGCGGCGACCTCGTGTCGCGTCCCGTCGCCGAAGTGATGCTCGAAGCGGAAAACCTCTTCAAGTCGGGCGTGAAGGAACTGCTGGTGATCTCGCAGGACACGAGCGCGTACGGTGTCGACGTCAAATACCGCACGGGCTTCTGGAACGGCAAGCCGATCAAGACGCGCATGACCGACCTCGTCGGCGCGCTCGGCGAACTCGCCGCGCAGTATGGCGCGTGGGTGCGTTTGCACTACGTGTATCCGTATCCGAGCGTGGACGAAGTCATTCCGATGATGGCGGAAGGCCCATTCAAGGGCCACGTGCTGCCGTATCTGGACGTGCCGTTCCAGCACGCACATCCCGAAGTGCTCAAGCGCATGAAGCGCCCGGCGAACGCCGAGAAGGTACTCGAGCGAGTGCGCGCATGGCGCGAAATCTGCCCGGACCTGACCATCCGCAGCACGTTCATCGCGGGCTTCCCCGGCGAGACGGAAGAGCAGTTCGAAACGCTGCTCGACTTCATCCGCGAGGCGGAACTCGATCGCGTCGGCTGCTTTGCGTATTCGCCCGTCGAAGGCGCGACGGCCAATGAACTCGACGGCGCGCTGCCCGACGAAGTCCGCGAAGAACGTCGCGCGCGCTTCATGGAAGTCGCGGAAGAAGTGTCGGCGAAGCGCATCGCGCGCAAGGTCGGCAAGACGCTGAAGGTGCTCGTCGACGAAATCAACCCCGACGGCGGCATTGGCCGCACGGCGGCGGATGCGCCGGAGATCGACGGTGTCGTCTATATCGCGCCTGCGACCAAGGCGTCGAAGCGCTACAAGGTCGGCGATTTCGTGTCGGTGAAGATCACGGGCGCGGACGGCCACGACCTGTGGGGCGAGGTCTGACGCAATGACGTCGAACACGGTCGCCAGCACGCCGTCCATCCTCGCGCTCGGCGAGGCGATGGTCGAATTCAACCAGTCCGGCAAAAATCAGCCGACGTATCTGCAAGGCTTCGGCGGCGACACGTCGAACTTCTGCATCGCGGCTGCGCGGCAGGGTGCGTCGGCGGGCTTCGTGTCCGCCGTCGGCAGCGACCAGTTCGGCCGCCTGCTGCTCGACCTGTGGCAGCGCGAGCAGGTCGATACCGCATATGTGCGCATCGACGATCAGGCGCCGACGGGCGTGTATTTCGTGTCGCACGGTCCGGCCGGCCACCAGTTCGACTATCTGCGCGCGGGCTCGGCCGCGAGCCGTTACGCGCCGCGCGATCTGCCGCTCGATGCGATTGCGGCCGCCAAGGTCATCCATCTGTCGGGGATCAGTCTCGCGATCGGCGTGAACGCCTGTGACGCGGCGCTCGCCGCCATCGCACACGCGCGCGCGAACGAGGTGCTCGTGAGCTTCGACACCAATCTGCGCCTCAAGCTGTGGCCGCTCGCGCGGGCGCGCGCGGTGATGCTCGAAGCGATTCGCCAGACGGACATCTGTCTGCCTAGCTGGGACGACGTCACGGAACTGACTGGCCTCACCGCGCGCGACGACATCGTCGATTTCCTGCTGACGCAAGGGCCGCGTGTGGTCGCACTGAAGCTCGGCAAGGAAGGTTCGTACATCGCGACGCCGCAGGAGCGCCGCGTTGTGTCCGGCCACGTCGTCAATGCCGTCGACGCAACGGGCGCGGGCGACTGTTTCGGCGGTGCGTTCATCGCGCGCATCGTGGCGGGCGACGATCCGTTCCAGGCGGCGCGCTACGCAAACGTCGCGGCTGCGCTGTCGACGCAAGGCTTTGGCGCCGTCGCGCCGATTCCCGACCGCGCGACGGTCGAAAAATTGCTCGGCGCCTGATCTCTCACTCGATCGCACCTCGCAGGCGCCGCTGCACAATAACGTCAGACGCGTGGGACTCAGCGCGCAAATCCGGCAACTCCGGTATGTTGAAAGACAAAGTCGCGCGCGGCAACCATGCCGCGCGCGATATCCAACCGAGACAGAGAAGAGGAGCAAGCGATGCAACGTGAAGTGGTGGTAGTGAGCGGCGTCCGCACGGCAATCGGCGACTTCGGCGGCAGCCTGAAAGATTTCGCGCCGACGGATCTCGGCGCGCGTGTCGTACGCGAGGCGTTGTCGCGCGCGAACGTCGCCGGCGACGAAGTCGGCCATGTCGTGTTCGGCAGCGTGATCCACACCGAGCCGAAGGACATGTACCTCGCGCGCGTCGCGGCATTGAACGGCGGCGTCGCGCAGCATGCGCCTGCGCTGACCGTGAACCGCCTGTGCGGCTCGGGCTTGCAGGCTATCGTGTCGGCGGCGCAGTCGGTGCTGCTCGGCGACGCGGACGTCGCGATCGGCGGCGGTGCGGAAAGCATGAGCCGTGCGCCGTACATCATGCCGTCGGCGCGCTTCGGCCAGCGCATGGGCAACGCGAGCATGGTCGACATGATGCTCGGCGCGCTGCACGATCCGTTTCAGACGATCCACATGGGCGTGACGGCCGAGAACGTCGCGAAGAAGTACGACATCTCGCGCGACGCGCAGGATGCGCTCGCACTCGAATCGCACCGCCGCGCCGCAAAGGCGATTGAAGCCGGCTACTTCAAGGAACAGATTCTGCCCATCACGATCGCGTCGAAGAAGGGCGACACCGTGTTCGACACGGACGAGCACGTGCGCCTGAACGCGACGCCCGACGACTTCTCGAAACTGAAGCCGGTGTTTGCGAAGGAAAACGGCACGGTGACGGCGGGCAACGCGTCGGGCATCAACGACGCGGCGGCCGCCGTCGTGCTGATGGAACGCAGCGTCGCTGAAAAGCGCGGCATGAAGCCGCTCGGCAGACTGGTCGCTTACGCGCACGCGGGCGTCGATCCGAACTACATGGGCATCGGCCCCGTGCCGGCGACGCAGAAGGTGCTCGAACGCGCGGGCCTGACGGTCGCCGATCTCGACGTGATCGAGGCGAACGAGGCGTTTGCCGCGCAGGCTTGCGCCGTCAGCAAGGAACTCGGCCTCGATCCCGCGAAGGTGAACCCGAACGGCTCGGGCATTTCGCTGGGCCATCCGATCGGCGCAACGGGCGCGCTGATCACCGTGAAGGCGCTGTACGAACTGCAGCGCATCGGCGGGCGTTATGCGCTCGTGACGATGTGCATCGGCGGCGGGCAAGGCATCGCCGCCATCTTCGAGCGGATCTGATCCGCTCGCTCGGGACAGGGGCGGCCGCCGCGCCGCCCCTGTCTCTGAACGAACTTGCGGTATAACCGGTCGAAGCGGGTGCTCGACGTCATGCGCGTCATCGAGCGTCACTGAGCGTCACTGAGCGTCATCAAACCGGTTGAAAGGAAAGAACGGATGCAGGAAGCAAGGTCGAAACACAGGGCGTCGCGGCTCGCGATGATCGCCGCCGCGGCATTGACCGTCACAGCGGTGCTGTCTGGCGCGGCGCATGCGCAAAGCGATGCCGTCAAACAACTGGCGGCGCCCCCGGCGATGCAGTTGCCGCTGAAGCCGAGCCCCGAATTCGCGAAGTTTCCGCAATACGCGGGCACGCTCGGCAAGCGGCAGATCGTGCTGCGCCTCGGCGCGAAAACCGATCGCGACGATGCCGGCGGCGTCCACGGCGAATATCAGTACGCCGACACGGGCGAAGTGATCCTGATCGCGGGCGACCGCGACGGCGATACGCTCGAAGTCGAAGAGTCGAACGACGGCACGCATATCACGGGCAACTGGGTCGGCAAGTTCGCCGCCGATGGTTCGCTCGAAGGCGAGCGGATGAACGTCGACGACTCCGATCCGCTCGAATTTTCGCTGCGGCCGCTTGCTGCGGGACAGAAACCGTCCGTCGCGGCAGGACAGAGCGCACCGGCGCCTGTCCAGGCCCAGAAGCCGGCGCCGCAGCCCGCCCCGTCGCACGGGCAGGCCGTCAACGGCGTGAGCAATCTGACGATAGGCGAATGAGCGCCGCGCGTATCACTGACGAACCCAATTCTCTCTGACCATGACTCCAAAGACTCCGAAGCACGGCTTGCAGACTCGTATCGTCCAGCCGACCGATCAGATGACGCCCGGTTGGGAATCTTTCTCGGTGCCCGTGGCGCGGGCGTCGACGGTCGTGTTTCCCGACCTCGCGACCATGCGCGCGCTCGACTGGAAGAACGACGCGCAATGGCGCTACGGCCTGCACGCAACGCCGACGTCGATCGCGCTCGCGCAGCGGCTCGCGGCGCTCGAAGGCGGCAATCACGCGCTGTTGCAGCCGTCCGGCCTGTCGTCGATCTCGAACGTCTATTTCGGCCTCGTGAAAGCGGGCGACGACGTGCTGATTCCCGACAACGTCTACTCGCCGAACCGCGATCACGCGGAATGGCTCGCGAAGGATTTCGGCATCAGCGCGCGTTACTACGATCCGATGATCGGCGCGGGCATCGCCGATCTGATCCAGCCGAACACGAAGCTGATCTGGCTCGAAGCGCCCGGCTCGGTGACGATGGAAGTGTCGGACATCCCCGCCATCACGGCCGTCGCCCGCGCGCGCGGCGTGGTCACGGCGATCGACAACACGTGGTCGGCGGGTCTCGCGTTCCGGCCGTTCGATCACGGCGTCGACATTTCGATGCAGGCGCTCACGAAGTACCAGTCGGGCGGCAGCGACGTGCTGATGGGCGCGACCATCACGGTGGACCGCGAACTGCATCTGAAGCTGAAGCTCGCGCGCATGCGCATGGGCATCGGCGTGTCGGCGGACGATTGCTCGTTGATCCTGCGCAGCCTGCCGTCGATGAAAGTGCGTTTCGAGCAGCACGACAAGAGCGCACTCGAACTCGCCACGTGGCTGAAGACGCGCGCCGAAATCGCCACCGTGCTGCACCCGGCGCTGTCCGATTGTCCGGGCCACGAGTTCTACAAGCGCGATTTCACAGGCGCGGGCGGACTCTTTTCGGTCGTGTTCGACGCGCATTACACGCCGGAGCAGATCGACAGGTTCTGCGAATCGCTGGAACTGTTCTCGCTCGGCTGGAGCTGGGGCGGGGCGCAAAGTCTCGCGATGCCGTACAACGTCGCGTCGATGCGCACCGAGTCGCAGTGGCCGCATCGCGGCACGCTGGTGCGCTTCTACATCGGTCTCGAAGACGAAGCGGATCTGCGCAAAGATATCGAGCGCTGTCTCGTCGCGCTGGGTTGAGCGCGTAGCGTTTTATCTGCGGATTCAAACCAAAGCCCGCCTTGAACTGAGCGGGCTTTTTCACATCTGCCGCTTCAGCAAGCGGCGTTCAGAACAGCCGCAGCAAGCCGTCGAGCCCGACATGGTTGAACGCGACGCTGGCCGCTTCGCGCACCACGGGCTTCGCGCGGAACGCGACGGACAGGCCCGCCGCCGCCATCATCTTCAGATCGTTCGAGCCGTCGCCCATCGCGATCGCACGCGTCGGCTCGATGCCGAGCTTGTCGCACGCTTCGCGCAGCGTGCGGGCCTTCACGTCGGCGTTGACGATCTCGCCGAGCACACGGCCCGTCAGCTTCCCGTCGACGATCTCCAGCGTGTTGGCGCGCGCGAAATCGAGGCCGAGACGCGCCTGCAGTTTTTCGGTGAAGAAGGTGAAGCCGCCCGACACCAGCAGCGTCTTCATCCCCGCAGCCTTCGCGCCCGCCAGCATCTGTTCCGCGCCCGGCGACAGTTGCAGCCGCTGTTCATAGACCTTTTCCAGCGCGCCCGCGTCGAGGCCCTTCAGCAGCGCGACGCGGCGTGTGAGACTCTCGTTGAAGTCCTTGATTTCGCCGCGCATCGACGCTTCCGTGATCGCGGCCACTTCCGCTTTCAGCCCGCAGAAATCCGCAATTTCGTCGATACACTCGATCGTGATCAGCGTCGAATCCATGTCC
The DNA here is from genome assembly GCF_017104565.1 of Paraburkholderia sp. Tr-20389. Classification (GTDB taxonomy): domain Bacteria; phylum Pseudomonadota; class Gammaproteobacteria; order Burkholderiales; family Burkholderiaceae; genus Paraburkholderia. Next base: position 49,066 of record NZ_JAAGPD010000051.1, on the reverse strand, counting down.
ATCGCGACGAGGCCGAAATCCGTCAGACGGCGGCCCGCTTCGACGAACGCGTAGTCGAGCGCATGCGCGCCGCAGTACACGTCGAGGTCGGGACGTTGCGCGACGGCGGCGTCGTCGATGCGCACGGCGCACGCATCGATCGCGGAGAGCTTCGCGCCGCGCGACAGCGCGAGCAGCGGCTTGTGGTGTTCGGCGGCAATCGGGGTGAGGCTTTGGATGACGAGATTCATGTCGACGCGGGAAGTGGGCAACAGGACGGGCAACAAGCCGGCGCGGAAAATCCGCTTATTGTAACGGTTCCGCTCGCGTTGCCCGGCTAGCGCTGGACACCTCGCGGCATGGTTCATACTGATGCTTCAAACAATCAGCCGCGATAGCGGCGAAGACAACACCTGGAGACACCCATGAACCCGTCCCGCGAGGCCGACATCGCCCGCGACTTCGATCTACTGCATCTCGACGCGTCGTTTCACGCGGACCCGTATCCCGTCTATCACGCATTGCGCACGCACGAGCCCGTCAAGCGCATGCCGGACGGATCGCTGTTTCTCACGCGCTATCGCGACGTGCAGGCCGTCTATCGCGATCCGAAGACCTTCAGCTCTGACAAAAAAGTCGAATTCGCGCCGAAATACGGTGCGACGCCGCTCTTCGAGCATCACACGACGAGCCTCGTGTTCAATGATCCGCCGCTGCACACGCGTGTGCGCAAGCTGATCGCGGGCGCGCTGACGGCGCGCGCAATCGCCGCGATGGAAGATGGCCTCGTGCGGCTCGTCGAGGGCTTGCTCGATCGTGCGGCCGCGCGTGGCGAGATCGATCTGATCGGCGACTTCGCGGCGGCGATTCCCGTCGAAGTGATCGGCAATCTGCTCGACGTGCCGCACGACGAACGCGCGCCCTTGCGCGACTGGTCGCTCGCGATACTCGGCGCGCTCGAACCCTCGCTCACGCCCGCGCAGCACGAACGCGGCAATCTCGCGGTGACGGAATTCGTCGCGTATCTGAAGGATCTCGTCGCGCGACGCCGCGCGGCGCCCGGCGACCCGCAGCATGACGTGCTCACGCGCCTGATTCAGGGCGAGGCGGGCGGCGAGCAGTTGTCCGAGATCGAACTGCTGCAGAACTGCATCTTCATCCTGAACGCCGGTCACGAAACGACGACCAATCTGATCGGCAACGGCCTCGTCACGCTGAGCACCTGGACGGAAGAACGCGATGCGTTGCTGCGCGAGCCGGAACTGATCGAGAGCGCCGTCGAAGAGTGCCTGCGCTTCGAGAGTTCGAACCAGCTCGGTAACCGCATGACGATGCTCGACACGGCAATCGGCGGCGTGCCGGTGACGGCGGGCACGCCCGTCACGCTGTGCATCGGCGCGGCGAACCGCGATCCCGAGCAGTTCGCCGAGCCCGACCGCTTCGATATCCGCCGCACGCCGAACCGGCATCTTGCGTTCGGCTTCGGCATTCATCAATGCGCGGGTCTGTCGCTTGCGCGGCTCGAAGCGCGGATTGCGATCGGGCGTTTCGTGCGGCGCTTTCCGTCGTATCGGATCGACGGCGAGCCGACACGCGGCGGACGCGTCCGGTTTCGCGGTTATGCGGCCGTGCCGTGCGTGGTCGAATGAGATGAGCATGATCGGGCGTCCGTAGCTTTTTCCGCAGCGAAGCAAGTCTTACAGCGAGATCGCGCCGCGCTGCGGCGTGCCGCACGCGCAGCGCGCAGTGCGGCGCGTCTGCCTGCTGGGCACACTTGCTGCTTCGCATGGAGTTCATCTTCGGGGAGCGCGCGATGGCTCACATGATCTGGAAAGGCGCGATCAGCTTCGGTCTCGTCCATGTACCCGTGCAACTGTATCCGGCTACGAAGTCGGAGAAGGTCGGCTTCAATCTGCTCGACAAACGCTCGATCGATCCCATCGGTTATCGGCAGATCAACAAGCGCACGGGCAAGGCAGTGACGCGCGACAACATCGTGCGCGGCTACGAGTACGAGAAGGACAAATACGTCGTACTGACCGACGAGGAGATCCATGCGGCGAATCCCGAAACGACGCAGACGGTCGACATCATCGCGTTCGTCGAGGCGCCCGAGATTCCCTTTCTGTATCTCGACACGCCGTACTACCTGACACCCGACCGTAAAGGCGAGAAGGTCTATGCGTTGCTGCGCGACGCGATGAAGGCGACGGGCAAGATCGGCGTCGCGAACGTCGTGATGCACAACAAGCAGCATCTGGCCGCGCTGATTCCCGTCGGGCCGATGCTCGCGCTCAACACGCTGCGCTGGGCCGACGAGGTACGCTCATTCGATGAATTCAAGTTGCCCGGCGAAAGCGCGAAGAAGTCCGGCGTGACGGCGCGCGAACTGGACATGGCGAAGAAGCTGATCGCCGATATGAGCGGCAAGTGGAACCCGGCCGACTATAAGGACACCTTCCGCGACGACATCCTCGCGCTGGTCGACAGGAAGATTCAGGCGGGCATGACGGAAGAAGTGATGGAGTTCGAAACGCCTCGCGAAACGCGTCCGTCCGCGGATATTCTTGACTTGTCGGATCTGCTCAAGCGCAGCCTCGGGCGCGGCGGAAAAGGCAAATCTGCGGTGCGCGCGGCAACAAGCGGCGAAAGCGAGGCAGACGAAGCCGCAGCACCCACGAAACGTCGTGCAGCGGCGAGGAAAACCACGCGACGCGCAACAGGAACGACCGCGCGCAAGAGCACATCCGGCAGCGCGTCGGGTGCTGCACGCAAGCGTCGCGCCGCCTGAGCACGGATTGCGCCATCGACCAGACGGGTTGCGGCAAGGGCGAAGCAACAGGAAAGCGCAAATCGATCATGACCGACAAGCTCGAGACCTATCAGCGCAAGCGCCGCTTCAATGAAACCCCGGAGCCGTCGGGTGTTGCCTCACGCGGAAAGAGCAGGCACGCGACGAAGACGACGCCCGCGAGAAAGACAGCGAAGCAGCACGACCTGTCGTTCGTGATTCAGGAACACGACGCGCGGCGCCTGCACTACGATTTCCGGCTCGAACTCGACGGCACGTTGAAATCATGGGCGGTGCCGAAAGGACCGAGCCTCGATCCTTCCGTGAAACGGCTCGCCGTGCACGTCGAGGATCACCCCATCGAATACGGCTCGTTCGAAGGCGACATTCCCGAGGGCAACTACGGCGCGGGTTCGGTGATCGTCTGGGATCGCGGCACATGGGAGCCCGTGGGCGGCGAAGCGGGCGCGCGCGACGCGTACCAGGCAGGCAAGCTCAAGTTCCATCTGAATGGTCACAAGCTGCACGGCGGCTGGACGCTCGTGCGCAGCCATATGCGCGGCAGCAACGACAAGGAGCAATGGCTGCTCATCAAGGAGCGTGACGACGAAGCGCGCAGCGAAGCCGACTTCGACGTGCTCGAACTGCGGCAGGGCAGCGTGCTGTCCGATGCGCCGGGTGCGCGCGGCGGCCGTGCGAACGGCGAGAGCGCATCGATCAAGGCGTCGAAGGCTGCGTCGTCACGCAAGGCCAAAGGCACGCCCGCCGATCGCCCCGACATCGTCGCGACGCGCAACGCGCAGTCGCTGAGAGAACTCGCGCAGCACCCGTCCATCGAAGGCGCCGTCGAGGCGAAGCTGCCCGCCGCGCTCAAGCCGCAACTGGCGACGCTCGTCGACAGCGCGCCCGCCAGCGACGACTGGCTCTACGAGATCAAGTTCGACGGCTACCGCGTGCTGGCGCGCATCGATCACGCATCGAAAGAGCCTGTGAAGATTTTCACGCGCGCGGGCAACGACTGGAGCGCGAAGTTCAGCAAGCAGATGAAGGCGATCGCGCGCGTCGGCGTCGACAGTGCGTGGCTCGACGGCGAAGCCGTGGTGCTCGACAGCCGCGGCGTGCCGAACTTTCAGTCGCTGCAAAACGCCTTCGACGCGAACCGTCCGCAGGACATCACGCTGTATCTGTTCGATTTGCCGTACCTCAACGGCTACGACCTGCGCGGCGTGCCGCTCGAACAGCGTCGCGCGATTCTGCGCGCGCTGCTCGACACCGTCGACGACGACACGCTGCGCTTCTCGTCGGACTTCGGCTTCGACGCCGATCAGTTGCTGAAGAGCGCCTGCGACATGCAGCTCGAAGGCATCATCGGCAAGCGCCGCGACAGTCTCTATGTGTCCGGACGCTCGCCTGCGTGGATCAAGCTCAAGTGCCGGCGTCGGCAGGAGTTCGTGATCGGCGGCTATACGGAACCGGCGGGCAGCCGCGAGGCGTTCGGCGCGCTGCTGCTCGGCGTTTACGACAAGAAGGGCAAGCTGCAATACGCGGGGCGGGTCGGCACGGGTTTCGACGCGAGCCGGTTGCGCTCGATCAAGAAGGAACTCGACGCGCGCGCGACGGCGACGATGCCGTTCGCGAGCGAGCCGCGCGAACGAAGCCGCACGCCTGTGCATTGGGTGAAGCCGGAACTCGTCGCCGAATGCAACTTCGCGGAATGGACGAGCGACGGCGTCGTGCGGCAGGCGTCGTTCGTCAGCCTGCGCAGCGACAAGCCCGCGAAGCAGATCGTCCACGAAGCGCCGCGCAAGGGGGCTGACGTGCAACACATCACGGAAGAATCGGGCGCCCATCAGGCGAAGACATCGGCGGCGAAAAAGCGCGCGTCGAAGACGGCCGATGTTCAGGCCGAACCCAGGACGACGAAGCGCGTGAGCGCGTCTAGCGGAGCTTCAGGCAGCGCAGCCGCGAAATCATCCAGCAAGGCGGGCACGACGACCGTCTCCGGCGTGCGCATCTCGCACCCCGACCGCGTAATCGACAAGAGCACCGGCGTGCGAAAGATCGAACTGGTGGAACACTACGCGTCGGTTGCGACGTGGATGCTGCCGTATCTCAAGGACCGGCCCGTCGCGCTCGTGCGCGCGCCGGAGGATATTGGCGGCGAACTGTTTTTCCAGAAGCACAGCCAGAAGCTTGCGATTCCTGACATCACGCAGCATCCGGGGCTGGACCCGGGTCATCCGCCGCTGCTGACGATCGAGAGCGAAGCGGCGCTGGTCGGCGCGGCACAGATGGGCACGATCGAACTGCATACGTGGAACGCTGTGGCCGCGAACATCGAGAAGCCCGACCGCATGGTGTTCGATCTCGACCCGGACCCGTCGCTTGGCTGGAAGCGGATGATCGAAGCGGCACAACTCACGCGCGAGCTGCTTGCGGAACTGGGCCTCGTGTCGTTCTGCAAGACGAGCGGCGGCAAGGGGCTGCACGTCGTCGTGCCGATTGCGAAGCAGCTGGGCTGGGACGACGTGAAGGCGTTCTCGCAAGCCGTCGCGCAGCACATGGCGACCGCGCTGCCGAAGCACTTCGCCGCGAAGATGGGCGCGCAGAATCGCAAGGGCAAGATTTTCGTCGACTATCTGCGCAACAACCGCGGATCGAGCACCGTCTGCGCGTATTCGCTGCGTGCGCGGCCCGGCCTGGGCGTGTCGGTTCCTCTCACGTGGGACGAAGTGCCCGAGACCACGGCGGGCGATCAATGGAATATCGCGAACGTACACGAGCGGCTCGACGCGCTGGAGCGCGATCCGTGGGCCGACTACGCGAAAACGAAGCAGCGCATCACAGCCGCGATGCGGCGCAGGCTCGATACGGCGGAGCACGATTGAGCGGCGGTGTATCGGCGGACGGGCAAGTCGCGAAACGCGCGAGCGTCATCGCGCGCAGAGGAGGGAGAGCATCATGAAGACATCGCAGCAACACGCGACGGGCGACGAGCACGAAGAGCACGCGACGCGCCCCGAAGGCAACGATCAATCGAACGTGCCGAAGCGTCCGTTCGGCGAACAGGCTGCGCCGCTGCCGCACGAATCCGATCAGAGCGCGGACTCGCAGAACGAGCACGAGCCGCGCGGCGTCGGCAAGCAGGCGCATAGCGATCTGGAGCACGGGCTGGAAGATACCGACCGGCGCGGCGGCGACGACTACCAGGAGCGCACGCAGAACGATGCGCATGCCAACGAGAATTCCGCGGGAACGGGTAACAAGCGCCGCTGAAGGATGCACTTGAGCCTGACTCTGAAGTAGCGGCCGTCAGCGTGCGCGGTCCCAATACGGCGGATCGCCGAAGTGCGTGGCGAGGAAGTCGATGAACGCGACGGTTTTCGGCGGCACGAATGTGCGCGACGGGTACACCGCCCAGATCGCGACCGTTTCGGCGAGCGGATACGAGTCGAGCACGGTCACCAGTTCGCCGCTGCGCAGATAGGGCGCCACGTCCCACGTCGATTTGAGCGCGATGCCGAATCCCGCCAGCAACGCATCGCGGATCACTTCGCCGTTGTCGGTCGCGAGTCGTCCACCGACCCGCACGTTCAGCGGGCCTGCCGGCGTGACGAAGGACCAGTCGCGCTGATCGGCGAGGATCACGCATTCGTGCTGCGCGAGATCGGACGGATGATGCGGCGTGCCGCGTTCGGCGAGGTACGACGGCGCGCAGCAGATCACGCGCCGGTTCGCCGCGAGCCGCCGGGCGACCAGCGTCGAATCTTTCAGCGCGCCCAGCCGGATGCCGACATCGACGCCGGCATCGACGAGATCGACGATGGTATCGGTGAGCCGCAAGTCGACGCTGACGCCCGGATAGCGCCGCAAGAACGCCGCGATCACGGGCGACACATGCTGCCGCCCGAACGACGACGGCATCGACACGCGCAGACGACCTTGCGGCTCGGCCTGGCCGCGTCCGACCGACGCACGCGCGGCGGCCGCCGCGTCCAGCAGCGTCTGGGCGCGCGCCATGAACACTTCGCCTTCCTGCGTGAGGCTGACGCGGCGCGTCGTCCGATGCAGCAGACGCGCGCCCAGCAGTTTTTCCAGGTTCGCAATCCGCGCGCTCGCGACGGCGGCCGACAGTCCAAATTCCCGTCCCGCCGCCGATACGTTCGCGAGCAAGGCGGCGCGCATGAACAGCGCGACGTCGAGCAGGTCGAGCCGGTCGCGATCGCCGGGTGCTGTCTGGGACACCGTGTCCATCGATTATTTGGAAATTCCAGAAAATGTTTCAGTGATTATGTCGCTTCTCGCAGCGTAAAGAGTTTTCTACAGTGGAGTCAACGCGATCGGCGGCCCGTTGAGCCTGGCTCTGAACAGAAAACAGGCCGCCGTTAGCGACACCGTTCAGAAAACATCACACCAATCAAGGAGCCGTCATGAAAGCCGTTGGACTGACCCGATACCTTCCCATCGACGATCCCGAGTCGCTTGTCGACCTTGAACTCGACAAACCGCAGCCGACGGGCCACGACATTCTCGTGAAGGTCGAGGCGATTTCCGTGAACCCGGTGGACTACAAGGTTCGCTCGCCGAAGGACACGGTTGAGAAGACGCCGCGCGTGCTCGGTTGGGACGCGGCGGGGATCGTCGAAGCCGTCGGGCCGGACGTGACGTTGTTCAAGGCGGGCGACTCCGTGTTCTATGCGGGCAGCGTTACGCGGCCGGGCGCGAACAGCGAGTTTCATCTGGTCGACGAGCGGATTGTGGGCCGCAAACCGGCGTCGCTCGATTTCACACACGCTGCTGCGTTGCCGTTGACAGCGATCACTGCGTGGGAGGCGCTGTTCGACCGTCTGGGCGTGTCGCCGCAGGGTACGGACGCGGGCAAGACGGTGTTGATCATCGGCGGCGCGGGCGGGGTTGGGTCGATCGGCATCCAGCTCGCGAAGCAGCTGGCGAAGCTGACGGTGATTGCGACGGCGTCGCGGCCCGAGTCGGCGAAGTGGGCGAAGGAGTTGGGCGCGGATCACATCGTCGATCACTTCGGCGACATGCCTGCGCAGATGAAGCAGATTGGCTTCGAGCAGGTGGATTACGTGTTGATGTTCAACGACACCGATCGGCATTTTCCGGCGGCGGCTGCCGTCATCAAGCCGCAGGGTGGCATTGCGACGATCGTCGAGAATGCGAAGCCGGTTCCCATCGAGCTGTTGAAGTCGAAGAGCGCGGCATTTCACTGGGAGTTCATGTTTACGCGGTCGATGTTCGGCACGGCTGACATGATCGAACAGCATAAGCTCCTGACGGAAGTGGCGCGTCTGATCGACGCGGGGATTTTGCGTACTACCGTTGGGGAGGATCTTGGCAAGATCAATGCGAAGAATGTGCGGCGCGCGCACAAGCTGCTTGAAGAAGGGCGGGCGATTGGGAAGCTGGTGTTGACCGGGTTTTGATTTTTTTGTCTGCGACGCAGTCGCCGGTTTGGATTTTTTGCTGGCGGGCGCCTTGGTTTTGCTGGCATTCGCGATTTCTGGCGCTGGCATCCGCGTTTTGCTTCTGGTTTGCTGGTGTTGCCCCTGTGCGGGGCGGCACCTACTTTTCTTTGCCGCGGCAAAGAAAAGTAGGCAAAAGAAAGCCGCTCACACCGCCAGCTTTTGTACTTGCCTGCGGGCCCCCAACCGGTCCCGCACTCCACACGGCAACACTTTGTTTTGTGCACGTTGCCAGCGCCTCGAACAGGCGCATCACCCACTCCAGTCACCCGTAGCGCAGCTAGCGGCAGCGATTCGTCTACGCCGCCCAGGTGGCAAACTGTGTGTAGCTTGTCGCGCCGTATGCGTTGGCGATACTACGACACCGATCCGCTTTTCAGTCCGGAGTGGTGCACTTCCATCGCGACAGCCTACACACAGTTTGCCACCTGGGCGGCGGTAGACGTCTGGTAACGCAGTCGGCGACGCGGGAGTGTGAAGCGGGTGATGCGTGCAGGTAGCCCGCTGGCAACGGGCGCAAACAAGTGGGTTGCCGCGTGAAGCGTAAGAACCGTCGGGGTCCCGCAGGCAGGAACAAGGGCTAGCGGTGTTAGCGGCTTTCTTTTGCCTACTTTTCTTTGCCGCTGCAAAGAAAAGTAGGTGCCGCCCCGCACAGGGGCAACGCATGAAACAAGACAACATCGCGCGGATGCCAGCGCTGGAAACCGCGGATGCCAGCGAAACCAAGGCGCCCGCCAGCAACAAAACCAAACCGGCGACTACGTCGCAGACAAAGAAAAACGACCTCATGACAAGCGGGGGAAACACCGCGCCACACACGCCACACTTGGCGTTAGACTTCACGTGCATCATGCAAAAAAAACCGCTGCCAGGCAAAAAGCGCGACAACACCGCACCAGATGCCCAAGCAGCTGCCCAACAACGAGGTGACAGTATGAGCATCAGCGTCAAACTTCCCGCCGTTTCTGTTGTGGCTTCTCTCGCATGCGCAACGCTTGCGCTCGCCGTGTTGCCGGCGCACGCAGCGACGCCGATCACCGTCACGTCGCAGGCAGCCACGGATGGTCCCATCCGCTATACCGTCAAGGTCACGTCGAAGCAGTTCGGCAACTCGCAGGAAACACGCACCATCCGCTCGGGCGAGTCCGACGACTTCACCTGGAAAACCGTGCCGCCCGGCGGCCCCGTCGCCGTCGACGGCGATTGCCCGGACCTGTCGTCGCTGCCCCTCGATCCCAACGGCGCGATGATCCGGCAGACGCAGATCCGCTTCGCACCCGTCGTCGCGAAAGACGGCACGGCCACCGTGCAGATGAACTTCCAGGCACAAACGCCCAAGGGCACCAAGACCGTGTCGAACAACGGCAAGTCGCTCAAGTGTCCAAACTATACGAGCGTGAGCCAGGTGCTGCGCTTCACAATGCCCACCAACGGCAGCACGAAAACCCTCACGTTAAGCGACGGCTCGCAGGTGGCGGTGTCGGCGAAACGGTGACAAGGTGGCACAGGTGACATGGCGAATCCGTGACGCACACGCATCGGTTGCATCCGGCATGCACGTCGCACATGCGATGCGCCCTATGCCGGACGGATGAGTGTCAGAGCCAGCGTCAACTGCGTCCTGGACGACGCTCGATCAGCCGCGACGCGAGAAACCGGTGCTCCGGCGCAAACAGCCGCCGATAAGTGAGCAGCACGGCGCCCACCGTGCCGAGCGCCGATGCCGCCGCGATCAGGAACATGATCACGATCTGATAGCGCACGGCCTGCACGGGCGACTGCCCCGCGAGCACCTGACCCGTCATCATGCCGGGCAGGCTCACGACGCCCACCACAGCCATCTGGTTCAGCGTCGGAATCATGCCCGCGCGCACGGCCTGGCGTGCCGGTCCCTGCGCGGCCTCCCAACGCGTCGCACCGAGCGCGAGCGCCATGTCGACGCGGTCGCGGCGCGCCGTCAGTTCCTCCGTCATCCGCTCGATACCGAGCGACACGCCCGTCAGCGTGTTGCCGAGAATCATCCCGAGAATCGGAATCGCATATTGCGGCTCGTACCACGGGCGAATGCGGATCACCAGAAACAGTCCGACCGCAGCGACCAGCCACGCGCTCGCCCAGATCGACATGATGCTGTCCGCGCGTTGCCCCGCGTAGGTACGCGTGCCGCGTCCCGCGCCGGCGAATCCCGCGATCAGCGTCATCACGAACATCAACGGCAGCACCACGTACCAGCGGTTGTACGCGAACACCCACGCGAGCACATAGCCGATCGCCAGCAACTGAACGACGGTGCGCACGGCGGCCCACGCGAGCTTGCGTTCGAGATCGAGCTTCAGCGCCACCGACACCGCGCCGTTCACGACGATCAGCAGCGCCGCGAGCGCGACGTCCCAGAGACTGAGGTTCTGCAGGCTCATCGCGGGGCCTCCGTGACATGAAAGGACGGCGCGGCATGCGGATCGTCGAGTACGCCTGCGCGCATCGTCAGATGACGGTTGTTGACGCGCGCCGCCTGCGCAGGATCGTGCGACACCCACAACCACGCGCGCGCCTGCGGTGCGGCGTCGAACCACGCGCGTACGAGTCCTTCGATGGCAAGCGCCGATTCGGGATCCAGCGACGCCGTCGGTTCATCGAGCAGCAGCACGTCAGGCTCGAGTTGCAGCACGCGGATCAAAGCGGCGATCTGCGCTTCGCCGCCCGACAGCTCGTTCGCGAAGCGGTCGAGGAAATCGCTCGCGCGGCCCGCCTGCGACGCGAGCGCCGCGGCGCGAGCGCGATCGAAGCGCACGTCGCGATACGCGTGCAGCGTGTACGGGTAGCGCAGATTGTCTTCGACGTTCCCGTCGAGCAGTGCCGGGCGCTGACGGATATATGCGACGTGGCGCCGATAGCGCGGGATCGTTGCGCGCGCAATCCGCTGGCCGCGCCATCGCACCTCGCCGCCGTCGAGCGGATCGAGTAGCGCGAGCGCACGCATGAACACGCTCTTGCCCGAACCCGACGGGCCCGTGATCGCGATGCGCTCGCCCGGGTGAATGGCGATGCGGGTTGGATGCAGCAGCGTCTGGCCGCGCGTCGGGTCGCGCCGCATGATGTCATGCGCCTCGACGATGGGCGCGTCCGTGGGGTCTGTATTGTGGGGCATGGTCGTTGAAAACTGTCGCAGCGCATCATCATAGCGAAGCAGGCACGCGGGCACACGACGTGCTGCGCAGACCAATGACGCAGGCATTTCACCGGAGCCCTCATGGCTGTGCTGCATTCGGCTGGCATGACGATCGGCAAGACGATAGGCAAGACCCTCGCATGGCTCATCGCCGTGCTGCTCATACTGATCGCGGTACTCGCGGTCTTCATTCTCACCTTCGACTGGAATCGCGCGCGGCCCTATGTGAACGAAAAGGTCAGCGAAGCGATCGGACGGCCGTTTGCGATCGAGGGCGATCTCAAGGTGGGCTGGCGGCATCCCATCGGCGAAACGGGTTGGCATGCGTGGGTGCCGTGGCCGCGCTTCTCGGCGCAGAACATCACGATCGCCAATCCCGACTGGACCCGGCAGAAACACTTCGCGACGCTCGACGAGATCGACTTCCAGGTGAAGGTGCTGCCGCTGCTCGCGCACGACATCGTGATTCCCGCGATCAATCTGGTGAATCCCTCGATCGATCTCGAACGGCTGCTCGACGGACGCAACAACTGGACCTTCAAGCTGAAGTCGTCCGCGCAGCCGTCCGAGTGGAAGCTCGATCTGCACGACATCCAGCTGAACAAAGGCAACATCGCGCTCTCCGATCAGCAGAAGAAGATCGAGATGCAGGCGGTCGTCGATACGCTGGGCCAGCCGATACCCATCGGCGAAGCCATGAAGCAGCAGGAAGAGGCGTCGCGTAAAGCGTCGGCGGAAGTGGTCGGCCAGCGGGGCGCGAAGCAGTTGACCGCGCAGGCGAAAGCGGCGGCGGCGTCTGAGGCATCGGCCGCGTCGGCGGTGGCGCCTGGTGTTCCTGCTGCGTCGGGGGTATCAGCATCCACGCCCGTCGCAACTGCAAGTGCGGGCGCATCCACCGCCATTGCCGCATCGGGCGCACCGGCCAGTTCGACGACGGGCACACCCGCAGGCACGGCCGTCGCGCAGCGCCCTTCCGCGCCGCAATACGGCATCGGCTGGACGGTGAAGGGCACCTACAACCGCTCTCCCGTATCGGGCAACGGCAAACTCGGCGGCGTGCTCGCGTTGCAGGACATGTCGCGGCCGTTCCCGGTGCAGGCCGACGTGAAGGCGGGCGATCTGCGCATCGCCCTTGTCGGCACCGTCACGGACCCCGCGCATCTGGCCGCCGTCGACCTGCGCCTGTGGCTGCAAGGCACGAGCCTCGACCATCTGTACGACCTGACGGGCATCACGCTGCCCGAGACGCCGCCATACGCGACGGAAGGCCACCTGATCGGCAATTTCAAGCCAGGTGCGAGCGTGTTCCGGTATGAAAATTTTACAGGCCGCGTCGGCGGCAGCGATGTGAACGGCACGGTCGTCTATACACAACGTCCGACGCGTCCGTTGCTCGAAGGGGCGCTTGTCTCGAATCTGTTGCAGTTCAAGGATCTCGCGCCGATCATCGGCGCGGATAGCAACGCGAGCAAGAAGAAGCGCGGCGACACCTCGCGTCAGCCATCGGACAAGGCGCTGCCGACCGAGGAGTTCAAGACCGACCGCTGGAAGGCGATCGACGCGAACGTGAAATTCACGGGCCGCCGCATCATCAAGGACCCCGCGCTGCCCATCACCGATCTCTATACGCACCTCGTGATGACGGATGGCGTGCTGTCGCTGGAGCCGCTGAAATTCGGCGTCGCGGGCGGCTCTCTTTCGTCGAATATTCATCTCGACGGCAGCACGACGCCGCTCCAAGGCCGCTTCTCGACGGAAGCGCGTCACCTGAAACTCAAGCAACTGATGCCGACGGCGAAGACGATGCAGAACGCGCTCGGCGAAATCAACGGCGATGCGGCGCTGTCGGCGACGGGTAATTCGCCCGCGGCGCTCGCGGGCACGTCGAACGGCGAAGTGAAGCTGCTCGTCACGGATGGCGCCGTCAGCCGTCTGCTGATGGAAGCGGCCGGGCTGAACGTCGCGAACGTCGTCTACGAAAAGCTGTTCGGCAATCGCGATGTGCAGATCAATTGCGCGGCGGGTGACTTCGTCGTCACGGACGGCGTGCTCGATTCGCGCGTATTCGCGCTCGATACGCAGGACGCCGTGATCAACGTCGACGGCACGGTGAACATGAAGAACGAGTCGATGGATCTCGGTGTGCACCCGCATACGAAGGGCTTCCGCATTTTTTCGCTGCGCTCGCCGCTCTATGTGAAAGGCACCTTCAAGGATCCGCACGTCGGCGTGAATGCTGCGGCGCTTGCAGCGCGTGGCGGCGCGATGATCGGCCTCGGTCTGATCAATCCATTCGCGGCGCTGATTCCGCTGATCGCGCCGAGCAACAACAAGCCGCTGCCGTGTCAGCAACTGATGGCGGCGATGCAGGCCGAGCATCCGACTGCCCCGCCGCCGGGGCAGCGCGAGAAAGCCGGCAAGGGCGTGAAGCTGCCGGCGGGGACGCCGGGCGCATCGGAGGCCGAACCGTCGGCGGCGCCGTCGAAGAAACCGGCGGCGCCCGTCAATGGCGCGTCGCTGCCGGGACCTGCGCACGCAGCGGATTACAAGGGGAGTTGATACACGCGAGCGTCGCTTTCGGTTCGACGAGAGGCGCTCGCAAAACAACACGGCCGCGAAATCTCGCGGCCGTGTCTTTATGTGAATTGCGTGAAGGTATGAACGGGATTCAGCGCAGCGAGCGCGGTGTCGCGTCGCCCGCCGCGTCCTGACGGCGCACGCCGCGTCGCGTGCTGGCCGCCGTGCGTGTCGCACCGAACTCGGGCAGGATGCGCGCTCTCGCGCGGCTCGCGAACACCAGGAAGCCGAAGCCGTCCGCCTCGTACCAGTAGCCGCCGTTCTCGAGTCCGTCAAGCGGTTGCTCAAGCGCGTTGGCAATCGATTCGATGCAGCGCCTGCGCAATTCGGCGACAGCAGGATAGGGCGGATGGGCGCCGCGCACGCTGCACAGCAGGACGTCGAGTCCCGGCAGCACATGCGCGTACAGCACAGGCTCGTCCTGCGCGCGGGCGCGTGCAATCTTGGTGTCGAGCTGACCGAATGGCTTGAAGTGTCGCAGCACGGCGAGGAACGACTCGTCGCCGTCCACCTTCGCGCGCCTGCGCTTTTTCGGGAAGGACATAAAAACTCGCCTGAAAAAGAATTGCAAGAAACGCAGCGTCCTCATGCGACCACTCCCGGCTTCGCGCGCCGCACGTCGATCTTTTATAGCATACGAAAATGCCGGATACACGGTGATTCGTCTGTCTCACTCCATCGTCCGTGCGAATCAGGCCGAATCGCGTCGCCGTGCGCTTTCGCATCCCCTGTGCATCTGGTCTCAATAATAGACTCACCCGCGCTGCGCGTGTTTCCGGACCCTTAAAAAAAGACATTTTTATGTGCGCCAGCACCTTCTTCGCGCGAATTGAAATATCCGTTGCGCCCGCTGATAATGGCGGCGTCCCAGTTGCGGCGCGCTTTTTGACGCGCATCAGGCCGGCATGTCCGGGCGCCGGACGCAGTGCATGAGTGAAAATATCGATGGCGTCCGCCGCGCGTCGACGCTAAACGCGCCGCGCACGGCGACGATGCATGCGCGCGACTCATCATTCGCGCGCCCGTTCCACATGTCGGGAACGCGGCACACGTCGCTTTGGACGTTCGTGCCGCACTGCGCCAGGCATCCATGAAACTGTTCACCAAAGGTCTATTGCTGATTGCGTTGCCGAGCGCCATCGAACTGGCGTTGCTCGGCGTCGTCTTCGACATGCAGGCGCAGACGGCGGCCGCCGTCGAGCGCTCGTCGGACAGCAAGCAGATCCTCTATCAGGCGGCCGCGCTCGAAAACCCCGTGCTGCGGCAGGTCGCGCGCGTGCGCGCGGGCATCGCGGCAGGCGATCTGTCGTTCATGGAGCGTCATGCGGCGTGGGTCGATATCGGCGACCGGCTCGGGCGTCTCGAACAGGCGGTCGCCGATACGCCCGATCAGGCCGCACGCGTGCAGCGCATGCGCGAGGCCGTCGACAGCTACCGGCAGCAGGCGCTGTCCGTCGCGCAGTCGCTGCGCACGGGCGCGACGATGAGGCCGTTCGTCACGCTCGAAGGCGGCGAGTTGCCCGCGCAGGTGGTGGGCTTTCGCGAGCAGTTGCACACGTTCATTGACGAAGCATCGCGGCTCGAAAGCGAGCGTAACGCAACGCTCACTCGCACGCGCCAGCGCCAGCAATATGCGCTGGTGGGCGCCGTGATCGGCTCGATGCTGCTGTGGGCGGGCACCGCGTTCGCGTTCGCGCGCGGCATCGGGCGGCGGCTCGACGTGCTGGCGGACAATGCGCAGCGCCTCGCCGACGGGCGGCCGCTGCCCGCACCGCTGGCGGGAAACGACGAAATCGCGGCGCTCGATGCCGCGCTGCATCGAACGAGCGGGCTGCTGCGCGTCGCGGACCAGAATCAGGCCGCGCTGAAGGTCTCGCTGCAGGCGCGCGCGGCGGAACTGGCAAGCGTCAACGACACGCTGCGCCAGGAGACGCAGGACAACGAGATGTTCATCTATAGCGTGTCGCACGACCTGCGCTCGCCGCTCGTCAACATGCAGGGCTTCTCGAAGGAACTGCAGGTTTCGTGCGACGAGCTGCGCGCAACCGTCGTCGAGGCCCGTTTGCCCGCTGACGAGTACAAGCGGCTTGCGGATGTGCTCGATGGGGACGTGCAGGAATCGCTGCGCTTCGTGCGCTCGTCGGTGACGCGCGCGGCGGCCATCATCGAAGCGCTGCTGCTTATTTCGCGTGCGGGCCGGCTCGAATATCAATGGCAGCGCGTGAGCGTCGGGCGCGCGGTCGCGCGGGTCGTCGATACGCTGCAACCGCGCATCGACGAGCGCCATGCCGTCGTCGTCGTGCGTGAACTGCCGACGGCATGGGGCGATCCGTTCGCGATCGAGCAGGTGTTCAGCCAGCTGCTGTCGAATGCGATCAACTTTCTCGATCCGTCTCGGCCGGGTCGCATCGAAATCGGCGCGCTCGACGGGCAGCAGGAAGACAGCGCGCACGGCTCGGCTTCTCCCACACGCACCTACTTTGTGCGCGACAATGGACTCGGGATTCCCGCCGCGTATATGTCGAAAGTATTTCGCGCGTTCCAGCGGCTGCACGGCGATGTCGCGCCAGGCGAGGGCGTCGGCCTCGCGCTCGTGCGGCGCACCGTCGAACGTCATGGCGGACGCGTGTGGGTCGAATCGGCGGAGGGCGCGGGCTCGACGTTCTTCGTCACACTGCCCGATCACCCGCTGCGCCACTGATACACGCATGAAGGCGTGCCGCGCGCATGTGCAAACGTGCAAGAAGCCGTAAGCCAACACCCGCATAATATCGGGCAGTGGGTCGTACCATTGGACGCGGTCGCAGCCAACGCGCAGCGCATAAATGCAGGTGCAACAAGGCGCCGGAGGGAACATGTCACACGGGGAAGCGGTCGGTAAGTCGGTTGGCATCGTACTGGTCGAAGACGATGACGGGCACGCGACGCTCGTCGAGCGCAATCTGCGGCGCGCGGGTATTTCAAACGGGTTTATCCGCTTTACCGATGGCCAGCAGGCGCTGGATTATTTCTTCGGCGAGCCGCGCGCGGGCAATTGCACCGACGGCCGTCCGTCGCGTGACGAACTGGCGAATTACGTCGTGCTGCTGGATCTGAAGATGCCGCGCGTCGACGGCTTCGAGGTGCTGCGGCGGCTGAAGGAATCGCCGTCGACGGCGTCGATGCCCGTGATCGTCCTCACGACCACCGACGATCCGCGCGAAATCGAGCGCTGCTACGAACTCGGCTGCAACGTCTACATCACGAAGCCGGTCGAATACGATGCGTTTATCGAGGCCGTGCGGCGCCTGGGCTTTTTCCTGCAGGTCGTGAAGCTGCCGCCGGGGCAGCGCTATGCACCGGCTTGAGCACCAGGGCTCGCGTCGAAGATCGTCCACGTAGTCGTTGCGCCACTGAAGTCCTCGTTCGTTCCATTGATCTGAATCATCTGGCATGACAGAACACGTATTCACGCCACCCGCAGCGCTCGTGCTCGTCGTCGACGACGACGAAGGGATCTTGCGCCTTGCGCGCAAGTCGCTGGAGCGCGCAGGCTGCCGGGTCGAACTGAGCAGCAGCGTCGAGGCTGCGCATCGCTCGATCGCCGCGAGTCCGCCCGATCTGATCGTGCTCGACTATCAGCTCGACGGCGCGGAGACGGGGCTCGACTTTTTCCGGCGCCTGCGCGGCGAAGGCGTACGCATTCCCGCGATTCTCGTCACCGGCTTCACGGACGAATCGCGCGTGATCGAAGCGCTGCGCTCGGGCGTGTCCGACGTGGTACCGAAAGCGGGCGACTATCTCGACTATCTGCCCGAAGCCGTCGAACGGGTGCTGTCGCAGATGCGGCTGCAGCGGGAGTCGGCGGAAGCGCTGCTGCTGCGCGAGCGCGAGGCGCATTATCGGATGCTGTCGGAGGCGCTGCCGCACCTCGTCTTCACGTGCAGTGCGAACGGCGACTGCGATTTCGTTTCGAAGCAATGGGTCGAATACACGGGGCTGGACGGTCCGAACGCGCTGGGCCTTGCGTGGCTCGATGCCGTGCATCCCGACGATCGCGAAGACACGCGCCGCAACTGGCTCAAAACGGCGCGCGGCGACGGCAGCGACTTCCGTAGCGAGATCCGGATTCGCCGGCGCGACGGTGCGTATCGCTGGTTCGATGTGCGCATCGCCGCGGTGCACGACGCGGGCGGCGTCATCAGCAAGTGGTTCGGCAATTGCACGGACGTCCATTCGCAACGCGAAGCCATCGAGGAGCGCGAGCGCCTGCTCGCTTCCGAGCAGGCCGCGCGTCAAACGGCCGAAGAGGCGAACCGCGCGAAGGACCGTTTCCTCGCGATGCTGTCGCACGAATTGCGCACGCCGCTCACGCCCGTGCTGGCGGGTGCGCGCATGCTCGAAATCATGCCGGATCTGCCCGACGCGGTGCGCGCAGGCGTCGTGATGATTCGCCGGAACGTCGAACTCGAAGCGCGGCTGATCGACGATCTGCTCGATCTCACGCGGGTGGCGAACGGCAAGCTGCGGCTGTCGCTGGAAACCGTCGACGTGCACGACGTGATCGACAGCGTGCTCGAACTGTTTCGCAGCGAAATCCAGACCAAGCAGCAGGACGTGCATGTCGACACGCGCGCACAGCATCATTTCGTGCTCGCCGACCGTGCGCGACTGCAGCAGATGCTGTGGAACCTCATCCGCAACGCCGCGAAGTTCACGCCGGACGGCGGCCACATCTATGTGCGCACGCGTGACGAACGGATGCAGGTGCAGATTTCGATCGAAGATACGGGCGTCGGCATCGAGCCTGAGCAGATCGGCAAGCTCTTCAATGCGTTCGAGCAGGGCAGTCAGAACATGTCGCGGCAGTTCGGCGGGCTGGGTCTCGGGCTCGCGATCACGAAGGCGCTCACCGACGCGCACGGCGGCGCCGTGACCGCGCAAAGCCCGGGCGCGCACTGCGGCGCCACCTTCACGATCACGCTGCCCACGGCCGAAGAGCCGCTCGCCGAGCCTGCCGCGCCCGAAGCCGCGAGCGTGCAGTCAGCGGGCGGGCTGACTATCCTCCTGATCGAAGACCACGCGGACACGGCCGAAGTGATGGCGCAACTGATGCGCGCGCTCGGCCACGAAGTGACTGTGGTCGGTCGCGTGGCCGATGCGCTCGCCGCGACGCAAAGCGCCGGCTTCGATCTGATCGTCAGCGACGTGGGTCTGCCCGACGGCACGGGCCTCGATTTCATCAAGGTATTCCGCGAACGCGACGATGCGCCTGCCGTTGCGCTGACGGGCTTCGGCAGCGACGAGGACATCCGGCGCTGCCTTGAAGCGGGCTTCACGTCGCATCTGACCAAACCCGTCAACTTTTCGCAACTCGAGCAGGTGATGGAGGGGGCGGCGGTGGCCAAGTTACAGAAGGAGGCGGGCGGCGAAGCGCGGACGGGCTAGCAGCGCCCTTCGCCGCGTATGAAAACGACAAGGGCCTGTCGCTCGACAGGCCCTTGTGTCATTTGCAGGCGGCACTGCGTGAGTGCCGCGTCAGCGTTGCGCCGTCAGACGCGCGGCGAATTCTTCAGCGAATCGCGGATTTCGCGCAGCAGCAGCACGTCTTCCGGCGTGGGCGGCGGCGCAGCCGGTGCGGCCGGCTCCGGAGCGCGCAGCTTGTTGATGAACTTGACCATCATGAAGATGATCAGCGCGAGAATCACGAAGTTGATCGCGACCGTGATGAACGAGCCGTAACCGAACGCGGCGACGCCTGCCGTTTGCAGGTCTTTGTACGAATCGGGATTGCCCTTGAAGTTCGGGGGTATGTGTCCGAGCAGGACGAACTTGTTGGAGAAATCGAGGCCGCCCGTCGCCACGCCGACGACAGGCATGATCAGGTCCTTCACGACGGAGTTGACGATCGTCGAGAACGCGCCGCCGATGATCACACCGACTGCGAGGTCCATTACGTTGCCTTTGAGGGCAAATTCCTTGAATTCCGTGACTAAGCTCATCGGGCAGTTCTCCTTGAAGTCGATGGCGACATAATAGCCAACGATCGGTGCAGCGTGAAATGATTTAGCGTCCGATCGCCACGACGCATGGAAATGGCCGATTCGTTCGGCAGATATGTCGCAGAAGTGACGAAGAGCTGTCAGTGTCCGCAAACGCCGGGCCTGCAAGAAACAGGCGCATCGAGCGGCTCAAACCAGGCGGCTCAGACCTCGGCGGCCCGAGCCTGTTCTATGTGCGCGGCGAACGTGATGGGATCGGTGTTGGTCCCACACAGCAGCACACCGACGCGCTTGCCTTGCAGTTGCTCGCGCAACGGCCCCAGCAGGGCGGCCGTGGCGGCCGCGCAAGCCGGCTCGACGGCGAGCTTCAGTTGCGTGAAGAGCGTCAGCATCGCGGCACGCAGCGCGTCGTCCGTGACCGTAACGAGACGGTCCACATGACGGCGGCACAGTTCGTAACTGTATTGCTCCGTGTGCGGCGCCATCAGCGAATCGGCGATCGAATGCATGTGGCTCATCTTGACCGTGTGATTCGCGGCGAAGCTTCGGCTCATCACGTCCGCGCCTTCCGGCTCGACGCCGTACACATGCACACGCGGATTGGCGAGGCGCAGCGCCGTCGAAATGCCCGCCGCGAGTCCGCCGCCGCCAACGGGCACGATCACGGCATCGAGGTCGGGCGTCTGCGTCGCCCACTCGTAGCCGAGCGTCGCGGTGCCGAGCACCGTGCGGTAGCCGTTGAACGGATGCACGAAATAGCGGCCTTCCTCCGCTTCGATGCGCCTCACGATCTCGAACGCTTCGTTCACGTTGTCGGCCATCACGACTTCCGCGCGGTACTGGCGGCACAGCGCGATCCGCGCCGGATTCGCCGCATGCATCACGACGACCTTCGCGCTGATGCCCGTGCGCATCGCCGCATACGCGACGGCCACGGCATGATTGCCGCCCGACACACAGGTGACGCCCGCGCTGCGTTGCGCCGCGTCGAGCGCGAGCAGATTCGTGAACGCGCCGCGCGCCTTGAAGCTGCCGCCTGCCTGCAGCAGTTCGAACTTGAAGTTGACGAGCGTGCCTTCGAGCGTCGGAAAATCCATCCGGTCGAACACGGGCGTTCGCACGACCCACGGCGTCAACGCGAAGTGCTGCGAGGCGATATCGTCGAGCGTCGGTATCGCCTCGCCGTCGATCGTGCGGTCGGTGTGTTGCGGCGTGGCAGTGGACATGGCGTGCGTACTCGTATGTGGGTGAGGTCCGCGTTCTTGTGCCGTGTTGTTGTGCTTGTTGCCTTCTCAACTGCTTCGGTCAATGTGCGTGCGCATCGACCGACATACTGTGGATGAATTTCTCGAGGAACCGTTCGCACTGCGCGATCTGATCGAGCGCGACGAACTCGTTCGCCTTGTGCGCCTGCTGGATGTCGCCGGGGCCGCACACGATGCTCGGAATGCCCGCCAGCGAGAACAGGCCGGCTTCCGTGCCATACGCGACCTTGCGCTTGTCCTGATCCGCCGTGAGCGCGCGCACCAGTTGCGTGATGGCCGCCTGCTCCGTTGCGTCGAGCCCCGGCGCCGCGGCGATCTTCGTGAACTCGATCGCGGCCGCTTCGTGCTCGCGCTTCATCTTGGGCAGCAGCGTTTCGCGCGCGTATTGATCGATGCGCGCGAAGATCGGCTCGGGATCCAGCGTGGGCAGATTGCGGAATTCGAACTCGAAGCTGCATTCGGCGGGCACCGTGTTGATCGCGTTGCCGCCTTTGATCGTGCTGGTCTGCGCCGTCGTGAACGGCACGTCGTAGAGTTGATCGAACGGACCTTGGTCGCGGAACTGGTCGGCCATGTCGCGGATGAAGCAGATCAGGCGCGCCGCGTATTCGATTGCGTTCAAGCCCTTCGGCGTAAGCGACGAATGCGCCGCGAAGCCGCGCACGCAGCACTGGTAAGCATTGATGCCCTTGTGCGCGATGATGGGGCGCATGCTGGTCGGTTCGCCGACGATGCAGCCGTCCGGCTTGATGCCGCGCTTCATCAGGTCGGCGATCATCAGCGGCGCGCCGACGCAGCCCACTTCTTCGTCGAACGAGAACGCGAGATGGATCGGCTTCGCAAGTTTCGTCTGCTGCATCCGCGGCACGAGCGTCAACGCGGCGCCGATAAAGCCTTTCATGTCGCAGGTACCGCGCCCATAGAGCTTGTCGCCGCGCACTTCCGGCTTGAACGGGTCGCTGTCCCATTTCTGGCCGTCGACGGGCACCACGTCCGTGTGGCCCGACAGCACGATGCCGCCATGGGTCTCGCCGTCATGCGCCGGAATCGTCGCGAACAGGTTCGACCACTTGCCGCTTTCATCGTGCGTGAGCGTCGCTTCGATACCGCGCTCGCGCAGCGAATCGCGCACCGTTTCGATCAGTCCGAGATTCGGATTGCGGCTGACCGTGTCCATCGACACGAGACGCGTGATCCAGGGAAGCGAAGCGGGAGACGAAGCGTTGGCGGAAGCAGCGGAAGGGGTGGACGATTGTTCGGACAGCGCTTTGTCAGCGACCTGTGACATGACTTGAACTCCAGCTTGGGTGTCTTTCGATGATACCCAAAAAACGCTTAACTAGCCAAAGCTCATCACGGCAGACGCCCGCGCGGCGGGGCTTTGCGCGATGCAGCAATTGATCGTGAACCGTGAAATCGATATCGCCGACGACCGGAATCGTCAGTTCGCGGCGGCAAGCAAGGTGAGCAGCGCGCGTTCGTAAGTGCGGTAGACGGGTTCGATGGAGGCGAGTTCGATGCGTTCGTCGGCGGCGTGGATGCCGGCGCATTGCACGCCGAAGCCGCACAGCGCGGGGATGCCGAGCGACGCCAGGTAATTGCCGATGTTCGACGGACCGGCGACGACGCGCGGCAGTTCTACACCAAGTTCGTCGTGTGCCGCGCGATACAGCGCACTCGCGAGCGGATGCGAATCCGTCACGCGATACGCGGGCCAGCCCGGCATCCATTCAATCGACGTTGCGAGCGATGCATCGTATAGCGCGTCCTGTTCGCGAACGATGTCTTCGATCACACGCTGCGCTCGCGCTGCATCGAAGTCTGGCGTGAGGCGGCAATCGATGTCGAGTTCGCAACGGTCGGGAACGCGGGTGAAGGTGCCGTCGCCCGCACGGATGCCCGTCACGGTGAGTTGGGCAGGGCGTCCGAAGGCATGATCGACGGGCAGCGACGTGTCGTTCAAGGCGGCGGCAAGCTGCGCGCCGCGTATCGCCGCGTTGAGTCCGCGCGTGCTGCTCGCGCCCGAATGCGCGGCGATGCCGCGCACAACCAGTTTCGCGCGCATGAATCCGCGCGCGCCGACCACGATGCGGTCGATGCCGGGATAGCCGATGAACACGCCGTCGGGCCTGGACGCATTCGTTCCGTCGAAGAACGCGCGAGCGCCGCCGAAACGCCCTGTGTGCTCGTCGAGATCGAACAGCACGCCGAGCGTGCCGGCGAATGTATCGGTGCGGCGCGCGAACGCCGCGGCGAGGTGCGCGAAGATCGCGACGGCCGCCTTGCTGTCGGCACTGCCGCGTCCATGCAGCCAGCCGTCGACGACTTGCGCGCTGAGGGGCGGATAACGCCACGTCGATTCGTCGCCGAAGCTGGCCGTGTCGAGCGTCGCGTCGAGCACGTAATGTGGCCCTGGCGCGGCGCCGCGAATTTCGGCGTAGAGCGCGAGCGGCTCGCCATCGGCGGAAAGCAGCCGGCGCGTACCGACCGCATGCGCGACGAGCCACGCTTCGGCACATTCGAGCACGGGCGCGCACGTATCGATACCGCCGCGGCTCGGCAGGCGCACGAGCGCCGTCAACAATTCGACGATGGATGCCGTGTCGACCGCGCCCGTCATGCGTCTAGCGCGACGACGCGACGCGCTGATCGGCCGCGCCCTTCGACGGCGTACCGAGCGCGCGCAACGTCTCCTTCACGGTCGCGACGCGCACCGTGAAATCGGGACTGCGCGTTTCGATGCGCAGCTTGTCCTGGCCCGCGAGCTTGATGTGCTTGTGCTTCTGAACCATTTCGATGATCCGCATCGCGTCGATGGGCGGATTCGGAATGAACTGTAAACCGATTACGGCTTCGCCCGCGTCGATCTTCGAAATACCGAGTGGTTTCGCCGCGAGGCGCAGACGGTGTGTTTCGACGAGCGCGTGGGCCTGCGGCGGCATCTTGCCGAAGCGGTCGATCAGTTCTTCCTGAATGCCGTCGATCGAATCGTTGTGCTCGCAGTTCGCCAGACGCTTGTACAGCGACAGACGCTCCTGCACGTCGCCGCAATAGTCGGCGGGAAGAATCGCGGGCGTATGCAGGTTGATCTCGGTCGTGGCCGCCAGCGGCGCCGTGAGGTCCGGCTCCTTGCCGTTCTTCAATGCCTTCACCGCGTCGTTGAGCATGTCGGTGTAAAGCTGGAAACCGATCTCGTGGATCTCGCCCGACTGCTTGTCGCCGAGCACTTCGCCCGTGCCGCGAATTTCGAGGTCGTGCATCGCCAGATAGAAGCCCGCGCCGAGTTCTTCCATCTGCTGAATCGCTTCGAGACGTCGTTGCGCCTGCTTGGTGAGACCTTGCGGATCGTGCACGAGCAGATACGAATACGCCTGGTGATGCGAACGCCCGACGCGCCCGCGCAACTGGTGTAGCTGCGCGAGACCGAACTTGTCGGCGCGATGAATCAGGATCGTGTTCGCGCTCGGCACGTCGATGCCGGTTTCGATGATCGTCGTACATAGCAGCACGTTCGCGCGCTGCGCGACGAAATCGCGCATCACGCGTTCGAGTTCGCGCTCGTGCATCTGACCGTGCGCTACCGCGATGCGCGCTTCGGGCACGAGCGCTTCGAGCATCTGGCGGCGGTTCTCGATGGTTTCGACTTCGTTGTGCAGGAAGTACACCTGACCGCCGCGTTTCAGTTCGCGCAGCATGGCTTCGCGGATCACGCCGTCTTCCTCGCGGCGCACGAAGGTCTTGATCGCGAGGCGCTTTTGCGGCGCCGTGGCGATCACGGAAAAGTCGCGCAGGCCTTCGAGCGCCATGCCGAGCGTACGCGGAATCGGCGTCGCGGTGAGCGTCAGCACGTCGACTTCGGCGCGCAGCGCTTTGAGCGCTTCCTTCTGGCGCACGCCGAAACGGTGCTCTTCGTCGATGATCACGAGTCCGAGCCGCTTGAACTGCACATCCGACGACAGCAGCTTGTGCGTGCCGATCACGATGTCGACGCTGCCTTCGTTGATCTGCTGGATCGACGCGCTCACTTCCTTGCCCGTCTTGAAGCGCGACAGTTCGGCGATGCGCACGGGCCAGTCGGAGAAGCGGTCGGTGAAGGTCTGCGTATGCTGTTCGGCGAGCAGCGTGGTGGGCGAGAGCAGCGCGACCTGCTTGCCGCCCATCACCGCGATGAAGGCCGCGCGCAACGCGACCTCCGTCTTGCCGAAACCGACGTCGCCGCACACCAGGCGATCCATCGGCTTGCCGCTCGTCATGTCGCCGATCACGGCGGCAATCGCGGCCGCCTGGTCGGGCGTTTCCTCGAAGCCGAAACTTTCCGCGAATTTCACGTAGTCGCGCGGTTCGAGCGGGAACGCGTGGCCTTCGCGCAGCGCGCGGCGCGCGTACAGGTTCAGCAGTTCGGCGGCCGTGTCGCGAATCTGCTGCGCGGCCTTGCGCTTGGCCTTTTCCCACTGGCCCGAGCCGAGCGCGTGCAGCGGCGCGCTTTCGGGATCGGCGCCGCTGTAGCGCGAAATGACGTGCAGTTGCGACACGGGCACGTAGAGCTTGCTGTCGCCCTGGTATTCGAGGTGCAGGAACTCGGTTTCGCCTTCGCCGAGATCCATCGTCACGAGGCCCATGTAGCGGCCGATGCCGTGCTGCGAATGGACGACCGGGTCGCCGACCTTCAGCTCCGACAGATCGCGCACCATCGAATCGACGTTGCTCGCCTGCTCCTGGCGGCGGCGTCCTGCCTTGCGCGCGAGCGGGCCGTACAGTTCCGTTTCCGTCAGGATCGCGACGCCTTCGGCGGGAATCGCGAACCCGTTCGATAGCGGCGCGACGCCGAGCGCGAAACGCGCATCGGAAGTCAGCCAGTCTTCGTAGCTGTCGGCGGAAGAGGGGCGCAGTTCGTTGTCGGCCAGCAGCTGCGCGATCGTTTCGCGGCGGCCCGCCGATTCCGCCGCGAACAGCACGCGGTTCGGCGTCGTGACGAGCCAGGCACGCAATGCGGCGACGGGGTCGTCGGCATGGCGGTCGATGGCGAGATTCGGCAGCGGCACGGCCCAGCCGCCGCCCGCGTTGCCGGGCAGCGACAGGCGCGCGAACGGCTTGGCGAACGTATAGAAGTCGTCGTCCGACAGGAACAGGCGCTTCGGTTCGAGAATTGGCCGGTCGCGATCGTGGGACAGGAAACCGTGGCGCTGTTTCGTGTCCGCCGTGAAGCGCCGGATGGCGGCATCCAGATCGCCGACGAACACCAGTTGCGCGTTCTCGGGCAGGTAGTGAAAGAGCGTCGCCGTCTCTTCGAAGAAGAGGGGCAGATAGTATTCGATGCCCGCCGACGGCACGCCGTTGCCGATGTCCTTGTAGATCGACGCGCGGCTCGGATCGCCTTCGAACACCTCGCGCCAGCGGCTGCGAAACGCGGTGCGCGCGGCTTCGTCGAACGGAAACTCGCGGCCCGGCAACAGACGCACGTCCTTCACGGGATACAGGCTGCGCTGCGAGTCGGGATCGAACGCGCGGATCGAATCCACCTGATCGTCGAACAGGTCGATCCGGTACGGCAGCGGCGAGCCCATTGGGAACAGGTCGATCAGCGAGCCGCGCACGCAGTATTCGCCCGGCCGCACGACCTGACTCACGTGTTCGTAGCCGGCGAGCGTCAACTGTGCCTTCAGCTTCGCTTCGTCGAGACGCTCGCCCTGCGAGAACGAAAACGTGTACGCGGCCATGAACGAGGCGGGCGGCATCCGGTAGAGCGTCGTCGTCGCCGGGACGAGCAGGATGTCGCAGCGGCCTTCGCCGAGATCGTGAAGCGTGGCGAGCCGCTCGGACACGAGGTCCTGGTGCGGCGAGAACGAATCGTAGGGCAGCGTTTCCCAGTCGGGCAGCAGACGGACGCGCGCGTTCGGCGCGAAGAACGCGAGTTCCTGCGACAGCCGCTGCGCATCGACGGCGCTCGCGCAGACGACTGCGAGCAGCGGCATCTGCGCCTTGTGCGCGTGGTGATAGCGGGCGATCAGCAGCGCGTCGGACGAGCCGTGCGTGCCGTCGAACACAAAACGCTGGCCGGTCTTGACGAGCGCGACAGGCGTTGAAGAAGAGGACTGCGTGGATGCGGCGATGTCGGGCATAAAAGGGAAACGGCCTTTGGGTGACGCCAATGAACGACGGATCAACGATCGACTGCGAACATAAGGATGCAACGGGCTACAGCAAACGCACGGCCAGCGGCTCGCGACGCGCCAATGACAGCCGCCAGCGGACGCCGGGTTGGCGCGTCGCTGGAAGGCGCGATCGGCAAGCAATCGGGAGCAATCGGCAAGTTTAAGCGCGCCGGGACGTGCGTGCCGAAGACCTATTATAAAATCCGTCCTTCACTTTGACCTGCAACGCGCCCGTTCTGTGACTTCCCGCCTCTTTGCACTGATTCCCTGCGCCGGTACCGGCAGCCGTTCCGGCGCGCCGATGCCCAAGCAATATCGCACCGTCGCGGGCCGCGACATGCTGCATTATTCGCTCGCCGCGTTCGACGCCTGCAGCGAGTTCGCGCAAACGCTCGTCGTGATCGCGCCCGACGACCAGCACTTCGACGCGCGCCGCTTCGGCGGCCTGCGCTTCGCCGTGCAGCGCTGCGGCGGGGCATCGCGGCAGGCGTCGGTGCTCAACGGGCTGCACGCGCTCGCCGGGTTCGGAGCGCACGACGACGACTGGGTGCTCGTGCACGACGCCGCGCGGCCCGGCATTACGCCTGCGCTGATCCGCGCGCTGGTCGGCGCGCTGAAGGACGACGCCGTGGGCGGCATCATGGCGCTGCCCGTCGCCGACACGCTCAAGCGCGTGACGCCCAACACCGACAACCGCATCGATCACACGGAACCGCGCGACGGCCTGTGGCAGGCGCAAACGCCGCAGATGTTCCGCATCGGCATGTTGCGCGACGCGATTCTGCGCGCGCAAAGCGACGGCCACGATCTCACCGACGAAGCCAGCGCGATCGAATGGAGCGGCCACGCGCCTAAACTGGTTCAGGGCAGTCTGCGCAATTTCAAGGTCACGTATCCCGAGGACTTCGATCTGGCCGAAGCCATCGTCGGGCGCGGCGCGGCGGGCTGACTCAAACACGCTCATCGAGCCGGCTTCGCGCTGGCCACAACGCTTTCACGAAACAACGGAACCCCACGCATATGGATTTGAGAATCGGACAAGGCTACGACGTTCACGCACTGGTGCCGGGACGGCCGCTCATCATCGGCGGCGTGACGATTCCGTACGAGCGCGGGCTGCTCGGCCACTCGGATGCCGACGTGCTGCTGCACGCGATCACCGACGCGCTGTTCGGCGCCGCCGCGCTCGGCGATATCGGCCGCCATTTCCCCGATACCGCGACGGAATTCAAAGGCGCGAACAGCCGTGTGCTGCTGCGCGAATGCGCGGCGCGCATCGCGAAGGCAGGCTTCACGATCCAGAACGTCGACAGCACTGTGATCGCGCAGGCGCCGAAGCTCGCGCCGCACATCGACGGCATGCGCGCGAATATCGCCGAAGACCTCAACCTGCCCATCGACCGTGTCAACGTGAAGGCGAAGACCAACGAGAAGCTCGGCTATCTGGGACGAGGCGAGGGCATCGAAGCGCAAGCGGCCGCGCTGTTGCTGCGCGTCTGAACTCGCGGGTCAGGGCGCATATCCAACGCCCGTAAGAGCGAAAACGCCACGCGGATCGCGTGGCGTTTTTTCATGGAGCTGTGGGTCGCTTACTTGCCTTCAGCAACGATCACTTGCGCCGCCGCATTGACGACAGCTGCGATCCGGCCGACGTCGCGCAGCTGCGTCGAACTCATGCCCTCGTTGACCAGCGTGTCGAAGTGCGACTTCACGCAGAAATGGCACTTGCCGATGATCGACGCAGCCAGCGCGTACATCTCGAAGCGGCGCTTGTCGACGCCGCCGTGCGACGCGTAAGCGTTCATCCGCAAGCCCGCCGGCTGCGATTTCAGATCGGCGCTGTCGGTCATCTCGACGTAGGGATACCAGACGTTGTTCATGCCCATCAACGCGGCGGCCGTCAGCGCGCCGTTCACTTCTTCGGGCGACAGCACGCCCGCTTCGCGGATCGCGGCGATGATCTTCGGGCTCTTCGCAGCGAACGCGGCAGCCAGCGCGACGCCGACGGCGTCGTTGCCTTCCAGCGACGAGCGCGCGATTGTGCCGTCCAGATTCAGGCGAATGTCTTTGGCGTAGTCGGGAATTGCTTCCTTAATCGTCGCGATGAATTCCATCGATATCTCCTATCAGGTTGCCGATAAAAAAGCCCGCTGGCCTTTCGAGCTTAGCGGGCTTTCGACTGCACATTCTTACAGCGTTGCGCCGCCGACTGCGCGGTTGCACGGGCACAGTTCGTCGGTTTGCAGGCCGTCGAGAATACGCAGCACTTCTTCCGGGTTGCGGCCGACGTTCAGGTTGTTCACCGACACGTGCTGGATCGTGTTGTCCGGATCGACGACGAAGGTCGCGCGCAGTGCGACGCCGGCTTCCTTGTCGCGCACGCCGAGCTGGTCGATCAGTTCGCCCTTCACGTCGCCGAACGCGTAGTGGTTCAGCTTGTTGAGGTCCTTGTGCTCACGGCGCCATGCGAGCTTGACGAATTCGTTGTCGACGCTGCCGCCGAGCAGAATGGCATCGCGCTCTTCGAAGTCCTTTGCCAGCTTGCCGAACTCGACGATTTCCGTCGGGCAAACGAACGTGAAGTCCTTCGGGTAGAAATAAATGATCTTCCACTTGCCCGGGAACGACGATTCGGTGATTTCTTCGAACGCCGACACGCCGTTCTCTTCGTGGTTGTTGAAACCCGGCTTGGCAGCGGTGACGGTGAAAGCTTCGAGTTTATCGCCGACAGTTTTCATGCGTTTGCTCCTTGAGAATTGGCAAATGAGATTCGATAAACAACCCGCTCAAACTACCTGCTGGCTGTAACGAACGCGTTACACAGAAAAACTATAACTCTATAGGTAAATCCATTCAATAGTTTTTGTCTAACGATTGAGATGGATTTTCTCGAAACGATCGATCGTGCAGCGTCTGCATATTCGCTTTGCACGAAATCGGGGAAGAGGATCCCCTGGCATGCGGCAACCGCAATGGGCGTCAGTTTCCGTCAGATGCTCTTCGCGAGCGGGAACTCGATCGTCACTTCGAGGCCTGGCAGCGGCGTCCGGTTGCGCAGACGAAGCGCGCCCCGATAACGTCCGACGAGCCGTTGCACGATCGCCATGCCGAGGCCCGTGCCGTTCGCCTGGGTGCGCGCCGAATTCACGCGGTAGAACGGACGCGTGACGAGCGGAAGCTGGTCTTCCGGAATGCCCGGACCCTCGTCGACCACCGAAAGCTCGACGCGCGAATGCGACACCCGCGTTTCCAGGATCACATGCGGGATGCCATCGGATTCGGACAGCCCGTACTTGCGGGCGTTCTCGATCAGATTGCCGACGACGCGCCGGATATCCGTCTCGTCTGCCTCGATCACAGCAGAGGGAGCAAGCCGCGTGACCAGCCGCATGCCGTCTTCGCTCGACATGCGCGCAGCCAGTTCTCCTGCGATCACCGACAGGTCGACAGGTTCCGGATTTCTTTGCACAGGACGCGCGTAATCGAGGAAGCGCCCGATGATCATGTCCATCTGTTCGATGTCGTCGATCATCGCGTCCTTGGTCGCCTGATCCGACGGACTCATTTCCGTTTCCAGTCGAAGACGAGCAAGCGGCGTGCGCAGGTCGTGCGAAATGCCCGCGAGCATCAGCGCGCGGTCCGCATCGAGTTGTTCCAGATCCTGCACCATCTGGTTGAAGCTTCGGTTGGTTTCGGCGGCGACGCCCATGCCGCGCTCGGGCAGTTTTTCGGGCGCCTGACCCGAACCGACTTTGCGCGCGGCCATCGCGAGGCGCGCGAATGGCCGGTTCACCAGGCTTGTGATGAACGCCGCGCCGAACAGCGACAGCGCGAGCGCGAAAATGCCCCAGCCGGCCCATTGCAGGCCCGTTACGCTGTCGAGCTGATCGCGGTCGAGGGCGACCCAGTAGTCGTCGTCGTCGATCTTGAAGCTGATCCACACGCCGGGAATGTCGTTGACCGACTGCGCGATGATCGTGTCGTCGCCGAGACGCCCGCGTATGTCATGCTCGATCAAACGATTGAGCGATTCGTCGGGCTGGAGCTTGTATTTGTCGGTGGTCTCGCGCGGGTACACGCGCACGCCCTCGTTGCTTTCCAGGTCTTGCAGCAATGCGCGCCGCAGATCGGGATCGGAATAGAGGAGTGCGGTGCGCGTGAGTTTCACGATCGCGACCAGTTGCAGCGCGACGCGCTGCGCGCGCGGCTCGCGCTCGATCACCCGGAAGCTCTGGAACCATGCGGCGAGGCTGACCGCGATCAGGAGCGCGATCAGCAGAAACGTTCGCCAGAACAGGCCGCCGAATGCGAGCGTCAGGAGGCGCCGGTCGATCCGCATGCGGCCTTCGTGTCAAAAAAGAGAGACAACTGGAACGGCAAACTCAGGCAGCGCCGTCGGGAATGAACACATAGCCGAGACCCCAGACCGTCTGGATGAAGCGCGGGCTGCCCGGATCCGGTTCAATCAGTTTGCGCAGACGGGAGATCTGCACGTCGAGACTGCGGTCGAATACTTCATATTCACGGCCGCGCGCGAGTTCCATCAGCTTTTCACGCGACAGCGGCTGGCGCGGATGACGCGCGAACACCTTCAGCACGGAAAACTCGCCCGTCGTCAGCGGGATTTCCTGGCCGGCCTTGGTGAGCGTGCGAGTGGCGAGGTTCAGCGCGAACTCGCCGAACTCGAAGACTTCCGACGTTTCCGACGGCGCGCCCGGCAGTTCGGACGGCGACTGGCGGCGCAGCACCGCGTGAATGCGCGCGACCAGTTCGCGCGGATTGAATGGCTTCGGCAGATAGTCGTCGGCGCCCATTTCGAGGCCGACGATACGATCCACGTCCTCACCCTTGGCCGTCAGCATGATGATCGGCGTGCGGTCGTTGCTGCCGCGCAGACGCCGGCAGATAGAAAGACCGTCTTCCCCGGGCAGCATCAGGTCGAGCACCAGCAGATCGAAACGTTCGCGCACCCACAGCTTGTTCATCGAGGGTGCGTTCTCGGCGACATAAACGTTAAAACCCTGCTCGCCGAGGTAACGGCGCAGCAGGTCACGCAAACGCGGGTCGTCATCGACGACGAGGATTTTCGAAGGGTTTTTGGTTTCCATGGTCGGCATCTTAGCGCGATTAGAAAGAGGTGCGCGTTTGCACCATTTATCACGTAACAGTCAGTTACAAAATTTACCCGGCCTGTGGCACGGCGTAAAGCCTTGGCGCTTACACTCCTTTACTGTTTGCGCCAGTTCGGTAGATACTTCACTCGAATAAAGCTCTCGCACCCGGTTTCAAGCCGGAGTCAATACACGTATCTGAGGTTGCCGGTTGCCGCGCCACGAAGGGAACAAGATGAAGGGAGGGGTCTGGCCGAACATGCGCCTGAGCGTGATCGCAGTAGCTGTTGCGATCGTGTTCGCTAGCGCGTTGAGCCCGGTCTCCGCCTATGCCGATTCCTCGACGGAACGCAATACCGACACGCGCCCGCCCCAGCGTCCGCACATGCGCCAGGGTCGCCAGCCGCATAATCCCAACACCGATCGCCCCGCATCCGACACGATCATGCGCACGACTGCCGTGCCGCCCGATCTGGATCAGCGCCGGCGCGACGGACATATGACGCCTGAAGAACGGCGTCTGTTGCGCCAGCATATCGAAGACGCCGTTCGCGAACTGTACAAGCGCTGACGCCGTGGTGGCCGCGCGCAGGCCGTGGGCGGCAATGGCTGTGATCTATCCCGAGAGGCGTAGGTGAAACGACGCGACTTCATTTCGATGGCAGCGGCCGCAGGCGCTTCGTTATCGATGTCGCGCGTGTTCGCAACGCCACAGCCAGCCGGCGGCATATCGTCGCAACTCGATGCGGCCGCAACCGCTCGCGACGGGTCCGGCAAGCTGCTGATCCTGATCGAACTGAAGGGCGGCAACGACGGATTGAACACCGTCATTCCGTTCACCGACTCCACTTACTATGCGCTGCGCAGGCACATCGCGATACCGCGCGACCACGGGCTCGTGCTCGACGGTCGAACGGCGCTGCATCCGGCGCTGCGTCCGCTGCTTTCCTCGTGGCGCGATGGGCAACTGGCCGTCGTGCAGGGCATCGGTTGCGAGCAGGACGATGCATCGCATTTCCGCTCGAGAGAGATCTGGGACACCGCATCGCGTGCCGATGTTTATCGGCGCGATGGCTGGCTGACGCGTGCGGCCGGGCAGTGCAGTGCTGCAGGCAGACGCTTCATAACCGCGTCGTTCGGCTGCGACGAGCCCGGGCCGTTTGCGCAAATCGCGCATCGCTCCGGGGCGGAATGTTCGTGGGTGCGTGTCGACGATCCCGATCCTCACGTCTCCCGGGACGAAGACGATCCAGGGTCGAGCACGACATTCGCTGCTGTGCAAGCGTCTCACCCCGACGTACGCACGTTTCGCGATTCGATCGACGCTGCGCTGCGCGCGGTCGATACGATGCAGCCGCACACGAGCGCTGCGATTCGCGTGACGCTCGATGGCTTCGACGCACATCGCAATCAGCTCGCACGTCATGCCGCGCTGCTTACGCAACTCGCCGACGGCTGTGCGACGCTTCGTGCAGAACTCGCGCGGCGCGGCCGCTGGCGCGACACGCTCGTGATGACGTATTCGGAATTCGGCCGTTCCGCGCATGAGAACGTCGATCGCGGCACCGGGCATGGCGGCGCTGCGGCGCACTTCGTGATGGGCGGCGGGGTGCAGGGCGGCGTGTATGGCCAGCCGCCCGATCTGACCAGACTCGATGCCGATGGAAGACTGCCCGTCGAGATCGACTTCAGGCGGCTCTATGCAACCGCACTCGCTTCATTCTGGAAGCTGGACGCGAACGCCGTGCTGCTCGACGACGTGAAGCCGTTGCCGCTGCTGCGCGCGTGATAGTCAGTGCCTGCGCGCCGCTCGCCACGCGACCCACAGCTTGCGGATCGGCGTGAGCGCGATGCGCTGATGAAGCACGTGGTAGCCGTCGCGCTCGATCTCATCGAGCAACGCCAGCGCCAGCGCCGCCAACGCGCGCAGCGTGCTCTGCGAGTGGCGCTCGCCGACGGGTAGCGCATCGAGCGCCTTGCGAATCGCGTCGCGGGCACGCGCGGTCTGGAAGCGCATCATCTCCGTGAACGCGTCCGTGTACTTGCGGTTGATGATGTCCGCGGCCGTCACGTTGAAGCGCTGCATCTCGTCGATGGGGATGTAGATACGTCCGTGCCGCGCGTCGTTGCCGAGTTCCACCACGATTTGCGCGAGCATCAACGCCTCGCCAAGCGGCGCAGCCCACAAGGCTGCCTGCGACGGATCGCGTGCCGTCGCGCGCGCGACCACGGACGCGAAGGTGCCGCCGACGCCCGCCACATAGCGACGCAAATTCGGATAGTCGAGATAGCGCGCCTGATCGAGATCCATCTCGAAGCCCGCGATCATGCTCTGCAGCGCCGGATACTCGGCCTGCACGTCGGGCAGATGCGCGGCGAGCGCCTGCGACACAGGATGCGTCGGCTCGCCGGCCGCGAGCGCCGCCGCTTCCTTTTGCCACCAGGCGAGCTTGGTGCGGCCGATGGTCGGATCCGTCGTTTCCTTCACCGTCTCCTCGAACTCGCGACGCAGCGCGAACAGCGCGGTGAGCAGCGGCTGCCGTGCGACGGGCGCCTGGCGCAACGCGTAGTAGGTGCTCGAACCGGGAGGCGCCGCTTTCTGCTGGCAATATTCGTCGAAGTTCACGGGATTGGCTTGTGAGGAAGGCGGTCGCGCACGGCTGTGCGCGGGGCTGCACGAAAGACCGAAAATTGTAGCATCGACGGAATTCGACATATGCAGACAAGTGCAGGGCAATCGGTTAGAATCTCGCGCTTACGCTTTCGGACGTGCTTTGTTGCGCAAGCGTTCGCGGCCACGACGAGTCTGATCCTGCCGGGTCAGAGTTATCCATGTGAATGACATCGCGCTGAAGAATGCGGTGGCCGGCAAGACATCGGTGCTGCATGCTTTTTTCCGCATGCGCCCGGCTGCGAGGATGGCGAAATTGGTAGACGCACCAGGTTTAGGTCCTGACGCCCGCAAGGGTGTAGGGGTTCGAGTCCCCTTCCTCGCACCATCAAGTATTTGATTTTTAACGCAAGGCGCGCTCGCGAACGTTAAAAATTCAGCCAGCTTTTACCGGGCGTGCGGTGATGTGCCAGCAAATTCGCCCGCATCCGATGCAGACTTCTCGATCGCGCTGACCGCGCGATCGCCCGCCTCGTGTCCGCTCAACGCATCCAATCATAAACCGCACGCGCGGCCATCGTCCCGGCCGAAAGACCGTCTGGGTCCTGGTCTACGTCGGCTATTTCCCTGCTGAGTGCATCGTCGATGCGTGGGTGTGACCGCACTCTGCCGCATTCTGTAGGCAAGGGGTGTGCTTGACGAGATTCGCCGGGAATCAGGAAACGGATAGCCGGAACGCACGATTCAGCAGGAACCGGGCGCCTGATTTCGTCCGTGTGTCCGACAGTTCATCTTTCGTCACGTCAAAGATGTTGGTTCGTCGGTGATTTGTCGCTTCCAGATGACGCCGTGACCCACACGATGAACGGAAAGCATGCGCGACCATCACCACGCTCCCGACGACGCCGTTATATGATTCGTTTTGCTAAGTAAATGTCCAGAAATTTCAGCGGGCTTCAGCCGTGTATCGGGTGAGCTGGACGCTCCAGCGGCCATGGAGACGTGCAGAGACATTCGCGTGCTGAGTCCTGCGATCCGATGCGAATTTTTAAAAAAGATAGGTATGCTACAAAATTAATCGGACTCGATCCTTCCTGGTTTTCGAAACAATTTGGCGAAGACCTTGACCGGCATCTCGCACAATGCCCTGTCGTTGTCCGGCGGCGGCTACCTGTCGATTGCTCCGATCACATTGAGTGGCGATTTCTCGGTCGATGCCTGGGTCAACACCTTGAACCCTCCGACCAATCAGGACGGTGTTTTCCATACTGCAGAAGGGTACGACTTCAACTTTTATGCTGGCTATCCCCGCTTTTGGGGCGACTCGCGCGACGTGCTGATTTCGTCTGCGGCTGTGCGGAAGGGGCTGTGGACACACGTTGCATTGACGCGCTCAAGCGGTGCAATGTCGATTTACGTGAACGGCGTCAAAACCGCGGAAGGTACGTTCAATGGCGCGCTCAATATCGATTCAATTGGCCGTACAGTCGCCGGCACCTATACGGGAGCACTGGATGAGGTTCATGTCTACAACCGCGCGCTCAGCGCGTCGGAGATCGCGAATCTGATGCAGACTTCTGTTCCGGGCGTCGGCGGGACAGCGACGCCTGGCGAGGGTGCCGGCGCGTAAGTCTTGTTCGACTGACCAATACCGCTGGCTGCCCGGCTGGTGGCTGATCGTGAGGCGGCGATGTCTGTTTCGTGAGACTTGCGTGTTCGCGTGCCCCCTCTTTATTCGCAGTCTGCCGTACCTCCGCCTGACAGTGGAGGTGCTCACTCCAAATCCAGAATCGATACCCACAAAAAACCCCGCGCGAAGGCGGGGTTCGATGCATCGCACCGACGCTGCAAAAGCCTGCTTAGTGGCAGCGCTTTTCCCAGTGGTGATGCACGCGCACCTTGTGGCACTCGTGATGATGATTGCCGTTTGCGAATGCCGACGACATGCTCATGAAGCCAGCGGCCGCAGCGACCAGTGCCAGAACAACCTTCTTCATTTTGAATCCTCGAAGTCAGAGAGAAAGCGAGCGGCGATCGTAGCAAGGCAGCATTACGATTTCCTTGAGATCGGTCGTTCGAAAAGTGCAATGCGCTGTATGTCTTTGGCTTTTCGCTCGCTCGTCGACCGCTTTCCAACATTTGGCATCTGGTTGCGCGAGCAACCAGATTTTTTCCTGCTCGCAGGCCGACCTCGTCAACAACAATTTCTATTTTGATGTGTTGAACGCATTGCTGCGTCAGATGGACAGGATCGATCCGTCGTATCGAGACTGAGCGGATGGGTGCTGTGCGCGGGCGGCTTGTGAATGAGTGTTTAAGAAATTAGGCAACGAGGAATTCAACGGCGCCGCGCAAGCGCCGACACTGGACTAACCCGGACCTCGTCTGTCCCAACTACGCTGCGTTACGCGCGATGGCGTTTTCGATCACCTTGTCGAGTGCTTCGCTGAGCGCGACCTTCTCGCGATCGTCGAGGCAATCAAAGAGATCGACATTCCACTTGCGCGCGATGGGCATCACTTTGCGATAGAGCGCCCGGCCTTCCGTGGTCAACGATACGAGCACCACGCGGCCGTCTTCCGCGCTCGCTTCGCGTTGCACGAGGCCTTGTCTGATCAACGCCTCGGCTGCGCGGCTCGCCTGACTTTTGTCGAGGTTCGCGTGGCGCGCGAGATCCATGATCGAGAACGGCCCGAACGATCCGACCGATGCAATCACGCGCGCCTCAGGCAGCGTCACGTCAAGCTTGGCCATATACCGTTCGCTGATGCCCCGCTCGGAAAGTTTATTCAGCACGTGCAGACGATACGTCAGAAACTGTTCGAGTCCGGCTTTGTCGGAGGCCTTCATGGTCTTCCTGTTGTGAGTGAATGCAGTCCCGCGATGTGATTGTTGCTGCATCCGCTCGCGCGGTCAACGCGGGCCGTACCTGAGTCGCGTCATCTGTTCGGCTTCGTTCGCAAGCAGCGTGGCTGCGTCGCGAATCGCCACTTCGAGCGTGATCGGGCCGGGGGCTGGCGAGAAGCATCCGCTGAAATATTCGGCGAGCTTCGGCAACGCGGATGAGTCGACGGCACCCGAGAGCAGCGTGGCCGGCACGCTTGCCGCGCGCGCATGCCGGCATGCGATGAAGGGCGCCTTGCCATGCAGTGTCTGTACGTCCGAACGGCCTTCACCCGTGATGAGCCAGTTGGCGCCTTCGAGCGCGGCATCCAGGCCGACCTCGCGCGCGACCACTTCGGCGCCCGGCTCGAAGTCCGCGCCGAGCATATGCAGCGCGAACCCGAGGCCGCCCGCGGCGCCCGCGCCGGGCTGGTTGCGCGCGACACGATTCATGGCCGGCTCGACGAGATCGGCGAAGCGGGCGAGGGCGGCGTCGATGGTTGCGACCTGCTCCGGCTGCACGCCTTTCTGCGGACCGAAGACTGCGGTTGCACCGTGATCGCCGGTAAGCGGGTTGTCGACATCCGACATGCCGACGAACGTCGCTTCACGCAGACGCGCATCGAGGCCCGACGCGTCGACACGTGCCAGTTGCGCAAGCTGCTCGGGTGTGGCGTCGAGTTCGTGTCCCTGCGCGTCGAACAGCTTGAGGCCGAGCCCGACCAGCAGGCCTGCGCCGCCGTCGTTCGTGCTGCTGCCGCCGAGTGCGACGAAGAAGCGCCGCACGCCGGCGTCGAGCAGCGAGCGGATCGCCTCGCCCATGCCGCGCGTGCTGCGCTTGTCGACGGGAACGCCCATGCCGACCGGATCCGTGATGCCGACGACTTCCGCCGTTTCGACGATTGCGCTGCCGTCCGCGAGCAAGCCCGTCGCAGCCTCGCGGGCGGGGCCCGCCGCGCCGCGCACGGTCAGCATGCGGCGCTCGCCGCCACGGGTCAGCATGGCGTCGAGCGTGCCTTCTCCGCCGTCGGCCATGGCGCAGATGCGGATCGTGGCGTCGGACCGCGCGCGCAGAATGCCCGTCGCGATGGATTGCGCGACCTGCTCGGCCGAGAGCGAACCTTTGAACGAATCAGGGGCGATGACGACGATGGGCGCGGACGACGTATTCGGCATGGTGTCTCAGATGTTTGGTATGAGGAGGCATCGCTACCGCTACCGCGATGCTGAAGCGCCGGGACGCCGGTCCATGAAGGGCAGGCGTGTCAGGATGTGATGAAGCTTATCAGCATGCGGCGCGCGACTGAATATACCGGAAGGTATAGGCAGAATTGACTTTGATTCACAGCTGAACGGCGATCGGCGCGGGGCATCGAAGCGTTTCGAGCTGTCTTCCGCGCGCCCGGCAAGGCGCCAGAAGCCGCGAAACAGCGAATCCGGCTAGGCGCGCAAATAGTTTGCTAAAATATTTGGCTCTCTGACCCAAACTGTGCTGCCGGCGGCCTCACAGCCCGCGGAGAGAGGCACGCGATCGATGTCACACCTCAGTGAGCGAAGCGAAGCGGCGACCCTGCGCAAGAGCGTGTGCAACACGCAGCGTCGGGCGCACAACGCAAAGCGGACATCGACAGGCGGCGCACACAAGATAACTGATTCGCTCGAATAATTTTAGGACGATTGAAGCCATGGCTAACGTTGTTGAAAACCTCGGCAAGCTCGAACGCCGCGTGACGATTTCCCTGCCGAAGGACACTGTGCAGAAGGAAGTGGACTCGCGTATCCGTCAACTCGCGAAGAACGTGCGCATGCCGGGTTTCCGCCCGGGCAAGGTTCCGCTCAAGATGGTGACGCAGCAGTACGCGGGTCAGGTGGAAGCCGAAGTGCTGAGCGACAAGGTTGGCAAGGAATTCTTCGATATCAGCCGCGCGGAAAACCTGCGCGTTGCTGGCCAGCCGAGCTTCAGCCCGAAGACGGACGCCGTGGAAGGCGACTACGCGTTCGACGCAACGTTCGAGGTTTACCCGGACGTGAAGCTGGGCGATGTCGCAACGGCTGAGATCGAACGCACGAAGACCACCATCAGCGACGCGGAAATCGACCGCACGCTGGACATCCTGCGCAAGCAGCGCGTGCACTACCACGCTCGCGGCGAAGCCGGCGAGCACGGCGACGGCGGCGCGGACACGGCAGCCAAGGACGGCGACCGCGTGACGGTCGACTTCGTCGGCAAGATCGATGGTGACGCATTCGAGGGCGGCAGCGCGGACGACTTCGCGTTTGTCCTGGGCGAAGGCCGCATGCTGCCGGAATTCGAAAAGGCCGCGCTCGGCCTGAAGGTCGGCGAGTCGAAGGAATTCGACCTGGCCTTCCCGGCGGACTATCACGGCAAGGAAGTCGCCGGCAAAACCGCGCAGTTCACGATCACGATGAAGAAGATCGAGTGGCCGCACCTGCCGGAAATCGACGGCGAATTCGCGAAGTCGCTCGGCATCGAAGACGGCGACCTGACGAAGATGCGCAATGAAATCAAGGACAACCTGGAGCGCGAAGCGAAGCGTCGCACGCAGGCTGTCGTGAAGAACCAGGTGATGGATGCTCTGCTGAAGATCTCCGAACTCGACGTGCCGAAGGCACTGATCGAGCAGGATCAGCAGCGCCTCGTCGAAATGGCGCGTCAGGATCTGGCGCAACGCGGCGTGCCGAACGCCAAGGACGCACCGATCCCCGCCGAAATGTTCGCCGAGCAGGCAGAGCGCCGCGTCAAGCTGGGCCTCGTGCTGGCCGAGTTGGTGAAGGCCAACGAACTGCAGGCGAAGCCGGAGCAGATTCGCGCGGAAGTCGACGAATTCGCGAAGAGCTACGAAGACCCGAAGGAAGTCGTGCGCTGGTATTATTCGAACCAGCAGCGCCTGGCAGAGATGGAAGCGTATGTCGTTGAATCCAACGTCGTCGATTTCGTCCTGAGCAAGGCGAAGGTGACGGACAAGGAAGTGAGCTTCGAAGAGCTGGCAAGCGCAACGGCGCAAGCGTAATAGCATCGCTGTAACGGCGTGCCGGCTGTCCGAACGACGGCCCGCACGCCGTTTTTACATTTGCGCACGGTCTTCATGCTAAAACAACGCCTGTCGGCCGTCGCAGCTCTTGAAGAAACGCGCGGCCGCACCCACTTGTCCAGAACCGATTATCAGAACATTTCCTGACAAGGATCCATTGCATGACCTTTCGCGCTCAAATGCTGGACACGTTGACCTCGCAGTCGTCGCGAGATCGGGATCTCGAAGCGCAAGCGCTCGGCCTCGTGCCGATCGTGGTCGAAACGAGCGGCCGCGGTGAACGTTCGTATGACATCTACTCGCGCCTGCTGAAGGAGCGCGTGGTGTTCCTGGTCGGCGAAGTGAACGACCAGACCGCCAACCTCGTGATCGCGCAGTTGCTGTTCCTCGAAAGCGAAAATCCGGACAAGGACATCAGCTTCTACATCAACAGCCCGGGCGGCTCGGTGTCGGCAGGCATGGCTATCTACGACACGATGCAGTTCATCAAGCCGGACGTCTCGACGCTCTGTATGGGTCTCGCGGCCAGCATGGGCGCGTTCCTGCTGGCGGCCGGCGCGAAGGGCAAGCGTTTCGCGCTGCCGAACGCACGCGTGATGATTCACCAGCCGCTGGGCGGCGCGCGCGGCCAGGCATCCGACATCGAAATCCAGGCGCGCGAAATCCTGTATCTGAAGGAGCGCCTGAACCAGTTGCTGTCGCACCATACCGGTCAACCCGTCGAGCGCATCCAGCGCGACACGGACCGCGACAACTTCATGTCGGGCGACGACGCGCAGGCTTACGGTCTCGTTGACCAGGTTCTGCACAAGCGTCCGTAAGCAATCGCTGAAACATGGCTGATCCGGTGCGCTTTTTCCTCAAATTGGGGGAAGAGCGCCGGCGCAAAGCCTTGTGAAATAATAAGACCCGTCTGAACGCCTGCGGCAAACGCCGTCACAGCTTTTGCGCATCCGTCCCGCCCCGGACTGAACGAGGTGGGCAAACGGCGTATCATGTCATTCGAGTGTCCGGAGGCTCACACATCTATGGCGGACAAAAAAGGTTCGAACAGCGAGAAGCTGTTGTATTGCTCGTTCTGCGGCAAGAGCCAGCACGAGGTCAAAAAACTGATTGCTGGCCCGTCGGTATTCATCTGTGATGAATGTATCGACCTGTGCAACGAAATCATTCGCGACGAAGCAGCGGGCGCGGGTCTGGAAACGGGCCTGTCCAAGTCCGACCTGCCGAGTCCTCAGGAAATCCGCGACATTCTCGATCAATACGTGATCGGGCAAGAGCGCGCGAAGAAAATTCTCGCGGTCGCGGTCTACAACCACTACAAGCGCCTGAAGCATCTCGACAAGAAGGACGATGTCGAGCTGTCGAAGAGCAACATCCTGCTGATCGGCCCGACGGGTTCCGGCAAGACGCTGCTCGCGCAGACCCTCGCGCGCCTTCTGAATGTGCCGTTCGTGATCGCTGACGCGACCACGCTGACGGAAGCCGGCTATGTCGGTGAAGACGTCGAGAACATCATTCAGAAGCTGCTGCAAAACTGCAATTACGAAGTCGACAAGGCGCAGCGCGGTATTGTCTACATCGACGAAATCGACAAGATCAGCCGCAAGTCGGACAACCCGTCGATCACCCGCGACGTGTCGGGCGAGGGCGTGCAGCAGGCGCTGCTGAAGCTCGTCGAAGGCACGATGGCGTCGGTGCCGCCGCAAGGCGGTCGTAAGCATCCGAACCAGGATTTCATCCAGGTCGATACGACCAACATCCTGTTCATCTGCGGCGGCGCTTTCGACGGTCTCGAGAAGGTGATCGTCGACCGTACGGAAAAGACGGGCATCGGTTTCGGCGCCAGCGTCAAGAGCAAGCAGGATCGCGATGCGGGCGAAGTGCTGCGCGAAGTCGAGCCGGAAGATCTCATCAAATTCGGCCTGATTCCAGAACTGATCGGACGTTTGCCCGTCGTGGCAACGCTCGGCAAGCTGGATGAAGCCGCGCTGATGAAGATTCTGGTGGAGCCGAAGAACGCACTCATCAAGCAGTATCACAAGCTGTTCAACATGGAACGCGTCGAGCTGGAGATTCGTCCCGCCGCGCTGCAAGCCATAGCCCGCAAGGCCATCCGTCGTAAGACAGGGGCACGCGGCTTGCGCTCGATCCTGGAACAGGCGTTGCTCGACGTGATGTACGAATTGCCGGCAATGAAGGGCGTGAGCAAAGTCATTATTGACGACAATGTCATTGATGGTGACGGAAAGCCTTTACTGATCTACGAAGACGCGCCGAAGGTAGCGGGTTCGAATTGATCGGCTTCCCGATTTTTGAAAAAAAGCCGTTCATGGCGACGTGAACGGCTTTTTTCGTTTATCGTGTCGACAGGATGGGCCGTTTTTCTGGAGTCACTGAACTTTTTCCCACACGCGAAGGCTTGCAATCTTTTTTGGCGGCCTCAACTATCGAACAAACTGATTCCACTCATGGGGAAATGAAATGTC
Source organism: Paraburkholderia sp. Tr-20389 (assembly GCF_017104565.1). Taxonomy (GTDB): domain Bacteria; phylum Pseudomonadota; class Gammaproteobacteria; order Burkholderiales; family Burkholderiaceae; genus Paraburkholderia. The sequence goes on along the minus strand of NZ_JAAGPD010000051.1, from coordinate 5,519 downwards.
AGGAACCCAACTCCTCCCGCCGGAACGCGTCACACTTCCGCTGCTCCCGCTGCGCGACGTAGTCGTTTTCCCTCACATGGTGATCCCGCTCTTCGTGGGTCGCCCGAAGTCGATCAAGGCGTTGGAAGCCGCGATGGAAGGCGGCAAGCACATCATGCTTGTTGCCCAGAAAACGGCGGCCAAAGACGAGCCGACCGAAAAGGACATGTACGAAGTTGGCTGTATCGCCAACATCCTGCAGATGCTCAAGCTGCCCGACGGCACCGTGAAGGTGCTGGTCGAAGGTCTGCAGCGCGCGAAGACGCTGTCGATCGAAGAGCAGGAAACGCAATTCTCGTGCGAAGTCATGCCGCTCGAGCCCGATCACGCCGATAGCGCTGAAACGGAAGCGCTGCGCCGGGCGATCGTCTCGCAGTTCGACCAGTACGTGAAGCTGAACAAGAAGATCCCGCCGGAGATCCTGACGTCGCTGTCGGGCATCGACGAAGCCGGTCGTCTTGCCGATACCATCGCTGCGCATCTGCCGCTCAAGCTCGACCAGAAGCAGCAGATCCTCGAAATGTTCCCGGTCATCGAGCGCCTCGAGCATCTGCTCGCGCAACTCGAAGCCGAGATCGACATCCTGCAGGTCGAAAAGCGCATCCGCGGACGCGTCAAGCGTCAGATGGAAAAGAGCCAGCGCGAGTACTACCTGAACGAACAGGTCAAGGCGATCCAGAAGGAACTGGGCGAAGGCGAAGAGGGTGCCGATCTCGAAGAACTCGAGAAGCGCATCACCGCCGCGCGCATGCCGAAGGAAGCCAAGAAGAAGGCCGACGCCGAGCTGAAGAAGCTCAAGCTGATGTCGCCGATGTCGGCGGAAGCGACCGTCGTGCGCAACTATATCGACACGCTGATCGGCCTGCCGTGGCGCAAGAAGAGCAAGGTCAACAACGACCTCTCGAATGCAGAGCGCGTGCTGGACGAAGACCACTTCGGTCTCGAGAAGGTCAAGGAACGCATTCTCGAGTATCTCGCGGTTCAACAGCGCGTGGACAAGGTGAAGGCGCCGATCCTGTGCCTCGTCGGGCCGCCGGGTGTTGGTAAGACGTCGCTGGGCCAGTCGATTGCGCGCGCAACGAACCGCAAGTTCGTTCGCATGGCGCTGGGTGGCGTGCGTGACGAAGCCGAAATTCGCGGCCACCGTCGTACGTACATCGGTTCGATGCCGGGCAAAATCCTGCAGAGCCTGACCAAGGTCGGCGTGCGCAATCCGCTCTTCCTGCTCGACGAAGTCGACAAGATGGGCATGGATTTCCGCGGCGATCCGTCGTCGGCGCTGCTCGAAGTGCTCGACCCGGAACAGAACCACACGTTCGCCGACCACTACGTCGAAGTCGACTTCGACCTGTCGGACGTGATGTTCGTCGCGACGTCGAACTCGCTGAACATCCCGCCGCCGCTGCTCGACCGGATGGAAGTGATCCGTCTGTCGGGCTACACGGAAGACGAGAAGGTCAGCATCGCGCAACGTTATCTGCTGCCGAAGCAGAAGAAGAACAACGGCCTGAAGCAAGGCGAGATCGAAGTCACGGAAGCAGCCATCCGCGACATCATTCGCTACTACACGCGTGAAGCGGGCGTGCGTTCGCTCGAGCGTGAAGTATCGAAGATCTGCCGCAAGGTCGTGAAGATGCTTCTGCTGAAGAAGGCGGACAAGGCAGTGACGGTCGACGGCAACAACCTCGACACGTTCCTCGGCGTGCGCAAGTATGACTTCGGTCTGGCCGCGAAGGAAAACCAGATCGGTCAGGTTACGGGTCTGGCATGGACGGAAGTCGGCGGCGATCTGCTGACGATCGAAGCAGCTGTGATGCCGGGTAAGGGCAACGTGATCCGCACGGGTTCGCTCGGCGACGTGATGAAGGAATCCGTCGAAGCCGCGCGCTCAGTGGTGCGTTCGCGTTCGCGCCGTCTCGGTATCAAGGACGAAGCGTTCGAGAAGCAGGACATCCACATCCACGTGCCGGAAGGCGCGACGCCGAAGGACGGTCCGTCCGCCGGTATCGCGATGACGACGGCGCTGGTGTCGGTGCTCACGGGCATCCCCGTGCGTGCCGACGTTGCGATGACGGGTGAGATCACGCTGCGCGGCGAAGTGCTGCCGATCGGCGGGCTGAAAGAGAAGCTGCTTGCAGCGCATCGCGGCGGTATCAAGCTCGTGCTGATCCCGGAAGAAAACGTCAAGGATCTGACGGAGATTCCGGACAACGTGAAGAACGCGATCGAGATCGTCCCCGTTCGCTGGATCGACAAGGTGCTGGAGCTGGCGCTCGAACGCGCGCCATCCGCTTTGCCTGATGAGGAGCCGAAGGCGGAAGCGCCCGTCGGTGAATCGAAAGACGCCGGCGCAAGCGATGTCGTGAAGCACTGAACGTCAGTTCGCTCAGTCCATAGCGATCAAAAACCCGCGGCTTTGTCCGCGGGTTTTTTTATGTCCGGACGACGCAAACGTTTGATCGTGTACTTGTTAGATCGCGCGATTCACCCGCTATCCAGGATGCCGCGCGGCGCGTCTCAAACTGGTTGCACTCACATCGATCGCTTGCAAGATTTTGTGATCGATCGCCCCCCCGACGAGCCCCTCGAATCAGGCTCAATCCCGCTTGACACAAGGGTTTCGGACCATTCTAATGAGTGGCCGGCAAATTCTGCCGTGCCGTATATAACCGGGCGCTTAAGCGCTTTCATGATTGCCCAACAACATTCTCGGGGGCTTGGAATGAATAAAACGGAATTGATCGATCACATCGCGCAGCAAGCCGACATTTCGAAAGCGGCAGCAGGGCGCGCGCTGGATGCTGTGATCGGTGGCGTCAAAGGCACGTTGAAAAAGGGTGGTTCGGTGACGCTGGTCGGCTTCGGCACGTTCGCCGTCGGCAAGCGCACGGCGCGCACGGGCCGCAATCCGCGCACGGGCGCAGCAATCAAGATCAAGGCAGCCAAGGTTCCTAAATTTAGGCCTGGCAAAGCGCTGAAGGATGCGTTAAACTAACGGGCTTGCTGCTTGATGAAAGTGTCGATGTAAATCGATAAGCAATCAGGTAGCAGCAATCTCGGAGCGGGTGCTTAGCTCAGTTGGTAGAGCGGCGCCCTTACAAGGCGTAGGTCGGGAGTTCGAGCCTCTCAGCACCCACCAGTTCCAGATTGAAGTGACACGCTGCAGGATCTGCAGCAAAAGGAGTGGTAGTTCAGTCGGTTAGAATACCGGCCTGTCACGCCGGGGGTCGCGGGTTCGAGTCCCGTCCACTCCGCCAGTATCCTAGAAAGGCGAACTCCGGTTCGCCTTTTTTATTGCCCGCTGTTGTACTATCGGGCGTTCCGTTTTTGGCATCCGACTTTTGCCTCCTCATGCTCGATTTCTTCCGTAATCACCAACGTCTGATGATGTTCATGCTCATCCTGGTCATCCTGCCGGGTTTGGGTTTTGTCGGTATCCAGGGCTTCCGTGGTTTCTTTGACGAGAGCGCAAACGTCGCGAGCGTCAATGGACACAAGATCACGCGCAGCGAGTTCGACAACGCATGGCGCCAGCAGATGGACCGCGCGCGTCAGATGCTCGGCGCCCAGTTCGACTCGAAAATGTTCGACACGCCGGAGCGCCGCAAGGACATGCTCGACGGTCTGATCCAGCAGCGTGTGCTGGCCGACGAAACGCAGCGCATGCACCTGACGGTGTCCGACGATGCACTGCGTCGCGCGCTGCTTGCGGATCCCGTGATCGGATCGTTGAAGAATCCGGACGGCTCGATCGACGTGAACAAATACAAAGAACTCCTTGCGATGCAGGGCATCACGCCCGATCAATACCAGGAGCAGGTGCGCTATAGCATGTCGATGCAGCAGCTGCCGGCTGCGATCACGCAAACGGCGTTCACACCGAAGACGCTCGCACAGCATCTGACCGAACTCGCCGAGCAGCAGCGCGAAGTGCAGGGCCTTGCGTTCCGTGCGAAAGAATACGAGTCCAAGGTGCAGCCGACGGATGCACAAATTCAGGCGTACTACGATGCCCATCGCGATGACTTCGCGACGCCCGCAACGGCGACGATCCAGTATCTGGTGATGTCGCCCGCGACGCTCGCGGCATCGGCGAATCCCAGCGACGCCGACCTCAAGAAGTACTACGACGACAACATCGCGCATTTCCGCACGACGGGCGAAGTGCGCGCCAGCCACATCCTGATCGTCGCGCCGAAGGATGCAAGCGCGGCCGACAAGGACAAGGCGAAGCAGAAGGCGCAAGAAGTTCTCGCGCAGGTGAAAGCGCATCCGGACCAGTTCGCGCAACTCGCGCAGCAGAATTCGCAGGACCCGGGTTCGGCGTCGAAGGGTGGCGATCTCGGCTACTTCAGCCCTGGCATGATCGCGGGTGGCAAGGCGTTCGACGACGCAGTCTTCAAGATGAAGAAGGATGAGATCAGCGATCTGATCCAGTCGGACTTCGGCTATCACATCGTCAAGGTGACGGATGTGAAGCCGTCGGTGACGAAGCCGTTCGACGAAGTAAAAGACTCGATCGCCAGGGATCTCAAGGCGCAACTCGCGACCAAGGCATTCGGCGACGATTCGGAAGGCTTCACATCGACGGTCTACGAACAGGCGAAGAGCCTGCAGCCGGCTGCCGACAAATACAAACTGCAGATCCAGACCGCGACGGTCACGCCGCGCGCCAACAGCGCGTTGCCGCCGGATAGCCCGCTGAACAACGCGAAGTTCCTTGCTGCTGTCTTCGCGAACGATTCGGCGAAGGACCGCAACAACACGCAGGCCATCGACGTCGGCAACAACACGCTGATCGCAGCGCACGTGACCGACTACAAGCCGGCCGCCGTGCAGGCGCTGGCGGCCGTCAAGGACGCCGTGCGTCAGAAGGTCGTCGCGCAGCAGGCAGCCGATCTCGCGCGCAAGGAAGGCGAGGCGAAGCTAGCCGATCTGCAGAGGTCGAAGTCGACGGATGGCTTCTCATCCGCGCTGAAGGTGTCGCGCAACGATGCGCAGGGTGTACCGCCCGCCGCATTGGGTGCAATTTACAAGGCCGATGCGCAAAAACTCCCGGCTTATGTCGGTGTCGATCTGGGCGCGGACGGCTATGCGATCTATCGCGTGAACTCGATCGTGCAGCCCGCACCGACTGACGCGCAGCGTCTGACGTCGGCGCAGCAGCAGATCGCGTCGGTGAATGCACAGGCCGAAGCGGAAGCGTATCTCGACGCGCTGCGTGCGCGTTCGAAGGTGAAGATGTACGGCTCGCTCGATAACCCGCAATCCGGCGAGTAAACCGTTCGCTCGAAGCCGCCTGGGTGCGGTTTCTTGATCGCCACAGAAAAGCCCCGCAAATGCGGGGCTTTTGTTTTTGTGCGCCCAGCATGGGCGCACTCCTGCGGGTGCAAGTCCCGCCATAAGCTGGTCACAGCGAATGAAGTGAAGCGCAACTGCATGAGGGCGACCGAGTGTGGGGAGGAAGCGTGGAGCGTAAA
>NZ_JAAGPD010000050.1 GCF_017104565.1 Paraburkholderia sp. Tr-20389 | reverse complement strand
ATTTACGCTCCACGCTTCCTCCCCACACTCGGTCGCCCTCATGCAGTTGCGCTTCACTTCATTCGCTGTGACCAGCTTATGGCGGGACTTGCACCCGCAGGAGTGCGCCCATGCTGGGCGCACAAAACAAAATGCCGTTCAGTCGCTTAACTGAACGGCATTACCGCCGCGGCGGGGTTTTTCGTTTCAGCTGAGCGCAGCAGGCGGCAGTCAGATGTCCGCGCGTTGCGGATTGAGCTTGTCGGCGCCGGCATACAAACGGTTCAGCGCCGAGATATAAGCCTTCGCGGAAGCAGCGACGATATCCGGGTCCGTGCCCACACCGTTCACGATGCGGCCCGCCTTCGACAGACGCACGGTCACTTCGCCTTGCGCCTGCGTACCCGTCGTGATCGCGTTGACCGAGTACAGCAGCAGTTCCGAGCCGCTGCCGACTTCCGTTTCGATCGCGTTCAGCGTCGCGTCGACAGGCCCGTTGCCATTCGCTTCGCCGACCACTTCCTTGCCCGAGACCGAGAACACGATGCGCGCGTGCGGACGCTCGCCCGTTTCCGAGTGCTGCGACAGCGACACGAACTTGTAGTGCTCCTTCTCCTGCGCTTCGGCAGACTCTTCTGTGACGATGGCGATGATGTCTTCGTCGAAGATTTCGGCCTTGCGGTCCGCGAGCTCCTTGAAGCGCTGGAACGCGAGGTTCAGTTCGCCTTCGCTGTCGAGCGAGATGCCGAGTTCCTGCAGGCGCTGCTTGAACGCATTGCGGCCCGACAGCTTGCCGAGCACGATCTTGTTCGCGGTCCAGCCCACGTCTTCCGCACGCATGATTTCGTAGGTGTCGCGCGCCTTGAGCACGCCGTCCTGGTGGATGCCCGACGCGTGCGCGAACGCGTTCGCGCCTACCACCGCCTTGTTCGGCTGCACGACGAAGCCCGTGATCTGCGACACGAGCTTCGATGCCGGCACGATCTGCGTCGTGTCGATGCCGAGATCGAGGCCGAAGTAGTCCTTGCGGGTCCGCACGGCCATCACGATTTCTTCGAGCGACGTATTGCCCGCGCGCTCGCCGAGGCCGTTGATCGTGCACTCCACCTGACGCGCGCCGCCGATCTGCACGCCCGCGAGCGAATTCGCGACGGCCATGCCGAGGTCGTTATGGCAATGCACGGAGAACACGGCCTTGTCCGAGTTCGGAATACGTTCGCGCAGCGTCTTCACGAGATTGCCGTACAACTCCGGCACGCCGTAGCCGACGGTATCGGCGATGTTGATCGTCGTCGCGCCTTCCGCGATCACGGCTTCGAGCACGCGGCACAGGAAGTCCATGTCCGAGCGGCTGCCGTCTTCCGGCGAGAACTCGACATCGTTCGTGAACTTGCGCGCGAAGCGCACGGCGAGCTTCGCCTGCTCGAACACCTGTTCCGGCGACATGCGCAGCTTCTTCTCCATGTGCAGCGGCGACGTCGCGATGAACGTGTGGATGCGGAAGTGGTCGGCGGGTTTCAGGGCGTCGGCGGCGCGCTGGATGTCCTTGTCGTTCGCGCGTGCGAGCGAGCAGATCGTGCTGTCCTTGATCATGCCGGCGATCGTTTGGATCGCGTCGAAGTCGCCGTTCGAGCTGGCGGCGAAGCCGGCCTCGATCACGTCGACTTTCATCCGCTCGAGCTGCTTCGCGATACGGATCTTTTCTTCCTTCGTCATCGACGCACCGGGCGATTGTTCGCCGTCGCGCAAGGTCGTGTCGAAAATGATGAGCTTGTCTGCCATCTCGGGTCTCCAGGGGGATTCGGTCAATTTGATTTGGAAAACGGAATTCGAGTGTTTGCGCCACCACCGCTGGCGACGCTAAACGACGAACGAGGCAGACGGAGGGCGAAAACGATCAGCGCGGCAGGCGCGCTAGAGCTAGCTCACCTAGTAGCGGTGCGCCGGCTTGAAGAGACAGGAAGGGGAACTGGGGAAGTGCCATGCCAGCGACTATAGCGGCAATCCTGGAATCGTGCAATTGAGGTTTGTTTTTGCCCTTCGGGCGGGTTTTCGTTTTGGGTTTTCGTTTTGGGTTTTCGTTTTCGGCTTTCTCTGGCATCCGCGTTTTGCTTCTGGTTTGCTGGCGTTGCCCCTGTGCGGGGCGGCACTTACTTTCTTTGCCGCCGCAAAGAAAGTAAGCAAAGAAAGCGGGCTAACACCGCCAGCCTGTGTTGTTGCCTGCGGGCCCCCACCAGTTCTTACGCTCCACGCGGCAACGTGTTTGTTCGCGCCCGTTGCCAGCGTGCTCACTCACGCATCACCCGCTTCACACTCCCGCGTCACGGCCCGCATTACCAGACGTCCACGGCCGCCCAGGTGGCAAACTGTGTGTAGGCCATCGCGACGAAAGTGCACCACTTCGGACTGAAAAGCGGGATCGGTGTCGTAGGATCGCCAACGCATCCGGTGCGACAACCTACACACAGTTTGCCACCTGGGCAGCACAGTCGAGTCGCTGCCGCTGGCTGCCTGCGAGTGATTGAAGTGGGTGATGCGCCTGTTCAAGGCGCTGGCAACGGGCGCAAAACGATGTGTTGCCGTGTGGAGTGCGGGACCCGTTGGGGGCCCGCAGGCAGGGACACGGGCTGGCGGTGTGAGCCCGCTTTCTTTGCTTACTTTCTTTGCGGCGGCAAAGAAAGTAAGTGCCGCCCCGCACAGGGGCAACGCGAGCGAACCAAAGACATCACGCGGATGCCAGCGAGAAAAAACGCCCGCCGCAGGCGAAAAACGAAACCAAACCTTAACCCGGCCGCTGCGACGACCTGGCGGGATTCCCCATCCCGCGCATCACCCGATACCCCCAGAACACATACCCGGAAAAACCGTACAGCACGAAGAGACCGAACAACATCAACGGCGGGTCCGACGACACGAGTACAAACGCGACCACCACCAGCAGAATCGCGGCAAACGGCACGCGATGCCGCACATCCAGCGCCTTACCGCTGTAGAACGGCGCGTTCGACACCATCGTCACGCCCGCATAAATGGTCAAAGCAAACGCGACCCAAGGCAGCCACACGAGCTTCAAAGGCACACGGTTATCCGTGGCGAGCCACACGAACCCAGCAATCAACGCGGCGGCTGCAGGACTCGGCATTCCCTGAAAGAAGCGCTTGTCGACAACACCGATATTCGTGTTGAACCGAGCCAGACGCAACGCCGCGCCCGAGCAATAGACGAACGCCGCGAGCCAGCCCCAGCGCCCCAGGTCCTTCAGAATCCACTCGTACATCACGAGCGCCGGCGCGACGCCGAACGACACCATGTCCGACAGGCTGTCGAACTGCTCGCCGAATGCGCTTTGGGTGTGCGTCATGCGCGCGACGCGCCCATCCATGCCGTCGAGCACCATCGCGACAAAAATCGCGATCGCGGCGACTTCGAAACGCACGTTCATCGCCTGCACGACGGCGAAGAATCCGCAGAACAGCGCGGCCGTCGTGAATGCATTGGGCAACAGATAGATGCCGCGCTTGCGCAAAAACTGCTGGCGCGCGGCGCGGCGGCTGTCGATCACGGATTCCGTGACCACGGACGGCTTGTTGCGCCGGAACGGACGCGGCTGCGGCGCACCGCTGCTACGAGGACGACGCGGTTTGAATGCGGCCATCGAACCCTCCCTGTGCCGCTTTACAGCTCAGCCAGAATCGTGGACGACGCCGACACCTTCTCGCCGATCGACACACGCGGACGGCTGCCCACAGGCAGGTACACGTCGACCCGCGATCCGAAACGGATGAAGCCATAACGCTGGCCGCGCGTCAGCGGCTCGCCGGCGCGCACGTAGCAGAGGATGCGTCGCGCGATCAGGCCGGCAATCTGTACCGACGTCACCGTCGCGCCACTCGCCGTTTCGATGACGATTGCGTTACGTTCGTTTTCCGTCGACGCCTTGTCCACTGCGGCGTTCAGATACGCGCCCGGGAAATATTCGACCTTCGAGATTGCGCCATCCACGGGCGAGCGCTGCGAGTGCACGTTGAACACGTTCATGAACACGCTGATTTTCAGCGCTTCGCGGTTCGCGTAGGGATCGTGCGCCGTTTCGACGGCGACGATGCGGCCGTCGGCCGGGCACAGCACCGCGTTGGCCTGGGTCGGAATCGGACGCGCCGGGTCGCGGAAGAACTGCACCACGAAGACGAGCAACAGCCAGAAAATCCAGGCAATGCCGAACCCTGCGACGAAGTGGATCAACAACGCAACGACGGCCGCGATGGCGATAAACGGCCAGCCTTCGCGCGCGATGATCGGATGGGGGTAATTCATAAGGTTGGGTTCAGTCTTTTTAAAAACCGTAGGATAGCAAAAGCCGCCCAGGGTTCAGCACACCTGGGCGGCTTTTTGAGGCTTCCGGCGCATTTCGTGCGCCGGAGTGCAAAAAACGGGCAGATTAGTTCTTCGACTGATCGACCAGCTTGTTCTTCGCGATCCACGGCATCATCGCGCGCAGCTTCGAACCGACCTGCTCGATCTGGTGCTCGGCCGTGATGCGGCGACGCGATTGCAGCGTCGGCGCGCCAGCGCGGTTTTCGATGATGAAGCTCTTCGCGTACTCGCCCGTCTGGATGTCCTTCAGGACTTCCTTCATCACCTTCTTCGTGTCTTCGGTGATGATGCGCGGACCCGTCACGTACTCGCCGTACTCGGCGTTGTTCGAGATCGAGTAGTTCATGTTCGCGATGCCGCCTTCATAGATCAGGTCGACGATCAGCTTCAGTTCGTGCAGGCACTCGAAGTACGCCATTTCCGGCGCGTAGCCCGCTTCGACCAGCGTTTCGAAGCCCGCCTTGATCAGGTCGACCGTACCGCCGCACAGCACGGCCTGCTCGCCGAACAGGTCGGTTTCCGTTTCTTCGCGGAAGTTCGTTTCGATGATGCCGGCACGGCCGCCGCCGTTGGCCGCTGCGTACGACAGCGCGATGTCGCGCGCTGCGCCGGATTTGTCCTGTGCGACCGCGATCAGGTGGGGCACGCCGCCGCCTTGCGAGTACGTGCCGCGCACCGTGTGGCCCGGCGCCTTCGGCGCGATCATGATGACGTCCAGATCCGCGCGCGGGATCACCTGGCCGTAGTGCACGTTGAAGCCGTGCGCGAATGCGAGCGCTGCGCCCTGCTTGGCGTTGGCGTGCACTTCCTTCGCGTAGACCTCGGCGATCTGCTCGTCGGGCAGCAGCATCATGACGACGTCGGCGCCCTTCACGGCTTCCGCCACTTCCTTCACCGTCAGACCTGCGTTCTCAGCCTTGCTCCACGATGCGCCGCCCTTGCGCAGACCGACCGTGACGTTCACACCGCTTTCCTTCAGGTTCAGCGCGTGCGCATGGCCTTGCGAGCCATAGCCGATGATGGTGACCTGCTTGCCTTTGATGAGGGAGAGGTCGGCGTCCTTGTCGTAGAAAACTTTCATGTCTGTTCCTTGGCGAAATTCAGAAAAATTCAAAGCTGCTTGTGTATGTTGCGTGGAGCCGGATGCCTGACGCAACGCCCGGCTCCGATCGAACTGCTGTCAAACCTTCAGGATACGCTCGCCGCGCCCGATACCCGAACCGCCCGTGCGGACCGTTTCGAGAATCGCGGTGGCGTCGAGCCCTTCGATGAACGCGTCGAGCTTCTCGCTCGCGCCCGTCAGTTCGATCGTGTAGGTCTTTTCGGTGACGTCGATGATGCGGCCGCGGAAAATATCCGACATCCGCTTCATCTCCTCACGTTCCTTGCCGACCGCCCTTACCTTGATCAGCATCAGCTCGCGCTCGATGTGGGCGCCCTCGGTCAGGTCGACCACTTTCACCACCTCGATCAGGCGGTTCAGATGCTTCGTGATCTGTTCGATCACGTCGTCCGAGCCAATGGAAACGATGGTCATGCGCGACAGCGAACGGTCTTCGGTCGGCGCCACCGTCAAGGTTTCGATGTTGTAGCCGCGTGCGGAGAACAGGCCGACCACGCGCGACAGCGCGCCCGGTTCGTTTTCCAGCAAAACGGAAATGATGTGTCTCATGTTCGCTTCTTCCAGATGTCGATGTATGCGATGCGTGCTGTCCGCGCCGCTACGTCCGCTCCCGTCTTTTGTGGAGACGCGCATGACGTAGCCGGCGCCGGAAAGCGCTCGTTATAGATCTTCCGACCCGAGGAGCATCTCCGTGATGCCCTTGCCGGCCTGGACCATCGGCCAGACGTTTTCGGTCGGATCGGTCTGGAAGTCGAGAAACACCGTGCGATCTTTCAGGCGCAATGCTTCCTTCAGCGCCGGTTCCACGTCAGCGGTCCTTTCGATCCGCATGCCGACGTGGCCGTACGCTTCGGCGAGCTTCACGAAATCGGGCAGCGCATCCATGTACGAATGCGAATAGCGCTTGCTGTATTCGATCTGCTGCCACTGGCGCACCATGCCCAGATAGCGGTTGTTGAGCGAGATGATCTTAACGGGCGTCTCGTACTGCTTGCAGGTGGACAGCTCCTGGATGCACATCTGGATCGAGCCTTCGCCCGTGATACAGAGCACGTCGTCGTCCGGGTGTGCCATCTTGACGCCCATCGCCGCCGGCAGGCCGAAGCCCATCGTGCCGAGACCACCGGAATTGATCCAGCGGCGCGGCTTGTTGAAGCGATAAAACTGCGCCGCCCACATCTGGTGCTGGCCGACATCGGAACACACGAAGGCATTGCCGTCCGTCAGTTCCCACGCCTTTTCCACCACGTATTGCGGCTTGATGATGTCGCTCTCGCGGTCGAACTTCAGGCAGTCTTTCGAGCGCCAGGCTTCGATGTCCTTCCACCAGTCGGCGAGCGCCGCGGTGTCGGGGCCATGCTCCGCCGTTTGCAACTGCTCGATCAGTTCCTTCAGCACTTCCTTCACGTCGCCGACGATCGGGATATCGACCTTCACGCGCTTCGAAATCGACGACGGGTCGATGTCGATGTGAATGATCTTGCGCGGGCGCGATGCGAAGTGACCCGGATCGCCGATCACACGGTCGTCGAAACGCGCACCGATCGCGATCAGCACGTCGCAGTGCTGCATCGCCATGTTGGCTTCGTACGTGCCGTGCATGCCGAGCATGCCGAGGAACTTCTTGTCCGCTGCGCGATAGCCGCCCAGACCCATCAGCGTGTTCGTGACGGGATAGCCGAGCAGATCGGCGAACTGGTTCAGTTCGCGCGACGCATCCGCGAGGATGATGCCGCCGCCCGTGTAGATATACGGACGCTTGGCCGACAGCAGAAGCGCAACCGCCTTGCGGATCTGGCCCGAATGACCCTTGGTGACCGGGTTATACGAGCGCAGCGTCACGTTTTTGATCGGCTCGTATTGGCACGGGGCCTTCGACACGTCCTTCGGAATGTCGATCAGCACCGGACCGGGCCGGCCCGTACGGGCGATGTAGAAAGCTTTCTTGACGGTGGCGGCGAGATCGCGCACGTCCTTCACGAGGAAGTTGTGCTTCACGCAGGGGCGCGTGATGCCGACCGTATCGCACTCCTGGAACGCATCCTGGCCGATCGCGGCAGTCGGCACCTGGCCGCTGATGACGACCATCGGGATCGAATCCATATAGGCGGTCGCGATGCCCGTCACTGCATTGGTGACGCCGGGACCGGAGGTCACGAGGCAGACGCCGACCTTGCCGGTCGAGCGAGCATAGGCGTCAGCGGCGTGAACCGCGGCCTGCTCGTGGCGCACGAGGACGTGCTGGAATTTATCCTGCTTGTAAAGCTCGTCGTAGATGTAGAGTACCGAGCCGCCGGGATAGCCCCAGACGAATTCGACTTCTTCGTCGGCCAGTGCCTTCATGAGCACGGTGGCGCCGATAGAGTCAGCTTCGTGATGTGGTGTGGTATCCGACGTGGAGAATTCCGCGCTGGGCATATTCATCGTTCACCTTTCGAATTTTCGGCAAAAAATTGATCGGGTGCTCTCTGCCGGGCTTGTGGCTCGGGTTCAAGCGGCGCGTCCAGTTTGACAGGAAGGCTTCTTGGGCCAACCTCAAATGAGACAAGTCACTTATGTTGCGAACCGTAGACGATATCGACGATACGTCCAATGGTCAAGCAAATATTTCCATGATTGACGGCACCTGCCCTTTCGTCGTCCACTTCTGACCGTTTTACGGGCGGCTTACGCGGGCGTCGAACGGACAGCACGAAGTGCGACTGAAGGCTGGATGCAAGGTACGCGTGCCGCGTTTTTCCCTGGGTCGGGTGAAAGTTTGTTAGCATCCGCGAGTTTTACGACATTTTTCGACCGATTCCGCGCACATTCGCTGCGCCGACCCCCAACGGATGGCATCAGACAAGGAACTCGCCGATTTTCTGGCGGGCGTCGAAAGGCGCGCGTTCAAGCAGACGGTCTACGCCGTGCGGGACGACGACGCGTCTCTCGATATCGTGCAGGACGCGATGATCAAGCTCGCCGAAAAATACGGCGACCGTCCGGCTGCTGAGCTGCCGCTTTTGTTTCAGCGTATTCTCCAGAATGCGATGCACGACTATTTCCGTCGGCAGAAGGTTCGCAATACCTGGGTGAGCCTGTTTTCTTCGCTGGGCAATGCCGACGACGAAGACTTCGACCCGCTGGAGACGTTCGAAAGTCAGGACGGCTCGACGGGCGTAGAGAGCAGCGAGCAGCAGCTCGAGCGCGAACAGGTCCTGCAGATGATCGACGACGAAATCCAAAAGTTGCCGGCACGTCAACGGGAGGCGTTTCTGATGCGTTACTGGGAAGATATGGATGTCGCTGAGACTGCTGCCGCGATGGGCTGCTCGGAAGGCAGTGTGAAAACGCACTGCTCGCGAGCCACGCACACGCTGGCGCAAGCGCTCAAGGCCAAAGGAATCACGCTATGAGCTCCGCTCTCGAAACAAAAGAACTCGAGTTTGCGCGGCAGCTGCGCCGTGCACTCGACGAAAACGCTGCCCGCATTTCTCCCGCTACGACCGACCGGCTCGCCGCCGCGCGCCGTGCCGCTCTCGCTCGCAAGAAGCCCGAAGCCGTGCAGGCGCCCGTCTTCGCGCCGGTGTTCGTCGGCGCCGGCACGCTCGCCCATCTGCCGCAGCCGGAAAGCTCGCGCCGTCTGCCGCGCCTGCGCAAGCTCGCGCTCGCGTGGCCTGTGCTCGCGCTCGTCATTGGCCTCGCGGGCATTGCGTGGTGGGAAGACCATCAACGCACGGCCGAACTCGCCGATATCGACGCCGCCATGCTGAGCGACGACTTGCCGCTCAATGCCTATCTCGATCACGGGTTCAACGCGTATCTGACGCGCAACAACCACTGACCGGGGAGAGTTGACGGGTGAGTTACAAGCGCGGCCTGGCCGTTGTTTCCGGATGCGTGATTGCAGCCCTGGTGTCATTCGCCGCCACCTATCCGCGCTTCTACCCGGCGCCCACGCCCGTCGCGGCGCCCGTGGGCGGTACGCCCGCGAAAGCGTCAGCCCCGGCGCTGACGGTCGAACTGCCGGGCCTTCCGATCTCCACCAGCCCGCTCGCATGGTCGAAGCTGACCAGTGCCGACCATGTCGCGCTGGCGCCGTTCGAGGCGCAATGGGACGGCTTCAGCGAAGAGCGCAAACGCAAGTGGCTGAAGATCGCGTCGCGCTATCCGAAGATGACGCCGGAGGCGCAAAAGCGGCTGCATGAGCGCATGGCCGAGTGGGTTCGCATGACGCCGGAGCAGCGGCGTGTGGCGCGCGAGAACTATCAGGTGTCGAAGGAACTGCCGCGCGAGGCGCGCCAGAACGCCTGGAAGGCGTATCAGCAGTTGCCTGAGGAGCAGAAGCAGAAGCTCGCCGCCAGCGAGCACAAGCGGCGGCCGACCGTCGTCAGTGCGCCGCCCTCGGGCAAATCCGAAATCAAGGACATCAACCGGCTGGTGAACGGCAAAGACAAGCTCGCGAGCGTACCGATGCCGCCCGCGACGGCAGGCGCTTCCACCGGCGTCGCGGCGCCCGCGCAGGGCGCGCCCGCGATTCCCGCTGCCGGCAGTTTCGTACCGGCGACGCCGACGCCCGTCTCGCCTTCCGAAGCCCCGTCCATCTTCAACGGCTCATAATCACTTCCAGCGAGTCCGCGCCGTGCGGGCTCATCAACGGCAACCGAGGGCCCGCCCGTGTCCACATCCGTCGACTCCGCAGCCGTGCCGCCCCAACCCGAATCCGTCGAACCTGCTGCGCCGACCGTGCGCCGGCGTCTCGCCACGTTGATGTACGAAAGCGTGCTGCTGTTCGGCGTCGTGTTCTTCGCGGGCTATCTGTTCAGCACGCTCACGCAGCAGCGCAACGGGCTCGTGCATCACAACTGGCTCGCGGCTTGGGTGGGACTGGTGGTCGGCGGGTATTTCGTGTGGTTCTGGACGCACGGCGGCCAGACGCTGCCGATGAAGACCTGGCGCTTACGGGTGGTGCGCGCCAGGGATGGCGCGAAACTTTCCGTCGGGCGGGCTGTTTCGCGGTATGTGCTCGCATGGTTGTGGTTCTTGCCGCCGCTGGCGTTGCATCCTTTGCTCGGCCTGACCGTGCCGCAGACACTCTTGCTCGCCGGTGGGTGGTTTGTTCTTTATGCCGCGGGCGCAAGGGTTGGGGGTGGGCGGCAGTTTCTTCATGATCGGCTTGCGGGGACCAAGGTCGTAGCCGTTGAACGGTGATCTGTTTTTTGTCTGCGACGTAGTCGCGATTTTTGCCTGCGGCGCGGCTTTGCCGGTTTTGGTTTTTGTTTTTGCTTTCGCTTTCGCTGGCATCCGCGTTTTGGTGTTGGTCGCTCATGCGTTGCCCCTGTGCGGGGCGGCACCTACTTTTCTTTGCAGCGGCAAAGAAAAGTAGGCAAAAGAAAGCCGCTCACACCGCCAATCCTTGACCTTTAGCCACGGGGCTCAACGTCCCCATCCTCCGCGCGGTAACGAACTGGTCCATGCTCGTTACCCGCGCTCTCGCGATCGCCTCACCCACTTCAATCACTTCTTCAGCGGCCCGCGTCAGCGCATTGCTTCCGCCCGTTTGCGGCAGCAACGCGCGTCCGCTTTCCCGATGCGCCATTGCTTTGGGGTGGCCATTCGCATGACATTTCGCGTTGCACCGAACCGACAGTTCGCGATGCGTAATAAGAACTTCTCGTGAATGTCACGGCTCCGTCATGCAGCAATGGCGCAATGCGGGTACTGCAACTCGACGCGTGAGCCATGGACAACAACACGTCCGCGACTTCCCTCTTCCGCCAGACTGGCCCGAGCGTCGACCCCGTCGCTTTCGGCCCCCGCTCCTCCTCAACCGGCCTGCCGCCGATTCCGATTCTGCCGACGACACCGACGCCATCCGAAAGCCATCACGACGACGATCACGAAAACTCGCACCGTTATCGCACGATCTGGCTCTCCGATATTCACCTCGGCTCCAGCGGCTGCCAGGCGAAGTATCTGCTCGACTTTCTTCGGCATAACGAATCGGAGTACCTGTATCTCGTCGGCGACATCATCGACGGGTGGCAGTTGAAGAAAGGCTGGTACTGGCCGCAGGGTCACAACGACGTCGTGCAGAAGATCCTGCGCAAGGCGCGCAAGGGGACGCAGGTCGTGTACATCCCCGGCAATCACGACGAAGGCGCGCGCCAGTTCTGCGACCTCGCATTCGGCGACATCCACGTACGCGGCGAAGCGTTTCACACGACGCTGCAGGGCAAGCGTCTGTGGATCGTGCACGGCGATCTGTTCGACGGCGTGATCCAGCACGCGAAGTGGCTCGCGTATCTCGGCGACACGCTGTACACGATGATTCTCGTGCTGAACCGCTGGTTCAACCGCATCCGCATCAAGCTCGGCTTCCAGTACTGGTCGCTGTCGCAGTACCTGAAACATCAGGTGAAGAATGCCGTCAACTTCATCTCCGCATTCGAGAGCGTGATGACGGACGAAGCGCGCCGCCGCGGCTGCGACGGCGTCGTGTGCGGGCACATTCACAAGGCCGAGATCCGCGAGATCGACGGTGTGCTCTATTGCAACGACGGCGATTGGGTCGAGAGCCTGTCGGCACTCGTCGAGACGTACGAAGGCGAGCTGAAGGTGGTCTACTGGACCGTGATGCGCTCGCCCGAGGACGCGAATGCGGCGAAGGCCCGCGCGGCGACGGCATGACACGCACCATCACTACTACGAGAGGGCCATTCGCATGAAGATCATGATCGTCACCGATGCGTGGGAACCGCAGGTCAATGGCGTCGTGCGCACGCTGAAGAACACCACGCGCGAGCTGACTGAAATCGGCCACAACGTCGATCTGCTGACGCCGCTCGAGTTCAAGACGATTCCGTGCCCGACGTATCCGGAGATTCGTCTGTCGCTGTTGCCGAAGCGCCATCTGCGAAAGCGTATCGACGAGTTCCGGCCGGACGCGTTGCATATCGCGACGGAAGGTCCGCTCGGACTTGCCGCGCGCGCGTATGCAATCGAGCACAAGCTGCCGTTCACGACCGCGTATCACACGCGCTTTCCGGAATACGTGCAGGCTCGGTTCGGCCTTCCCGTCGCGTGGACATATCGCTTCCTGCACTGGTTCCACAAGGCGTCGCTTGCTGTGATGGCGCCGACGCCCGTCGTCAAGACCGACCTCGAGAAATTCGGCTTCACGAACGTCGTGCTGTGGACGCGCGGCGTCGATCTCGAGATCTTCCGGCAGATGGAGTCGAAGGTGTTGAACACCGTGCGGCCGATCTTCCTGTATGTCGGGCGCGTGGCCGTCGAGAAGAATGTCGAAGCCTTCCTGAAGCTCGATCTGCCCGGCTCGAAGTGGGTGTGCGGCGAAGGCCCCGCTCTGGCCGAACTGAAGTCGCGCTATCCGACGGTCAATTATCTCGGCGTGCTGACGCAGGCAGAACTCGCAAAGGTCTACGCGGCCGCCGACGTGTTCGTGTTTCCGAGCAAGACCGATACGTTCGGCCTCGTGCTGCTCGAAGCGCTGGCGTGCGGCACGCCTGTCGCCGCGTATCCCGTGACGGGTCCGATCGACGTGCTCGGCGACGGCGGCGCGGGTGCGATGCATGAAGACTTGCACGAAGCCTGCCTGCAGGCGCTGAAGATCGATCGCAACCATGCGCGCGCATGGGCCGAGCGTTTCTCGTGGACGGCGGCCTCCGAACAGTTCGCCGCGCATCTCAAGCCGCTGTCGCGCTCCACGTATAGCGAGGAAAGCGCCGCCGCCTGATCCGCCCGACGCGCAAGCGCCCTCCCTTCTCGCCACGCCCATGCAAACGAGACAATCGAACGCATTGCGCGCCTCGCCGCAGGAATCGCTGCGCGACGCCAAGACAGCAGCATCGCAGACCGAGCATTACGGCGAGCCGTTCGACGACGTGCACGAGATGCACGAAGACGGCGCGCCGCGCTCGCGTTATGCTGGACAGTCCAGATCTGTCCCAGCGAGCCCATCCGCCATGTCATCCACGACGCGTGCGCGTACATCGCATGAATCCGCGCCTGACGGCGAAGGTGTGCCGTCGCAGGCCGAGGTGCAGGAGCCGCATGAGCCGCTCGGGCCGGATGATCCGCTTGCGCCGCTGCCCTTCAATCCTTATAAGGGCAATCGCGGCATCACGCGCGCATGGCATGCGATGAAGAATTCGTTTGCCGGGTTTCGGGTCGCGATTCGCGAGGAAAGCGCGTTTCGGCAAGAGCTGACGTTGGCAGCGATTCTCGTGCCGTGTGGGATTTTTGTGCCCGTCGACGCGGTGTCGCGTGTTTTGTTACTCGGGTCGGTGTTTCTCGTGTTGATCGTCGAGTTGTTGAATTCCAGCGTCGAGGCCGCCATCGATCGGATTTCTCTCGAACGCCATGAGCTTTCCCGGCGCGCCAAGGATCTCGGCAGTGCGGCCGTGATGGTCGCGCTTTTTATCTGTGTGATGACTTGGGGTTTGCTTGTCGGGCCTTTAGTGGCCCACTGGATTGCTGCTGCTTTGCATTAGCGGTTTTGGTTCTGTCTGCGAGGCCTTGGTGCGGGTTTGTGTTTTGGCTGGCATCCGCGTGATGTTGTCGTTGTTCATGCGTTGCCCCTGTGCGGGGCGGCACTTACTTTCTTTGCCGCCGCAAAGAAAGTAAGCAAAGAAAGCGGGCTCAAACCGCCAATCCTTGTCCCTGCCTGCGGGCCCCCAACGGGTCCCGCACTCCACACGGCAACGCCCGTTTCAACGCCCGTTGCCAGCGCCCTGAACAGGCGCATCACCCACTCCATTCACCCGTAGCGCAGCCTGCGGCAGCGACTCGTCAGCGCCGCCCAGGTGGCAAACTGTGTGTAGCTTGTCGCACCAGATGCGTTGGCGATCCTACGACACCGATCCCGCTTTTCAGTCCGGAGTGGTGCACTTCCGTCGCGACGGCCTACACATCGTTTGCCACCTGGGCGGCAGTCGAATTCTGGTAACGCAGGCCGTGACGCGGGAGTGTGAAGCGGGTGATGCGTGCAGCTAGCACGCTGGCAACGGGCGCGAACGGGCGCGTTGCCGCGTGGAGTGTAGGAACTGTTGGGGGCCCGCAGGCGATCACTAGCACTGGCGGTGTGAGCCCGCTTTCTTTGCTTACTTTCTTTGCGGCGGCAAAGAAAGTAAGTGCCGCCCCGCACAGGGGCAACGCATGAACACCGACGTGAAATCGCGGATGCCAGCGTTAACAACAAAACCAAAACCAACCCCAACCCCAACCCCAACCCCAACACCCCACCCCTCCCTCAGCCCCCTGCGGTCCGCACTGAACGCTCGGTTTATAATCACAAGAAGCCTCAACTACAGCCAACCAAAAGACGAGTGGAGACGCGCGCCGCAATTACGGGCGTACAAAACCGCCCGTCACACCCCTGGGCCGGACGACATGGAAGCCAAACCTCCCCGCCGCACGCGCGAACGGATTCTCGAACTATCGTTGAAGCTCTTCAACGAGATCGGCGAGCCGAACGTCACGACGACGACGATCGCCGAGGAAATGGAGATCAGTCCAGGCAACCTGTACTACCACTTCCGCAACAAAGACGACATCATCAACAGCATCTTCAGCCAGTTCGAGCAGGAGATCGAAAAGCGTCTGCGTTTTCCGGAAGACCATCGCGCGACCATCGACGAAATGTGGTCGTATCTGCAGTACATGGTCGACTTCACCTGGCGCTACCGTTTCCTGTACCGCGACCTGAACGACCTGCTCGCACGCAACCGCACCCTCGAAACGCACTTCAAGCAGATCATCAGCCACAAAGTGCGCTTCGCGAGCCAGTTCTGCGAACAACTCGTCGCCGACGGCGAAATGGTCGCGACACCCGATGAAATCAAGGTGATCGCTACCAACATCGGCGTGATCGCAACGTACTGGCTGTCGTACCAGTTCGTGATGAACCCGCGCAAATACAACGAGCAGGAAACGATCCGCGCAGAACTGCATCAGGTCAGCGTGCAGATCGTGTCGCTGATGGCGCCGTATCTGCGCGGCCGCTCGCGCGAACTGTTCGACGATCTCGTGTCGGGCAAGCACCCGCAGCGCGAGTTCTACGACTACCTGCCGCCGCGCGAACCGCGTAACGAATCGAAGGACAGTTGAAGATGAAGGCAGTCTGCGTCTATTGCGGCTCGTCAGACGGAGCCAAACCGCTGTATCGCGACGCCGCCAAAGCGTTCGGCCGCGCGCTGGTCGCGGCAAACCTGTCGCTCGTCTACGGCGGCGGCAAGGTCGGCCTGATGGGCGTGATCGCCGATGAAGTGATGGCCGCAGGCGGCCGCGCAATCGGCGTGATCCCCGAACTGCTGGTCAACAAGGAAGTCGGCCACAACGGTCTGTCGGAACTGCACGTCGTGCCCGACATGCATCATCGCAAGAAGATGATGGCCGACCTGTCCGACGCATTCGTCGCGATGCCGGGCGGTGCAGGCACGCTCGAAGAACTGTTCGAGGTCTTCACGTGGGCGCAGCTCGGCTATCACCAGAAGGCCGTGGCCGTGCTCAACATCGACGGCTTCTACGATCCGCTGATCTCGATGCTCGAACACACCGTGCAGGAAGGCTTCATGCGCCAGACGTACTTCGACATCCTGCAGATCGACAGCGACCCCGCTGCGCTGATCGGCAAGCTGCAACGCTATCAGCCGCCGTCGCAGGACAAGTGGGCGGACCGCCGCGAGCGCGTCTGACGCACACGGACCTCTTGCGCTTCATCAGCCGGGAGTACACATGACGAAAGTGGTTCTGATCACGGGCGCGAGCCGCGGCATCGGCCGCGCGACTGCCCGAATGCTCGGCGCGCGCGGCTGGTCCGTCGGCGTGAACTACGCGAGCAACGAAACCGCCGCGAAAGAAACGGCCGCCGAAGTCGGGCGCGCAGGCGGCCACGCGCGCCTGATCGCCGGCGACGTCGCCGACGAAGCACAGGTCGTCGCGATGTTCGACGCGCTGGAGCAGGCCTATGGCCGCATCGACGCGCTCGTCAACAACGCGGGCATCGTCGCGCCTTCGATGCCGCTCGCCGACATGGACGCGGCGCGTCTGAAGCGCATGTTCGACGTCAACGTGTACGGCGCATACCTGTGCGCGCGCGAGGCGGCGCGGCGCATGTCGAAGGATCGCGGCGGGCATGGCGGCGCGATCGTGAACGTGTCGTCGGCGGCGTCGCGCCTCGGCTCGCCGAACGAATACGTCGATTACGCCGGCTCGAAAGGCGCCGTCGACACCTTGACGATCGGTCTCGCGAAAGAACTCGGGCCGCAGGGCGTCCGCGTGAACGCCGTACGCCCCGGATTGATCGACACCGACATCCACGCAAGCGGCGGCCGTCCGGACCGCGCCGCGGTGCTCGGCGCCCAAACGCCGCTCGGCCGTCCAGGCACGGCCGACGAAGTCGCCGAAGCCATCGTCTGGCTGCTGAGCGACGCATCGTCGTATGTGACGGGCGCACTGCTCGACGTCAGCGCCGGCCGCTGACGCACTCACTCCCCCTTCCTTTCACGCCGATTGCACGGCGCTTCGTCACGAAGCGCCGTGCCTTATTGCGCGTCCTGCTTTTCGCGCTTTTCCCAACACTTTGCCGCGATTTTCAGCACCCTTCAGAAATCTCGTAACCGTTCGTAATAATCGGCCGATAAAATGAGATTATTCGTTCGCGAAACACAGCGGACGTCGTACGAACAAAAAGGATCGTGGCCCACGCTGTCGCGTTCCAAGGCCAGAGATCTATCGTCATGCAGCAACAGAATCCTTCGAAAAGGTGGCGCTGGGGAGCGGCCGCCCTCTCGGCGCTATTCGCGCTGCGGGGAGCCTGGTCGGCGCCCAGGCGCGCCGACCAGGCCGTCGACACCGATGCCGCAACGCCTCTTCCCGCCGATTTCCTCGCCCCGAGCCTGATCCGCAAGCTTGCCGCGTCGCGTGCGGCGCGCTGGACGATCGCCGTCGCGATCGTCTGCGCGTGGCTGTTGCCCGGCACGCTCGGCCACGATCCGTGGAAGCAGGACGAGACCTACACGTTCGGCATCGTCCAGCACATGCTCGATACGGGTGACCTCGTGGTGCCGACCAACGCGGGCCAACCGTTCGTCGAAAAGCCGCCCATCTACGACTGGGTCGCGGCGGGCACGGCGTGGCTCCTGAGCCGCTACTTGCCGCTGCACGACGGCGCACGCGTGGCCAGCGCCCTCTTCGGCATGCTGACGCTGCTATGCCTTGCACGCCTCGCGCGGCGTTCGGCGGGCGCGGCACGCTGGTTCGATCCGCGCGTGATCGGCTCGCTCGCGCTGTTCGCGGGAACACTCGTCGTCGTCAAGCACGCGCACGACATGATGACCGACGTCGCGCTGATGGCGGGCGCTGCGCTCGGCTTCTGCGGCCTGTTCGACCTGGTACTGTCGGTCCACAACCAGGCCTCGATCGACCCCGCCGATTCGCGTCGAGACGACGCGCAACGCGACGGCAACGCGGCTGCGATGTTCGGTGCGGGCGTCGGCATCGCGCTGTTGTCGAAGGGACTGTTCGTGCCGCTCGTGTTCGGCGCGACCCTCTGCGCCGTGCTCGCGCTTTATCCGGCGTGCCGCAGCCTGCGCTTCGCACGCGCGCTCGCGCTGGCGGCGTGCATGTTCGCGCCGTTCGCGCTGATCTGGCCCATCTGCTTCTATCTGCGCTCCGGGGCGCTCTTCAAGGTCTGGCTGTGGGACAACAATGTCGGACGCTTCTTCGGCTTCTCCGTGCCCGAACTGGGTTCGGAAAACGACAACAAGCTGTTCGTGCTGAAGACGATTCTCACGGTCGGTTTTCCTGTCGTGCCGCTGGCGCTCGTCGCGCTCGCCGGATTGGCTCGCAGCGGATGGCGTGAACTGCGCGACCCACGCGTCGCACTACCGCTGATCTTTGCGGGCACGGGCTTCGCGGTACTGCAAACCTCGGCGACGATCCGCGAACTGTACATCCTGCCGTTCATCGCGCCGCTCGCGCCGCTCGCCGCGCGCGCGATCGAACGGTTGCCGCAGCGCGTGCACACCGGATGGGACATGACGAGCCGCGTGCTGTTCGGCGTGCTCACCGCACTCGCGTGGATGATCTGGTCGACGATGACGAATCCCGCCGGCAACCGTGCATCGGTTCATCTGCTGGGCCGCTGGCTGCCGCTCGACTGGACGCTGCCGATCCATCCCGTTGAAGTGGCCGCGGCGCTCGCGCTGACGGTCGGCTGGATGTGGCTGCTGCCGCTCATCCGGCACGCAGGCAAATGGCGCGGCGCGCTGAGCTGGTGTGCGGGTGCGATCGTCGCGTGGGGACTCGTCAGCACGCTGCTGCTGCCGTGGCTCGATCTGGCGAAGAGCTACCGCTCGGTGTTCGAAGATCTCCACACGCACCTCGCCGCGCAGTGGAACGACGACGATTGCATGGCGAGTCTCGCGCTCGGCGAATCGGAAGCGCCGATGCTGTATTACTTTGCCGGCATCGAGCATATGCCCTTGAATGCGCCGAATGCGGCGGACCCTGCCGGCGATGCGCAAGCCTGTACCTGGCTGATCGTGCAAACGCGCCGTCAGGATCCCGCGCAGCCACGCGACGGCTGGCAGTTGTTCTGGTCGGGCGCACGGCCCGGCGACAACGACGAGCTGCTGCGCGTGTTCGTGCGCACGCCGTCGGCCACGGGCGCCGGCGACTGAATCCGCGTCGGGCCGGAACGCGTCAGAACGACGAACCCGGCTCGCGCAGGAACGCCGTCTCTTCCTCAGTCGAAGGACGGCCGAGCAGCGCATTGCGATGCGGAAAGCGTCCGAAGCGCTCGACCACCTGCGCGTGGCGTACTGCCGAGCGCGCATAGGACGGATCGAGCCCGAGCGTTTCGAGCAGCGTGTACAGGCGCACGCCTTCACGCTGGCCTTCGCGTGTTTCGTCGTGCTCGAACGGGATATAGGCGAACGCCCGGTGATAGACGGTCGGCAGCAGCACATCGCCGCCCGCTTCGATCATGCGACGCGCGATGCCCAGCGCCTGCGCGTCGCCGTCGTACATGCGCGCTGTTTTGCGGTGACAGTTGCGCGTGAACTGGTCGAGCACGATCACGAGCGCGAGTGCTCCGAGCGGCGTCGCCAGCCACGCATCGAGTTCATGCGCGAGCGCCGCTTCGATCAGCGCGCCGAAGCGCTCGCGCAGCATCGCGTCGAACGCGTCGCTGCGTTTGAACCAGCGCTTCTGATCCGTGCCGTATTCGTCCGATCCGGGCAAGCCGAACCAGCAGTCGAGCACATCGCGCGCGCGAGGATCGAGCGCGGCGTAGTCCGCTTCGGATGAATACGCGGCCGCGTCGATGCGCACGCTCACGCAAGCTCCAGCACGAGACGCCGCGTACGCGCGCTTTTCTTTTCGAGCTTCGCGACGCGCAGCGCGCCGATCTCCTGCGTGTTGCGCACATGCGTGCCGCCGCACGGCTGCAGGTCGACGCCTTCGATGCGCAACAGACGCACGCGGCCAAGGCCCATCGGCGGCTTCACACTCATTGTGCGCACGAGTTCGGGACGCGCCGCCATTTCGTCATCGGTGATCCACTGCGTCGCAACGCCGTGCGCGCCGCCCACCAGTTCCGCGAGCCGCGCCTCGACCTCCTCGCGGCCGATCGGCTCGACCGTCGCGAAGTCGAGGCGCGCATAGTCCGCCGTGATGCTGCAGCCGTCGACGGGATACGGCAGCACCGCGCACATCAGATGACTCGCCGTGTGCAGGCGCATATGCCGGTAGCGGCGGCCCCAGTCGATCTCCGCCGTCAGCGGCTGGCCGGCGGCGAGTTGCGCCAGCAGCGCTTGCTGGCCGGGCGCGGGAACGTGGACGGCATCGTCGGGCGTCGCGCCTTCGAACTTCGCCTTGCGAGTGTCGGCGATTTCGATGCGCGTGCCGTCCGCGAGCGTCAGCACGCCGGCGTCGCCCGCCTGGCCGCCGCCGAGCGGATAGAACACGGTCTGGTCGAGATGGATGCCCTGCTCGTCGATCGCGGTGATGGTCGCGTCGCAGCGGGTCAGATAGGCGTCGTCGCGAAAGAGCGCGCGCGTCGTCATGGGGAGTCTCCTTGTGCCTGGCTTGTACTAGCGGACATTATGCCGATGCGCGCAACGCCCGCCTCGTTCACATCCAGGCGCTCCCGACCGAACTGTACCGGGCGCTTTGACACGACGGTTTTACCGCGCGCAACACATCGGCGTCAGCCGGACGACGCCTCACGCGTCAGCCCGGATGATTGCGCATCCAGTCCGCGGTATCGAAGAACGAATGCAGCAGGCGCTCGCGCAGCGGCTCGGGCAAGCCGACGTCTTCCATCGCCCACGCCATGCAGCGCAGCCATTGGTCGCGCTCCACCGACGCGATCTGGAACGGCAGATGCCGCGCGCGCAGACGCGGATGGCCGAAGCGGCTGATGTAGTGATCGGGGCCGCCGAGCCAGCCGCACAGAAACCAGAACAGCTTGTCGCGCGAGCCTTCGAGCGTCGGCGGATGCAGCTTGCGGATGCCGGCGAAGTCGGTTTCGAGGTCCATCAGGTCGTAAAAGCGGTCGACGAGTTCGCGCACGCGCGCCTCGCCGCCAACGAGTTCGAAGGCGGTCGGCTGCGACGGCGCTTCGTCAATCGGATCAGTCATACGGGCAAAACACAGTCAAAGGGAAGTCAAAAAAGCGGAACACGATGTCACGCATCGCGCAACGATTGCAGCGCGGGCCGCATCAGCACGTGACGCAGGCTCAGCCACCCACCGACGGCCGAGCACACGACGCCCGCCGCAATGCCCGCCGGCACGAGCCACGGGTTGAAGTCGATCGAAAAATCGAACACGCGCGCGGCGAGCACGAAGCCGATCAGCTGCGAGCCGACTGCCGCCATCAGGCCCGACAGCGCGCCGACCACGACGAACTCCGCGACCTGCACCGCGCGCACCTGCGCGTGCGACGCGCCGAGCGCGCGCAGCAGCGCGGATTCTCGCATACGCTCGTCGCGCGTGCCCGCCAGTGCGGCGTAGAGCACCAGCACGCCCGCGATCAGCGTGAAGGCGAACAGGAACTGCACCGCGCCGATCACCTGGCCGATCACGCGCTGCACCTGAGCGAGAATCGGCGCGGTATCGATGGCGGTGAGGTTCGGGTACTGGCCGATCAGACCGTCGATCACCGTGCGCTGCTCGGGCGGCACATGGAAGCTCGTGATGAAGGTCGCCGGATAGTCCTTCAGCGCGGCCGGCGGCATCACGACGAAGAAGTTGACCTTGAACGAACCCCAGTCGAGCTTGCGCACGCTCGTCACGGGCGCATCGACCTGCAGGCCCGTCACGTCGAAGCGCATCGTGTCGCCGACCTTCACGTTCAGGATCTTCGCGAGGCCCTGTTCGATCGAAATCTGCGGCGCCGTCGTGTCGCCGTACCAGTCACCCGACACGATCCGGTTGTCGTCCGGCAACTGAGTCGTGTACGACAGGTTGAACTCGCGATCGACGAGTCGCCGCGCGTCTTCGTTCTTGTAGTCGTCGGGATTGACGGGCTTGTCGTTGATCGCGATCAGCCGGCCGCGCACCATCGGCTCGAGATCGACGCCCGGAAAACCGTGCGCCGACAGATAGTGCGTCACGACATCGCGCTGATCGGGCTGGATATCGATGATGAATTCGTTCGGCGCGTCGGGCGGCGTCGAGCGATGCCAGCCTTCGATCAGGTCGTTGCGCGTCATGCCGATCAATAGCAGGCACATCAGGCCGATCGCGAGCGCGGTGATCTGCAGCGCGCTGGAATTCGCGCGGCGTTCCAGCGACGCCAGCGCGTAGCGCCAGCCGATGCCGATAGAAAAGCGCTCGCTGCGCACGATGCGCGCCGCGCCCCACAGCGCGGCGCGCGCGATCAGCGAGAACAGCAGCAGCCCGCCTGCGAAACCGCCCGCGACGATACCGCCGATCTTCAGCTCGCCTGCCGCGAGAATCAGCAGCCCGGCGAACAGCACGATGCCGAGCGCGTATGCGGCCCACGCCGTGCGCCCTTCGTCGCCCCACTCGCGGCGCAGCACCCGCACGGGCGGCACGTGCGTCAACGGCAACAGCGGCGGCAGCGCGAAACCGATCAGCAGCACGAGACCCGCGGCGATGCCTTCGAGAGCCGGCCACACGCTTGGATAAGGCAGCGACACGTCGATCAGGCTGCCGAGCCACCAGAAGAGCGCAAGATGCCCGCCGAAGCCGAGCACGACGCCCGCGACGCCGCCGAGCAGACCGAGTCCCGCGAACTCGAACAGAAACAGCGCGCGCAAGGTCCGCTGGCTGGCGCCGAGGCAGCGCATTGCGGCGCAACTGTCGAGATGCCGGCGCATGTAGCGATGCGCGGCCATCGCGATCGCCACGGCGGCCAGCAGCGCCGTCAGCAGCGAGACGAGCGTCAGGAAGTGGCTCGCGCGATCGAGCGTCTGACGCACCTGCGGCTGGCCGTCCTGCAGCGATTCCAGCGCGTAGCCGCGCATCTTGCCGTTGTCGACGCGCTCATGCGCCCACTTCGAAAACGTCGCGACACTCTCGTCGCCGCCCGCCACCAGCAGCCGGTACGTGACGCGGCTGCCGTAGCCCGTCAGGCCCGTCGACGCCAGATCGTCCGCGCGCATCATCAGACGCGGCGAAAAATTGACGAACGCGAAGCCACGGTCCAGCTCGCGCGTAATCAGTGCGCCGATCGTGAAATCGCGCCCGCCCACTTTCACCTTGTCGCCGATGTGCGCCTTCAGCGCATCGAGCATCTGCTGGTCGACCCACACTTCGCCGGACGGCGGAATGCCGCGCACTTCTCGATCGGGCGCGCCGGACGCGAGCGCGATCTTCAGCTCGCCGCGCAGCGGATAGCCCGCCGACACCGCCTTGACGGCAGCGAGGCGCGACACAGGCTTGGCCGCCGTCGAGTTGACCATGCTGGGGAAAATCGCCGTCGTCGCCGTGTCGAGACCGAGCGCTTTGGCCTTGTCGAAGAATTGCGGGTCGACGGGATGGTCGGAGCGGACGATGAAATCGGCGGCGATCATGCGCCGCGCATCGCGCTCGAGCCCCTGATGCAGACGGTCGGCGAGAAAGCCGACGCTCGACAGTGCCGCGACGGCCAGCACGAGCGCGAGCAGCAGCATGGTCAGTTCGCCTGCGCGCCAGTCGCGCGCCGTCATGCGCAGCGACTGATGCAGCAGATGGCCCAGCGACAGCCGGTGCGCGGACGCGCGCTGCCTGGGATGGTGACGTGGAAGCTCGGGGGGAGCCTCGGTGGTGACGCGTTCGGCTTCGCTCAATCGTGACGGCTCCGCGCGAGTCGCGACACCATGTGCGTCGCCATGCCGCGGAAGCCGCCCTGCACGCTGCGCCACAGACGCGGCAGCACCCAGCTCGCGAGCACGAGGAAGCCGACCAGCAGCACGAGGAACAGCACGGGAACGAACAGTGCCAGCAACAGGCCGCCGAACACGAGCCCGTCCTCAGCCGTCGACGTGACGACATTCGACACGGGTTCCGGCGACAGGTTGATCAGCGCGCGGGTGCCTGCCTTCGTCAGATGCGCGGCGCCGGCGAGCGTGCCGCCCGCGAGCGCGGCGATCGTCATCATGGCGGGATCGGCATGACCGAGCGCGCCGACGGCCAGCACGGCGCCTGCAGGAATGCGAATGAAGGTGTGGACGGCGTCCCACAGCGAATCGAACGCGGGAATCTTGTCGGCGAGAAATTCGGCGAGGGTGAGTAGTGCGGCGGTGCCGATGACCCACGGCGACTGCAGGACGGACAGCGTATCAGGGAGATGGATGAAGCCGGCGCGACCGAAGACGCCCGCGATCAGCACCGTCAGATAAAGACGCAAGCCGCTGCCCCACGACAGGCCCGCCGCAAGCGAAAGAGGTTCAAGCATGGCCGCCTCCGAGGCGCGCGTCGCGTGCCGTCAGTTCCGGCGGCTCGTGCCGGGGACGCGGAAGTGCCAGAGGCTCCGCCGTGCCGAAGCCGCCGGATCCGCGCATCAAGGCCGCGCGGAGCAATTTCAGGATGATTTCCGTCTCATTATAGCTAGCCCACGGGGGGTGGGCTCGTTTTCGGGTTTTGCCTGCGGCGCGGTTTTGCCGGTTTTTGCCTGCGGCGCGGCTTCGCCTGTCGGTTTGGTTTTTTGCTGTTGCTGTTGCTGTTGCTGGCATCCGCGTTTTGGTGTTGGTAGTTCATGCGTTGCCCCTGTGCGGGGCGGCACTTACTTTCTTTGCCGCCGCAAAGAAAGTAAGCAAAGAAAGCGGGCTCACACCGCCAGTGCTACTTGTTGCCTGCGGGCCCCCATCAGTTCTTACGCTTCACGCGGCAACGCACTTGCTTTCGCGCGTTGCCAACGTGCTAATGCACGCATCACCCACTCCACACTCCCGCGACGCGGACTGCGTTACCAGACGTCCCACTGCCGCCCAGGTGGCAAACTATGTGTAGGCTGTCTCGACGCAAATGCACCACTCCGGACTGAACTTCTGGATCGGTGTCGTAGGAGCGCCAACGTGTACGGCGCGACCGCCTACACACAGTTTGCCACCTGGGCGGCGCAGACGAGTCGCTGCCGCTGGATGTGCTACGGGGGATTGAAGCGGGTGATGCGTCTGTTCAGGGCGCTGGCAACGGGAGAAAAGAAGTACGTTGCCGTGTGGAGCGTAAGAACTGTCGGGGGCCCGCAGGCAAGCACTGGCACTGGCGGGGTTAGCGGCTTTCTTTTGCCTACTTTTCTTTGCCGCTGCAAAGAAAAGTAGGTGCCGCCCCGCACAGGGGCAACGCCAGCAAACCAGAAGCAAAAACGCGGATGCCAGCGAAAGCAAAAAGCCGAAGGCAAGACCGAAACCCAAGAGGCGAAGCCCGCGCCGAGAAGGCAACAATGGCGACTGCGTCGCAGACAACAAAAAAACCTTAATGCCCCGACGACAACTTAAGCCCGATCAACCCCACAACAATGAGCACCGCGCTGCCAACGCGTGCAACGGTCACCGCTTCACCCATCATGACGATGCCGAAGATAAACGCGCCGACGGCGCCAATCCCCGTCCACACCGCGTAAGCGGTTCCCAGCGGCAACTGCCGCATAGCCATTGCGAGCAGCACGAAACTGCCGAGCGCCGTCACGACGGTGAACACCGACGGCCAGAAACGAGTGAAACCTTCGGAGGTCTTGAGACCGGCCGCCCACGCAACTTCCAGCAGACCGGCGATAAAGAGAAGAATCCAGGACATGAGACGAACTCCCATTGATCGATGGGGCCGTCCCCGTTGAAAGCGGATGCAGCAAGGCCGTCCTTGCCACCCACAATTATATCAAGATGGTGCGCCTTTCACCGCCAGCCATACGCGATCCGATATGAATCGCCGCAACACTGTCCGCCTCAGGCAACACCGACCAACCGATACCCCACCCCCGTCTCCGTGACGATATGCTCGGGCTGCGCCGGATCGCGCTCCAGCTTCTGCCGCAAATGCGCCATGTAGATGCGCAGATAGTGATGGCTTTCGACATGCGACGGCCCCCACACGTCGCGCAACAACTGGCGATGCGTGAGCACACGCCCCGCATGACGCACGAGCGTCGCGAGCAGCCGGTATTCGAGCGGCGTCAGATGCACGGGCTCGCCGTCGCGTGATACCTGCCGCAAGGCCAGATCGACGGTCACGCCGCCGAAATGTACCTGCGGCGTCTCGGCCGGGCCGCCCTGGTTGCGCCGGCGCAAATGTGCGCGGATCCGCGCCAGCAGTTCGGATACGCCAAACGGCTTGGTCAGATAGTCGTCGGCGCCTGCATCGAGCGCGGCAACCTTCTCGCTCTCCTGCGTGCGCGCCGACAGCACGATCACAGGCAACTCGCTCCAGCCGCGCAGTTCGCGGATCACGTCGAGACCGTCGGTGTCGGGCAAGCCCAGATCGACGATCACGAGATCGGGCTTGCGCGTCGCCGCTTCGATCAGCCCCTGCTTGCCCGTCGGCGCGTCGTACACGGTCATGCCCTCGCCTTCCAGCGACGCCCGCACGAAGCGGCGAATCTGTTGCTCGTCTTCGATCAGTACGACGGTAATGCTCAGGTCGCTCATGAGTGGTTATCGTGAGTATGCGGATGCGTATCGGCTCGTTGTCGAGCGTGCGGTTCGGGATCGGGCTCGCCGGCTGCTTCATCGGGCAGATCCGACACATCGGGCACGGGCGGCGGCGTCTCGATGGGCAGCGTGAACCAGAAGCGCGCGCCTTCGACGCGGCCATCGGCAGCGATGCGGTTGGCCGCGCCGATTTTACCGCCATGCGCTTCCGCAATCGCGCGGCAGATCGCAAGCCCAAGGCCGATGCCGGGCGTCGCCGATTCCTTTTCGCCGCGAGTGAACTTCTCGAAGATGCGGGCTTCCATCCCCGAAGGCAAGCCCGGTCCCGTATCGTCGACGGTGACACGCACGAACGGCTTGCCGTTCTCTTCGATGCATTGCGCGCCGATCATCAACGGCGTGTCGGGTGGCACGTACTTCGCGGCGTTCTCGAACAGGTTCGCGAAGAGCCGTTCCATCAGCACGGCATCGAGCTGCAACAGCGGAAGATCGGCGGGCAGCGACACCTTCGCAGGATGCCGCGCGAGCGTGCGCCGGCAGTCGCGCAGCGCCGAGCCGACCGTCTCTTCGAGCAGCGACCACTGGCGGTTCAGCTTGAGACTGCCCGCCTGCAGACGCGCCATGTCGAGCAGATTCGTGACGATGCCCGTCATGCGCAACGCCTCTTCGTGGATCGCATCGACCAGTTCGCCCTGAGCATCGGTGCGAGCGTCGCGCTGCGCGGCCAGCATCGACGAAAAACCGACAATCGCCGTGAGCGGCGTGCGCAGATCGTGCGAAATCGCGGACAGCAGCGAGTTGCGCAGCCGCTCCGATTCCATGCTGACGAGCGCATCGCGCGCGATATCGACGTAATGCACGCGTTCCAGCGCGAGCGCGATCTGCGCGGCGAACGCGTCGAGCATGCGCTGCTGCTCGGGCACATCGAGTTCGCGTTCGTCCTGCATCGTGACGGCGAGCACGCCGCGCGTGCGCATCGGCGCGCGCAGCGGCAGATAGAGCGCCTTGGCGGCGGGCAGCGTGTCCGTACCGTGTCCGGCAGGCTTTTGCTGATCGTAGACCCACTGGCCGACATCGACATCGAGCGACGCGTGATCGAGCATGATGCTCGTGTCGGGATCGTCGATCTTCTGCTTCACCTGGTCCGCGCTATCGGGCAGCAGCATCGCGACGCGCGCGCGAAACACCTCGCTCACATGACGGCTGCCAATGCCGACGATCTGCTCGGTCGTCAACGCCGCCGCGAGTTCACGCGCCATCGCGTACATGGCGCCCGTGCGCTGCTCGCGCCGTCGCGCGACGCTCGCCTCGCGCCGCAGACTCGACGTCAGATGGCCGATCACGAGCGAGGTCAGCAGCATGCCGAAGAACGTCAGCAGATATTGCGTGTCGCTCACCGAGAGCGACATGCGAGGCGGCACGAAGAAGAAATCGAATGCGGCAACGGACAGGAACGACAGCATCACGCCCGGCCCGCGGCCCAACTTCACGGCTGTGAAGATCACGCCGAGCAGATACAGCATCACAAGGTTCGTGAGATCGATCCGGTCGATCAGCTGGCTCGCGACCAACGTCACGCCCGCGCAGATCGCGACGGCCCACGCATAGCTGCGCGGCGGCGAGCGGCGGTCGCGTGCGGCGATCAGCGCATCGCGCCACGCACGTCCTTCCGCGTCGACGATGCGATCGCGCGTCGTGCCTGCTGCGCACGTTTCGTCATTGCTCGCACGAATCAGCGTGAGATCGAGATCGCTGGCCCGTTCCGCGAGCCGCTCGCCGAATGGACGGCGCAGCCAGCGCGCGACGCCCGTGGCCGACGAGCCGCCCGCCACCAGCTTCGACACGTTGCGCACGCGTGCGTAGCCGATCAATGTCGGGACCGCATCGGCGCCTGCGAGCGTCGCCGTTTCGGCGCCGAGTTCGGCGGCGAGCTTGAGTGCATCGAGGGTGCGTTCGCGGCGTGCGTCGGACAGGCGCTGCAGCTTCGGCGTTTCGACATACACGGCGATCCAGTCGGCCTTCAGGCTTGCTGCAAGACGCGCCGCCGCGCGCACCAGCAACGGCGCCTCGGGACCGGGACCGACACACACGAGCAGCCGCTCGCGTGCCTGCCAGATGCGTTCGATCGAACGATCGGCGCGGTACTCGCGCATCTGCGCATCGACGCGATCGGCGGTGCGCCGCAGCGCCAGTTCGCGCAGCGCGATCAGGTTGCCTTTGCGAAAGAAGTTGCGCACCGCGCGCTCGGCTTGCTGCGGCATATAGACCTTGCCGTCGCGCATGCGGTCGAGCAGTTCTTCGGCGGGCAGATCGACGAGCGTCACTTCGTCGGCGCGGTCGAATACCCGGTCGGGCACCGTCTCCCACACGCGGATGCCCGTGATCTGGCCGACCACGTCGTTGAGGCTTTCGAGGTGCTGGACGTTGACGGTCGTGTAGACGTCGATGCCTGCATCGAGCAGTTCGTAGACGTCCTGCCAGCGTTTGGCATGGCGGGCGCCTTGCACGTTCGAGTGCGCGAGTTCATCGACGAGGATCAGTTGCGGCTTGCGTTCGAGCGCGGCGTCGAGGTTGAATTCCGCTAGCAGCCGGGTGCGATATTCGATGCGCGCGAGCGGCACGACTTCGAGGCCTTCGAGTAGCGCCGCTGTTTCGCTGCGGCCGTGCGTCTCCGCGATGCCGACGACGACGTCGATGCCCTCTTCCTTGCGGCGTTTTGCTGCTTGCAGCATTGCATAGGTCTTGCCGACGCCGGCTGATGCGCCAAAGAAGATCTTGAGCTTGCCGCGCTGGCGTTTTTCTTCTTCTCGCTGGAGTTTGTCGAGGAGCTCGTCGGGGTCGGGGCGGGGCATAGTGGGTGGTTATGCACTTTCGTGCGGGTATGGTGACATGGTTTTTGGGTTTTTTCTTGTCTGCGACGCAGGCGCCAGTCTGGCCTTCTCGGCGCGGGCTTCGCCTTTGGGTTTCGGTCTTGCCTTCGGCTTTTTGCTTTCGCTGGCATCCGCGTTTTTGCTTCTGGTTTGCTGGCGTTGCCCCTGTGCGGGGCGGCACCTACTTTTCTTTGCAGCGGCAAAGAAAAGTAGGCAAAAGAAAGCCGCTAACCCCGCCAGTGCCAGTGATTGCCTGCGGGCCCCCGACAGTTCTTACGCCCCACGCGGCAACATACTTCTTTCCTCCCGTTGCCAGCGCCCTGAACAGACGCATCACCCGCTTCAATCCCCCGTAGCACATCCAGCGGCAGCGACTCGTCTGCGCCGCCCAGGTGGCAAACTGCGTGTAGGCGGTCGCACCGTACACGTTGGCGATCCTACGACACCGATCTCGAAGTTCAGTCCGGAGTGGTGCACTTTGATCGCGACGACCTACACACAGTTTGCCACCTGGGCGGCCGTGGACTTCCTGGTAATGCGGTCGGTGACGCGGGAGTGTGAAGTGGGTGATGCGGTTATAAGAGCGCTGGCAACGAGCATAAATTAGCGCGTTGCCGCGCGAAGTGCGGGACCCGTTGGGGGCCCGCAGGCAAGCACAAGAGCTAGCGGGGTGAGCGGCTTTCTTTTGCCTACTTTTCTTTGCCGCTGCAAAGAAAAGTAGGTGCCGCCCCGCACAGGGGCAACGCCAGCAAACCAGAAGCAAACCGCGGAGGCCAGCGAAAGCGCAGAGCAAAAACCAAAAGGCGTAGCCCGCGCCGAGAAGGCAAACATGGCGCTTGCGTCGCAGACATCAAAAACCACTAACCACGCTGCGCGTCATCCAACGCGAGATTGAGCTCAAGCACATTCACCCGCGCCTCGCCGAAGACCCCAAACTGCCGACCGCGCGTATAGCGGTCCACCAACGCCGCGACATCGTTCACATTCATCTTCCGTGCGGCAGCAACCCGCTCAATCTGATAAGCCGCGGCCGCAGGCGAAATCTCAGGATCAAGGCCACTGCCTGAAGAAGTCACGAGATCGACAGGAACAGCCACACCAGCAGGCTGATGCCCAGCCGCCTTCAAGGCATCGAGCCGCCCCTTCACTTCATCGGCGAGAGCCGGATTGATCGGCCCCAAGTTCGAGCCGCTCGACCCCTGAGCGTTGTACGGCATCGGCGACGTCGCCGACAACCGCCCCCAGAAGTACTGCGGCGCATCGAACTGCTGGCCGATCAGCCGCGAGCCGACCACCTTGCCGTTCTGCTCGATCATGCTGCCGTTGGCTTCGTTATGAAAAACGGCCTGGCCGAACGCCGTCATCACGGCGGGATACGCCAGCCCCGTGAGCGCCGCCAGCACGGCGAAGATCACAACCATCGGGCGAAAAAGCGATTTCATGATTCAGCTTCCTTGTTCTCTATTCAAAGCTCGCGTAGCACTCACACCCAGCCGAACGCGGCCAGCACCATGTCGATCAGCTTGATCCCGATGAACGGCACCACGATGCCGCCAAGTCCATAGATCAGCAGATTGCGCCTCAGCAGGATCGCCGCGCCGAGCGGCCGGTACTTCACACCCTTCAGCGCCAGAGGAATCAGCAGCACGATGATCAGCGCGTTGAAGATCACGGCCGACATGATCGCGGACGTCGGCGTCGCCAGATGCATCACGTTCACTGCGTTCAATGCCGGATACGTGGTCGCGAACGCCGCCGGAATGATCGCGAAATACTTGGCGACGTCGTTCGCGATCGAGAACGTCGTCAGCGAACCGCGCGTCATCAGCATCTGCTTGCCGATCTCGACGATCTCGATCAGCTTGGTCGGATTCGAATCGAGGTCGACCATGTTGCCCGCTTCCTTCGCGGCCTGCGTGCCCGTGTTCATCGCAACGGCGACGTCGGCCTGCGCGAGCGCGGGTGCGTCATTGGTGCCGTCGCCCGTCATCGCGACAAGGCGCCCTTCCGCCTGATGCGCGCGGATCGTCGCGAGCTTCGTTTCCGGCGTGGCTTCGGCGAGGAAATCGTCGACACCCGCTTCCGCAGCAATCGCGGCCGCCGTCAAACGGTTGTCGCCCGTCACCATCACGGTCTTGATGCCCATCTTGCGCAGTTCGGCAAAGCGCTCCTTGATGCCGCCCTTCACCACGTCCTTCAGTTCGATCACGCCAAGCACGCGCGCAGCGCCTTCCGCCTTCTCCGCCACCACGAGCGGCGTGCTGCCGCGTCGCGCGACGTCCGACACCGCATTCGCGACATAAGCGGGGAACTGGGCGCCGTGCGCTTCGACGTAGTGCTTGACGGCGTCCGCCGCGCCCTTGCGGATTTCGCGGCCGGGCAGATCGACGCCACTCATGCGCGTGTGTGCGCTAAATGCGAGAAACACGGGATGCAGCGTGGCCATGTCGCGCTGGCGGATATTGAAGCGCTGCTTCGCAAGCACGACGATGCTGCGGCCTTCCGGCGTTTCGTCCGACAGAGACGACAGCTGCGCCGCATCCGCGAGCGCTTCTTCCGCGACGCCCGAAGCAGGTATGAACGCCGATGCCTGACGGTTGCCGAGCGTGATCGTGCCCGTCTTGTCCAGCAGCAGCACATCGACGTCGCCTGCGGCTTCGACGGCGCGGCCCGACGTGGCGATCACGTTGGCCTGCATCATCCGGCTCATGCCCGCCACGCCGATCGCGGACAACAGACCGCCGATCGTCGTCGGAA
The DNA here is from genome assembly GCF_017104565.1 of Paraburkholderia sp. Tr-20389. Taxonomy (GTDB): domain Bacteria; phylum Pseudomonadota; class Gammaproteobacteria; order Burkholderiales; family Burkholderiaceae; genus Paraburkholderia. The sequence goes on along the minus strand of NZ_JAAGPD010000050.1, from coordinate 49,787 downwards.
TCAGGCACACGAGCAGCGCGACGAGCGCAGTGATCGTCACCACGTGTCCAGCCTTCGCTGCTTCGACGGAGAACATCGAGAACGGCAGCAGCGTGGCCGTCGCAAGCAGCAGCACGATGGTCAACGCGACGAGCAAAATGGTCAGCGCGATTTCGTTCGGCGTCTTCGCACGCTTCGCGCCTTCGACCATCGCGATCATGCGGTCGAGAAACGCCTCGCCCGGATTGGCCGTCACCTTCACGACGATCCAGTCCGACAGCACGCGCGTGCCGCCCGTCACCGACGAAAAGTCGCCGCCCGATTCGCGGATCACGGGCGCGGATTCACCCGTGATGGCCGATTCGTCAACGGACGCGACACCCTCGATCACTTCGCCGTCGGCGGGAATCACGTCGCCCGTTTCGACGAGCACGACATCGCCCTTGCGAAGGTCCGAGGCCGTCATGATGCGAATCGGCGACTTCGGATGCGGCTCATTGAGCTTCTTCGCCATCACGTCTTTCTTCGCGCTGCGCAGCGATGCCGCCTGCGCTTTCGAGCGCCCTTCCGCGAGCGCCTCGGCAAAGTTCGCGAACAGCACCGTGAACCACAGCCACAGCGACACCGCGAGAATGAAGCCCGCGGGCGCCTCGGCCTGGCCGATCAGCGCGGCGATCCAGAGGATCGTCGTCAGGATGCTGCCGACGTACACGCAGAACATCACCGGGTTGCGGAACTGCGTGTGCGGCTTGAGTTTCTTGAACGAGTCCACGATCGCCGGGCGCACGAGCGCCGGATCGAACATGGACCGGGTGGCGGAATGGTCAGTCATTTCTTCCTCTAATTGCTTCGCCTGTTTTTTGCGCCTTCGTATGTCGCGTGTGGCGTATCAATGACCCGCGATCATCATCAGATGTTCGACGCCGGGGCCGAGGGCGAGCGCGGGCACGTAGGTGAGCGCGCCGACCAGCAGCACCGTGCCGAGCAGCAGCACGACAAAGAGCGGTCCGTGCGTCGGCAGCGTGCCGCCCGTCACGGCAATGCGTTTCTTGGCGGCGAGCGAGCCGGCAATCGCGAGCACCGGGACGATCGTGCCGAAGCGGCCGAACCACATCGCGATCGCCGTCAGCCAGTTGTAGAACGGCGTGCTCACCGTGAGGCCCGCGAACGCACTGCCGTTGTTGTTCGCCGCCGAACTGAACGCGTAGAGAATCTCCGAGAAGCCATGCGCGCCCGGATTCAGGATGCCCGCCTTGCCCGCGTCCGTGAGCACCGCGATCGACGTCGCGACGAGCACGAGCAGCGGCGTGAGCAGCACGACGATCGACACCATCTTCATCTCATACGCTTCGATCTTCTTGCCGACGTATTCCGGCGTCCGCCCGATCATCAACCCCGCGACGAACACCGCGAGCAGCGCGAACACCAGCATCCCGTAGAGACCCGAACCCACGCCGCCGAAGATCACTTCACCGAGTTGCATCAGCAGCATCGGCACGAGGCCGCCGAGCGGCGTGAGCGAATCGTGCGTATTGGCGACAGCGCCGCAAGAAGCCGCCGTCGTCGCGACCGTGAAGATGCCCGACTGCGCGATGCCGAAGCGCGTCTCCTTGCCTTCCATGTTGCCGCCCGCCTGCAACGCGCTCGCGGACTGGTCGACATGCAGCGACGTAAAGAGGGGATTGCCGCCCTGTTCGGCGCCGATCTCGCTCGCGACACAGACGGCGAACGCGATCGTCATCACCGCGAGCACCGCGATGCCTTGCCGGCGATCGCCGATCATGCGGCCGAACACCAGACACAACGCAGCGGGAATGATCAGGATCGAGAAGATCTGCACGAAGTTCGCGAACGGTGTCGGGTTCTCGTACGGATGCGCGGAATTGCCGTTGAAGAAGCCGCCGCCGTTCGTGCCGAGCATCTTGATCGCTTCCTGCGAGGCGACGGGGCCCATCGCGATGGTCTGCGACTTCACAGGTGTATCGACGGTCACGGGGTTGCCCTTCGCGTCCTTCACGGGATTGCCCTGCGCATCCATTTTCGGCGCGGCGTACGTGGTGGTCTGCAGCGTCGGCACGTCTTCATAGGACTTGAAGTTCTGGATCACGCCCTGGCTCATCAGCAGCGCGGCGATGACGGCCGCCATCGGCAGCAGCACGTAGAGCGTCACGCGCGTGATGTCGACCCAGAAGTTGCCGATGGTCTGCGCGGTGTGGCGCGCGAAACCGCGCACCAGCGCGATCACGACGACGATGCCCGTCGCCGCCGACAAGAAGTTCTGCACCGTGAAACCGAGCATCTGCGTCAGATAGCCGACCGTCTGTTCCGGCGTGTAGTCCTGCCAGTTCGTGTTGGTGACGAAGCTGATCGCGGTGTTGAACGCACCGTCGACGGTCATCGCGCCGAACTGCTGCGGATTGCCGGGCAGCCAGCCCTGCACGCGCAGCAGCACATACAGAAACACGACGCCGAGCAGATTGAACGCGAGCGTGGCGATCGCGTAGTGCTTCCAACCCATTTCCTGCGATGGATCGACGCCCGCGAGACGGTACAGCACTCGCTCGACGGGGCCGCCCAGTTTGACCACGCGCGAGGTGCCGTCCATCACGCGCGACAGATAGCGCGAAACGGGCACGGCGGCCGCTAGCAGCACGACAATGAAGAGCGCTGGCTGCAGGACATTGTTGAGGTTCATTCAATGTCCTCCGCGCGCAGCAGCGCATAGACGAGATAGGCGAACAGCAGCGCGGTCGCCGCGCCCGAGAGCCAGAGCATCCAGTTCATGAGCGCGCTCCCTGACCACGGCCGTAGCGCGTCAGCTTCTCGCACCCGGCGATCAATCCAAAGGTCAGCGCAGCAAAAAGCGCGATACCCCCGACGTACAGCACATCCATTTCATGTTCTCCATTTGTTGGACGATGGATGTGCGCAACGTTATGCCGATCGGCGTAAAGGGCTGGTCAAAGATTGGATGGGCCGTGTAAAAAACGCGTAAACGACAGAGGGAGCCACCGGCTACCACCGATGGCTCCCTCCCCTACGCGCAGCAATCGAAGCGCAGTCCGTTACGGCGTCGTGATCGCGAACCAGTAGTCGAACTTGTCGAACAGTCCGAGCAGCGCCTTGAACCCGGCCCTGTCGCCCTCGAACTTCACTTTCCCGCTATCCGCGAGATCCGTCAGGCGCAGCTTGCCGAGCGCGATGTCATCCAGTGTAGAACGGTCGAAAGTGATGGTTGCGTCGGCATTCGGCAGCGTCTTGCCCTTGCTGTGGATCATCACGCCGTTTTCGACCGTGACCGCGTAGCGCTCGTTCGCGTCGGGCAGCACGAGGTTGAACGTGTAATGGACGTCGGCGGCGCGCGGGCCGTTCAGATGAATCGCGAGGAAGTCGAGGAACATGTCCGTCGTCATGGCCGCGATGATGTCGGGCGCTGCGGTGTTAGGCGCAGCCATCTTGCGGATGCCGTTGCGCAGTTCTTCCGCGCCAGTCAGGTACACGTTGCGCACCGGTCCCGACTCGGTCTGATAGCCGAGCTGCTCGAGCGCATCGGCCTCGAGCTGGCGCGCCGCCTGGTTTTCCGGTTGCGCGAACACGAGTTTGCTCGTGATCGTCGCGACCCAGCGATAGTCGCCTTGCTCGAACGCCTTGCGCGCGTTGGCCATGATGTTGTCCGCGCCGATCAGGTCGACGTAGCGCTTCGCTTCCTCCGCCGGCGGCAGCGGATCGAGGTTCGCCGGGTTCGCGTCCCACCAGCCGAGATACATCTGATAGGTCGCGCGAACGTCGTGCTTCAGATTGCCGTAGTAGCCGCGGTTGTAGAACTCCTTCGCGAGCGCATCGGGAAGCACGAACTGTTCGGCGATTTCGTGCATCGTCAGGCCTTCGTTCGCCATGCGCAGCGTCTGGTCGTTGATGTACTTGTACAGATCGCGCTGCTTCTTCAGATGTTCGACGACGCGGTCGTTGCCCCATTGCGGCCAGTGGTGGCTGGCCATCGACACCGCGACGTCGCCGCCGAACATGTCGATGGTCTGGTCGAGCGCTTCTGCCCATTTCCCCGCATCGCGGACCTTCGCGCCGCGCAGCGTCAGCAGATTGTGCAGCGAATGGGTCGCGTCCTCGGCGACGTCGAGCGTCTTGTATTGCGGGAAGTAGAACAGCATTTCCGCAGGCGCTTCCGTGCCGGGCGCCATCTGGAACACGACATCGATGCCGTCCACCGTGAGCTTTTCGCCCGTCTTGTGCACCAGCGTATTCGGCTGCAGCAGGGTCAGCGTGCCCGTCGCGTTGACGAGCCCGAGCCCGCTGCCGACCGTGCCGCGCGGGCTCTTCGGCAGCAGATCGCCGTACATGTACGACGCGCGACGGCTCATCGCGTTGCCCGCGAATACGTTCTCGCTGACGGCCTCTTCCATGAAGCCATCGGGTGCGATCAGCTTCACTTTGCCGGAGCGGACGTCCTGCTCGCTGACGACGCCGCGCAAGCCGCTGAAGTGATCCACATGGCTGTGCGTAATGATGACGGCCGAGACAGGCAGGCGCTCCACCTTGTCGTTGATGAGATCGAGCGCTGCCTTCGCGCTTTCCTCGGAGCTGCCCGTATCGACGACGATCCAGCCCGTCTTGCCGCGCACGAAGGTGATGTTGGCCAGGTCGATGTTGCGAACCTGATAGATGCCGTCCACCACCTTGAACAGGCCGTGGATGGCCAGAATCTGCTCCTGACGCCACAGGCTCGGATTGACCGTGGGCGGCGCGGCGTCAGTGTTGCGCAGGAAGTCGTATTTCGTCAGATCGACGACGGTGCGCCCGCCGCTGCCTTTGAGCACCGGCTGCGGCAGGGTGGCGATGAAGCCGCGCCGTGCATCGTCGAAGTCGCGCCGGTCGGAGAAGTTCAGCTGGGAGCGTATCTGGTCGTTCGCGCGCAGCGTGGCTGCCGTTGCGTCCTTTGACGCAATGTCCGAGCCGGCGCTGGGAGCGCTCGACGCCGGCACAGGTTGCGCGTGAGCGACTGCAAAAAAAGACAGGGTGATGAGGCTGGCTAACAGTTTCATTGGCGTTTTTATAAGTATGGATACCGAATCAATTTATAGATAAGTACAACCAATCATTTAATGCGAACTTCGAGTCGCCGCAGAAGTATATAGTCAGCTGGAGGTAAACACGATGCGCATTGCTTGATGTATGGCACCACATCGATTGTCGGGGCGTCGCCCGGCGCACCAACTGTGGGTTGACGCGCGTACGCCGACTGGATACAACTGGCCGCATACGCGCGTCAATCTCGCGCCCCATGCAACATGCATGGTCGCGAGGCGAAAATCCTCAAGGCAGCAAAACCGTCGACCCCGTCGTTTTCCGTGCCTCCAGATCGGCGTGCGCCTTGCCGACATCTGACAGCGCATAGCGCTGATTGATGCTCGTCTTCACCTTGCCCGAGCCGATCACGTCGAACAGTTCGGCCGCCATCGCGTCGTAGTCGCTACGCTTGCCCATATAGGTGAAGAGGGTTGGCCGCGTGAAGAAGAGCGAGCCGCGCCCGGCGAACTCCGACGAATCAATGGGCGGCAGCGGGCCCGACGCATTGCCGAAGCTCACGAACATCCCGAGCGGCGCAAGACAGTCGAGCGAGGCCGTAAAGGTATCCTTGCCGATCGAGTCGTACACGACGGGCACGCCTGCGCCGTTCGTGATTTCGCGCACGCGCTTCGTGAAGTTCTCGCGCGTATAGACGATGGGATAGTCGCAGCCGTGCGCCTGCGCGATCTCCGCCTTCTCGTCGGAGCTGACCGTGCCGATCACTGTCGCGCCCAGCGCCTTTGCCCACTGGCACACGAGCAGGCCGACGCCGCCCGCGGCCGCCTGGATCAGAATCGTGTCGCCCTGCTTGACCGGGTACGTGCGGCGCAGCAGATATTGGGCGGTCAAGCCCTGCAACATGACGGAGGCCGCCTCTTCATAGCCGATCGCGTCAGGCAGCTTCACGACCTGCGCCGCGGACAGCACGCGCTCCTGCGCGTACGCGCCCGGCGGCCGCGCGACATACGCGACGCGCTCGCCCACTTTCACGTCCGTCACGTCCGGACCGACCGCGACCACCTCGCCCGCCGCTTCCATGCCGAGCCCGCCCGGCAGCGGCAGCGGATACAGCCCGGTGCGGAAATACACGTCGATATAGTTCAGGCCGACAGCATGCTGCCTGATGCGGATCTCGCCATTGCCCGGTTCGCCCACCTCGACGTCGACCCACTTCATCACTTCCGGGCCGCCCGTCTTGTCGAATCGAATTGCCTTGGTCATGTTGTCTCCAGATTCGTTCGCGCCCGAGTGGCGCGCATTGCGTGAATGAAATCGGACGACGCCATCAGACCTGCTGCGCGAGACGCAGCGTCAACACGTCGAGGATCATCCGTGCCGTCGAGATATTCGTGGCACAGGGCACGTTGTGGACGTCGCACGCACGGACCAGAGCGTTGATATCGGGTTCATGCGGCTGCGGCGTCATCGGGTCACGCAGGAAGATCACCATGTCGACACGGCCTTCGGCCAGTTGTGCACCGATCTGCAGGTCGCCGCCATGCGGACCGGACAGCATCCGCTCGACCTTCAGACCGTGCGTATCGGCGATGCGGCCTCCCGTCGTGCCCGTCGCGAGCAACTCGCAGCGTGCGAGCGTGTCGACGTACTCCCCCGCCAGTTTGACGATGTCGTCCTTCTTGTGATCGTGCGCGATCAGCGCGACGCGTGTTGTCATGTCGTTGCTCCTCTTGTGTTGTCGTCGTGTGTTGTCGTTATGGGTGTTCGCGATGTGCCGCGGCGCGGCACGTCAGTACGTGCCCGGGTAAGCGCCGCCGTCGATCAGCCAGTTCTGTCCCGTGATATAGCCCGCGTGCACGCTGCACAGGAACGCGCAGGCGCGGCCGAACTCGTCCGGTGTGCCGAAGCGGCGCGCCGGAATCGTCGCCATGCGCTGCTTGCGCGCTTCGTCGACGGAGATGTTCTGCGTTTTTGCCGCGGCGTCGAACGTCACGGCGATGCGGTCCGTGTCGAAAATGCCCGGCAGCAGGTTGTTGATCGTCACGCCGTTCGGCGCGACCTTGCGCGCGACGCCCGCGACGAAGCCCGTCAGCCCCGAGCGCGCGCCGTTCGACAGACCGAGCACGTCGATGGGCGCCTTCACCGACGAACTCGTGATGTTCACCACGCGCCCGAAGCCGCGCGACATCATTCCGTCGATGGTCGCGCGAATCAGTTCGATCGGCGTCAGCATGTTCGCTTCGAGCGCGCGGATCCAGTCGTCGTGCGTGAAGTTGCGGAAGTCGCCGGGTGGCGGGCCGCCCGCGTTGTTGACGAGGATGTCCGGCTGCGGGCAGGCGGCGAGCGCCGCGGCGCGGCCTTCGGGCGTAGTGATGTCGCAGGCCACGGCCTGCACGTCGACGCCCGCGTTCGCGCGGATGGCGGCCGCCGTCGCTTCGAGCGTTTCAGCGGTGCGCGCGACGATCGTCACGTTCACGCCTTCGGCCGCGAGCGCCTCGGCGCAGCCGCGCCCCAATCCCTTGCTCGCCGCGCACACCAGCGCGGTTTTTCCTGCGATGCCCAGATCCATGTGCTTATTCCTGTTGTCGTGCGCGCGACGCGGCCAAGCTGCCGCGTATTGCGCCGGGGTGGTCGGTCAACTGTCCCCCGATTCTAGAAGAATCGACGCGGCGCTGCCGGGCCTGGCTGCAATACCTTTCATCAGGCGCCGTCCCTTCCGGTAAACTCCCAGTCACGGCGCAGTGCGCACCGCCGCCCTTGTGGGCCGCGTGAGCGCCGCGCCAGAGAATTGCCAGAACGTCCCCAGACGATCATCAGCCAGCCCAACTTCGCCGCGAGGCGCCCCGTCATGACTCAGGACAGCCGTTTTCCCAATCTTTTCATCCTCGATCACCCGCTGATCCAGCACAAGCTGTCGCACATGCGCGACCGCGACACGTCCACGCGGACGTTCCGCGAGTTGCTGCGCGAGATCACGCTGCTGATGGGCTATGAAATCACCCGCAACCTGCCGATGACGACGCGTCGCGTGAGCACGCCGCTCGTCGACATCGACGCGCCCGTGATCGCCGGCAAGAAGCTCGCGATCGTGCCCGTGCTGCGGGCGGGCGTCGGCATGTCGGACGGCCTGCTCGAGCTGATTCCGTCGGCGCGGGTCGGTCATATCGGCGTGTATCGCGACGACGATCATCGCCCTGTCGAGTATCTGGTGCGCCTGCCGGATCTCGAGGACCGGATTTTCATCCTGTGCGATCCGATGGTTGCGACGGGGTATTCGGCCGTGCATGCGATCGATGTGCTGAAGCGCCGCGGTGTCGCGGGCGAGAACATTTCGTTTTTGGCGCTCGTCGCCGCGCCCGAGGGCGTGAAAGTGTTTCAGGATGCGCATCCCGATGTGAAGCTGTTTGTGGCTTCGCTCGATTCGCATCTGAACGAGCATGCGTACATTATTCCGGGTCTCGGCGATGCCGGGGATCGGTTGTTTGGGACCAAGAATTAAGGTTTGTGCCTTCGAGGCGCGGGCTTTGCCGGTTTGGTTCTTGGTTTTTGGTTTTTGGTTTTCGCTGGCTTTCGCGTTGTGTTGCGCTGGCATCCGCGTTTTGCTTCTGGTTTGCTAGTGTTGCCCCTGTGCGGGGCGGCACTTACTTTCTTTGCCGCCGCAAAGAAAGTAAGCAAAGAAAGCGGGCTAACACCGCCAGCCCATGTTCTTGCCTGCGGGCCCCCAACGGGTCCCGCACTTCACACGGCAACACTTTGTTTTGTGCCCGTTGCCAGCGCCTTGAACAGGCGCATCACCCTCTTCAATCACCCGTAGCGCAGCGAGCGGCAGCGAATGGTTTGTGCCGCCCAGGTGGCAAACTGTGTGTAGGTTGTCGCAGCGCGTGCGTTCGCGCTCCTACGACACCGATCCCGCTGTTCCGTCCGGAGTGGTGCACTTCCGGCGCGATGGCCTACACACAGTTTGCCACCTGGGCGGCAGTGGACGCCTGGTAACGCGGCCCGTGACGCGAGAGTGTGAAGCGGGTGATGCTTGAGTTAGCACGCTGGCAACGGGCGCAAATCAGCGCGTTGCCGCCTGAAGCGTAAGAACTGTCGGGGGCCCGCAGGCAAAAACAAGGGCTAGCGGTGTGAGCCCGCTTTCTTTGCTTACTTTCTTTGCGGCGGCAAAGAAAGTAAGTGCCGCCCCGCACAGGGGCAACACTAGCAAACCAGAAGCAAACCGCGGATGCCAGCGCTGGAAATCGCGGATGCCAGCGAAAATCAAAACACAACGCGGATACCAGCAAAAAAACCAAACCGGAAGGCAAAGCCGCGCCGCAGGCAAAAACCCTCTCCCCTCCATGATAAAATCGCTGTCTGCCCCTGAAACACGGGCAGTCCACCCTTCACCAACTTGCCGGCCGTGACCAGCGGCGACGCTTAACGCTCCGCCCGCTTCCGTCGATCCTGCAACGCTCGCGCGGCATCACCCCGCAGCGCCCGGGTTCCTGGCGCACGTCGAGACATGGCCGCCAAAGCAGCGTGAAAGGCACAGGGTGCGACGGGACTGACGACATTTGCACACTGCGTGCGCCCCGCTGGCGCGCGCCACGGAGAAAGGTATGGCGGGTCATTCGAAATGGGCCAACATCAAGCATAAGAAAGCAGCGGCCGATGCCAAGAAAGGCAAGGTCTGGACGCGGCTCATCAAGGAAATCCAGGTCGCGGCCCGCATGGGCGGCGGCGACATCGACTCGAACCCGCGTCTGCGGCTCGCAGTCGACAAGGCGTACGACGCCAATATGCCGAAGGACAACATCAACCGCGCGATCCAGCGCGGCGTCGGCGGCGTCGATGGCGCGAACTACGAGGAAATCCGCTACGAAGGCTACGGCATCGGCGGCGCAGCCATCATCGTCGATACGATGACGGACAACCGCACGCGCACCGTAGCGGAAGTGCGTCACGCGTTCTCGAAGTTTGGCGGCAACATGGGCACGGACGGCTCGGTGTCGTTCATGTTCGATCACGTCGGCCAATTCCTGTTCGCGCCCGGCACGCCCGAAGACAAGCTGATGGACGCCGCGCTCGAAGCGGGCGCCGACGACGTCGTCACGAACGAGGACGGCAGTATCGAAGTGATCTGCCCGCCGAACGACTTCTCCAAGGTCAAGACCGCGCTCGAAGCCGCCGGCTTCAAGGCGGAACTCGCGGAAGTGACGATGAAGCCGCAAACGGAAGTCGAATTCACCGGCGATGACGCCGTCAAGATGCAAAAGCTGCTCGACGCGCTGGAAAATCTGGACGACGTGCAAGAGGTTTATACGAACGCGGCAATCGCCGACGAATGACGCATGGAGTGAGCGCGCCGGCCGCGCGTCGGGCCTGTCCCGCACGTGAGCCGTCGCAGCGCTCCTCCCGCTCGCAGCACGGGCGTTTCGTATGAATGACCGCGTGCGGCCGGCTGCATACCTTGGCCGCATATTTCGCGGCTTTTTCCGCCACAACGTACGGCTTTGCGGCCTGTCTCACAGGCAACGCGTTCGCGTTGTGCGATGGTAGAGATGGATATCCACGTCCCGCGCCAGTGCGCGGGACGTTCACGGTTTTTAGTATTCGGGGAATCACATGAAGTTACTCGTCGTCGGTTCCGGCGGTCGCGAACATGCGCTCGCATGGAAGCTCGCGCAGTCGCAGCGCGTGCAGCTCGTCTATGTCGCGCCGGGCAACGGCGGCACCGCGCAGGACGACCGCCTGCGCAACATCGACATCACCGATCCGAACGCACTCGCCGACTTCGTCGAGAAGGAACAGATCGCGTTCACGCTGGTGGGCCCGGAACAGCCGCTCGCAGCGGGCATCGTCAACATCTTCCGCGCGCGCGGCCTGAAGATCTTCGGCCCGTCCAGGGAAGCGGCGCAGCTCGAAAGCTCGAAGGACTTCGCGAAGGCGTTCATGAAGCGCCACGCAATTCCGACGGCCGAGTACGAGACCTTCTCCGACGTGGCGGCCGCGCATGCGTACATCGACGCGAAGGGCGCACCCATCGTCATCAAGGCCGATGGCCTTGCAGCCGGCAAGGGCGTGGTCGTCGCGCTGACGCTCGACGAGGCACACCACGCCGTCGACATGATGCTGTCGGACAACAAGCTCGGCGACGCGGGCGCGCGCGTCGTGATCGAAGAGTTCCTGGCGGGCGAAGAAGCGAGCTTCATCGTGATGGTGGACGGCAAGAACGTGCTGGCGCTGGCCTCGAGCCAGGACCACAAGCGTCTGCTGGACGGCGATCAGGGCCCGAACACGGGCGGCATGGGCGCCTACTCGCCCGCGCCCATCGTCACGCCGCAACTCCACGCACGCGTGATGCGTGAAATCATCCTGCCGACGGTGCGCGGCATGGAGAAAGAAGGCATCCGCTTCACGGGCTTCCTGTACGCCGGCCTGATGATCGACGCGCAAGGCAACCCGAAGACGCTCGAATTCAACTGCCGGATGGGCGACCCGGAAACACAGCCGATCATGGCGCGCCTGAAGGGTGACTTCTCGAAGGTCGTCGAGCAGGCGATCGCGGGCACCCTGGACACGGTGGAACTGGAATGGGACCGCCGCACCGCGCTGGGCGTGGTGCTCGCCGCGCACGATTATCCGGAAGCGCCGCGCAAGGGCGATTTCATCAGCGGCATTCCGGCGGAGACGGCGGACGCGGTGACGTTCCATGCAGGCACGACGCTCACGGACGGCAAGCTGACGACCTCGGGCGGACGCGTGCTGTGCGTCGTCGGGCTGGCGGATTCCGTGCGCAGCGCGCAGTCGGTCGCTTACGAGGCGATCAACCATATTTCGTTCGACGGCATGCAGTATCGCCGCGACATCGGTTATCGCGCGGCCAACCGCAAGCACGGCTAAACCGGCCATTTTCCGCGCCGAAGCGCGTTCCGGCGCGGCGTCCGGGGCACCCTGCCCGGACCCGCGAAACAGCCCTCCGGGGCCATATGGCCGCGCCGGCGCTACACTTGGGTCTGTCGGCCGATTTCTGCCGCGAGGGGTGCGCCCCGGCTGAACAGCGCCGGCAACCGCCCGACCATGTGCCGCGAACGGCGCATAGCGCCCAATCCGTCCCATTGAATCCCGACCGCGCCAGCGTATTCCGGCTGCCGCGCCCCACATATCATGATCGACTCGATTCACGACGCTCACGATACCCAGACCGTCCGCTCCTGGATGCAAGGCTTGCAGACGCGGATCGCCGACGCGCTCGGTGCGTTCGACGGCACACCGCTCGCCACCGACAGCTGGCAGCGCGCGCCCGGCGAGAAACTGCGCGGCGGCGGCTGCACGCGCATTCTGGAAGACGGCGCGTTTTTCGAACGCGCGGGCATCGGCTTCTCGGATGTCCAAGGCGATGCACTGCCCGGCTCGGCGAGCGCACTGCGTCCGCAACTGGCAGGGCGCGGCTTCGAAGCGATGGGCGTGTCGCTCGTGTTGCATCCGCGCAACCCGTACTGTCCGACCGTTCACATGAATGTGCGCCTCCTGGTCGCGACGAAAGCGGGCGAAGCGCCCGTGTTCTGGTTCGGCGGCGGCATGGATCTGACGCCCTACTACGGGTTCGAGGAAGACGCGCAGCATTTCCACCGGGTCTGCCGCGACGCGCTGCAACCGTACGGCGACGACCTCTACCCGCGCTTCAAGCGCTGGTGCGACGACTACTTCTTCCTGAAGCATCGTAACGAGCCGCGCGGCATCGGCGGGATTTTCTTCGACGATTTCTCGGAGCCGGGCTTCGACAAATCGTTCGCGATGGTCAAGAGCGTTGGCGATGCGTTCCTGAATGCGTATCTGCCCGTCATCGAGAAGCGCCGCAACATGCCGTACGGCGAGGCCCAGCGCGACTTCCAGGCGTACCGGCGCGGCCGTTACGTCGAATTCAACCTCGTGTTCGACCGTGGCACACTGTTCGGGCTGCAAAGCGGGGGACGTACGGAATCGATTCTGATGTCGATGCCGCCCGTCGTGAACTGGCGCTACAACTGGCAGCCCCAGCCGGGCACGCCGGAAGCGCGCCTCTACAGCGACTTTCTCGTGCAGCGCGAGTGGGTCTGACGCGCTCCGCCGCGCCGCCCCCTCTCCAACCGACAGGCAAAGGAACCGCAACTGAATCCGACCGCTCAAACCGTCGCGCTGAAACGCACATTGCGCCGCATCGGCATACTCGGCGGCACGTTCGATCCCATCCACGACGGCCACCTCGCGCTCGCACGGCGTTTCGCCGGTGCGCTCGATCTGACCGAACTCGTGCTGATGCCGGCCGGTCAGCCGTGGCAGAAAGCGGATGTGTCGGCGGCCGGGCACCGGCTCGCCATGACCCGCGCGGCCGCCGCGTCGCTGACGCTGCCGGGTGTGACGGTCAGTGTCGCCACGGATGAAATCGAGCACGACGGCCCGACTTACACGGTCGATACGTTGCGGCGCTGGCGCGAACGCGAAGGAAAAGACGCGTCGATCTCGCTGCTGATCGGCGCGGACCAGCTGGTGCGGCTCGACACCTGGCGCGACTGGCAGCAGTTGTTCGACTACGCGCATATCGCAGCGGCGACGCGCCCGGGCTTCGACGTATCGGACGTGCCGCCCGCCGTCGCAGCGGCAATCGCGCAACGCGCGGCTGACGCCGCCACGCTGCAGGCGACCCCGGCCGGGCATTTGCTGATCGATACGTCGCTGGCGTTCGACGTATCGGCCACCGACATTCGCGCGCACCTGCGCGCGTCGCTCGAAAACGCAGCAGCGGCCGGCGACGGCCAATCTGCACAGAATCATGTCCCCACGGCAGTGTGGGACTATATTGTTCAACATCATCTGTACCATCGGTAATCATGGATATACGCAAGCTTCAACGTGCCATCGTCGACGGACTCGAAGACGTCAAGGCGCAAGACATCCGGGTGTTCAACACCAGCCACCTCACCGAACTGTTCGACCGCGTGATCGTCGCGAGCGGCACGTCGAACCGCCAGACCAAGGCGCTCGCGTCCAGCGTGCGCGAGAAGGTCAAGGAAGCGGGCGGCGACATCATCAGCACGGAAGGCGAAGACATCGGCGAATGGGTGCTGGTGGATTGCGGCGATGCCGTCGTGCACATCCTGCAACCCGCGCTGCGCCAGTACTACAACCTCGAAGAGATCTGGGGCGACAAGCCGGTGCGCGTGAAACTGTCGACACCGAACCCCTTCGGAGGCGCGCGTCCGTCCGAGCCGCTCGACGACGAAGACGAGGAAGACGAAGCCCCCGTTGCGCGTCCGGCTCGCAAGGCACCCGCTCGCCGCCGTTCGTGAGCACGCCGCTGTTCGAGCCACGGTTTGTGCTCGCCGTCGTGCGCGGCACTGAATCCGCGCGAGGTCGCCAATGAAACTGCATATCCTTGCGGTCGGCCACAAGATGCCGGACTGGATCGCTACGGGCTTCGATGAATACGCGAAGCGCATGCCGCCCGAACTGCGCATCGAACTGCGTGAAATCAAACCGGAGCAGCGCTCGTCGGGCCGTTCCGCTGAAAGCGTGATGGCGTCCGAGCGGCAGAAGATCGAAGCGGCGCTGCCGAAGAATGCCCGCATCGTTGCGCTCGACGAACGCGGCAAAGACTGGACGACGATGCAGCTCGCGAACGCTCTGCCGACCTGGCAACAGGACGGACGCGACGTCGCGTTTCTGATCGGTGGCGCCGACGGGCTGGATCCCGACCTGAAAGCGCGCGCCGACATGTTGCTGCGCGTGTCGAGTCTCACGCTGCCACACGCGATGGTCCGCGTACTGCTTGCCGAACAGTTGTATCGCGCGTGGACCATCACGCAGAATCATCCGTATCATCGGGTCTGACCTCCGTCTGAACATACGGATATCTTCAGATTCCGCGTCCCTGCGCACAACCTGGCCGGACGGCCAGGGTGCGCGCCGCCCTCCCTGTCTGTTACGCTCAACACCTGTTATCGGCGTCGCGCTGCGAGGCCGCGCCGTTCTTCTTCGCTGGTGACCGATCCATGTCCATTCAGAGTGCCGCTTTTCCGTTCGTCCATCTCGCATCGCAGAGCCCGCGCCGTCAGGAACTGCTGACGCAACTGGGCGTACGCTTCGAACTGCTGCTGCCGCGTCCCGATGAAGACGCAGAAGCGCTCGAAGCCGAGTTGCCGGGCGAGCGAGCGCACGACTACGTGATGCGCGTGTGCGTCGCGAAGGCGCATGCGGCGCGCGCGCGGCTCGTTGCGGGAGGTCATGCGAATGCGCCCATTCTGGTTGCCGATACAACCGTCACGATCGACGATGCGATACTCGGCAAGCCGATCGATACCGACGATGCCGTGGCGATGCTCTCGCGCCTCATCGGCCGCGATCATGAAGTGCTGACGGCCGTGGCCGTCGTCGATGCGCAAGGCGAATTGCTGGCGCCCGCGCTCTCCGTGTCGCGGGTCCGTTTTGCTGCAGTGCAAAGCGACGCGCTACGCCGCTACGCAGCAAGCGGCGAGCCGCTCGGCAAGGCAGGCGCGTATGGCATTCAGGGGCGCGCCGCGGAGTTCATCGAGCATATCGACGGGTCCTATTCAGGTATCATGGGTTTGCCATTGTTTGAAACCGCTGCCCTTCTACGTGCGGCGCGCATCGACTTCTAGAACAACACCATGAACGAAGAAATCCTGATTAACGTTACGCCACAGGAGACGCGCGTAGCGTTGGTCCAGCAGGGCGCAGTGCAGGAGCTTCACGTCGAACGCACGCTGTCGCGCGGGCGGGTCGGCAATGTCTATCTCGGCAAGGTTGTGCGTGTGCTGCCGGGCATGCAGTCCGCGTTCATCGACATCGGTCTGGAACGTGCCGCGTTTCTGCACGTCGCCGATATCTGGCATCCGCGGCTCGCGGGTGAACCGCAGCAACAGGTGCCGCATCAGCCCATCGAGAAGATCGTTTTCGAAGGGCAAACCTTGATGGTTCAGGTCGTCAAGGATCCGATCGGCACCAAAGGCGCGCGGCTCTCCACACAGGTGAGCATCGCCGGGCGCACGCTCGTCTATCTGCCGCAGGAACCGCATATCGGCATCTCGCAGAAGATCGAAAGCGAAGCGGAGCGCGAAGCCGTGCGAGCGCGGCTCACGTCGGTGCTGCCCGTCGACGAGAAGGGCGGCTATATCGTGCGCACCATCGCCGAAGACGCGACGAGCGAGGAGCTGGCCGCCGACGTCGCGTATCTCCGCAAGACGTGGGCGACGATACTCTCGCAGGGGCAGCGCATGCCGCCCACCAGCCTGCTCTATCAGGATCTGAATCTCGCGCAGCGCGTGCTGCGCGACTTCGTCAACGACGAAACCACGCGCATTCAGGTGGATTCTCGCGAGACGTTTCAGATGCTCACGGAGTTCGCGGCCGAGTTCACACCCGCTGTTTCGTCGAAGCTGCATCACTACACGGGCGAGCGCCCCCTCTTCGATCTGTACAACATCGAGACCGAAATCCAGCGTGCGCTATCGCGGCGTGTCGATCTGAAGTCGGGCGGCTATCTGGTGATCGACCAGACGGAAGCGATGACGACCATCGACGTCAATACGGGCGGCTATGTCGGCGCGCGCAATTTCGACGATACGATCTTCAAGACCAACCTCGAAGCGGCGCATACGATCGCGCGGCAATTGCGGCTGCGCAATCTGGGCGGCGTGATCATCATCGACTTCATCGACATGGAGAACACCGAGCATCGCGATCAGGTGCTTGGAGAACTGAAGAAGGCGCTCGCGCGCGACCGCACGCGTGTGACGGTCAACGGGTTCTCGCAGTTGGGTCTCGTCGAGATGACCAGAAAGCGTACGCGCGAATCGCTCGCGCATGTGCTGTGCGAGCCTTGTCCCGTGTGCCAGGGCAAAGGGCAGGTGAAAACGGCACGCACCGTTTGCTATGACGTGCTGCGTGAAATTCTGCGGGAGTCGCGTCAGTTCAATCCGCGCGAGTTTCGCGTGGTCGCTTCGCAGCAGGTGATCGATCTGTTCCTGGAGGAAGAATCCCAGCATCTGGCGATGCTGATCGACTTCATCGGCAAGCCGGTGTCATTGCAGGTCGAGTCGAATCTTAGTCAGGAGCAGTACGATATTGTCCTGATGTAACCGCGCCGTCCATCAAAGCCAACCCGTCGGGCACATCGCTTGCTTGGTCGCAATCGACACCGCACGCGGGAGGCGACATGCGCTCCGAACAATACGACTACAACGACGATCAGACACCCCTGCCGAGCCCTTGCTACGACGGGCTTTGCAGTCCGTCCGCTCACGAGAAAAACACCCAGCGAAAACGCACGGCGGCGGGCATGCTGACCTTCGGCATCGCCTGGTTGTTCGGCCTGGAAGCGCTGCTTTCCGACGACGAAAACTGACCTGCCGATGCGCCGCGCATCGATGTGCGATACGAAATTTCAATCGCTTCCGTGTAGAGGTTACAGCGATCGATCGCGAGCGGCGTCAATGGGAAAACCGAAACGGGTTTGACCGGCGCCTGGCGCCTGGCGCCTGGCGCCTCACAGGCGAGGCAGCCGATCCCGCGCCCTCTTCCGGCAAATCAACTAGACTTTCCGTATGCAGTTGCAATAGACGGAGGCTGTCATGGCTGAGTCAATGGTTGGTATCGTGGTCGGCATCGTCGTGCTGGCGGTGATCGTGACGCTGCTGTCGCATCAGTTGCGGCGCGAGCATCACTATCGCGACGGGATGCCGGGTCGCCTCGACGGGCATCGCTGGTGGGAACGCCTGCGGCACCGTCACTGAGCCGCCCCGTACCCATCCATCCCCAATCCCTATCCACTCGCGCCGCTCGCCGCGGCGCACGACACCGGCAAGCGTCGGCCCCGCCCGTCACCCTCAGGCCGCACGACGCGCCGTACGGAGGCGATCATGAGCGACGAAGCCGTAACCCTGAGCTGGCAACAAGTCGACTATGAAGGCTTCGAGATTCACGTCGCGCCGTCGCTGAAAGACGGCACGGCGCGCTACACCTATATCGGCTACGTCTGTCATCCCGGCGCGAACCCGAAACTGCCGGGTCACACGGTCCCATTTCACGCCGACGGCGAGGAGTCTTTCAAAACACTCGACGATGCCAGCGACGAAGCCGTGCACATCGGCAAGAGCATCATCGAGGGCACACATCCCGATCTGTCGGTGCTGTCGCTGGTGACGAGCGGGGTTTGACAAAGCTCGAAACGTCCGGGCCGACGCTTAGCGAGCCACACGCTCTTCCGCTTTCGACGGCGTGCCTTTGCGACAACTCAGGAAGATACCGACGAGGAAAATAAACAGATTGCCTTCGGTAAAGTTGAGCAACAGCGAATTCGCAAAACAGCCGATCGCAAAGGCGAACAGATAAGCAAAGACGATCGTGCGCGCCGGCTCGCGCAACTCGAGCGCGGACCGTCCGATCTGCACGAGAAAGAACACAAACAGCGCGATACCGAGTGCGCCCAGCTGAATCCCCATCAGCAGGAATTCGTTGTGCGGATTGCCCGCCGTCGCGGCGGCCGCGCCCGTGGCGTTGCGCGCGTAGGCATCGAACTCTTCCTGCACGGTGCCCACGCCATGACCGATGAGAGGACGCTCGCCTATCAGTTCAAGGCTGCGCCGGTAGAACACGATGCGCACGCCCATCGATGTGTTCTTGTTCGACGTCTCGTACGCGCTGATTTCGTCATTCGTTTCAGCGAGCCGCGAGCCGTGAGAATGCAGCGCCGCGTAGACGAGGCTACCCGCGACGGCCACCAGCACGACGCCACTGCCCCATCGCACCCACGGCTTCATACCGCGCAGCGACACGAAGTACGTCACGACGTAGATCACAATGAAGAGCATCGCGATGATCTGCCCCGTGCGCCCTTGCATCATCAACAGCACATTGACGATCGCGAGCAGCGCGACGACATAGAGCACGGCCTTCACGGCACGCGAACGCGCATGCTTCGCGAAGTTCAGCGCAAGGTAGAACAGCAGCGCCGTCATGATCCCTGCGGCGATGTGATCCTTGAACACCCACGCGCGGCGGATGGGATCGGTATCCGAATGCCACGGGCCAATCGAAGTCCAGCCAACGTAATTCGAACACGACAGCAGCAACGCAAAGGTCAGCGCGCCGAACAATGCCCACTTCGCGACGGTCGTCCAGGCCGTCGTACGGCAATCGCGGAACGTCAGCATCAGCAGCGGCAGATAAATCAGCTTGCGGTACTTCATCAGGAAGTCGAGCGCATGCCCGCGATCCGCGCTCGTCCACGCGAGGCTCAGCGCCAACGCAGCGGCGAGCAGCAACGCGGCGACGCTGACACGGTCCGTGAAAATCGCACGCCAGTTGCGCCAAACCTCTGGCGACAGCAACGCGCACGCTGCAAACAGCGACGCCGCGATGTTGACGCCTGCAGTGGACAACGGAACGGCAAACAGCGCGACGAGCGCGAAAGTTCGCGCAAGGATCAACGGATACGAATCTTTTCTGGCGTGTTGCATGTGTGCTTCAACTCTCAATGACGAAGTGCGCTCGCGTAGCTGTGGACCGTCAGCTCGCTGCGTCAGTGGCACACGCGTCGTTCAGCCGGTGCCTTTTGTCGATCTTGCCTGCTTGATCCTGCCCGCTCTCTTGCCATTCGCGCCGGCGGCACGAGTTGCGCCGTCGCCATCATCTCACGGCGTGCGTACGATTTGGTTGCGCCCCGGCCAGACTCGCAAGCAATGGTAAGGCCCGGCAATTCATCGCGTCGCGTCGCGTAGATAGAACGCCGTGCGCGCGTCGAGCGCCTCGCGCGAATATAGCTGCTCGACCGTTTTGCGCGCGGCCGCGCCGATCTGCGCGCGCAACGCCGGTTGCTCGATCAACTGATCGAGTATCGCCAGCGCCTCTTCGGATGTATCGAACAGATAGCCGTTCTCGCCGTGCCGCACGACATCCATGTAGCCGCCATGACGGTGACACACGACGGGCAAACCGCACGCCATTGCCTCGAGCACCACGCGGCCGAACGTTTCGACGTGTTCGCCCGTGCGGTAGTAAAAGATATCGAGTTCGTGCAGGAAGTCCGGCGCGGACATCGCACCTTCGGGCAAAAGCCGGATCGAATCGTCTTGCGGCAACGCGCCCGTCAGGGTCGTCGCGCCTTGCAACAGCAGCTTGCAACCGCGCGCGGCGAGTGTCTTGTAGACGGCGATGTCGTCGGGATGATGCTTGTCGGACGTATCGCGGCTCAAGCGGCCGACGACGGGTCGCGCATGCGCTTCATGCGCGCGCGGCGCAAAGCGGCTGATGTCGATCGGCGAAGGCTGGATCTCGCCCTTCACGCCAAGCAGCCGCGACTGGAACGCGGAGATCAGCACGTACTCGGCCGCGGGCCAGCGCAACAGCGGCTGCGGCGTCGACGTGAGCGCGAGCAGTTTCGGATGAAATGTGTTGAACACGTACACGAGCCGTTCGGGACGGCCCGCGAAATACGGCCACAGACGGTTGCGCCAGTGCGCGCCGACGAACACATAAGTGCCGCCGCGCGGCACGCTCGCCTTGTGCGGCGCGACGCGGCGAATCGGATACGCCGCCGACAGTTCCTCGGAGGTCCGCGACGACGTGCTCCATAGCTGCACGTCGCTCTTGCCGCGCAGCAGCTCGTACAGGCGCAGCGCCTCCTGCTCGCTGCCGCCGTTCGGATTGTGAAACCCGTTGAAGATGTGAATCATGCCTTCTGTCTGAATAGTCACCGGCTGCATCGGACGACTCGCAGCGGCGGGCGCACCCGCATGCGGCGCTGGGCCGCGCGGGCGTTCTCTCTATAGGATGCTCACGCAGAGGTTCTCATGCCGCGTGCTGCTGGAACTGGATGCGATGCAGATGCGCATACAGGCCATTCTGTGCCAGCAGTTCGCGATGGCTGCCGCGTTCGACGATGCGCCCCGCGTCGAGCACGAGGATGCGGTCCGCACGCTCGATGGTCGACAGACGATGCGCGATCACCAGCGTCGTACGGCCCTTCATCAGCGTTTCGAGCGCGGCCTGCACGTGGCGCTCGGATTCGGAATCGAGCGCGGAAGTGGCTTCGTCGAGAATCAGAATGGGCGCGTCCTTGTAGACCGCGCGCGCAATGGCGAGACGCTGGCGCTGTCCGCCCGACAGCATCATGCCGTTGTCGCCGATCAGCGTTTCGATGCCGTTCGGCATCGCGGCCACGGTGTCCCACAGATTGGCCGCGCGCAGCGCCGCGTTCACGCGCTCCGGATCTGCCGTCTTGCCGTAAGCGACATTGTTCGCGATCGTGTCGTTGAACAGCACGACGTCCTGGCTCACCATCGCGATCTGGCTGCGCAGCTCGTGGATGCCGTAGTCGGGCAGCGCAACACCGTCGACGAGAATCTTGCCGCCGCTCGGATCGAAGAATCGCGGCAGCAGGTTCACGAGCGTCGTCTTGCCGCTGCCCGAGGGCCCAGCCAGCGCGACCATCTCACCCGGCGCGACCTTGAACGACACGGTGTCCAGCGTCTGCCGCTGCATCGGACCGCTTGCGCCGTACATGAACGACACGTCGCGGAACTCGACCTCGCCGGTCGACCGTTCCAGCTTGCGGCCGCCGCCCGGCGGTTCCGACGGCTCGTCGATCAGCCCGAAGATCAGCTCGGCCGCCGTCATCCCGCGCTGCAAGGGCTGGTTCACGTCCATCAGATGCTTGAGCGGCGAAATGATCAGCAGCATCGACGTGACGAACGCGACGAAGCCGCCGACCGTCGTCTGGTCGTGCGACGACTGCACGACCGCGATCGTGATGACGACGGCCAGCGCGATCGACGCGAGGAACTGCGTGAGCGGTTGCGCGAGGCCGCCCGACACCGTCATGCGCATCGAGTAGCCGCGCAGCCGCTTGCTCATCTCCGTGAAACGGTCGATCTCGTACTGCTCGCCGTTATGCACCTTGACGACCTTGTAGCCGCCCACCGTCTCCTCGACGATGTACGAGAGTTCGTTGGTGAGGTTCTGATGCTCGCGGTTCAGGCGCCGCAGCCGGCGGTTGATCTTGCCGACCAGCCAGCCGATGCCCGGCAGCAGCACCGCGACGATCAGCGTCAGGCGCCAGTTCAGATAGAACAGGTAGCCGAGCAGGAACACGACCGTCAGCGAGTCGCGCACGAGCGTGACCATCACGCCCGTCAGCGTGTTCAGGATCTGGTTCACCTCGAAGACGATCGCGTTGATGACCGTGCTCGCCGTTTCGCGCTGAAAGAAGCCGACGCTGCTGTGAATCATCCGGTTGAACATGGTGAGCCGCAGTTCCAGCAGGATGCGGTTCGACACATAGGACAGCAGGTAGCCCGACGCATACTGCGCGACACCGCGCACGAACGCGAGACCGATCACGGCGAGCGGCACGTACCACTTCGCACTGTCGCTGCCGTGCGCGCCGAAGCCGTGGTCGAGCAGCGGCTTGAGCAGCGCGGGGATCCCCGCCTCGGTGGCGGCAACGACGCCCATCGTCAAAATGCCGGCTAAAACGGTCCAGATGAGCGGTTTGACATACGGCCACAGACGCCGCAGGACCACGATGGTCGACGTTGCTTCACCGGAGCCGATGGGCTTGCTTAACGTTGGCTTGGCGCTCAAGAGTTCCTCTGGGAATGCGGGCGTGCTTCACGACACCCGTGGACCGCCCCTCGGGCGGATTGCAAATGCGACATTGTAAACCGTCCGGCATGTCATCCCGGCGCGGCTAAATGATTGGAAATCCACGCGTTTGCGGATTTCTTCGGCACGGCGCAGGCGCGCCTGTCCATGGATGCCCCGCTCGAGCCCAATCTGGGCCGTTTGACAGCCCTCCGCGGCTTTACGTGGGCATGCACCCGCTATGTATATACTTGCGCAACTTTCGTTGGGCGACGGCCACGGCAGCAGGCTGCGTGGACCGGACGCCCGCCCTGCCCGTCTCTCCCGGCATCGATTCGCATGACACAACCCACACTCGGCGTCGCCATCATCACGAAGAATGCGGCGCTCAGACTCGATGAATGCCTGCGCGCCGTCGCGTTCGCCGACGAGATCGTCGTCGTCGACAGCGGCAGCACGGATGGCACCGTCGAGATCGCCCGTTCGCACGGCGCGCGCGTGCTCTCGCATACCGACTGGCCGGGCTTCGGCCCGCAAAAGAACCGCGCACTGGATGCGCTCGGCACGACCTGGGTGCTGTCGATCGATGCGGACGAGATCGTCACGCCGGAACTGGCTGTGTCGATTGCCGGCGCGCTCGCCACACCGGCCGCCGACGTCTATGCCGTCGACCGTCTGTCGGCGTTCTGCGGACACTGGGTGCGCCACAGCGGCTGGTATCCGGACTGGATTCCGCGCCTGTTCAAACGCGGCACCGCGCGCTTCTCCGACGACCTCGTGCACGAACGGCTCATGTTCGAGTCGCCCGCGAAGCGTCTGGAAGGCAAATTGATGCACCACTCGTACGAAGACTTCGAGACGGTGCTGCGCAAGCTCGACGCGTATTCGACGGCAGGTGCGCAGCAGCGCCACGCGGCCGGCCAGCGCGGGAGCTTCGGCAAGGCCGTCGCGCGCGGCGTCTGGGCGTTCGTGCGGACGTACCTGCTGCGCCGCGGGTTTCTCGACGGCCGCGCGGGCTTCATGATCGCGATGTTCAATGCGGAAACCGTGTACTACCGGTTCATGAAGCTCGCACAACTGGGCCGCGAGGACGGTTAACCGCGCCGAATGCCGCCGGCACGCTCACTACGCGCGCGGCGTCACACGCGGTCAATACACGATTTCGATCGCGCTGCCGGAAAATTCGCTGCGCAACGCGGCGAGCAGTTCGTCCGTCGGCTTCACGCGCCACGCGTCGCCAAGCCGCACTTCGCCCTCCGCGTTGTCGCTGCGATAGACGATTTGCACGGCGAGCCCGTTCGGCATCGGCGCCGACGGCCGTTGCGAGCGCCCGCCCGAATCGCCGTTGCTGTTGAAGCCACCACGGCCACCGCTACGCGGAGCCGGCGCCGCGACTTCAGCGTCTTCCGGCTTCGCGCGATACGCCTCGAGCACGGCGCGCAATGCATGCGCATTCGCGTTGCCGTTCATCTGCACCTTCACCGCCTGCGCGTAGCGCGTGCGAGCGCGGCCGAGATCCATCGGCGTATCGACGGTGAAGCGGATGCCGCCCGTGAATGCGTCGTTACGCGCCTGCCCCTGCACGACGAGCAGTTCGTCTTCCTTGAACAACTGCTTGTGCGCCTCGAATTGCTCGTTGAAGACGGTCACTTCGCACTGACCCGTGCCGTCGTCGAGCAGCGCGATCAGCATCTTGCCGCGCTGGGTCATCTGCGTGCGCAGTGACACGATCACGCCCGCCACCAGCTTGTCGCGCCCTTCCTTCAGTTCGCCGATCTTCTGGCGCACGAAGCGGCGCACTTCGTCCTTGTAAGCGTCGAACAGATGCCCGGACAGATAGAAGCCGAGCGCCGTCTTCTCTTCCTGCAGACGCCGCTTGTCCGGCCACGCGGGTTCGTCGACGAGTTCGTGGCCCTGCGACGGCGCGTCGCCCATGTCGAACAGCCCCGCCTGCATCGCGTTGGCGCTCGCCTGATCGGCGGCTTCCATCGCCAGCGAGACGGATGCGATCAGCTGCGCGCGGTTCTCGTGCAAGGAATCGAACGCGCCCGCACGGATCAGCGCTTCGATCGTGCGGCGATTGACGACGCGTCGATCGATGCGGTTGCAGAAGTCGAAGATATCGACGAAGGGACCTTCTTCCCGCGCGCGCAGGATTTCTTCGATCGCGTTCTGGCCGCTGCCCTTGATCGCGCCGAGGCCGTAGCGGATCGTGCGCGAACGCTTGCCGTCCACTTCCGCGACCGGCTCGAAACGATACGCGGACAGATTGATGTCGGGCGGCAGCACGGCCATCTTGTTCGCGAGGCAGTCTTCGAACAGGATCTTGACCTTGTCCGTGTCGTCCATCGCGAGCGACATGTTGGCCGCCATGAATTCAGCGGGATGGTGCGCCTTGAGCCACGCGGTGTGGTATGCGAGCAGCGCGTAAGCGGCCGCGTGCGACTTGTTGAAGCCGTAGCCCGCGAACTTCTCCATCAGGTCGAATGTTTCGTCGGCCTTCTCGCGGGTCAGGCCGTTCTTCGCGGCGCCCTCGGCGAAGATCTCGCGATGCTTCGCCATTTCCTCGGGCTTCTTCTTGCCCATCGCGCGACGCAGCAGGTCGGCGCCGCCCAGCGAATAGCCGCCGATGATCTGCGCCATCTGCATCACCTGCTCCTGATAGACCATGATGCCGTAGGTCTCTTTCAGGACGGGTTCGACGCGCGGATCCGGATATTCGACCGTCTCGCGGCCGTGCTTACGCGCGCAGAAACTCGGGATCAGATCCATCGGGCCGGGACGATACAACGCCACGAGCGCGATGATGTCCTCGAAGCGGTCGGGCTGTGCGTCCTTCAGCATGCCTTGCATGCCGCGGCTTTCCAGCTGGAACACGGCGACCGTATTCGCTTTCTTGAGGATCGAGAACGACGCGGGGTCGTCGAGCGGCACCTGCGCGAGCGACCAGTTTTCCTTCGACGGATCGAGACGGCGAATATAGCGCTCGGCCCAGTCGAGAATGGTCAGCGTGGTCAGACCCAGAAAGTCGAACTTCACCAGGCCGACGGCTTCGACGTCGTCCTTGTCGTACTGGCTCACGACGCCGCTCTCGTCACCCTGCGTGTAGAGCGGACAGAAGTCCGTCAGCTTGCCGGGCGCGATCAACACGCCGCCCGCGTGCATGCCGACGTTACGCGTAATGCCTTCCACGCGCTGCGCGAGTTCGAGCAGCTGGTGCACTTCGTCTTCGTTGTCGAAGCGTTCCTGCAGAAGCGGCTCTTCCTTCATCGCGTCTGCGATCGTGACGTGCTTGCCCGGCTTGAACGGAATCAGCTTCGCGACGCCGTCCGTGAACATATAGCCGAGATCGAGCACGCGGCCGATATCCCGCACCGCAGCCTTCGCGGCCATCGTGCCGAACGTCGCGATCTGCGAGACCGCGTCCGCGCCGTACTTCTCCTTCACGTACTGGATCACGCGATCGCGGCCGTGCTGGCAGAAGTCGATGTCGAAGTCGGGCATCGACACCCGCTCCGGATTCAGAAAACGTTCGAACAGCAGGTTGTAACGCAGCGGATCGAGGTCGGTAATGCCGAGCGCGTACGCGACCAGCGAGCCCGCGCCGGAGCCCCGGCCCGGCCCAACGGGCACGCCATTGTTCTTGGCCCAGTTGATGAAGTCCGCCACGATCAGGAAGTAGCCGGGAAAGCCCATCTTGATGATCGTGCCGCATTCGAAGTCGAGCCGCGCGTAATACGTTTCGCGCTGCGCGTCCCGCTCGGCCTGTTCCGGGAACAGTTGCTCCAGGCGCTTTTCCAGCCCTTCCTTCGACAGCTGGACCAGATAGTCGTCGAGCGACATACCGTCCGGCGTCGGGAACAGCGGCAGCTTGGGCTTGCCGAGTTCGAGCGTGAGGTTGCAGCGCTTCGCGATTTCGACGGTGTTCGCGATCGCGGACGGAATGTCCGCGTACATCGCGATCATCTCGTCCTGCGTGCGGAAATACTGGTCCGTCGTGAAGCGCTTCTGCCGACGCGGATTCGCGAGAATATCGCCTTCGGAAATACACACGCGCGCTTCGTGCGCGGTGAAGTCGTCGGGCGTCATGAACTGCAGCGCGTGCGTCGCGACGACGGGCAGCTTCAGCGATGCGGCCAGCGCGACGGCCTGCTGCACATACGCTTCCGCACCGGCTTGTCCGCCGCGCTGCAACTCAATGTAGAAACCGTTCGGGAAGATCTGTGCCCAGCGCTGCGCGTTGCGCCGCGCGGCTTCCTCGTTGCCCGCCGCGAGCGCGAGGCCCACGTCGCCTTGCTGCGCGCCCGACAACGCCAGCAGTCCTTCAGCGAGGCCACTTTCGAGCCACGCCGTTTCCACTTCCGCGCGCCCGCGATACTGGTTGGTGAGCCACGCCTTCGACAGCAGTTCGCAAAGATTCAGATAGCCGGTCTTGTTTTTGACCAGCAGCAGAAGTCGCGAAGGCTTGTCGCGGTCGTCGGGATTCGTGATCCAGACATCGCAGCCGGCAATGGGTTTGACCCCTTTGCCGCGGGCTTCCTGGTAAAAACGGACGAGACCGAATGCGTTGCCGAGATCGGTGAGCGCGAGCGCACCCTGACCGTCTTTGGCAGCGGCATTGACGACGTCGTCGATGCGCACGATGCCATCGGCAATCGAGAATTCGGAGTGAACGCGGAGATGGACGAAGCGGGGATCTGACATGGGCGACATTGTAACCCCGCCCTCCTGAAAAATTTCGCGCAAACCGCCCTCGATCTGCCCGATTGCCCATCCGGCCAGGCACGCTTGTGCAAGAGCGTTTGCCAACGGTGCTTTGCGCGAATCGGGACCGGCCAATCGGCCATTTCAACGCAAGTCAATACGGCTTCAGGCGGATTGCGGGCCGATTCTCAGGATGAGGGATAATACGCGTTCGAATCCATTTTCTGCCGTACGCGTGCTGCGCTCGCCCTCCATGCGCGCGCGGGGCACGGCGCTTTATCGCTGGACCAGCATGAATATCCTGAATCTCTCGGCTTATCAGTTCTCGACGCTCGACAAGATCGTCGAATGGCGGCCGCTCGTCACCGCGCGTTGCAACGAACTCGGCCTGCGCGGCACTATCCTGCTCGCGCCGGAAGGCATCAATCTGTTTATCGCCGGTGAGATTGCGCGCGTGCGCGAATTTATCCACTACGTCCGGCACGATCCGCTGTTCGAAGGCAAATTCGCCGAACTCCAGTTCAAGGAAAGCCTGTCGGAGAAGCAGCCGTTCCGGCGCATGCTCGTCAAGCTCAAGCGCGAAATCATCACGATGAAGAAACCGGCCATCAAGCCGGAACTCGGCCGTGCGCCGTTCGTCGATGCCCGCACGCTGAAGGCGTGGCTCGACCGCGGTCACGACGATGCAGGCCGCCCGGTCGTGATGCTCGACACGCGCAACGCGTTCGAAGTCGATGTCGGCACGTTTGACAACGCGCTCGACTATCGCATCACCAAGTTCAGTGAATTCCCCGAGGTGATCGAGCAGAATCGCGCGGACCTGGAAGGCAAGACCGTGGTGTCGTTCTGCACGGGCGGCATCCGTTGCGAAAAGGCGGCCATCCATATGAAGGACGTCGGCATCGAGAACGTCTACCAGCTCGAAGGCGGCATCCTGAAGTATTTCGAAGAAGTGGGCGGTGCGCACTACAACGGCGAATGCTTCGTGTTCGACTACCGCACCGCGCTCGATCCCAATCTGCAGCCGACGGCAACCGTGCAATGCTTCGGCTGCCGCGCCGTCGTGATGCCGGAAGGCCAGAAGTCGCCGTACTACGTGCCGGGCAAGACGTGCGCGTCCTGCCATCCGGACGCGCAGCCGCAAGCCGAAGCGGCACACGCCTCGCACGCGGCCGATGTGGCCTGAACGCAGCGCGTCATTGCCCGCCGCATGAACCCGTTTCGCATGAGCCGTGCCGCAGCGGCTCATGACGCCCTCGCATGACACGCTATCGCGGACGTTTCGCGCCCTCCCCGACGGGCCCGCTGCATGTCGGCTCGCTCGTCAGCGCGCTCGCAAGCTGGCTGGATGCGCGCGCCAATCGCGGCACGTGGCTGGTGCGCGTCGAAGATATCGACGGTCCGCGCACCGTCCCGGGCGCCGCGCAAGACATTCTGGATACCCTCGCGCGCTTCGGCATGGCGGCCGACGAACCGCCCGTCTGGCAAAGCCGGCGTGTCGCGCTATACCAGCAGGCATTCGAGCGCCTGCAGACTACCGGTCTCATCTATCCGTGCGGCTGTACCCGCAAGGAAATCGCCGATTCACTCGTTCAGGCGCACGCCCGGCACACGACGCTCGCCTACCCCGGCACCTGCCGCAACGGCCTGAACGGCAAGCCCGCGCGCGCGTGGCGACTGCGTGTGCCGGACGGCGATGCCGCCATCGTGACATTCGACGATCGCTGGCAACGCGGGCAAGTCCAGAATCTCGCCACTGAAGTCGGCGACTTCGTGTTGCGTCGCGCGGACGACCAGTGGGCTTATCAGCTGGCCGTGGTCGTCGACGACGCGGATCAGGACATCACCCACATCGTGCGCGGCGCCGACCTGCTCGACTCGACCGCGCGACAGATCTATCTGCAACGCTGCCTCGGTGTGCCTACGCCCTCCTACCTGCATGTGCCCGTCGTCACGAACGCCGACGGCGAAAAACTCAGCAAGCAGACGGGTGCAGCGGCGCTCGACGCAACCGAACCGCTCGTCGCGCTGAATCACGCTGCGCGACATCTGGGATTGAAGCTGGGTGCGGCGGCCGCGACATCGCTTGATGCGTTCTACTCGGAAGCCACAGCAGCGTGGTCGGCGCGCATCACGCGGCAATAACGCAGCGGCAATAAAAATGGCGCCCGAAGGCGCCATTTTCAAAGCAATCAGAATCTACCACTGCCGCGACATCAATTCGACGAAGTCGTCGTCTTGCGCGGCATCCCAAACCCGCCCAGCAACGCGGCCAGCGGCTGCTTCGACGCAGGCTTCTGCGGCGCGGCAGGCGCTTCATCACGCTTGGCCGCAGCCGCAGGCGACGGCTCGTACGGCTTGAAGAAGAAATCGTCGACGGGCTGCTGACGATGATGCGAGCCATGCGACGGACGCTCGTGCGCACCCGTCGTCCGGCGGCGGCTGCCACGATCGTCGCGGTCGCGCCGTGCGCCGCGTTCGTCGTGATGATGACGCACGGGCGTATCGACCGTCAGACGCTGCACATCCAGCGGCCGCTTGATCAGCTTCTCGATATCGGCAAGCTGCTTGCGCTCGTTCGGGCTGAACAGCGACAGCGCATCGCCCGACGCGCCCGCGCGGCCCGTCCGGCCGATCCGGTGCACGTAGTCTTCCGCGTTGAACGGCAGATCGAAGTTGATCACGGCAGGCAGTTCGGCGATGTCGAGACCGCGCGCCGCGACGTCCGTAGCGACCAGCGCTTCGATCTCGCCGCGCTTGAACGCGTCCAGAGCCTGCATCCGTTCGCTTTGCGTGCGATCGCCGTGAATCGCGGTCGCAACCACCCCGTCGCGCTCCAGCTGACGCGCAAGCCGGCTCGCGCCGATCTTGCTGTTGCAGAACACGATCACCTGCTTGAGACTGCGCTGGCGGATCAGTTGCACGACGGCGCCCGTCTTGTCGCCCTCCGCCACTTCGTAGACGATCTGCGTGACGTTCGTCGCCGTCGAATTGCTGCGCGCCACTTCGATCGTCTGCGGATTGCGCAGGTACGTCGACGCGAGCTTCTTGATTTCGGGCGAGAAAGTCGCCGAGAACAGCAGCGTCTGACGTTCGGTCGGCAGCAGGTTCAGGATGCGCTGCAGATCGGGCAGGAAGCCCATGTCGAGCATCCGGTCGGCTTCGTCGAGCACGAGCATCTGCACTTGGCCGAGATTGGCCGTCTTCTGCTGCACGTGGTCGAGCAGACGTCCCGGCGTCGCGATCAGGATTTCGACGCCGCGCCGCAGTTCCGCCGATTGCGGGTTCATATCGACGCCGCCGAACACGACGGCGCTGCGCAGCGCCGTGTGCTTCGCGTACGACCGTACGTTCGCGGCGACCTGGTCGGCGAGTTCACGCGTAGGCGTGAGGATCAGTGCGCGCACCGGGTGTCGTGCCGGCGACGCGCTCGTGCTCGCGAGCGGCAACAGACGCTGGATGATCGGCAGCGAAAAACCCGCCGTCTTACCCGTGCCCGTTTGCGCGGCGCCCATCACGTCCCGCCCGCCCAGCACGACGGGAATCGCCTGGGCCTGGATTGGCGTCGGCGTCGTGTAGCCCTGCTCCGCGATGGCTTTGAGAATGTCGGCGTGAAGGCCGAACTGGTCGAAGGTCGCGTTGGTAGGCGTGGTTGCTGTATCGGACATGGTGGCTTTCGCTAAAAATGCGCCTGCGCTCGGACCGCTTGCGCGTTGCCAAAGGCGGGCGCGTGGGCGTCCGCTCAAACAGTTTCTGCAGCTTCTTCTGCAGCGGCCGGGGCCGCGGAGGGCATCAGGATGAAGGCGGAGCCACGGCGTCCCGTATAAGGCCCCGCTTACGTACCAGTTGGTATCAGCAAGCATGCGGCCGGCTCCCGCCGGCGGAAACACCCGCCGGAAAGGCCGGTATTGTAGCACTTCGGGCCGCCTACCCTTGCCGTGCATGCAGGCTTACCGCCTTACCGGCGCTGCAGCGCCACATGACGGCATATTTCAAGCGGGGACGGACCATGCCGACGCGGGCAGCGTAGACGCTGCGCAAGGCAATCTGGTGACAACGGGCTGACATGCGTCCGACACCGCGCCGCCCGCCTCCCGCCCCCATTTCCTCACCACGTTTCGCGCATCACCATCAGCCTTGGCTCCGTCATGTCCTCGATTGCGTAGCGAATGCCTTCGCGGCCGAGCCCCGAGTCCTTCACGCCGCCATACGGCATGTTGTCGACGCGGAACGACGGCACATCGTTGATGACCACGCCGCCCACGTCCAGTTCATCCCATGCCTGATGTGCGTGCGCCAGCGAATCCGTGAACACGCCCGCCTGCAGACCGAAATCGCTGTCGTTGACGGTCGCGAGCGCGCTCGCGAAATCATCGAATTTTTCGAGGATCGCCACCGGCCCGAACGCCTCCTTGCGGTACAGGTCGGTCTCGCGTCCGACGTTCTCCAGCAGCGTTGCCTCGAACATCGCGCCGTCCACCTTGCCGCCCGCGACGATTTTCGCACCCGCCTTCACCGCGCCGTCCATCCAGCCTGAAAGACGCCGCGATTCCGATTCGGAGATCATCGGCCCGACGAAAGTCTTTTCGTCCTTCGGATCGCCCATCTTCAGCGACTTCGTCTTCGCGATCAGCTTCTCGCGCAACGCGTCGTAGAGCGACGCATGCACGAGAATGCGCTGCACGCCGATGCAGCTTTGCCCCGACTGATAAAACGCGCCGAACGCGAGCCGCTCCACGACGTAGTCGAGCTTGTCGCGCTGATCGCCGTCGACGATCGCGGCCGCGTTGCCGCCCAGTTCCAGAATCACCTTCTTCTTGCCCGCCTTCGCCTTCAGATCCCAGCCGACGGCAGGCGAACCCGTGAACGACAGCAGCTTGAAGCGCTCGTCCGTGGTGAACAGGTCGGCGCCGTCGCGATGCGCGGGCAGGATCGAGAACGCGCCTTTCGGCAGATCGGTCTCCGCGAGCACTTCGCCGATGATCAGCGCGCCGATGGGCGTGCGGCTCGCCGGTTTCAACACGAACGGCACGCCCGCCGCCAGCGCGGGCGCCACCTTGTGTGCTGCCAGGTTCAGCGGAAAGTTGAACGGCGAGATGAACGAGCACGGCCCGATGGGCACCCGCTTCACGTACGCGTGATAGCCCTTCGCGCGCGGCGAGATTTCGAGGTTGATGATTTCGCCGTCGATGCGCACCGATTCTTCCGCCGCGACCTTGAACGTATCGATCAGACGCGTGACTTCGCCGCGCGAATCGTTGATCGGCTTGCCGGCTTCGATGCACAGCGCCATCGCCATTTCGTCGGCGCGCTCGCGAAAGCGCTTCACGCAATGTTCGAGCACGGCCTGACGCTTGAACGGCGGGAACGCACGCAGTGCGGGCAGCGCGGCGACGGCGGCGCCGATCGCCTGATCGATGGCCTTCGCATCGGCCATCGCGACGCGCGTCGCCACTTCGCCGCTGAACTTGTCGGTGACTTCGAGATCGGTGTTCGCGGCGACGGGCTCGTTCGCGAGATAGTAGGGGTAACTCTTCTGCAACATGACTCGTTCTCCTTGATCGATCAGCGACGCGCGGCAACGACCGTTCCGTAACGGCGCCGCCGCGCACCGGACTGAAACCTCAAAGCTGCGCGGACAGACGCTTGATCTCGCGATTCAGCACGCGCTCGTTGTCGGAGTAATCGATGGGCACGTCGATCACGTGCACGCCCGGGGTTGCGAAGCACTCGCGCACGAGCGGCGCCAGTTCTTCCGCCGAGCCGACGCGATGCCCTTGCGCGCCATAGCTCTTCGCGTAGTCGACGAAATCGGGGTTGCTGAGCATCATCCCGTAGTCGGGGAAGTTCATGTTCTCCTGCTTCCAGCGGATCATGCCGAACGCGTCGTCGCGCAGAATCAATACGACGAGATCGAGCTTCAGCCGCACGGCCGTCTCCAGCTCCTGCGAGTTCATCATGAAGCCGCCGTCGCCGCACACGGCCATCACCTTGCGCTCGGGATGCACGATCTTGGTCGCGATCGCCGACGGCAGCCCCGCGCCCATCGACGCGAGCGCGTTGTCGAGCAGCAGCGAATTCGGCTCGTGCGCGCGGTAGTAGCGCGCGAACCAGATCTTGTACATGCCGTTGTCGAGACAGAGGATGCCGTCGACGGGCGTCGTTTCGTACACGTCGTGGACGACCCGCACCGGGTACATCGGGAAGCGGTCGTCGTGCTGGCCTTTCGCCAGATGCGCTTCGAAATGCGCCTTGATTTCCTTGAAGCGCGCGAAGTCCCAATGCTCGCCTTTGCCTTGCAGCGCTTCCTTCATCTGCCACACAGCGTTCGCGATGTCGCCGACCACTTCGATCTGCGGGAAATACACGGGGTCGACTTCCGCACCGAGAAAGTTCACGTGGATCACGGTCTTCTCGTTGGCATCCGCGCCGCGCATGAAGAACGGCGGCTTTTCGATCACGTCGTGGCCGACGTTGATGATGCAGTCGGCGTGATCGATCGCACGGTGCACGAAGTCGCCGTCCGAGAGCGTCGCGTTGCCGAGCCACAGCGGATGCGATTCGTCGATCACGCCCTTGCCCATCTGCGTGGTAAAGAACGGGATGCCGATCTGGTCGACGAATTCGCGCAGCATCTTGCGCGTCGTCTTGCGGTTGCCGCCCGCGCCGATCATCAGCAACGGATGCTTTGCCTCGACGATTGCCTTCACCGCGTGCTGGACGGCTTTTTCTTCGGCGACGGGCCGTCGGCTATAGCTCTTCGGAATCGGCTTGCCGTCGCCCTCTTCGTGCGCGACGTCTTCGGGCAGTTCGAGATGCGTGGCGCCCGGGCGCTCTTCCTCGGCCTGCCGGAACGCCTCGCGCACCGACGCCGGAATATTGCCGATCGACACGATCTGCCGCGTGTACTTGGTGAGCGGCTCCATCATCCGCACCACGTCGACGATCTGGAAATGGCCCTGCTTGCTCGACTTGATCGGCTTCTGGCCCGTGACCATCAGCATCGGCATGCCGCCGAGCTGCGCATACGCGGCGGCCGTCACGAAGTTAGTGGCGCCCGGCCCAAGCGTTGCCAGACACACGCCCGTGCGCCCCGTCAGACGGCCATAGGTCGCGGCCATGAAGCCGGCCGCCTGTTCATGGCGCGTCAGCACGAGTTTGATGCGGGAGCGGCGCAGCGATTCGAGGAGATCGAGATTTTCTTCGCCGGGAATGCCGAACACGTACTCGACGCCTTCAGCCTCCAGCGATTTGACGAACAGATCCGATGCTTTCATGGAAGTCTCGCTTGACGAACGAACGCAGACCGGGCCGTGACTCTGACACTCGACGGCACGCGGACAAGGATGATCGAAAACGATGACAGCCGCGCCGATGCATCGATACGGGGCGCGGCCATTGCGTGGCACACAGCTTACTACCGCAGGCAGAAACGTGCCGTTTCACGGGCAGGCTGCGAGGCGCGGAGAAAAATGAACGCGCCCGCTACAGCGCGGCACGGACATAGCCACCGTGCGGCAGTCAGAAGAGCATCAACGGACGATGGTCACGCAATCGGACAGCAGCGGCGGCGCGTCCTCGCCGAGCATGGCGTCGTAGAGCGTCGCCTGCGGCCCCTTGGTCCACCACGTGTAGCTGCCCGCCTGATACTTCGCGCCCGAGCCGGACAGCACGTTGACGAACAGCATTTGCGTGCCTTTTACCGGCAGCACCGCGAAGCTTTGACCGTTGGTTGCGTTCAGATAGGTGACCTGGAGGACGCGGCCCGTCGCGCAGGTGTATTTCTGCGTCACGCGATGCGCGGTCCGGATATCGGGCAACGGCAGCAAATCAGCGGCACTGGCCACGTCCACCACGCCCGAAGCGGCGAATAACCCCAGCAGGCCCAACCACGCACACCACCGTCTGCTCATCGAATGCCTCGTTTCCTGACGCTGTGCCGTTATGACCAGGAGATTGTGCTGAAGGTTGCGTCGAGTGATCAGGGATCGATGACGTCGGCGCAGGCATCGGTCGGCGCGGCGGCGACGTGACCGACGACGGGAACGATCTTCAGCCCCGCCGAGGCAATGCGGCACGGCGCAGCGGCCAGCCCGCAGCCGCCCAGCGACGTCATCGTCATAATGGACGCCGCCAGCAACGCAACACGCCGCGCGGCTGCGCTGCTCATCTGTTCAAGCTTCACGCACTGCACTCCTTGCAACGGCCTTATTTCGCCGACACCGGCTTGACAGCCGCCGCAGCCTGTTTCGCGCGCTGCAGCGCTTCGCCGATATCGCCCGCCGTTGCGAGCGCCACGCCCATGCGGCGCTTGACGAAGCTCTCGGGCTTGCCGAACAGCCGCAGATCCGCACCCGGCACGGCGAGCGCCTGCGCGACGCCTTCGAACGCAATGCCCGTTTCGTCGAGCCCGCCGTAGATCACGGCCGACGCACCCGGCGCACGCAGGGTCGTATCGACGGGCAGGCCGAGAATCGCACGCGCATGCAGTTCGAACTCGGAAAGCCGCTGCGACGCGAGCGTGACGAGCCCGGTGTCGTGCGGACGCGGGCTCACTTCCGAGAACCATACGTCATCGCCGCGCACGAAAAGTTCAACGCCGAACAGGCCCCGGCCGCCGAGCGCCTTCGTCACCTTGTCGGCGATGTCGCGCGACTGTTCGAGCGCGCGCGGGCTCATCGGCTGCGGCTGCCACGACTCGACGTAATCGCCCGCCACCTGCACGTGGCCGATCGGGTCGCAGAAATAGGTCGCCGTCTGCTGCGTGGCCGGATCGATCGCGCGCACGGTCAGCTGCGTGATCTCGTATTCGAAGTTGATGAAGCCTTCGACGATCACGCGGCCATGATTCACGCGTCCACCCGCCATCGCGTACTGCCACGCGGGTTCGATGTCGGAGTCGCTGCGCAGCACCGACTGCCCCTTGCCGGACGACGACATCACCGGCTTCACGACGCACGGATAACCGACCTTCGCGATGCCCGCCTTCAGCTCTTCGACGGAATCGGCGAACGCGTACGGCGAAGTCGGCAGGCCGAGTTCCTCGGCGGCGAGGCGGCGGATGCCTTCGCGGTTCATCGTCAACTGGGTGGCGCGCGCCGTCGGGATCACTTCGGCGACGCCTTCCGTTTCGATCGCGGCGAGTGCGTCGGTG
Organism: Paraburkholderia sp. Tr-20389; assembly: GCF_017104565.1. Lineage (GTDB taxonomy): Bacteria > Pseudomonadota > Gammaproteobacteria > Burkholderiales > Burkholderiaceae > Paraburkholderia. The sequence continues at coordinate 13,288 of NZ_JAAGPD010000050.1, read as the reverse complement.
GCGATCGCCTCGATCTCCGGCACGATCAGATGCGGCTGCTCTTCTTCGACGAGCGCGCGCAGCGCTTTCGGGTCTGTCATGTCGATCACGTGCGCGCGATGCGCGACCTGATGCCCCGGCGCGTTCGGATAACGGTCCACCGCGATCACTTCGACGCCGAGCCGCTGGAGCGCGATGATCACTTCCTTGCCCAGCTCGCCCGCGCCGAGCAGCATGACGCGCGTAGCCGAAGTCGAAAGCGGTGTGCCGATGCGTTGGCCGATCTGCATGGAAGCTCCAGAGAATTTTTTGACAAAAAGCGGGTGGAATGAATGACTGCGGCGATGTTAACATGCGCGGCCCCTGCGACTACGCCTGCCGCGTGCCGATAACCTGTGTTGCCGGCTGCGTTTCGAGCCATCCGACGTGCCGTTCCGCCCGGCCGCCGAGGTATCGCGATGGGACTGCTGCCGGCGATGACCGGCCCCGTCGCGGCACCGATGCATTTTTGCCTATGCGTTTCGTCACCCGCGTTTGCGCTCGCATGCGGCAAGCGTAGTGCGATACCCTTACGCCTTCGCCAGTTTAGAGAGGAACGACGATATGCAGCCCACGTCTGCCACGCAACGCGACGCACGCTCGAACGCCACACCCGATGCATCGTCGCATGCACCTGACCGCGCAGTCTGGGCATCGTTCCGCCGCCGCGCAGGCGCAGCGCTCGCCGTCGTGTCGATCGCCATGCTCGCCGCCTGCTCGCTGCCGAAACACCCCGACTCGGAAGCCCCGCCGCCCGATCCGTTCAACCCCGCAGCCACGCAACTGCTCGACAACACCGACTGGCAGCTCACCGGCTGGAAGCTCGCCGCAGGCGGCACGCGCGAGGTGCCGGGTAACGCAGGCGGCGAACCCGTCACGCTGGTGCTGTCGACGGAAACGGGCCAGCGGCGCGCAAGTGGCTTTTCGGGCTGCAACCGCTACACGGGCACCTATTCGCTCAAGGACGGCAAGCTGAGCTTCGGCCCGCTCGCGGGTACGCGCATGGCCTGCGCGACGGCGGGCGGCAAGATCGAAGCCGCGTATCTCGATGCGCTCGCGCATATCGAACACTCGGCCGTCGACATGCGCAAGCCGCAGCAGCTTCAACTGATGCTCGGCGACGGCGACACGCTCGTGTTCGCGCGGCGCGGCCAATGAGCGCGCGTCCGGCGAGCATCGACAGCCTGCGCACGCTGCACGCCTGGGAAGCGAGAAGTTTCGCCCAGTTAAACTCGACGGCTCGCGCGTTTGCGCATCCGTCATTCGTTGATGTCTAGCATGCAAACGGTAGTTTTCGGCTGGTTCGGCGCTTCCGCCGTCTGGTTTCTTCCCTTGGTGTGGCGTCTCGTGAAGTCCGCGCTGCCGGGCGGCGCGGGCCTGCGCGGCCCCGGCACGATCCGGCTGTGGCTCGGCTTTCTCTGCGTGCTGATCGCGAGTTGCACGCTGGAGGCATCGCTCGTCAACGTGCAGGGCGTCGACGGACTGGGGCATGCGCTGTCGACGGGGTTCACGCATCTGCTGGGCCGCGTCGCGACGCCGCTCGTGATGCTCGGCCTGTTCGTAATCGCACTGCCGTGGCTGATCGGCTTCCGGTGGTCGTCGTTCGTCGGCTGGGCCAACGAAGCATTCGGCCTCGGCCTCGCGCGCCGTCCCCGTGACGATGAGCCGCGCAGCCACGCGCGCGCCGCCGCCGTCGACTCGACGCCGTCGCATAGCAGTGCGCCGATCAATACGATGGCGCCGAAGGCCAATGGACGCTACGCACGACCCACCGTGTGGCGACCGCCCGCCACGAAGACGCGCGGCGCGGCGGCTGCCGGCGTGACAGGCGAAACGATGGGGATGTCGGGCGGCCCGACTGTTGGCGGCGCAGGCGTCGCGCGCCATGCGACGGGCGGCACGCCGTCTGGCGCGGCGGGCAGTCATGCGTCCGGCCGCAACCCCGGCCGCCCCACGTCATGGACACCCTCCGAACCCGTCGCACCTGCCGGCTGGCTCGGTCCGGACGCGGCCCGCGCGCAGACGCGCGAGAGCGCGCCCGTCACGATGGAGGCCGCACGTGTCGCGTCCACGCCGCCGACGGTGTTCGGCAGCACGGCTGCACTGCAATCGTCGAAGGCAGCGGCCGCTCAGGCGGCGGCGCGCGGCGTGTCGGTGAACCCGGCGGTGACGTCGGCACGTTCGGCGTCGTTACGCGCTGCCGGACTCTCGCAGAGCCGCCAGTCGACGTCGCTCGGCACTGCAATGCACACGGCACAGTCGCGCCACGCAGCCGCGCCGTCCGGTTCGCCGGCGATGCGTCCGAACACGCCGAATCTCAAGGTACCCGCTTACACGCGAGCCAATCAGCCGGCACAGCCTGTCGCGCCGGCGGCGAGCGTGCAGGAAACCTTGCGCAGCATCGAGGAAAACGCCGCGCGCTGGACGACGCTGGCTGGCGCGAGCCTGGCTCGCCGCACGGCCAGCGATCCCGCGAAGGTCGTCGAGACGCGCAACGCGCCCGACATCGCTACGCCCGTTGTGATTGCGGCACCGGCGGACATCGTCGCTGTGCCGGGCACGCCTGCGGTTGCGGGCTCGACCGCTGTCGCCGCCGTCGATCATGTCGTGTCGGCGCTCGAAGCGGTTATCGGTGGCGCGCGCGCAGAAGCGGCGACGCCGCCTTCGGATGCGCCTGTTCAAGTGTCTGCCGCGATCGTTGAGGCGGTTGCAGCCCCGGCTGCAACACCTATTGCTTCGGTTGACGTTGGCGACAGCCTGCAACAGCATGGTGTCGCCTCGCACATGACACCCGTTGCGGAAGCAGCCGCGCTCGCAGTTGCAGCGGCGAACGCCGAACGAAACGATGAAGAGGCAGAGGCAGACGTTGCGCTCGCGGTTGAACCGGAAGCGCCTGTCGTCGCGAACACTGCGGACGCGCAGGCCGAACACGTTGAGCCGCATGTCGCGCATCAAGCGCAAACCGCGGCTCCCGTTCACCATGCAGAGCCGGTGGCTGCCCCCGTCATTCCGGCTCCTGTTGCCGACACGACGATAGCTGCGGCCATCGCAGCGCAAGCGCCCACCGCTGCGGTACAGGCCGTATCAGCGCAAATGACGACCGCGCCGGCCATCGCAGAACCCGCTTCCGCCGAATTCGCGGCTCCGGGCGTCACCGATACCCAATCCGATGCTGCTGCGCCCGCCTCCGAAACACCGGCACCGTCGCTCGAATCCGAACCAGAAGACGTCATCGCAATGCCCGCGCAATCGGCGTCGATGCAGCGTGACGAAGAAACAGCCCGGCAAACGGAATCGCTCGCCCAGGACCAGGACGCCATCGCCGATGAACACGCAGCCGCAAGAGAGCCGGCTGCACCGTCATCGGTAGCCGACAGCGAAGCCACGACGCCGACGGCGGAACAACAAGCGTCCGCAGAACACGTCGAGTCCTCCCCTACCCCGCTCGCGCCATGGGAGTCGATCACGCAATCCGTGACGCAGCTGCGTGCCGCCTCGGCCAGCGCTCCCTCGATACAGCCGCATCATGCGCCCGTGTCGAACGCGGCTGCGTACAGCGTCGTGCCGCTCCCGTCCGTCATCGAGCCAGCCGCTGTCGACGAGACATCCACGGCCAGCACGCCCGAAGCGCCGTCGAACATCGTGCGTTTCCCGTTTGCGGCGTCCGGCGCGGCGGCGTCCGTGGAAAACGTCGCGGTCAGTCCCACTCCTCATGCGCAGGACGACGCACAAGCGTCAGTCCAGCAACAGCACGAACCCGACGATCCGCTGGACGCGCAGCAGGACTCACAACCGGACACGCCATCAGCCGCGCAGCCGCCCCGTCCTGCAGTACGCGGCCACAGCGGACCCGCGTTCGAGTTCCATGCTCCTTCGGCCTCACATATCGAATTGCCGGCGCTCGATCTGCTCGCGCCGGCATCGTCCGACGCCGAACCCGTCAGCGAAGAAAAGCTCGCCGAAACGAGCGCGCTGATCGAGCAGCGTCTGCAGGAATTCAAGGTGCCCGTGACGGTGGTCGGCGCATCGGCGGGCCCGGTGATCACCCGCTTCGAAGTCGAGCCCGCGCTCGGCGTGCGCGGCAGCCAGATCGTCGGGCTCATGAAGGATCTGTCGCGCGGCCTCGGCCTGACGTCGATTCGCGTGGTTGAGACGATTCCCGGCAAGACCTGCATGGGACTCGAACTGCCGAATGCGAAGCGTCAGACCATCAGCCTTTCCGAGATTCTCCAGGCCGACGTCTATCAGCACTCGAAGTCGAATCTGACGCTCGCGTTGGGCAAGGACATCACCGGCCACCCCGTCGTCACCGATCTCGCGAAGGCGCCGCACATGCTCGTCGCGGGCACGACGGGTTCGGGCAAGTCGGTGGCGATCAACGCGATGATCGTCTCGCTGCTTTACAAGGCAACGCCCGAAGACGTGCGCCTCATCATGATCGATCCGAAGATGCTGGAGCTTTCCGTGTACGAGGGCATTCCGCATCTGCTCGCGCCCGTCGTGACGGACATGAAGCTCGCGGCGAACGCGCTCAACTGGTGCGTCGGCGAGATGGAGAAGCGTTACCGGCTGATGTCGGCCGTCGGCGTGCGCAACCTGCAGGGCTTCAACCAGAAGATCCGCGACGCCGCCGCGAAAGAAAAGAAGATCGGCAATCCGTTCTCACTGACGCCCGACGCACCCGAGCCGCTTTCGCCGCTGCCGCTGATCGTCGTCGTGATCGACGAACTGGCCGACCTGATGATGGTCGCGGGCAAGAAGATCGAAGAGCTGATCGCGCGCCTCGCGCAAAAGGCGCGCGCGGCGGGCATCCACCTGATTCTCGCGACGCAGCGCCCTTCCGTCGACGTGATCACGGGTCTCATCAAGGCGAACATTCCGACGCGCGTCGCGTTCCAGGTGTCGTCGAAGATCGACTCGCGCACGATTCTCGACCAGATGGGCGCCGAGTCGCTGCTCGGCCAGGGCGACATGCTGTTCCTGCCGCCCGGCACCGGCTACCCGCAGCGTGTGCACGGCGCGTTCGTCGCCGACGAGGAAGTGCATCGGATCGTCGAACATCTGAAGCAGTTCGGCGAGCCGGAATACGTGGAGGGCATCCTCGACGGTCCCGCGACAGACGGCGGCGCCACGCAGGACCTGTTCGGCGAAACGCCGGATGCGGAAGCCGATCCGCTGTACGACGAAGCCGTCGCGTTCGTGGTGCGTACGCGCCGCGCGTCGATTTCGGCGGTGCAGCGCCAGTTGCGCATCGGCTACAACCGCGCGGCGCGGCTCGTCGAGCAGATGGAGACGGCAGGCCTCGTGTCCGCGATGGGCATCAACGGCAGCCGCGAAGTGCTCGCGCCCGGACCGGCGGAGTAAGGCGCGTTCACGCTGGACCGTGACGGGCCGCCGCGAGAACGACAGAACATGCAGCGGCCCGATCAAAAACGCATGTAGACCGGGCAACCTCGCCCGTCACGTCACGTCACGACGGCGACACCCATTTGAAGTCGACGGGCGAGCCGAGATCGATACGCTTCGGGTTCGCCTCCAGCAGTCCGCTTTGCTGATCGCGACGGAACACGTACGCCGTATCGCTGTTCTGGTTGCCGACGATCAGCCATTGCCCCGTCGGGTCGATTGAAAATTCTCGCGGCGCTTTTCCAAGACTCGACTGACGACCGACTTCGCGGATATGGCCATTGGCCGGGTCGACGGCATAGACGACGATCTCGTTCGCGTCGCCTCGATTGCTCGCGTAAAGAAACCGGCCATCCGGCGACAGATGGATCGCGGCCGCCCCCACCTGCCCCTTGAAGCCTGGCTTCGTCATCGGCACGACCTGCAACTGCGTGAGCTTGCCGTCGTCGTAGCGGAATACGGTGACGGTCGCGCTCAGTTCGCTCGTCAGATACGCGTACTTGCCGTCCGTGCCGAACACGAGATGGCGCGGACCCGAACCGGCTTTCACGTCGGTGTAGCGCTTCTCAGTCGGGCCGAACAGGCCGCGGCTGCCGTCGGGCGTGTAGCGGTACGAGTACAGCTTGTCCGTGCCGAGATCCTGCGCGAACAGATACTTGCCGTCCGGCGAAAACACGGTGGAATGCACATGTGCGTTGTCCTGGCGCCCTTTCACGGGTCCGCCGCCGTCGTGATGCACGGTCAGCACCGATGCACCGACCTGGCCGTCCGCCTGCAACGGAAACACCGCGAAGCTGCCGCCCGGGTTCGCGGCCACCGAGTAGTTGGCCGTCGTCAGATATTTGCCGTCCGGCGAGATGCTCAGATAGCACGGGTCGTTGCCGTCCGACGACACGCGGTTCAGGAACGTTAATTGCCCGTTCTTGGCATCGAAGCTGAACGCGCTGATGCCGCCGCGCTGTTCGGCGGGGCCGTTGTCGCCGGGCTGCTCGTTGACGGAGTACACGTAGCGGCCGTCGCGCGATGCGATCACGTACGACGGATTGTCCGTCTTCGCCGACGACACCTGCGTGGCATCGCCCGATTTCGTGTCGAAGCGGTACACGTAGATGCCTTCGCTCTTCGGCCCCGTGTAGGTGCCGACGATCAGATCGTAGACACCGTCGGCGGGCGCGGCGGCAGTGCCTTGCGCAAAGGCCTGCGTAGCGGCAATCGATACCATGAGTGTCAACCCTCTGATGATCCAGCGTAGCGAATGGCCCGGATGGGAATTGAAAGACTGTGGCACGACACACGCTACGACTCGTGTACGACGCTGCATGACGACCTCCTGGCGAGACGGGTTATTTGGATTCTGCGTGTCGCTGGTCTGCCGCGCGGCTCGATCGAAGCGTGCCGTGGTCGTGACGGATTCATGACGGCAGCGGCCGGTGCGCTGGTGCGCCCTCGTTGGCCCGGCCGGTGCCGCTGATCGTCAGTTTCGTAGTGTGGGGAAGTATAAGAGCGTTGTCCGCGATTCGCCCAGTCGTTCGAGCGAACGCAGGCCAACCGACAGGTTGCGCAGTGTCGCCGTTGGTCCGAAGCATCCGAATCACCCGAACAATTCGAACAACAGGAGTCGCCATGAACATCCATCTCACGCTCGGCCCGCTCGTCGCGCTGATCGCCGGCATTCTCATTCTGATCATGCCGCGCCTGCTCAACTACATCGTCGCGCTGTATCTGATCATCATCGGACTGATCGGGCTGTTCGGCGTCGGCGGAACGGGGCACTTGTGACGCGCGTGACGCGCGTGACGCGCGTGACGCGCGTGCGAAAGCGCGCCCGTGCAGACCGTCCGCTACCTGCTGCGGAGCGCTGGGGCGCGAGTGGCGTATCGACGACGCCTCGGATTGCATCACACGCAGATGCGCGCATTCACACAGGCCGCTTCTCGCGGTCCGCGCAAGTCATGCACTTATTCGCCGCGATCTGCCGGCGATTCCGAATGCGGACTGACGCGCGGGTGCGTCAGCCGTTCGAGAGTTGCTCGAGGCGCCAGCGTCCCTGCAAGGACAGGCCGCCGACGGCATAATGACCGTCGGCTTCGCTATAGCGCTTGAAGCAGGCACGTTCGATCAGAAACGCTGCGGCCGTTTCCATCCCGTTGCGCGAGAGGCCGAGCGTGCGGAAGTCGAGTGGAAGGAGCGAGTCATCCGGCAACTGACTCGCGGCGGAGAGAATCGTGATGCAGTCGGATTTCGACGGGTTCAGCATGGCTTATCCTCGAAAGCGACGCCGTGGCTGCATGCTGCAACACCGGGCGCCGGTGGGCTGCGATTCATCAGAAGTCACGTTCGAACCGATTGTAAGCATCCAAAAACGGTATTGCCAATACCCTTGACGCTCGCTGGCGTGCGACTTTGTCGCATAGTGCACGCGCGCGGTAACAACGACGCTCGCGCACCGTTTTGCGCCGTGCGGAAGCGCACTTATTACACGCTGACCGACCGCCCTACCATGCCCGCATTGATCGAAGACTATGCACTCATCGGCGACGGCCACACGGCCGCGCTGGTCTCGCGCGATGGCTCCGTCGACTGGCTGTGCTGGCCGCGTTTCGACTCGGGCGCGTGCTTCGCCGCGCTGCTCGGCACGGAGGACAACGGCCGCTGGCTGATCGCGCCCGCCGACGATGTCGAATGCGAAGACACCGCCGACCTGCCTCCCGCCGACGAATTCGGCCACGACCGGACGCGTTTGCGTGACGAGACACACGCGGAGACACAAGCGGAGACACGAGCAGACACGCGAACGCGCGAAAGCGGACACCCCACCTCCACCGACAAGCCCGTTCCCCGCCAGGCCGACGCGCCGCCCGTCTCGCGAGCGGCCGGACGCGAAGACGCAGCGGCCGCCGAGGCGAACACCGATGCACACGACGACAGCGAACCGAAGCTGAAACCCGGCTTCGCACGCGCGACGCGCCGCCGCTATCGCGGCGAAACGCTGATCCTCGAGACCGACTTCGAGACGCCCGACGGCGCCGTCACGCTGATCGACTTCATGCCGCCAGGCAACGGCTGGTCGGAGATGATCCGTATCGTCGTCGGCAAGCGCGGCACCGTGAAGATGCGCATGGAACTGGTGCTGCGCTTCGACTACGGCTTTTCGATTCCGTGGGTGAGCCGCCTTGCGCACGAGAGCGGCATCAAGGCGATTGCCGGACCGGACACCGTCGCGCTGCGCACGCCCGTCGACCTGCACGGCGAAAACATGAAGACGGTCGCCGAGTTCACCGTGTCGGAGGGCGAGCGCGTGCCGTTCTCGCTCACCTATTCGGAATCGCATCTGCGCATTCCTCCCGCGCGCGATCCGCACACTGCGCTGGCGCGCACCGAGAATCACTGGCTCGAATGGGCCGCGCGCGGCACCGTCGAAGGCAAATACGCGCCCGCCATCCGCCGCTCGCTGCTGACGCTGAAGGCGCTCGCGTACGAGCCGACGGGCGGCATCGTCGCCGCGCCGACCACGTCGCTGCCCGAGAAAATCGGCGGCTCGCGCAACTGGGATTACCGCTACGTGTGGCTGCGCGATGCCACCATCACGCTGCTCGCGATGATGCGCGGCGGCTACTACGATGAAGCGCGTGCGTGGCGTGCGTGGCTGGGTCGCGTGATGGCGGGCTCGCCCGAGCAGTTGCAGATCATGTACGGGCTCGCGGGCGAGCGCCGGCTGCCCGAGTTCGAACTCGACTGGCTGCCGGGCTACGAAAATTCGAAGCCCGTGCGCGTCGGCAACAACGCGGTCGGCCAGTTGCAGCTCGACGTGTACGGCGAAGTGATGAACGCGCTGCATCTCGCGCGCGTCGGCGGCTTGCAGGCCGACGAAACCGCATGGAACGTGCAGAGCGCGATGCTCCGGCACCTCGAAACGATCTGGCAGGAGCGCGACGAAGGCATCTGGGAAACACGCGGCGGCCGTCAGCATTTCACTTTCTCGAAGGTGATGGCGTGGGTCGCGTTCGATCGCGCGATCAAGTCGGCGGAAGCATTCGATCTGCCGGGGCCGCTCGAACACTGGCGCGAGGTCCGCGCGCAAATCCATGCGGACGTCTGCGAGAAAAGCTGGAATGCGCGGCTCAACGCGTTCACGCAGTCGTACGGCGGCGACGAACTCGATGCGAGCGTGCTGCTGATGCCGCTACTCGGCTTTTTGCCGCCATCGGATCCGCGCGTCGTCGGCACCGTCAATGCAATCGAAAAACATCTGATGCGCAACGGCTTCGTGCTGCGCTATCACACGACGGAATTCGACGACGGCTTGCCGCCCGGCGAAGGGACGTTTCTCGCGTGCAGTTTCTGGATGGTCGACAACCTCGCGCTGCAGGGGCGCGTCGCCGAGGCGCGCGACATGTACGAACGGCTGCTGTCGCTGGCGAACGATGTCGGCCTGCTCGCCGAGGAATACGACCCCGCTGACGGCCGACTTGTCGGAAATTTCCCACAGGGGTTTTCCCATGTGGCCCTCGTTCATACGGGGCTCAATCTGATGAAACACGAACAGGAGATGGCGCGCGCCGCCGGTCAGCCTCCTCACGACGGCGAAGGCGGACAAGGCGGCCCGCCGCCCGCTGGCATGTCAGATGCTGGTACTCAATCGTCGCCCGTTGTCTAAAGAAAACGGGCGGATTGACGATGACGTAACTATGACATCCGGTGCGTGCGTCAGCGCACTGTTGTTGCATTGCACAAATCGTATGGCTTCTATATCATCATCCGAACCAGTCGGCCGATAATCCGTCACCAACCATCCACACGTAACCAGAAAACGGCCCGCCTCGTCGCTGCGCGTCAAACACGCTGCCCTGCGCGAACCGCTAACGCTGGAGCACCCATGCTCTATCAATTCCACGAATTCCAGCGGGCACTTTTGAGCCCGCTCACCGCCTGGGCTCAGGCCGCCTCGAAATCGTTTGCGAATCCGGCCAGTCCGTTCGCCTATGTGCCCGGCGCGACACGCCTCTCCGCCGGCTACGAGCTGCTGTACCGTCTCGGCAAGGACTACGAGAAACCCGAGTTCAACCTGCATCAGATCGTCAAGGACGGCCGCAACATCCCGATCGTCGAACAGACGATCGTCGAGAAGCCGTTCTGCCGCCTGCTGCGCTTCAAGCGCTACTCGGACGACAGCGACGCTGTTACCCAACTGAAAGAAGAGCCCGTCGTGCTGGTGTGCGCGCCGCTGTCGGGCCACCATTCGACGCTGCTGCGCGACACCGTGCGCACGCTGCTGCAGGATCACAAGGTGTACATCACGGACTGGATCGACGCGCGCATGGTGCCGATCGAAGACGGCCCGTTCGACCTCGACGATTACATCGCTTACATCCAGGAGTTCATCCGCCATATCGGCGCGAAGAATCTGCACGTGATCTCGGTCTGCCAGCCGACGGTGCCCGTGCTCGCCGCCATTTCGCTGATGGCGAGCCGCGGCGAAGACACGCCGCGCACGATGACGATGATGGGCGGCCCGATCGACGCGCGTAAGAGCCCGACGGCCGTCAACTCGCTGGCTACGCAACATTCGATCGAATGGTTCGAGAACAACGTGATCTACAACGTGCCTTCGAACTATCCGGGCTTCGGCCGCAAGGTGTACCCGGGCTTCCTGCAGCACACGGGCTTCGTCGCGATGAATCCGGAGCGTCACGCTGCATCGCACTGGGACTACTACCAGAGCATGCTGCGCGGCGACGAAGAAGATGCGGAAGCGCATCGCCGTTTCTACGACGAATACAACGCGGTACTCGACATGGCAGCCGAGTACTATCTGCAGACCATCCGTGTCGTGTTCCAGGAATTCAGTCTCGCTGAAGGCACCTGGGAAGTGAACGGCCAGCCCGTGCGCCCGCAGGACATCAAGAAGACCGCGCTCTTCACGATCGAAGGCGAACTCGACGATATCTCCGGCAGCGGCCAGACGCGCGCCGCGCACGAACTGTGCACGGGCATTCCGGAGAAAGACCGTCGTCACTTCACCGCTGAGAAATGCGGGCACTACGGCATTTTCTCTGGCCGCCGCTGGCGCACGATCATCTATCCGCAACTGCGCGACTTCATTCTCGAGCACACGCCGAAGGCAACGCGTAAGGCGGAAGAACGCGTCGAAGCGTAACGTGGCGGGCACGGCGCGCAAGCCGCGTGCCTCAGGCGCCGCGACATGTTGCGCCTGCATCCACCTAAATTGAAGACTGATGAATGCAAAAACGGCCTCTTGCGAGGCCGTTTTTCTTTGCAGCGTTGCGCGTCTGGTTGCGCCTAGCGGCGCATCAGGTAAGCGAGCAGGATTTCGGTGTTCATCTGGATCACTTCGCTGCGCTCCGCCGCCGCGCTGAAGTCGCGGCCGAGTGTCGCTTCGAGCGTAAAGCGATTCGACACGATGTAGTAGCCCATCCCAGACAGCGTCACGTAAAAACGCAGCGGATCGACGTTGGTGCGGAACAGCCCCGCGCGCTGCCCTCGCTCGAGTATCGAGCCGAGCGTGGCAACGATCGGCGAGATCATTTCGCGGATGCGCGTGGACTTCTGCATATAGCGCGCCTCGTGCAGATTCTCGTTGTTCACGAGCCTCAGCAGTTCGGGGTGATCGCGATAGTAGTCCCACACGAAGTGCGCGAGCCGCGTGACGGCCTCGACGGGCGCGACGCCCGCGAGATCGAGCGTGCGCTCGGCTTCCGTGAGCGCGCTGAACGCGTGTTCGAGGACTGCAGTGAAGAGTTGCTCCTTGCTACCGAAGTAGTAGTAGAGCATGCGTTCATTGGTCTCCGCGCGGCGGGCAATCTGGTCGACGCGTGCGCCGAACAACCCACCATTCGCAAACTCCTCGGCTGCCGCAAGCAGAATGCGGCGACGGGTGCCTTCAGGATCTCTTTTGATTTTCGGCTGATTCATGGTGGCATGTGCTTCGTGAGCCGCGTTAATCCGGATCGCTCGCCGTCCAATTGCATGGCCTTGCAACGGCGGCGCTGCGCGGGCTGGTTGGTGGGAACACCTTCCTGCGGTCTTACAAAAAAGCGCTTCGATTATGGCACATGCTTCGGTAATAACAACTGGGGAAATCGGCGATAATACGCATTTGACCGATTGCCGAACGCGCCCGCTGTGCTGGCTCGACAGCGGCTTTAGCGGCCTGGCGTCACGAGGCGGTTTGCACACCGCCTGCGAGCGCTTCTCACAATGCCGGCGGCGCAGTTGAAACCGCATCCATTGAACCGCCAACATTTGCCGCGCAAGATCGACGGCAACAGCATGTCCCCCACGTCCCGACCGTGACAGAGTCCAAAACATTCGCGGATCTCATCGAAGATCTGCTGCCCCAGACGCAATGCACGAAGTGCGGCTACCCTGACTGCCGCGCTTACGCCGAAGCCATCGCCCAAGGCGACGCCGGCTACAACCAGTGCCCGCCGGGCGGAGCCGAAGGTGTCGCACGGCTCGCGAAGCTGCTCGGCAAGCCCGTGATACCCCTCAATCCCGACAACGGCATCGAGCGCCCACGACCCGTCGCGTTCATCGACGAGAACCTGTGCATCGGCTGCACGCTGTGCATGCAGGCCTGTCCCGTCGACGCCATCGTCGGTGCGCCGAAACAGATGCACACGATGGTCGCCGAACTCTGCACGGGCTGCGACCTTTGCGTGCCGCCCTGCCCCGTCGACTGCATCGCGATGATCCCCGTGACGGGAGACAAGACGGGCTGGGACGCGTGGACTCAGCCGCAGGCCGACGCGGCTCGCGAGCGACACGATGCGCGCCGCGCGCGTCTTGCGGCGGAGCGTGAGGCCGCGGAGGCACGCGCGGCCGCGAGACGCGCATCGTCGGC
>NZ_JAAGPD010000049.1 GCF_017104565.1 Paraburkholderia sp. Tr-20389 | reverse complement strand
AGGGCGGCGCGATCGCCGGTCAGGTGAAGCAGGCCGAGGCCGTGCAGCAGCAGGCGCTGTACTCGTACCGCAAGGCGATCCAGGTGGCGTTCCAGGAAGTCGACGATGCGCTGATCTCGTCGCAGAAGCTGCGCGAGCAGTTCGAGGTGCAGGGCCGCCAGGTACAGGCGCTGGCGACCTATGCACATCTGGCGCGGCTCAGGTACGAAGGCGGCTATACGAGTTATATCGAGGTGCTCGATGCCGAGCGCAGCCTGTTCAACGCGCAGCTGAGCGAGACGCAGACCCAGGCGGGTGTGATGGTGTCGTATGTGAGTCTGTACAAGGCGATGGGCGGTGGCTGGGTGGTCACGGCTGAAGGCATGACCACCCAGCAGGCCGCGCATGCGGGCGATGCATCGCAGCCCGTGAACGGCACGAACGGCACCGTGCAGGAAGTGAAATGAGCGACACGGCCACCTCCACCTATCTGGGCCACGCCGCGCGCACGCCTGTGATCGCCTGTCCCGAATGCGATCTGCTCCAGCTTGAAAGCACCGTGCCGCCCGAGGGCGTGCTGCGTTGCTGCCGCTGCCGCGCGACCTTGTACCGGCGTCACGCGAACAGCCTCGACCGCACGCTCGCCTATGCGCTCGCCGCGTGCGTGTTGTGGGTGATATCGAATGCGTTCCCGATCGTCGGTCTGGCGGTGAATGGCGATCTCGTCGAAACGACGATGTTCGGCGCGGTGCGCGTGCTGTATCAGGACGGCATGTGGCCGCTGTCGGCGCTCATCTTCATCACGACGATGCTGATGCCCGCGTGCCAGGCGCTCGGCCTCGTGTGGCTGCTGCTGCCGCTGCGCCTCGGACGCACGCCGTATCGCGCGGACGCCGTGTTCCGCACGCTGCGCGTCGCGCAGGAATGGGGCATGACGGAAGTGCTGATACTCGGCCTGCTGGTCGCGCTGGTGAAGCTCGCGCATATCGCGTCGGTAGTGACGGGGCCGGCGTTGTGGTCGTTCGGCGCGCTGATGTTGATGCTCGCGGCGGCCGCCTCCGCGTTCGATGTGCGCGACCTGTGGATGCGCCTCGAAGGCGTGCCCGACGCCGGTCCTGACTTCAACAGCGACACGCCGTTTCCCGCCGCGACGGCCGCCGCGTGCGGCCTGTGCGTGTGCCATGACTGCGGTTTGCTGACCCGCGTCGCGCCCGCGCAGGCCAGCGACGAACGCGACTACGCGAACGTGCATGCGGCCGTGCACCGGCCCGTACATCCCGGGCACTGTCCGCGCTGCGGCGCGCATCTGCATCTGCGTAAGCCCGATAGCCTCGCGCGCACGTGGGCCTGCCTGATCGCGGCGATCATCCTCTACATCCCCGCCAACATCCTGCCCGTGATGGACACGAGTTCGCTGTTCGGCGCGCAGAAGGACACGATCATGAGCGGCGTCGTGTATCTGTGGACGTCGGGTTCGTGGCCGCTCGCGGTGCTTGTCTTTATCGCGAGTATCGCGGTGCCGATGCTGAAGATTCTCGCGATCGGCTTTCTCGCAACCTCGGCGAATTTCCGGTCTACGTGGCAGCCGGATCAGCGCGCGCGCATCTACCGGATCGTTGAACTGGTCGGGCGCTGGTCGATGCTCGATATCTACGTGATCGCCGTCCTTACCGCGCTCGTGCAGTTCAATGCACTCGCCACGGTGCGCGCCGGTCCCGCCGCGATCGCGTTCGGCGCCGTCGTCGTGCTGACGATGTTCGCCGCAATGTCGTTCGATCCACGGCTCATCTGGGATACGAGGAACCGGGAATGAACCGGCCCACCGACCTGCCCGGCGCAGCGGGCGTACCGAAGAAACGCTGGCGCATCCAGTGGATCTGGCTCGTGCCCATGGCGGCTGTCGGAGTCGGCATCTGGCTCGCGGTGCAGGCGGCGCTCTCGCAAGGGCCGACCATCACGATCAGCTTCATGACGGGCGAAGGGCTCGAAGCGGGCAAGACCAAGATCAAGTTCAAGGACGTCGATATCGGCGTCGTGAAAAAGGTCGCATTGTCGAAGGACTACAAGCGCGTCGTCGCGACGGCGGAACTGACGCCCAACGCCACCAACATGCTCGTCGACGACACGCGCTTCTGGGTCGAGCGGCCGCGCGTGGCGGGCGGCAACGTGTCGGGTATCAGCACGCTGCTGTCGGGCGCGTTCATCGGCATGGACATCGGCCATGCGAAGCACCAAAGACGCGACTACACCGGGCTCGAAAATCCGCCCGTGTTCGCGAGCGACGTGCCCGGGCGCGAGTTCGTACTGAAGACATCGAATCTGGCGTCGCTGAATGTCGGCTCCCCCGTCTATTTCCGGCGGCTGCGAGTGGGGCAGGTGACGGCGTTCGAACTCGACAAGGACGGCGGCGGCATCACGCTGCATATCTTCGTCAACGCGCCGTACGACAGCTATGTGAAAAGCGATTCGCGCTTCTGGGAAGCGGGCGGCATCGATGTTTCGCTCGGCACGGAAGGCGTGAAGATCAACACGCAGTCGCTGGTGTCGATCCTGATCGGCGGCCTGGCGTTCGAAACGCCACCGTCGTCGCTCGCGGAGCCCGCAGCCCCGGCACGCACGCCGTTCACGCTGTTCGCGACGCGTGCCGACGCGATGAAGGTGCAGGACCGCATCGTTGATACCTACGTGCTCAACTTCAAGGAATCGGTGCGCGGACTGACGGTGGGTGCGCCGGTCGATTTCCGCGGTATCGTGCTCGGCGAAGTATCGGCGATCTACACGCGCTTCGATCCTGTCACGAAACAGATCAGCATTCCCGTCGAGATCAAGTTCTATCCGGAGCGCTTCACCTCCCGCTACGCGGACGGCAAGCCGGAGAGCGGTCGAGCGTTCAGCGATCCGAAGGCGATTGCCGATTTCCTCGTGTCGCGCGGTTTCCGTGGGCAACTGAAAACGGGCAGCCTGCTGACGGGGCAGTTGTATGTTTCGTTCGACTTCTTCCCGAACGCGCCGAAGACGGCCATCGACTGGAGCCGCACGCCCGCCGAACTGCCGACCGAGCCGAGCGGGCTGCAATCGCTGCAGGAGTCGATCAACCGGATCGTCGCGCGCGTCAACAAGCTGCCGCTCGAGCAGATCGGCAAGAACGCGGAGCAGACGCTCGCCGATATGGGCACGCTGATGCAGAGCCTCAATACGCAGGTCGTGCCGCAGGCGAAGAGCACGCTGTCGGCGGCGCAGACGACGCTCAACTCGGCCAACAGCGCACTGGCGCCCGACTCGACGCTGCAGCAGGACACGAGCGATGCGATCCGGGAACTCGCGCGCACGGCGGCGTCGTTCCGCGCGCTTTCCGATTATCTGCAGCGCCATCCGGAAGCGTTGCTGCGCGGCAAACAGGAGGACGCAAAGTGAAGCGAATCACGTTCGCATGTTGCGCCTCGCTGTCGGTCGTGTGCATTGCGCTGCTGGCGGGCTGCGCGTCGCCGCGCTCGAATTTCTATACGTTGAGCCCGGATTCGACGCTCGAAAGCGCGGGCGCGCCGCTGTCCGTGTCGGTGGTGGTCGGGCCGGTGACGATCCCCGAACTGGTCGACCGTCCGCAACTCGTCACGCGCGTGTCGGGCAACGAAGTGAGGCTCAACGAATTCGCGCGCTGGGGCGAGCCGCTCAAAAGCGGTGTCGCCGACGTGATCGCCGCCGATCTGACGCGGCTGCTCGGCTCGAAGCAGGTGTCGGTGTCGTCGCAAACGGTGGCGGGCACGGAGGCGTGCCGCGTGCGCGTCGATATCGTGCAGTTCGATTCGATGCCCGGCGAAGCCGTTGCCGTCGATGCATTGTGGACCGTGCGCGTGACAGGCCGCACGGCGCTGCTGACGGGCCGCTCGACGGTGCGCGAGCCGTTGCAGGGCGCGGACGACGCGGCGTTGGTCGCGGCGCACAGCCGGGCGCTCGCCGCCGTGAGCCGCGATATCGCGGCGGCGATCCGGAGCGCGTCGCCGGGTTGAACGGCGGCGCGCACTGCGGGGTCGGGAGCGGCCGCGCGGGCAGACTCTGTACAATGGCCTCATCGACAACTGGACGCATGGCTGCGATGCGGGCCATTCCGTGCCTGATGCGCTGCGCTGCGAGCGCGTGCAACGCCCGCCTTTGCCGTCGCACGACGGCCGCGCCATGTATGCCGCCAACGCTTTTCGACATGGCCATCACCTACAAAACCTCAGAAGACATCGCCCGCCTGCGCATCTCGGGCCGGCTCGCCGCCGACGTGCTCGCCATGATCGGCGAACACGTGAAGCCCGGCGTTTCGACGGGCGAACTCGACGCGATCTGCCACGACTACATCGTCAACACGCAGAAGGCGATTGCCGCGAACGTCGGCTACATGGGCTTTCCGAAGACGGTCTGCACGTCGGTCAATTCCGTCGTGTGCCACGGCATTCCCGATCGCAGCGAGGTCCTCAAGGACGGCGACATCATCAACATCGACGTGGCCGTCATCAGGGACGGCTACTTCGGCGACACGAGCCGCATGTACACGGTCGGCCAGCCGAGCACGGTCGCACAGCAACTGATCGACACGACTTATGAGGCGATGCTCGCGGGCATCCGTGAGGTAAAGCCGGGCGCGACGCTCGGCGACGTCGGCCATGCCATCCAGAAGATCGCACAGCGCGAGGGCTTTTCGATCGTGCGCGATTACTGCGGGCACGGCATCGGCAAGGTCTATCACGAAGACCCGCAGGTGCTGCACTACGGCCAGCCGGGGCAGGGCGTACGCCTGAAGCCGGGCATGGTGTTCACGATCGAACCGATGATCAACGCGGGACGCGCGGGTACGACGGTGATGCGCGACGGCTGGACGGTCGTCACCAAAGACCGTTCGCTGTCAGCGCAGTGGGAGCACATGGTAGCCGTCACGGACGACGGCTACGAGCTGCTCACGCCGTGGCCCGACGGCACGGGGCGCTACGAGGCGCCGTGAAACGAGGCTGTGCGCGGGAAGGGCGCCTCGCAACCGTTTGCGGCCGTCCTGCACGCGCGTGTGCCGCTTTTACGCTTGCCTGTCAACCCATGCGCGCTGGCTCGCACTGCGCCGAATTAAAGATTTGACTCACGCGCCGGTTCGGTTAAAGCTACGCGCTAGCGCTCCACCCGGATGACATAAGGGATTTTCGACCGCATGAGTCCTTCACTGACCGTTCGCCGCATCGCAGCCGATCAGGGCGTCGTCTTCCGCGAGCTTCGTACGGCTTCGCTACGCGAAGCGCCTTACGCTTTCGGCGAGACGCTGGAAGAAGCGCTGTCGGCCGATGCGTCCACGTTCGAAGCGACGGCCGCGCGGCACGCCGCGTCGGCGGCGTCGACGTCGTTCATCCTGTACACGGAAGGGCATCCCGCGGGTCTGATCGGCGCCTGCTTCGAGGACGCGCCGTCGCATCGCGCGTTCGTCAGCGAGCTGTGGGTCGCACCCGCCGTGCGGCATCTGCGCGGCGGCGAACTGCTCGTCAACACAGCGAGCGAGTGGCTCGCGGCAGCGGGTGCCACCGAAATCTACGCGTGGATCGCCGACGAAAATCGCAACGCGATGCGCTTTTACGAGCGTCTCGGCTTCGGTCCGACAGGCGAGCACGAGCGTATTCCGCGCGCGCCGGACCAGCTCCAGACGTTGCTCGTGCGGCACGTGCCGCAAGCGTCGTCATCGGACGGCAGCGCACGCGGGTAGTCCGGCTGACCTTTCTTTGCAATGTCTCGCGGCTCCTTCGGGCCGCCGGCAGACGCGCCATTTTTCCCAGTCTTTGTCGATCGGTCCGCCCCGGACTCAGCACGCGCGCGGCATTTTCCTGTCGCGTGAAGACTTATTGGCAAAAAAGCTCACCGTTCGCCTGGACGCCTGTAAAATACGCAAAATTTTTTGCCGAACGCTATGTCGCCCAGGAAATCGCCATTCTTTGAACTGCGCAGTGGCGCGGTCGACACGCTGCTGTTTGTCGTCAAGACGACCGACCTCGCTGAAATGCGTGCCGAACTGACCCGGCGCTTCGAGGCGACGCCCGAATTCTTCGCGAACGATACCGTCGCGATCGACGTGCGCCGTCTTGCAGAAAACGAGCGTGTGCCGCTCGCGGAGATCGCCACGCTGCTGGGCAGCGTGCGTATGCGTCCCATCGGCGTCGTTGCGGACAGCGCGCAGCATGAGTGGGCGAGCGAAGCCGGGCTGCCGCTGCTCGATGCGCGCGACCCGCGCGGCAGCAAGAGCAATGGCGACGAAGCGGGCGAAGAAGCGGCCGGCAAGCCTGGCGCTGCCGCACCGAAGGTCGACGCGGCACCGCAGGCGGATGCGGCATCGAATGCGCAAGTGCAAATGCAACTGCCTATTTCTGCTCAGGAAGACGGCGCGCCCCTGGCTGCAGCCGAGGGCGTTCGCATCGGCACCTCGTCGCAGACGACGGTGATCGACAAGCCGCTGCGCTCGGGCCAGCGCATCTACGCGAAGGGCGATCTCGTCGTGCTCGGCATGGTGAGCAACGGCGCCGAAGTGATCGCGGAAGGCAACATCCATATTTATGCGCCGTTGCGCGGCCGCGCGCTTGCGGGCGTGCACGGCAATCACGACGCGCGCATTTTCTGCACGTGTCTCGAAGCGGAACTGATCTCGATCGCGGGCATCTACCGGACGACCGAGAACCCGCTGCCGGCCGACGTGCACGGCAAGCCGGTGCAGATCTGGCTCGACGAAGAAAAGCTGATGATCGAACCGCTGCGGCTCACCTGATGCGTACGCCGCACACGCCGTGCGTGTGTCGCGCGATGGAACTCCCGCCGGACTCAATAGACGAATTGACGAACACAAGGTAAAGGGTAATGGCAAAAATCATTGTGGTGACTTCGGGCAAGGGTGGCGTAGGCAAGACGACCACGAGCGCGAGCTTCGCCTCCGGGCTCGCGTTGCGCGGCTCGAAAACGGCAGTGATCGATTTCGACGTCGGTCTGCGCAATCTCGATCTCATCATGGGCTGCGAGCGTCGCGTGGTGTACGACCTGATCAACGTGATCCAGGGCGAAGCGAACCTGAACCAGGCGCTCATCAAGGACAAGAAGTGCGAGAACCTGTTCATCATGCCCGCGTCGCAGACGCGCGATAAAGACGCGCTGACGATGGAAGGTGTCGAGAAGGTCATCAACGACCTGATCGCGATGGACTTCGAATACATCGTTTGTGATTCGCCGGCGGGCATCGAGTCGGGCGCACTGCTCGCGATGCACTTCGCCGACGAGGCGCTGATCGTGACGAACCCGGAAGTGTCGTCGGTGCGCGACTCGGACCGCATTCTCGGCATCCTGTCGTCGAAGACGAAGCGCGCGATCGAAGGCAAGGATCCCATCAAGGAACACCTGCTGATCACGCGCTACAACCCGAAGCGCGTGAGCGAAGGCGAGATGCTGTCGCTGACGGACATCCAGGAAATCCTGCGCATCGACCTGATCGGCGTGATTCCGGAATCGGAAGCCGTGCTGCATGCGTCGAACCAGGGCCTGCCGGCGGTGCACCTCGACGGTACGGATGTCGCCGAAGCGTACAAGGACGTCGTGTCGCGTTTTCTCGGCGAGCAGAAGTCGCTGCGCTTTACCGATTACCAGAAGCCGGGCCTGTTGCAGCGCCTCTTCGGCACCAAGTAAAGGGAGGCGTACCTGATGTCGATTCTTTCGTTTTTGCTGGGCGAGAAAAAGAAGTCCGCGTCGATAGCGAAGGAACGCCTGCAGCTGATCATCGCGCATGAGCGCGTCGGCGGCAAAGCGCCTGCCGATTATCTGCCCGCGTTGCAACGTGAACTCGTCGCCGTGATCTCGAAGTACGTGAAGATCTCGGACGACGATATCCGCGTGAATCTCGAACGTCACGACGACCTCGAAGTGCTCGAGGTCAAGATCGAGATTCCGCAGGCCTGAGCGGTTTCAGGCTTCTCGCCGGTTGTATCTCTTTTCGCGCGATGCGCGTCACTGTCGGCAGGTGGCGCGCATTGTCGTGTCTGCGTCCTTCGAACGCATCTCTTCCGCCTGCATGGCGCTTCTCCGCTTCTCGCGGAACGTCCCCGAAATAATCCGTTGCACTTGAGGGCACGCGGTAACACGCCCGCTGTCAGCTTTTTCGTCACCTCGCGCATTGAACCGGCAACGCCGTCATTCGGTGCTCACACAAGAGGTGAAAACATGAACAAGTCGATTCGTCTGCTCGCCGCTTCCGCGGTGCTCGTGATGTCCGGTCTGTCTGCCGCTGCTTCGGCGTCGGCTGCGGAAGTGATCGTCGTGGCGCCGAGCGCGCCGCCCGTCGAGCGCTTCGAAGCCGTGCCCGCGCCGCGCACGGGCTATGTGTGGGACAAGGGGCACTGGCGCTGGGATCACGGCCGTTACGCTTGGGTGCCCGGTCACTGGCAGGCCGAGCGTGTCGGCTATCACTGGGTGCCGGGCCACTGGATCGCGCATGGTCCGAACTGGCGCTGGGTCCAGGGCCACTGGGCGTGATGCGTGACTGAGCATCGAACGGGCGGCGCCGACGCGCGTCGACGGCATTGCTTGCGGCAGGCTGCCTGTTCTCAGAACGCGCCCGAGAGCGCGCTTATCGCAACCATCAAGGGAGTCATCACATGAAGAAAAGAACCTTGCTCGCGATCGTCGTGCTGGCGGTCACGTTGGCCGGTTGCGTCGTCGTGCCCGCCCGTCCGGTGTACTACCATCCGGTCGGCATCATGGTGTACTGACGATTGTGGGAGGTCGGGCGCGTTCGATGGAACGCGCCCGATTTTTTCTGTTGGTCGAAACACGAACTCATTCTTTTGCTTCGCCGCGCGTCGTGAGCGGATCGTCGCGAGGACTTTCGGCTTCGTCGGGTTGTTCAGCTCGGACTTCCGGAGAAGAAGCACTGGCCTCAGAAGCCAAAGCGGCCGCCACCATGTAGCGCTTCGACAGCGCCTCGTATAACGGCGGCGCGAATACGCTCGAAATCCGGCTCGATACGAGCGCGGTCGCCATCAACGAAATCACGAGCGCGTGTCCGTTGATCATCTCCATCACGATCACGAACGACGTAATCGGTGACTGCGTCACGGCGGCCAGATAGCCGACCATCGCGAGCGCGATCAGCATCGGCAGTTGCATGTCGCTGAAGATCATGTGAAGCACGTTGCCGAAGCCGGCGCCGATCGACAGCGACGGCGCGAAGATGCCGCCCGGAATGCCCGGCAGGTACGAGCCGATCATCGATGCCATCTTGAGCAGCGGGTAGAACACCGACAGATGCTCGGTGCCGTAGAGCAGGCCGCGCGCTTCCGCATAGCCGCTGCCGAAGGTCGTGCCGCCCGACGCCAGGCCGATTACCGCAATGACCAGGCCGCACAGCGCGGCGAACGCGATGGGCCGCTCGTTGTTCAGGCGGCGCAGCCGTTCGGGAATCCAGCGTTCGGTGTTGAGCAGCAGCCAGCCGAACAGGCCGCCCGCGATGCCCGTGACGATTCCCGTGATGACGACGGCGACGGCAAGCAGCTTGGGGAAATCCGCGCCGATGTCGATCGTGCCGAAATACGTGTAGTTGCCGTTGAGACCGAGCGCGATGATGCCCGCGATGATGATGGCCGTGATCAGCACGCCGCTGGTGCGCGCTTCGAAGCTGCGCGTGAGTTCTTCGATCGCGAACACGATGCCCGCGAGCGGCGTGTTGAATGCCGCCGACAGACCGGCCGCGGCGCCCGCCAGCACCAGTTGTCGTTCGATCAGCGCGTTCGAGCGCGGGTAGAGGCGGCGCAGGTTGAACATCAGCGCCGCACCGACTTGCACGGTCGGCCCTTCGCGCCCGATCGTGAAGCCGCCCAAGATCGCCAGAAACGACACGAGGATCTTGCCGAGCAGCAGGGGAAAGGTCAGCAGCCGCGCGCCGGCTGTGCTCGTGTTCGAATGCAGCGTCGCGATGACCTGCGGGATGCCGCTGCCCTCGGCGCCGCGAAAGAAGCGCCGCGTCAGCCAGACGGACAATGCTGCGACAGCGGGCGTCAACAGCAGCGTGAGCCAGCGGTGCTGCTTCTGCAAATCGAGGAAAGCGTTGTAGCCGAAATCGATCAGCCGCGCATAAAAAACAGCCGTGAGGCCGACGGCGATCGCGCCCAGCCAGAAGATGCCGTACTGGCGCCACAGACGCCGCACGCGCCGGCCGATGCTCGAGGACAGCAGAGGTGTCCGTGACATGGAAGTCGGGCTGGGAATAGACGGGTAACGGCCCGGCAGACAGGCCATATTGGGGACAATTATAGTCGGCGGCGCGGCGCAAACGAGTTGAAAGCCTGCTGGGCCTTGCTCGGCGCGCGGCTGTCCCTGTCAAGGGAAGTAACCTCTGGTAACGGAAGAGCGGCTCCGGCAAGATTTCCCGCTGCCCATTTTGCGGGCAAATCCCAGGTTGCTCGGCTAAAATTGCTGATTGGGCCGAGCAGCCAAAAACGGGCAATCAATGAAGCGAATCCTTATCGTCAAGGTCACCTCGATGGGCGACGTGATACAGGCGCAGCCGATCGTCTCCGATCTCAAGCGCGCTTTTCCGGGCGTCGAGGTCGACTGGGCGGTTGACGAGTCATTCGCCGAAATCGCGCGCTGGAATCCGGGCATCGACCGCGTGCTTTGCGCGCCCTTGCGCCGCTTCAAGAAGGCGCGGCGCTGGGCGGATTTCCAGGCAATTGCGCAGTCCATCGGTGAACTCCGTGCGCACCGCTATGACGTGGCCGTCGATATCCACGGCGTCTACAAGAGCGCGATCATCGCGTTCCTGTCGCGTTCGCGCCGCCGACTCGGCTATCGCAACAAGGATCTCGGCGAGCGCGGCGCTGCGTTCGCGTACACCGGCCGGTTCGTGCCGCCACGCGACCGTAATGCGTGGAGCGGCATGCGCGAAACCGTCAGCACGGCGCTCGGCTATCCGCTCGATACCCCGCCCGATTACAACCTGCGGATTCCCGCGCCCGCCAAGCCGATCGTCGATACGGGCGGGCGGCCGCTCGCCATGCTGTTCCACGCGGCTTCGAAGGACGACAAGAAGTGGCCGGCGGAACACTGGATTGCAATTGCCCGGGAACTCGTGCGGCGCGGTTTTCATGTGGTGGTGCCGTGGGGCTCGGCTGCCGAGCGCAGCGAGGGGCTCGCCATCGTCGACGAAGTGGAAGGCGCCGAGCTGCTGCCGCAACTGAGCGTGACGGGCATCGCCCAGGTGATCGCAGCGTCGGACTTCGTGATCGGCGTCGATACGGGGTTCGTCCATCTGGCGCACGCGCTGGGCAAGCGCACGGTGATGATCTTCATCGCTACGTCGCGGGAAACGTTTGAGAACAACGTGCCGTTCCGCTCGGTTTCGATTGGGGACGGGAATTCCGTGCCGCCCGTCGCCGAAGCGCTGGCCGCCATCGATCACGTACACGCCGACCCGCTGACGGTCGGCGGCGGCAAGGGCGAGTCGGTGGCAGCGGCCTGATGAGGCCGATGAGCGGGGCGTGAGCCGAAGAAAAAAGAAAAGAGGCGTACGCGCAGTTCGCCCAATTTCGGACGCCGTCGCGAGACGCCTCTGAAAAGCCCGCGCCTGAAGCGCGCGGACCGAGAGGAAACCTGCAGAACAAACCGGTACAACATCCGTAGAGACCGAACCGGCGCAAACAAGTTCAATCATTTTTGTTCTTTTTCTTCGGTTTGTGCGAAGAGCCGTCGCCCGTGTTCGGCCGCGGCTGTCCTCTTGTGTTATCGCGACCCGTCGGGTTTCTTCGTTCGCAACGCGCGTTCGCTCATTACACGCCTGTTAAAACTGTCGCTATTGTTTCGGCCTTCCGTAACGCGGCTCACGCGTTTTGGCATCGCTCGCAGTCCTGCGCGAGGCCGAGCCGCCGATGCCTTGCCCGCCAAGGCTTTCCGGGCGGGCCCGATGCGTATTGGCTGGCTTGCCGACATGTCGCTTGTCCGTCCTTTCGACGTCTCTTCGCACGGCAAAGCCTTTCCCAGCCTGTAACACGGGCGCAGTGAACGCTTACAAATTGCAACGCTCACCCCTGACGGGTTCGTGTCCAATCGAGGTCATTCGGGGTTCGCTCGAATAAAACGATACTGACTCTAAGGGAGAACGACGTGAAACGCTTGATGTTGGCTTTGGTGACGGGCGCGCTGCTGGCTGCATCGCTGAGTGGCTGTATCGTGGTGCCGGACGGCGGCGGCTATCACCATCACGGCTACTACTACCGCTAATCGGACGAGAGATGCTGGTGGCCGTTCCGTGCCGGCTATCAGCATCTGAACCACTACGACTGGCCGCTCAGGCCACCAGCATTTCGAACGCGACGACGGCGGCGATGGCGGCCAGGTTCGCGGCAATGGCTTCGACGACGATACCTTTCCAGCTCGCCGGCTTGAAACGGAACGCGAGCAACAGCGAGCCGAGCAGCGCCAGCGCGATGATGACGACGATGTCCGCGTTATTTAGATGAAAGTTCATCGATTCCTCCCCATCCAGCCAAGCCTTCTACTTGTTCGAGTATAGGCAGGCTGAAAAGTGCGGCAAGCCGGGGAGATTCCCTGTACTCGTTCTTGCGGCCTTCAACGAATCGACAGGTGCGCGACAGGATCGGGTTCGGCTTTCGATCACGCCACGAAGCAAAACGGCCCCGGCGCGGAACATCGCGCCGGGGCCGTTTGCGTTGAATAGTCAGCGAGAGTTACATCAGCTGTGTGTCGCGCGTCTCACGCATGCATGCCACGCCGACCAGGCTCAGCACGGCGGCCGCCGACACATACAGGCCGACCCACGACAGCCCGCCTTGCGCCGCGAGCATCTGCGCGATATACGGCGCCACCGACGCCCCGAGAATCCCGCCCAGGTTGTACGCGACGCCCGCACCCGTGTAACGCACGTTGGTCGGGAACAGCTCGGGCAGCAACGCGCCCATTGGTGCGAACGTAACGCCCATCAGGAACAGTTCGATGATGAGGAACAACTGCACGAGGGGCATCGAGCCGCTGCCGAGCAACGGCGCCATCGTGAAGCCCGACAGGATCGCCGCGATACAGCCGACGATCAGCACCGGCTTGCGGCCGAAGCGGTCGCTGGCCCAGGCGGACAGCGGCGTCGCGAGCGCCATGAAGACGACGGCGACGCACAGCATGCCGAGGAAGCTCTGCCGCGAGATGTGCAGCGCCGACACACCGTACGACAGCGAGAACACTGTCGAAATGTAGAACAGCGTGTAGCAGACGACCATCGCGAACGCGCCGAGCAGCACGGGCCCGAGATGACGGCCGAGCAGCGTCGCAACGGGTACGCGCACGCGTTCCTGCCGGTCGATCGCCGCCTGGAAGGCCGGCGTCTCCGCGATTTTCAGGCGCACGTACAGACCGAGCGCGACCAGCACCGCACTGACGATGAACGGCACGCGCCAGCCCCAGCTGCGGAACTGCTCGTCGGAGAGCGACAGCGCGAGGCCGAAGAACAGGCCGTTGGAGGCGAGGAACCCGATCGACGGCCCGAGCTGCGGGAACATGCCGAACCAGCCGCGCTTGCCGGCGGGCGCGTTCTCGGTGGCGAGCAGGGCGGCCCCGCCCCATTCGCCGCCGAGGCCGATGCCCTGGCCGAAGCGCAACACGCACAACAGGATCGGCGCGAGGCTGCCGATCGAGTCGTAGCCGGGTACGAAGCCGATCAGCGTCGTCGACAGGCCCATCACCAGCAATGACGCGACTAGCGTCGATTTGCGGCCGATGCGGTCGCCGAAGTGGCCGAACAGGAACGAGCCGATCGGCCGGGCGATGAACGCAATGCCGAAGGTCACGAACGCCGACAGCGCCTGAGCCGTCGCCGAGCCGTGCGGGAAGAACACGGGGCCGATGACGAGCGCGGCGGCCGTCGCGTAGACGTAGAAGTCGTAGAACTCGATCGCGGTGCCGATGAAGCTCGCGAAGATCACGCGCGAGGCGCTGCTCTGGCGGCCCGCGCCGGGCTGCGCGCTGGAAAGGGGCGATGTGGACATGCAGGGTCTCCAAATGTCGTGACGCAGCCGCGGGGCGGGCGGTGCGCCTTTGTGTATCTGAGTGTGTGGCGAAGCGGGAGCGCACGCAATCGCACGAACGGCGGTGCAACGGCGGTTCGGGCGGATTCGCGACGCGAGACGTTGCATGTGCAACGAATCGACAGCTTGCGGTGCGCTGACAGGCTCACGAGCGACGTCCTGGTCTTTG
This sequence comes from Paraburkholderia sp. Tr-20389, assembly GCF_017104565.1. Taxonomy (GTDB): domain Bacteria; phylum Pseudomonadota; class Gammaproteobacteria; order Burkholderiales; family Burkholderiaceae; genus Paraburkholderia. The sequence continues at coordinate 68,814 of NZ_JAAGPD010000049.1, read as the reverse complement.
ACTGGATGAAGCGGCGTAAGCGAAGCGCGAAGCAAACCGGGCGGACGCGCGCGCGGGTGGCGCGGCAACGTGACGGTCGGACTGCGCGACGCGAGCGGATGAGCAGGCGGCGCGCAGCAAGTGCCGGAGATTCCGGTGAATATTTAAAAAATTATAGCGAGGACGGCGGGCGGGCAGCAAGGCGTTGCGTCTTGCTGTTCGCGGGTTCGTTCAAGCGTTCGGATTTCGCTCGATATTCGGCGAAGACAACGTCGCCGGCATCCGGCGCTGACGCCGGCATCGACGCGTCTTCGCACAAACTCAATCGATTGTTTGTGCTTGCGGCGATGCGAACGTGCGCAACTGGAACTTGCCGTTGTCGTTGAAGAGCCAGTCTTCGAACAGTTCGACCTGACCTTTGCCGTTCAGCAGTTTCGACGGCGGCAGCGGCAGCGGCGCGGAGCGTCGCAGCGTGGCGAGCGCGGTGCTCTCCGCTTCGTCGTCGCCGTTCGTGCGATAGACGTTCGACGCGACGATCTGTCCGTTGCGATCCACGACGAACGACACCACGACGAGCGAGCGCAGCATCGCTTGCGGCGTACCGCGCAGCACGTACGACGGGTTGCGTTCGAGGATGCGTTGCGCGACGGCCGTACGGTACTGGTCGAGCGTCTGGCTGTTGATCGCAGCGATGGGCGGCGCGACGGCGGCGGCTGGCTGCGGCGGCGTCACAGTGAAACTGCAAGCCGTGCCGAGCAGCGCAAATGCGAGTGCCGCGGCTCGCTTGAACGTCGGGTGGATGCGGCTGGGAAGCGAGAGGGTGGACATCGCGATAACTCGTACGCCTGATGTATGTTAAGCGTAGACGATGCGTGTTGCGATTCAATGATCGTTGGTACGGATGTGAGTGGTAGCGCGCATGAGCGCCATCCCGTCATGCGTTGGATCAGCGCGATGAGTCGTGCGGTGGGCGGGGAAGGCGACGGACCTGACGGTCCAGAAGAAGAAAGCTGGCGGAGGGTGTGGGATTCGAACCCACGAAGGCCGTAAAGCCTTGCCGGTTTTCAAGACCGGTGCATTCAACCGCTCTGCCAACCCTCCGAGCCCGAAATTGTAACCTGGAACGCTTCACGACCGGGCAACAAACCATGAAGCGGATCACGAATCCTTCAGAAAGAGCGCCTGCAGATCGTTGAGGAATGCCTGGCCGAGCGGCGTCGGCGCGATCTTCTCGAAGTCGCGCGTGATCAGTCCGCGGCGTTCCGCTTCCTGCAGGGCGGGCTCGATCGATGTCATCGGCAGGCCCGTGCGCTCGATGAACCGATGCACGGGGAAACCCTCCACCAGCCGCAGCGCGTTCAGCATGAACTCGAAGGGCAGGTCGCGCGCGCCGACTTCATGCTCTTCCTGCACGGCATTGCCCGAGCGCGCCTCTTCGATGAAGGTCGCGGGATGCTTGTAGCGCATCTGCCGAAGGATGCGATTTGGAAACGACAGCTTCGTATGCGCGCCCGCACCGATGCCGAGATAGTCGCCGAAGCGCCAGTAGTTCAGATTGTGTTTGCTCTGCCGGTGCGGCCTCGCATAGGCCGACACCTCATAGCGCTCATAACCCGCTTCGCGCGTGCGTTCGTGGATCCAGTCGTGCATGTCGGCGGACGAATCGTCGTCGGGCAGCGACGGCGGAAACTTCGCGAACAGTGTGTTCGGCTCCAGCGTCAGGTGATACAGCGACAGATGCGGCGGCGCGTACGACAGCGCCGTTTCGATATCCGCCTGACATTCCGCCAGCGTCTGCTTCGGAAGCGCGAACATCAGATCGAGATTGAAGTTGTCGAACGTGTTCGCAGCGACTTCGACGGCGTGGCGCGCTTGCGATGAATCGTGAATGCGGCCCAACGCCTTCAGATGCGCTTCATTGAAACTCTGGATGCCAACCGACAGCCGGTTCACACCGCTTGCGCGAAACTGCGCGAACTTGTCGGCTTCGAACGTGCCGGGATTGGCTTCGAGCGTGATCTCGGCGTCGGCATCGAGCGGCAGCAGCGCGCGCACGTCCGACAGCAGCCGGTCGAGTCCTTTCGCCGACATCAGGCTCGGCGTGCCGCCGCCGATGAACACCGTATGCACCTGCCGTCCCCAGACGAGCGGCAGCGACTGTTCGAGATCGCTGCGCACCGCGTCGAGATACTCGTCTTCGGGGAACGTGCCGCCCTTCGACTCATGCGAGTTGAAATCGCAATACGGACATTTGCGCACGCACCACGGAAAATGCACGTACAGCGCGAGCGGCGGCAGCGAAGTCAGACGGATGCTGCCCGGCGAGGTGAACGCCTTGACGACGTTGACGCCGACCGTCGATGCCTGGCTCACGCTTCCTCCTTCAGTCGCGCGAACAACTGCTGCAGCGCAAGCGCGCGATGACTGGTCGCGTTCTTCACGGCAGGCTCCAGTTCGGCAGCCGTCGCGTTCAGCGCGGGCAGGAAAAAGTACGGGTCGTAGCCGAAGCCGTTCGCGCCGCGCGGCGCATCGAGAATCTCGCCGTGCCAGCGACCTTCGGCGATCAGCGGCTCCGGATCGTCGGCATGGCGCACGAGCGCGAGCACGCAGAAGTAATACGCGCGCCGGTCGTTCGTATCTTTCAACTGGTCGACGAGGCGGGCGTTGTTTGCGGCATCGCTCTTCTCGCCGCCCGCAAGCTGCGCATAACGCGCCGAATACACGCCGGGTGCGCCTCGCAGCGCGCGCACGCACAGGCCGGAATCGTCGGCGATCGCGGGCAGGCCCGTCAGCTTCGATGCGTGACGCGCCTTCGTCAGCGCGTTCTCGACGAACGTGGGATGCGGCTCTTCCGCCTCCGGCACGTTCAGCGCGCCTTGCGGAATCAGCTCGATGCCCGCCGTGCCGAACAGCGCGGCGAATTCGCGTAGCTTGCCCGCATTGTTCGACGCCAGCACGATCTTGCGCAGCGCGTTGTCCTGACGATCATTCACCCTTCAACTCCAATGCTTCCTTCTGCTTTGCGATCAGCGTCGCAATACCGGCTTGCGCCAGATCGAGCAGCTTGTTCATTTCGTCGCGCGAGAACGGCACGCCTTCCGCCGTGCCCTGGATTTCGACGAAGCCGCCATCACCCGTCATCACGACGTTCATGTCGGTATCGCATTGCGAGTCTTCGTCATAGTCGAGATCGAGCACGGGCATGCCGTCGAACACGCCGACCGAAATAGCCGCGACGTAGTCGGTGATCGGCGACTTCTCGATACGGCCCGTTGCGAGCAGTTTCGCGACTGCGTCGTGCGCAGCGACGAACGCGCCCGTGATGCTCGCCGTGCGCGTGCCGCCGTCGGCCTGGATCACGTCGCAATCGATGTGCAGCGTGCGCGTGCCGAGGCGTTCGAGATCGAATACGGAGCGCAGCGCGCGGCCGATCAGGCGCTGGATCTCCTGCGTGCGGCCGGTCTGCTTGCCGCGCGCGGCTTCGCGGTCGCTGCGCGTGTGCGTCGCGCGCGGCAGCATGCCGTACTCGGTCGTCAGCCAGCCCTGGCCGCGATCGCGCAGGAAGGCGGGCACGCTCTCGGCGATGCTCGCCGTGCAGATCACTTTGGTATCGCCGAATTCGACCAGCACGGAGCCCTCCGCGTGCTTCGTGTAATGGCGCGTGATGCGCACGTCGCGCAGCTGATCGGCGGTGCGGCCGCTGGGGCGTTTCGTGATGTCGTTCATCGTCGGAATAAAGGGGGAAAGAGGGCGGAAGGAAACTGCAATTTTACCGCCGATCGCGCCGGCACCGCCCGCGCCGCGCAATGCGATGCCGCGCGGCTCGCATGCCAGATGACACAACGCGCATCAATGCGCTCGAAGCGCCGTCTGCCCGGGCTTACCCGTAGGCCACCTCCGGCAGGTCCATCCGCCAAAAATGGGATAATGCGCGTTCCCCGCCTCGCGTCTCGTACACGCCGGGCGACTCGAATCCCTGGTCGTGCGATGTGATGCACCTGATGCACCTTCGCGCGGCCGCAATTGCGAGACCTATCATGATCTACAGTATGACTGGCTATGCGAGCGCCACGCGCGAACTCGCAGCAGCATCGGGCACCGGAGGCGTCAGCGTATCCGTCGAATTGCGCACGGTGAACTCGCGCTTTCTCGATCTCAACTTCCGCATGCCGGAAGACGTGCGCGTGTGCGAACCGACGCTGCGCGAAATGCTGATGAACAAGCTGTCGCGCGGTAAGGTCGATATCCGCATCAACCTGCAGCGCAGCGAGCAGTCGGCCAATGCGGGTGCGCTCAATCGCGACGCGCTCGCGCAACTCGCAGTGCTGGAGCGTTCCGTGCTCGAAGCGTTTCCTGATGCGGGCCGTCTGCGCACGGGCGAAATCCTGCGCTGGCCGGGCGTGCTCGCGGAGAGCGGCGTGTCGCCGGAAGTGCTGCGCGATGCCGTGCTCGAATGCGGCAAGCAGGCGATCACCGATCTGATCGACGTGCGTGCACGCGAAGGCGCGCAACTCGCGACGATGCTGCTCAACAACGTGACCGAAATGGAAGCGATCGTCACGAAGATCACGCCGCTCGTGCCGGAGCTGATCGCGAAGCATCAGCAGAAGATCGTCGAACGTCTGCAGGAAGCGCTCGGCATTGCCGCGCCGGATACGGCTGCGACGATCGTGTCGCGCGAAGAGATCGCCGAGCGCATCCGTCAGGAAGTGACGATGTACGGCATCCGCATCGACATCGCCGAAGAACTGTCGCGCCTCACCGCGCATCTGAACGAAACGCGCCACGTCATCCAGAAGGGCGGCAAGGTCGGCAAGCGTCTCGACTTCATGATGCAGGAGCTGAACCGCGAAGCGAACACGCTCGGCTCGAAGGCGGCCGCGAAAGAACTCGCTGATTCATCGATGACGCTCAAGCTGCTCATCGAACAGATGCGCGAACAAGTACAAAACCTGGAGTAACGGGAGTCTCACCAGCATGTCCGAACCCAAAGCCGAATCCAAGCCCGAACCGAAACGCAATCCGTACGCAGGCGTTTATCCCGGCAACCTGTTCATGGTCGTCGCGCCGTCGGGCGCGGGCAAGTCGACGCTCGTCAACGCGCTGCTCGCGCGAGACGCGGCGATCCGTCTGTCGATTTCGTACACCACGCGCCAGCCTCGTCCGAAGGAGCAGGACGGCGAGCACTATCACTTCACGACCGTTGAAGACTTTGTGCAGCGTCACGACGCAGGCGAGTTTCTCGAAAGCGCGGAAGTGCACGGCAACTACTACGCGACCTCGCGCGTGTGGATCGAAGAGCAGATGAAAAGCGGCCATGACGTGCTGCTCGAAATCGACTGGCAAGGCGCGCAGCAGGTGAAGAAGCAGTTCCGCAATGCCGTCGAGATTTTCATCTTGCCGCCGTCGCTGGAAGCGCTCGAAGAGCGTTTGAAAAAGCGCGGCCAGGACGAGCCGAATGTGATCACGCGACGTCTTCTCGCAGCGGGCAGCGAGATGGCGCACGCAGCGGAAGCGGAGTATGTCGTGATCAACGAGAACTTCGATCGCGCGCTCGCCGAACTGCAATGCCTCGTGTCGGCCACGCGCTCGCGCTTCGCATCGCAATACGCGCGCCATACGGACCTCTTCATGCAGCTCGGCATTCACTTGCCGCACGCGTGATACGGGCGAGGTCGCAAGGACATAAGGTAGAATAACCAACATACAGAGAAGGAATTTTCAACATGGCCCGCATTACCGTCGAAGACTGTCTGAAACAGATCCCGAATCGTTTCGAACTGGCGCTTGCCGCGACTTATCGCGCACGTCAGCTCGCTCAAGGTCACACGCCGAAAATCGAAAGCCGCGACAAGCCCACGGTGGTCGCGTTGCGTGAGATCGCGGCCGGCCAGGTCGGCGTCGAAATGCTGAAGAAGGTGCCCGTCTAAGGCACGCTTCAACGTTTGAACGTCATGTAACTCACCCCACGCGTGCAGACAGGCACTATCGCAACGGAGGCGACCATGAGCACCAATCCCTCGCCATCCGCCACGGAAGTGGATCACGCTGCCCACGAACACGATAGCGACTCGCCATCGTCTGCACGCAAGTACATCGACGCGGTCCTCGAACAATCGTTTCGCCACCTGTTCGGACCGACCGCCACGCCGGAGCAGCCGCGCCGGCATGACGTCGTCTCCATCGCCAAGCTGACAACTGCGCTCTCCGGCTATTTGAGCCCGGAAGAGATCAAGGAAGTCAAAGCGGCTTTCCACTTCAGCGACGAAGCTCACCTCGGGCAATATCGTCAAAGCGGCGAACCCTATATCACGCATCCTGTTGCCGTCGCGGAAACGTGCGCGGCATGGAAGCTCGACGCGCAGTCGATCATGGCTGCGCTCCTGCACGACGTGATGGAAGATCAGGGCGTGACCAAGACCGAGCTCGCGGAGCGCTTCGGCGCGAAGGTCGCGGAACTGGTCGACGGGTTGTCGAAGCTGGACAAGATGGAGTTCCGCAGCCGCGAAGAAGCGCAGGCGGAAAACTTCCGCAAGATGCTGCTCGCGATGGCGCGCGACGTGCGCGTGATTCTCGTGAAGCTCGCGGACCGGCTTCACAACATGCGCACGCTCGGTGCCGTGCCGCCCGAAAAGCGCCGCCGCGTGGCGCGCGAAACGCTGGACATCTATGCGCCCATCGCGCACCGGCTCGGCCTGAACAACACCTATCGCGAGCTGCAGGACCTGAGCTTCGCGAACTTCAATCCGCACCGTTACGCGACGCTGGAAAAAGCGGTGAAGGCTGCGCGCGGCAATCGCCGCGAAGTGGTCGGCAAGATTCTCGAATCGGTGCAGCGCGCCATTGCCGACGCGAAGCTCGATGCCGAAGTCACCGGTCGCGAGAAAACCATCTTCAGCATCTACAAGAAGATGCGCGACAAGCAGCTGTCGTTCTCGCAGGTGCTCGACGTGTACGGTTTCCGCGTCGTGGTCGAAAGCCCGCTCGAATGCTATACATGTCTGGGCGCATTGCATGCGCTCTACAAGCCTGTGCCGGGCAAGTTCAAGGACTACATCGCGATTCCGAAGGTCAACGGCTATCAGTCGCTGCATACCACGCTGGTCGGCCCGTTCGGCGCGCCGATCGAGTTCCAGGTGCGCACGCGCAAGATGCACGAGATCGCGGAAGCGGGCGTCGCGGCGCACTGGCTGTACAAGAACGGCGGCGCAGATCTGAACGATGTGCAGAAGCGCGCGCATCAGTGGCTCAAGTCGCTGCTCGACATCCAGAGCGAAGTCGGCGATTCGAGCGAATTCCTCGAACACGTGAAGATCGACCTCTTCCCGGATGCCGTCTACGTGTTTACGCCGAAGTCGAAGATCATGGCGCTGCCGCGCGGTGCCACGGCTCTGGACTTCGCGTATTCGATCCACAGCGACCTGGGCAACCAGTGCGTCGCGGTGAAGATCAACAACGAACTGCTGCCGCTGCGTACCGAGTTGAAGAGCGGCGATATCGTCGAAGTGATCACGGCACCGTATTCGAAGCCTAACCCCGCATGGCTCGGCTTCGTGCGCACAGGCAAGGCGCGTACGGCGATCCGTCATTACCTGAAGACGATGCGCCTGAACGAGTCGGTGCAGCTCGGCGAGCGTCTCGTCGATCAGTCGCTCAAGGGTTATGGGCTCGCGCTGTCCGACGTCACGCCGGAAGTGTGGGACAAGCTCGTGCTGTGGACGGGCAACAAGAACCGCCAGGAAATCTTCGCGGATATCGGTCTCGGCCGGCGCGTGGCCGCCGTGATGGCCAAGCGTATCGAAGTGCTGATGAACGGCCGCGAAGGCCACGAAGGCGATGACGACCATCCGCGCTCCGAGCATCCGACGCCGAATGCGCCGCCCGTCGTCATCACGGGTACGGAAGGGATGTCGGTGCAGTTGTCCGCGTGCTGCCGTCCGATTCCCGGCGACGACATCATGGGCTACATCGGCATCGGTCTCGGCATGGCCATCCACACCACGGATTGCCGCGTCGCGCAGCGTATTCACCGGCGCGATCCGGGCCGCTGGATCGACGTCGCGTGGGCGCCGCAGCCGGGCCGCCTGTTCGACGTCGCGATCAAGGTGCTGGTAAAGAACACCAAGGGCGTGTTCGCGCGCGCCGCCGCCGATATCACGTCGGCCGACGCCAACATCGTCCACATCGCGATGGACGAAGATCAGTCGCAGGAATCGACGGTGCTGCGCTTCGTCATCCAGGTCAGCGACCGCGTGCATCTCGCCAACGTGATGCGCCGTGTACGGACCAATCTCGACGTGATGCGCATCGCGCGCGAACGGCCGAGCGAAGAAGGGCATCGTCATCACGACGGCGGCATGCGGATCGATCGCGAGCGCGCCGATTACTGAAATCGGAAGTTGAAAGGCGGGCGCATCGCTTGCACCTGGTTGCACGAAGGCGCCCGAGCCTTTGCCTGTCTACAGGAACAACGCGATGAACGTAGCCGATCTTTCCGGCATGGCGCTCGACTACTGGGTCGCCCGCAGCCTGCACGACTTCGTGCGCGAAATCCACTTTACCGACAGCGGCAGTGTCGTCTCGATACGCGGGAATGATCGCGGACGTCCGTGGGATGGACGCTTCACGCCTTCTACGTCGTGGGAGGCTGCTGCTGTCGTGCTCGAGCGCGCACAGCGGCTCGAAGTGCGCGAGCGCACGCGCGATGGCGCGGCGCACTGTGTCGCGGACTTCGAGGGCGGTCACAGGACGGTGTCGGCGCACGGCGAATCGCTGCGCGCCGCGCTCTTGAGGGCGTTCGTGATCAGCCAGTTCGGCGAGACCGTCGACGAAGTGGTGCGTCAGCCGCAGTCGCTGTTCGGCACGCGTTCGACGCCGATCGGCGAGCAGTCGCCTGTCGGCATCGAGAACGAACTGCCCAGGCCGGATGGCGAGATCGGGGATATCAAGTCGGCGCCGCGCTGAGTCGGCGCGATCATCGGATTGGAAAAGCAGGGCTGGAAAAGACAAAGGGCCTTCCGGTTGGAAGGCCCTTTATGAGTGGCGCGGCTGGCAGGATTCGAACCCACGACCCCTTGGTTCGTAGCCAAGTACTCTATCCAACTGAGCTACAGCCGCACGCTAAACTTGAACTGCTCGGGTAACGCCTGATGCTGCGTACGACCCGCTGAAACAAAAGGGCCTTCCTGGAGGAAGGCCCTCGAAAAAAGTGGCGCGGCTGGCAGGATTCGAACCCACGACCCCTTGGTTCGTAGCCAAGTACTCTATCCAACTGAGCTACAGCCGCACGCAGAAATGAGATTATAGCAAGGTCTCGGAAAAAGGGAAGGGGCAACCCCGAAATTTGTGACAACAGCCGTATCATGTAGGCTAGAGATCCGGATGTCCGCTTCAACGCTGAACCATCATGAACAAAGCCTTTGTCAAAGAATCGACTGACGAGAACGACGACGACCTCGACGCCGCCCAACCCGAGATGCCTGCGGGCGCGAAGAACTACATCACACCGGCGGGCTATCGGCGTCTGCGCGACGAACTGCTGCATCTGATCGACGAGGCGCGGCCGGAAGTCGTGAAGCTGGTGTCGTGGGCGGCGTCGAACGGCGACCGCTCGGAGAATGGCGATTACATCTACGGCAAACGGCGGCTGCGCGAGATCGACCGGCGCATCCGCTTTTTGACGAAGCGTATCGACCTGGCCGAGGTGGTGAACAGCAGCCGGCAGGAGAACACCGATCAGGTGTTCTTCGGCGCGACCGTCGAGTACGCGACGGAAGACGGCGAGACGCATACCGTGAAGATCGTCGGCATCGACGAGGTGAATCTGGACGAAGGGCACGTCAGCTGGATTTCGCCCATCGCGCGTGCGCTCCTGAAGGCAAAGGTCGGCGATCAGGTCACGCTGCACACGCCGGCCGGTGCGCAGCCGATCGACGTGCTCGACGTGAGCTATCCGACGCGCGAAGAGGAGGAGGCTTAGCTCGCCCTTCAGATGTCGTCAGACATGCGGCTGGTCTGAGTCGTCCGGCACGAACGAAAAAAAGGCGCCGCAAGCGGCGCCTTTTTCATGCTGCAAATACTGCTGATGCTTAGAAGCGGTGACGCAGGCCAGCCGTCACAGCAACTTGCTTCTCGTTCGCCGAAGCGTTCAGGCCATTGATGTTGGCGTTGACGACCGAGTTGTCGCTGACTTGCTGGTATTCGCCCTGCAGGTACACGTCCGTACGCTTCGACAGCGCGTATGCCGTTTGCAGGTTGAACTGGTTCCAGTGCGGGTGCTCGCCAGCGATGCTTGCACGCGTGTACGTGTACGAACCAGCGACGCTGATAGCCGGCGTCAGAGCGTAGCGTGCGTTCGCTTCGTAGTTCTGGAAGTGGCCGCTGTCGCCGCCAAAGCGATTCTGCAGACCCTGGTTGCCCGATGCGCCCTGGTTGATACCAGCCCATTGCGACAGGTTCGTCTGCGAGTACACGAGGCCGACGGTTGCCGGGCCGAACGTGTAGTTCGCGCCTGCGCCCCACGTCTGCTGGCGGCCAGCGAAGAACGTGTTGTCGCCCGTGACTGCGCCCGAACCGTTGAATGCAGCAGCTGCGCCCGTCGCGCCGTTGCTGTTCAGTTGCAGGTAAGCAGCAGCGATGTTGAAGCCTGCGAAGCTGTACGACGCGCCGGCGCTGTACGCACGGTTGTTCGCGAAGCCGTCAGCCTGGTTCGAGAAGCCGTACAACGCGCCGAACTTGAAGCCGGCGTAGTTCGCGCTCTGGTACTTGACCGAGTTGTTGACGCGGAACGAGTTGTTCAGGTTGTCGTTGTCGAACGGGTGGGCGAACTGCGTGCCGCCGTATTGCGTGCCCGTCAGTGCCAGCGGACCGACGTAGTCGACCATGCTGTCATATTGACGGCCGAGGGTCACAGCGCCGAACTGGTCGCTTGCCAGACCAACGAACGCCTGACGGCCGAACAGACGGCTGCTCTGCTTCATCGTGCCGTCGTTGATGCCGAAGCCGTTTTCCAACGTGAAGATAGCCTTCAGGCCGCCGCCGAGATCTTCAGCGCCGCGCAGGCCGAAACGGCTGCCGTTCACCGAGCCGCTCGTCATCTGGACGTTGCTGTGGCCTTGGCCGGGCGCAGTTGCCTGGTTGTTCGTGTAGGTGATGCCGGCATCGATCAGGCCGTACAGCGTGACGCTGCTTTGCGCATGCGCCGCCGTTGCAAATACGCCCGACAGGGCCGCGACCATGAGAGTCTTTTTCATCTTTGTAACTCCGAGAACAGGATGGGTTTTGGAAACCCAGGCTTGAAGGAAACTCCACGCGGTTGCTGCGAGAGGCAAATCGCGTGAACTACGCACGGTGACCGACGTGCGTTCGTTTCCGGGTAGGCAAAGTGTAGAGACGCCGCCTGCCAGATGGCCGTTCCGAAATTAGCAATAAAGTATTACGGGATAGGAAATTATCAGGAAGATGCCGGAAGGCCTTATCGATAAAGGGATTCCGGCCGATTGGCGAGTATCGGCCTTATGTGTCAACCTTTGCGCGTTGTTCAATTACGACATGAAACGACGTGCGGAAACAACGCGAAAATCGCCAAATTGCGATTGTTGCCAGCTTTGCAATAGTAGATTGCAAGAGTCGACGCTAATCAAATTCGTCACCGGCGCTATACTGAAATCTCTGCTTTTCGAAGCAGACTTTTTCGTTGACGAAAAAGATCTCCAAACCTTTGTCGGCGCGACTTCGCAAGAGTCGCGCTTTTTTTTGCCCTGCTTACAGCGTCATTTATTGATGCTTTCCATCTGCACCGACGGGCGCGAATTCGAGTCCCGGCGTCAGGCTCCAATCTTCGATCACATAGTGGCGCGCGTCCATTGGGGAAGACAGCAGGTTCTGCCAATGATCGCCATGCCACATTGGGTCGAACTCCAGTGCCGACGCGCGTTGCGCCGTGGTGTCGGAGAGCGGCGCGCCCTTCGTGGAGTGGAACAGGTGGGCTGCGAGGCGGCGAAGGGTGTCGAACAGCATGGCATTCTCCAATTGCAAACTGCTGGCAAAATCTTGCGGTTCAGAATGCACCTTAACAACTCGTGAAAACACTTACGAAAAACACGATTTGTTACATGTCGGAAAAACTTTCTGATCTCTATTTGTTATAGCACCTTCGAGTCGGCAATGCAGACCGAATCAATTCCGTATCTGCTGATTAATAACCGACTCTGCGTTCGCTTTAACCAGTCATTTGACGGGCATCCAGGATTCGATTTGAAACCGCTTGACGCATGGAGTCGCTTCCCCGTATAAATGCCGTGCTGGATTTTCGATGACCGAACGTTAATAGCGTGCGCTGCATATATTTCGGCTTTTCGGACTCGTTGATCGTAATCGGCATTAACGGCATCGCCTGACTTATTCAAATCGAGGAAAGTGGAACATGGAAACTGGTATCGTCAAATGGTTCAACGATGCTAAAGGCTTCGGCTTCATCACGTCCGACGCGGGCGGCGAAGATCTCTTCGCGCACTTCTCGGAGATCCGCGCGGATGGCTTCAAGTCGCTGAAGGAGAACCAGCGCGTGTCGTTCGACGTGAAGGCTGGCCCGAAGGGTCGCCAGGCTGCGAACATCCAGCCGCTGTAATTGCTGTCGAGCCGTTGGCTCCCAGGATAAACCCTCGCTTTGCGGGGGTTTTTTATTGCCCGTCGCGCGCCGTATTAATGCATGAGCCGGGGCGTCTGGTAATAACCGCCGGTGCGTAAACGTTTTCGGCGATTACTTTCGTCGATTCATTAATCGGTGTAATCCCTGATTGATGGTTTATTTATGGCGGATGTGCGGAATAAAGATATTCCTCGCCAGGCGAAGTGATCGCTCGCCAATATCCATTGATTGAGATGGCGCGCAAGCCTTGCCGCCGATAGGGCATACTTCTGCCACGTCCAGCATCTTCTGTTTTTCTCATGTCCGAACCGTTTCTGTCTGAGCCGGCGCTCGATGTGCCGATTGTTTTCGTCGACCTTGAAACCACGGGCGGCTCCGTAGGCGATCACAGAATCACGGAAGTCGGCGTCGTGGAAGTGGGGCCGAATGGTGCGTCCAGCTGGACCACCTTGGTTGACCCCGGTCAGCCGATCCCGCCGTTCATCCAGCAACTGACGGGCATCACCAACGACATGGTGCGCGGCGCGCCGACGTTCGAAGCCATCGCCGCCGATCTGTTCGCGCGGCTCGACGGCAAGCTTTTCATCGCGCACAACGCGAGCTTCGATCGCGGCTTCCTGCGCAGCGAGTTCCAGCGGGCCGGCTTCGCGTTCAATCCCGACGTGCTGTGCACTGTGCGCCTGTCGCGGGCGTTGTTTCCCGCCGAAAAGCGCCACGGTCTCGACGCGCTGGTCGAGCGGCATGCGCTCGTGCCTTCGGACCGGCACCGCGCACTTGCCGACGCCGATCTGCTCTGGCAGTTCTGGCAGCGCCTGCATGGCCTCGTTCCTGTGGACGTACTACGCGCGCAGATCGACAAGACGATGCGACGTTTCCGGCTGGCGGGAGACATCACGGAAGACCTGATCGACACGGCACCCGCAGGTTGCGGCGTATACGCGTTCTATGGCGAGAGCGACGCGCCGCTCTATGTCGGACGCAGCGTGCGGGTACGTCAGCGTTTGCGGTCGCATCTGACGGGCGAACGCCGTTCATCGAAAGAGACGAAGCTCGCGCAGCAGGTGCGGCGTGTGGAGTGGCGCGCGACGGGGGGCGAAATTGGTGCGCTGCTCGCCGAAGCGCAGTTGATCGCCGCGTTGCGTCCACCGAACAATCGCGTGCCGCGCGTGAGCCGCGGCGATCCCGTCGACGCACCTTGGCCCTACGACGGCGCAATCGTCTTCGAAGAACGGGACGCGGCAGAAGGCGCGCGAGTCTTTCATATCGTCGACAGATGGCGCTATCTGGGGCACGCGCCGTCGCTCGCCGAGGCCGCGACGCTGCTCGCCGCCAGCGTGCCGGGCGCGTTCGAACTGTCGACGTGGCGCATCCTCCAGTCGCATCTGTCGCGCGGTCTACATGTGCTGCCGCTGAGCCGTCCGGTTATGCAGACCACTAGCGCCGTCACTCCCGCAGCAGCGCCCGCCGACGCCGCCTAACCCGTCGCCCCGACTCCGCCCGATTCGCACACATGCCCGAGCGCCCGCGTCAGCGCGGCGTTACGGGTGTTGTCGTAGCGGGTGAGGGATTTCCAGTTGTCGATGCCGCGCGCCACCCGGGTCGGGCAATCATCCTGCGCGCGCAGCGTCTGCACGCGCGCAAGCGCAGCGATCAGCGATTGCGTCAGCTTGTCGAGTTGCGGCCGGAGGCTCGTCGCGAGATCGGGCGCAGCGCCTTCGGGCGGCCGGGTCGTGCGCCACGTGTCGAACAGCGCGTTCTGCACGTCCTTGCTCGCATCGATCTGATCCTGGAAGAATGCATGTGCAAACGCTGGATCGACGCCCGCGCGCGCGGCGCGCTTCTCGACGTCGGCCAGCAGCGCCTGTTCACGCGGTGTATCGGTGATCGGCTGATGATGCGCCCACTTGTATCGCGCAACGGGCTCGGCCAGCGCGAGCCGCTGGGACACGAGCGCGATCAGATTCGTGAGGGATGTGTCGTCGCCGTCGGCGCGGGCGGATGCGGGCGCGAAAGCGAGCGTCGAACAAAGCAGGATCGCGCCGAGCGCGCCGATGAGATTCGGACGGGTCATTGAGCGTGCTGCAGCATGCGGCTGCATCGAGAAAAGGAAAAGACAGAAGAATAGACGAAGCGCGTGAGTATGCGTGACGCATGCGCAACGTGTGCCTGAACGGCGAAGAGCAAACGGACCTTCAGCTGAACGAACGCACGCCTACGCGCGCGAGACGATGTCGCGTCGTCGCCGGCGCTCAGCAGAACGAAATCAGCGGCAAGCCGAACAAAAACGCACGCGCGCAAACACCCGACGCCTCATTAAACGAAGCGCACAGACGCGCGTCAACACCACGCGCACGCAGATGCTGCGCGAACCCCGATGCTGCAATACGCACGTCGACCGTTACTTCGGGTCGCACGACTTGCGTTGTTCGTCAAAGAACGCGCGAACGTGCTCAGGCAGTTCCGCGCCCAGAAACTCAACGCCTGCCGGTTCCGGATCCGGGCTGAACACCTTGTCGGGGGTCGGAATCTTCGGCGGTTTGGTATCCATGATGGTTCTCCTTTACGAATTCATTATCTTCTTTGGTGCATTGACCGCACCAGCGCTGCCGCACACAGGCGATGTTTTGGCGCTCTCTTTGTTGCTTTAACGGCACACGGTCCCAGGGATTCAAGCGCCATGTTTACAATTTAACGATTGTCCCTATTGCAGTACCTCTAACCACTGTCTCGCGGGCGCTTGCTATACTGCGCGCTCACTTTTTCAAGTCGCGATGACACGTTCGACACGCTGGATCAGTCTCGTATGGCTGGCGCTGGTACTCAATGTACTGTCGCCTGTCATCGGCTATGCGCGTGCGCCGGGCAATCAAGGCACGCTCTCCGTCGAACTCTGTCATGCGGCCGGTGCGCAGAACGTTGTCGTCGATCTAGGTGATTCGCACGACAGCACGTCCAAGTCGCACGTCGTCGCTCCCCACTGTGTCTACTGTCCGGGCTTCGCCGCCAACTTCGCGCTTGGCGCCAGTGTCCCGTTCATCGCGCCTCCCGTCCGTACGCTTGCCTACGCGCAAGCCGCATCGCCGGAAGCCGTCTTTGTGCGCCGCAGCGTCCGCGTCGCACAGCCTCGCGCCCCTCCTGTCTCGTCGATCTGAAGCGCTTTCAGTCAACTCGTTCGCCCGACGCCGCTAGTGCGTAGCGGGCGGCGAGCCGCCGTGCGTGCCCGTGTCCCGGTCTGCAGTCCGCATCCTCGATGCGGCGGATCGCGTCGGACATCGGCATCGGCATGGCGCCTTCGATCACGTTTCCAGGATTCTTCATGCGCATCGTTTCCGCTGCGCTGTCCGCTCGCACGCCGCTTTCGCTCGCGTGTGCGACAGTGTTCGCCGTCCATCCAGCATGGGCCGATGAAAGTACGACCGATCGTGCCGCTATCGACCATCCCGCGTCCGATACTTCGGTCTCCCATTCTTCTGTAACGAACAGTTCCGCGAATTCGTTGACGGCATCCGCCAACACGTTGCAGGCTGTGAGCGTGACGGCCGCGCGCACCGCGCCCGCGTTCGCGCCCGACACGCCCGGTGTCGTCGAAACCGTCACGCGCGAGCAGATCGACGCGCGCAACATCGTCAACACGGAAGACGCGCTCAAGTACGCGCCGAACGTGATGGTGCGCAAGCGCTTCACGGGCGACCGCAACTCTGTGTTCGCGGGCCGCGACTTCAACGAACTGCAGAGCGCACGCGGTCTCGTCTATGCCGACGGTCTGCTGCTGTCGAACCTGCTGGGTTCGAGCTATGCGTATCCGCCGCGCTGGTCGTTGATCGCGCCCGACGATATCGCGCAGGTCGAAGTGCTGTATGGCCCGTTCTCGGCGCTGTATCCGGGCAACTCGATCGGTTCGACCGTGCAGATCACGACACGCAAGCCGGAGAAGCTCGAAGCGTCGCTGGACACGCAGCTCTTCACGCAGCACTACGACGATGCGTATGGCTTCTCGAAAAACTTCGGCGGCAATCACGAGACGGCGCATATCGCCGATCGCGTCGGCCGGTTCTGGTATTCCCTGACGCTCGACCGGCTCGAGAACAACAGCCAGCCGCTGCAGTACGCGAGCCCGAGCAGCACGTACAACGCAAAGCTAGGCACGCCCGTCGCCGTGACGGGTGCGGCGTCCGACATCGGCCCGAACGGCCAGCCGCGCGTGATCGTCGGCCCGCAGATGATGGAGCGCACCGAGCAGATCAACGAAAGCGTGCGCATGGGATATGCGCTGACCGACCACGTCGACGCCACGTTCACGCTCGGCCACTGGGAAAACCACTACAAGGACCGCGCCCAGACGTTTCTCACGGACGCCGCGGGCAATCCCGTGTATGCGGGCAACGTGACGATCGGCGGGAAGAACTACACGATCGCACCGACCGCGTTTTCGCCCGCCAACGGCGATCAGGAGAACTGGCTCTACGCGTTTGGGCTGAACGCGCGGCTCGATTCGGGCTGGAAGCTGTCGGGCATCGTGTCTGCCTATGACGTATCGCGCGACGTGCTGCGCTCGTCGACGACGGCGCCGCCAGCCGCGTACGCCGGCGGCCCCGGCACGATCTTCTACGGCGACGGCACCGGCTGGCGCACCTTCGACCTGAAAGGGGAGTCGCCTTCATACGCGGGCCACACGCTCACCGTGGGCTATCACTTCGACAACTACTTCCTGCGCAACGAGACCTACAACACATCCGACTGGCTGAACGGCTCGCCGTCGACGCTCGCCAGCACCTATCGCGGCGACACGCGTACTCAGGCGCTCTACGGACAGGACGCATGGCATTTCGCACCGGGCTGGCTGGCGACGCTGGGCCTGCGCTACGAGCGTTGGGACGCCTACGATGGCGCGCTCGGCAACAGCGCGTCGACCTTCGGCTATGCGGACCGCAGCGCGAACGCGCTGTCGCCGAAGGCATCGGTTCAGTGGCAGGCGACGCAGGACTGGTTGTTCAGGCTGTCGTTCGCGACGGGCACGCGCTTTCCGACCGTCGCCGAACTGTTCCAGGGAACGGTCTTGAACAACGCGATCGTCAACAACAACCCGGGCCTGCGTCCGGAGAAGGCAATCGACTGGGACTTCACGGCTGAGCGCGATGTCGGCGTCGGCGTCGTGCGGGCGAGCGTGTTCCAGAGCGACCAGCGCGACTCGATCTACAGCCAGACCACCGTCAGCGGCGCGACGACGGTCACGAACATCTCGAACGTCGACCGCGTGCGGGTGCGCGGCGTCGAACTCGCATTCTCCGGGCAGAACGTGCTGCTGCACGGACTCGACCTCGACGCGAACGTGTCGGCGACGAACTCGCGCATCCTGGCCGATTCGGCGAACCCGTCGTACGTCGGCAAGCGCTTTCCGCGCATTCCCGTCGTGCGGGCCAATCTGCTCGCGAACTATCACTTCACGCAACAGTGGCAAGGCAGCGTGGGGATGCGCTATTCGGGGCGCCAGTACAACACGCTCGACAACAGCGACATCAATCCCGACGTCTACGGCGGCACCAGTTCGTTCTTCGTGATCGACCTGAAGGCGCGCTATCAGATGGGCAAACACTGGCTGGCGTCAGTCGGCATCGACAACCTGACGGACCGCCGCTACTACGTCTTTCACCCGTATCCGGGCCGCACGTTCTACGGAGAACTCAAATGGTCGCTTTAAGAAAATGGGCGGCGGCATGGGCCGCCGGCTTCTCGCTGATTCAGCCACTGATGGCGCACGAGGCAGCGGGTGACTCGCATGCCATGCATGGCATGCAGATGGACACACAGGGCGGTGGCATGAGCATGAGCGGCGGCGCGGCCAAAGCGTCGCAAGCCGTGAAGACGCCGCTCGCAACGGGCGCAGCGTTCGATTCGAAGCATCGTCTGTGGGTAACGTGGGTCGAGGGGCAGCACGTCGTCGTCGCGCATGCGGACAAGGCGGACGGCAAGCGCCTCGCGCTGACGCCGCCCGTCACGGTCAACGCGATGCCGGAGCCGATCTATACCAGCGCGGAGAATCGTCCGAAGATCGCAGCGAGTCCCGACGCGAAGACGATTTACGTCACCTGGTCGATGCCGCTCGACGCGCCGTACACGGGTATGGTCCGCTTTTCGCGCTCGACGGACGGCGGCGCGACGTGGAGCGTGCCCGCCACCGTGCACGGCGACCGTCAGCCGATCACGCATCGCTTCGATTCGCTGATCGTCGATGGGCAGGGGCGCAGCTTCGTCACGTGGATCGACAAGCGAGATCTCACGCTCGCGAAAAAAGCGGGCAAGCGGTACGACGGCGCGGCCGTCTACTACGCGGTATCGACGGATGGCGGGCAGACGTTCCAGCCCGAGCGCAAGGTCGCCGACCATACGTGCGAATGCTGCCGGATCGCGCTGGCGCTAGACAACGAAGGCCGCGTAGAGGCGATGTGGCGCAACGTATTCGAAGGCCAGATCCGCGATCACGCGCTCGCCGTGCTGCCCGCCGACGCGGCGCAGCCGGTCGTCCCGATCCGCGCGACCTTTTCCGGCTGGCATATGGAAGCGTGTCCCGAACACGGTCCGGCCCTCGCGATCACGCCCGACGGCGTGCGGCACATGGCCTGGTTCAGCGTGGTCGACGGACGCGCGGACGTCTACTATTCGCGCCTTTCCGCCGAAGGCAAACCGATGGGCGAACCGTGGGCGTTCGGCGACACGGGCAAGCCGGACGAACAGGCGTCGCATGCGGCGCTGGTCGCGCGCGGCAAGACGCTGTGGCTCGCATGGAAGGACTTCGACGGGGACACGATGCGCCTGATGCTGCGCCGCTCCGACGACGAAGGCGCGCACTGGAGCCCGCCGCGCACGCTGGCGCAGACGGCGGGCGGCAGCGACAACCCGCAGTTGCTGGACGACGCGGGCCGCATCTATCTGTCGTGGCGCACACAGAACGACGGCTACATGCTCGTGCCCGTCGATGGAGAGAGTGGACAATGATCAAGCGAACGTTAATGACGCTGGCGGCGTGCGTGCTTGCGGTTTCGGCCCACGCTGCCGATCTCCAGCCGCTGCGCGCATCGGAAGTCGACGCAGTACTTGGCGCGTCGCAAGGCAAGCCGCAGATCGTCGAAATCTGGTCGCTCGATTGCGGCTATTGCCGCGAGAACACGGCGCGTATCGTCGAGTGGCAAAAGAAGCATCGTGATGTGCGCCTGACGATGGTCGCAATGGATCCGATCGACGAGAACGCGGCGGCGCTGTCGCAGGTGCTCGCGTCGCTGCCGCTGCCGTCGCACACGGCGCTCTACGCGAATGCCGAGGCGATGCCCGAAAAGCTGCGCCGCGCGCTCGACGCCAACTGGCATGGCGAGATGCCGCGCACGCTGCTGATCGATGCGCGCGGTGCGCGGCAGGCGTCGAGCGGGTTGTTGCAGCCCGCGACGCTCGATGCGTGGCGTCGCTGACGCGTACTAATCGGGGCGAGTGGTGCGGTGGCGCGTGCGAACGGCTTTCCCGGCGCGTTTCGCCATCGCTTCGTCGACTGCGTCGCGCATGCATTGCGCGACGAGTTCCGCCGCTTTGGTACGCGACGCGCGCACCGGCCGGGCAATCACCAGCGGCTGACGGATGGTCTCTTCGCGAATGGGGCGCTCGATCGCACTCGCCGACGCCGCGTTCGCTTCGCCTTGCGTGATCAGCAGCGACACGCCGAGGCCGTTCGCCACCATGCCGCGCACCAGTTCGAGCGAGGTCGCCCGATAACGCACTTCAGGCGCGAGTCCGCATTGCCAGAACGGCGCCATCAGAAACTCGCGGCTGTGCGGCAGATCGATCAGGATCAGCGGCTCTTTCGCGAGATCGTGCAGCGACAGCTTGCCTGTCTTTTTAGCGAGCTTCGATGACGCCGGCACCAGCGCATACGGGCGGAGTTCCGCGAGGCATTCGCGCTCGATATCGGCGGGCAGGCCGACGTCGTACATCAGCGCGAGTTCGATCCGGCTGCTGCGCAATGCGTCTTCGAGCTGCATCAGATCGCCTTCGATGAAGCGGATCGACAGATCGGGAAAGCGCTCGCGCGCGATGCGCAGCAGCACGGGCAGATAGACGGGCGCAATCGTGCTGAACACGCCGATCTGTACTTCACCTGCGGCGGCGTTGCCGGTGTCGTCGGCTTCGAACGATGCGGCCGCGTTCAGCAATTGATGCGCCTCCGCGAGCTTGCGCACACCGAAACGTGTCAGCGTCATCTTCGCGCCCGACTCGCGCGTGAACAGCGTGTCGTCGAACAGTGCTTCCAGCTCGCGAATGGCGACGGAAATGGAGGGCTGCGACACGTTCAGCTGTTTTGCAGCCGCCGTCGTGCTGCCCGTTTCGGCCGCCGCCGTGAAATAACGCAGAAGCCGCAACGAGATACGCATCAAAAAAACCTATAGGTGCTAATTCAATTCAATATTTTACTTGATAGGCTCCACCGCCCAGAATCAATTCATCTCTGATGAAAGGAGCGTTCGATGCAACGTTCGACTCTGCCGCTGGAAGGCCTGCGCGTGATCGACTTTTCGCGTGTGCTGGCGGGCCCGTATTGCGCCGCGCTGCTCGGCGATCTGGGTGCGGATGTGATCAAGATCGAGCCGCCCGCGGGCGACGATTATCGTGTCGTCGGTCCATTCGGCGCGGATGGCGAAAGCGGCCTGTTCGCCGCGATGAACCGCAACAAGCGCAGCATCGTGCTCGATCTCAAGACGGAAGCCGGGCGCGAACTCGCGCGCGCATTGTGCGCGGACGCCGATGTCGTCGTCGAGAATTTCAGGCCGGGTGTCGCCGGCAAGCTGGGGATCGGCTACGCGGACTTGAGTGCGATCAATCCGTCGCTGGTGTACGCAAGCGTGTCGGGCTTCGGGCAGACGGGGCCCGAATCGCATCGACCCGCCTACGACATCATCCTGCAGGCGATGTGCGGGCTGATGGACGCGACAGGTTCGCCGGACGGAGCGCCGACGATGATCGGCGAGTCGGTGTCGGACGTCGTCAGCGGCTTGTTCGCGTCATGGGGCGTGCTCGCCGCGTTGCTCGCGCGCGAGAAGACAGGCAAGGGCACGCATGTCGACGTGTCGATGTTCGATGCGACGCTCGGCCTGAGCGCGACGCTCGTCGCGCGCTACGCTGCGACCGGCCTCGCGCCGCGCCGCGTTGGCAACCGGCATCCGTCGTCGGCGCCGTTCGGCGCATATCGCGCAGCCGATGGCTTCTATGTGGTCGCGGTGCTGAACAACAAGCTCTTTGCCGCTTTCGCGGATGCGATCGGCGCGCCGCATCTGAAGGGCGATCCGCGTTTTGCCAGCGACGCATCGCGCTGCACGCACGAAGCTGATCTGCGCGCGACGATCGAGGCATGGTCGTGTACTCGAACGGTCGAGGAGGTCAACGCGGCGCTTGGTGCCGCGGGCATTCCCGTCGCGCCGATCCGCAATCTGTCGGAAGCGCTCGAAAGCGAGCACGCGACGCATCGCGCACTGCTGACGGACGTGCATCGCGACGGCAGACCTGCGACGCGTCTGCCATCGCAGCCGGTGAAGTTCTCTGCATACGGCGTCAATCGCGTGTCGCCTGCGCCGATGCTCGGCGAACATGCCGACGCGCTCTTGCAAGCGCTCGGTTACGACGCTGAAGACATCGAGTCGTTGCGGGAACGTGGCGCGTTCGGCGCCCGTGTGGCGACGACGAGCGCTGTCAATCGCAAAGAGGAGCGGGATCATGCATAAGCGGCTGGGTATCGAAGACAGCGACCTCGAAATCGCCGATGCGATCTCGCGCTTTGCGCAAAGCGAACTCGCGCCGCGCGCCGCGCAGGTCGACCGCGACGAGCTGTCGACGGCGCGCCATGTCGCGCAGCTCGCCGAGCTAGGTGTGATGGGCATGAACCTGCCGGAGCGGTGGGGCGGCGTCGAGGCGTCGCCGGTGGCGATCGTGCTGTCACTGGTGGAGATCGCGAAAGCGTGCGCGTCGACGTCGTCGATGATCGGCGCGCATTATCTCGCGACCGATTCGATACTGATCGGCGGCGACGATGCGTTGCGCGATCGCTATCTGCCCGACGCGGCCAGCGGCAACAAGCTCGGCGCGTTCGCGTTGACGGAGCCGCGCGCGGGTTCCAATCCCGCCGACATGGCGACACGTGCGATGCGCGAAGGCGACGGCTACCGGATCACGGGCGTCAAGCACTTCATTTCGAACGCCGACGCGGCGGGATTCATCGTCGTGTATGCGAAGACCGATGCCGATGCGGGCACGCGGGGCATCAGCGCGTTCGTGGTCGACAGGCACGCGCCGGGCGTCGATGTCGCGCCCGCCGAGAAGCTGATGGGCATTCGCGGCGCGCCCGCGCATGAAGTGGCGCTCGATTGCTTCGTTCCCGCTGCGAACCGTCTTGGCCCGGAAGGCAGCGGATTCAGGACGGCCATGAAGGTGCTCGACAACAGCCGGCTCGATGTGGCCGCAACGAGTCTCGGCATTGCGGAAGCGGCGATGTCGGCGGCCATCGGCTGGTTGAAAGAACGGCGCGTGGGCGGCGAGCCGCTGTCCAGCCGCCAAGGTTTGCAGTGGACGATCGCTGATATGAAGACGCGGCTCGAGGCTGCGTGGCTGCTGACGTTGCAGGCGGCCGTAAAGCGCGCGGCAGGCGTGCCGTTCACGCAGGATGCGTCGATGGCGAAGCTTTATGCATCGGAGATGGTCGCGTTCGTCACCGATGCGGCATTGCAGATGCACGGTGGATACGGCTTCACTCGCGAGATGCCGCTGGAGCGCTTCGTTCGCGATGCGCGGATTCTGCGTATCTACGAAGGTTCGTCCGAGATCCAGCGGACGGTGATCGCGCGGACGGTGCTGGGGTGAATGGGAAAGGCACTTCGCTTTGCTATAGCGATGAAGCGCACGTCGAATTCGACGCGCAAAACAAAAAGCCCAGTCGCGAGGACTGGGCTTTTTGTTTGATTCTGCTGGTGCCGGAAAGAGGAATCGAACCCCCGACCTTCGCATTACGAATGCGCTGCTCTACCGTCTGAGCTATTCCGGCTCCGTTGTTGCTTTCGTTTAATTCGTCAGCAACGAAGAAGTGAGATTATGGAGCCTCTTTTCCGACTTGGCAAGTGCTTTCTCAACTTTTCTTTTCGAGGTGGTAGCGGGTCACGCGATCCACTTCGTTCTTCGAGCCGAGGAACACGGCGACGCGTTCATGCAGGCTCTTCGGCTGAATGTCGAGAATGCGCTTTTCGCCGTTGGTCGCCGCGCCGCCTGCCTGCTCGACGATGAACGACATCGGGTTCGCCTCGTACATCAGGCGCAGCTTGCCGGGCTTCGATGGATCACGCATGTCGGCGGGGTACATGAAGATGCCGCCGCGGTTCAGGATGCGGTGCACATCCGCGACCATCGATGCGATCCAGCGCATGTTGAAGTCGGCCTGGCGTGGACCATCCTTGCCCGCGTTCAGTTCGCCGATGTACTGCTGCACAGGCTCATACCAGTGGCGTTGGTTCGATGCGTTGATTGCGTATTCGCGTGTTTCGACGGGGATGCGCATGTCGCTCTGCGTGAGCACCCACGAGCCCAGTTCGCGATCGAGCGTGAAGCAGTTGACGCCGTTGCCCGTGGTCAGCACGAGCACGGTTTGCGGGCCGTACACGGCATAACCGGCTGCGACCTGCTGCGTGCCCTTTTGCAGGAACGACTGTTCCGTGGGTTGCTGGCCGTCCGGGCAGCGCAGCACCGAGAAGATCGTGCCGATCGACACATTGACGTCGATGTTCGACGAGCCGTCGAGCGGATCGAACACGAGCAGGTATTCGCCCTTCGGATAATTCGCGGGGATCGGGAAGAACTGTTCCATTTCTTCCGATGCCATGCCGGCGAGGTTGCCGCCCCATTCGTTGGCTTCGAGCAGAATTTCGTTCGACAGGATGTCGAGCTTCTTCTGCACTTCGCCCTGCACGTTTTCGCTACCGGCCGTGCCGAGCGCATCGCCGAGTGCGCCCTTGCTGACGTGATAGCTGATGGCCTTGCACGCTCGCGCGACGACTTCGATCAGCAGGCGCAGATCGGCGGGCAGATTGTTGTTCTCGCGCTGCTGCTCGATCAGGTACTTCGTGAGAGTGGTACGACGTTGCAAAGACATTGCAGTACTCCGGAGAGGCTTGGGAATTCCCCGATTTTAACCTTTCGATGTTCGGGTTCCGTGACTTTAAATAATCCACGTGTTGCAGGCTCGCCTGGCGTCGCGATCGCCGCGCTTCACGACGGCACGACAAAGGCGCGTCAGCGCGACCCGGCAACCCGGCGCGTGGCGGCCGCTGCGTCTTCGGCGGCCTTTAGCTGTTCGCGCGCCAGCCTGGCATGCTTCGGTTGCCGCGAGGGCGGTAGCGGTTCGATCTCGCGCTCGATCCGCTCGCCCGATTCCGCAATCGCAATGCGCAAGTCGTACGCGATCTGAAGGTTGAGCCAGAAGTGTGCGCTATTGCCGAAATAGCGCGACAGGCGCAAGGCCGTTTCCGACGAAATGGCCCGTTTGCCGCGCACGATGTCGTTGATGCGCGGCGCCGGCACGCGCAGTTCCAGCGATAGCGCATGGGCCGACATGCCGAGCGGTTCGAGGAACTCACTGCGCAGGACGTCGCCAGGCGTGGTTTCCGGCATGTGTTCGCCGGTGGAAACGTCGGAGAAGTCGGCGTTGTTCAGTTCAGAGCGTTTGATGACCATGATGGCTTTCTCACGAATCAGTGATAGTCGACGATTTCGACATTGAGCGCGTCGCCGTCGAGGTAGAGGAAACAGATGCGCCACTGCGCGTTGATACGGATGCTCCATTGCCCGCTGCGCCTGCCTTGCAGCAGTTCGAGCCGGTTGCCGGGCGGTGCGAATATGTCCTTGATCGACCTTGCGGCATCGATCAACAGCAGTTTGCGGCGTGCGATCAGTTGCACTTCGCGCGGCAGCGACTGCACGAAAATGCCTTTGAAGACAGCGGCCGTTTCCTTGTCGCCGAACGTTGATATCATGGGAAGTGTATAACGTGTCATGTTAAACGTAAACCATTATGTGAACACGTTCAGTGTGATCCCGATGATCTGGTGAAACGAGTCGGACGAAAGGCGTAGGTGAAATGGCAAGCCGCAAATAAAAAAGCCGGCACACGTGCCGGCTTTCGACTTCACTGATAAAGCGCAGAATCAGGCCAATGCTTTCTCGACGATTTCGCGCACATCGCGCGACTTCGCCTGCGCCGCGACTTTTTCGAGCGCCGCGCGCATCTGGTCGCGCAGCCTGGGCGTGAAGCGCCGCCACAGTTCCAGCGCCCGCGCGAGACGCGCGGCAACCTGCGGATTGAGCGCGTCGAGCGCGATCACCTGGTCGGCCCAGAACGCATAGCCCGAGCCGTCTTCCGCGTGGAACTGCGCGGGGTTCGCCGAGCAGAAGCTGAAGATCAGCGAACGCGCGCGGTTCGGGTTCTTCAGGTTGAACGCGGGATGCGTCATCAGCTTGCGCACGATCTCGATGACGGGGCGCTGCTTCGCGCCGCGTTGCATCGCCTGCAGCGCGAACCACTTGTCGATCACGAGCGGCTCGTTTTCGAAGCGGCGGTAGAAGTCGTCGAGCGCCCCGGCTGCGGCCGCGCCGCCGTTCGACGCCGCCGCGGTCAGCAGCGCGGACAAAGCCGACGCGCGATCCGTCATGTTGTTCGCCGCGTCGTACTGCGCCTTGGCGAGACGCACGGCGTCGGCGGGATCGTCGAGTTCGGCGAGATACGCCAGCGCCAGGTTCTTCAGCGCACGACGGCCGGCCGCCGTGGGCGTCGGCTCATAAGCGCCCGGCGTCTGATGACGTTCGTAGATCGCGAGCCAGTCGCCCTTGAGCGCCGATGCGAGGCGCTTGCGAACGAACTGGCGCGCGCTGTGCACGGCGGCGGGATTCGACTCTTCCATCTGCTCGGCGAGATACGCCTCCGACGGCAGCATCAGCGCGAGTTCGCGGAACGCCGGCGACAGCGTCTCGTCGTTCAGCACACGGCCGAAGGCGGCGACCACCGTGTCATCCACTTCCAGCGCCTTGCCCGTTGCCGCGTGTTCGGCGAGCGTCAGCAGCTCGCGCGTTGCGAGGCGCTGTCCGGCTTCCCAGCGGTTGAACGGATCGCTGTCGTGCGCGAGCAGGAACGCGAGTTCGTCGGCCGTGTAGTCGTACTCGACCACGACGGGGGCCGAAAAATTGCGCAGCAACGACGGCAGCGGCTTCTCGGCGACGTCGACGAACGTGAAGCTCTGTTCGGTCTGCGTGAACTCGAGCACGCGCGTGGTGTGCGGCGACGCCGATGCTTCGCCTTCGAGACGCAGCGGCATGTCGTTGCCGTCATCGCCGATCAGGCCGATCGCAAACGGAATCAGCAGCGGGCCCTTCTGCGTGTCGCGTGCAGCGGGCGAGCCGTCGCCGTAGCCTTGCCTGAGCTTCACCGTGTAGCGCTTCTGCGCGGCGTCGTAATGCGTATCGACGCTGATGCGCGGCGTGCCCGCCTGGCTGTACCAGCGTTCGTATTGCGCGAGATCGCGGCCGTTCGCGTCGGCCATCGCGTGACGGAAGTCGTCGCAGGTCACCGCCTGGCCGTCGTGGCGCTTGAAGTACAGATCCATGCCGCGCCGGAAGCCTTCGCGGCCGAACAGCGTCTGATACATCCGCACGACTTCCGAGCCTTTCTCGTAGACGGTCATCGTGTAGAAGTTGTTGATCTCGACGTAGCTTTCCGGGCGTACGGGATGCGCCATCGGACCCGCGTCTTCGGCGAACTGCATCTGGCGCAGTACACGCACGTCTTCGATGCGCTTGGTTGCGCGCGCTGCCTGGTCCTCGCCGGAACTGCCGCCGCTTGCCATGTCCGCGGAGAATTCCTGGTCGCGGAACACCGTCAGCCCTTCCTTCAGGCTCAGCTGGAACCAGTCGCGGCACGTGACGCGATTGCCCGTCCAGTTGTGGAAGTATTCGTGGCCGACTACGGCTTCGATGTTGGAGAAGTCGGTGTCAGTTGCCGTTTCGGGGTTCGCCAGCACGTACTTCGTGTTGAAGATATTGAGCCCCTTGTTCTCCATCGCGCCCATGTTGAAGTCGCTCACGGCGACGATCATGAAGCGGTCCAGATCGAGTTCGAGACCAAAGCGCGCTTCGTCCCAGCGAATGGAATGGATCAGCGAATCCATCGCGTGACGGGTCTTGTCGAGATCATGAGGCTCGACCCAGACCTGCAGCAGCTTTTCCTTGCCCGAGCCCGACTTCACGCGCTCTTCCAGCGCAACGAGCTTGCCCGCGACGAGCGCGAACAGATAGCTCGGCTTCCTGAACGGATCTTCCCAGCGCGCGAAATGGCGGCCGTCGGGCAGCTCGCCCTGCTCGAGCAGGTTGCCGTTGGACAGCAGCACTGGGTACGCGGCCTTGTCGGCGCGCAGTGTGACCGTATAGGTGGCCATCACGTCCGGGCGGTCGAGGAACCACGTGATGCGGCGGAAGCCCTCGGCCTCGCACTGCGTGAAAAAGTTGCCGCTCGATACATAGAGACCCGACAGCGTGGTGTTCGCGGCAGGGTTGCAGATGCCCGTCAGCGTCAGTTCGAACGAATCGGGTACGTTGTCGACGGTCAGGCCGTGCTCGTGCGCATGCACGTCTGCATACGGCTTGCCGTCGAGCGACGCTTCGACGAACGTCAGATCTTCGCCCATCAGGTCGAGATGCGTGGCGCGCACCGCGTCGGGATTGCGGCGGATGCGCATCGTATTCCTGACGACCGTGCGCTCCGGCACGAGATCGAACTCGAGCGCGACGGTATCGATGAGAAAGGCGGGCGGCGCGTAGTCGGCGCGGCGGATCACTTGAGGCGTTTCGGTATCGGCCATGATGTGCGTTCGGGAATAAGCTCGAAGCCGGCGCGTTGTATACAGCGCAACAACGGGCAGCGCGCCGGGTGATCGGACCATTGTACAAAGCCTCGGCCGATCGTGCGGACAGAACTTTTTACCGTCGTGCGCAGTCAGCGTATTATCGGGCCGCCCGCGCGGCAGATGCGGGCGACGATGCCAACGAGGACGACCATGAAGCTCGACCGATTGACCCGCCACGCGGC
This sequence comes from Paraburkholderia sp. Tr-20389, assembly GCF_017104565.1. Taxonomy (GTDB): domain Bacteria; phylum Pseudomonadota; class Gammaproteobacteria; order Burkholderiales; family Burkholderiaceae; genus Paraburkholderia. The sequence continues at coordinate 40,036 of NZ_JAAGPD010000049.1, read as the reverse complement.
ACTCGTGCTCGCCACGCTGCTGGCCGGCTGCACGACCTACGTGACGACGCAGGTCACAGCCTTTTCCGACTGGAGCGGCAGCGACGCGACGCGCACTTACGCGTTCACGCGCACACTGGATCAAAAGAACAATCTCGAACAGGCCACGTACGAGCAGATCGTCGCAAACGAACTCGCGCTGCACGCGTTCCGGCAGACCGACGAGCGCGACGCGCACTATCTGGTGGCACTCGCTTACGGCATGCGCTCGGACACCGTGACCGTCGCGCAGCCCGTCTACTACAGCCCGTGGCCGGGCCCGTACTACTGGGGCCGTCCGTTCGATCCGTGGGGGCCGTGGGGCCCTTGGGGTCCGTATCCGACGGGCTATGTGAACCAGAGCTACCCCGTGTACACGCATCTGCTCGGCATCCGCATCACGGATCGCGCGACGGGCAAGGAAATGTACAACGTGACGGCGCGCAACACGGACGAGGAGTCGTCACTGATCGCCGCCATGCCGTTTCTGGCGCGCAGCGCGATGTCCGATTTCCCGATGGCCAACGGCGTGGTGCGCACCGTGAAGCTGCCCGTCGACGGAAAGGGCGGCATGTCCAACGAAGTCGCCGCCGACAGCGCCGCGCCGCCCGTGCCGGCGTCGGGCGCGAAGACGGTTCAGTAGCGGCGTCTTCGTTCTCCGCGTTCAGGCAAAAAAACGGCCGCATCGTGTGAGCGATGCGGCCGTTGCAATTTGCGGCAGCGATTGTCAAATCGCTGCGCAGTCGAACAATCAGACGCCGATGCCCATCAGCGCCATCGCGCCCAGCACGACGAACATGACGGCGGCAATCCCGTGCACGAGCTTCGTCGGCAGCTTGTGCGCGAAGCGGTCGCCGAGCAGGATCGCGGGGACGTTCGCGAGCATCATGCCGAGCGTCGTGCCCGCGACCACGCCGAAGAAATCGTGGAAGCGCGCGGCGAGGGCCACGGTTGCGATCTGCGTCTTGTCGCCCATTTCGGCGAGAAAGAAGGTGACCACGGTCGCGCCGAACACGCCGAAGTGCGTGCGGTTGGTGTTCGCTTCGGCGTCGTCGAGCTTGTCGGGCACGAGAATCCACAGACCCATGCCGATAAAGGACGCGGCCAGCGCCCAGCGCATCACGGTGGGCGTGACGAGCGAGCCGAGCCACGCGCCGAGTGCGCCGGCGCCAGCGTGATTGACGAGAGTGGCGACGAGCACGCCGAGAATGATGGGCAGCGGCTTGCGATAGCGGGCCGCGAGGACGAGCGACAGCAGTTGCGTCTTGTCGCCGATTTCAGCGAGCGCGACCGCGCCGGTCGAGATCAGAAAAGCTTGTTCCACGTTTGATAGATTCCCCGGGCCGAGATGTGTGCGAGCGACGACCCACGACGCGCCGGGCCCTAGAGCGGCGGTAGTGGATCATCGGTCTCGCCAGGCCAGAGGCTGCGTCTGCCATGACCACAACGGTCAAGTCTGTTGACAGGCGCCCCCGCGAATCACACACGCTGCGCTCGCCGGCCATGAGCCTGGCCGTTGCGCGGGTATGAGGCGGGGCGGCTACTCCCCAATGAGCGGCGGAGTATAGCACGGCAGCCTGCATAAAAGCGAAGATTGAGCGCTGCTTGCTGCTTACTTGTGCTTTTTTGCCGGTTTGCAGCAGGTCGTTGCAAAACCAGTCGCAATTATCGTTTTTTAACGTATTCGTGGCCGGGTCCAATGGGAATGCGCGGTAACACTTCGGGTGATTTCCCGCATGTCCACGTGCACGGTCCGGCCGCGGGAAGGCCCGTCGTAGATGGCTCCGCGAGGCGGCGGAGGGGTTTCGTCGCGCGCAAGAGACGGATACAGATGGATACGTCTTTTCTGGCTGATTTCGGCCAGAATGCTCTGTATCATTTCGGGCGGCCGTGGTAATGACCAGACGAAAGCCCGTTTTGGCGTCCCGCCCCTAAATAATCACCGCTGCGTGCCGTTATTTTGGTGACTCCTTAAAAGAAAAGTGGACTCATCAAACTGGCGTCGCGCCCCGCCCGGGTAGCGCGCTTCACGTGCTGTCGACGGCAGGCGCGCCTCTGGCGCCAGCAGCCTTCACGCGCGAACACCGATATGCCCGATCTGCACTGGACAATTCCGGTTGCTCGCTGGTCTTCGTGGCCCGCCGTCGCAGCCGCCGCCCCCGACGTTGGCTTTATCGAGCCGATGGTGCGGCGTCGTCTCAGCACGCTGTCGCGCATTGCGCTGAAAGTCGCGCACGACTGCGCCGCCGACAAACCCAGCGTCCGGATCGTGTTCGCGTCGCGCCACGGCGAGCTGCGCCGCACCACGGACATCCTGCGCAACATCAGCGCCGGTGAGCCGGTGTCGCCGACTTCCTTCAGTCTTTCCGTGCTCAACGCGATGACGGGCGTGTTCGGCATTTCGCGCGGCGACCGTTCGGCTGCGAGCGCGCTGTCGGCGGGCGCCGAAACGCTCGGTTATGCGCTGCTCGAAGCGCACGCGCAATACGCGACCGACACTTCGACCCCCGTTTTGCTCGTCTATGCCGATGAACCGGCCGATCCCGCCTACGGAACGATCGAAGAAGAAGTGCAGGGCGGCGCGCTCGCGATCCTGCTCGACGACGCGCCGGCGGGGCGGCTGACCTGCTCGCGCGCGGCCGCGACAGCGGAAAACGCGCCGGCGGATCCCGCGGGCACTCTCTTTGCAACGCAGAGTCAGGCTGTGCATCACTGCCTCGACACGCGTACGGCCGCGCAGTGGCGCAGCGAGTACGCCGTCTGGGAATGGAGCTGGGATGAAGGCGTGGCTTGACTACCACTGGCGTCTCATCGCGACGGCGCTCGCGTTCACCGCATTCGGCATCTGCGGGCTCGGCTTTTCGCTGATCCTGTTTCCGATTGCCTGGCTGTGGCCGCATCGCGCGTCGAAACAGCTGGCGATCACCGCGATCATTCACGCGTTCTTCCGCGCGCTCGTCGCGGTGCTGCGCTGGGTCGGCGTGATGGAACTCGATGCGCACGGTGTCGCGGCGCTGCGTCGCAAGGCCAGCGACCCGGCCATCGTCGTCGCGAATCACCCGACCTGGCTCGACGTGATGGTGCTGCTGTCGCTGACCCCGCGCGCGTGCTGCGTCGTCAAGAGCGCGCACTGGGGCAATCCGTTTTTCTGGGGCGTCGTGCGCGCGGCCGAGTACGTGAGCAACGCCGATCCCCTCGAACTCGTCGAGGCGGGCGCGCGGCAACTCGCGCGCGGCTACACGATGATCATTTTTCCGGAAGGCACGCGCAGCCCGGCGCGCAACCGGATGCATGCGTTTTCGCGCGGTTTCGCGCACATGGCGCTCAAGTCCGGCGCGCCGATTCTGCCCGTCCTGATGGACTGCGATCCGCCCGCCTTCACGAAGGGCATGCGCTGGTACAACGTGCCCGAGCGTGCGTTCCGCATGCGCGTCAACGTGCTCGACCCGCTCGGCACGGACGCATTCGCGACGCACGACGAACCGCCCGCGCTGGCTGCCCGCACGGTGACGAGCGCCATCGAAGCACACATCACCCAGCACCTGTTCGACTATGGATTCTTTAAAGCTTGAAATCAAACAGCTTCTGATCGAAGCGCTCGATCTGGAAGACCTGACGCCCGCCGACATCGACGACGACGCGCCGCTCTTCGATACCGACGGCGTCGGTCTCGATTCGATCGACGCGCTCGAAATCGGCATCGTGCTGCGCAAACACTATCAATTGACGATCGCGGCGAACGATGAACGCACGCGAGAGCACTTCCGCTCGATCAATACGCTTGCGGCGCTGGTGGCGAGCCAGCGCGAGCTTGCGCATGAATCGGGCGACACCACAAAGAAAGGGGAATGACCGTGACCGACACCGAGATCCTTGAGCGCATCCGCGCCATCTTCAAAGAAAACTTCGCGATCGAGCCCGAACGCGTGACGCCCGAAGCGCACCTGTTCGAAGAGCTCGATCTGGACAGCATCGACGCCGTCGATCTCGCGATCAAGCTGCAGGAGATGACGGGCCGCCGGATCAAGCCGGAGGAGTTCAAGTCGGTGCGCACGGTCGGCGACGTGATCGTCGCTGTCGAATCGCTGCTCGCGGCGCAGGGCTGATGCACGCGCCACGTTCGCACGCGCACGGCGCTTCGGACGACACGCAGACGCCGCACGCAGCGGAAACGCCGCCGGCCGGGTCACAGTCTGTGAACGGCGGCGAGCGCTCGCGCGGCGGGGCCGGTTTCGCGCTCGGCGTGCTCGCGAAGCTCGCGTATCCCGCCGTCATTCTGTGCGCGTGGTTCTGGGACCAGCCGCGCTTCGTCGGCTGTCTGCTGTTCGCGCTGCTGTGGCTGCAGCGCTGCGCGGGAACGGGCGCGTTCGGCGCGTCGCTGCGCAGGCTCACGCGCATCGACTGGGGCGTCGCGTTCATGCTGAGCGTCGCGTCGGCCGCCATCGTGTGGACGAACAGCGAACTGTTGCTGCGCATCTATCCGTCGCTGGTGAATCTCGGTTTGCTGATCGCGTTCGGCGCGACGCTCGTGCGCGGCCCGACGATGATCGAAAAATTCGCGCGCATCGGCACGCCCAATCTGAGCGAGCCCGCGATCCGCCACACGCGCCGCGTGACGCAGATCTGGTGTGCGTTCTTCCTCGCCAATGGCGTGTTCTCTCTCTATACCGCGCTGTACTGGCCGCGCGAGGCGTGGTCGCTGTATAACGGCGCGATTGCGTATGGGCTCGTCGGCGTGCTGCTGGTGGGTGAAATCGCATGGCGCTATCTCGTGATCCTGCCGCGCGCCCGGCGCTCGGAGGCGGCATGATCGCGCTGCACGAACTGCTGTCGTGCGCGCGCGCCGCACACGTGCCCGTCTGCCGCGACGACGAATCCGATAGCACGATCGAGTTCGCCGCGTTCCGCGCGCGCGTCTTCGCGATCGCATGCCAGTTGCGCGAAACCGGCGCGCGTCGCTACGCGTTGTGCATCGACGATCCGTTCGACTTCGCGTGCGCGTTGTTCGCGCTCTTCGCGTGCGGCAAGACGCCCGTGATTCCGGCGAACTCGACGCCCGGCTATCTCGCCGATCTCGCCGATGCGTACGACGCCGTGCTCACCGACGCCGACATTCGCGCGCATGCGGCAACGCAACCGCCGTCGGCGCTGCCGCTTCATATCGATCCGAACGCGCCGCTCACGCTCTACACGTCGGGCAGCAGCGGCACGCCGAAGCCGATCCACAAGACGCTCGCGCAGTTCGACGCCGAAGTGCATACGCTCGAACGCGAGTGGGGCGAACTCGTCGGCGATGCGACGATGCTCGCGAGCGTCCCGCATCACCACATTTACGGGCTGCTGTTTCGCGTGATGTGGCCGCTCGCGGCAGGGCGCGCGTTCGACCGGGCCGTCTGCATCGAACCGCAGCATGTGCAGGCGCGCATCGGCCAGTGCGGCGCGACGGTGGTCGTGTCGTCGCCCGCGCAACTGTCGCGCTGGCCCGCATTGCCCGGCTTCGCGGCGCTCGCGCCCGTGCCGCGCGCCTTCTTTTCATCGGGCGGCCCGCTCTCCGCCGAAGCCGCCGCTGAATACGCGGCCGCGTTCGGCGCCGCGCCGATCGAGATTTACGGCAGTACCGAAACGGGCGGCATCGCGTGGCGCCGTCAGAACGACACGTCGGCGTGGCGTCCCGTCAACGGCGTCGACGTACGGCGCGGCGAGGACGGCGCGTTGAACGTGCGCTCGGCGCATCTGGGTCACGACGACTGGCATCGCACCGACGACGCCATCGCGTTCGACGACGAAGGCCGCTTCCGTCTGCTGGGACGTCTGGATCGCGTGATCAAGCTCGACGGCAAGCGTGTGTCGCTGCCCGAGGTCGAAGCGCGTCTCGCGCTGCATCCGTATGTCGCGCAGGCGGCCGTGGTGAAGCTGGCTGGCGCCTCACGCGAGCGCGTGGGCGCCGTCGTCGCGCTCAACGAAGCCGGCAGCGAAGCGCTGCGCAGCGAAGGGCGCGTCGCGCTGGCGAAGACGCTGCGCCGCCACCTCGCCGCGTATTTCGACGTGGTCGTGCTGCCGCGTCATTGGCGCTTTCGCATTGCGTTGCCGTTCGATCCGCGCGGCAAGCTGCCCGTCGCGGCCGTCGCTGCCGCATTCGAGCCGCGCAGCGAAGGCTTCGAAGTGCTGTCCGAAACGCGCAATGGCGACGACCTGCATTACGAACTGCGCGTGCCGCCTTCGCTCGTGCATTTCGAAGGCCACTTTCCAGGCTTGCCGATCCTGCCCGGCGTCGTGCAGCTCGACTGGGCGATCCGTCTCGCCGCCGAACACGTGACGGGTGTACGTGAAATCGAATCCGTCGATCGCCTGAAGTTCACGGCACCCGTGATGCCGGGCGCCGTGCTCGACCTGAAGCTGTCGCACGATGCCGCGCGGCGGCGCGTGCAGTTCGCGTATCGCGTCGATGGTCGCGACAGTTCGTCGGGCGTGATCGTGTACCGGGAGCGCGCATGAGCGAAGTAGCCGAGGTGGCTTTTGCGCCGTGCGTCGTCATTCCGATCTACAACCACAAGGATGCGATCGGCGGCACCGTCGAGCGTCTTCTCGTCCACAAACTGCCCATCTTCGTCGTCGACGACGGCAGCGACGAGGCGACGCAAGCCGTGCTCGCGAAGCTCGCCTGCCAGTATCGCGAGCAGATGACGCTGCTGCGTCTGCCCGTCAACGGCGGTAAGGGCGCGGCCGTGATGGCGGGCTTGCGTGCAGCGAAGCGCGCCGGCTACACGCATGCGTTGCAGATCGATGCCGACGGCCAGCATGACGCGAGCGACGTGCCGCTCTTCCTCGATGCCGCGCGCGCCGAGCCGGCCGCCGTGATCCTCGGCCGTCCCGTCTATGACGAGAGCGTGCCGAAGTCGCGCCTCTATGGCCGCTATCTGACGCACGTGTGGGTGTGGATCGAAACGCTGTCGTTCACGATCCGCGATTCGATGTGCGGCTTCCGCCTCTATCCGCTCGATGCCGCCTGCGCGCTGATCGACAGCGTTCAACTGCCGACGCGCATGGACTTCGACATCGAGATTCTCGTGCGCCTGTACTGGCGGCGTCTTGCGTTCCGCGCGATTCCGACGCGCGTCGTCTATGCGACGGATGGCGTGTCGCACTTCGACGTGCTGTGGGACAACGTGCGCATCAGCGCGAGCCATACGCGGCTCGTCTGCGGGATGCTGCTGCGTCTGCCGATGCTGCTCGCGCACAAGGTCATGCCGCGTAAGTCGGCAGCGTCGGGTTCGAACGCCGATGGCGCAAAGTGGTGGCGTGTCGCCGAACGCGGCAGCCGCCTCGGCATGACGCTGCTCGCGCTCAGTTGCAAGCTGTTCGGCATGCGCTTCACCGCGCTGTGGCTGCATCCCGTGGTCGCGTATTTTCTGTTGACGGGCCGCGATGCACGCGCCGCGTCGCGCGCCTACTTCACGCATCTCGAACAGGCCGCGCCAGGCGAGCGCACGCCACGTCCCGGTTGGCGCTCCGCATACCGGCAGATGCTCGCGTTCGCGCAATCCGGACTCGACAAACTGGCCGCATGGTCCGGCCGCATCGATTCTGACGACGTGGTCTTCGACGATTCCGCCGCGTTCGAAGCGCTCGTCACCAGCGGCCGGGGCGCGCTCGTGATCGGCGCGCACCTGGGCAACCTCGAAATGACGCGCGCACTTGCTGCGCACGGCGGCCACGCGAAGGTCACGGCCATCGTCTATACCGAGCACGCGAAGCGCTTCAACAGCGTGCTGTCGACGGCGAGCAGCGACTTTGCGAAGCGGCTCGTGCAGGTGAGCGACTTCGGACCCGAGACGTCGATGATGATGCAGGAGCGCATCGATGCAGGCGAACTGCTGGTGATCGTCGGCGACCGTGTGCCCGCGCGCGAATCGGGCCGCACGACGGAAGCGCAATTCCTCGGCGCGACCGCGCCGTTTGCGCAGGGACCGTATGTGCTCGCGCATGCGCTTGGCTGCCCGGTGTATCTGTTCTTCTGCCTGAAAGAGCGCGATGAGCGCAAGCGCGAGCGCTACAGGCTGTACTTCGAGCCGTTCGCCGAGCGCATCGACCTGCCGCGCCGCGAACGCGCGCAGCATATTGCGGCATGGGCGCAGCGCTATGCGTCACGGCTCGAACACTATTGCCGCAAGGCACCGTATCAATGGTTCAATTTTTTCGATTTCTGGGCGCGTCCCCGAAAAGCGATAACGGGTGCAATCCCGAACGGAGACGCGAATGTCGGAACATGATCTGATCGACGATGCACACACGCATGCTGCACGCGCTGCCGCGTCACGCAAGGTGACGATCGGCGGGCGCAAGCTGTCGATCGAAGAGGTCGTCGCGATTGCAAAGGGACGCGCGCAGGTCGCGCTGAGCGGCGATCCCGCATGGCGTTCGCGCATCCAGCGCGGCGCGGATTTTCTGCGCCGTCATCTCGCCGCAGGCGAAACGGTGTACGGCGTGAACACGGGTTATGGCGACGCGTGCGTGGTCGACGTGCCGATGGAACTCGTCGAAGCGCTGCCGCTGCAGCTCACGCGCTATCACGGCTGCGGGATGGGCGCGTATCTCGACGACGCACAAACGCTCGCGGTGATCGCCGCGCGCCTGAACTCGCTCGCGTATGGCTTTTCCGGCGTGCGCCCGGTGCTGCTCGAACGGCTCGCCGATCTCGTCAATCATCGCGTGCTGCCGCGCATTCCGTCCGAAGGTTCGGTAGGCGCGAGCGGCGATCTGACGCCGCTGTCGTATGTGGCCGCCGCGCTCGTCGGCGAACGCGACGTGATGTTCGACGGCACGCTGCGCGATGCCGCCGGCGTGTGGGCACAACTCGGCCACGCGCCGTTGACGCTCGCGCCGAAGGAAGGTCTCGCGTTGATGAACGGTACGGCCGTGATGACAGGGCTTGCCTGTCTCGCGTTCGCGCGCGCCGAACATCTCGCGCGTCTGGCGGCGCGTTTGACGGCGCTGTCGACGGTCGCGCTCGACGGCCGCGCAGCGCACTTCGACGCGATGATTTTCGAAGCGAAGCCGCACGCGGGCCAGGCCGATGCCGCTGCATGGATCCGCGCGGACCTCGCGGGCCGCGACGATACGCCGGGCCACCGGTTGCAGGATCGTTATTCGATCCGCTGCGCGCCGCATGTGATCGGCGTGGCAGTCGATGCGCTGTCGTGGGTGCGACGCGACGTCGAGAACGAACTCAATAGCGCGAACGACAATCCGCTGATCGATCCCGATGGCGAGCGCGTGCTGCATGGCGGCAACTTCTACGGCGGCCATATCGCGTTCGCGATGGACGCGTTGAAGACGGCCGTCGCCAATCTCGCCGATCTGATGGACCGGCAACTCGCGCTGATCGTCGACGACAAGTTCAACAACGGTTTGCCGCGCAATCTGACGGGCGCGACCTCGGCGCGTGCGCCGATCAATCACGGCTTCAAGGCAGTGCAGATTTCGTCGTCGGCATGGACGGCGGAAGCGCTGAAGCACACGATGCCCGCGAGCGTGTTCTCGCGTTCGACGGAAGCGCACAATCAGGACAAGGTCAGCATGGGCACGATCGCCGCGCGCGACTGCCTGCGCGTGCTCGAACTGACGGAGCAGGTCGCTGCCGCGCACACGCTAGCCGCCGTGCAGGCGCTGAAACTGCGTGTGCGTCTCAACGAAGCGACGCTCGTGCCCGCGCCGCTGCGCGCGTTCGCGGACAGCGTCGCGGCGCTGTCGCCGTTCGTCGACGAAGACCGCGCGCTCGAAAGCGATCTGCGTGCGTTGACGGCGCGCATCGCCGATTGCGCATTGATCGAAGGAGGCGCGCAGCATGAATGAACGCCATCCGCACAAGACACTGAAGGCAAGTGCGATCGTCGAAGTGCCGTTTCATGATGTCGACGCGATGAACGTCTGCTGGCACGGCCACTATCTGAAGTACTTCGAGATCGGCCGCGCGGCGCTGTTGCGTGCCTTCGATTACGACTATCGCGAGATGCAGGCCTCGGGTTATCTATGGCCGATCGTCGAGGCGCATCTCAAGTACGTGCGGCCCGCGACGTATGGCCAGCAGATCGACGTGCGCACCGAGCTGCTCGAATTCGAAAACCGCCTGAAAATAGGCTATGAAATCGTCGATTGCGCGACGGGCACGCGGCTGACGAAGGGCTACACGATCCAGGTCGCGATCGAAGCCGCCACCCAGGAAACGCAGTTCGTGTCACCGCCCGTCGTGTTCGAGAAGCTGGAGCGCGCATGGGCACGTTGAATCTTCGCGCTGCGTTGACTGCGGCGCTGCTCGTCGCTGCAAGCGGGAGTCCGTTCGGCGCCGTGCAGGCAGCCACGCAAGCGCAGGCGCAGAACGGCAATGCGGCGCTCGTGTCGCAGGTTGCGGCGCGACTCGCACAAGCCAAAGGCGTGCGCGCGCAGTTCACGCAGACGCAGACGCTCTCCGCGATGAAGCAGCCGCTCGTCAGCACGGGCACGCTCGTGTTCTTCCGCGAGCGCGGCGTGATCTGGCGCGTGGATACGCCGTACAAGGCCACCTACGTGATCGGCGATGCCGGCGTGAGCGAAGTCGACGCGAACGGCAAGCGCATCAATACGAAGAGCGCGCAGGGCGTGCGCGGCGTCGCGCAGGTTTCGAAGATGATGCGCGCGATGCTCGGCGGCGATCTGTCCGCGCTGTATTCGCAGTTCGACGTCGACGCGCAGGGCACGCCGTCGCAATGGAGGCTCGACCTGAAGCCGAACCAGCCGCAGCTCGCGCAATCGATCAAAGGCCTGCAGATGACGGGCGGCGAATTCCTGCAGACGCTGCGCATCACGCTCGCGAACGGCGACGTCACGCAGATCGACTTCGCGAAGAGCGAGGCGATCACCGATCTGGCGCCCGGCGAGCGCTCGCTGCTAGGAGCACAATGATGCTGATGGCGCGACAGTGGACGAAGACGCAGTTGTGGAGCATGCGGGCCGCATGGCTCGTGCTCGCGCTCGTCGCTTCGCTGTACTGCGCCTGGCGCTTCATCGGGCCGTCTCCGCTGGAGACGAACCTGCTCGCGCTGTTGCCCGCGACGGAAGCCGATCCCGTCGCGGAGAAAGCCGTCGATACGCTTGCCAACGCGCTCGGCGATCGCACGGTGTTTCTTGTGACGAGCAGGAACGCCGATCATGCGAAGGCGGCGGCGAAGCAGTTCGGCGCCGCCTTGCAGAAGAGCGGGGCGTTCGCATCGGTGACGGCGGAGTTGCCGCCGTTCGACATGTCGCAGATCGGCGCGCTGTACATGCCGTATCGCTTCAATCTGCTGACGCGCGATGACCGAGACGCGCTCGCGACCAACACCGCATCGCTGCGCGATGCACTGATGCAGCGCCTCTACAATCCGGTGCGCGGCCCGCTCGCGACGCAACTCGCCGACGATCCGTTCGGCTGGCTGGAACATTGGCTGTCGGCGCTGCCGCTCGCCACGTCGAATCTCGATCTCGAAGACAACATGCTGGTCGCGCATCGCGGCGACACGACGAGCGTGCTCGTCGTCACGACGCTGCCGGGCTCCGCGTATGAAACGCAAACACAGCGCGCGGTGCTGTCGGTCGTTGCAGCGGCGCAGGATCAGCTGAAGACGGCGTGGCCCGATGCGAGCGTCGCGCGCACGGGCGCCGTGTTCTATGCGGAATCGGCGCGCAGCGCATCGGAGCGCGAAGTGCACCTGATCGGCGTCGCGTCCGCCTGCGGCATTGCGTTGCTGATGCTGTGGGTGTTCCGCTCGCCGCGCCTGCTGCTGTTCGGCTTCGTGTCGACGGCGCTCGGCATCGTGTGCGCGCTGGCCGCGACGATGCTCGTGTTCGGCAAGCTGCATCTGCTGACGCTGGTGTTCGGCGCGAGTCTGATCGGCGAGGCCGTCGATTATTCGATTCAATACTTCGTTGTTTATCTCGGCGCAGGGCCTGGGCAACGCGGCGGCTGGAACGCACGGCAGGGCGCGCGCTCGGTGCGTGCCGCGCTGAGCGTGGCGCTTGCGACGAGCCTGCTCGGCTACGCGATCCTCGCGTGGGTGCCGTTCCCGGCGCTCAAGCAGATCGCGTGCTTCGCGATCGTCGGCATTTGCACCGCGTTCGCGTCCGTGCTGTGGCTGCTGCCCGTGCTGCTCGTGAAGGGGCCGAAGCGCGCGCAACGGCGTCTCTTCCTGCGCGCCGCGACGTTGCTCGCGCGCTGGCACGCGACGATCGGCGGGAGACGTGCATGGATCGTCGCGGGTGTGCTGGTGCTGATCGCGATTCCGGGCTGGCTGCGCCTCGCCAGCGACGACGATATCCATCTGCTGATCCAGCGCGACCCTGCGTTGGTTGCGCAGGAAGATCAGGTGCGCAATGCGATCGGTGTCGACAACACCGCGCAGTTCTTCGTCGTGCGCGGTGCGTCGCAGGAAGTCGTGTTGCAGCGTGCGGAAGCGCTCGGCGCGAAGCTCGATGTGTTGAGCGGCGCGCAATCGGTGAACGGCTGGCAATCGGTGACGCAGTTCGTGCCGTCGGCGCGACGTCAGGCCGATGCGCGCGCGACCCTCGCGCAACATGTGTTCAACGATCCCGCCGCGCTTCGCTCGATGCTGCTGCAAGCGGGCTTTCGCGATGAAGTCGCCGATGCGTGGCTTGCTTCCTACGCGAAGTCGAACGCCGCGCCGCTGACGGTCGAACGCTGGCTCGCCACGCCGTGGTCGCAGCCGTATCGTCATCTGTGGCTCGGCGAGGTCGATGCACGCGGCGGGCATGGCTACGCGGCCATCGTGATTCCGCAGCGTGTGACGCCGCAAAACGTGACGGCGCTGATCGACACCGCGCGTTCGCTCGAAGGCGTCGTATTCGTCGACAAGGCCGCGAGCGTGTCGAAGCTGTTCGGCGCGTATCGCATCGATAGCGGCATCTGGCTCGCGGGCGCGCTGCTGCTCGTGCTGATTCTGCTGATGGTGCGCTACACGCCGCGCGGCGGCATCGTGACGACGCTGCCCGTGCTGCTCGCGATCGGCGTGACGCTCGCCGCGTTCGGCTATGCACGCGTGCCGCTGAATCTGTTCAACTGCCTCGCGCTCATGCTCGTGCTCGGCGTCGGCGCAAACTATGCGGTATTCCTGCGCGAAGGCTGCCTGCGCGATCACGCCGATCTCGGCGCGGTCTGGACGGGCGTGCTGCTGTCCGCGGCGACCACATTGCTGTCGTTCGGCATGCTGGCCTTAAGCGCAATGCCCGCCCTGAAGAGTTTCGGCGCCACGCTGGCGCTCGGTATTCTCGTGTCGGTGCTGCTCGCGCCGATCGGCATGCCGCCGGAAAGAAGGAGAGTCGTATGACCTTGCCACCCGTTTATCTGCATGCGCTCGGCATGGTCAACGCGCTCGGCGGCGACGTCGCTTCGATCGTGCCCGCGCTCGGCGCCGCGCATTCGCCCGGCATGGGACTGATGCATACGGGTATCGGCGATGCGTATGTGGGCCGCGTCGCGACGCCGCTCGACATCGCGCCGCCCGCCGCGCTCAAGCGCTTCGATTGCCGCAACAATCGCATGCTGCTCGCCGCGCTCGAACAGATCCGTCCGGAGCTCGAGGCGGCGCGCGAGCGTTATGGTTCGCACCGCATCGGCATCGTGCTCGGCACGAGCACATCGGGCATCGACGCGGCCGAAGTCGCGTTCGTGCATCAGGCGCAGGCGGGCCAGCTACCCGAAGACTTCAACTACCGGCAGATGGAGATCGGCACGGCTGCGCCGTTCGCGGCCGCTGCGCTGAATGTGCAGGGGCCGGCGTTCACGGTGTCGACGGCTTGCACGTCGAGCGCTAAAGCCTTCGTGTCGGCGCGCCGTTTACTACAGCTTGGACTGTGCGACGCGATGGTCGTCGGCGGTGTGGATACGCTGTGCGAGCTGACGGTGCAGGGCTTCGCGTCACTCGAATCGACGAGCGTCACGCGCACCAATCCGATGAGCCGCAACCGCAACGGCATCAACGTCGGCGAAGGCGCCGCCGTGTTCCTGATGACGCGCGAAGAAGGGGCGGTGCGGCTGGCGGGCGCGGGCGAATCGAGCGACGCGCATCATGTGTCGGCACCGGACCCGCAAGGTGTCGGCGGCGAACTGGCGCTGCGCGAGGCGCTCAGGGATGCGGGCGTCGAACCGCCGGCGATTGCGTATGTGAATCTGCACGCAACGGCCACGCGCAAGAACGACGACATGGAAGCGCATCTGATGTCGCGCGTGTTCGCGGACGGCGTGCCCGTCAGCGGCACGAAGCCGCTCACGGGGCATCAGCTCGGCGCGGCGGGCGCGACGGAACTGGGCTTCGCGTGGCTCACGCTCGCGCGCGACGACGTGCCGATGCCGCGTCATCAGTGGGACGGCGAGGCGGACCCGGCGTTGCCCATGCTCGATCTCGTGCAGAACGAGCGGCGCATTCCACGCGGCGGCACGCAATACGTGATGAGCAATTCGTTCGCGTTCGGCGGCAGCAACGTCAGCCTGATACTGGCGCGCTGAACGGTTCGAACGCGACGCGACAAACATAACGACATGAAGGCCACACCTGAGACCAAGGAAGTATTTCCGCCCATCGAGACGATCCTGCCGCATCGCGGCACGATGCTGTTGCTCGACGGCGTGAGCGCATGCGGCGACGAAACGCTGACGGCCTACACGGCCGTGCGCGGCGACGCATGGTATGCGGACGAAAGCGGCGCGATGCCCGCGTGGATCGGCATCGAGCTGATGGCGCAGGGTGTCGCCGCGCATATCGCGTTGCTGGCCATGCGCGCGGGCGGCCGCGCGCGTCCCGGCGTGCTGCTCGGCACGCGCAGCTACAAGGCGCACGCGAGCGCATTCGCGCGCGACGCGCATCTGAGCGTCAACGTGCAGGAAGTGCTGCGCGGCGACGAAGGCCACAGCGCCTACGAATGCACGATCGATCACCAAGGCGCGCGTTATGCGGACGCCGTCATCAAGGTGTTTCAACCGGGCGATTTTCAGACGTTCATCGAAGGGAGTATCAGTTCATGAGCCGCCGAGTTCTCGTAACGGGCGCGAGCCGCGGCATCGGCCGCGCGATTGCCTATCAGCTCGCTGCCGACGGTTTCGCCGTGTCCGTGCATTGCCGCACGGGTCGCACGGAAGCCGAAGCCGTCACGGCGGGCATTGCGGCGCAGGGCGGCTCGGCGCGCGTGCTGCAGTTCGACGTGCGCGACCGCACCGCGTGCCGCGACGCGCTCGAAGCGGATGTCGCCGCGCATGGCCCTTACTACGGCATCGTGAGCAGCGCGGGCGTGACGCGCGACGCGGCCTTCCCCGCGCTCACCGACGAAGACTGGGACGTGGTGATCGAAACGGGCCTCGATGCGTTCTACAACGTGATCCATCCGCTCACCATGCCGATGGTTCGCGCGAAAAAAGGCGGCCGCATCGTGACGATCGCATCGGTGTCCGGCGTGATCGGCAATCGCGGGCAGGTCAACTACAGCGCGGCGAAAGCGGGGCTGATCGGCGCGACGAAGGCGCTGGCCGTCGAACTTGCATCGCGCAGCATCACGGTCAACTGCGTGGCGCCGGGGCTGATCGAAACGGGCATGCTCGAAGACATGCCGCTCGAACATGCATTGAAGACCGTGCCGATGAACCGTGTCGGTCAGCCGGCTGAAGTCGCGTCAGTCGTCAGCTTTCTGATGTCGGATGCAGCCTCTTACGTGACGCGCCAGGTGATCGGCGTCAATGGCGGGATGATCTGATGAAGCGCGTCGTCATTACGGGCATGGGGGGCGTCACGGCGCTCGGCAGCCGCTGGGACGAGATCGAAGCGGCATTGAAGGCGGGCCGCAACGCGGTGCGGCGCATGCCGGAGTGGGATTACTTCGAGTCGCTGCATACGCGCCTCGCTGCGCCGCTGCCTGCATTCGCACAGCCCGCCGCCTGGCCGCGCAAGAAGACGCGCTCGATGGGCACGGTATCGATGTACGCGGTACGCGCAAGCGAACTGGCGCTCGCCGACGCGGGTCTCGCGGGCGACGAATCGATCAGCGACGGCCGCATGGGCGTCGCATACGGCTCGTCGTCGGGTTCCGTCGAGCCGATCCGCGCATTCGGCACGATGCTCGAATCGGGCTCGATGGCCGATGTCACGTCGAACAGCTACGTGCAGATGATGCCGCACACGACGGCCGTCAACGTGAGCCTGTTCTGGGATCTGAAGGGACGTATCTTGCCGACCTCGTCGGCGTGTGCGTCGGGCAGCCAGGCGATCGGCTACGCGTACGAGAACATCGCCATGGGCAAGCAGACGCTGATGCTCGCGGGCGGTGCGGAAGAATTGTCGGGGCCGGCCGTCGCCGTGTTCGACACGCTCTATGCGACCAGCACGCGCAACGACGAGCCGCACCTGACGCCGCGTCCGTTCGACGCGAAGCGCGACGGTCTCGTGGTCGGCGAGGGCGCGGCGACGCTCGTACTCGAAGAATACGAGCACGCGAAGGCGCGCGGCGCGACGATCCACGCGGAGATCGTCGGCTTCGGCTGCAATTCGGACGGCGCGCACATGACGCAGCCGACGGCGAACACGATGGCGCGCGCGATGCAGCTCGCGCTCGACGACGCGAAGCTCGACGCAAGCGCGATTGCGTATGTGAATGCGCATGGCACGTCGACGGATCGCGGCGACGTTGCGGAGAGCCAGGCAACGGCCCAGACCTTCGGCGAGCGCATGCCGATCTCGTCGCTGAAAAGCTACGTCGGCCATACGCTCGGCGCATGCGGCGCACTCGAAGCGTGGTGGACGATCGAAATGATGAAGCGCAACTGGTACGCACCGACGCTTAATTTGACGGAGATCGATCCCGCCTGCGCGCCGCTCGATTACATTCGAGGCGAAGCACGTGCGATCGATGCCGAATACGTGATGAGCAACAACTTCGCGTTTGGCGGCATCAACACGTCGCTGATTTTCAGGCGCGTTCGATGACGCGTGTGCAAGGCTTGCAACGCGTCGTCGTCACGGGCATGGGCATCGTGTCGTGCATCGGCAATACGCTCGACGACGTGAGCGCCGCGTTGCGCGATGGGCGCAGCGGCATCACGCGAATCGACGCGTGGCGCGAGCGCGGCTTCGGCACGCAGGTCGCGGGCGTGGCGTCGGTGAACGGCGAGCCGCCGTTTGACCGCAAGCTGGAACGCTTCATGGGCGATACCGCGCGCTTCGCCTGCCATGCGGCGCGCAAGGCCATCGACGACGCAGGTCTCGATCTCGCCGCGCTGCGTTCGCCCGAAGTCGGTGCGGTGCTGGGCTCGGGTGTCGGCACGATGTCCGCGTATGACGCGGCGATGGCCGTTGCGAACACGCGTGGTGTCGAGAAAACGCCGCCGTACACCGTGCCGCAGGCGATGAGCAGCACGGCCTCCGCGAATGTCGCGCAGGTGTTCGGCATCGAAGGCGTCACGTATTCGCCGTCGTCGGCGTGCACGACGTCGGCGCTCGCGATCGGCCAGGCAATGCAACTGATTCAAACGGGACGTCAACGGATCGTTCTCGCAGGCGGCAGCGAGTGCCTGCACGACAACATGACGCTGATGTTCGACGCGATGCATGCGCTGTCGCGCCGCTTCAACGACACGCCCGCGCGCGCGTCGCGACCCTACGATACGGCGCGCGACGGCTTCGTGATCGCGTCGGGCGGCGGTGTGCTCGTGCTCGAAGCGCTCGATCATGCGCTCGCGCGCGGCGCGCGCATCTACGCAGAGCTGACGGGGTTCGGCCACGGCACGGATGGCGCGAGCATGGTGTCGCCGCACGCGCCGGGCATCGCGCGCGCGATGCAGGCCGCACTCGACGAAGCGGGCGCGATGCCCGATTACGTGAATGCGCACGCGCCGTCGACGCCGCTCGGCGACATCGAGGAACTGCGCGCGTTGCAAACGGTGTTCGGCGCAGACGTGCCGCCGTTTTCGTCGACGAAGGGGCTGACGGGGCATCCGCTCGGCGCGTGCGGCGCACATGAAGCGATCTACACGCTGCTGATGATGCGCGACGGTTTCATCGCGGGGACGGCGGGCATCGAACAGATCGAGCCGCTCGCGCAACAGTTGCCGCTGGTGCAAGCCACGCGCGAAGCGACGATCGATCGCGCGTTGTCGGTGTCGTTCGGTTTCGGGGGTAGTTGCGCGAGCCTGATGTTCGCCAGGGTTTGAAACGTAGTACGCACAATAAACAACGACAAAGGGAATACGAAGAATGAAGAACAGAATCGCAATGGGGTTGGTGGCGGCCGTCGTGCTGACGCAGGCGGGCTGTACCACGAAGATCAAGTCGCTGCCGATGCCGGCCTCGGTCCAGACGCAGAGCGGCCAGGACGTGGCGCTTTATTTCGGCGATCAGGCGCATGCGTCGGTGCAGCAGTCGTTCGGCAGCAAGGAGTTCGCCGCGCGCGTGCCGCGCAAGCCCGATGTCAGCCCCGAGGCCAACTGCAACAACGCGCTCGCGAAGGCGCTGCAAGACCTGCGCGACTACGCACGCGCGCAGCACGCGAATGCCGTCATCGGCATCAAGACACGCTTTCAACACAACGAATCGGCTTCGTCGACCGAGTTCACGTGCGGCGCAAGCCTGAACGGATCGACACTCGCCGTGCGCGGCGACGTCGTCAAGCTGGAAACGCAATAAGAATATCCAACCACGAGGGTAATAACCATGAAGCGTCACCTGATCTGTGCAGCTGTCGTCGCATGTCTCGCCTCGCACGCGTTCGCGCGCGACACCGTCGCCAACTATCCCGTCGCCGAAGCGCTGACGAGCGAGCCGGGTAAAGTCGGCGACGATATTCCGCTGTATTTCGCGGGTCAGAAACATCCCGGCGTCGTGAAGAACTTCGGCGAGTTCGCGACGAACAAGAAGACCAACGCATTCGGCAAGAGCGACGAGACGGCGTGCCAGCACGTGTTCCTGTCGGCCGTGATCGAGCTTCAGGAGCGCGCGCGCAAGGAAGGCGGCAATGCCGTCATCAACATCAAGAGCAACTACAAGAACGAAGTGCGCGAGAGCGCGACGGAGTTCACCTGTGGGGCGGGTGCGGTGATTGCTGGTGTCGCGTTGAAGGGCGAAGTGGTGACGCTGAAGAAGTAAGGCTGAAGAGGCGGCATCGCGCGTGCGCGGTTGCCGCCTGTCGTGTCAGTCCGTCTTGACGGCCGCGACGTTAACGAGGGTTTCGCGGCGCTTGCCGACCTTCGGCGTGTAGATGCCGAGGCGCTCCAGCAGGCCGAAGTCTTTTGCGCGGCTCCACCACAGGTACGGCAGCGACACGTTGTGCGCACCGAAGGCGAAGCCGCCGTGACGGATCATGTCGAGATAGCCGTCCGCGCTCTTCTGCACCTGCATCGGATGACGAAAGAGCAGGCGGATCACCCACGACTTGATGTACGCATCCGTCGATTCGGCGAACAGCAGCACGCCGCCCGGCTTCAGCACACGACGGAACTCAGCGAGCGCGCGTTCCTGCTCGACGAGATGATGAAACGTCTGGTGGCAGAACACGATGTCGGCGCTGGCATCGGGCAGCGGCAGGCTGGCGCAGTCGCCATGCAGCACGTCGATGCTGGTCGCGCGCGTGTCGGCATGATCGCGGCAGGCGCGCGCGGCGTTCATCGCCAGTTCGAGCGACGGCTCGTGAAAGTCGATGCCGACGATGCGTTCTGGTTTGAACGTTTGCGCGAGCAGCCGGAATGAAATGCCCTGGCCGCAACCGACATCGACGATCACGGGCGACGTGGGAATCGGCGTGTCGATCAGGCGTTTGAGGTCGTTGATCGCGACGCGCAGCACGTGGTGTTCCCACGTGTGAGTACGGAGGAACCAGACGCCGAACGACGTCTCCGGTACGAAGGGCACGCCGCTCGATACGCTGGCTGTTTCGGTGGACTGCACGTTATTCCCCGGACGGTGATGGTGCTGGGTGGTCTTTGATTGGAATGGTTGTGCGACATTGTAATCGCTGGTAAGGATGCAAAGCGTTGCGCGCGCAATACGCTATTTGAAGGAAATTCAATGAATATGGATTCGTCGATGAACGCAGCGGTGGATGTGGCCATCATCGGAGCAGGACCGTCGGGCGCCGTCGCTGCGGCGCTGCTGCGCAAGGCGGGGCGGTCGGTGCTCGTGCTGGAGCGCCAGCACTTTCCGCGCTTTTCGATCGGCGAGAGCCTGTTGCCGCAGAGCATGGCTTACCTCGAAGAAGCGGGCATGCTGCAGGCCGTCGTCGAAGCGGGCTTCCAGTACAAGAACGGCGCGCATTTCGTGTATCGCGACCAGGCGTGTGCGTACGACTTCCGCGACAAGCATTCGACGGGTTGGGGCACGACGTATCAGGTCGAGCGTGCCGTCTTCGATGACCTGCTGATCCGCTGCGCGGCGGAGCAGGGCGCCGACGTGCGCTTCGGCCACACGGTGCTCGCGATGAAAACGGGTGACGAGCCCGTGCTCGACGTCGTCGACGAAGCGGGCAACGCCTACCAGGTACATGCGCGCTTCGTGCTCGACGCAAGCGGCTTTGGACGCGTGCTGCCGCGTCTGCTGAATCTCGAAGCGCCGACGCGCATGCCGACCCGCGCCGCGATTTTCACGCACGTGCGCGACGGTATTCCCGTCGAAGCACACGATCGCAGCAAGATTACGGTGGCCGTGCATCCCGAGCATCGCGACGTGTGGTACTGGATGATTCCGCTCGCGAACGGGCGCTCGTCGGTAGGTTGCGTGGCGGAAGCTGCGTTCCTCGATGTGCCTGAAGCCGAGCGAGAAGCGAAGCTGCGTGCGCTGATCCAGAGCGAGCCGACGCTGAATCGACTGATCGGCCATGCGCCGTTCCTGATGCCCGTGCGGCATATCGGCGGCTATTCGGCGAATGTCGAGCGGCTGCATGGGCCTGGGTACGCATTGCTCGGCAACGCGGGCGAGTTTCTCGACCCCGTGTTCTCGTCGGGTGTGACGATCGCGCTGCGGTCCGCGCATCTGGCCGTGCAGACACTGGCGCGCCAGTTGAACGGCGAAACCGTCGACTGGCAGTCGGCGTACGACATTCCGCTGCGCAAGGGCATCGACACGTTCCGCGCGTTCGTCGAGCGGTGGTACACGGGTGAATTGCAGGACATCATCTTCTACCCGCATCAGACGCCGCTGATCCGGCGCATGATCAGCGCCGTGCTGGCGGGCTATGCGTGGGACGAGACGAATCCTTATGTCGCCGATCCCGTTCGGCGGTTGAACTCGCTGCATGAAGTAATCGGTATGCAGCATTGACGCGAGAGCGCGTCATGTGCGGCGAGCGGCGTCCATGACGCGCCGCTTGCCATGCTCCGCTTTAAAAGCCGCGCAATGCCGCGGATGTAGAAATAACCCAACCGCATTGCAATGGTGAATTATTTTCCGCTATGCCGATTGCATTGCCATGCATTAAAAAATTTAAAAGAAGAATTAACATTTCGTCTTAATGAGGCGATTGCGGACTCTGGTTATTTCTCTGTACCATTGCGCGCAAGCGCGATTGCGTATTCAGAGCATAACGGGGCGGTATGGGGGCACAAGACATAATCAGTGCATTAAACGGCGGCTTGTCACAGCAAGATCGCTTGCTAAAACTCGACACGCCCTCATGCGATGAAACGTTATTGGCACAAAGGGCGATTGGTCACGCACGGCTTGGCCGTCAATACGAGTTCACGGTTGACGCAATTTCGCTGTCTGCCGGCGTCGAACTGAAAAAGCTCATTGCCCAGCCTGTCACGCTGTGGCTCCAGCAAGCCGACAAGAGCTATCTGCCGCATCATGGCTATGTGCATACTGCCCGCCGGCTGGGTTCCGATAGCGGTTTGACGAGCTATCAGATCGGTTTTGCTTCATGGCTGCATTTTCTGCGCTTCAGAAAAGATGCGCGAATCTGGCAGGACAAACCCGCGGACGAAATTCTCACTGACGTCTTTAACGAGCATCCGCAGGCACGCGGCGCGTTTCGGTTCGCGTTGTCAAAAGCTTTGCCGATGCGTTCTTTCTGTCTCCAATATGAGGACGACTGGAATTTCTGTCACCGGTTGATGGAAAGCGAAGGTCTGTTTACTTATTTCGAGCAGGCGAAAGACGGTAAATCGCATACATTGATCGTGACCGACGATATCGGCTCGCTCGACACGCTCGAACCTTCCGCCGTGAATTTTTATCGCGCGGGCACGAACAGCGAAACCGACGCGCTCGTGCAATGGAGCGGTTCGCGGACGCTGCAAAGCACGACGCTGACGACGCGCACGTTCGACTACAAGCGGCCCTCGTCGGCGTTCAATCCGCAGGGCACGTCGGTTCCGACGCATCCGGGCCAGGGCACGCTGCCGGCCCAGGCCGAGGTCTACGAATACACGGGCGCCTACACCTACGGCGAGCAGACGCGCGGCGATCAGTTGTCGACGCTGCGCATGGAAGAGTGGGAGTCGCGCGCCAAGCGCTTTCATGGCGTGGGCGCGCTGCGCCGCGCGGAAGTCGGGCACTGGTTCGAGCTCGATGGACATCCGGAGCACGGTGGCGGCGATCGCGCTGAACGGAAGTTCGCGGTGATCGACGTTGCGTGGTACATCGAGAACAACCTGCCCGTCAGCGTGTCGGCGCAGCCGTTCCCGCATAGCCTCGCGTCGCGTCTCGCGGAGGCGAAGGCGCAACTACGCGCGGCGGGCCTTCCGGACATCGAGCATGCGGACGGCAGCGTCGGCTTCGTACTGGTCGAAATCGAAGCGCAGCGGCGCGCGGTGCCTTTTCGCAGCCCGCTCGAACACCACAAGCCTGCGATGTCGCTGCAGACGGCGATCGTCGTCGGACCGGAAAACGAAGAGGTCTACACCGACGAGCTGAACCGCATCAAGGTACGCATGCACTGGGATCGCCGCGCCGAAGACGGCCCGCAGTCTTCCTGCTGGATGCGCGTCGCGTTCTCCGATACGGGCAGCGGCTATGGCAGCGTGCACGTGCCGCGCGTCGGCGAAGAGGTGATCGTCGACTGGGTAGACGGCGATTGCGACCGGCCGATCGTCACGGGCCGCGTGTACAACGGCGCGAAGCGTCCGCAGTGGCACTCGAATGGATTGCTGTCGGGCTATCGCTCGAAAGAGTATCAGGGCAGCGGCTACAACCACTTCGTGATGGACGACGCCACCGGGCAGAGCCGCGCGCAACTCTACAGCAGCAGCGCCAATTCGCTGCTGCATCTCGGCTATCTGATCGAACAGAACGGCAACACACGCGGCGCGTATCTGGGCTCGGGTTTCGATCTCAAGTCGGACGCATGGGGCGCGGTGCGCGCGGGCCGCGGCTTGTACGTGTCGACCTATGCGAAAGCCGCGACGAGTCAACCGCTCGATGTCTCCGACTCGCACACGCAACTGGTGAATGCGCAAAGCGTGATCGATGCGATGTCGCAGGCGAGTCAGACGCACCAGGCCGAAAGCCTGAACGATGGGCACGATGCGCTGAAGGCCTTCAGCGATGCGACGCAATCCAGCGTCACGGGTGCGGCGGGCGGCGGCCTGACGGCGGGCGGCGGCACGGGCAGCGCGAATGCGTTCGACAAGCCGGTGATGCTGTTCGGCAGTCCGTCGGGCATCGCGTTGTCGACGCAGGCTTCCACGCAGGTCAGCGCGGACCGGCATGTGAACCTCGTCGCGGGGCAGAGCGTGCACATTGCGACGGGCAAGTCGCTGCTCGCGGGCGTCACGGAACGCATCAGCCTGTTCGTGCAGAACGCAGGCATGAAGCTGTTCGCGGCAAAGGGAAAGATCGAGATTCGCGCGCATTCCGACAACATCGAACTGACCGCGCAAAAGAGCGTGAAAGTGATCTCGGCGACCGACACGATCGAGGCCGCCGCGCAGCAGGAGGTGTTGCTGACCTCGGGCGGCGCGTATATCCGCATCAAGGGCGGCAACATCGAAATCCACGCGCCGGGCAACATCGACATCAAGGGCGCGCAGCACGCGTTCGCCGGTCCCGTGAGCAACGACTATGCGCTTCCTGCGTTGCCGCAGGGCGCGCTGACGGGCATGCAAAGTCTGCGTTTTGCGACTTACGGTTCGGACCAGCTCGCGCAGGATATCGGCTGGGTCGGCAAGCCGTTCAGCATCGTCGACGGCAGCGGCACGGTGGTGCAGTCGGGGCAGATCGCCAGCGACGGCCGTCTGCCGCGCACGATGCTAGAGGCGTCCGATTCGCTCACGCTGAAGGTCGGTTCCGACAACTGGGACGCCCATCCCGTGCAAGCCGCGCAGGTGGACGATGCCCCCGAAGCGGCGGAACTGGCCGAAGACGACAACCCCTATCCCGTCGATATGACGGCCGCGCAGTTCCTCACGCAAGCGGACCTGACGGCACTCCTTTCATCCAGTGTCCTTGCTCAGACGAGCCGGGGCGAAGCCTGATGTAGGCCTCACACGAGCCTGATAAAGCGCATGAAGCGAAACAACTTTCGAACGATGGCAGCCGCGTTGCTGCTGGCGAGCGGCGTGCTCGCGCACGGCGCCGCGCGTGCCGAGCAATACGAAAGCGGCGTGACCCGCTGGGACGTCAAGGACGGCAAGCTGATGCTGGTCGCCGGCGTACTGACCGACAATTCGCGGCTGTACTACCTCAACTATGCGTTCTATCTGGAAGGGCGCGACAACACGCTGACGCTGATTCCCATCGTCAAGGACAAGGCGAAGCTCAACGACTACAGCCTGAACTTCTCGACCTTCAACGGCGGCGACGACATCATCACCGACGCGATGGTCGTCGTGAAAGGGGGCAACACATGGCTCGTGACGGCGCACAAGAATGCCGTGCACGGTTACAACAGCCCGGGGCCTGTCAGCACGCAGACGTATCGACTGTTCGCGGGCGGCGAGGTGCAATGGAAGTACTACTTCGCGCCCGTGGCCAAGGGCGACTATACGGAGCAGCAGAACTACACGGTGGAGCGCGCGCTGGCCGAAACGGCGAAAGCGCTGCACTGATGATGCCGGTTTCCCTTTTGCCCATGCCTGCCCGTGCGGTGCGCCATGACTAGATTCGTATCCGCGACTCACGACAAATCGACGCTGACGGTGCAATACGTCGCCGACAACGGGGACATCCTGTTGCGCAGCGGCGGCACGATCGCGTGGCGCTTCAACAATCCGGGCAACATGCGGCCGCCGTCGAAATACGTGACGACGTCGATCGGCGTGGGCGATTCGAAGAGCGGCAAGTTCTTCATCTTCCCCGACTACGACACCGGGCGCGCCGAGAAGAAGGCGCTGCTGCGCCGCAAGTACAACAACGAGACGATCGCGTCGGCGATGGAAATCTACGCGCCGCGCAGCGAGAACGACACCGACGCGTACATCAAGTGGATCTGCGATCACACCGGCTTTGCACGCGATCGGCAGCTCAGCTCGATGAACGACGGCGAACTCGACTCGATGATGTCGGCGATGGAAAAGCGCGAGGGCTACTACGCGCGGGTCGAGACGCGGCATGAGAAGTGGGTGAAGACGGCGTCCGTCACGCTGTCCAACGGCGCGCAGCCGATCCCGAATCAGCCCGTGGTCGTGAAGACGAACGGCAAGCAGCAGACGCTGCAGACCAACCCTCTCGGCCAGTTGCCGTTGTTGCCGTTCGAGCAGGCGGGCCAGCAGATCCAGCTGCTGATGCACGACACGCAGGACGGTCTGAAGGAGATCGGCACGATCACGACGCAGGCGGTGTCGTCGGCGCATGTGTTCTTCCGCGATCTGTTCGTCAGCACGGCGGCCACGCAGACTCACTATGCAAAGGACTCGACGCGCAACGACGCGAAGACGCCGTTTCGCTACAAGATCGTGTCGGGCGACACGCTCGGCAAGATCGCCGCGAAGTTCAAGACGAGCGTCGATCAGCTGAAGCAGGACAATCATCTGAAATCGGCGCGCATTTTCGCGGGCGACTATCTGACGATTCATGGCTCGAAGCCGCAGGAGCAGGCTGCGCCTGAGCACGCGAGTGCCGCGAAGGCGAAGCCCGCTTCATCCGAAGCCGGTGACGCGATGCAAAGCGGCTCGCACGGCAGTCTGTCGTCGCTGGGACACGATGCGTCCGCGCCGAAGTCCGCGCCGGCATCGACAGCGGCTACTGCAACGGCATCGACACCCGCATCGACGCCAAAGAGTACGCCCGCCGCCAGCGCACCCGCGCCTGCATCGGCCGCCGCTGCGCCGCAAGGCGCTTCATCCGCCGTGACGCCGGACCGCAGCAAGCAGGGGCAGGGACATCCGCTTGCGCTGATTCCCGCCGTCTCGCCGCAGGCGCCGTGGATGGAAAAGGCGCTGGACCAGGCGAAGCTCTGGCATGGCCAGAAGGAAGACGTGATCACGAAGACGATCAACTATCACAAGGAAGTGGGCGGCAATCTGAAGTCGCTGGTCGGCAACGGCAATCCGTGGTGCGCGTCGTTCGTGAACTGGTGTCTGATGCAGGCGGGCTACCCGATCACCGCGAGCCCGATGGATTCGCAGTCGTTTCGCAACAGCAAGAACTTCGTGAAGATCGATCATCCGGTGTTCGGCGCGGTAGCCGTCTACAAGCATCCGAAGGGCGGCCACGCTGCTTTCGTCTACGCGAAGACGAAAGCGGGCGGCCCGATCCTGCTGGGCGGCAACCAGAGCGACGCGATCAACTTCGGCACGCAGAAAGCGTCGGAGCTAAAGGGCTTTTATGTGCCCGCGAGCTATCTCAAGTTCGCGCAGGCTGAACTTGCCAAGGGCGCCGTACTCGAAACCTCGACCGCCGACGAACTCAACGACGCCTTCCACATCGAATTCAAGAAGAAGAAAGATCATGCCGATCGCTAATACGCTTGCACGCGTTACCGTTTTGCTGGCCCTGCTCGGGTGCGGTGCCGTAGCCTTCGCCGCGCCGAATGCCGCCGAGTGCGTGACGAAGACCGACATCAAGTCGCTCGACGAGACCTTCTGGAAGCACTATCCGTCCACCGACGCCTTCACGCGCTATGCGGCACCCGACATGAAGATCGCCTCCAATGTCGCCGACGTCGCGAACATCAACGAGACACAGAAGACAGGGCCGGCGCGAGCGGGCCAACTGGCATCGTTTTTCGCCGATCATCCCGAGTACTTCGGCTCGTTCAAGACGGCACATGACGCGACGTTTCTCTATTACCCCGGACGCGACCGTCATCCCGATGCGCTGAAGACCGTATCGACGTATCCGGCGGGGCAGTGCGTGTCGATGTTCCACTACGATCTCGCGCAAAGCCAGTGCACCGCGGGTCAGCGCGTGCGTGCGCTGCGCCTGTCGTTCGTGAAGGAAGCAGGCAAGCTCACGCTGCGCGTGGTGCAGGTCGCGATGGAAGCGTGCCCGTGAGCGGCAAGCGGTGACGCCAGAAAGCAAAACGGCGCTTCATGTGAAGCGCCGTTTTGCTATTTGTGCAGCGTACCCGCCTACGCGAACATCGCATCAGATCAGGCCGCGATGCGCGCCTTCCCCGTCACATGCTGGCGCGCATCGTCGCGCCGATGCACACGCTGCCCCGCTGCATACGTCTCATACACGGCACGATCGTCGCCCAGCAGTGCGAACGCGAACAGCAGTTCTTCCAGCGTCCCGGTGCGCGCGGTGCGTCGCGCGAGCAGCGGCGTCGCGTGCGGATCGAGCACCACGAAGTCGGCTTCGGCCTTCGGCTTCAGCGTGCCGATCAGGTCGCCCAGATCGAGCGCTTCGGCTGCGCCCGCCGTCGCCAGCCAGAACATGCGCGTCGCCGTCAGATGATGCCCGCCCAGACGCGCAACCTTGTGCGCTTCGTTCATCGTCTGCAGCATCGAGAACGACGTGCCGCCGCCGACGTCGGTCGCGAGCGCCACAGGCATGCCCGACTCGGCCGCCTTGTCGAAATCGAACAGGCCGCTGCCGAGAAACAGATTCGACGTCGGGCAGTGCGCGGCGACCGCGCGCGTCTCCGCCATCCGGCGACGGTCCTCGGCATCGAGGTGAATGCAGTGCCCGTACACGGCGCGCGGTCGCAACAGACCATAGTGATCGTAGATGTCGAGGTAGCTGCGGTGACCGGGAAACAGGCTCGCCACCCACTTCACTTCGTCATGATTCTCCGCGACGTGGCTCTGGATGAACACGTCGGGATGCAGCTTCGCGAGCGCGCCGGTCGCTTCGAGTTGCGCTTCCGTCGAGGTCGGCGCGAAGCGCGGCGTGAGCGCGTACATCTGGCGTCCCTTGTTGTGCCAGCGCGCGATCAGCTCGGCGCTGTCGTCATAGCCCGATTGCGCGGTGTCGCGCAGAAACTCGGGGCAGTTGCGATCCATCAGCACCTTGCCGCCGATCATCCGCACATTGCGCCGCTGCGCTTCCGTGAAGAGCGCATCGGCCGATTGCTTGTGCACCGTGCAGTAGACCAGCGCCGTCGTCGTGCCGCTCGCGAGCAGCTCGTCGACGAAAAAGCGCGCCGTGTCCTGTGCGACGGCGGTGTCGCTGAACCCGCGCTCGGTCGGGAACGTGTAGGTGTCGAGCCACGGCAGCAGACCCGGCGCAGGCGACGCGATCATGTCCGTCTGCGGGAAATGAATATGCGTGTCGATGAAACCGGGGACGATCAGCTTGTCGCGCATCTCGACCACCTGCGTTCCGGGTGCGAGCTGTGCAGCGACGGACGCATACGCGCCCGCCGCGACGACGTGTCCGTCTTCGACGATCAAAAGGCCGTCTTCGTTGAAGACTGCAGCGTTGGACGATTGCGCAGGATCGCCGTTGAACGTCAGCAGTTGCGCGCGAAAAGCTGTTTGAGTCATGAGTGAAACCGTCTCCGAACTTATGAGGATCAAGCGGATGCGCGCCAGTGCGCATCGAGTTTCGCGATCATCGCGTCGCGCTCCGCGGGCGTCACGAACGACGCCTCGAAGCCGTTGCGGATGATCGTGTACACCTCGGCGTCGTCGAGCTTGAGGGCGTCGATCGTCGCGAGGTAGTTTTCGTTGACGTAACCGCCGAAATACGCGGGGTCGTCGGAATTCACCGTGACGGCGACGCCCTTGTCGAGCAGCGCCTTCAGCGTGTGTTTGGTCAGATCGTCGAACACGCACAGCTTCAGGTTCGACAGCGGGCACACCGTCAACGCGACGCGCGAATCGGCGAGACGCGTGACGAGCGCCGGGTCTTCGATGCTGCGCACGCCGTGATCGACGCGGTCGACCTTCAGCAGATCGAGCGCTTCGTAGATGTACGACGGCGGGCCTTCCTCGCCGGCGTGCGCGACGAGCTTCAGCCCTTTGGCGCGTGCCTTCGCGAACACGCGCTCGAACTTCGACGGCGGATGGCCATGCTCCGACGAATCGAGGCCGACGCCGATCAGCCGGTGCCGGTACTGATCGAACAGGGGCAGCGCCGCGTCGAACGTGGCCAGCGCGTCCTCTTCGGACAGATGCCGCAGGAAGCACAAGATCAGCTTGCTCGTGAGGCCGCGCGTTTCGGCTTCGGCCAGTGCGCGTTCGATGCCCGCGACCACGGTCGCAATCGGCACGCCGCGCTCCGTATGCGTCTGCGGATCGAAGAAGATTTCCGTATGCACGACGTTGTCCGCGAGCGCGCGCTCGACGTAAGCCATCGTCATGTCGTAGAAGTCCTCTTCCTTCAGCAGCACGCTGGCGCCCGCGTAGTAGATGTCGAGGAACGACTGCAGATCGGTGAACGCGTACGCGGCACGCAGCGCATCGATCGATTCATACGCGAGCTTCACGCCGTTGCGTTCGGCGAGCTTGAAGATCAGCTCGGGTTCCAGCGAGCCTTCGATATGAATGTGCAACTCGGCCTTGGGTGCGCCGTTGGTCTTGTGAGCTAGCGGGGACAGTGTGGTTGTCGTCATGGTCGGTCAGTGATTCGGGTTATCGATGGATTTATTCGACGTCCGATGGCTGGTCGGACGTCCCCAATGTGTTTGCAATGCGTGGGTCGATGCGGGTTTCATGCTCACGCCGTCTGCACCGCATGCGCCGCGTTGGCCTCGACGGCCTGCAGCAGTTGCGCCGCCGCCGAAATCGCAATGATCTCCGGCGACTTGTCGACGATGCCGTCCACGCCGAGCGGACATTTCATCCGCGCAATCGCGACGGGATCGAAGCCGCGCGCGGCGAGCCGGTGCTCGAACTGCTTGCGCTTCGTGTGCGAGCCGATCATGCCGAAGAACGCGAAGTCGCCGCGCCGCAGGATGCGTTCGGCGAGATCGAGGTCGCGCGCGTGGTTGTGCGTCATCACGATGAAATACGTGTGCGGCGCGGCCTTGTCGACGGCTTCGTCGGGTGCGTCGTTCGCGTCGATCGTCACGTTCGCCGCGCCCAGCATGCCGGGCTCGGGGAACTGCGCATCGCGTTCGTCGACCCAGCGCACATGGCAGGGCAGGGTCGCGAGCACGCGCACGAGCGCGGCGCCCACGTGCCCCGCGCCGAACAGCACGACGGGGAAGTCGCGCGGCGCGATAGTTTCGGTGAGCAGTGCGCTGCTGTCGTCGAAACCGGCGCCGTCCCATAGCAGGCAGTCGGCGCTTTCGACGCCCGGCTCCGGATCGGACAGCATCACGGCATCGGGGGCGGGCCCGAATGATACGCTACGCACCACCGATTGACCCGCCGCGATGCGCTTCGCGAGCGACGTTACCCAGCCCAGATCGGCGATATCCAGCCGTTCGAAGGCGAGCACCACGGCGCCGCCGCAGCACTGGCCGAGGCTCGGTCCGAGCGCGAACCGCTCGAGCCGCCGCATGTTCGGCGCGCGCATGCCGTCGCGCAGCACCTGGCGCGCGCTTTCGATCGCTTTCCATTCGAGATGCCCGCCGCCGATCGTGTGACGCGCCGAGTCGCGCGTGACGATCATCTTCGTACCGGCGTCGCGCGGCGCCGAACCTTCGGCGCGGGCAACCGTCACGAGCACGACGGCGTCGCCGTGAGCGAGCAGGTGTTGCAGATCGGTGAGCCATGCATGCATCCGGCCGTTCTCCATGCAAGGCCGCGCGGGTTGGCCGCGCAGCCGGTTGATCGTAGGCGCGGCGCGGTCGTGTCGCGCAGCACCTGTGTAGTTGCTATGCCGTCGTGCCTGCGCCCGCCGGTTCCGGCGAAGTGGGACCGGTCGCCCCCGAACTCGTTGCAGCACGCGCGCCAGCCGTCAGTGCGGTAGTCGCGTCGATGGCTTCGATGGCGTCGAGAATCGCTTCGGGCGTCGCGGGTGCGCGCAACGGCGGCGCGTGCGCGGCTTCGGGCGCGGTGGCCGCGACGGCATCGCGAATCGCGAGAAACACCGAGAACGGCAGCAACAAAGGCGGCTCGCCGACGGCCTTCGAGCGGAACACGGTCGGCTCGGCGTTTTCATTGCGGTACAGCTTCACGTTGAACGCGGCGGGCGTGTCGCTGACGGCGGGAATCTTGTACGTCGACGGCGCGTGCGTCATCAGTCGGCCGTCGCGATTCCACCAGAGCTCTTCCGTCGTGAGCCAGCCCATGCCCTGAATGAACGCGCCTTCCACCTGGCCGAGATCGATGGCGGGGTTGATCGACTGGCCGGCGTCGTGCAGCACGTCGGCGCGCACCAGTTTCCATTCACCCGTCAGCGTGTCGATCACGACTTCGGAGACGGCCGCGCCGTACGCGAAGTAGTAGAACGGATGACCCGTCAGCGTCTTCGCGTCCCAATGCACTTTCGGCGTCGCATAGAAGCCGTCGGACCACAGCTGGATGCGCGCGAGATAGGCCGCGTTGACGAGTTGCGGGAACGGTATCGACGCACCGTTCGCATGCGCTTCGCCATGCTCGAACCTGACCTCGTCGGGTGTGCCGCCGAGTTCTTTCGCGGCGAGCGAGGCCAGGCGCGTGCGGATCGTGTGCGCGGCGGCTTCGGCGGCCTTGCCGTTCAGGTCGCTGCCCGTCGAGGCCGCCGTCGCCGACGTGTTCGCGACCTTCGATGTATCCGTCGCCGTCACGCGCACGCGAGCCAGCGGCAGCCCGAACACGCTCGCGACCACTTGCGCGACCTTCGTGTTCAAGCCCTGGCCCATTTCGGTGCCGCCATGATTCACGAGCACCGAGCCGTCCTTGTAGACATGCACGAGCGCACCGGCCTGGTTCAGGAACGGCACGTTGAACGAGATGCCGAACTTGACGGGCGAATACGCGATGCCGCGCTTGAGCACGGGACTCGTCGCATTGAACGCGGCGATCGCGTCGCGCCGCGCGCGATAGCCGCTCGATCCGATCAGTTCGTCGGTGAGCGGCGCGATCACGTTGTCCGTGACCGTTTGACCGTAGGGCGTGACGTTGCGCTCGCCGATACCGTAGAAATTCGCGCGGCGCACGTCGAGTGGATCGCGCTGCAGTTCGCGCGCGATGCCGTCCATCATCACTTCCATCACGAGCGCGCCTTGCGGGCCGCCGAAGCCGCGAAACGCGGTGTTCGACTGCGTGTTCGTCTTGCACGGCAGCGCGACGATATCGACGTCCGACAGGTAGTACGCGTTGTCGAAGTGGCACACGGCGCGCGTCGCGACGGCGCCCGACAGGTCAGCCGAAAAGCCCGCGCGCAGCGCGATCTCGACCCGCGCGCCGAGAATGCGGCCGTCGTCGTCGAAGCCGGCTTCGTAGTCGTAGATCGCGTCGTGGCGCTTGCCCGTGATCATGAAGTCGTCGTCGCGATCGGCGCGCAGCTTCACGGGACGGCGCAGCAGGTGCGCGGCCAGCGACGCCGCGCACGCAAAGAGCGCCGATTGCGATTCCTTGCCGCCGAAGCCGCCGCCCATCCGGCGGCATTCGCACAGCACGCTATGCGTCGGCCAGCCGAACATATGCGCGACGACATGCTGCATTTCGCTCGGATGCTGCGTCGAGCTGTAGACGAGCATGCTGTCCATTTCCTTCGGTACGGCATATGCGACCTGGCCTTCCAGATAGAACTGCTCCTGTCCGCCGACCTCGAACGTGCCCGCGATCCGGTGCGGCGCCTGGGCGATTTTTTCGGCGGGCGCGCCGCGTTTCAGATGCAGCGGCGGCAGCACATACTGCTTTTTCGCCTTCGCTTCGGCGGCTGTCAGCACGGCTTCGAGCGGTTCGTAACGCACGACGTCATCGCTCTTCGCAAGCGCCGCCGCCTGTCTTGCGAGTTCGTGGCTGTGCGCGACGACGATGAACACGGGCTGGCCGAGATACAGCACTTCGCCGTCCGCGAGAATCGGGTCGTCGTGCAGCACCGGGCCACAGTTGTTTTCGCCTGGGATGTCGTCGGCCGTCAGCACGGCGACCACGCCGGGCGCCGCGCGCACGCTATCGAGATCGAGCGACACGATGCGCGCGTGCGCATGCCGCGACAAGCCGAGCGCCGCATGCAGCGTCTGCTGGAGTTCGGGAATATCGTCGGTGTAGGTCGCTTCGCCGCTCACATGCAGCGCCGCCGACTCGTGCGGCAGCGGCACACCGATCGCGGTGGGCGTCTCGTCTCCGGCGGCTTGCGTCAGTTCTGCGCGATGAAGGAACGCATCGGTCTGCCTGTTCATGACATCGGCTCCTGCGCGGCTTGCAGCGCGGCGGCGTCGAAGGCGAATGCATTGACGTCGCACAGCGCGAGCGGATCGGTATCGCGCGTTTCCAGATGGAAGCGCCACAGCAGATTGCACGCGACCTTCAGCCGGTACGCACTCGATGCGCGCATGTCGGTGAGCGGCTGGTAGTCGGCGGCGAGCGCCGTCATCGCGCGTTGCGCCGTGGCGGCGTCCCATGGCGCGCCCTTGAGCACGGCTTCTGCCTGCTGCGCGCGTTTCGGCGTCGCGGCCATGCCGCCGAACGCGATGCGCGCGTCGGCGATCACGCCGTCCGCGATGCGCAGCGCAAACGCGCCGCATACGGCCGAGATGTCCTGGTCGTAACGCTTCGAGACCTTGTAGGTGCGAAAGCGCAGATCGGGCGCGGGACGCGGCACGCGGATCGCCGCGACGAATTCGCCTGCTTCGAGCGCCGTCTTCTGATAACCGAGGTAGAACGCATCGAGCGGCAGCGTGCGCGTCCTGCGCTCGCGCTGCAGCACGACGAGTGCATCGAGCGCGATCAGCGCGGGCATCGAATCGCCGATGGGCGAGCCGTTTGCGACGTTGCCGCCGAGCGTGCCCGCGTTGCGGATCGGCAGCGACGCGAAGCGCGTCCACAGTTCGGCGAGTTCGGGATAGTCGACGGCGAGCGCGGCGTACGCGTCTTCCAGTGAGGCCGCCGCGCCGATCGTCAGCGTTTGCGCGTCGCGTTCGATGGTCTTCAGTTCGGCGACGTTGCCGATGTACAGGATGTCGCCGAGATCGCGGAACTGCTTCGTGACCCACAAGCCGACGTCGGTGCTGCCTGCGAGCAGCCGGGCTTGCGGATGTTGCGCTCGCAGCGTGGCGAAGGCGTCGAGCGTGACGGGCGCGTAGAACGCCGGCGAGCCGAACGCGGCGCCGCGCGCGTCGGGCGCGACGTATTCGAACGTGCCGTTGCGCTGGATCGACTGGAGCGCCCTGACGACAGCCGCGCGGTCGAGCGCGACGCGCGGGTACTGCTGCTCGTCGAACATCTTCTGCGACGCTTCGACGATCGGCCGGTAGCCCGTGCAGCGGCACAGATTGCCGGATAGCGCGGTGTTGATCTCGTCGCGCGTCGGCAGGCCGGCGCCATTGCGTTGATTCTCGTAGAGCGCCCACATCGACATCACGAACCCGGGCGTACAGAAGCCGCATTGCGAGCCGTGGCAATCGACCATCGCCTGTTGCACCGGGTGCAGCGCGCCGCCGGCCGGGCGCAGGTCTTCGACGGTGAAGAGGGCTTTGCCGTCGAGCGTCGGCAGGAACTGGATGCACGCGTTGACGGCCTTGAGCGTGAGCTGTCCGTGCGAATCGGCTTCACCGACGACGACGGTGCACGCGCCGCAATCGCCTTCGGCGCAGCCTTCCTTGGTGCCCGTGCAGTGCAGGTCGTCGCGCAGGTGCTGGAGCACGGTGCGCGAGGCGGGCACGCCGCGGACCTCGCGGACGGTTCCCTGGTGATAGAAGCGGATGGTTTGCGTTGTCACGGCGAATCCTGAAGACATTGCGGACCAGGCGCGCGTTACGCATGGGGTCGAGCCGTAGCCGGCCTCGCGCACGTAGATCGCCATCCAAGCCCGAACATAACACCACTTTGTCCCAAAAATATTTTACGGCGCGAATGGGGGTTATGCGGGGTGGGGCATGACGGGAGGGGCGGATGAAGCGTGCGGATCGGCGCGATGCTCGGCGTCATTCGCGCAAAGGCTTGCTGGGTGGGGATTGGGTCGCTGTGCCCAGGCGCCGGAAGCGGCGTTGGGGGGGGCTGCGAGCTGGCTGGCCTGGCGTTGACGCTGGGGAAGCGTCATCAGGTGGGAAGAGGGCGCGCTGGTGCTGCGCTACGCGCCGGGCCGCGAAATTGCCGGCCCCGGCGCGAGGAAGCCGGAACTTACCGAGCCCGCCGATTACGCCAGAGGCTGATCGCCAGCGCGACAAAAACCACCACGAAGCCGATCAGCGACCAGCCCGGCAGCGAAATGCCGAGAATCGGCGGATAGGGCGTTTCGCACAGCCCCGCGACCTTGAACACACTAGGCAGCCAGTGCGCAGGCGGCAGCCCGTCGACGATCGGCTGCAATGCATCGAACCCGCAGCTGAAATTCGGATGCGACTGAACATACACGTGGCGCGCGGCCGTCAGCAGGCCGCCGAGCGCCGACAGCAACGCCAGCACTTCGAGTAGCCGCACGCCTGTCCAGCCGCGTATCCGCGCACCGAGGAACGCGAAGATCGCGATCAGTAGATAGAAATAGCGCTGGATGATGCACAACGGGCACGGATCTTCGTGCTCGACGAACTGCAGATACAACGCGCCACCCACGAGCGCGAGACAGACGAGACCCAGTAGAACGAGCAGACTGCGCTCACGGCGCAATTTAACGTTATCGATATTCATGATCCTGCTGGCGGTGGAAGTTCGGTAAAGGGTGCGGCGATTCTAGCCGAAGCCCGCGGCGCATGCCGGCGCCCCGGAACGGTCGCGCGTGTTCCGCCGCACGCGTCAGCGGATCGTGTTCAATACCGCTTCGACGGCCCGTCCTATTCCCAGCAGTGCGTCGTCGGCATGCGGCGCGGCGGCCAGCATCAGCCCGACGGGCGCGCCGCCGCGCGGATGACACGGCAGCGAGATCGCGCACGCATCGAGGAAGTTGAACGCGCTCGGATTGCGCAGCACGAGGCCGTTCGCGCGGAAGAACGCGTCGTCGTCATTCACCAGTTCGGCCACGCGCGGCGGCACGATCGGCACCGTCGGCGCGACGAGGGCATCGAAGCGTTGCCACATGGTGCGCGCCTCGGCCAGCACGGCGGCGCGCTCGGCGAGCAGGTCGAGATAGTCGGCGGCCGTCGCCGGCTGGCCTTTGAGGATGCGTGTCAGCACGCGCGGATCGTAGGCGTCCCGGTGCGCGTCGAGCAGCGGCCTGTGCCACGCGTAGGCTTCGATGGGCGAAAAGCCGAAGCGGTTGATCTCGGCGAGACGGTCGAGCGGGGCAAAACGCACATCGCTGACGATCGCGCCCGCCGCTTCCAGATGCTTGAGCGCGGCATCGTAAGCCTCGGCGACTTCCGGCTCGACGCCATCCGTCACGTAATGGTTCAGCACGCCGAGCCGCACCCCTTCGAGCGGCCGCGCAGCCGGGATGACGGGTTCCAGCCCGGCGAGAATCCGGTCGACCAGCGCGCAGCACGCGACCGTCGCGCCGATCGGACCGAATGCATCGAGGGTCGGCGACAGCGGCACGCCGCCCTGTTTCGGCACGCGGTCGGCTGTGGGCTTGAAGCCGGTGAGGCCGCACAGCGCGGCGGGAATGCGCAGCGAGCCGCCCGTGTCGCTGCCGAGCGCGACAGCCGCCATGCCGTCCGCCACTGAAGCAGCCGCACCCGACGACGAGCCGCCCGACACCCGTTCGTCGCCCGTGACGCCGCGCCGGTAGGGCGATAGCGGATTGCCGTAGTGCGGATTGAGGCCGAGGCCGGAGAACGCAAACTCGCTCATGTTCGTGCGGCCGACGATCACCGCGCCCGCGCGCTTCAGGCGCGCGACGGCGGGTGCGTCCGCCGTCGCGGGCGCGGCGTTCGCCAGCACTTTCGAGCCTGCGCGCGTCACCTGTCCTTCGACGTCGAACAGGTCTTTCACGGACACGGGAATGC
This sequence comes from Paraburkholderia sp. Tr-20389, assembly GCF_017104565.1. Classification (GTDB taxonomy): domain Bacteria; phylum Pseudomonadota; class Gammaproteobacteria; order Burkholderiales; family Burkholderiaceae; genus Paraburkholderia. Next base: position 2,719 of record NZ_JAAGPD010000049.1, on the reverse strand, counting down.
CCGCGAGCGGCGACAGCACGGTGCCGGCGGCGCGCAGCCGGTCGTGCGCGTCGGCCGTGGCGCGCGCGTTGCCGGCGTCCACCTGCATGAAGACGGCCGCGCCCTGGCCCGCCGGATCGGCGATGCGTTCGAGCGCGGCTTCGACAAGCGCGCGGCTCGTCGTGCGGCCCGCGGCGAGATCGGCGGCAAGTTGGGCGAGCGACGGAAACGGTGTGGGTTCGGGTGACGTGGCGGTGGTCATGGCGTGAATCGGCAGGTCGGTAGTCGGGAACCGTATTGTGACGCTTCGGGCGGCTTCGGCGTCACGCGCGGTGCGAATGGGGTGAAGACCGCGCGGGAGCCCCTGAGTTTCGCGGCGAACGCTCGCCGGCGGGTTTTGCGTGCTTTCGTCGCGTCACGCTAAATCGTTTTTAACCGTTCGTGCGTTACCATCGCGTTTTCAAGATTACTCTTTGTAAGGAAAGACACCATGCACCACGGCATCGGCTTCATTCAGGATCTGGCAGTCGTGATGGCGCTTGCCGGCGTCGTCACCGTGCTGTTCCATCGCCTGAGACAGCCGGTGGTGCTCGGTTATATCGCAGCGGGCGTGATCATCGGGCCGTATACGCCGCCGTTCCAGCTGATCCACGACGAGCAGACCATCCAGACGCTCGGCGAGCTGGGCGTCGTGTTCCTGATGTTTTCGCTCGGGCTCGAATTCAGCCTGCGCAAGCTGTTCAAGGTCGGCGCGACGGCCGTCGTGGCAGCGCTGTCGGAGATCGTGCTGATGCTGTGGATCGGCTACGAGATCGGCAGCGCGTTTGGCTGGAGCCCGATGGATTCGCTGTTCCTCGGCGCGATCCTCGCCATTTCGTCGACGACGATCATCGTCAAGGCGCTCTCCGAACTGGGCCTGAAGCGCGAAAGTTTTGCGCAGCTGGTGTTCGGCATTCTGATCGTCGAGGACATCCTCGCGATCGCGATGCTGGTGCTGCTGTCGGGCATCGCGCAGACGGGCGAGCTGTCGGCGGGCATCGCGTTCGTCACGCTCGGCAAGCTGCTGCTGTTCATGACGGTGTCGCTGGTGGTCGGCATCCTCGTCGTGCCGCGCGCGCTCAACTACGTCGCCAAGTCGCAAAGCGACGAGATGCTGCTCGTGTCGGTGCTCGGCTTCTGCTTCGCGTTCTGCCTGCTGGTCGTCAAGCTCGACTACAGCATCGCGCTGGGTGCGTTCCTGATCGGCGCGATCATGGCCGAATCGCGCCATCTGCACCGGATCGAACATCTGATCGCGCCGCTGCGCGACGCGTTCTCCGCGATCTTCTTCGTGACCATCGGCCTGATGCTCAACCCGGCCGTGCTGGTCGACTACGCGTGGCCGATCGCCGTCATCACGGTCGCGGTGATCCTCGGCAAGATCGTCTCGTGCGGGCTCGGCACCTTCCTCGCAGGCAAGGACGGCCGCACGGCGATGCGCGTCGGCATGACGGTTTCGCAGATCGGCGAGTTCTCGTTCATCATCGCGTCGCTCGGCCTCACGCTGAAGGTGACGAGCGCGTTCCTCTACCCGATCGCCGTTGCCGTTTCCGCGCTGACGACGCTCTTCACGCCGTACCTGATCCGCGCCGCGGACCCGCTCACCCAGCGCCTCGGCCGCGCGATGCCCCGTACGGTCGCCAACGTGTTCGGCATGTACGGGCAGTGGCTCGGCAGCCTGCGGCCGGCGTCCGGCGAGCCGACCATATTCGGTCTCACGCGCCGCATCATTCTGCAGATCGCCGTGAATCTGGCGATCGTCGCGGCGATCTTTCTGGGCGCGTCGTACGGGGCGCCGTATGGGACCGGCTTCGTCGAGAAGTGGCTGCCGTCCGAGCCGATGCAGCGCGTCGTGCTGTGGAGCGCGGCGCTGCTCGTGTCGATGCCGTTTCTCGTCGCCGTCTACCGGAAGACCAAGTCGCTGGCGCTGCTGCTCGCCGAAATCAGCGTGCAGCCGGCGAAGGCAGGGCGCTTCACGAGTGCGATCCGCTACGCCATTTCGGATCTCGTGCCCGTGGTCTCAATGCTCGGCGTGTTTCTGCTCGTGGCGGCGCTCTCCAGCACGATCCTGCCGCCGACGGGCCTGCTCGTCGCCGTGCTGCTGTGCGCCGCGCTGCTGCTGACGCTGTTGTGGCGCTGGTGCGTGCGGATTCACGCGACGATGCAGATCGCGCTGCGCGAGACTTTCGAGGAACAGCCGGATCCATGATGCGGTGCGTGACCGCCCGGCTGAGAAGCGTTTGCGCGAGGTTGCATGTTGTGTCCTGATGTGACGAAATGTGTGCTCGTTTGCCGCAGCGGGGCGCGAGGCGGATAATGAGACATGTCTATTCGTTCACGCGCGAAGACGCGTCTGTCAAACAGTCATGAGCGAGAACAATTCCGATAACGCCGGTGCTCCCGGCAATCCATCTTCTTCCACGGGCCAGTCCGGCGCAGCGGGATCGCCGCCGGCTCCGGCTCCTGGGCCGATACCCGGTCCGGCTCCGACGCCCACTCCCGCAAGGGAAGCCAAAGAAGCGGCTTCCACCGATTCCCCCGAAAGCGCCTCCAATGTGACGCCTGAATCGCCTCAGGTGTCGGCCCAGGCGCCCGCTCAGCCGCCCTCTCACGTGCCCAGCGACGCCGCAGCACAGCGCCGCGAAGCCGAGCAGGCGCGCGCGAGCGCCGCGCAGGCGACCGCGCAGCAGGAAGCGGCGGC
>NZ_JAAGPD010000004.1 GCF_017104565.1 Paraburkholderia sp. Tr-20389 | reverse complement strand
ACAAGAAGACGCACGAGAAGATGTAGTACGTAAGTCGCTGAGAGAGATGAGCAGGAGAGGGGTGCACGACACGAAGTCACAGGAGTAGAGTAGGTACATAGAGAGCAGCACAGGCAAGAGGAAGCCGACTTAGACCGGGTAGAGAGAGAAGAGAGGGAGGCAGAAGGTAGAGATGAGCAGGTGGGAGGAGATAAGGATGAGGATAAAGAAGTGCATTTTTTTTTTTTTTTTTTAATGATCCGACCACCACCGAACTCTACACGTATT
>NZ_JAAGPD010000003.1 GCF_017104565.1 Paraburkholderia sp. Tr-20389 | reverse complement strand
CCGCCGATCACGGCGCCCGTGCTGCCGCCAACCGCGCCGCCCAGTGCTGCGCCGGCCACGCCGCCGAGCGCGCCGCCAAGCGCATTGTTCATATCGCCGGCCATTGCCGGCAACGATGCCGCAGCCGTCAGCGCTGCAATAGCCACCATCTGAATGATTCGCTTCGACATAGTTAGGTCATTAGTTTTTGAGACGGCGCGAGTATAACCGCCCGTCTGAAAGCCTTTAGTAACGCCGTCCGGCTCCTCCGGTAAGAGGTGTAACAATTTCCAGCCGGGATCGGTCGAAACGCCCGACCCACAAGGCGGACGCGGCTTTTGACCCATCGTTACGCGGCGCGACACACACAATTTCGCGCGTTTAACGTTGTGCAGTGACGACGTGCGCTTGAAGTTTGCCGTCGATTGCGCTATCCCCGAAGCGCTCGCGGACGGCCGCCGCGCACACCGAGGTCGCCTCGTCGAGCGTCGCGCCCCGCCGGGCCTCGATCTCGCCGCGTAGCGGCGTACCCTGGCAAAACGCCATCGCGGCGATCTCCGCGGACTCCGCGTAGCCGCGTTTTGCGATTGTCTCGATGCGCGGCGGCGCGTCGAATCCGCCGCCCGCGAGATCGCGCGCGATGGCGTTCGTGTCACTGTATCCGTGCGGCACTCGCTGCATGAAGCGCGGCGGATCTGCCGGGAACAGCGTGTCGAGCGCAGCCGAAACCGTCTCGGTCACCGTGTTCTCCTCGATCCGGTCCCAGACGTTGAACAGCAACACGCCGCCGCTTCGCAGCACGCGCCGCGCTTCGGAAAAGGCATGCGGCCGGTCGGGAAAGAACATCGCGCCGAACTGGCAGACGACGAGATCGAAGCTGCCATCGTCGAATGGGAGTTGCATCGCGTCGGCCTGCTGCCATGTCACCGGTCTGCTCGTGCCGGATTGCGCGGCGCGGTCGAGCATCGCCTGGTTGAGATCGGTCGCGATCAACTCCACGTGCGGCGGCAGCACGTCCGCCATCGCCCGCGTGACGACGCCCGTCCCAGCCGCAATCTCCAGCACGCGCGACGCCGCGATCGCCGCGAGACGGCTGCCGACATCGCGCGCATACGGTTCGAACAGCATGGGCACGAGGTAGCGCTCGTAGATGTCCGGTATCGAGCCGGTAAAGCCTGTGTCGTTGGACGTGGTCATCGAACGTCTCCTGTTGTCGCGATCGACGCATGTCGTCACCCAGACAGCTTAGGCGAGAGTTTCGATAGCGGCAGGCCTCGCACGCACTCCGTGCTTTTGCATCGATCTTCTTGCACTATACTTAGCCATATGGCTAACTATCATGCAGCGATCAGCGAAGTGTTTCAGGCGCTGTCCGATCCGACGCGATGCGAGATCGTCAGCATGCTGGGCCGTGGGGCGCAGACCGTCTCGGTGCTGGCGCAGCCCTTCGACATCGCCCTGCCCTCGTTCATGAAGCACCTCGCCGTGCTCGAGCACAGCGGTCTCATCCGCACGCACAAGGCGGGCCGCGCGCGCACGTGCGAGCTGGTGCCGGCGAGGCTGTCGGAAGTCGAAACGTGGCTGGCCGAACAACGCGCCGTGTGGGAAGCACGGTCGGACCGTATGGTCGAATTCGTCGAACACCTTCATGAAGAGGAGCAGGCTCATGTCAAACGAACCCGTCGGAAGCGCTGACGCGAACGATCTCGTCATCACGCGCTCGCTGCGCGCGCCTGTGAGCGCGCTGTGGCGCGCGTGGACCGAACCGGATCTGCTGACGGAATGGTGGTGTCCGAAGCCCTGGACCACGGAAGTCCGCGCATTCGATCTGCGTCCAGGCGGCGCCTTCCACACCTTCATGCAAGGGCCCGATGGCGGTACAAGCGACAACCCAGGCTGCTTTCTCGACATCGTTCCGCAGGCGCGCATCGTGTTCACATCGATGCTCACTGCGGGCTGGCGCCCCAACACGCCGTGGCTCGGCTTCACGGCCGAGATCGCGATGTCAGCGGAAGGCGCGGGCAGCCGTTATATGGCGCGCGTGATGCATCCCGATGTCGCGACGCGCGACCGGCACGAACAGCTGGGTTTCTTCGACGGCTGGAACACCTGCATCACGCAACTCGACGACTTCGCGCTCACACTCGCCTCGAAGTAAGCGCGAGTGTCACGCAGGCGGCGATCAGCTTCGCAGCGGATGCCGATAGCAGGCGCGCAATCCGCCATCGACATTCTCCAGCAGAAGCTGACCGCCGCTGCGCCGCGCGATTTCCGACACGATCGAAAGCCCGAGACCGCTGCCCGCCGCGACCGTACCCGGCATCCGATAAAACGGTTCGAGTACGCGCAGCTTCTGATCGTCAGGGATGCCAGGCCCTGTGTCTCGTACTTCGATGAGCAGATCCCCTGCGCGGCGCGTGACCGAGACATCGACCCTGCCGCCCTCCGGCGTGTAGCGAACCGCGTTGTCGACGAGATTGCGCAATACGACCGCAAGCGCCGGGACATCGGCGACCACTTCGACATCGTCGACCGTCTCCAGTCCGAGATCCACCTGCTTGCTCTGCGCCATGTCGACGGCATTGACGACGGCATCGCTGGCCAGTTGCCGAAGGGACACGACCGCCGGCTCCATCGTGGAGCCGTGCTGCGAACGCGCAAGTGCAAGCAGCTGCTCGACGAGCCGTACCGTGCGCCGGAGCGCAGCCTGAAACCGGATGAGCCGTTCCCGCGCCACATGCGGATTGTCCGCGGCACCGAGATGCTCGGCCTGCAGGGACAGCGCCGCAAGCGGTGAACGCAACTCGTGCGCGGCGTCGGCGATAAACCTGCGCTGCTGTGACATGGCGTCCTTGAGCCGGCCGATGAGCCGGTTGATCGACGTCACGAACGGAAGCAGCTCTTTGGGGATGCCCTGCTCGGACAGCACGTCGAGCGTCGCATCGTCCTGCTGATCCACGACTTTCGCGAGATGCCGCAACGGCAACAACATCCGGCGAACCAGCACGATCACCACGACAATCAGAACAGGCGTCAGCGCGAGCATCGGCAGCAACGTTCTCAATGCGCCGTCGCTGGCGATTTCGTCGCGAATGTCCGAACGTTCCGCGACCGAAATGCGCTCGCCATTCGTCAATCTGCGCACGCTGACGCGCCAGCTCTCGTTCCTGACCTCGACGTTATGCATGCCGTCTGAAAGCGCGGACAGCGTAGAAACGGGAATTAACCCGTCCGATTCCGTCGAAGGCTGGTCGAGGCGCGTGATGACGAGCCTCACATCCGCATCTTCACGGTCGTGCCACGCGGCGGCCGATCGCTTCAGAACGATTTCCCCGTTATCGATCAGCGCGCCGATCTCGCGAAGGTGACCGTCCTGCAGCTTGTTCGCCTCGACATAGGCGGCCGCAAACGACATCACGCAGGCAGCGATGCTCAGCGCCACGATCACACACGCGATCCACCACGTCAGTCGCACCGCGATGGACCGGGCAGTGCGTCCCCGTCGATCATTCATTCGACACCTCTTATAGGGAACTGCAACACGTCGCTGCTGTGGGTGCAGCAAAGTGGCAGATATCCTAAAGCATAAGAAGTGCGGCCGACGAACGTTTGATCGAGAGAGCGGTGAGAAGGGTTCTCAGACGGCGAACGTCGCGAAGCAGCCCGAGACCGTTCGCGTGGGCGCGCCCGGCACGGCGCGTACGCGCGCGGGCGTGCGCGACAACCGGTACGGCACCTTGAGGACGGGCCAGAATGCCCCGCTCCCGTCGCGCGCGACGCTCAGCATGTCTGCGAGAAAATTGCCGTCTTCGACCAGTTCATGCACGCGTGCCACCGGCACTGCGCTGATACCCGCGTTCGCCAGCGCCGTCACTGCCGCCTCGCGCGTCAGCATGCTGCATCGCGCATCGCGTGCACGAACCGCGAGCGCCGCCGCATCGGCATGTCGATCGCTTTCGAGCCACACATGACCGTCGATGCACGCGACCGCGATCCCCTGCGGCTCCCGATTGCCCGACGCAAACAGCGCACACCACGCGGCCACGTCCTGCATCGATATTTCGACGAACGTCCCGTCCTCCCGCGCCGGATCCGCAAGGCACGAGACGATCGCGAGCAGCGCAGCCTGCCCCCCGAGAATGTCGGCGCCCGACGCGCCTAGCTTCACCGGCTCGCCGGCGCTGCGCGTCAGGTCCATCAGCCCGCCCATCGCCTGAATCACGGTGTCGAATGCGGGCCTTGCCGGATATGCGGACGCGATGCCAAAACCTGAAATCGAACAATAGATCAGACGCGGATTGATCTTGCCCAGCGTTTCGCGATCGAAGCCGAGCTTTGCGAGCGCACCCGGACGCAGGTTCTCGACGAGGACATCCGCATCGGCGAGCAGCCCACTCAGATGAGCACGGTCGGCTTCCTGCTTCAGATCGAGCGCGATGGTCTGCTTGTCGGTGTTGTTGAGCACGAAAAAGTAGCTCGTCCCCGCCTGGCCCGGCGTCCATGAACGCGCCACTTCGCCGTCGGGCGGCTCGATCTTCACGACTTCCGCACCAAGCGCCGCAAGGTGCTTGCCGACGAGCGGGGCCGTCGTGTACTGGCCGATCTCGACGACCTTGATGCCGGCAAGCGGACCCGTATGCTGTCCGTACGCGGTGCGGTCCACGCTCGTGCTCATGCGCGGCGCAGCGCAGGTGTCCTTCGTCAGACGCGACGTGTTGAAGATCGGCACCCGGCGATACGTGTCGCCATCGATGCCTTGCGTGTCGATCTGCATCGCCGCATCCGCATGCCGCGTGCGGAAATTCGGCTCGCTGCTCAACTCCGCGACGGACACGATCGGTCCGGCCGCGACGCCGATCTGCTCGCACAACTGCAAGCATTCCTCCGTCGACAGCGTGGCAGTCCATGTCTCGATCAGCGCATCGAGTTCATCGACGTTCGCGACACGTCCGCGCAAGGTCGCGAAGCGCGGATCGTCGAGTGGCGGCACGCGGGCCGCGCTTTTGATCTTGCGCCATTGTTCTTCCGTGCTGGTGCAGATGAGTATCCAGCCGTCGCGCGTCACGTATGCGTTCCAGGGCGCGCACGCAGGATGCCGATTGCCGACGCGGCCCACCGTACCTTGCGCAAATGCCGTGGGCAGAAACGTCGTGAGCGCACTGGCCGCGCAACCGAACAGCGTCACGTCGATGTTCTGCACGATGCCGCGCAAACGCTTCACACGAACGGCCGCCGCAATCGCGGCGCACGCATAGAGCGCCGCCGAAATCTCCGTGAACGGCACGCCGATCCGCGCGGGCTCGCCATGCGCAAAGCCCGTGGTGTCCATCAGTCCGCTGATCGCCTGAATCTGCGCGTCGGTCCCGCGCATACCCGCGCGCGCACCGTGCGGCCCGGTAGCAGTGATGTCGCACACGATATGCGCGCCCGCCGCCTTCAGCTCCGCGATCGTGCTTCGCTCGCTCGGCGGACTCACGTCCGACGAAACGACGATCACGTCATACGCGAATCCGTCCGACGGCTGCGCTTCGCCGAACGTCACCTGCGCGCCCGCACGTTCGAGCAGCGTCGCGCCGAGCCTGAGCGCGTCGCGCGCACCCCGGACCAGAATTCGCACACCGTTCAGCATGGTTGTCTCCTTGAGTCTCACAGATTGCTTTGAACCAACGATACGGCGCGTTGGAGACGCGCTCAAACGACATTTCCTGCCCGCTCGATTGAGTTTTGCTGAAGTGAACGCAAGCGCCTTTCTACGTAGCTTTCCCGGCATGCGCCGCGCGATGCGCGTGCTACCATTTTTGGATGCGAACCCTTCCGTCACTCAACGCGCTGCGCGCCTTCGAGGTCTGCGGCAGACTGCTCAGCGTGCAGCTCGCCGCGAACGAACTCAACGTCACGCCCGCGGCCGTCAGCCGGCAAATCAAACTGCTGGAAGATCAGCTCGGCGTGCTGCTGTTCGAACGCGGACATCGCGCGATCGCGCTGACGCCGATGGGGGAGCGTTACCTCGCCGACATCGTGCGAGGCTTCGAAACGATGCGCACCGCGACGATCAACCTCACGGAAGCGCGCCGCCGCCGCACGCTCAAGATTCGCGGCTACACGACGTTCTCGATGAACTGGCTGCTGCCGCGTCTGTCCGCGTTTCATCGCGAGCATCCCGACATCGAAGTCAGTCTCACGACCTCATTGCAACCCGTCGACTTCAATACGGAAGACGTCGATGCGGCGATCCGCCTGTCGCATGCGCCGTCATCGGATGTCGGTCATGACCGCCTCGTACCGAACGAACTCGTGCCCGTGTGCAGTCCGGCGTTTCTGCGCGCGCATCCCGAACTTAGCGACGCCACACCCGAATCGCTGCGCAACGTGCCGCTGCTGCATTCGCTGGCGCGCCGCGAGGACTGGGCCAAATGGCTCGACGCGGCCGGCGTGCGCGGCGTCAATCCGTTGAGCGGTCTCAGCTACGAAAGCTCCATCCTCGCGTACTTCGCAGCGACGCAAGGCGTCGGCGTCGCGATGGCGCAGCGCGTGCTCGTCGCCGATCAACTGCGCGACGGCACGCTGGTGACGCCCTTTTCCTTCGTGCTCGATCTGGGTGCGTTCACTTACTACCTGATCTATCCGCGCGACCATCTGTCGAATCCCGAGTTCGCCGCGTTCCGCAACTGGCTGCTCTCCGTCGGCGAAGCGCGTAGCTGATCGCCACACCGCACGCCGTTCAACGACCCTTGAATTGCGGCTGGCGCTTCTCAGCGAACGCCTTGCGCCCTTCCACACGATCTTCCGAATCGCGCATGGCGCCCCACGCCAGTTCGGTGAATTCGAGCGCCTGTGCAAGTGGCACATTGCTGCTGGTTTCAGCGACTTTCTTGATCATCTGCACGGCAAGCGGCCCATTCGCCGCAATCGTGCCTGCGAGTTCGCGTGCGGTGTCCATCAGCGCGGCGGGTTCGACGACATCGGACACGAGCCCCACGCGCTCCGCGTAGGCCGCGTCGATCTTGCAGCCCGTCAGCAGCATCTTCATCGCGATCGCCGACGGCACCGCTTTCTGCAGCGCCTGGATGCCGCACACGGCCGGAATGCTCGCGACAACGGCTTCCGGCAAGCCGAACACCGCGTGGCTCGATGCGATCCGCAAATCGCATTGCAGCGCGAGTTCGAGCCCACCGCCAAGACAATAGCCATTGATCGCACCGATGATCGGCTTGAAGATGCGCAACGAACCGAGATCCATCAGCCGCACATAGATGCCTTCGGCCGCTGCGCGATCGATGGAACGGACGAACGACGACCCGAAATTCGTTGCCGGCGGCTGCGTATTCTTCAGATCCGCGCCGACGCAGAACGACTTGTGTCCCGAGCCCGTGAGCACGATCACGCGCACGTCGTCGTCGTCGCGCGCTTCGGCGAGCGCCGCGCGCAATGCCTTCAGGCTGTCGAGGTCGAGTGCGTTGAGGGCCTCGGGACGATCCAGGCTCACGATGGCCACATGGTCCGACACGCTGTAGTGAATGGTCATGATCCGCTCCTTCAGACGCTAGGCGACGACAGCGAGCGGCCGCCGCATACATACAGCGTCTGCCCCGTGATGTACGACGCTTCACGCTGCGCAAAGAACAGCACGGCTTGCGCGATATCGTCCGGCGTGCCGATGCGCTGCACGGGCACCGACTGCTTGAGGCGCGCCTGAAGCTCTGCATCGAATGCCTGAAAAAGCGGTGTATCGACGATACCCGGCGCGACCGCATTCACGGTGATGCCGGCGCTCGCCCATTCGAGCGCGAGACTGCGCGTGAGGCTCACCACGCCGCCCTTCGCCGCCGAATAGTTCGACTGTCCGACGCCGCCCAGCCACGCGCGCGACGAAATGTTCACGATGCGCCCGTAGCGCGCGCCGCTCATATGCGTGAGCACCGCCCGGCAACACAGAAACTGCGACTTGAGGTTCACGCCGATCACGGCGTCCCAGTCGTCGTCGCTCATCTTCGTGATCCGCTTGTCGCGCACGATGCCCGCGTTGTTCACCAGCACGTCGATGCGGCCAAAGCGCCCGGCGACGGCTTCGACGGCGTCGTTCACGGATGCGCCATCCGTCACGTCGACGGGCAGACCGATCACCTCCGCACCTTCGGCAGCGAGCGCACTTGCAGCCTGATCGAGCGCCACGCGATCGAGATCGAACAGCGCGATGCGCTGGCCGCTGCGGGCGAGCGCCGCCGCGATGCCGAAGCCGATGCCCTTCGCGCCGCCCGTGACGACGGCGACCTCGGCGGATGGGTTGTGGGGTGATGCGTTCATGGCGTGTCTCCGTGGAATGAAAGCCTGTGCATTCCATGCTAGGGCGCACGATGCACCGCGCTCAAACGACTTTTTTAGCGGCTTCGATTGACTTTCCCTCAATCGAAACACTCGATGCCCGCGCGTTGGCGGACTGCGGGTTCGACGCAAAAAAACTCAATCGACAGCGCAAAAAATGTCGTTTGCGCGGCCTGTCACGCGAAACCTAGGATGCGTCCATGTGCAGGGCCAAACGCCGTGTCGCACGTTTCAGGCGATACATCCCGCACGTTCCGCATGCGTCGTGCAGCCAGCGCGCGCTCACCACAAAGAGACACGGAGACAACATGGACACCATCCTTCCGGGCGTCGCCCAGGAACCCGCGACACCGCTCACACGAGCGCAGCGAAAAGCCATCGTCGCGGCGACGCTCGGCACCATCGTCGAATTCACTGACTGGATCATCTACGCGACCTTCGCCGCGCTCTTCTCGCGACACTTCTTTCCGGCTAACAACGATCGCGTCTCGCTGCTCTCGGCATTTGCCGTGTTCGCGGTCGGCTTCGTGATGCGGCCGATCGGCGGCGCGCTGCTCGGCGCTTATGCCGACCGGCACGGGCGCAAGAACGGCCTCGCGTTGTCGGTCGCATTGATGGCCGGCAGTTCGCTCGTCATCGCCGTGTGCCCCGGTTATGAATCGATCGGCATCGCTGCGCCGCTCATTCTCGTTCTCGCACGGCTCATTCAGGGCTTCGCGGCAGGCGGAGAGTTCGGCTCGGCGTCGACGTTCCTGATCGAATCGTCGGCGCCGTCGCGGCGCGGCTTTGCGGGCTCGTGGCAACACTTCGCGGTCAACGCCGGCGTGCTGGTGGCGGCGCTGATCGGCGCGACCCTCACGTCGATGATCGACCATGCGGGCATGGCGTCCTGGGGCTGGCGCGTCGCATTCGCGATCGCCGGATTGCTCGGCTTCGTCGCGCTGTGGGTGCGCCTCGCCGTCGCCGAAACGGACGCATTCAGAAAGAGCGTCGCCGCGCATCAGCGCACACGCCATCCGTTTCTCGTGATCGTTCGCGAACATCGGCGCGCGGCACTGCGCGTCATCGGTATCGCGATGGCGGGCAATCTGTGCATCTACCTGTGGCTCGTGCTGTTCCCGACGCTGGCGCATCTGCGTACGGGTTTGCCGCTGCACGACGCATTCAGCGCAAGCGTGATGTCGATCGTCGTTTCGCTGATCGCGATTCCGTTCATCGGCATGCTGTCGGACCGTATCGGCCGCAAGCCCGTGCTGCTCGTCTTTGCGGGCGGCTCCGCGCTGTTCGCATGGCCCGCGCTGCACTTCCTCAGCAACGACTTCTGGAGCGCAACCGCCATCGTCACGATCGGCATGCTGCTCTCGTCGGGATTCGCCGCGACCTGCGCAACGGTGATGGCCGAGCAGTTCCCCGCGCATGTGCGGGCAACGGGTGTGGCGCTTCCCTATGCGGTATCGGCGGCGCTGTTCGGCGGCACGCTGCCCTATATCGTCACCGCGATGTCGAGTTCCGGTTTGTCGCAATACCTGTGGGTCTATGTCGCGGCCGTGTGCGTCGTCGGCTTCGTGGTCTATGCGCGGATGCCGGAGACGCGCGGAAAGATTCTCGACTGAGCGCCTCACTTCGACGCACGGTCATCGCAAGTTCAGCAGGTCAATCATTGGAGGCAGTAATGCGCAAGGTCGTTATCGGCGGCGTCGGCATGACGTCGTTTGGCAAGTTTCTCGATCGCAATCTGAAATCCCTCGCCGAAGAGGCGGTGTCGCTCGCATTGAAGGATGCGCGCGCCACGGTGAACGACGTCGATCGCGTCTTCTTCGGCAATGCGGCGGCGGGTGTCGTCACGGGTCAGGAGATGATTCGCGCGCAGTCGTCGCTGCGCAATACCGGGCTCGACGGCAAGCCGATGTTCAATGTCGAGAACGCCTGCGCTTCCGGCAGTTCGGCGTTGAATCTCGCATGGCTTTCGGTCGCTTCGGGACAATCGGAGACCGCGCTGGTCGTCGGCGTCGAAAAGCTCACGCATGAGGACAAGGCGATCTCGTTCGGCGCGTTCGCGAAGGCCGTCGATCTCGAAGAGCCGCTGCCCGAAGGCGTGACGACAGGCACGGGCTCGCTTTTCATGGATCTCTACGCGGCGAAGGCACGCAAGTGGATGGACAAGACGGGCGCCGATGCGAGCGACTTCGCGCGTGTCGTCGTGAAGAGCCGCCGCGCGGGAGCGTTGAATCCGCATGCGCAATTCCGCAACGAAACGAGCGTCGACGAAGTGCTCGCGAGCCGGATGGTCAGCGATCCGTTGACGCTCTTCATGTGCTCGTCGATCGGCGACGGCGGCGCGGCGCTATTCATCTGCTCGGAAGACTATGCGGAGAAGCACGACATTCGCCCCGTGTTCATCCGCGCGAGTTCCATCGTGTCGGCGAAGGCGGATGGATCCGGCGAACTGGTCGCGGTGCGCGCGGCGAACGCCGCATACGAAGAGGCGGGCATCGGTCCGTCGGACGTGCACGTCGTCGAACTGCACGACGCCTCCGCGCCCGCGGAACTCATTCACTACGAGAACCTGGGCCTGTGCGCACCCGGCGATGCGCCGAAGCTGATCCGTTCGGGCGATACGGATATCGGCGGACGCATTTCGGTGAATCCGAGCGGCGGTCTGCTGTCGCGCGGCCATCCCGTGGGCGCGACGGGTGTCGCGCAGATCGTCGAACTCACGCAGCAGTTGCGCGGCAAGGCGGGCGCGCGGCAACGGCCGGGGGCGAAGGTGGCGCTCGCCGAGAACAACGGCGGTCAACTGGCGGGCGATTCGGCCGTCGCGCTCGTCACGATTCTGTCGACCTGATCCCGGTCCGCATTGAAGTCGCGCCGCGTTCTGCACGCGGCGCGACCGCTTGCGTCGACGACTGTCACGCCACCACGTTACCGCGCTTGCCAACCGGCAATTCGCGCACGACGACATACTCGGGATCGCGCCGCTGCCTGGCGAAGATCATCAGAATTTCGCGCCATGCCGACCAGAGTCCCACGTAGGGTTGCGGCATTTGCGACGCCAGCGCTTCATGGAACTTCGGCAGCGCATGAAACGGCACGCTCGGGAACATGTGATGTTCGATATGGAAGTTCATGTTCCAGTAGAGAAAGCGCACCACCCAGTTGACCTTGACCGTGCGGCTCGACACGCGATGATCGAGCACGTTCTCCTTCAGGCCCGTGTGCTGGGTCAGTGCACACAGCTCGTGCAGCCACGTCCCATATGCGCGCGGCAGGAACAGAAACATGACGGGCAGCCAGCTGTGCGCCAGCACCGCCCAGACGAACACCGCGACATAGCAGGCCAGCAGCACACGCGAGTTGTCGCACATCTTCTTGTATTCTGCTTCGGGCACGACCTCTTTCGCGCCCTTCGTGACGATGCCGAAGCTATGCAGAAAGGTCGCAGTGAGAAACTGCATGCCGTGTGACACGCGTACGAAGTCAGTCACCAGTTTGATGTAGCTGTGCGGGCGATGCTTGAATGCGAGTTCCGGGTCTTTATACGGCGCCGCCGTCAGATGCGTGTACGTGTGATGCTTCGCGTGAAGCCAGCGGCTGTACACCTGCTCGCGCCACGACATGAAGCAGATCACCCAGTAGACCGCTTCGTTCAGCCAGCGCGTCTTGAACACGGTGCCGTGCCCCAGCTCGTGCGCGGCGGCCTCGCTGAACGCGAACACCGTTCCGTACAGCAGGAAGGCGGGAATCACCCATGCCGTGCCCAGCGAGAACCACGCGAGCACACCTGTCGCAACGACGAGGGCGAAGAAGCCGCCCGCGTGCAAGATGCCGCGTGCGTCGGAGCGCGTGGAAAAGTCCTTGAGCGCCTTGCGGTCGATGTCGACGCGGTGCCACGAATTCATGTCGATGTTCATTGCGTTATCCCTTCGCGAAGTGCGGAGTGCGTTGCCGTATTCGGATCCGATGCGACTAGCGATACGAGCCTGCGTACTTCTGGACGGGCGCGATGTTGTCGCGGGTCACGAAGCTCGGCCCGGAGCTGACCGTCGAGCCCGTATAGACCGGCTTCAGGTCGTACTTCGCGAGACGCGCGGTGACCTTCTTGTCGTCCTTGAGCGCCGCGACGATGCGAGCCGGATCGCTGGTCTTGTCGCGAATCGCTATCGCCATTGCGGCAACGGACAGATAGCCCTGCAGATACGGCTGCTGGTCGATCGCAAACGCGATCTGCCCGGCCTGGATCGACTTGAGGATGTCGGGAGAAAGATCGAAGGTGGCGACGTAGATCTTGCCGCTCATGCCTGCGTCCTTCACGCCGCGCAGCACGCCCGTCGCCTGATCGGGGCCGAGCGCGAGAATCGCTTGGGTCGTCGGATGCGAACGCAGATACGCGGCGACCTTGCTTTCGATCACCGTCGGGTCTTCGCCGCTGTCCATCGTCGCCTTCTTGTAGTCGACGCCGATCGCATCCGCGAAACCCTTGCAGCGGTCCCACAGCGCCTGAATATCGGCGCCGTGATTCACGCACAGAAACTCATGGATGCCCGCTGCCTTCGCGCGCTCGCCTGCCGCCTTGCCCGCCTCGTATTCAGGCTGGCCGATATGCATCAGCGCGCCGAGCTTCATGCCCGAGTCGGGTCCGCCGTTGATCGTGACGAGCGGAATATGCTTCGCCTTCACGCCTTGCAGGCCCTTCTGAATCATCTCGAAGTTCGGCACCGTCGTGATCACGCCCGAGTAGTTGCGCGCCGCCGCCTGTTCGAGGATGCGCACCATGTCGCCCGTATCGCCCGTAGGCGGATTGCGGTAATCGACGGGCACGTTGAAGTCTTCGCTCGCGTCGCGCATGCCGTTCTTGACGGTGTTCCACCAGACGTTCGAATCCGAGCCGTGGCTGACCATCACGAAGCGTTCTTCGGCGGCGGCGCCGTTTGCCGCCAGACCTGTGACCAGCGTCAGTGCCGCGAGCGCAGCGGCGATGCGTTTGAGCGGGCGTGTGAATGCGAGGAAGCGGGGCTTGTTCATGATGTTTGTCTCCTGTGATCGACGGAATGCGCATATGTGCAGCGTCTTATCGATGACGCCTGTTCGCTTCCGGTGGTTAAAATCTAGTTGATCGAATCTCCGCTCTCAAACGGTTTGTTGAGGATATTTCCTCAAACTGGAGGCACGGCATGAACGTCAGACGAAAGCCGACGATGGAAGATGTCGCGAAGGCCTCGGGCGTCAGCTATTCGACCGTCGAGCGCGTGCTGAACGGGCGTGGCGGCGTCGCGCGCGAGAAGGAATCGCGCGTGCTCGAATGGGCGCGCAAGCTCAAGATGGACCGCGCACTCGGCGAAGTCTCGGTGCGCTGGCTGCGCATCGCGATCCTCACGCAAAAGCCTTCGTCGCCGTATTACGTCGCGCTGCAACAAGGTTTCGAACTGGCGCAGAAGTCGTTCGAAACGCATCGCGTGGTGTGCCATCTCACGTTCTTCGACGATCTCGAACCGCAATCGCTCGCGGCCGTCATCAATCGGGCATCGCAAAAGGCCGACGCGATGATCGTCGTGGCGTACGAGCACAGCGTCGTCGTCGATGCGATTTCGCGGGTCGCGCGCAAGATTCCCGTCGTGACACTCGCGAGCGACTTGCCGGATACGGGACGGCTCGCGTACGTCGGCATCGACAACCGTTGTGCAGGAAGAACGGCAGGCGAATTGATGGGCCGCTTCATTGGCCGCGACGGCGGGCAGGTCATCGTGATCGCGGGGCTGCGCACGTATCTCGGCCACGAGGAACGCGAAGGCGCGTTCCGTTCGGTGATGCGTCGCAAGTTTCCGGCGTGCGAGGTGGTCGCGACAGTCGAGAGCCGCGAAGACGAGAAATCGACCGAGCGTCTGACGCGCGACGCCTTCAAAAAGTACCCTGATTTAAGAGGTATTTACAATCTATCGGTCGGAGACGAAGGCATTGCACGCGCGCTCAAGGCATTGAAACGCGAGCACTCGACCGTGCTGATCGGCCATGAACTGACGGAGATCAGCCGCGCGCTGCTGATAGAAGGCGTGATGGATGCCGTGCTCGATCAAAGCCCATTCGTGGAAGCCGTGCGCGCCGTGGAAGCGATACTGGGACACTACAACCGTGGTACGCCTTCAGGTCTTCCGTTGCAGACGCCGATGTCGATCTATCTGCAGGAAAATCTGCCGCCCGCTCCGTGAGGCAGCAGCTTCACTGCGCCTGATGGTCCTGAGCTGACGGCTTCTTGCGCGCCTGCGCTTCGATGAGTTGCAGCAACAGTTTCACAGGTTCGCTCAGATGCTGCGGCGCGCGATGCACGAGCCCGACATCGCGATGAAAGGTGTGATGCCCGAGGTCGACGGCACGCACTTTCGCGGGCCAACGCCGGTACGTCGCCGTTTGCGGCACGATCGCCACGCCGACGCCGTTCTCGACCAGTCTGACGATCGCTTCGAGTTCGTCGAGTTCGCACACTTCACGCACGGTGAAGTGCATCCGGCGCAGGAAGCGATCCACCTGACGGCCGCCGAACGACGCGCGATCGTAACGAATGAACGGCTGTTCCGACAGCAGCGCCGCCCAGTCCTTGCCCTTCACGCTACGCGGCACGATGAGCGTGAAAGGTTCTTGCGCGAGCGTCGTCCAGCGCAGATCGCTCTGAAACGAAAACGGCGGACGAATGATGGCTGCGATATCGATCTCGCCCGCATCGACCAGGTTCAGCAACTCCATCGACACGCCCGGAATCACCCGCGTTCTGCATCCGGCGCATTGCGCATGAAACCGGGCCAACGCATCGGGCAGCCACGAGCGCTGCACCGATGCAATCGCGCCGATATTCACGCGCACGTTGGCCGCCGGGTCCGCCGCCATCGAACTCAGGTTGTTATAAAGCCGGACGACTTCCTGCGCCTGCATGAGCACCTGCTGGCCCATCGCATTGAGGCGCGCTGTTCGCCCTTCGCGGTCGAACAGCGCAAAGCCGAACTCGGCTTCGAGCCGTTGCATCTGCGCGCTGACAGCCGCTTGTGTCAGGCCGATTCTGCTGCCGGCCGCCGCGAACGTGCCTTCCTGCGCAACCGCGATCAGCGTCTTCAGCTCACGGAGCATTGATCAATTCCGTTTGTGTTTGATGAAATAATATATTGATTTTATTTTACTATCTCGCTGCGTATTATCAGTGCGTTATTGGCGCCCCATGCGCCCCACAACAGAAAACCCGCAATGGAGAACTCAGTGAGCCTTTCGCCTTTTCATCTGGCCATTCCCGTCTACGATCTTCCCGCCGCGCGTGACTTCTATGGACGCGTCTTCGGGCTCGAAGAAGGCCGCTCCAGCCAGCAGTGGGTCGACTTCAACTTCTTCGGTCATCAGTTGGTGATTCACGAGCATCCGAAGACGGCATCGCAAGAGAGCGTGCACAGCAATCCCGTCGACGGTCACGACGTACCCGTGCCGCACTTCGGCATCGTGCTCGAATGGGATCAGTGGGAAGCGCTCGCGGCGCGGCTCAGGTCGTTCGGCACAAAGTTCGTGATCGAGCCGTACATCCGCTTTCAGGGGCAGGTCGGCGAACAGGCCACGATGTTCCTGTTCGATCCGTGCGGCAATGCACTCGAGTTCAAGGCGTTCAAGGATATCGGCCAGCTGTTTGCGAAGTGATGCCATGCCGTGAAGCGCCACGTCGCTTCACGGCAGGTTCTCGCGCAGCACGATATCGATCACCGGCTGAAACGCGCGTCAGCCCTCAACCTTCGACATGACAGCCGTCGCCGGATCGTACGAATAGCCCTTCTGCGCGAGTTGCTGCGCCATCGTTGCACCGATCAGCTTCTTTTGCGCCTCGCGGAACACCAGTTCGTGATCGGGCTTGAGCCGCTCCAGTTCGAACGAGAGCCTGCGTAGCAGCGCGGCTTCGCCCGTGCTGCGCGCATCGATGAAGAGAATCTTTTCGTTCGCCTGGTCGAGCCGCTGCTTGATGTCCTTCGCGTACGTCACCCACTGGTCGGCATTCGCGCGGAGATCGTTGTAGGCCTTCGTGTGCGCTTTCGACTGTGCGGCAAGCTGGCGTTGCAAGGACGCGATCTCTTCCGCGATATCGATTCCGCCCGGCTGTTCGCCATCTTTCGCGGCAACCTGCACGCGCGGCCGGTCGGCGAGGCTTTGTGCGAGTTCGGCTGCGCGCTGTTCCGCTGCATCCGCCCGCTCCTTCGCGGCAAACGCGTCTTGCGTGGCGCGCGCCAGTTCGGCGCTGGCCGCCGTCTGCGACTCGCTCATCGCGCTGATCTGCGCGCGCGCTTCATCGAGTTCGCGCGTTGCGCGTTGCAACTCGTCGAGTTGCGTCGATGCCTTGTCGTTGCGCGTGGCCGTGGCCTCGCGTTCGGAAGCGAGGCTCTGCTTCGATTGAGCCGCCTGCTGTTCAGCTGCATCCGCTCTTGCCTTCGCGGCCGACGCGTCCTGTTCGAGGCGCTTCAACTCGGAACTCGCCGACGTCTGCGCTTGCGTCAGCGTGTCGACCTGCTTGCGCGCTTCGTCGAGTTCCTGTTTGACGCGCTGCAGTTCTTCGCGTTGCGCAGAGGCTTCCGTGCCGTGCGCCGACGCTGCATCGCGTTCCGATGCGAGGCTTTGTTCGAGTTGCGCGGTCTGGCGTTCGGCTGCATCCGCTCGTTCCTTCGCCGTCAATGCATCCTGCGCGAGCCGCTTCAATTCCGCATCGGCGGATGTCTGCGCGCCCGTCAATGCATCGATCTTCGAACGCGCTTCGTCCAGTTCGCGCGTGACACGCTGCAATTCGCTGCTCTGCGCCGACGCTTCGTTGTTTCGTGCAGTCGCTGCGTCGCGTTCCGTCGCGAGCGTCTGTTCGTGCTGGGCCGCTTGCCGCTCGGCAGCGTCCGCTCTTTCTTTCGCAGCGGATGCGTCCTGCGTCAGCCGCGCCAGTTCGGCATTGGCCGCCGCTTGCGCGTCGGACAGCGCGCTGCTTTGCTTACGCGCTTCTTCCAGTTGAGCCAACGATTCATTGTTGCGCGCCGTCGCCGCGTCGCGTTCTGCTGCGAGGTTTTGCTCCAGCTGCGTGACCTGCTGCTCGGCCGCTTCCGCACGGCTCTTTGCCGCCGATGCATCTTGCGTCACTGTCGCGAGTTCCGCCGCTGCTGCCGTTTGCGCATCGGTCAGGGTGGCGATCTGCTGGCCCGCATCCGCGAGTTCGCGCATGACGCGCTGCAATTCATTGGATTGAGCCGCCGCTTCATTGCTGCGCGTTGCGGCGCTCTCCCGCTCGGCTGCAAGGGTTTGCTCCAGTTCGACGGCACGCTGTTCGGCTGTTTGGGCCCGCTCCGTCGCGGCGGTGACGTCCTGCTTGACGCGCGCGAGTTCGGCGTCGGCCGCCGTTTGCGATTCGGTGAGGGTGTTGATCTGCGTCCGCGCCTCTTCGAGTTGCTGCGTCACGCGCTGCAACTCGCCGGTGCGCATGACCGTCGCTTCCCGTGCGGCGGCGAGGCTCTGCTCCAGTCCGGCAGCCTGCTCCTTCGCGGCAGACGCCTCCTGACTCAGGCGCGCCACATCGGCGCCCGCGGCGGCAAGCTCGCCCGTCAACGCGTCGATCTTTGCACGCGCTTCGTCCAGTTCGCGCTCGACACGCTGCCGTTCGTCGCTCTGTGCCGCCGTCGCCTGACGCTCGGCAGCGAGACCTTGCTCCAGTTGCGCCGCGCGCTGCTCTGCCGCGTCCGCCCGTTCCTTCGCCGACGATGCGTCTTGCGTGACCCGCGCCAGTTCCGCCGTCGCCGCCGTTTGCGCGTCCGTGAGCCCGCTGATCTTCGACCGTGCCTCGTCCAGTTCGCGCGTGACACGCTGAAGCTCTTCGCCTTGTGCGGCCGTCGCCTCGCGCTCCACCGACAGGCTCTGCTCCAGTTGCGTCGCACGCTGCTCCGCGGCGTCTGCCCGTTGCCTCGCCACCGATGCATCCTGCGACACGCGCGCCAGTTCAGCGCTCGCCGCCGTCTGCGCCTCTGTCAGCGTAGTGACCTGGGTCCGCGCTTCTTCCAGTTCGCGCGTCACGCGCAGCAGTTCGTCACGCTGCGCCGCCGTGGCCTCGCGCTCGACCGTCAGACTCTGTTCGAGCTGCGCGGCGCGCTGCCCTTCGGTCTCCGCACGCTCGTTCGCTGTCGATGAGGTCTGCTTCGCCAGTTCCAGCTCGGCGCTGGCAAGCGCCTGCGCCTCCGTCATCGCGCTGACCTGTGCACGCGAGTCGTTCAGATCGCGCCCAATGCGCTCCAGTTCGACGCGCTGTGCGGCCACTTCGGCGGCATATTCCAGCGCCGCGTCGCGCTCGGTGGCAAGTGAGTTGCGGGTGTCGCTCAGGTCGGTCTCGACGGTCGCGAGGCGCGCGGCGCTCTCGTTCGCCTGAGCGATCGCGGCGTCGGCGCGCGACACGGCCTCGCTGGCCTGCTGCGACAAGCGCTCCGCTTCTTCCGATTTCGCCTGGCACGCTTCGTCGAGCGTCGCGACCTGCCGACGCGCGTCGTCTCGCTCCCGGCCGATCCGCACGATCTCTTCGTTCTTGCTCGACACCGTCGCGGCGAGCCACTCGTTGGCCCGATGCTGATCTTCAAGCGAGGTCTGAATGGCGGCCAGTTTTGCTTCACCCGCCGATGCGCGCTGGCTCAGATCCTCGATGCTGGCCTCCGCCGTCTCTGCGCGGGCGGTCGCCGCCGCAAGCTCGATCTTCACCTGGCTGGCGGAATCCTGCACCGCGCGCAGGTCGTTGCGCAGGCCGTCCAGCCGTTCGCGCCCCGTTTCGACTTCCTCGCCCGTCTTCTGCCAGGCGGCGAGCGCTTCGTCGCGCTCCTTGCGAAACACGTCGACCTGCTGGTTCGCCGCGCCGAGACCCTGGTTGAGAAGCCGCTCCGCATCGTCCTGGGAAGCTGTCCAGATCCGGCGCGCGACCTCCATCAAGGTTTCCGCGAACTCGCCCGGCAGGGCCTTCTGGGCCTGCGCCTGCGGGATCTGCGGCTCGCGCGCGTCGCGCCAGCGTTGCAAGGCGGCGGCAACGGCAACGATCGAGCCGCTGCGAACCTCCGCCCAGATGGTGACAGGGGAAACCAGACGGCCTTCTTCCGTCATGCGGTCTGCAACGGCTGCGACCTGCTCGTCAATCATGGTGGTGTCTGCGTCTGTGGACATAAGCGCCTCAAGAATCAACTGGCCGGGCGAAAGACCAATTTTTCGATACGTTACTACGATCGGCGGTCTTCGCGATGGAAGAAGCGTGCCAATGCTCATCCAGTAAGCATTTGCGATCGGCGGCGGCGGGTCGGATCAGCCGCCGGAATGTCTGCAAGCCGGCCAATGGAAATTTACTTGACACCTAAACTATCAAAACCTAAAGTAAAGACGAACACACACGTTGGGGAGCAGCATGCGCATCGTCTGTATCGGCGGCGGCCCGGCCGGCCTGTATTTCGGGTTGTTGATGAAGCGCCGGCATCCGGCGCACGAGGTGATCGTCGTCGAGCGCAACCGGCCCTACGACACGTTCGGCTGGGGCGTCGTGTTCTCCGACCAGACGTTAGGCAATCTGCGTGCCGCCGATCCCAAGAGCGCCGACATGATCCTCGAAGCGTTCAATCACTGGGACGACATCGAAATCAACTTTCGCGGCGAGAAGGTACGTTCGTCGGGACACGGCTTCTGCGGCATCGGCCGCAAGCGCCTGCTGAACATCCTGCAGGAACGCTGTGAAGAACTCGGCGTGAAGCTGGTTTTCGAAACCCAGGTCGCGAACGACGACGATTACGACGCCGACCTCATCATCGCCAGCGACGGTCTGAACAGCGCGATCCGCCACAAGTACGCTGCGACGTATCAGCCCGATATCGACATGCGCGACTGCCGCTTCGTGTGGCTCGGCACGAAGAAGCGCTTCGACGCCTTCACGTTTGCGTTCGAAAAAACCGAATGGGGCTGGTTTCAGGCGCACGCGTACCGCTTCGACGACGAGACCTCGACCTTCATCGTCGAAACGCCTGAGCGCGTGTGGCGCGCCGCCGGGCTCGACGAAATGGGCAAGGAAGACAGCATCGCGTTTTGCGAGCGGCTCTTCGCGAAGTATCTCGACGGCAATCCGTTGATGTCGAATGCGAGCCATCTGCGCGGCTCGTCGCAATGGATCCGCTTTCCGCGTGTCGTCAATCGCGAATGGGTGCACTGGAAAACGCGCGACGACGGCAAACGTGTGCCCGTCGTGCTGATGGGCGACGCCGCGCACACCGCGCATTTCTCGATCGGCTCCGGCACCAAGCTCGCGCTCGAAGATGCTATCGAACTTGCGAACAGCATGGACGCGCATCCGCACGACCTCGCCGCCGCGCTCGAGCACTACACCGACGTGCGCAGCATCGACGTGCTGCGCATCCAGAACGCCGCGCGCAATTCGACGGAATGGTTCGAGCATGTCGACCGTTATTCGTCGTTCGAGCCGGAGCAGTTCGCGTATTCGCTGCTCACCCGTTCGCAGCGCATCTCGCACGAAAACCTGCGCGAGCGCGATGCCGCTTACCTCGCTTCGTTCGAAGACTGGCTGTCGGTGCGCGCGGGCATCGAACGCGAACCGCACAAGCATTCCATTCCGCCGATGTTCACGCCGTTCACCCTGCGTGGCGTGACGTTGAAGAATCGCGTCGTCGTGTCGCCGATGGCGCAGTACTCCGCCGTCGACGGCATTGCGGGCGACTATCACCTGATGCATCTCGGCGCACGCGCAATGGGCGGCGCTGCACTCGTGATGACGGAAATGACCTGCGTATCGCCTGAAGCGCGCATCACGCCGGGGTGTCCCGGCATGTATGCGCCCGAGCATCTCGCCGCCTGGCGCCGCATCGTGCAGTTCGTGCATGCCCAAAGCGACGCGAAGATCGGCATGCAACTCGGCCACGCGGGCGCGAAGGCTTCGACGCGCGTGAGCTGGGAAGGCATCGATCAGCCCTTGCCCGACGGCAACTGGCCTCTGGTGTCGGCCTCGCCGCAACAATATCTGCGCGGCGTGAGCCAATGGTCGCGCGAAGCGACACACGAAGAACTGCGCGACATCGAAGCGCAATTCGTCCGTGCGACGGAAATGGCCGCGGAAGCCGGCTTCGATTGGCTCGAATTGCACTGCGCGCACGGCTACTTTCTGTCGAGCTTCCTGTCGCCGCTCACCAATCGTCGCACCGACGAATACGGCGGTTCACTGGAAAACCGCCTGCGTTATCCGCTCGAAGTGTTCGCGGCCATGCGCAAGGTATGGCCGCAGGACAAGCCGATGTCGGTGCGCATCTCCGCTCATGATTGGGTCGATGGCGGCACGACGCCGGACGATGCCGTTGAGATCGCGCGCGCCTTCAAGGCGACAGGCGCCGACATGATCGACGTATCGTCGGGACAGGTCAGCAAGGAAGAAAAGCCCGTGTTCGGCCGCATGTTCCAGACGCCGTTCGCGGATCGCATCCGCAACGAAGCCGGTATCGCGACGATCGCAGTCGGCGCAATTTCCGAGGCGGATCACGTGAACAGCATCATCGCAGCGGGACGTGCCGATCTATGCGCAGTGGCGCGTCCGCATCTGGCGAATCCGTCGTGGACGCTGAACGAAGCCGCGAAGATCGGCTACTTCGACGTGAACTGGCCGAAGCAGTACACGGCCGCCAAATCTCAACTCGAACGCAATTACGAACGCGAGCGCGCACAGGCCGCCGAAAATGCGCGCCTGTCGCCGCTCGAACGCGCGCAGCGCGCGGAAGGAACCGTTTGATGGACACCACGCTTGCAGGCAAGCACGCCGTCGTGACGGGCGGCGGCAGCGGCATCGGCGCGGCGACGGCGCAAGCGCTCTTGCGTGCCGGTGCACACGTCACGCTGATGGGCCGCGACACGCAACGTCTCGCTGCGCAACGCGACGCATTGAGCGCATATGGCGCGGTCGCCGCATGCATCAGCGTCGACGTAGGCGACGAAAGCGCTGTCACCAAGGCATTTTCTGAAGCTGCATCGATCGCGGGCGCGGTCGATGTGCTCGTCAACAACGCAGGCCAGGCGCAAGCCGCGCCCTTCGCCCAGACGGACAGTGCGCTCTGGCAGCGCATGCTCGACGTCAATCTGACGGGCGTGTTTCTGTGCACGCGCGCCGTGTTGCCGTCGATGCTCGAACGCGGCTACGGGCGAATCATCAACGTCGCGAGCACGGCGGGGCAGATCGGCTATGCGTATGTCGCCGCCTATTGCGCGGCCAAACATGGCGTGATCGGACTCACGCGCTCGCTCGCGCTGGAAGTCGCAACGAAGGGCATCACAGTCAACGCCGTCTGTCCCGGCTATACGGAAACGGAACTGCTGCGCGCATCGCTCGACCAGATCACCGCGAAGACCTCGCGCAGCGAGCAGGAAGCACGCGACATTCTCGTGCGCCACAATCCGCAGCGCCGCTTCGTCGCGCCCGACGAGGTCGCGAACGCAGTGCTGTGGTTATGCATGCCTGGTTCCGAATCCATCACAGGTCAATCGATTTCCGTTTCAGGCGGAGAAGTCACATGAGCAACGCAACGAAGAAGAAAGCCACCGACACTGCCGAAACGAAACCGGCGCGCAAAGGTGTCGAGAAGCCAGCGGAGAACGTCGTGGACATGGAAATGAGCACGGGCGCGGACAGTCACATGGGCTTGCGCCTCTGGCTGCGCATGCTGACCACGACCAACCTCGTGCAAGCCGAATTGCGCAAGCGCCTGCGCAACGAGTTCGACACGACGCTGCCGCGCTTCGATCTGATGGCGCAACTGGAACGTCATCCCGAAGGACTGAAGATGACGGAACTGTCGCGCCGTCTGATGGTGACGGGCGGCAACATCACCGGCATTACCGATCAACTGGAAAAAGAAGGGCTCGTCGCACGCGACACCGATCCGAACGATCGCCGCTCGACCAGCGTTCGCCTCACGTCCGAAGGCCGCGCGCTGTTCGACCGGATGGCCGTCGCGCATGAGCAATGGGTCGTCGAAATGTTCGGCGGCCTCGATCTCGACGAGAAATCGCGCACGCATCAGAAGCTCGGCAAGCTCAAGCAGCATCTGCTGAATACGATCAAAAGCTAGCGCGAGTTCCGCACAGGAGGAAACACTCATGACCCGTTCCGCTGCCGACGCCCTGCTGGCCGGCAATCGCACGACGCTCACCGCGTATCAAGCGCAGCACTTCGGCTGGTCCGTCGATGCAGGCATCGCGACGATCACGCTGAACCGTCCCGAGCGCAAGAACCCGCTCACGTTCGAGTCGTACGCGGAATTGCGCGACCTGTTCCGGCAACTCGCCTACGCGACCGACGTGAAGGTCGTCATCATGCACGGCGCAGGCGAAAACTTCTGCTCGGGCGGCGACGTGCACGACATCATCGCTCCGCTGATCGATCTACCGATGCCCGAACTGCTGCTCTTTACGCGCATGACGGGCGACCTCGTCAAAGCGATGCGGCATTGTCCGCAGCCGATCATCGCGGCCATCGACGGCGTGTGCGCCGGCGCAGGCGCAATCCTCGCGATGGCCTCCGACATGCGCGTCGGCACCGCGCGCAGCAAGCTCGCGTTTCTGTTCACGCGCGTGGGTCTCGCCGGCTGCGACATGGGCGCGTGTTCGATCCTGCCGCGCATCATCGGCCAGGGGCGCGCCGCCGAACTGCTCTACACAGGACGCTCCGCAAGCGGCGACGAAGGCTACGCGTGGGGCTTCTACAACCGCCTGTGCGCGCCCGAAGCACTGCTCGAAGAAGCATCGAAGCTGGCGGCCGATCTCGCCGCCGGCCCGACCTTCGCGCATGGTGTGACGAAGAAGATGCTGCATCAGGAATGGAGCATGAGCATCGACGAAGCGATCGAATCGGAAGCGCAGGCGCAGGCCATCTGCATGACGACGCGCGATTTCGAGCGTGCCTATCGCGCATTTGCCGCGAAGTCGCGCCCCGTGTTCGAAGGAGATTGAGTTGGCTGCGAACCACATCGATCCGCATGGCGCATTGGCCTGGCCGTTCTTCGAAGCGCGTCATCGCGAACTGGCCGAAGGCATCGAGGCATGGGCCGCGCAGCATCTCGCGCACGTGCAGCACGACGACACGGATGCGACTTGCCGCCAGCTCGTGCGCGCGCTGGGCGAAGCGGGCTGGCTGAAATACGGCGTGGGCGGCACGCAATACGGCGGACATGGCGACACCATCGACACGCGCGCCGTGTGTCTGCTGCGCGAAACGCTCGCGAAGCACGACGGCCTCGCCGACTTCGCGCTCGCGATGCAAGGGCTCGGTTCCGGCGCGATCACGCTGGCGGGCACGCACGAGCAGAAGACACGCTATCTGCCCCGCGTCGCCGGGGGCGAGGCCATCGCCGCGTTCGCGCTGTCGGAGCCCGACGCGGGTTCCGATGTCGCGGCCATGTCATTGCAGGCGCGTGCCGACGGCGACTGCTACGTGCTCGACGGCGACAAGACATGGATCTCGAACGGCGGTATCGCGGACTTCTATGTCGTGTTCGCAAGAACGGGCGAAGCGCCGGGCGCGCGCGGCATCAGTGCGTTCATCGTCGATGCCGATACGCCGGGCCTGCAGATCGCGGAGCGCATCGACGTGATCGCGCCGCATCCGCTCGCGCGTCTGCATTTCGCCAATGCGCGCGTGCCATGCAGTCAGATGCTCGGCGCGCCTGGCGAAGGCTTCAAGATCGCAATGCGCACGCTCGATATCTTTCGCACGTCGGTGGCTGCGGCATCGTTGGGCTTCGCCAGGCGCGCATTGCAGGAAGGGCTCGCACGTGCCGCGTCGCGCAAGATGTTCGGCCAGACGCTCGGCGATTTCCAGCTGACGCAGACGAAGCTCGCGCAGATGGCATTGACGATCGACAGCAGCGCACTGCTCGTGTATCGCGCCGCCTGGCTGCGCGATCAAGGCGAAAGCGTCACGCGCGAAGCCGCGATGGCGAAATGGCACGCGAGCGAAGGGGCGCAACAGGTGATCGATGCCGCCGTGCAACTGTGGGGCGGCATGGGCGTGCAGAGCGGCACGACCGTCGAACGGCTGTATCGCGAGATTCGTGCGCTGCGCATCTACGAAGGCGCGACGGAAGTGCAGCAGTTGATCGTCGGACGCG
Source organism: Paraburkholderia sp. Tr-20389 (assembly GCF_017104565.1). Lineage (GTDB taxonomy): Bacteria > Pseudomonadota > Gammaproteobacteria > Burkholderiales > Burkholderiaceae > Paraburkholderia. The sequence goes on along the minus strand of NZ_JAAGPD010000003.1, from coordinate 321,308 downwards.
ATCTGTTGAAGGCGCATGCCGCGCAGCAGGAACAGGAGCACGCGTCATGAGTGCCACCTTCGACATGCCGGTGCGCATCCGCTTCGCGCATTGCGATCCGGCGGGGATCGTCTACTTTCCGCAGTATCTGGTGATGACGAACATGCTCGTCGAAGAGTGGTTCAACGAGCGTCTTGCCATCGACTACGCCCACATGATCCAGGCGCGCCGCGTCGGGCTGCCCATCGTGAAGCTCGACTGCGAGTTTTCGAGGCCGAGCCGCATGGGCGAAACCATCACGCTCGCGCTCGGCGTCACACGCATCGGACGCCGCTCGATCGGCATCGAGATCGTCGCGCGTTGCGCCGACGAAGTGCGCTTTCGCGCAGCACAGGTGCTCGTGACGACGTCGCTGGAAAGCGGCCGGTCGATCGATATCCCCGACGACATCGCCGGCGCGCTCGCCGCGTTCGCGCCGCACGCCGTTCAATCCGAGGAGCAACGCTCATGAAGAAAAGACCGCTTCTGCCCGCTGGCTGGGTCAAGCCGCGCGGCTACGCGAATGGTGTCGCAGTGACGGGCACGCAGGTGTATATCGCCGGACAGATCGGCTGGAACGAAGAAGCGCGCATGACGAGCGATCTGTTCGCCGAGCAAGCCACGCAAGCGCTGCGCAACGTGCTCGCGGTGCTGCGCGAAGCGGGCGGCAAGCCCGAGCATCTCGTGCGCATGACGTGGTACGTCACCGACAAGCGCGAATACCTCGCGGCGCTGAAGGAAATCGGCCATGCGTTCCGCGAACTGATCGGCGATTACGACATCGCGATGAGCGCCGTGCAGGTCGTCGCGCTGATCGAAGACGACGCCAAGGTTGAAATCGAAGCGACGGCGGTCATTACCGACTAGGCGCCCGAAGCGCGCAGGCCCACACATCAAGCACATCACGCACGTTCAGCAGGGGAGTTTCACGATGGAACCGTCAGCTCACGTCGATACCTTCGCGCGCGACCACTTGCCGCCGCAGGATCAATGGCCGGTGTTTCTACTGGACAATCCGGACGTCGCATATCCGGCGCGCTTCAACTGTGCCACTGAACTGCTCGATCGTGCTGTCGACAACGGCCATCGCGACCGGCCGGCCATCTGGTCCGACGTCGACGGCAAACCGCAGGCGACCACTTACGGAGAACTGCGCGCGATGGTCAATCGCAGCGCTCATGTGCTGGTCGACGAAATGGGGTTGCAGCCGGGCAATCGCGTGCTGCTGCGTGGGCCGAATACGTTGCAGATGGCCGTCGCGTTTCTTGCCGCGTTGAAAGTGGGGCTCGTCGTCGTGCCGACCATGCCGTTGTTGCGCGCGAAGGAACTCAAGCAGATCGTCGACAAGGCGCAGATCGGCGCTGCGTTATGCGATACGCGACTGACGGAAGAACTCGCGCGCTGCACGACGCCGGGCGACGAGTTCTTCTGTGCGGGCCTTAAGCAAACACTGGTCTTTCACGACGATGCAGCCGGTTCGCTCGAAACATTGGCCGCATCGAAGCCCGCTGAATTCAAGGCCTGCGATACAGCAGCCGACGATGTCTGCCTGATCGCCTTCACGAGCGGCACGACGGGCGCGCCGAAAGGCTGCATGCATTTTCATCGCGACGTACTTGCGATGTGCGATCTGTTCCCGCGCCACGTCCTCGAACCCACGCCCGACGACATCTTCTGCGGCACGCCGCCGCTCGCGTTCACGTTCGGGCTCGGCGGCCTGTTGTGCTTTCCGTTGCGCGCCGGCGCATCGACGGTGCTGATCGAGAAGCAGACGCCTGAAACACTGCTGCAAAACGTCGAGCGCTTTCGCGCGACGGTGATGTTCACCGCGCCGACTTTCTATCGGCAGATGGCGCCGTTGGTGCCGCGCTTCGATATTGCATCGCTGAAGAAGTGCGTGTCCGCCGGCGAGGCATTGCCGGATTCGACGCGCGCGCTGTGGCGCGAAGCAAGCGGAATCGAAATGATCGACGGCATCGGCGGCACCGAGCTGATTCATATCTTCATCTCGTCGGCGGGGCACGACGTGCGTCCGCATGCGATCGGCAAGGCCGTACCCGGCTATGTCGTGCAAGCCGTCGACGACGACATGCGTCCCGTACCTCCCGGCACGCTCGGCAAGCTCGCGGTGCGCGGCCCGACCGGCTGCCGCTATCTCGCCGACGAACGCCAGCGCAAGTTCGTGCGCGACGGCTGGAATCTGCCCGGCGACTCCGTCTATATCGACGAAGACGGCTACGTGTTCTATCAGGCCCGCGCCGACGACATGATCGTATCGGCGGGTTACAACATCTCCGGCCCGGAAGTGGAAAGCGTGTTGATGCAGCACGCGGCCGTCGCCGAATGCGGCGTGATCGGCGTCCCCGACGACACGCGCGGCCAGATCGTGAAGGCGTTCGTCGTGCTCAACAAGGGCTATAGCGCGGACGAGAAACTGGTCGCGGAGTTGCAGGAATTCGTGAAGAATACCGTTGCGCCGTACAAGTATCCGCGCGTAGTCGCCTTCATCGACGCGCTGCCTCGCACCGAAACCGGCAAGCTCAAGCGCTTCGCCCTGCGTGCGATGTAGCGCACCCTGCTCCATCCGATAGCGGCGAATCCGCACGCGCGCAGTCCCCTTCGTCCAATCATCGAGGAGCAACTGATGGCCGGTTCGTTTATCGAGGTCGCCGCACGCGATGGCGGCCGTTTCAACGCGTATATCGCGCGTCCCGCGCAAGGGTCCGGTCCGGGCCTCGTGCTGCTGCAAGAGATTTTCGGCATCAACGACTATCTGAAGCAAACGGCCGACCGCTACGCCGAAGAAGGCTATGTCGTGCTCGTGCCCGATCTGTTCTGGCGCCTGCAGCCGAACGTCGTGCTCGGCTATGACGGTGACGACATGAAACGCGCGCTCGACTTTCATGCGAAGTTCAACGTCGATCTGGGCGTGCAGGATATCGCCGCGACCGTCGACGCATTGCGTGCGCTGCCCGAACAGCAAGGCAAAGTGGGAACGATCGGCTATTGTCTAGGCGGAAAGCTCGCGTTGCTCGCGGCTGCGCGCACGGACGTCGATTGCGCGGTGAGTTACTACGGCGTCGGGCTCGAAGCGTATCCGGACGATATGAAGAACATTCGCTGCCCGATGGTCTTCCATTTCGCCGAAAACGACGGGTACTGCCCGCCGCCTGTGCGCGAGCAGATCATGGTCGCGCTGCGCGCGCATCCGCAAGTCGAGCAGTACGTGTATCCCGGCTGCGATCATGCGTTCGCGTCGTCGTCGCGACCGCAGTACGACAAGCCTGCCGCGATGATGGCTTATTCGCGTACGCTCGCGCTGCTGCGCAAGGTGCTCGGCCCGATCTACGATCTGAACACATTGTGGGAACAGCACTGCTACTTCGAGTTCGCGACGCGCGATGTCGAATCCGTCATGCCGACGATGGTCGCGCAACCGTACGTCAACCATGTGCCGACGATGACGGGCGGCGTCGGTTACGACAATCTCAAGCGCTTCTATACGAATCACTTCGTCAACTCGAATCCGCCCGACACGAAGCTGATTCCGATTTCGCGAACCATCGGCTCCGATCGCATCGTCGACGAATTCATCTTTGCGTGCACGCATAGCTGCGAAATCGACTGGCTGCTGCCGGGCGTTGCGCCGACGGGCAAGTACTTCGAGGTGCCGATGCTCGCTGTCGTCTGCTTCCGCGGCGACAAGTTGTATAACGAGCACATCTATTGGGACCAGGCTTCCGTGCTCGTGCAGGTGGGTCTGCTCGATCCGAAGGGCTTACCGGTGGCGGGCATCGAAAGCGCGCGCAAGCTGCTCGATGAAAAGCTGCCTTCGAATCAACTGATGGGCGATAAGTGGTCGGCATGATGCCCGGCCACAGCGCGTGAGACATCGCGACATCGTGACGAATAGAGGCCGCCCTCTCGCGCGGCCTCGTATGATGTCCGCTCCGCCGATGTCCGGCCTTCACGCGCGCCTCGCCGCCTGCTCATGCTCACCGTCCATCATCTGAACAACTCCCGCTCGCAGCGCGTGCTGTGGATGCTCGAAGAACTCGGTGTGCCATACGAGATCAAGTGCTATCAGCGCGACCCCAAGACGATGCTCGCGCCGCCGGAACTGCGTGCCGTGCATCCGCTCGGCAAGTCCCCTGTGATCACCGACGATGGCCACACTATCGCCGAATCCGGCGCGATCATCGAATATCTGCTGGAGCGCTATGGACAAGGCCGCTTCGAACCGGCCGCCGGCTCGGCGGAGCGCCTGAAGTTCCGCTACTGGATGCACTACGCGGAAGGCTCGGCGATGCCGCCGCTGTTGCTGAAACTGGTTGCGCTGCGCATCGGCAGCGCGCCGATGCCGTTCTTCGCGAAGCCGATCGCGAAAAAGATCGCATCGACATTGCAATCCACGTTCGTCGATCCGCAAATCGCGCTGCATATGCGTTACATCGACGATTCGCTGCGCGCGACGGGCTGGTTCGCGGGCAGCGAGTTCACGGCCGCCGACATCCAGATGAGCTTTCCGCTCGAGGCCGCGACGGCGCGCGGCAACCGCGATGCGAAATATCCGTCCCTCGCGCGCTTTCTCGACACGATCCATGCCCGGCCCGCGTATCAGCGCGCGCTCGAACGCGGCGGCAAATACGAATTATTGAGCTGAGCCGTGTCGATTCCGGCCGCCTCCGATCGTCGTGTGTAGAAGAGCGGTGCGCGAATGGTTTCCGGTTGCAGCGGGCCGCCGACCCTGTCTAGACTGAAAGCGCATCGACAGTCACGGAGGAAACGCTCGCATGACGCATAACATCGAAGGCCGAACACGCTGGCTCGCACTGATCGTGCTGTGCATGGGCGTGCTGATGATCGTGCTCGATACGACCATCGTGAACGTCGCGCTGCCATCCATCGCAGCCGATCTGGGCTTCACCGAAACCGCACTGGTCTGGGTGGTCAACGCCTATATGCTGACCTTCGGCGGCTTTTTGCTGCTCGGCGGACGGCTCGGCGATCTGTACGGGCATCGCAAGCTCTTTCTCGCGGGCATCACGCTGTTCACAGTCGCGTCGCTCGCGTGCGGGCTCGGGAATTCGCAGGTCATGCTGGTTTGCGCGCGCGCCATTCAAGGTCTGGGCGGTGCCGTCGTGTCGGCCGTGTCGCTGTCGCTCATCATGAATCTGTTCACCGAAGAGGGCGAGCGCGCGAAAGCGATGGGCGTGTATGGCTTCGTGTGCGCGGGCGGCGGCAGCATCGGCGTGCTGCTCGGCGGACTGCTGACCAACCTGCTGAGCTGGCACTGGATCTTTCTCGTCAATCTGCCTATCGGCATTGCCGTGTACGCGATGTGCATCGCGCTGTTGCCGGCAGGGCGCGGGCACGCGCATGGCGAACGGCTCGACGTCGCGGGCGCGGCGACCGTCACGGCGTCGCTGATGCTGGCCGTCTACGCGATCGTCAACGGTAACGAAGCCGGCTGGCTTTCCGCGCAAACGGTCGGGTTGATCGTGGTTGCGCTGGCGCTGCTCGGCGCCTTCCTCTTGATCGAAGCACGCGTCGTGCATCCGCTGATGCCGCTCAAGCTCTTCACGCTGCGCAACGTGGCAACGGCCAATGTGGTCGGCGTATTGTGGGCGGCAGCGATGTTCGCGTGGTTCTTCATCTCCGCGCTCTATCTGCAGCGCGTGCTCGCTTATACGCCGCTTCAGGTCGGTCTCGCGTTCCTGCCCGCGAATCTGATCATGGGCTTCTTCTCGCTCGGCCTGTCGGCGCGCATGGTGATGCGCTTTGGCATCCGCCGGCCGCTCGCCGTGGGCCTGTTCCTCGCCGCGCTCGGCTTGCTGCTGTTCGCACGCGCGCCCGTCGACGGACACTTCGCCATCGACGTGCTGCCCGGCATGGTGCTGCTCGGCATCGGCGCAGGCGTCGCGTTCAATCCGCTGCTGCTCGCCGCGATGAGCGATGTCGGTCCCGCGGATTCGGGCCTCGCATCGGGCATCGTCAATACGTCGTTCATGATGGGCGGTGCGTTGGGACTCGCGGTGCTGGCGAGCCTTGCGGCCGCGCAATCGGCAAGCGGCGGCGCGCAGCAAGCCGATACACCCGCCGCCCTCACGAGCGGCTATCACGTCGCGTTTCTGGTCGGCGCGATTTTCGCGGCGATGGCGGCAACGATTGGCGGCGCGTTACTGCGGCCCGGCTCGCAGGCGGCCGCGCAAGCCGCTGCGCAGCAGGCACGCGATGACGGAACCATGAAGGAATCGATGGAGCAATCGCGATGAGCCAGACGACGGACGTTCCCGATCTCGTTCGCCGCTGCTTCGCGGCGTATCAGCACAAGGACCGCGCGGCGATCGAAGCGATCCTCGCCGACGATTTCCACTTCACGAGTCCGCGCGACGACCATATCGACCGGCGCGAATACTTCGAACGCTGCTGGCCGTTCAACGAGCAGGTCGAGTTCTTTCGTATCGAGAAGCTGTTCAGCGAAGGCAACGAAGCGTTCGTGCGCTACGCGTGCAAGCCGGCGAATCGCGAGGCGTTTCGCAACACGGAGTTCTTTCGTGTCGAGGACGGCAAGATCGTCGAAGTCGAAGTGTATTTCGGTTCGCCCGCGAAAGACGTATTGCATGCATGAACGGTCGATGGCCAATTGAATAGAACCGCAAGCGCGATCAAATGAAGCAGCCGCTCGCTCGATATGCTGGGTTCATGCCAAAACGAGAGTCCGTATGAACCTGGTCGGAAACCCTGCCGGAAGAGCGTTGTGGTTTATCGAAAGCCACTTTCACCGCGAGCTGTCGCTCGACGACATCGCCAGTTGCAGTTGCGTCTCGCGCTTTCATCTATCGCGCGCATTCGAAACGGCGACCGGCTACGCAGTGATGCGCTACGTGCGTGCGCGGCGTTTGACGGAAGCGGCGCGAAGTCTCGCACGCGGCGCGCCGGATATTCTGGCTGTCGCAGTCGATGCGGGTTACGGCTCTCATGAGGCATTCACGCGCGCGTTTCGCGAGCAGTTCGGGCTCACGCCCGAAGCGTTGCGCGCGCAAGGTCATCTCGACAACATCGCACTCGTGGAGCCGATCAAAATGGATGAGTCACTTCTCGCTCAACTGGAGCCGCCGCGTTTCGTCGACGGCAAACCCTTGCTCGTCGCCGGATCGAGCGAACGCTATCACTGCAAAAGCAGTTCGGGCATTCCGGCGCAATGGCAGCGTTTCAACTCGATATTCGGGAATGTGCCTGGACAGCTCGGCAACGTCGCGTACGGCGTCTGCTACAACGCCGACGACTCGGGCAACTTCGATTATCTGTGCGGCGTCGAAGTCGCCGATTTCTCCGGCTTGCCTGATGAGTCGAGCCGCGTGCGCATCGGTGCGCAACGCTATGCGGTGTTCACGCATCACGAACACATCTCGACGATACGCCGCACCTGGAACACGATCTGGAACAAATGGCTGCCCGAGTCCGGACACACGCCCGCCGACGCGCCCAACTTCGAGCGCTACAGCGAGCAGTTCAATCCTGTGACGGGGATGGGCGGCGTCGAAATCTGGCTGCCGCTCAAGAACTGAAACGCGCGGCGACGGTTAGACGCTCAGCCTCAGCCTCAGCCTTTGCCGCCGATGGGCGCGGCTTCGACTTCGAAGGTATCGCCCGTTTCGAAGAACGTGCCGCCCGCAACGTAATGACAGGTGCGCATGTCGTGATCGTCGCCCAAGTGCCAGCGGTTGTCGGAATAGACGCGGCTGTCCGCATAGCACGCGACCACTTCGGCGAGGATCAGATCGTGCCGCTGGCTGTCGTCGGGAATCACCTTGCATTCGAACCACGCGACACAGCCTTCCAGCATCGGCACATCGATCTTTTCGGCACGAAACGTTTCGAGTTCGAGCGCGGCAATCTTATCGATTTCGATGCCCGCGTTCGAGCCGACCGCGAGCGTATGGCGGGCGAAGCCGCGCGTCGGCAGTTGCAGACCGAACACGCCGCTTGCTTCGACGAGTTGCCGTGTCAACGTCTTCGCGTCGATCACGACGACGACTTTTGGCGGCACGAGATCGAGCGGCATGGCCCACGATGCCGCCATCACGTTCGAGCGGCCGTCGTGCGCGCTCGTGATCACCGTGACGGGGCCGTGGTTCAGAAGGCGCGTGGCGCGCGCCAGATCGACAGGTTGCCGGAATGCTTGCATGAGAGACCTTCGCGATATCGATCGCTGCATTCTAGCGAAGGCCTGCAAAACGCGAGCGTTGTGTGCCTCGGCTCGCGGTCGCAAGCGAAGCAGGACAAAAAACGGCGGCGCTGTTGCGCCGCCCGCCGATCCGCATGAGTGGATGCGAAGTCAGTGCGTCGTCGGTGGCTTGCCGTGCGTGACGTCGAGCGGCTTGTGTGCTTCGCCGTTCGCGCCCGGGAAGAATGCGTTCCATGCGGCACGCACACCCTCGGCTGCCGTCGCTTCGGCGTCGATGGTTTCCGGTTCCTCCACGCGGGCGGGATCTTCGCTCAATCCGCGCCAGTGGGTGAACACCAGGAGCGGCTTTTCGGTCCATCCGCCCTCCGCGTACTTCGCGAATGCCGTGTCTCCGCTGACCAGCTGGACTTCATACCACCCTTCTCGCACGGGCGCAAAGTCATCCAGCGGGAACCATGCGGTCGCTTCGATTTCCATAGTGCCGTCTCCTGTTGTGGAAGTCACTCATAAGAAGGCATTGTTCATGCCCTCCGGGCGGGCGCGCCCGTTCGCGGCGTCGCAGTTCATGTGGTTCGAGACTTGCAGAGCGAATGAAGCCGGAAAAACACGATGCACTTTTGACCACGACGCCATCGTCAGATTTACACATCTGGCCTATCGCCGTAAAGCCCGCCAACATATTCGGATTTGTCGAACGTTTACGGGTCTCGACGTTCGAGCGGGCGAAGTCACGCTCCAGCGTTCAGCCTGAAGGCGCCGCGGTCGAACGCTTCGCAGTACGCCTTCCAGTCGCTGACGACCTGCGCCTCGCATTGCGTCGCGAAATCGATCAGTGACAATTGCCATTTGCTGTCTTCGCCGAAGGCAATCAGGTCGTCGGCGATCGCGGAAGTCTGCCGTCCGCTGCTGCGGAAATGTGCCCACGCAACCAGTTCGGCCATGTTGCGCACGACGGATTCGAGCCGCGGCAGCTTGCCGTTCCAGTTGTCCAGTGCGACGCGATCTTCCGAAGGCTGAAGGCCGCGCAGCACATAAGGCCGCTGCTCGAATTCGACGGCATGCAGGAAAGCTTGCGACACCACCTGATCGCGCCGCTGGATTTCGACGACGCGCTCGGCTTCGCTATTCCATTTGGGCTGCCGCGTGCCGACGTTCGGCGCGGTGGCGGACGGCAACGCGAGCTTCATGTCGAGCAGATAATTGCCGTCTGGCGAGCCCTTGCCTTCGACGAGAATCACATAGCGGTCGACGCCCAGACTGCCCGTGCCCGCAATCCGGCGCGCCACGTCGATGATCTCGTAGAACTGCGGATTCGGCTCGCGCTTCGCGAAGTCGTTCATGAACGCGACGACCCTGGCGCGCGTTTCGTCGGCGACGGGCAAGGCCTTCTTGCCATCGACGCGCAGATTGCGCTTTTTCCCCTTCAATTCGGTGCGGCGGTTCAGGTGATCGGCACGGGAGCGCTGATGCAATGCGGCAAACAGCTCGCCGACCATGCCCTCGGCCGTCTCCTCCTCGATCCAGCGCGCCTTGCCGAACCGCAGCGCGGCCGCGTAGGAGTCGGTGGCCGTGTGGCACAGCGCGAGCGCCTCGGCACGGCTGAGCTTGAGGTCGTCGGCGGCCACCAGCACGCTGGACAGCAGACGGATCATTTCGTACAGGCACGGCGCGAGGCAGGCCTCGTCGAAATCGTTGATGTCGAAATAGATGAGACGGTTGTCGCCCTTGTAGCTGCCGAAATTCTCGAGATGCATATCGCCGCAAATCCATGCGCGCGGCGAGTTGTCCAGCACGGTGCCCTTGGACAGACGCTTGTAGAACAGATGGCACGTTCCGCGCAGAAACACGAACGGCGACGTTCGCATGCGTGCGTATTTCATCGCGAGACGGTCGGGATCCCGGCCGGCATTGAATCGGGCGATTTCATCAGCGACATCGAGCATGAGAACCTCTAGAGGAATGGAGTTCGACGGAAGGATTCTGTATCGACAGCCTTTCAGTTCCAAACGTTCGCAAGCCGTGCGCCACCGTGACGAACGGTCCAGGCGGGTCAGGCCTGGCCTGGCCGCGGGGGTGCGAAGCTGGCTCCATCGAATCGCGCCCGCCTGGTTCTTACGGGCACGCGGGGTTTGCCGTATCTTGCCCGCTTGGCATACTTCGAAATAGCGCTTGCAACGGGAGAATGACGTGGGGCAACGAGTCAACGAATATGGACAGCCGATCGGCGAACCCATGCCGCAATGGCAGCCGGCAAAGGCACCCGGCGATCAGCCGATGACGGGCCGCTATTGCCGGCTGGAACGGGTCGACGTGAAACGTCACGCCGACGATCTGTATGACGCCTATCGCGCCGCGCCCGATGGCAGCGACTGGACGTATCTGTCCGTTGGCCCGTTCGAGACGCCCGATGCATACCGCGACTTCCTCGCAACCTGCGCGGCTTCGCCCGATCCGCTGCACTATGCCGTGATCGATCTCGCGACGGGCAAGGCGGTCGGCACGCTTTCGCTGATGCGCATCGACAAGTCGAACGGCGTGATCGAAGTCGGCTTCGTCGTGTTCTCGCGGCGTCTGCAAAAGACGCGTATGGCGACGGAGTCGATCTTCCTGCTGATGCAACGCATATTCGACGAACTGGGCTACCGGCGCTTCGAATGGAAGTGCGATTCGCTGAACGCACCGTCGCGAACGGCTGCGGCGCGCTTCGGCTTCACGTTCGAAGGCATCTTCCGCCAGGCTATCACCTACAAGGGACGCAACCGCGATACGGCGTGGTTCTCGATTATCGATAGCGAATGGCCGGCGCTGCGCGCGGGTTTTGCGGAATGGCTCGATGCCGCGAACTTCGACACGCAAGGCACGCAGCGGCGTACCTTGCAAACGTGTATTGCGGCGCAACGCACGTGACCCGGCGGCGGGCCGTCACATCATCAGGAATGCTTTCATACTGCGGCGAATCGCGTCGAGCTCGGGCTGCGAAACCCGTTCTTCGCGGAATTCGCCGCGCCGCGCCACCCAGTCGAGCGTGGTGATCTGGTCGATCAACGCGACGCACGGCTTCGGCAACGCGGCAACGGGAATCTCCGTCGCGAAGCCGCGTGCCCTGGTCGTGCAGGGCACGGCAACGATCCGATGTGTCGGACCGTTATGAGCGTGGTGCGACAGAACGACGACAGGCCGAGGATATCCACCGCCCTGCTCATGTCCGACCACGGGTTCGAGTCTGATCCACAGCACATCGCCTATCTCGGGAACGCCGTTCTTCATATTGCTCCTTACCAGTCGTCCTGGCCCGTCGGGTCGGCAAGCTCGGAACCCACCGCGGCGCCAAGGTCGATGGTCGGATGCACGTTCTCGGGGCGTGCCGCGAGTTGCTCGCGATACTCGTCCCAGTTGAACGTCCTGATGGCGGGCGTAGCAACGAGCGCCCCGTCCGCCACCACCATGTCGACTTCCTGATCTTCGCGCAGGTGCAGTTCGTCAGCCAGGCTTGCGGGAATACGAACCGCAAGACTGTTGCCCCACCGCTTGATTGTCTGAATAGCCATAGCCCCACCTTCGCTCGAAAAATCCAGATACATGACTGCCTCCTGTCAAAGCCGGTAAAGGCCAGAAGCGCCGCATGTATCTACAAAGTAGATACCTATACTACGCGGCGCGGGTTGATGTGTCAACGTTGTATCTACGTGCGATGGGTGGTTCAGATGACCGATGCGTTCGCGTGACAAATGTCGCATCGGCGGCGGCCCTCGACAATTCGGCCGGAAGATATAGGAAAGGGGGAAAGGTCTTAGATCAGCCTAACCGACGTGCCGAAACACGCCGGTCGGGTGTCCCTTGTAGGTGGTCTGCCGCTCTTCGACGTATCCGCATTTCGCGGCGACACGCCGGGAAGCGACGTTGTTCGGCGCGATGATGCACACCGTATCGCGCGCCGGCCAGCTTGCTTCCGCCCACGTCAGCGCGCCGCGCACGGCTTCCGTCGCGTAGCCGATGCCATGCATCGACGGCATCAGTGCCCAGCCGATCTCGGGCGTGTCGCCAAGTGGCGGATCCATTTCGCGCTGGTAGTCCGCGAAGCCGATCTCGCCGACAAACCGCCCGCTGCCCTTCTCGCGGATCACCCAGTAGCCGTAGCCGAGCAGTGTCCAATGTCCGGCATAGCGCAGCAGCCGCGACCACACCTCTTCACGGCTAAACGGCTTGCCGCCGATGAACCGCGTGACGGTCTCGTCGGACCAGAGCGCATAGCTGTCATCGAAGTCTTCGCGGACATGCGGACGCAAGATCAGTCGATCGGTTTCGATTTCAAAAGCGGAAGGATTCATCGCGCGTATCTGGCAGGAGGGGAAGCGCAGATCATCGCAGATACGCGCGCCGAAGCGAACGCCCCGAGCACCGGACGCTCGCCGCGCCGAAACGCAGATTCACTCCTGCATGTACGCCGCTTCGAGCTTCTTGATGTCGAGCTTCACCATTTGCATCATCGCTTCCATCGCGCGTTTGACTTTGGCGGGGTCTTTGTCGGTCAGGAACTTCATCATCGCGGTCGGCACGATCTGCCACGACACGCCATAACGATCCGTCAGCCAGCCGCACTGCACGGGAGAACCGCCGCCTTCCAGCAGCTTGTTCCACAGCGTGTCGACTTCCTCTTGCGTGTCGCATTTCACGAACATCGAAATCGCCGGCGAAAAGGTGTACTGCGGGCCGCCGTTCAACGCGACGAATTCGCGGCCTTCCAGCTGGAACGTGATCGTCAGCACCTCGCTGGCTTTGCTCGGCACGGCATCGCCGTAATGGGTCACGTCGCCGATGCTGGAATTCTTGAAGATGCCTGTGTAGAACTTGACGGCCTCCTCCGCGTTGCCGTCGAACCACAGGCACATCGCAATCTTGTCCATCACATCTCCTTGATGTTGTCATGACGGGCGGGCGCGCATCCACCAAACGATGGGTCGCAGCGCCGCCCCCTTAACGCTTGTTATTGACGGCCCTGCGCCATCTGCTCCATCGCGGTCTTCATTTCGTCGGGCGTGACATCGCGCTTGTGCGTCGCGACGGACCAGCGGTGGCCGAAGGGATCTTCCACCTGGCCGTAGCGGTCGCCCCAGAACATATCGGTAGCGGGCATCGTCACCTTCGCGCCCGCCGCTTCCGCCTGCGCGATCGTGGCGTCCGCGTCGTTGACATACAGATGCAGCACGACGGGCGTGCCCTTCAGCGCCTTCGGCCCGAACGATGCGCCACCGCCGCAATCGGGCATTTCGTCGACGAGCATCAGCGTGGAATCGCCGATCTTCAGCGACGCGTGCATCAGCTTGCCGCCGGGGCCGGGCAGGCGCACCTGCTCGATTGCATTGAATGCTTTCTTGTAGAACTCGATTGCTTCGGCCGCGCCCGCGACGATGATGTGCGGTGTCAACGTGTGCATCCCTTCCGGGATGGGTTTGACGGCTGGCGTGGACATGATCGTGTCTCCTGATGTGAAGAGGTTCATGAGTGGCGAAGTTTCGCGATCTGCGAGTCTTCACCACTATGACGAGTAAGCCATCTTCAGATCGACACGCGCAACCGATTATTTTTTCGAGCCGGATCAAGCCGGCTCGAACCGTGCTGCTTAAACGGGCCGCCAGTGACCGGGCACCCACTGCCAGTGATTGGCTTCCCAACGATAGTGACCCTTCACCCACCGGTAGCCCGGCGCGGGCGGCGCGGGCATCACTTCGACGACGGGCGGAGGCTGGGCCGGCCGCGCGGGCTCGGCGACATAGCACGCTGACAGCGTCGACGCGCAAAGCGCGGCTGCCAGCAGCGTGCGTAACTTCATGGATTTCACGTCGAGTGCATGCATCGAGATCCTCTCCCTGTGTAATCGCCTGATGGCGTAATTGTTAAATCGGCTTGTGCGAACTACGCGCGGATGAGGCCTGTCATCGGCTGCGCATTGCCAGCCTGTGCGAACAGCGTGCGCGCGGTGCGATGCGGATCGAGTCCCAGGCTTTCGCTCGCGACGCCCGTAATCAGCCCATCGAGCGACGCCGTTGGCTTCAGGTCGCGTCCTTCGTACAGGTCGCCGTTTCGCAAGCCCGGCCAGTCTGCGACCACGCGCCCGCCCGCCACCGCGCCGCCGATCACCATCGCGACCGACGCCGTACCATGGTCGGTGCCGCCCGTCCCGTTCGCTGCCGCCGTGCGTCCGAATTCGGTGGCGACCAGCACCGTCGTCTTGCTCCAGGCGGCCCCAAGTCCGTCGCGCAAGGCGGCGAGCATCGTGTCTAGCGCCTTCAACTGCGCGGCGAGGCGCGGCATCTGCGCGCTGTGCGTATCCCAGCCGCCCGTTTCGATCATCGCGATGCGCGGCCCGTCGTCGCGCGACAGAAAGCCGGCCGCGAGCTTGCCGAGACTCGCCGGGTCCTGGCGCGCGCCCGCGTCGCCCGCGAGGCCGCGCGCCGCCATCGCCGATTCCCACAACGGGCGCAGTTGCGCGTCCTGCTCGTAGAGTTGAGAGACGCGCGCGAGCAGGTCGTCCGGCGCTTGAGGCAAGCCGGAAGGCGCATACGATGCGACATTCGCGCTGCCGCGCAACGCCATCGGCACCGTCGGCGCGAACGCGATCGCGTTTTCGTGCGTCGTCGAGGCAATGCCCGGCATCATGCCGACGAGCCGGTTGAGCCAGCCGTCCTTCACCTGATACGCGGACGTCCCGCCCGTCTCCAGCACGTTCTGCCCGTCGAAATGCGAGCGGTCCCGATACGGCGACGCAACCGCATGCACGAACAACGCCTCGCGCTGGCCATACATCTGCCCGATCTGCACGAGCGACGGATGCAGCGCGAACGTGCCGTCGAGCTTCGTCGAACTCGACGCCGACGTGTCGACGGTCAGTGCGCCGCGCAGCGTCGCGTAGGCGGGCTCGGCATACGGCACGACGATGTTCAGGCCGTCGGCGGCACCGCGCTGGATCACGAACACGAAGCGGCGGTCGGTCGCGGCCCGCGCGAACACCATCTGCGGCGCGACGAGCATCGCGCCCGCGCCGGCGGCTGCGACGCGTATGAAACTGCGGCGGCTGAGCATGATCATCTCCGTTGGAAATCGGGCGAAACGAGCAGCAGCGCAAGCGCCGTCGATGCGCTCTCCGCGCGCGACACGGCGACCTGCGTCGGCTCGCTGAGCGAACCCGCCATCAGCGTCTGGCCGAGCGAGCGCGCATCGAGCCGGTCGCCGACGCGCGCCGCGAAACGCTGCGCAATCTCGACGCGCCGCACGAGCGCATCGGGTGCGGCCCAGCTCGCGGCGATGTCGTCGTAACCGGCGGGGGAGCCGGGCCGCCACACCTGCTGGCCGAGCTGCGTGAGAATGGGCGCCATCTGCACGGCGCGCGCGCCGTCGTTCGGGTCGCGCATGCCGAGACCGCGCAACGACGAAATCGTCCACTCCCACGGCGACTTGAACTTGACGGCGACGGGCGACCACGCGGCAGCGCTGCCGATCAACGCGCGATAGACCGTCGGCAGATCGCCGCGGCTGCGCATGAACGCCGTCGCCAGTCGATCGACGACATCGGGCGGCGGATTGTCCGCCACGAAGTGGCGTGCGAGCTTGGTCGCGATATGCGTCGCGGTGGCGGGCGCAGTCGACAGGTCATGCAGGATCGCGAGCGTTTGCGCTTCGCCGGGTTGATCGTAGCGGCGGCCCATGATGGTCCGCGTGCCTGGCTCGTGCAGCGGCGCGCGGAAAACGAACGCGCCCGGCGGCGCGTTGCCGGGTTGCGGCCCTTGCGCGGCGGCAATGCTCCAGCCCGTCATCGCACGTGCGAACTCGGTGACGTCGTCCTGCGTGTAACCGCTACGCACGCCGAGCGTGTGCAGTTCCATGATTTCGCGCGCGAGGTTTTCGTTGAGGCCTTGCTTGCGGTTCGGATTGCGTTGCGCCGCGCGCATCGCGGCAACGCTGTCGGGACCGACCGAGCGCGTCTGATCGAGAAACAGCTGCATCGCGGGATGACGCTCGACGGCGACCAGCATGTCTTCGAAGCGGCCGAGCACATGCGGACGAATCGCCTCCGCTTCGAATGCACCCGCGTACGGCGCGACGGCGCCTTTATCGACCGACACGGCAAAGTGATTTGCCCAGAAATGCACCAGCCGTTCGACGAAAGGTGCGGGCGTCGTCAGCGCGCTTGCAACGCGTGCATTCACGGCGGCGCGGTAGGTGTCGCGCGATTCCATGCGCACCGCCTTGTTCGCTGCCTGGCGGGCGGCTTTGCGCGCGTCGTCGGGATTGGCGGCGGCGTTGGGCTGGCTGCTCGCGTTCGCGCCGCTTGCCGTGGCGTTCGTAGCGTTCGTCGCGCTCGCCATCGCCTGCTGG
This sequence comes from Paraburkholderia sp. Tr-20389, assembly GCF_017104565.1. Lineage (GTDB taxonomy): Bacteria > Pseudomonadota > Gammaproteobacteria > Burkholderiales > Burkholderiaceae > Paraburkholderia. Next base: position 304,726 of record NZ_JAAGPD010000003.1, on the reverse strand, counting down.
CGCTCATCGGCGAGTTGTGCGGCGATCGCCAGCGAAGTCGGCTGCGCAGCCCATGCGGCGGGCATCGGCTGATAGGCGTCGAACTGCGCGAGCAGCCAGTTCTTCGGATCGGCGGGCGGCGTGTCATCAGCACGCGCGCCGAGACCGAACCGGTTCAGCGCGATTGCGGCGGCGCTCAACGGCGCCGCCGTCATTGCAGCAGGTGAATTCGCCATGCTCACTCCTCTCCGATGCAAGCCGATTGCGGCCGCCCGTCGTGTGTCGTTCGATATGCGTTAAACGGAGCGTGCGGCGCTTTTCCGTCGCTGCTTTTTGCGTCGAGCGAGAAAAATCATTCGCTCGCCGGCTGTTCGTTCTGTTCCTGTTGCTGCCGCTGCGGGGTCTGCCGCTGCGCCTGCGTTTGCGGCAGCCGCCATTGCCCGCGCTCGCGCAAACCTTCCGCGAACTTCACGCGCTCATCGGGCGACAAGGTCGCCGCGAAATCGGCCACACCCTGCTCGACCCGCGAGCGCAACGCGATATCGGCTTCACGTGTACGGCTCAGCGCCATGTCGAGCGCCGTGCGATCCAGTTGCGGCGCACCCAGCAGACGCAGCACCTCACGCCGCTCTTCGCGGCCTTCGCGCGCATAGTCGCGCGCTTCGCGGCGCGCATCCTTGAGTGCCGTGACGAACTGCTTCTGACGATCCGCCGACAGCTCTTCCGCCGCGAAACGCAGCGCGCGCGGCTGAGGCTGGGCGGCTGCCGTCGTCGTCCGGCCATGCGCGACGAACCACTGATACGCGCCGCCCGCCACGCCGCCGATCAGGAACACATTGAGCACCAGCGATCCGACCAACAGAAACTTCCAGGCGCGTCCGCTCATTCACCACTCCAGTCGGCGGCTGTGCCGCCAAATCCAGTTGTCAGATACGAAGACTCGGGTCCCGGCGACGGGCTGCCCGTTACGAGGAAAAACGACACCGCCAGCGCCCCCGCGACGCCGCCGATCAGCCCCACGCCTGCGAAGGCCGCGCCCGACCACCACCAGCCCGCGCGCCGCAAGCGGCCGCCCGGCCAGGCCAGCGACAGTCGGCGCGAACGGCGGCGTGCAGGCGCCGAAGCGACGACGCGCTCGACGAGCGAAGGATCCGGCGCAGCGACGGTATCGCCGGCGAGCCATAGGTCGAGTTGCGCGGCGTCGGCGAGCAGCGCATCGGCCTCGCTGCGATGCTGGTCCGCCCACGCGCTCGCCGCCGTGCGTTCGGCTACGGGCCAATGGCGGGCGTCGGCGCCGTAGGCATCGACGATTGCGCGAAATCTCTCTGGTGTCATCGCCTTGTCCTCGTTCCGGCAGGATCGTCGCCCGCCAGTTGCGCGCGCAGACTGCGCCGCGCGCGCGCCAGCAGACTTTCGAGCGCTTCGACGGTAATGCCCATCAGCGCGGCCGCCTCGATGTTCGACAGTTCCTGGTAGTAATTGAGCACGAGCGCCTCGCGCTGGCGCGCCGGCAGCGCGGCGAGCGCGGCCCGCACACGCGCGTCGCGCGACTGCGCTTCGAGCTGCGTATCGGGAGCGGCGGCGGGATCGTCGGTATCGGGCAGTTCGTCGGCGGGCTCTTCGCGATGCGCACGCAGCCGGTCGTAGCAAAGATTCAGCGCCACGCGATGCAGCCACGTGTCGAAGCGCGCCTCGCCTTCGCGCCAGCGCGGCGCCTGCTTCCAGATACGCATGAACGCTTCCTGCGCGACGTCTTCCGCTTCCATACGGTCTCCCAGCATCCGCGTGGCGAGCGCCAGCAGACGCGGCAACTTGCGCGCGACGAGCGTGCGAACGGCGGCCGGCTCCTGCCTGCCGACGCCCGCAACCAGCTCCGCGTCCGGATCGCGCTCGCTCAATGCGCGCGGCTCCACGTACGGCCCGGACATCGCGCCGATTGAGCCGGTTGCGCCGATCGCGCACGTCGCGCGGAATCTCTCGCGACGAGGTGTTCTGTCGTCACTTGCTGTCGCTCCCTGTTGTTCTGATCGAAGACTCTACGGAAACGCGGCGAACCGCTTCGATGCGGTCCGCCGGCGCCCGTTCAATATACGACGACGGCCGGCCGGTAGTAGTAAGGCCGCCCCGGCACTACGACACAGCCCGCGAGCAGCAGCGCGAGCAACGCCAGCAACAATCCTTTCTTCATCGCTCTCTCCTGTCGCCCGTCAGCCCGCCCAGTGCGCCGGCACCCAATGCCAGTTCGGACCATGCGCGATCCAATGTCCGGGCACCCAGCGATACCCCGGCCGCGTCGCCTGCCAGTGACCCGGCGCCCACATGTAGCGGCCGCCCGCCCAGCGCCAGTGGCCGGGATCCCACGCGTAACCGGCGCGCGGCGGCGGAACGACTTCGGTGCGCGGCGCAGGCGGCGCCATCGGCGCGACGATCACCGCCTGCGCGAAGGCCGCCGACGCGCCCAGCGCGGCCACGCCCGCCGCGAGCAGACGCACGAGTTCGTGCTTGTTCATGGCGTTCTCCCTTGATTCGATTTCCGGTCCGAAAGTGGCCGGTTTCAGGGTTAAACGCGCGAGCCGCGAAAATCCGTCGCGGGAATTTTCGCGGCCCGAGGCAAGGTGGCGCAGGCACGAGCGAATCGGTATCGTCAAGGCTGGTCTTCACACGACAGGAGCGCCAAGTGACAAGCAACAACTGGTTCTCGAAGTTCTCGACCGGTCTCTCCACGATGGCCGGCAAGCCGGCGACGTTCGTGATCGCCGTGGTGCTGGTCGTCGTGTGGGGTGTCAGCGGGCCGATGTTCCATTTCAGCGATACATGGCAACTGGTGATCAATACGTCGACGACGATCGTCACCTTTCTGATGGTCTTCCTGATCCAGAACACGCAGAACCGCGACACGGCCGCGATGCAGATCAAGCTCGACGAACTGATCCGCGCGCTGGACGGCGCGCATAACGCGCTGCTCGATCTCGAAGAGCTGAATGAAAAGGATCTGACGCGCTTTCGCAAGCGCTATGAGCAACTGGCCGAACAGGCGCGCGGCAAACTGCGCTCGGGCGGCAAGGATACCGACTCGCCGTTCATCGACGAAAGCGACGACGATGCGGACAAGGACGCTGGCAAGCGTCGCAGCGACGCACCTTGAGTCATGACGAAAGCGACTCCACCCGTCCTGCACGACGCCGCCGAAGGTCATTCGCTCGCGCGGCACTATCCGCGCGGGCTGCGCATCGATCCGCACTCGCATACGTGGGCGCAGGTGCTGTATGCGGTGTCGGGTGTGATGTGGGTCGAAGCGGGACGCGAGGCGCTCGTCGTTCCGCCGCAACGCGCGGTATGGCTGCCCGCGGGCACCGAGCACTCGATTCACATGATGAGCGACGTCGAGATGCGCAATCTGTATTTCCATGAACGCGCCATCGGCCATCTGAGCGCGCGCAGCGACGTGTTCGAGATCAACGGTCTGATGCGCGAGCTGATTGCGTCGATCGCCGGGCACGAGCAGGCGCAGACGCGCGACGAGGACTATCTGAGCGCCGCGTATCGGCTCGCGATGCTCGAACTCACGCACGCGCCGCGCTCGTCGCTGCGCATTCCGTTGCCCGATGCCTCGGACCGACGTCTCGACGCGCTGTGCCGCGCTGTGATCGACAATCCGTCGAATGCGATCGGCTTCGAACAGCATGCCGCGGCCGTGGGCGCGAGCGTGCGGACGCTGGCGCGGCTCTTCACGCGCGAACTGGGCATCGGCTTCGCGGAATGGCGCCGCCAGGTGCAACTGGCCGTCGCCGTGTCGGGGCTCGCCGAAGGACGCCCCGTCAGCAGCATCGCGCGCGAACTCGGCTATCTGCCGAGCAGTTTCAGCGACATGTTCCGTCGCGAACTCGGCGCATCGCCGACCGACTTCGATCCGCACGCGACGCTGGCTGCATCGGCTGCGATAAAGTCGTGACGCTTCGGCATGCCGCCAAGCGCGTCGGCTGCCGTTGAGCGAGAATCGTGGTCGCCGGCGACGCGCATCGTGGTCCGCGCCATCGTCGCCGTGGCCAAACCTTCAACGTGACTGTGAGGAAACATCAAATGAGCAAGGGATACTGGGTCACCTCCTACCGCAAGACGAACGACGCAGCGGCGCTGGCCGCCTATGCGCAACTGGCGCTGCCCGCGATCACAGCGGCGGGCGGCAAGTTCATCGTGCGCGGCGCCGCCGAAGAAGCGCGCGAACAGGGCTTGAAGGAGCGCACCGTCGTGATCGAATTCCCGACGTACGAGCAGGCCGTCGCAGCCTACGACAGCCCCGAATACAAGAAGGCGCTGGCCGCATTGGGCAACGCTGCGGAGCGCGATCTGCGGATCGTGCGCGGCGCGGAATAAGCGCGCTTCGTCGCGCGTTGTTGCCGGTCGCAGCAACGCGCGTTCGTGTTTGTGCCTAGTAGCGGATCACCATCGGCAGACCGGCGCTGTCGCGTGGTTCTTCAGCGGGCAGCCGCACTGCGCTGTCCGAAGCGATGCGGCGCGCACTCCACAGCACCGCGAACGCATCGAGCACGTCGTCTTTCTGCACATGCCGCGCGAAACGTTCGTCGAGCGCGGTCTGCAACACGGCGCCAAAGACCGGGGCGAGCAACGCTTTACGTTTCGCATGCCCCGCTTCTTTCGTTTTTCCTTCTACGAGTCCCGTCGCTTCGCCGCCCTCTCGCTCGACGCGAAGCTGCATGAACGCAAGCTCGGGGTGAACTTCGAATACACGCGAGGCATCACGCGGGTCACGATGCAATGCCGCATCGACTTCGGCGATCTTGCGCAGAATGTTGAACGCCTGCTGAGAAATGCCTTTGCCCGTTGCTTCGCGGTTGAGCGCGCAGGCCTGTTGATAGTCCTCGGCAGCCAGCGTTTGACGCACGGGCGTCTGAAACACCGACGCGCTGCGCGGCCAATGCAGACGCCTCCGCGCTTCGGCATCGCACGTGCGAAATCCCGTCGATGAAAGACCGATGGGCATATCGACGGCAATGATGGCGGGCGCCTGCGCCCAAGCGAGCAGCGCGGCAAACGACTCGCACACCCGCGTTTCGATCGCGCCCGTTCGCGCGTGCTGCCGGACCGCGTACCAGCCGCCTTTGCAGCCGTCCACGCCGAGCAAATCTGTCTTCTTGCGATCCATCCACGGTTCCCCGAGTCAGCCTTTCCGAACCCGCGCGACGCGCTGTCCGATATTCGAAAGCACTTGTCTGAACGCCGTCGCACCGGTCACCTAGACTTGCGTTCATACGACAGATTCCGCAGGAGCGGCAATGAAAGCGATCCAGTTCAACTCTTTTGGCGGCCCCGAAGTCCTCGACTTCGTCGATCTGCCGACACCCGCCGCCGACGCCGACAGCGCCGTCGTGCAGGTAAGAGCGGCCTCGGTGAATCCGAGCGATGTCAAGAACCTGTCGGGCCACTTCGCTCATACGACCTTGCCGCGCATTCCCGGCCGCGACTTCAGCGGCGTCGTGGTCGACGGCCCTGCCGAGTGGGTCGGCGTAGAAGTATGGGGCACGGGCGGCGACATCGGCTTCACACGCGACGGCACGCACGCGCAGTTCATCCGGATTCCCGTCGGCGCGTTGTCACGCAAGCCGCGTGCGCTCACGCACGAACAGGCAGCGGCGATCGGCGTGAACTTCGTGGTCGCATGGCTCGGCGCCGTCGACTACGCCAAGCTGGTCGCGGGCGAAACGGTTGCCGTGATCGGCGCGAGCGGCGGCGTCGGCGGCGCGGTCGTGCAGATCGCGAAGTCGCGCGGCTGTCAGGTGATCGCGGTGGATCGCCGCGAGCCGGACGCGGACTCGCCCGCCGGCCGCCTGCTCGACCACTATGTGCCGCTCGACGAACACGCCGCCGAACGCGTGAAGGCACTCGGCGGCGCGGATGTCGTGTACGACGCCGTCGGCGGTGTCGCGTTCGAAACGGCGCTGAAGCTCGCGAAGTGGCGCGGACGCGTCGTCGAGATCAGCGCAACGGGCAAGCGGCGCGTGGATTTCGATCTGATCGACTTCTATCACAACGAGACACAACTGTTCGGCGCCGACAGCGCCAAGCTCGGCGTCGCGGACTTCGCCCGCCTGATGACGGAACTGGCTGAGGTGTTCGACAGCGGCGCATTGCAGGCGCCGTCGATCGCGCAAACCTTCCCGCTCGACCAGGCCCGCGACGCCTATACGGCCGTCGCGGGCGGCACCCGCGGACGCGTCGTCATCACGATGTGACCAACCGCTCACCACGATCCGGAGACTGATATGAAACCCTATATCGTGTCGCTGGCGGCGGGTGTCGTCGTCGGTCTGCTCTACAACATCGCCGACGTCAAATCGCCCGCGCCGCCCATCGTCGCGCTGATCGGCCTGCTCGGCATGGTCACGGGCGAGCACGCGATTCCGTTCGTGCGCTCGCTGCTCGCCCACGTGACAAGCTGACGAGCCGTTACTGCATACGTCCGTGCGTGCCGCTCATCTCGCGCGCGCGTTCGAGCAGCATGTCGCGTTCGCGCGCGTTGCGTGTCATCCCCGCCGCGCGCTCGAACTCGGCGCGCGCTTCGTCGTTGCGTCCGAGCTTGGCGAGCAGATCGCCGCGCACGCTCGGCAGCCAGTGATAGTGCTTCAGCGAAGGCTCGCCGGCGAGTGCCTCGACGAGTTCGAGCGCGGCCGTCGGACCGTACGCCATGCCGACAGCGACCGCGCGGTTCAGATCGACCACGGGCGACGGTGCCACTTCCGCGAGCGCATCGTAGAGCGCGACGATCTGCGCCCAATCCGTGTCGGCCGCTGTGCGGGCGCGCGCATGGCACGCGGCGAGCGCGGCCTGCAGCGTGTACGGGCCGCTCATGCCGCCGAGCGCTTCGGAGCGCTCCAGCGCGGTCAGTCCACGGCGGATCAGCAGCGGATCCCAACGGCTGCGGTCCTGCTCGAGCAGCAGCACGGGCCGCCCCTGTGCATCGACGCGCGCATGCGTGCGCGACGCCTGAATCTCCATCAGCGCGGCAAGTCCGTGCACCTCGCTTTCGTCGGGCATCAGGCCTGTCAACACGCGGCCGAGGCGCAGCGCTTCTTCGCAGAGCGCGGGACGCATCCAGTCGTCGCCTGCCGTCGCTGAATAGCCTTCGTTGAAGATCAGATAGATCACTTCGAGCACGGACGCGAGCCGCAAGGCGCGATCGTTCGCTTGCGGCACTTCGAACGGCACTTTCGCCGCCGAGAGCGTCTTCTTCGCCCGCACGATGCGCTGCGCGATGGTCGGCTCGGGCACGAGAAACGCGCGCGCGATTTCGTCCGTCGTCAGGCCGCCCAGCAGGCGCAACGTGAGCGATACGCGCGCGTCTTTCGACAGCACGGGGTGACACGCGGTGAACACGAGCCGCAGCAGATCGTCGCCGATATCGTCGGCACGCGCGGCGTCGAGCGCATCGACGAAATCGGGCACGATATGCGCCTCGCGCGCGTCCATGTCCGCGCCGAGTTCCTCGTGCTTGCGCGCGTGCAGCGCATCCTGACGCCAGCGGTCGAGCGCGCGGTTCTTCGCCGTCGCCATCAGCCACGCTCCGGGGTTGTCGGGTACGCCTGCGTCCGGCCAGGTTTCGAGCGCGGCCACCAGCGCGTCCTGTGCGAGTTCCTCGGCCACGCCGACGTCGCGCACGATCCGCGCGACGTGAGCGATGACCTTCGCGGATTCGATCCGCCAGACTGCCTCGATGGCACGATGTGTCGCAGCCGTCGTCACGGCCGGCCTCAGGTGGCGTCCGCCGCCGGCATTGCGGCGTTCGGATCCATGTACACCAGTTCCCAGATGTGCCCGTCGATATCCTCGATGCTGCGCTCGTACATGAAGCCGTGATCCTGTGCCGGGCGCGCCAACGCGCCGCCCGCGGCGAGCGCCTTGCCGGCGAGTTCGTCGACTTGCGCGCGGCTGTCGCACGACAGGCAGATCAGCGCTTCCGTGCTCTCCTTCGGATTGCACAGCGTCTTCTTCGTGAAGGTCTGGAAAAAGTCCTTCGCGAGCAGCATCGCGTAGATGTTTTCGCCGATCACCATACAGGCCGCCTGCTCGTTGGTGAACTTCGGTTCGAACGTGAAGCCGAGTTGCGAGAAGAAGGCCATGGATTTCTCCACGCTGCCGACGGCCAGGTTCACATAGATCTGCTTGTGCATGATGGTTCTTCCGTTGGGTTCTGGATGCGCTGCGGGTGCAGGAGAGATCAGTGGTTCGCGCCTTCGATCTTGCGAAAGCGCTCCATCGACTGGCTCGGCTCGAAGTCGTCGAGGTCCATCATCTGACGCACTTCGATCTCGCCGTCCGCGTTTTCGCCGAATGGCGCGGGAAAACGCCGCGCCCACTCCATCGCTTCTTCGCGCGAACGCACCTGAATCACGGTGTAGCCTGCAATCAGCTCTTTGGTCTCGGCGAACGGGCCTTCCGTCACGGTCCGCCCGCCATTCGCGTAGCGCACGCGCCAGCCCTTCGCGCTAGGTTGCAAGCCGGATGCATCGAGCAGCACACCCGCCTTTTGCAAGGCTTCGTGGTACGTGGCCATCGACGCAATCAGCGATTCCTCCGGCATCTTGCCGGCTTCGCTGTCTGCCGTGGCCTTCACCAGGATCATGAATCGCATCGCCGTCTCTCCTCGTGGATAAAGGAAGCCCCGTGGCGGCTTCTTATTTCCACGACGAGCGGCGCGCAGTCAGATCGACATCCGGCGATGCCAGGGAAAACCCCTGTCGAGTTGAAATTCAGTACTCGTAGCAGGGCGCGACCTTGCGGATTTCTATCGTGCACCACTCGGCGGCCGGGCATTCTTCGGCGAGGGCGAACGCCTGCTCGTAGGTATCGACATTCAGCAGGAAGAAGCCGCCGATCATTTCCTTCGCTTCGGCAAAAGGACCGTCGATCAGACGCGTCTGTCCGTCGCGCTTTTCGAGGCGTACGCCCTTCTTCACGCTCGACAGCGACTCCGCGGCGATCAGCTGTCCGCGCGATTGCAGGTCAGCGCGGTATTTCAGCATGCGGTCGTAGACGGCGCGGCCTGCGACTTCGCCGCGTTCCTGACGTTGTTCGGTGGGTTCGACGATGAGCAGCATGTAAGACATGAGGACTCCGTGTTCCGGTTGTCGGGGCCGCTGCGTTCGAGAGATGCCGTACTTCGTGAGCCGGGTGGCGCGGCGGGCGGTGCCAGCGATCGTTGGTCGGCTGGCGAAGGCAGTCTAGCAAAGTGCCGACGCCGGCGGGAAAGGTCTGCTGCGCGAGCGGGCATTCCGCTGATGGAAACGGCACGAGGCTTGCTCGTCGATTGATGTGTTCGATCATGCGATTGCCGTCTTTTGTTTTTCGTCAAAAAATATTGCCAGATTTCATCTCTATCAAATTCAGGAAAATTACACGCTTTCGATGTCAACATTTTTTATACTCGAAAATATAAATCCGCCAGATTTGAAATTATTTGTCGACCGGCGCCGATAAAATTGATATGAAAAAGTTCACCTCGAAATTTGATTTATGACACACTTTACCTGCATTGCTTACCAGGCCTGAATCACCCAACTGTCTCGTTTCCTTGGCGCTTTTCCGCTACCTGTCGCGACGAACGTTTCACGTCTTTCGGCCAGGGTTTATCTCAAATAAATCCTTTTAGTTTTTCGTTGCCATATCACAACGTCGATATTTATATCAATAAAATGACGTACTTATCTATAAATTAAAATACAAATCAAATCAGCCCTTTAGCTTAAAAACCCGCTTTTATTTCCTTTTCGGAAACAGACCATTTCCGATTCGAATATCAATCGATAGTTAGGGTACCTTTCTATACTTGCGCTTCCCCAAACAGGGCAAGTTGAGTTGTCTTGCTTCGTACAGGACGTGGCATGCATCGCTGTCCGTTTGTATTCAAGCCTCGCATTGCCCCTTGAACTGAAGGAAGCACACATGAAGAAGATTCTGATCGCAACGGCAGTGGCTGCCTCGTTCGCTTCGGTCGCCCACGCACAAAGCAGCGTCACGCTGTACGGCACGCTGGACGCGGGCATCACGTACACCAGCAACGTCGGCGGCCACTCGCAGTGGGCAGTCGGCAGCGGCACCATCGACGAAAACCGCTTTGGCCTGCGCGGCGTCGAAGACCTCGGCGGCGGCCTGCGTACGATCTTCACGTTGGAGCAAGGCTTCGACCTGAATAACGGTTCGCCAGCGAGCGCCGGCAAGATGTTCTCGCGCCAGGCATTCGTCGGTCTGTCGAGCGACGCCGGTACGGTCACGCTCGGCCGTCAGTACGACGCAGTGCATGACTTCCTCGCACCCGTGACGGCCGTGGGCAGCTGGGGCGGCAGCAACTTCGCGCACCTGGGCAATCTGGACATGCTGGACGACAACAGTGCCGTCCCGACCAACAACTCGATCAAGTTCACGAGCGCGAACTACGCCGGCTTCTCGTTCGGCGGCACGTATGGCTTCTCCAATAGCTCGAACTTCGCCGCAAACCGCGAATACAGCTTCGGCGCTGGCTATCAGAACGCAGGCCTGCGCGTCGGCGCCGGCTACCAGCAACGCAACAGCCCGAATGTGAACAGCAAGGGCGCTTCGGACCTGGTCGACGTGTCCGGCCTCGTCGATGTGCCGTCCGACGTGTCCTTCCGCCAGCGTTCGTTCGGTGCCGGCGCAAGCTACGCATTCGGTCCGGCCGTTATGGGCCTCGCCTGGACGCAAGCTCGCTTCGACAACTTCACGGGTTCGACGGCATCGCTGCATACGAACAACTACGAAGTCAATGCCAAGTACAACCTGACGCCGGCTCTGGGCCTGGGCGTCGCGTACACGTACACGAACGGCGCGGCTGCGGACTTCCATTTCCACGCAAACCAGGTTGGCCTGCAAGGCGACTACGCGCTGTCGAAGCGCACCGACATCTACGCACAAGGCGCGTACGTGCTGACCAGTTCGCCGGCTGGCGACATGATCCCGGCCGTCATCGACAACGGCAGCGCGACGGGCGTGTCGTCGTCGCGCCGTCAGACGGTGGCATCGGTCGGTCTGCGTCACCGCTTCTAATAGCGCTAATCGAACACGAGGCGCGGCGGCTCGATGCATACGATCGATCCGCCGTAGCTCGGGCCTGCGAGGGGACCACGACGCCCTTTCGTTCTTCGGAACGTGAGGGCGTCGCCTATTGATACCGCGTGAAATTCCGGCATGAGAGCCAAGCGGTACGAGGCATCAAGCCATCCGCTTCAGTTCCTTCTGCAAGCGGTCGAAGTTCTCTTCGTTCGCCTTGACGGCGAACGTCTTCACCTGCGCACACACGGCGGGCGTCTCGAACACCATGCTAAATGTGATGCGCGTCTGCGCATCGCTCAGTGCATCGAACGTCGCCGTCACGCGAAAGTACGGCCCCGACACATGATCGAACACGATCCGCTCGGGCGCGACGATCTCGACGAATACGCTGTGGTTCTTGTAATCGACGCCATCCGGCCCGTGCATCACGAAGCGCCAGTTGCCGCCTGGACGCAGATCGAATTCGTGAAAGGAATTGGTGAAGCCCTTGGGGCCCCACCAGTGCGCGAGGTGCGCCGGGTCGGTCCAGGCGCTGAATATGAGATCGCGCGGAAAATCGAACACGCGCGTCGACACGATTTGCAGATCCGCGATCGGCGGAACTGCGTCGCCATCCTCGGACATGAGACAACCTCCTTCGAACGATGCACAGCGTCCGCCCGAAGCCGGTCGGACAATTCAAGCATAGTGCATAGTCGAAGTGTCGAACGTTCGAAGCGCGCGACATACGCGCGGCGCCGAACGTTGGAACGCCTAAAGGTCCGATCAATGGCCGCAAGACGCAGCGGCAACGCAGCATCGAGTCAGATGGCCACCGACTCCGCCGACGGTTCGATCGGAATCACCCGCCGCGCGGCTGGCGCACCGCACTCGCGCAGCAGATCGCGCAGTTCGTTGATCACGGGGAAGACTTCGTGATTCCAGTCGGCGCCTTGCGCATCGTGCGCTTCCTGTTCGCGTTCGACGATCCAGCGATCTTCCGCGAAGATGCGTTCGGTGAACCACACCAGCAGCGGCCAGGCGATATCCAGCAAAGCGCCGATCTTCGGCCGCTTGATGGACAGCAGGCCGAACGTGCGATTGGTGCGCTGCTCGCGGTCGAGCGGCACATAGCAGATCCACAGGTCCATCACGCGCGTCCCGTCCGACGTGTGGATCTGCAGCGTCTGAAACGGATATTGCGTGCGGATCGTCATCACGTCCTTGTGATCTTCCCTCGTGCTGTTGCGGCTCTGTCCGAACACGAGCGCTTCGCCGATCGGCTGCTGACCCGCTTCGCGCGCAAATGTGTAGTCGACTTCCACCCAGTCGTCGCCGCGCCGCCGGCCTAGCGAACGCGCGCGCATCTTGCCCATCTGCTTGCGATGCAGGAACTGATGGTTCATGTCCATCAGGTTTTCGTGCATGAACGAGTAATGGCAAGCGACCTCGCGGCCGAAGCGGCGCGTCTTGTACGCCTTGTTCGCAACGGAGCCGAGCGGCGGCAGCGGCGTCGTTTCGGCGAGTTCGGCGTTACCGGGAAACACGAAAATCAGCCCTTCCGATTCGCGGCACGGATACGCGCGCACGCCATTCGGCAGGCGCTCGCGTCCCAGATACGGCACGTCGATGCATTTGCCCGAACAGTCGTACGTCCAGCCATGGTAGCCGCAGCGGATCGCCTCGCCGTCCACCACGCCCCCGCTGAGCGGCACCTGTCGATGCGCGCAGCGATCCTCCAGCGCGATCACCTTGCCCGACTCGGTACGCGCCAGCACGATCGGCTCGCCGGCGAAGCGCACGGCGTGCGTCTTGCCGCGCTTCACTTCGCGCGACCACGCGAGCGGGTACCAGTGATCGGGATGGATGTCGACGCGGCGCAGATCGCGCACGGCGGGTTTAGAGGTGTTATCGACGGTACTGCTGTCCAACGGAGCGACTACATGCATGAACGAGGCCTCCCGGGTACAACGGTCGGCTGGTCGCGGGGACCGAGCCGGTGTGATAGTTGGTAATCCGATGTCCCTTTCAGTCTACTAGAAGTCGCCGCCGGGAATCATGAGGGCTGACCGCAGGTCGCGTGCCGGTAGACGTTACCGGACCGTCCCCTCGTCCGTCCGTATCAGGCAAAAGAAAGGCGGCGCCGAAGCGCCGCCCTTGTGTTCGTTGCGACCGCAACGCGCTCAACGACGCGATACGTCGCCGATCTGCGCGCCAACGACGCTCAACGCGCGGCCTGCGTCGCGCCGACGAGACCCGCGCGATGCTGCTTGCCCCACGTCTTCCCGCCGCGTAGAAATTGCAGCCAGCCGAGCGCCGCGCCCGTGTGGCGCAGCAACTGGAAGGTGAACGGCTCGGCGATCGCGGCAGCCACGGCCATCGGCAGACTGGTGCCGCGCGTGAGCCCCGTCCAGCGGCGGTACAAATGGATGCTCCACACGTAGAACGCGAGGTCGATCGCCGTCTTCAGGCCAATCACGCTGAAAATCGACACGACGATCACCCCATGTCCGCCGAACACGAAGCCGAGCAGCAGCGCGAACGCGGTCAGACCGTAGATGGGCTGCATCGTGTCGAAGGCCTTCACGGGCAGCATCAGCCGGCCGAGCGTGCCGTAGCGCGCATTGCCCGTCATGTCGCGATTCCAGTACTGCGTCTGCAAAAAGCCCGCAAACCAGCGGCGGCGCTGACGCAGGAATGCGCCGAGCGTCGCGGGCGCTTCCGTCTGCGCATGCGCGTCGCCGACCACGCGGACTTCCCAGCCCAGATCGCGATCGACGGAATAGCGCCGCAGCCGGTGAATCAACTCGTAATCTTCGACGAGGCATTGGCCGTCGAATCCACCGACAGCGACAAGCGCCTTGCGCTGAAACGACGCAAACGCGCCCGACACCAGCAGCAGGCTATCGGCCCGCATCCACGCGAAACGCGCGATGAAATTGCGCATGTATTCGTAGTTCTGAAACCACTGGAACACGCGTCCGCTCGCCGTCCGATCGCAGACGGGCACGAGGATGCCCGTGGCCGCGACCAGCTTCGGCGACTGCGCGAAGGCCACGCGCATCGCGAGCGTCGCATCATCGGCGAGCAGCGTGTCGGCGTCGACGGTCATCACGGTGTCGGTCGTCATCACTTCGATCGCGGCGTTCAGCGCGAGCGCCTTTCCGCCGTGCGGCACGCGCAACCAGTACAGATTCGGATAGCGGCTGCTGGGCGCACTCAGTTCGCCCAGCGCGGGCTCGACGAGGCCGAAGCGGCGGGTCAGCAGATCGCGGGTGCCGTCGGTGGAACCGTCGTCGGCGATCACGATCTGCGCCGGACCTTGCGTCTGCCTCAGCAGCGCAGCGAGCGTCACGGGCAGCACGCCCGCCTCGTTGTGCGCGGCGACGATCACGCCCATCGTCGGCAGGTTGGCGGCGCTGGCAGAACGATGCGCCGGCAACGAGCGGCGAATCAACGGCAGCGTCTTCACCGTGACGAATGCGAGCAGCAGCGTGTCGTACAGCACGTAAGCGATACCCGTCGACCACGCGAGCGCGCCATGCAAAAAGAACGCGCGCGCGAACAGCAGCAGCCACAGTGCGGTCACGCTGCCATGAATGACGGCGCTCTGCCACGTCCCCTTGCGCGGGTTGATACGCGGCGAGGCGGCGGCGAGCGCTTCGCGCAGCGACAGCTTCGGTCGCGCGCCGGCATCATGCAATGTCACGTCGGCCAGGGCGGGGTTCATCAGCGTGACGTCTTCGATCACATCGATGTCCATCACGGCACCATCCGCTTGATGACGGAATGACGGTCGAGCAGCTCGTGCTTCAGCGCGCCGCCGATATGCATTGCCAGCAGCGCGTACAGCGCATAGCCGAGATACGTGTGCAGCATGCCGAAGCGGTCGTGCAGCGGCTCTTTCACGGCAGGATCGAGATTCATGATGAGGCCGATACGCGGAAACGGGATCACGCCGAATAGATGCATCGGATGGGTCGCCGCCGCCTTCCATGCGGAGTCGTGCATCCAGCCCGACAGCGGCAGCGCGATCATCACGAAGTACAGCAGGAAATGCGCGACATGCGCGGCCATCCGCTCCCACGACGGAAACTCGCGCGGCAACGGCGGCGGCCGGTGCGACGCCCGCCACAGCAAGCGAAGCAGCGCGAGGCCGAGCACCGTGATGCCGATCGACTTGTGCGTGTCGATGACGGGACGCACCCAGTCGTCAGGCAGAGAATCAGCGGAAAGACCGAGAACCACATTCACGATGATGAGCCCGGCGATCAGCCAGTGCAGGATCATCGCCGTGCGCGTGTAGCGGGACGCATGGGGCGGCGTGGAAAGCGCCTCGATGCCGTCGCGCGCGGCCGTGCGGGAAGTTGTCGATGTATTCATGAGCCGTTCTGGTTGGAAGTCGGTAGGGACGGCGAAAGCGATGTGCAAGCCGGCGCGTCGGTGAGCGGGCGAGCGGGCGCACTGCAATCGTCTTATCAACAGAACGCCCGACCCTGCCGCTTTATTCCTTCAACGTGCGAGCCGCGAATTTCCGTCGCATTTCCATTCGTTGCATGCAGCCGCCGATGGTTCCGGGCGGCTGTCACGCAAACTGGTCGATCCCCTGCACCAGACGTTCGGCGAGGCGCGGCGCGCGCAACTGGTCGAGCCACCATGTCAGCGCGCGGCCTTCCTGGTCGCCGCGCCACGCCACATAGAGCACGTTGGGCTCGCGCGGATCGGCGGTGTCCTTTTCGACCAGTTCGCCGCGCTTGAGCAGCGAAGCGACGCGCTGACGCGGCAGCCAGCCGACGCCGAGTCCGTCACGCTGCGCAAGGATTTTCGCACGCATGCTGGGCACCGCGAGCGAAGTCTGTCCGCCGAGCAACCCGTAAGCGCGCCCGCTCGCGCGCGACGAATCGGCGACGACGATGCCGCGCTGCTTCGCGATCTGCTCGCGCCGCAGCGGTTCCTTGATGTTCGCGAGCGGATGCCGCGGCGAGATCGCGAATACCCAGTCGACCACGCCAAGCTCGAACCAGCGCAAGCCGGGAATCGCGGGCGGCTCATTGGTCGCGCCGACGATCACGTCCGCGCGGCCGTCGCGCAGCGCTTCCCATGTGCCGCCGAGCACTTCCGTCGTCACGCGCAGCTTGACGCCCGATTGCAGCGCGTCGAACGCGTGCACGACGGGCATGAAGGTTTCGAACTCCATCAGTTCGTCGGTGACGATCCACAGACGGTCTTCCCAGCCGCTCGCGATCTGCCGCACGCGCTGCGTCATGCGCGACACGTCCTGCATCAGCCGCGCGGCCTCTTCGGCGAGCAGCTGGCCGGCAGGCGTCAATTGCAGCCGGTAGCGGCGGCGGTCGAACAGCAGCGCGTCGAACCGCGTTTCGAGCTGGCGCGCCGCGTGCGAGACCGTCGACGGAGCCTTGCCGAGTCGCGCCGCGGCGCGCGACAAGCTGCCGCTTTCGCGTATCGCTTCGAGCAGCGCAAGCTCCTCATCGGTCAACATGTTCGAACCTGTCGAATGAGATGGACGGGAAAATCGTACGGCAAAACGCGGACGGGGGTCCATCATAGGGTCTTGTGCCGATGTTCCGCCGCGCGGCTAATATCGCGGCGGCGGGTTCGCGTGTGCGCGCCGGGCAAAGAAAACAAGGAGCACCAACATGGGTTTGTTAGTCGACGGTCAATGGCAGGACAAGTGGTACGACACGGCATCGACGGGCGGCCGCTTCGTGCGCACGGACGCCGTCTTCCGCAACTGGGTGACGCCCGACGGCGATGCCGGTCCGAGCGGCCGCGACGGCTTCGAAGCGGAAGCAGGACGCTATCACCTGTATGTGAGCCTCGCGTGTCCGTGGGCGCATCGCACGCTGATCGTGCGCGCGCTGAAAGGGCTGGAGGACATGATCAGCGTGTCGGTCGTGCACTGGCTGATGCTCGGCGACGGCTGGACCTTCGCAGAAGGCCCCGGCGTCGTACCCGACGCGCTCAATCACGCGAAGTTCCTGCGCGACGTCTATGTCGCGGCAGACCCGCATTACAGCGGCCGCGTGACGGTGCCGATTCTGTGGGACAAGCATCAGCGGACGATCGTCAGCAACGAGTCGTCGGAGATCATCCGCATGCTGAACTCGGCGTTCGACGAGATCGGCGCCGAGCCGGGCGACTTCTACCCGCCGCCGCTGCGCGCCGAGATCGATGCGATCAACGCACGCGTCTACGACACCGTCAACAACGGCGTCTACAAGTCGGGATTCGCGACCACGCAAGCCGCGTACGAAGAGGCGGTCATGCCGTTGTTCGAGACACTCGACTGGCTCGAACAGAAACTGTCGACGCAGCGTTTCCTGACGGGCAACCGGCTGACGGAAGCCGACATCCGCCTGTTCACGACGCTGATCCGTTTCGATGCCGTGTACTTCGGCCACTTCAAGTGCAACTTGCGACGCATCGCGGACTATCAGAATCTGTCCGCTTACACGCGCGATATTTATCAGCATCGCGGCGTGGCGGCGACGGTGAATTTCGAGCACATCAAGCGGCACTACTACGAGAGCCATCGCTCGGTGAATCCGACGGGCATCGTGCCGCACGGGCCCGTGCAGGATTTCAACGCGCCGCACGATCGCGCGCGTTTCGAGTGAGGCGCGAGCGCGATTGCCTTCGATTGCACGGTGCGCGTTGCGCTAGACTGTCCGCGAACGTTGTTCGGATAGTACGGAGACTCACATGCTACGCAAGACGCGCACCGCATCCCAGCTACAGGACGAAGTAAGCCGGCGCATTCATCGCGCACCGGAAGTCGTCGAGGATGGCGTGAAGATTCGCGTGCCGCGTCCGCAATTGCAGGAAGCGGACGCAAGCGGCTGCAACTGGACGATGCAGCATTTCGGCAATGCGATCGGCTTCGACCGCGTCGTCAATGACGCGCTCAAAGCCGTGCAGAAGGAATACAACCTGTCGGAAGAGACGAAAGACCTGAACAGCCTGTTCGGCGATTTCCCGAAGAGCTGACGCGGCCGCTCACACAGCGGCCGTGAACGCCTCTTCGATCTGCGCGGCATCTGTTGGCCGCACGACGCGGGCCACTTCGACGCCGTCGCGCATGAAGATCAGCGTCGGCCACAGCTTGACCTTGAACGAGCGCCCAAGCGGCCGGCCCGGACCGTCTTCGATCTTCAGATGACGCGTGTCCGCGTGCTGGCTGAACGCCTTGCCGATCACGGGCTGCGCGGCCTGACAGTAGCCGCACCAGTCGGTGCCGAATTCGACGACGGTCACGCCCGCCATGGCGTCGACATCCGCGCGGCTCGGCGCGGTCTTCGAATATTGGTTCGCGGTAGTCATATCTCTCCATGCGCCGGGCAACACGGCAGTGGCGACTGCTTGCGCCATGTTGCCCGTTATCGAAGAAACGCGCCGGCGGCCTGCGCTTATGCGTTGCGCTGACGGCGCGCGCGGACGGCTTGCGCGAGCGTCTGCAGCACGGGCTCGGTTTGCGCCCAGCCGATGCACGCGTCGGTGATCGATACACCGCGAGCAAGCGGCACACCCGGCTTCAGATCCTGACGACCCGCTTCCAGATGGCTCTCGATCATCACGCCGACGATCCGCTTGTCACCGCCCGACAACTGGTTCGCCAGATCTTGCGCGACTTCGATCTGCCGCTCGTGCGACTTGTTCGAGTTCGCGTGCGAGCAGTCCACCATCACCTGTTCGCGCAAGCCGACCTTGCGCAGCGCGGCGCACGCTTCCTCGACACCCGCTGCGTCGTAGTTCGGTCCTTTCTTGCCGCCGCGCAAGATAACGTGCGCATCGTCGTTGCCACGCGTCTCGAAGATGGCCGCCATGCCCATCTTGGTCATGCCCATGAAAGCGTGGCTCGCCGCTGCCGCGACGATCGCGTCGGCAGCGATCTGGACGCCGCCGTCGGTGCCGTTCTTGAAGCCGATCGGGCACGACAGGCCCGACGCGAGCTGCCGGTGGCTCTGGCTTTCCGTCGTGCGCGCGCCGATCGCGCCCCATGCGATCAGGTCCGCGATGTATTGCGGGCTCAGCAGATCGAGAAACTCAGTGCCCGTCGGCAGCCCGAGACTGCTGATTTCGAGCAGCAGTTCGCGCGCGCGACGCAACCCTTCGTTGATGCGGAAGCTGCCGTCCAGACGCGGATCGTTGATATAGCCCTTCCAGCCGACCGTCGTGCGCGGCTTCTCGAAGTACACGCGCATCACGATCATCAGGTCGTCGCACAATGCGTCGGCTGCGACTTTCAGTTTGTGCGCGTATTCCATCGCCTGATCGTGGTCGTGAATCGAGCACGGACCCACGACGACCACCAGCCGGTCGTCGCGATCGTGCAGGATGTCGGCGATTTCGACGCGGCTCTTTTCAACGAGCGTCTGAACGCCCGGCGGGCATGGCAGCTCGTCGAGCAAAAGCGCGGGCGAGATCAGCGGACGGACCGCGCCGATGCGCGTGTCGTCGATGCGCGTGGTGTCCTGGGTGGAATCGGCGACGCCGGCTTCCTGGTCGCGTGCGGGGTTGTCGATGCGGCTCACGGTATTCTCCAAGCTCTGCTGTATTTGGGGCGATCCCGATTATCGCACTCGCGGCAAGGCAGACGCAGCCTGGGAGTCCCGACGCATGACTTGCCGCTCATGTGCGCACGCCCCTCACAGTGCGTCGTAACGCGCCTTGACCTGCTCGAAGAGCTTCCAGAACGATGCAGGCGCGCGGCCGTTCAGCCGCTCGCGCAATACGTCGAGATGGCTGTGCCAGCCGGGGCCGACGTCGAGCTGCTCGGCGCGGCCTGACAGATTGCAATGAGTGAGCACGAGCTTCACCTGATCGCCGGCTTCCGACAATTCGAACGTCACTTCCGAGAGATTGTCTTGAATGCTGCCCCACGTGAACGCGAGCGCATGAGGCGGCTCGACGCGCAACAGACGGTGCAGCGATTCATGTCCGCCCGCGTACTGCCGATACGGCTCTGGCGGGACTTCGGGCGTCGCCGACAGCAGCGAATGATCGAAGTGCATGATGAAGTCGCCGCCGGGCTGCGGCGCCATCGCGCCGGATGCGAGCCACTGGCTGCGCTTGTCGGCTTCGGTCAGATAGGCCCAGACGCGCTCGATCGGGCCGGGCAGCAGACGTTCGAAGCGCACGACCTGCGTACCTTCGAAAGCGCCGAGTGTTTCGTTCAGATTCATCGTGCTTCTCCCTGTTGGTTGTATCGGTTGTCTCGCGTCAGAGAACGAATCGCCGCGCCGAGTTCCGCGATCAGCCGGTCCGCCTTGTCGGGACGCACGCCCGCGTAACCGAGCATGAAACCGTTGAAGCGGGCGGCGTCCTCTCCCTGATAGCAATACGTGCTCAGCGGTGAAACCGATATGCCCCGCTCGCGAAGCTCGGCGCTCACTTCGCGGTCTTTCAAAGGCGCATCGAGCCGCATCGTCAGATGCATGCCGCTGCCGTCGGACGAAACCGTGACGAGATCGCGCATGTGCGTGTGGATCGCGCCGACCATCGCCTCGCGGCGCTGCTGGTAGATGCGCCGCATGCGCCGCAAATGGCGGGCGTACCTGCCGCTTTCGATGAAATCGGCCAACGCGACCTGATCCGCGACGCGCCCTTGCCGCGACATCTCGCCGATCACGCCGCCGATCTCGGACGCGAGGCTCGCGGGAACGATCATGAAGCCGATCCGCAGCGCGGGGAACATGGTCTTGCTGAAAGTGCCGAGGTAAACGACGGGCGCGGCGTCGCGCAGCCCTTGCACCGACGGCAGCGGCGGACCGCTGTGACGTAGCTCGCTGTCGTAGTCGTCTTCGATGATCCATGCGCCGCGCTCGACGATGTTGTCGATGATCGACCAGCGCCGCTCCAGGCTCAGCACGCTGCCAAGCGGATATTGATGCGACGGCGTGATGTAGACGAGACGCGGCGGCGTGCGCTGCCAGTGGTCCTCTGTCGGTGCGAGGCCGGCGGCGTCGACGGGAATCGGCACGATGTTCAGTCCCGCCGACTGAAACGCAATTCTCGCACCGTGATAGCCGGGGTTTTCGAGCCACACGGTGTCGCCGGGATCGGCCAGCATGCGCGCGCACAAGTCGAGGCTCGTATGCGTGCCCGACGTGATGAACACCTGCTCGGCCGTGCAGCGCACGCCGCGCGACACGCGCACGTATTCGGCCACCGCGCGCCTGAGCGACGGATGACCCGCGTAATAACCGTAGCCGAGATCGCGTGCATCGACGGAGCGCCATGCGCGTTCCATCGACGCACGCCATTGCGCAACGGGGAACTCGTCGAGTGCGGGCACGCCTGCCTGAAACGGCGACTGCATGCCGCGCGCGCCCCGATCGCCCGGCATGCCTGCGACGCGCTGGGACAGGCGGCTGACGGGCGTAGCACTGGCGGCTTGTACATTCGCCGCTGGCAAGGTCACACAGCTGACGATCGAACCATGACGGCTCGCGGCGATGAAACCTTCCTCGGAGAGCCGCTCGTACGCATACAGCACCGAGTTGCGCGCGATGCCCAGTTGCTCGGCGAGCGCCCGCGTCGGTACGAGCTGACTGCCGTGGCGAATATCGCCGTTCAGAATGGCATGACGCAGGCTTTCGTAAAGCAGGGTTTGCTGCGTGAGCTTGCGGTTCGCCGCCTCGCTCGCGAAGCGCGACATCAACAGCCCGTAGTCCAATTGCGTGGCTCCAGATTTTGCTTTCGACGTGGAGCTAACAATGGTGCCACAGAAACCCTATGCTTCGACGATACCTGTCGATATAAGCAAGGAGCGCATGCCGTGACCGAAGCCGTGAAGATCCGCCCCGTCGTTCCCGCCGACTACGAAGCATGGCTGCCGCTATGGGACGGCTACAACCGCTTTTACGGCCGCTTCGACGATACGGCGCTCCCGCGCGACATCACGCAGCTCACGTGGGCGCGCTTTTTCGACGGACTCGAGCCGATGCACGCGATGGTGGCCGAACGCGCGGACGGCACGCTGGTCGGCCTCGTGCATTATCTGTATCACCGCAGCACGATAAGCGCCGGCCCGAGATGTTATCTGCACGATCTGTTCACGCTCGACTCGGAGCGCGGCAAAGGCATTGGCCGCGCGTTGATCGAGGCTGTCTATGCGGCGGCGAAGGACGCACGCTCGGAACGCGTGTACTGGCTCACACACGAATCGAATCACACGGCGAGGCTCCTGTATGACACGATTGCTGATCTGCCAGGCTCCATCGTGTATCTCAAGTCGCTCTAAGCGAGGTCCTTGACGAGCGACTGGCGCACGTCGTCGGAAATCGCCTGAACGTCGACGGGATAGTTCGGATGATCGCAACCGATCAGCAGCGCGGCGCCGTCGCGCAACCGCGTTTTCATCGCAGGCGTGAGTTCGAAGCGCACGAAATGCACCGCTGAGGTCTTTTCGTTGTTCTCGCGTTCGAGGTCTTCGTCGGCAATCGCGTAGGAAGGCGCTTCGCCGTCCACCTTCATGAACACGCTGTCTTCGACGCCGATCAGGCGCGTCAGCGCGGCGCGGCGCTCCACTTCGTTCTCGTACTCGATCTGCATCGTCGCCTTGAAGTTGCTGCCGTCGGGCACGAGCGGCAGATAGGCTTCGAGTTCGCCCTGAATGCCCTCTTCGTCGAAGATCTTTTCGATGTGCAGCATCTCCTGAATCTGATAGCGGATCGTCAGCTCGTCTTCGAACAGGAACGTCAGGTGATTGCCGAGCCTGACGATGCGGCGCTTCTTGTGCTCGATGATCTGCTCGCGCATCGTCTTGCGCGCCTTCGCATAGTTTTCCAGCGACAACAGGGAGTTCCTCGCGATGCTCATTCTTGTCCTCGCAAAAGATGGCAGATCAAAGGCCGTACGCCTTGCGCAGCAGCGTCAGTGGATGCGCGAGCTGTGTTTTCGGCAAGCTGTTTGCATCGAAACCCTGTTCGATATGATGCCCCGCAAGCTGGCAATCCGATGAAATGTAATCCGGCTGCGGCTGCGCCATCGCCTTGAAGACGGGCGTGCCGATCTTCATCGCCATCGCGTGAAATTCCTTCTTCACGCCGAATGTGCCCGCGTGGCCCGAACAGCGCTCGACCACCGTCACCTGCGTATCCGGAACGAGCGCGAAGGTCTCCGATGTTTTGCGTCCGATGTTCTGCACACGTGCATGACACGGCACGTGATACGACACCTTGCCGAGCGGCGTGTTGAAGTCGGTTTTCAGCAGGCCGTCTCGATGACGCGAGACGAAGTATTCGAACGGATCCCAGAAGGCTTCGCTGACGGCGCGTACGTCGGCGTCGTCGGGAAACATCAGCGGCAGTTCGTGCTTGTACATCAGCACGCAACTCGGAATCGCTCCGATGATCGCGTAGCCCTCACGCGCGTAACGCGCGAGCACAGGCATGTTCTTCTCTTTCTTCGCCGCGACGCCGTCGAGGTTGCCCTGTTCCAGCAACGGCATGCCGCAGCACGCCTCGCTCGACACGAGTTCGTATGGGATGTCGTTGTGCGCGAGCACGGCGAGCAGATCGTGTCCGATGCCCGGCTCGTTGAAATTCACGTAGCAGGTCGCATAGATCGCGACCTTACCGGGCGTGCGCTCGCCGTCCTTCGACTGCACTTGCGGCGACTTCTTCGCGGCGCTGCGAAACTTGCGCGTGGCGAAGTCGGGCAGCCATGCGTCCTTGTCGACGCCCAGCGCCTTTTCCATCAGCTCGCGCGCCGCGCCCGTGTGATTCACGGCGTTGACAGTCTGCGTGACGATGGGAATGCCGGCGAATGTGCCGAGCGCGTCGGTGTTCGACAGAAACTTGTCGCGCAGTCCGACTTCGCCGCGTTTGTAGGCGGCAGCCTTCGCGCGAAGCATCAGATGCGGAAAGTCGACGTTCCATTGGTGCGGCGGCACGTACGGACATTTCGTCATGTAGCACAGGTCGCACAGATAGCATTGATCGACCACGGCGCCGAACTTCTTCTTGTCGACTTCGTGCGCCTCGCCGGTATCCGTTTCGTCGACCAGATCGAACAGCGTCGGGAAGGCGCCGCACAGCGACACACAGCGCCTGCACCCGGCGCAGATGTCGAATACGCGCGTCAACTCCTGATCGATCGCTTCAGGATCGTAGAAAGCGTCCGATTTCCAGTCGAGAGCATGACGGGTCGGCGCCTCGAGACTGCCTTCCTTGTGAGGCATGGCGTGAGTCTCCTGTGTCGACGCGCAGCGCTTCGGCGCTCTGGTTGCGTCGCTGTAACGTCGTTGTGGGATTGTTTTGTGCGTCCGTTCTTCTTACATCGAGTAAGCGCGCGCTACCGGGCACGCGAGATCGTGGTCGTCTCGCGCTCGCACCGTGCTCGTGCCGCGATATCGCGTTCCGTCTGCACACCAGGCCTGCGGCAGACGGACAGCGACCGCTGTGCGCCGGCTGCCCAGCCGGCGCTTCAGACTCAATCTACCAGCGATTCCAGTGCCTTCGTATAGCGATTTGCGTGGCTGCGCTCCGCCTTTGCCAGCGTCTCGAACCAGTTTGCGATTTCGTCGAAGCCTTCGTCGCGCGCCGTCTTGGCCATGCCGGGATACATGTCGGTGTATTCGTGTGTTTCACCCGCGATAGCCGCTTGCAGGTTCTGACGCGATGAACCGAACGGCAAACCCGTTGCCGGATCGCCCACGACTTCCAGATATTCGAGGTGGCCGTGTGCGTGGCCCGTTTCGCCTTCCGCCGTCGAGCGGAATAGCGCCGCGACATCGTTCTGTCCCTCGACATCGGCCTTTGCCGCGAAATACAGATAGCGGCGATTAGCCTGCGATTCGCCCGCAAATGCGGCCTTCAGATTCTCCTCCGTCTTCGAACCCTTGAGTTGCGACATCTGAGCCTCCAGTCAAAGCCTGTATGTGGGAGCGCGCGTTTCTCATGGGCGACCACCGGCCAGACGCGCGCACCTGAGCCGTGCCTTAAATCTAGGAGGTCAGCGATGCGTTCCCAATTGGGTTTTTCAATCCAGTCGATAGCCGTCTGCCGTTTGGGCTTGCATAACGTTCGCCCCGACGTAGACTGAGGAGGCGCACATACTCAATTTCATCGGGGGAATTCTGCATGCGGCTGACGATATTGATCAACGGTTCGGACCCCACCGTCAATCACGACTATGCCGTGCTCTGGCTCGATACGGACGAAGGTCGCTGGTCGAGAGAAGCACACGATGGGATCGACCTGCCCCCATGGGGCGAACTTCATGACGAGGACGGCGTCACCAAACTCTGCGCGCCGAGCGCAGACGCACCCTTATGTACGTTGGATGGCTTGCACGTCGACCCGCGGCAACGGGTCAGTTCGGTGCAAGGCAGCGCGGCGTGGTCGTCGGACCGCACGCACACGCTGATGAGCGGCTACTGGCGCCTGCAGGCCGTCGACCGCCTGCCCGTTCACGCCGAACACAGCGTGTTCGGTCGCTGAGCCGATTGCACACTTTCAGACCCGCCTCGCACGCCCCCTCGCGAGCGCGGGCCATCGCTTCGCCCCATCTCACCTCCGCTTCGGCTGCTCGCGCCTGCGTAGAAATTGCCATGCGCGCTGCAACGCGTCATGACGCTTTTGCCGAACTGTCATGCGATGACCGAGTAACGTGATGTAAGCCCTTGCATCGTGCATAGGTCGCACGGCTATACTTGCGGCCCCCTCATTTGCTTTTCCGATCTATGAAGAAGTGGTTAGTCAGCCTGCTCATGGTGGCCGCGAGTCACGCATGGGCGGCAACGTCGTGCACGGATTTCACGCCCAACGCCCAATGGCCCGTGCTGACGAACGCGAAGATGACGCCGAAGTCGCGCATGCTGTGCTACTCGGATTTCGCCGTTCTGCATTCGGGCATCACGCACGGCCCGCTGTGGTCCGCCGAACATCTGACGCGCGACCATATCGAAGCCGCGAAAGACATGGCGCGCACCAACAAGTTCTTCGAAGATGCGCGTCTGCCGGAAGGCGAAGGCGCGACGCTTGCCGACTACAAGCGCAGCGGCTTCGATCGCGGGCACATGAGCCCGGCCGGCAACCGCTGGAATCCGCAAGCAATGGCACAATCGTTCTCGCTCGCGAACGTCGTGCCGCAGAACCGCGAGAACAACCAGCGCCTGTGGTCGCGCCTCGAAACGGCCGTTCGCAGGCTTGCTGTGAAATACGACGACACGTATGTCGTCACTGGCCCGATGTTCATCGGCTCGCAGTTGCAGACCATCGGACCGACGCGCGTGTTCGTGCCGACGAAGCTGTTCAAGGTCGTCTACGTGCCGTCGAAGCAGCTTGCGTTCGCGATCGTCGCGGACAATGTGGCCACCAATAGCTACGAGGTGAAATCGGTACATGAACTCGAAGCGATGAGCGGCATCCGCTTTCCGGGCATTCCGGAATCACTCAAGGACCAACATCCTGGAGGGCTGAAAGGTGTTTAAAGCGTATTCGAACGACGACGACGTGCTCAACATCCAGGGCGACACGCTGACGGTGTCGAACGGCACCACGCGCATCGTGCTGAACGGCACGCTCGACATCACGAAGGACAAGCGTGGCCTGAAAGCGGCGCTGGCGCTGAAAGAAGCGCTCGACGGCATCGTCGCCGCGCTTCAGGCCGAGCCGAAACTGCCGGAGCAGGTCAAGGAAGAGCCCGACGCGAAGCCGGGCGTGATCGACAATCCGTTCTGATTCCGCGCAACTCGCGCATTACTGGTCCATCGATGCAGCGAGCGCGCGTAGCTTCGCTGCATCGACGATCTCGATCTCCGCATAGCGCAGCGCGAGCGCGCCTTGCGTTTCGAACTGTCTGAGAATCTGATTCGTGGTTTGGCGGGACAGCGCGAGCATCATCGCGAGATCTTCCTGCGGCACTTTTAGCACGCGACGCAGCGTGTCCTGCCCTTCACCGTAGCCTCCTGCCATCAGCAACAAACGCCGCGCAACGCGTTGCGCGGCAGGCAGCAGCGCGGTTTCTTCAATTGCTTCGAACGCGAGTCGCAGTTTGTGCGTGAGCAGCAGGCCGAACGCATGCCAGAATGCCGGCGTGCGTTCGAGCATCGCTGTGAGCGCAGCGCATGGCACATGAAAAAGCAGCGTGTCGCGCTCGGCGTAGGCATCGTGGGTGCGCGTGCGGCCGTCGAACAGTGCAATCTCGCCGAACCAGTTCACCGGCTCGATCACCGCAAGCAACGCTTCCTTGCCGCCCGCACTCGCCGCGCCGATCCGCATCAACCCTTCCAGCACGCAATAGAAGCCGTCATCGGCATCGCCCCGGCTGAACAGGCGCTGGCCCGCCGGCAGCCGCCGCGTGCGGCCCGTTTCTATCAATTGCACGCGCAATGCATCGGGCGCTGCGCGGAACCAGGTGCTGCGGTCGAGCACGTCAGTAAGCTCTGTCGACGAAATAACTGATGTCATGAGCGCTTGCGCGAGTTGAGTGTTCGAATTGTCGGCTAGGCGAAAGTGTTGCGGCACGCCGCCCGCGATTATGATGACTTTCGACGAGGAACGGCATCCATGAGAACGCTCACCGACCAGCTCGCGCAGTACGCAGCCTATCATCGCGACCGGCGCAACATCGCGACGCATTTCATCGGCATTCCGATGATCGTGCTTGCGCTCGCCGTGCTGCTGAGCCGGCCTGCGTGGGGCGTGGCGGGGCTGCCGTTCGCCGTGTCGCCAGCGTGGCTGCTGTTCGGCATGAGCGTGATCTACTACTTCGTGCTCGACGTGCCGCTCGGCCTGATGATGACCGTGGTGTCGCTGGCGTGCGTCACGTGCGGCGCATGGCTTGCCGCACAACCGACGTTGACGTGGCTCGCGTCGGGCATCGGCCTGTTCGTGATCGGCTGGGTGTTCCAGTTCGTGGGACACGTCGCCTACGAGCACCGCAAGCCCGCGTTCGTCGACGATGTGATCGGCCTGCTCATCGGCCCGTTGTTCGTGCTCGCCGAAGCGCTGTTCGCATTCGGCTGGCGCCCCGCGTTGCGCGAGGCGATCGAAGCGAAAGCCGGGCCGACGCATGTCGATGCCGCGCACGGCGTCACGCGGCATCGCTCCTGAGTTCAACGCGGCGCCAGCAGCCTCGCGCTATGCAACGCGGTCAATCCCACGGCGATCCAGATGGGCACATAAGTCCCGAGTTGCTGAGCCGTCAGCGTTTCGCCGAGCAGCGTCACCGACACGATCACCAGCAGCACCGGCTCGACATATCCCAGGATGCCGAACAGCGCCATCGGCAGCAAACGGCTCGCTTTCAGGTAGGTCGCGAGCGCCACCGTGCTCAACGCGCCGAGCCCGGGCAACAGCAGCAGCCACATGTCGATGCGGCCTGACAGCAACGCGAGCGAGCCGCCGCTGAACGCCATCGCAAGCGCGAACGGCAACATCAGCGACATCTCCAGCGCGAAGGCCGTCAATGAATCGGCGTTGATCTTGCGCCGCAACACGAAGTACGGCGGATAGCCGATCGCGACGAGCAGCGTCGGCCAGGAAAACGCGCGCGTGACCCAGAGTTCGTGCAGCACGCCGACCGCCGCGCACGCGACGGCGAGCCACTGCAACGGTTCGAGCCGCTCGTGATAGTAGAAGCGCCCGAGCAGCACCATCGACAGCGGCAGCAAAAAGTAGCCCAGCGAGACTTCGAGCATCCGACCATGCAGCGGCGCCCACAGGAATACCCACAGCTGCGCGCCCAGACATATCGCGCTGGCAACCAGCAGCAACGCCGTGCGCGGCTCGCGAAGCACGCGCTGCAACAGCGTCTGCAGTTGCGGCAGGCGCGAGCGAAGGGCAATCAGCGTGAAGGCGCCCGGCACGGTCCAGATTACGCGCCAAGCGAAGATATCGAGCCCCGTCAACGGCGCGAGCAGCTTCGCGTACACGGACATGAGGGCAAACAGCGTCGATGCGCTCACGGATAGCGCGATGCCGCGCCCCGGCTGATAAGCGTTCATCGGGGAATCCGCTGCGTAAGGTCAGGCGGATGGCGCAGCGCGATGCGGCGGGAAGTGTCGTCCATTCTTAAGTCTTGTTTTAACTTAGCGGCGCGAGCGGGCTTGCGTATGAGCGCGGCTGTGTCGCGTGAAGCGCGCATTCTAGCGATATCTACGCGCAGCCCGCCTTTTTCGGCCAGATTGCGTCCGTGCATATCCACGCGCGATGCACTATAAAACTTAACTCCATCTCCGCGCCGCACGTCGCACAAGTCTGTTTCTTGCTTCTCTGTACGGCTTAGAGCCGCACCAGCGGCTTTCAAATTGCTTCTGTGCGAACGACGCACGAACGCAGACACGCGCCGGTCATCGAATGCGCTCACGCTTGGTTCGCTGAACGCACGCCGGTCCACTCACTCCAACGCATTCGCTCTTCCGCAGTCCGCAAGTCATCAATGGAACGAGACAACACGGAGCCAACATGACTCAGCCAGCCGTATCGCATCATCTGTCGCGCGACGTATCGCCGGAGTTCGCCGCCGCCGTTCGCGCTGGCCTCAGCAAGCAGCCCCAGAAGGAATTGCCGTCGAAGTATCTATACGATGAAGTGGGTTCGGCGCTGTTCGAAGTGATCACCGCGTTGCCCGAATACGGCGTCACGCGTTCCGAAGAGCGCCTGCTTGCGCAACACGCGAGCGATATCGTCGCGCAGTTGCCGCACGATGCGATCGTCGCGGAACTGGGCAGCGGCAGCGGCCGCAAGACGCGCCGCATTCTCGAAGCACTGTGTAAAAAACGCCCCACGTCTTACTGCCCGATTGAAATTTCGCGCACCGCTTTGCAATTGTGTCGCCGCGAACTCGGCGACATTGAACGCATTTCGATCGTCGGTTACGAGCGCGACTATCTCGCGGGGCTCGCCGAGGTCAGCAAGCGCCGCGCCAAAGGGGAGCCGCTGCTCGTGTTGTTTCTCGGCAGCACGATCGGCAATTTCGGCCGGCTCGCGGCGACGCGCTTTCTGCGCGACATCCGCAACATGCTCGCGCCCGGCGACGCGCTGCTGCTGGGTACCGACCTCGAAAAGCCGGTGCCCGTGCTGATCTCCGCGTACGACGATCCCATCGGCGTGACGGCCGCTTTCAATCTGAACCTGCTCGCACGCATCAATCGCGAGCTGGACGGCGATTTTCCGCTGGATGCATTCGAACACGTCGCGCGTTTCAATCCGGACGTGCGCAGCATCGAAATGCATCTGCGCGCGAAGCGCGACGTGGAAGCACGGGTGTGTGCGGCGAACCTGTCGGTCGAACTACGGGAAGGCGAGACGATCTGGACGGAAAGCAGCCACAAGTATCGTGCGGAAGAACTGCATGCGATCGCCGACGACGCAGGCTTCACTTGCAGTCATCAATGGCTGGAACGGGATTGGGGTTTTGCGGAAAGCCTGCTCGTAGCGCGCTGAATGGAATTGCACGCCGTTGAAAGATGAAAAGCGCGCGGGCCTGTGTCCGCGCGCTTTTTTCATATCACTTCAATGCTGCTCGAAACGCTCGTAGCGTTTTTCGCTGATGCGCTCTTCGTGGGTCACTTCAGTCACGCGCGCCGCCGGCGGCCCGTGACGCAGCCACGACAGCATCCGGTCGACCTGATTCGCCGGTCCCTGCAGCATCGCTTCGACAGAACCGTCCTCCAGATTCGCCACCCATCCCCGGATACCGAGCGCATGCGCCTGGCGCACCGTCGCGTGACGAAAGCCGACGCCCTGCACTGCGCCGCGCACCCGCACGTAATACGTTTCCATCCGCGAGTCGAGATCCGTGCCGGACATGCTGTTACCTCCTTTATGCGTTTCCATCCGTATACGCGGGCATTCTAGTCGCGCCGCGCGCGCTTTGCTCGTGCACATCCACGTGCCTGACGCGCACCACGTACAATCCGACCTCTGCAAACCATCGACCACGCGCCGCGTGCGGCACGTCAGGCAGCAATCAGGAAAACGCCCAGCAATGACCGATCAGACTCGCGACCTCGTACTCGTCACCGGCGCATCCGGTTTCGTCGGCTCGGCCGTCGCGCGCATCGCCCAGCAAAAAGGCTTTGCGGTGCGCGTGCTCGTGCGTCCGACCAGCCCGCGCCGCAACGTCGAATCGCTCGATGCGGAAATCGCGGTCGGCGACATGCGCGACGAGGCGTCGATGCGCGCCGCACTGCGCGGCGCGCGCTACCTGCTGCACGTCGCGGCGGATTACCGGCTGTGGGCGCCGGACCCGCTCGAAATCGAGCGCTCGAATCTGGAAGGTACGGAAGCGACGATGCGCGCCGCGCTGAAGGAAGGCGTGGAACGCGTCGTGTACACGAGCAGCGTGGCGACGCTGAAGGTGACGGGCTCGGGCGCATCCGTCGACGAGACTTCGCCGATGACACCGCAGCAAGCGATCGGCGTGTACAAGCGCAGCAAGGTGCTCGCCGAGCGCGCCGTCGAGCGGATGATCGCCAACGACGGCCTGCCCGCCGTGATCGTCAATCCGTCGACGCCCATCGGCCCGCGCGACGTGAAGCCCACGCCGACGGGACGCATCATCGTTGAAGCGGCGCTCGGCAAGATTCCCGCCTTCGTCGATACCGGGCTGAACCTCGTGCATGTCGACGACGTGGCGATGGGCCACTTCCTCGCGCTCGAACGCGGCAAGATCGGCGAGCGCTACATTCTGGGCGGCGAGAATCTGCCGCTTCAGCAGATGCTCGCGGATATCGCGGGCATGGTCGGACGCGAGGCGCCCACCATCGCACTCCCGCGCTGGCCGCTGTATCCGCTCGCGGTCGGCGCCGAAGCCGTCGCCAAGTTCACGAAACGCGAGCCGTTCGTGACCGTCGATGGCCTGAAGATGTCGAAGAACAAGATGTACTTCACGTCGGCGAAAGCGGAGCGCGAACTCGGCTACAAGGCGCGCCCGTATCGCGAAGGATTGCGCGACGCGCTCGACTGGTTCCGTGAAGCGGGCTACCTGAAAGCGTGACGGCGCAAGCCTCTCTGCGCGCACTTGCACACGCTTTGTTACAACTCGCGTTGCCGGGTCGAAAGCTAACGTCAGCGCGCAGAAGGTAAAATCGCGGGTCTTACCAGAGAACTACGCATGAATCTTCAGGAACAGCTTGGCGCGCTCGAAACGGGCGTCACTCAGCTCATTCAGGCTGTGACGGCTTCTGCCGCGGCTTCGCGCGAAGGCGACGCCGCGACCGATCGGCATGTGGATGGCGAACAGGCGGAGACGGTTGTTGCGGAAGCGCCAGCCGAAGAAGCGGTTGAAACGGCAGCCGAACCGCAAGCCGACGCAGATGAAAAGCCGACGCTGCATATCGAGCGTCCCAGCCAGAACGAAATCACGATGTCGATCGGCGGCAAGGCGGTCACACTGCATCCGCTGCAACTCGCTCAGCTGATCGAGGAACTGTCGAACGCGCGCGCGTCGATGGAACCGGAAGTGCCGCCAAGTCTGCCCACCGGCTGGCGTTTCGTGTCGACGAAGAACCCGATGATGGCCGTGCAGAAGCAGTCGAACGGCGACCGCCTGCTGGTGATGCGCCATACGGGACACGGCTGGGTGCCGTTCCAGTTTTCGCCCGACATGGTCATCCAGATGTACATGATGCTGACGCAGAAGTGATCGGATGCGACGGCCGGCGCGGCCGTCGGAACACTTCAGGCCGCGTCGGCGTTCAATGCGACAGCGGCAGCAGCGAATTCAGCAGGTTGGTTGCGCGCTGCGTGACGCTCGCGCTGCTCGCGGCGTCCGCCTCGGGGCTCGCGTAGATCACGGGCCCGATGCACAGCGACGTGTAGCGAGCGTCGCACCCGCCGTCTCGCGACGGCAGCGGCTGGTCCGCGCCCGGCACCGCGCTGGCCTCCACGCTCACGACATCCGCGAACGTCTTCACCCGGCCGTTGACTTTCTCCGCATACGCCTGCGATCCGCCGTAGCTCTTCAACGCCGCATTCAGATCGCCTCCCGACGATTTCACGTAGCCGTACAGAATCGCCGAGCCGATTTCGATGTTGGTCTCGGGGTCGGTCAGATCCTTCACGTCTTTCAGCATGCGTTTATGCGCGCCGGGCACGACCTGCATCAGCCCCGTTGCGCCATTGCCGCCCTTGGCCTTTTCCTTGAAACGCGATTCGATCGAGATGATCGCGAGAATCAGCGCGGGGGGCAGCGCGTACTTTTCCGACGCGACACGCACCGCGTTCGAGATCTGCTCGGCCTTCTCTTTCGCGACGCCGAACTTCTGATGCAGATAATCGGAGGTGCGGTCGTGGTTCGTCTGATCGTCGGCCCATGCACTTTGCATAACACTGAACGCGAGGACGGTCAGGCAGACCAGCCGCCTCATTGATTCGTCCCGGCGGGCGCCTGCACGCGCGCCTTCCACTGGCCGCCCTTGCCGCGCCAGTAACGCACGGCCGAGCCGAACGTCGCGCTGACGTAGAACAGCGCGACGAGCGGCAGAAACGGCGCCCACAGCGGCGAGCGCTGGTAGTAGCGCAGCATCGGCGCGTACGCGCAGCACATCGCGGCCCACGCGAGCCACGCCGGCAAACCCTTCGGCCCGAGCAGGATCGCGACGGCGGGCGGCACGAGATAGATGATCGTCATGCCGAGCAGCGTGCCCGCCAGCAACCAGGCCGAATAGCGCAACTGCGTGAACGCGGTGCGCGCGATCATGTTCCAGATCTCCCGCCAGCTATCGTACGGACGCAGCGACACGCTTTGCGCCGCCACGTCGAGACGGATGGGGTGGCGCCCTTCACCGCGATGCTTGATGCGCGCGGCCAGGCTGCAGTCGTCGATCAGTTCGGCGCGGATCGACTCGATGCCGCCCGCTTCTTCCAGCGCCGTGCGGCGCACCAGCATGCAGCCGCCTGCCGCGCCCGCCGTGCGGTTGCGCGGATTGTTGACCCATGAGAACGGATAGAGCTTCGCGAAGAAGAACACGAAAGCGGGAATCAGCGCCTTTTCCCAGAACGAATCGCAGCGCAGACGCACCATCAGCGAGACGAGATCGCGCTGTTCGGCGTCGGCGCGCATCACGAGCTGCGTGAGCGCGTCGGTCGGATGACCGATGTCGGCGTCGGTGAGCAGCAGGTATTCGGGCGAGTAGCCGAGCGAGCGCGCCGCCTCGATGCCCTGCGACTGCGCCCAGACCTTGCCCGACCAGCCCGCCGGCAGCGGCTTTGCGCTGATCACCGTGAGCCGGTCCGGGCATTGCAGCGCGAGCGCGGCGGCACGGGCAGCGTCGGCAGTGCCGTCGGTGCTGTGGTCGTCGATGACGATCACGTGGAATTCGCCCGGGTAGTCCTGCGTGAGCAGCGAGGTGACGGCCCGCGCGATCACGTCCGCTTCATTGCGCGCCGGGACGACGGCGGCGACGCCCGGCCAGACGTCCCGCAATTCGCGCGCGAGCGGCGCAGCGGGCTGCGCGCGCCAGAAACCGCCGCGCGCGAACAGCAGCACACACCAGATCAACAGCGACAGACACGCCATCACAAACAGAACCGCCGCAATCATGCATAGCCCTCTATGGAAGCCGCGCGCTTCGGACGCGCACACGGGCGCGGCGCGCCAGCAACACCCGCGACGCTGCGCCAATCGTGGAAATCGAGAACTGGCCGGCTATCGAATATGTGATAGTCCGCGTTTCCGATACGTTCAAGAATGCGTCGTCGGCGAAAGACGTCGCAGATAATTCCATTGCTGCACGCCGGACAGCGCACGCCATGCGTCGGCGCAGCAAAGCCCGATAGTTTAAGGGTTCCCGCCGACAGCCGCAGCGGGTCATTTTTGCCGCGACGCCCGCCGTGCAAACGCCACAGTTCGGTACGCCTGAAAAGCAAACCGACGGCGATAGCGTTAGAATGCGCGTTTGGTCTCAAGTATCGACTTTCGTCGGATTTAAGACATCAACTAAATATAGACGCGGCGAACAGGTCGTTTTTACCGATCTGGACCGGAATCCCGCGTCAGTCGGAGTTCGCCAGCTTATGCGAGTCATCCTTGCTCAACCCCGCGGCTTTTGTGCGGGGGTCGTGAGGGCGATCGAAATTGTCGATCGCGCTTTGCAGCAACATGGCGCACCAGTTTATGTGCGTCATGAAATCGTCCACAACCGGCACGTGGTCGATAATCTTCGCCAAAAAGGCGCGCGCTTCGTCGAGGAACTCGATGAAGTGCCGCAGGGCGCAGTTGCCATTTTTAGTGCCCACGGCGTCGCGCAAAGCGTGGAACGCGACGCGGAGCAGCGCGGTCTCGATGTTCTCGATGCCACCTGCCCGCTGGTGACGAAGGTTCATGTGCAGGGTCGTCAGTATGTGGCCGGGGGGCGCACGCTGATTCTGATCGGGCACGCGGGCCATCCCGAAGTGGAAGGCACGATCGGCCAGATTCCGGGCAAGGTGCTGCTCGTGCAGAGCGAAGCCGAAGTCGCAAAGCTGGAACTGCCCATCGACACACCGCTCGCCTACGTGACGCAGACGACGCTATCGGTGGACGACACGCGCGGCATCATCAACGCGCTGAAGCGCCGGTTCCCCGACATCGTCGGTCCGGATACGCGCGACATCTGCTACGCGACGCAAAACCGCCAGGCAGCCGTGCGCGAACTCAGCTCGCAAGTCGATGTCCTGCTGGTGGTGGGCGCAACGAACAGCTCGAACTCGAATCGCCTGCGCGAAATCGGCAGCGAATCGGGCGTGCCGAGCTACCTCGTCGCGGATGGTTCGGAAGTCAAGCCGGAATGGTTCGCCAGCGTGACGACGGTCGGCATCACGGCCGGCGCGTCGGCACCTGAAGAGATGGTCGAGAACGTAATCGATGCGCTACGCGCACTGGGCCCCGTCGACGTCACGACGATGGCGGGACGTGAAGAAAAGGTTGAATTCAAGTTGCCGTCGAAGCTGACGCAACCACTCGCTGCACGCGAAGTTTAAGGAGGACGATTTGTCTATTCCGATGCTACAAAAAGTCCGGGTTGGCGCATACATCATGCGTAACCACCTCAAGGGCAACAAACGCTATCCGCTCGCGCTGATGCTCGAGCCTTTGTTCCGCTGCAACCTCGCTTGTAATGGTTGCGGCAAGATCGATTATCCGGATCCCATCCTCAACCAGCGCCTGTCGCTGGCGGAATGCCTCGAAGCCGTCGACGAATGCGGCGCACCCGTCGTGTCGATCGCCGGCGGCGAGCCGCTGCTGCACAAGGAAATGCCGGAGATCGTCAAGGGCATCATGGCGCGCAAGAAGTTCGTGTACCTGTGCACGAACGCGCTGCTGATGGAAAAGAAGATGGACGATTACGAGCCGAACCCGTACTTCGTCTGGTCGGTGCACCTCGACGGCGACCGCGAAGCGCACGATCACTCGGTCTCGCAGGAAGGCGTGTACGACAAGGCCGTCGCGGCCATCAAGGAAGCCAAGCGCCGCGGCTTCCGCGTGAACATCAACTGCACGTTGTTCAACGACGCCGTACCCGAGCGCGTGGCGAAGTTCTTCGACACGGTCGGCGAGATCGGTGTGGACGGCATCACGGTGTCGCCGGGCTATGCGTATGAGCGTGCCCCGGACCAGCAGCACTTCCTGAACCGCGACAAGACCAAGAACCTGTTCCGCGAAATCTTCAAGCGCGGCAACAACGGCAAGAAGTGGTCGTTCAGCCAGTCGAGCCTGTTCCTCGACTTCCTGGCCGGCAACCAGAGCTACGAATGCACGCCGTGGGGCAACCCGGCGCGCACGGTGTTCGGTTGGCAGAAGCCGTGCTATCTGGTCGGCGAAGGTTACGTGAAGACCTTCAAGGAACTGATGGAAACCACCGACTGGGACAAGTACGGCACGGGCAAGTATGAGAAGTGCGCGGACTGCATGGTCCACTGCGGCTTCGAGGCGACAGCCGTGATGGACACGGTCGCGCATCCGTTGAAGGCGCTGAAGGTCAGCCTGTCGGGCGCACGTACCACGGGCGCGTTCGCCAAGGACATTCCGCTCGACAAGCAGCGTCCCGCCGAGTACGTGTTCTCGCGTCACGTCGAGATCAAGCTGGAACAGATCGAGCGCGCGGGCACGGGCAAGAAGGTGCAAACGTCGGCTGCCGCGTTGAACTAAGACGCATCGACGCCGCATGAAAAAAGAGCGCAACGGTTTAGCCGTTGCGCTCTTTTGTTTTTGGTGCCGCTCACATGTAGCGGCAGCAGAGGTGGACGATCAGCCCGCGCTGCGCGCGTTGTGCTCGGTGAGGAACTTGATGAGCCCGTCGACGCCGCCCTTCGACAACTGATCCTGGAACTGCGTCTGATACACCTGGATCAGCCACGCGCCCATCATGTTGATGTCGTAAATCTTCCAGCCGTTCGCCGTTTTTTCGAGGCGATAGTCGATCGAGTCGTCGCCGCCGTTGCTCAGCACATGCGACTGGACGACAGTGTCCTTCGTATCCGCCGACGCGTTCGACGGCATGAACTTGAACTTCACGTCCTGATCGCGCAGTTGGGACAACGAAGCCGCATACGTGCCGACGAGCAGCTTCTGGAATTGCTCATACAGTTGCTTTTGCTGCTCGGGCGTTGCCGTGGCCCACGCTTTACCGACGGCGATGCGCGTCGTGCGCTGGAAGTTCGTGGCGGGTACGAAGTGCGACTCGACCACTTGCGTGATCTTCTTCATGTCGCCGCCGCGAGCCTGCGGGTCGGCCTTCATCGCGTTGACCGTGCCTTCGACTGCGCTCTTCACGATCGCATCAGGCGCGGTTTGTGCGAAAGCCGCGGTGGACACCACGGCGGCTGCCAGAAAAGCAGAGATATAACGTTTCATACGCTCATCGGGACAGTTAGGAGTGAACCCGCGCGGGACAGGCCGCATCCCGCGCGGTTACGGGGTCAGTATACAGACTTTGGAAAGCTGCACTGGTTCACTAACGCGACCGTGCGGCGGCTGCGTCGGTATACTTGTGCCCTCTACCAATAATGCCAACCGTGACAAGGCCCCGCTCGCGTCAATGCTGAAGTCCTCTATCGTTCGCCTCGTTGTCTGGTCGGTGCGCCGTCCGCTGCAGGTCATCGGGCTGTCGCTCGTGCTCGCCGTGCTGAGCGCCATTTATGTCGTTCACCACTTCAAGATCAATACCGACATCAGCCGTCTCGTCGAAAACGATGCGCAATGGGCAGCGCTCGGAGACCAGATCGACAAGGCCTTTCCCGATCGCGGACAAACCTTGCTCGTCGTCGTCGAAGCAGGCGCACCCGAATACGCGGATGCCGCCGCGAATACCCTCGCCGCTGCACTGCAGAAAGAAACGACGGAATTCAGCTCGGTCATGCAGCCCGGCAGCGGCCCGTTCTTCGAGAAGAACGGCTTGCTGTTCCCGTCGTTGTCCGAGGTTCAATCGACGACTTCGCAACTGGTCAAGGCGCGTCCGCTGATCAACCAGCTTGCGCACGATCCGAGTCTCACCGGTCTCGCGGGCACGCTCACGACGAGCCTGCTGCTGCCGCTGCAGATCGGCCAGGTGAAGCTCGGCGACATGAGCAATCTGTTGTCGCGCAGCGCGACCGTCATCGATCACGTGCTCGCCAACGAGCCCGCCGTTTTCTCGTGGCGCGCGCTCGTCGACAAGGACGCGGCAAAGGTGCCCGCGCGCGCGTTCATCGTCGTGCAGCCGAAGCTGGATTACGCGGCGTTGCAGGCGGGCGCGAAAGCATCGGAGGTCATCCGCAAGACGGCTGCATCGCTCGATCTCGACTCGCAATACGGCGCACGCATCCGCCTGACGGGCGAACAGCCGCTCGCCGACGAAGAGTTCGCGTCGGTGCAGGACGGCGCGGAGATCAACGGCATCGTCACGTTCTTCGTCGTGCTCGGCATCCTGTGGCTCGCGCTGCGCTCGGGACGTCTGATCGTCGCCGTGTTCATTACGCTGTTCGTCGGGCTCGTCATCACGGCTGCGCTCGGCCTGATGATGGTCGATGCGCTGAACATGATTTCCGTTGCATTCATGGTGCTGTTCGTCGGGCTCGGCGTCGACTTCGGCGTGCAGTTCGGCGTGAAGTACCGCGAGGAGCGCAATCGCGACGACCGTCTCGCGGCCGCGCTGATCCACACGGCTTACAGCATCGGCGTGCCGTTGACGCTCGCCGCCGTCGCCGTCGCCGAGAGCTTCTTCTCGTTCCTGCCGACCGCCTATCGCGGCGTGTCCGAACTCGGCAAGATCGCGGGCGTCGGCATGTTCGTCGCGTATCTGACCAACATGACGCTGCTGCCCGCGCTCATCAAGGTCTTCAACCCGCCGGGCGAAGCGGAGTCGCCGGGCTTCACGTTCCTCGCGCCCGTCGACGACTTTCTCGATCGCAACCGCACTCCCGTGCTGATCGCGACGGCCGTGCTGATCATCGGCGCGTCGCCGCTGCTGCTGCATCTGCGTTTCGACTTCAATCCGCTACATCTGAAGGATCCGAATACG
The DNA here is from genome assembly GCF_017104565.1 of Paraburkholderia sp. Tr-20389. Lineage (GTDB taxonomy): Bacteria > Pseudomonadota > Gammaproteobacteria > Burkholderiales > Burkholderiaceae > Paraburkholderia. The sequence continues at coordinate 265,233 of NZ_JAAGPD010000003.1, read as the reverse complement.
GAGTCGATGGCGACGCTGATTTCGCTGAACGATGCGCCCGAAGCCGCCGTCAACAACGTGCGCGCGCTGGCGCCGACGCTGGCGGACGCGGACAGAATCGCGGCGCGTCTGTCGAAGCTGCCGCAAGTGGGCCGCACGACGACGCTCACCACCTTCATTCCCGCCGATCAGCCGCAAAAGCTCGAGCTGATTTCTGCGGCGGCACAGCAACTGCTGCCTGCGCTCACGCAAACGCCCGCGCCTGCCTCCACCGACGCCGTGCGCGTCGCCGCATTGAAACGCACGGCGAACCAGCTGTCGCTCGCCGCCGAAGACCATCCCGGTCCGGGCGCTGCGGAAGCCAAGCATCTGTCGGATACGCTGAACAAGCTCGCGAATGCGGACGTCTCGACGCGCGATCGTGCTGAACGCGCGATGTCGGTGCCGCTGAAGCTGTCGCTCAAGCAACTGGCGACCTTGCTGCAGCCGTCGGAAATCACCCGCGAGAACGTGCCGAAAGAGATTGCCGACGGCTGGGTGTCGAAGACGGGCCAGGCGCTCGTCGAGATTTCGCCGAAGGTGCCGCCCGGCACCGATCCCGGCGACGACGTGATGCTGCGCAACTTCGCGAAGGCCGTGAAGGCTGCGGAACCGGGCGCGATCGGCGGGCCGATCTCGATCCTGCATTCGGCGAACGTGATCATCAAGTCGTTCGTGCAGGCGGGCGCGTGGGCCATCCTGTCGATCACCGCGCTGCTGTGGCTCACGCTGCGCCGTTTCGGCGATGTGCTGCGCACGCTCGTGCCGCTGCTGGTGTCGGCCGTCGTCACGCTGGAGTTGTGCGTGGTCTTCGGCATGCCACTTAATTTCGCGAATATCATTGCGTTGCCGCTGATGCTCGGCGTCGGCGTCGCGTTCAAGATCTACTTCGTGATGGCGTGGCGCAGGGGGCAAACGGGCCTGCTGCAATCGAGCCTCACGCACGCCGTGCTGTTCAGCGCGGCGACCACGGCTACGGCATTCGGCAGCCTGTGGCTGTCGCACCATCCCGGCACGTCGAGCATGGGCCGCCTGCTGGCGCTGTCCCTCTTGTGCACGTTGATTGGCGCTGTGGTATTCCAGCCGGTATTGATGGGTAAACCGCGCGCTCGCCGCGCATCGAAGAAACAATAAGGAAAGCCGCATGAAGATGCGTACAGCCGCGCTGGCATTGGCCGTCGCGAGTCTTGCAACGGGGTGTGCAACGGGTCCCGACCGGAAACCCGGTGACCCGCTGGAGCCGATGAACCGCGCGATTTTCACTTTCAACGACGCAATCGATCGCACGGTTGCCGTGCCGATCGCGAAGGGCTATCAAAAGGTCACGCCGCAGCCGCTGCGTCAGGCCATCAGCAACTTCTTCTCGAACCTCGGCGATCTCGACAACTTCGCGAACAGCCTGCTCCAGTTGCACATCAAGGACGCAACGGAAAGCCTGATGCGTTTCGCGATGAACTCGACGTTCGGTCTCGGCGGCCTGCTCGACTTCGCGACGCCCGCCGGCCTGCCGAAGCACAAGCAGGACTTCGGCCTGACGCTCGGCCGCTGGGGTGTGCCGTCGGGTCCGTATCTGGTGCTGCCGCTGTTCGGCCCGAGTTCGTTCCGCGACGGGCTCGGTTATCTGGTTGATTTCCGCGCCAATCCGATCTCTTACCTCGACGCGGAAGTCAAATACCCGCTGTACTTCATGGAGTTCGTCAGCGTGCGTTCGGATCTGCTCGGCGCGACGACGCTGCTGGAGCAAGCTGCACTCGACAAATACTCGTTCGTGCGCGACGCCTATACGCAGCAGCGCCGCTCACTCCTGCGCGGCGCGAACGCGCCGGCTTCCGCTTTGCCGGACTACGGCGACGACGATACGGGCGCGGAAGCGCCTGCGGGCGCATCGGGCACGGCGCCGACCGGGGCCGCGCCGCTCGGCCTGCCGAATTCCGCCGAGCCGGCGGAAGGTGCGTCGGGCGCCGGCGGCACGGGCGGTACAGGCGGCAAGAAGCGCGCGCCGACCAACGACGAAAGCCTGCCGAACTACGAAGATCCGGGCGAAGGCGCTGCACCGTCGCCTGCATCCACCGGCGCACCTGCGACGGGCACAGCGCCGGTTCAGAACGCAACGCCCGCACCTGCACCGGACAAGCCCGCTTCGCAGTAAGCAAAGAAACCGCTGCGACCGAAGCGCAAATGAAAAGCCCCGGCTGGTCTCGCGACCTGCCGGGGCTTTTTCATACAACTTCGAGCAGCGCCGGATGCAGCGCGATTAGTGCGCCGCGTCCGCTTCCTGATCGACGTCTTCCATGGCTTCGGACGCCAACACCGCGCCCGGCTGCTGCATCGCGCGAAGCTTCTCGCTGTAGCGCTCGAATGCTTCGTCCGAATAACGGATCTTCGTGCGGCCATGCGGCGCCGGATTGCCGGCCTCGTCGAGATTCACGAACACCATCTTTTCGACGGTCAGAATGCTTTTGCGCGTGATCTTGTTGCGCACTTCGGCGCGCAGCGTGATCGACGTCGTGCCGAAATGCGTCGCCGTCATGCCGAGTTCGATGATGTCGCCCTGACGCGCCGAACTGACGAAGTTGATCTCCGACATGAACTTGGTCACGACGCGCTGATTGTCGAGCTGGCAGATCGCGTAAATCGCGGCTTCTTCATCGATCCAGCGAAGGAGGCTGCCGCCGAACAGCGTGCCGTTGGGGTTGAGATCTTCGGGCTTGACCCATTTGCGTGTGTGGAAATTCATTGCGGTCCCTCTTCGGATATAGCGTGGCCGCGCTCATAGGCGCGACCTAGGGTTAATACCTAGCACTATACCAGAGATAAGGGTTTTCCCTAGGTATTCAAGGCCAGCACACTATTTCGCTTTCCGCGCATCCCGCGCGGGCGAGGGTCAGAGCGAGCGGAGCGCGCCCGAGCGTTCCAGCAGCTGACGCGCGGCAACGAGGGTCGCGCGCGCGGCGCGCGCGTCGGCGGCGACCTGCAGCAAACCGCCCAGTTGCGACGGCTGGCGCGCGAGTTCGCGCAGGATGGGACCGATGGCTGTCGTGCCGTCGTCGCGCAAACCGGCCGTTGCGGCGGACGGCAGCGTGCGCCACGCCGGATCGACGATCGCCCGGCATACGACGAACGGCAGCCCGTTCGCCTCGGCGATTGCGCCCGCAAGGTGAGATTCCATGTCGACGGCGAGCGCACCTGTCGATGCATGCAGCGCCGCCTTGTCGGCTGCACCGACGAGCGGTGCGGCCACGCCCGCGATCGGCCCGCGGCGCAGCTTCGCCGCCAGCGGCGTGCCGTCGAGCGCGGTAACGATACGGCCCGCCCAGCGCAGATCGGTTTCCACGACGCCCAGCGGGCTATGCACGCTGCTCGCGACGATCAACGTGCCCGGCGCGAGATCGGGCGCGAGGCCGCCCGCCGTGCCGAAGCTGACGATGCCCGCGCAGCCGCGCGCAACGGCCGCATTCAGCGCGCGTTCGAGCAGATCGGCGCGCGCAGCGTAGACCGCTTCGACGCCTTTGCCGCGCGCGATACGCGCTTCGAACGCCATGCCGGTCACGGCGATGACCGGCAGGTTCGTGTTCATGAGATCGGGCCGCGCTGCCATCACATGCCGAAGGTGACGCGCTTCTCACCCGTGCGCTTCAGGTTGCGGTAACGCGCGAGCGCCCACAGCGGGAAGAACTTGCGATATCCGTGGTAGCGCAGATAGAACACGCGCGGGAAGCCCGTCGCCGAGAAGCGCTCTTCGTCCCACAGGCCGTGATCGCGCTGTTCCTGTTGCAGATACTCGATGCCGCGCGCGACGGCGGGATGATCGACATAGCCGGCGGCCATCAGGCCCATCAGCGCCCATGCCGTTTGCGACGGAATGCTCGGCGCCTTTTCGTAGCCGCGATAGTCGAGCTTGTAGCTGGTGCCGTCTTCGCCCCAGCCGCCGTCCGCGTTCTGGATCGACACGAGCCACTGCGCGGCGCGCTTGATGCGCGCGTCTTCGAGCGAGATGCCCGCCGCGTTCAGCGCGCACAGCGCCGTCCACGTACCGTAGATGAAGTTCATGCCCCAACGGCCGTACCAGCTCCCGTCGGCTTCCTGCTCTTTCAGCAGATAGTCATACGCGCGGCGTGCGGGCTCGCTCGTCGCGGGCATTTCGCCGAGTTGCGCGAGCATCGACAGGCAGCGGCCTGATACGTCGGCCGTCGGCGGATCGAGCAGTGCGCCGTGGTCCGAGAACGGAATGTTGTTCAGGTAGTACTGCGTGTTTTCCGGCTCGAACGCGCCCCAGCCGCCGTCGCTGCTCTGCATGCCGACCACCCATTCGCGGGCACGCGCAATGGCGTTGGCATCGACGTTCGACTTCGTGATTGCCGCCGAACGCTGCATCGCCATCGCGACCACAGCCGTATCGTCGACATCGGGGTAATGCGCGTTGTTGTACTGGAACGCCCAACCGCCCGGCCGCACGTCGGGACGGCGCGAAATCCAGTCGCCGCGCACGTCGAGAATCTGCAGCGGACGCAGCCATGCGAGGCCGCGCTCGGCGGCTTCCTCGGCGCGTGTGTCGCCCGTTTCGAGCAGCGCATGCGCCGCGAGCGACGTGTCCCACACGGGCGACAGGCACGGCTGGCAATACGCCTCGTCTTCGTGGATGACGAGCAGTTTTTCGATCGACTCGCGGGCGATCGCGCGGTTCGGGTGATCGGCGGAATAGCCGAGCACGTCGTACATCATCACGGAATTCGCCATCGCCGGGAAAATCGCGCCGAGACCGTCCACGCCGTTCAGGCGTTCATCGACGAAGCTGACGGCTGCCTTGATCGCTCGCTCGCGCGACGCCTTCGGGAACAGGCCATCGGTTACACGCAGCACGCCGTCGACGGCGCGGAAGAACGCGAACCAGCTCTTGCTCTGATGGCCCGAACGAGGCAGCAGGCCCGTCGTGACGGGTGCGCCGCGGAACAGTTCGTCGATGCGCACGCCGCGCGGATTGCGCGCGACGGGCCGCTTCGCGTTCAGCACGAGCAGCGGCACGATCACCGTGCGCGCCCAGTACGACACCTTCGACAGATGAAACGGGAACCACTTGGGCAACGACATGATTTCGACGGGCATCATCGGCACCGCGTACCACGTGACGACGCCGAACAGCGCGAGCAGGATGCGCGTGAACACGTTTGCCGCTTCCGCGCCGCCGTTCGCGAGAATGCACTCGCGCGCGCGGACCATGTGCTCGGCGTCTTCCGCATCGCCGACCATCTTCAGCGCGAAGTACGCCTTGACGCTCGCGCTGACGTCCATCGCGCCGTCCGTGAAAAGCGGCCAGCCGCCGTCGGGCAGCTGGATGCGGCGCAGATAGCGCGCGATCTTCTGTTCGAGTTCGAGGTTCGGCGTTTCGCCCAGGTAGTGGACGAGCAGAACGTATTCGGCGGGAATCGTCGCGTCGGCTTCGAGCTCGTAGACCCAGTGGCCGTCGTCCTTCTGCGCCGCGAGGATCGCGTCCGTGGCGCGCGTGACGGCGGCGTCGAGCACATCGACGGGTGCGGCGCCCGTCGCCAGCGCGGCGGCAACGGGAGCGTGATCGTCGATCAGCGTTTGAGGCAGTGCTTCGCCCAGCGTCTGGGTCATGGATAAATCGTTCATCGGCGTTCCATCGGTTCGTTCAATAGCGTATCCGCGGCCTTCTGGCCTGAGCGGATCGCGCCTTCGATGCCCGGCGGCAGACCGGTTGCCGTCCAGTCGCCCGCGAGCATCAGGTTGTTCCAGCGAGTGCGCGTGGCCGGGCGGCGCATCTCGTCGTCGGGTTGCGCGGCGAAAGTGGCGCGCGGCTCGACGCTCAACTGCCACTTGAGCGGCAGATCGGCCGACAGTCCCGTCACTTGCGCGACGTCGGCCCACAGCTTGCGCGCGAGGTCGTCGCGCGGCATATCGGTGAGATGTCCTGCATCGTAAACCGTCACCGAAAGACGACCGTCCGACGCAACCAGCCAGTTCGCAGTCGCGTTGACGAGGCCCATCAGCGGCGGATGGCCGAGCGGCGGCTCGACGGCGAAATGCGCCGTCACGATCGCCGAAAAACGGCGCGGCGCCTGCACGCCCGGCAGCAGCGACTGAGCCACATCGGGCGTCACGGCCAGCACGACGGCTTCGCTCGCACCGACTTCTATGCGCTCCTCCGCGTTCAGCCGCAGCGCTGCGACACGCAGGCCATCTTCGCCATCCGCGAATTCGAACCCGTCGAGCCGCGCGCCGAGCCGGATCGCGGCGCCGCCGTGCTGCAACAGCCGCAGCGCCGGTTCGACGAACGCCGACCCCAAGCCATTGCGGGCGACGAGCGGACGGCTGGCCGGCCCGCCCGCCACGAACGTGTCGCGCAGTGCGGCGCCTGCGAGTTCAGCCGTCGCGTGGCGCGGGTCGACGTTCGTCATCGCCAGCAGTAACGGGCGCAGCATGCGGTCCCACAGCGGGCCGTTGCTGCGCATGGTCTGCACGACGCTGCGGCCAGGCTTGGCAAGCAGGAGCGGCACGATGGACAGATAGTCCGTCCATTGCGTGTCCGGCACGCGCGCATGCGCCTCGAAAATCCACGCTGGAAATCGCCCTTGCGACATCCGCACGGTCCAGCGCTGGTTCGTCGCGAGGTCGACGAACGGGTATTCGGGCTGCGTCGGCCCGACGAGATCGTCGGCGGAACCGATCGCCCGCACGTAGTTCAACGTGGCCTGCTGGCCGGACAGCACCAGATGGTTGCCGCTGTCGACGGTCGCCGCCAGTGCCCGGTCGTAACACGTGCGGCAGCGGCCGCCAGCCTGTTCGGCCGCCTCGTACAGCACGACCTGCGCGCCGCGCCGCTGCAGTTGCACGGCGGCGGCAAGACCGGCCAGCCCTGCGCCGATCACGTGAACCAGCTTTCGCATCAAAAGAGCGCGTACCGCGCGACGATGGCCAGCATCCGCAGCTTCGGCTTGCGGACCTTCGTACGCGGAATGTCGAAGCCGCGTTCCAGCGTGCGCTCGAGCAGCACGCGATACACGCCCGACATGATGCGCGGCGCCTTCACCTGCGCACGCGGTTGTGCATCCATGATCGCGTCGGAGGCGGCGAAATGCTGCTTCGCGCGCTCCGCGAGCGTCGCGCAGACGCGCGGCAGCGACGGATCGTCGGCGATCGTGAGCGGACTCGACGTCGCGATGCCTTCGCGCGCGAGCAACTCGTACGGCAGATAGCAGCGGTTGATCTCCGCGTCCTCGTCGATGTCGCGCAGGATGTTCGTCAGTTGCAGCGCGCGGCCCAGATGGTGCGACAGCTCGATGCCTGGCTGCTCCTGCATCCCGAAAATTCTCACCGATAGCCGGCCGGCTGCACTCGCAACACGATCGCAATACAGATCGAGCGTCGCTTCGTCGGGCGCGCAGATGTCGGCGGCAGCGTCCATCGCCATGCCATCGATCATCGCGTGGAAATCTTCGCGCTGCAGATGGAACGTGTGGATGTGCCGGGTCAGCTCGAGCAGCGACGCGCGCGGCGAGCCGGCGTAGCACGCGTCGATGTCGGCGCGCCAGCGTTCGAGGCCCGCGGCGCGCTCGGCGCGCGGCAGGTCGCTGTCGGCGATATCGTCGACGGCGCGGCAGAACGCGTAGACCTGATACATCGCATCGCGCTGCGCAGGCGGCAAGATGCGCATCGCGAGATAAAACGAGCTGCCCGAACTTGCGGCGGCTGCGTCAGTTTGTGTGTCGTCCACGACGAGATTGGAAACGGCCAAGACGATCTCCGCTGAGACACCCACCACGGGGCGATCAAGAAGTCATGCCTACCCGCAGGGCAAGCCGCCCGCGCGCGCGGACACGCGCGAAACACCGGCCGGAAGACCGGAAAACGGGCAAAAGTATACCAACCTTTCATAGCGGACGCAGAAACGGCGGCCGCCCGTACAAGGCGCGGCGCGTGCGCCCCGGACGATGCGCGGTCTGGTCAGCTCGCCGGATCGTGACATTCGCGAGCGAAGCGACGGTCAGCCGCAAATCGCCTTCAAATCGATCCGATTATTCGAAGGCGCCAATCCATTATCTCAAATTAAGACTTGTCTGAGATATTGAAAAGCTAGTTGAGACTATATTCGTCTTCGACATCGATGAAGTCGGTCGCGACACAAACAGGTCCGCGCGGCCAGCCAGCGCGGGGCGACGCCCTATCGACATGGATTGAATCGCCTCCTTAAATCCATCTTCATTGGCGCCAATACCAATGGATAAATTCCGCATTCAGGTATTTACCAAATTATTTGCCGAATTACGCAAATCTATTCCAGCAAAGGAAAAATCATGAAACTGCATATTTATCTGGCTGCTCCGCTTCTGGCCGCGTTCGCTCTCTCTGCGCCAGCGTTCGCCGCGCAAAACGACGAAACCGTGATCCGCCAGCTGGAAGAAAACTGGGTGCAGGCAAGCATGCATCGTGACACGGACACGCTCAAATTGCTGCTCGACGATTCGTACCGCGAGATCACCCCGTCCGGCAAGGCGCGTTCGAAGAGCGATGTGCTAAGCGCGCCGCCCCCGCCCGCCGGCTCGACCCAAACGCTGCAAAATGTGCAGGTGCGCGTCGACGGCGATCAGGCCGTCGTCATGGGCGAGAATCATTTCATGGCGCCGAACGGTGACGCCGCGGTGTTCGGCTTCAAGGACGACTTCGTCCGGCGCGACGGTCAATGGCGCGTCGTCGACTCGTGGATGACGAAGAAGTAAATCGAGGACGCTGGACGCGGCTTGCCGCTCGGCAACGCGTCCAATCCGCCTGAACCTCAGATAAACGCAACCGACCGGTTGCGCCCTTGCCGCTTCGCGCTGTACAGCGCAGCATCCGCCTCGTTGATCAGCGCTTCGTAAGCCGGCACCCCGGCCCGCGCAGCCGCGCAGCCGACGCTCGCCGTCACGGGCACATCGACGCCCTGCACGTCGACGGGCGTTTCGCCGATCGTATTGCGGATCTTCTCCGCGACCAGCATCGCATCTTCCAGCGGCGTGCACGGCAGCAGCAACGCGAACTCCTCGCCGCCGAAGCGCCCGAACGTATCCTGCGCGCGCACCACGTGCGCGACCCGCTGCGCCATCTCCCGCAGCACCGTATCGCCGACCACGTGACCGAACTGGTCGTTGATCTTCTTGAAGTGATCGAGATCGAACAGCAGGATCGACAGTTCGCCGCCGTAGCGCTGCCAGCGCGTGTATTCGTCTCGCAGACGCGCTTCGAAATAGCGGCGGTTCGCGATGCCCGTGAGGCCGTCGCGGTCCGCATATTCCTGCAGCTTCGCGACGGCTTCTTCGCGCTCGCGCTGCATGATGCTCACATGCGTCACGTCGCACACCGTCACGCACACGGCCTCCACCTCGCGATCGCGCATGATCGGCATGAAGGTGCAGTCCTGCTGCATGAAATCGACGCCGCCAGTAATTGGCCGGTCGTGATCGAACTTGAACAGATAGGGGCGCTGCTCCCACGAACTGAACGCGAAGCTGCCCAGCTGGAACACGCTTTCGAGTTTGCGCGTGAGCCACACGCGCGGCAGTTCGGGAAAGCTCGAGAATATCGACTTGCCGACCACCTGCTCGGCCGACAGACCGCTGTGATCGTGCATGAAGCGATTCCACATCAGCACGTTCATCTGACGGTCGAGAACGAAAATGCCAAAGCCGACCCGTTCGACAACCAGGTCGCTCAGCGAGGGAAGCGGGGCATTCATATGCTGGAAAGCAGCGCGTCCAGCGCGGTGCTCAAATGACGGATCGAGTCTTCCGCCATCAGCATCACGAGGTGGGCGCGGAAACTCTGATCCTCTAACGCAAAATTCACTTCGACCAGCAACGCGACTTCCCACGCGAGAACGTTCGGCTGGAACACATCGTCGAGCGACATCGCCGAGCCGAGCAGGCCGGGCGCCGAAAACACGGGCGTGCGTCCGAGCTGGTCGAGAATGCACGACACGCACGCGCCCGTCAGGATGTTCGCGACGTCGAACACCAGTTCTTCCTGCGTGGTCGCTTCATAAGCCGACTTGGCGTACGGATCGCTCACGAGCGAGCAAAGCTGCTCGATGCTGCCGCTGCGGCAGATCACCAGCGCCTCGCCCTTGATGTCCGAGCGAAAGCCCTGTCGCACGGCGCTGACGGGCTCGTTGATCCCCGTCATCTCGCGCAGCGCCGGGGCTGCTTCGCGCACGGCCACCACCCGCACGCGCGGCACGGACAGCTCGATGAACGCATCCAGCAGCAGAGCGAGGCGCGTCGCGGCCTGGCCCATCGCCAGATTGGCGACCTCCTGCAGCGCGTCGCGCTGATCTTCGTTGAGGACTGGCTCAGACATACAACCCGTACTCCTTGAGGATGGGAAGCACCGCCTCGGTGGTCACGGGCTTCGGGATGAATGCCAGCGCGCCAAGCGCGCGCACGCGTTCCCTTGCCATCGGCTGGACATCGGCGGACACGACGATCACGAATGTGTTCAGGTCCTCGTGCTGCAGGGCCTCCAAAACCTGATAGCCCGTCATGTCGGGCATCGTCAGATCGAGAAACATCACCGACGCGCGCCCCTTGCGATAATGCTCGAGCGCTTCGCGGCCGTTGGACGCGTAGGTAATGTCGACGTCCCAATCCTGCGGCAAAGCCTTCGTGAGCACCTTGCGGGCAAGCAGCGAGTCATCGGCGATCACAATGGGCAAAGACATGGCGGCGGATTGGAAACGGAGTGGGCTCTTGCGTGTTAACGGCAGTGCCTGGGCGAACTTTAGCGCCCGCTCGCGCGATTGCGCGTCGGACCCGCCTGGACATGGGCAAACTCGCCAACCGGATCGATCGGCGCGAGCGATGCTGTGCGCACCGGACCGCGCGCGCCGCCGATGTGACGCGTGCGGCGCGTGGCGGCGGTCTGCACGCAATGGACGACGGATATGACCGGCATTTTCGAACCCTACCCCGTAGATAATTCTGCGGCGGCAAGACGGCGTTCATGGCTCCGTGGTGCCCCGCTGGTCTCCGCGAGGATCTTGTCGGCCTTGCATCACGTGCAATGCACCGTCCCTCGCGCGGAATTCACCCGATCATGGCGGGCTGATTATTTATCGTGGCGCAATTCTCGAAGCAAATTGGCGGAAAGGCAACTCGCCAGAAAGCATTCGACGAACGAATTTAACTCGATTTTGTCGGATTCGAGTAAAAACGTAAGCATTCGTCAGAAGAATGGTCGTACTTTTCCTTTTGTGTACGTTTGCGCTTCCAGATTCGTCGCTGATTTGCGAACTCGTATGACAAAAGCGGCGAAGCCGCGCCGCTTCTGCCGCGACGCGTCCTTTGTTGCATTGCGTGCGAGCAAAGCGCCCGCTTGAACCTATGATGAGAACTCACCCCTTTTTTACCGCCCGCCTGCGCGGCTTGAGCGATGACAGCTGACCGGTCCGATTCCGTCGACGTGAGCGCTCCCGACGAGCGCGCCGCCGGCGCGCGGCCCGACGAAGCGCTCTTTCCCGCCGTTCCCGAACAGAATTTCGCCGTTCGCCGCATGACGCTGATCGCGCTGCTGGTCGCTGCCGTCGTGGTGCCGTGCGTGTTCGTCGCGGCGATGGCGTTCAGCGATCTGCGCACGCGCGAAGCCGACGCGACCGACGTGACGCTGCGCACCGTGCGCGTCGCCGAAGAGCACGCACTGAAAGTGTTCGACATGAACGAGTCGCTCGACGCGCGCGTGGTCGATCTCGTTCAGGGACTCGACGACGACGGCATTCGCGAGCGCGAAGCCGCGATTCACGAGAAGCTTCAAACGATGGGCGGCGGCTATCCGCAGGTCGCGGCCGTCTCGATCTTCGGCCACGACGGTGTGTTGCTCGCGAGCAGCCGCTTTTATCCGGCACCCGCCGTGTCGATCGACCAGCGCGAAGATTTCGTCGGCATTCGTGACGGCCAGGTGCTCGAACATGTCTCGAAGGTAATGGTCGGGCATGTCGCGGGCGAGATCGTATTCAACACGGGCGTCGCGCGGCGCGCCGACGATGGCGCGTTTGCCGGCGTCGTGTCGGTGGCGCTGCGTCCCAGCTATTTCGCGGCGTTCTATCGCGAACTGCTGGGCGGCAACGATTCGCCGATGACGATGGCCCTCACACGCTCCGACGCCGCCGTGCTCGCGCGCTATCCCGTCGGTCCGCCGTCGAAGGTCGAAGAGCCCGTGCGACACAACGCGTACACCGACGCGCTCGCCGAAGGACGACGCGCAGGCGTCGTGCGGGTCCGCTCGACCGTCGACGGCGAAAGCCTGATCGTCGCGTTCCGCCGCGTCGGTTCGTATCCCGCTTACGTGGCCGTCGGCTATCGCACGTCGGCGATCTGGGCCGCGTGGTATCGCCATCTGAGTGTGCTGATCCTGTCGACGTTCGTGCCGTCCATCGTGCTGTGGTGCGTGATCTGGCTGTCGCTCAAGCGTCTCGGCGCCGAAGAGGAAGCGTGGGAGCGCTGGCAGGCGGAAGCATCGATGCGGCGTTCGATCGAATCCGCTTACCGGCAATCGCGCAAGATGGAAGCGCTCGGCAATCTCGTCGGCAGCGTCGCGCACGACTTCAACAATCTGCTGATGATCGTCTCGGCCAACGCGCAGATCGTGCGGCGCCGGGGCGCGGCGGCGTTCGATCGCGAGTTGTCCGCCATCGAGCGCGCGCTCAAGAGCGGGCAGTCGCTCACGAGACAGCTGCTCGGCGTGGCGCGCAAGCAGCCGCTGCGCAACGAAACGCTCGACGTCGAACGCTGGCTGCCCGGCTGCCGCGATCTGCTGCGTGCTTCGCTCGGCGCGAAGGTCGCGCTGGTGATGGACGTCGGCTCGGGCCTGTGGCCGATGCAGGTCGACGTCGCCGAACTCGAACTGGCGCTGATCAACGTCGCCGTCAACGCCCGCGATGCGATGCCGAACGGCGGCCGCTACACGGTGCGCGCGAACAACGTGAGCTTCAGACACGAAGACGGCTTCCCGATCACAGGCGACTTCGTGCAGCTTTCGCTGGAAGATACGGGAGTCGGGATGCCGCCCGACGTGCTGTCGCGCGCATTCGAGCCGCTCTTCACGACCAAGCCGAAGGGCATGGGCACGGGTCTCGGCCTGCCGCAGGTGTTCGCCTTCTGCGAGCGCTCAGGCGGACTCGCGGCGATCGACAGCGCCATCGGCGCGGGCACCTCGGTGCGGCTGTATCTGCCGCGCGCCACGCACGCGCCCGAAGTCGAGCGGCCCGCCGAACCCGTCGCGGAAGAAGCGGGGGCGCCGCATGGTTTGCGCATCCTGCTTGTCGAGGACAACGATGAAGTCGCGGCCGGCACGGAGGCGTTGCTGCAGATGATGGGCCACGAGGTCACCTGCGTGTTCAACGCCGACGCGGCGATGGAACGTTTCGACGCGGCGCATGCGAAGCAGAAGGACACGGGCGAGCCCTTTCCGTTCGACCTCGTGATTTCCGACATCCACATGCCGGGCAAGCTGAACGGCATCGATCTGGCTGAGCGCGTGCAGGCATTCGAAACGAAGCTTCCCGTGATTCTCGTGACCGGCTATGCGGAAGAACTCGAGCGCGCACGTCATGTCGATGCGCGCGTGTTGTCGAAGCCCTTCGATATCGCGCTGCTCGACAAATTCCTGCAGACCCTGCAGCGCGATCTCGCGCATCCGCCGACGCATCCCGCCGGCTAAGCGGCCGTTGCCGGGGATTACCAGCCATTTGTAAAAGCGCGCCATACGGTCGACGTGCCCACCCACGCGACGGCGTTGGGGCCGTCGCGGGCCGGCCGTCTCAGGACTTTCCCGCCAGTCCGCGCATGTGCAGCCCGGCATGAAGGTTGCGGCTTTCTCCGCATCGAGAGTGCAGCGGCGCGCCGCCGCACTCGTCCAGAACGCCACGGAGACAGACATGCGACACACCGTGATTGGTCTTTTCGACACCTACGCGCAAGCCGAAAGCGCGCGCAACATGCTCGTGCAGACCGGCTTCGCATCCAGCGACATCGAGTTGCAGGCGAACCCCGAAACGCCCGCCGATGCAGCCGCCGCGCATTCTCCCGGCGTCATCGCCAATATCGAACGATTCCTCTCAAGCCTGTTCTCGACGTCGGGCCCGACCGCGCCCGAAGCGGAGCGCTATACGGAAGCCGTGCGGCGCGGCGCCGTGCTCGTGGCGGTGAACGCCGCGAGCGAGTCGCATGCGGAACTCGCGCGCAACTCGCTGACCCGGTTCGGCGCCATCGAAGTGAGCGAGCGTGCGCCTGACGTCGACGCGCGCTCGTCGGAGACGCGAGCCGAAGCACGTCGCGAACATTCGGTGTTCGATGAACTCGGCATCGGCACGCCGGGAGCGACGCCGACGGCAGTGCAGCCGTCCAGCGACGCGCTGCTTGCCGAAGAAGAGGCTCGCAAGCGCGCGCGCATGGACGTGCTGCATGGCGTGCCGCCCGTCGACGAGACGTCGGCTGAAGCGCTCGCCGCCGCGAGTGCGCCGGGCGCCGGGGCGGTGATGCGCCCAGAGGTTCCGCATGTGTCCGCTGCGCGTGAGGACGATGTGGAACGGTCGGCGTCGGCGGTGCCCAACTATGGCGTACCCACGGGCAGCAACCGCCCGGCGGCGACTCAGGAGGACACGCCAGCGGCTGCCGCAATCGCGTCGGCGGGCATTGCAGGTTCAGGCGCCGTGATGACGCCCGACACCGCCGCACCCGCGCAAGCGATGCCGCAACAGGTGCCGGACGAGTTTCTCGAATACGAAGAGGACTTCCGCAGCCACTACGACTCGGAGTATGCGCACGAGGGATTGCGCTACGACGAGTACGTGCCGGCGTACCACTACGGCGCGACGATGGCTCGCGAGATTCGCTATCAGGACCGATCGTGGGACGAGGTCGAGCCGGAAGTGCAGAAGGACTGGGAACGCGAAAGTTCGGCGGGTATGGGCAGCTGGGAGCGGTTCAAGGCTGCTGTGCGGCATGGATGGGATCGGGTAACGGGGCATCCCGATCACCGTCGCTAGCATCGGCTAGCGTTGCGGCGCCTGATGTCAGGCGCCGCTTAGGTGCTTGCTCGCTCCGCGCGTTACCCGACGTGCCGCTTCACCCAGTCCACATATCGATCGACGAATTTCTGCAGGAATTTGCGTGTGTCGTCGTTCGTAATGTTGCCGTTCTCGTCGATCTGGCCGGCCGTATGCTTGATGAACATCTCAGGCTGGCTGAGCGTCGCGACGTCTAGATAGGAAAGCACGTTGCGTAGATGCTGTTGCGCGAGCGCCGTGCCCGTCGCGCCCGGCGACGTACCGATCACGGCGCCTGGCTTGCCGCCCCATACGTTGTGACCCCAAGGACGCGAACCCCAATCGAGCGCGTTTTTCAGCACGCCGGGCATAGAGCGGTTGTATTCGGGGGTCACGAATAGCAATCCGTTTGCAGCCTGGATTCGCTGTTTAAAGTTTCGTGCGACTTCTGGGAAGTCGTCGTCGTAATCCTGGCTATAGAGCGGGAGAGAGCCGATGTCGAGAAACTCGAAAGAAAAATCTGAAGGCGCGAGGGAAACCAACGCCTTCGCCAACTGGCGGTTGGTCGAGTCGCGGCGCAAGCTGCCGACGACGACTGCAATGTGATGGGCCATGTCTTCCTTCCTCGGTTGGCGCAATAGCGCGAAAAGGGGGTGCGACCTGTGAATCATAACGGTCGATGTGTCGCGTAGGCGGGCTGTTTTCCGACCCGGATATGACGCTTTTCTGGCGGGCAGTGGATAACTTGAGGGCCGCACAAGTTATCCACAGATTTTCTGGATAACCCTGTGGATAGGTCGAATCTTTGCCTTATCAATCAAGCGCATCGTCGGGCTGTCGCCCCGCGCAACAAACGGTGCGCGATATCGCTTGGCAGGACAGCTTCAGGTTGAACTTGTGGACAGGAGATTTTTCGAACTGATAGGAGGTGCCTCATGGTTCTCTTGGTTGTCTGATGCCGAAGCGAGAACCGTTGTGAACCGATCGGGAGGAATTGATCATGAGCTTGGACCATTCAGGCAAATCGCATGACGAAGCGTTTGCCGTGCGGAAGCAGCACAAGCCGCGCTCGCTGGAACAGCCGGGCGGCGAGATGGCCGTAGAAGGCACGCAGGCGGACGAAACTCACAGCTGCGGCGAGCTTTCCGAGCGAGGAAAACAGGTGTGGCGCACGGGTAGTGGACTTGATGGCGGCGGCAAAACCTGAGCTTGCGGTCTTGCGCACGGCATCATAAAAAGGGCGCTCGCGGCGCCCTTTTCCTCGTCTAGCGCTCAGATGGCGGTATATCGCGATAACGCTCCAGATAGCCGCCATGTGCGACGTTGTCGACGCCGACGGGGTGTCGCTCGGAAGATGCTGGGTGTTTTCCAAGCATCGCCGTTGGACGAATCGGACGATGTTGAAAGTTTCCCCCGCAGTTGGGACAGACGTTCTGCAAAGCGGCGAGCGCGCAGTTCTCACAAAACGTACATTCAAAGCTGCAGATCATTGCATCGTTGGCGTTTGGCGGCAGCGCCTTGCCGCATCCTTCACATGACGGTCTGAGTTCAAGCATGCTGGTCTCCGGAGTCAGTACGATCGCCGAAGTGTAGGGAAATCGACACCGGCAAAAAGGTCAGCCCGGCGTCAATTCCTGCCAGGCCGGCTAATCGGATCGAGCTGCCACGCAGTGATTTGCTTATGCGAATTTATCGGTTCGTGCCGGTTGACGCCCGGCTTATCGTTGAGCGCAATCGGTCCATGTTGCGTCCGTTTTCGCTATATCGCATCCGCCTATGTCTCAACATCGCACGTTCACACGCCGAGCCTTCCTGGCGGGAGCCGGCGCACTCCTGGCCTCGGCCGCGCTTCCTTCATTCGCGGACAGCCGTGCAAAAGAAATCCGCATCGGATATCAAAAGGCCGCGAGCACGCTAGTGCTCTTGAAGGCGCATGGAACGCTTGAAAGGCGTTTCGCTGCGCAGGGCGTCAATGTGAAATGGACTGAATTTCCAGCAGGCCCGCAGTTGCTCGAAGGACTGAACGTCGGTTCGATCGACTTCGGTTATGTGGGGGAGGCGCCGCCCGTTATCGCACAGGCCGCTGGCGCCAATTTCGTCTACACCGCGTATGAGATTCCGACGCCGCAAGCCGAGGGCATCCTCGTTCATCGCGATGCCCCGATTCAATCCGTTGCGGACCTGAAAGGGAAGCGTGTGGCGTTCAACAAGGGCTCCGACGTTCACTGGTTTCTCGTCGCTGCGTTGCAGAAAGCCGGTGTGAAATACACCGACATTCAAACTGTTTTTTTGCCGCCCGCCGATGCGCGCGCAGCATTCGAACGCGGTGCAATCGATGCATGGGCCATTTGGGATCCGTTCCTCGAAGCAGCAAAGCGGCAGTCGAATGCAAGACTCTTGACCGACGGTACGGGCATCGTCAATCACCATCAGTTCTTTCTTAGCGCGCGCACCTTCGCGCAACAGAACGGTGAGCTAGTCGATGCCGTCGTGACTGAAGTCGGGAAGGAAGGTGCGTGGGTTCGCGAGCACTACGCAGAAGCAGCGGCGCAGCTCGCGCCGATTCAGGGGCTCGACGCGAATGTCATCGAAGCGGGCCTTCGACACTACGCGCATGTCTACAAACCAATCGATGCTGGTGTGCTGGCCGAACAGCAGAAAATCGCCGACGCGTTCACCGAACTCCGCATCATCCCGACAAAGATCGTGACGAAGGAAGCGGTTCTCGGCGCGAAGGCTTGAGAGCGTCTGTTTGATCGAGCGCGCGTGACGGTCATCCGCCGCCGCGCGCGTTGTTGTTTCTATTTCGCCGGAGCGGCAAACAGAACCTTCACATTCTCCGGCGGGCGACCGATGACTGCGCGCCCATCGCGGACGACGATCGGGCGTTGAAGCAGGATCGGATTCGCGGCCATCGCTTCGTATAGCTGATCGTCGGTCAACGAGGTGTCAGCAAGGCCCAGTTCCTTATAGACCGGCTCCGAGTCGCGGATCATTTCGCGGACCGTGCTGCCCAGCATCCGGTTCAGTTCCTTGAGTTGCGCCACGGATAGCGGTGTCCGAAGGTACTCGACGATCTCGACAGGTTCATTCGACGGGTTGTAGACGCCGTTGATGAGTTCGCATGCGCCGCGAGATTTCGAGCAGCGCGGGTTGTGATAGATCGTGATCATGGCCGGTATGTCGATGTGAGAAGGTGCTGGGATTTTAGCGGCTGTGGTCGGGCGATGTTGTGGTCGTATGTGGGGCTTGTGATTCGCCCGGTGATGATGCGTTGGTCCCACGCATGACATAGTCGACGCTTGCGCTTCGGCGGCCGGCAGCGCGTCGATGGGCTTTCTCTAGCGGGGTGTCCCGCATCCGACTTCGTCGCTCGCTCCCGCTCTTGCCGCTGCTTTGCGCGCGGTCGAATTTATGCGCATAAAGGTGCTGGCGATCCCGTCGATTGCATCTCCGCCCACTGCGCTCACCAACGTTATGCGCATAAACCGACCTCGCCTTCGAGTTGGCTGCGCTACGAAGGCCGCGTAGATACAAAGCTGAGGTAGTGCCACTCGAGTCCCTGCTACGCAGCCAGCGACGCGGTCAATTCAGACGCCCGGAACAATCGGCTGCCGCCCCCGGATTCACACTCAACTTAACCCCACCCGCTTTATGCGCATAAAGCCGTGTGCAAACGGCCTATAACCGTTGCATCTAACCAAAAATGTTTGAATTACAAAATCATCAAGGTAAAATTCAGCGGCGTCCAAAAAGAGGAGGTGAACATTGGCAGCAGAAATCATCGCAGTGACACAACAGAAGGGCGGGGTCGGTAAGAGCACAATTGCGATGCACCTCGGCGCAGCCTTCCATGAACGCGGGAAGCGCGTTCTCGTCGTCGATGCTGACGGCCAAAACACTCTCATCCACTGGGCCAGCGCAGCCTCGGATAGCGACTCCGGCATCCCTTTTCCAGTCGTCAATCTCTCCGAGGCCGGCGCGCAAATCCATCGCGAGATCAAGAAGTTCGTCGCCGACTACGACCTGATCGTCGTCGACTGCCCGCCGTCGATCACAGAGAAGGTCTCGGGCGTCGTTCTCCTCGCCGCGACCGTCGCAGTCATTCCGACGTCCTCGTCGCCGGCGGACTACTGGTCGAGCGTAGGTCTCGTCAAGCTGGTCCAACAGGCGCAGGTCATGAACGAGGATCTGCGTGCTGTCTTCCTCCTCAACAAGACCGAAGAGAAGCGAATGCTGACCCGCGAGCTGAAACGCGCGTTGGAGGAACTCGGCTTCCCGCTTCTACGCACTCAGATTCCCACGCGCGAGGCGTACAAACAGGCAATGGCGCTCGGTCAGACGGTCTTGCAGATGAATGATCGGGGCGCCAAGCTCGCCAGCCTCGAGATTCGCGCATGCGCCGACGAGATCGCCGCCCTGCTTCCCTGAATTTATGCGCATAAAGGTACCTGAATGAAACCGTCCCAATTCGCCAAAGGCTTCCAGGCTCGCCCCGATTCGACCAGCAGCGAAAAGCGCACGGCACTCGACCGGCTCAATGCGATCGACGGCCTGGTGCAAAACGCGCCGAAGAACGCGAACATCGCCGCATTCAAGAGTCCCGCTGCGCCGTCGCCCTTGCCCAGCGAAGCCGAAGCGGGGGATGTTGCAAACGAGACGATTGAATACCGCACCTGGCGTGCCGAGCACGGTTATCGTCCGGGGCAGATCATCGAACTGCCGCTGAAGGCGATCAAACCGAGCCCGTTCAATCCGCGCTACTTCTACGTCAAGTCGTCGATCGCCGAACTCGCTGTCAACCTTGCGAAGCAAGGCCAGCAGCAGGCTATCCATGTCATCCCCGATTACGACAATCCGGGCAGCTACTTCGTCAGCGATGGTGGCAGACGTGTTCGCGCGTTAAAGGAAGCCAACAAGGAGACGGTGAAGGCGCTCGTCGTCGATCTGCCGATCGGAATTCAGAGCTACAAGCTCGGCTACGATCTCAACGTCCAGCGCGATTCGCAGACCGTCTTCGATAACGCGGTCGTCTGGCGCCGCTTCCTGGACGAAAAACACTTCCAGAGCCAGAAGGAACTCGCCGAGCATCTCGGCCTTGATGAGTCGACCATCGCCGTCGCGCTGTCGATTGCGAAATTGCCAGAGCCCGTGATGCAGGAGATGGTCGCGCGAGCGGACCGCTTCGGTTCGAACATGGCGTATCAGGTCGGCCGTTATCACTCGGCGCGCGGCACGGACTCCACGCTGCGCCTCATCAACAAGATTCTCTCCGACGATCTGAGCACCCGCCAGGTCGCAGACATCGTGAAGGGAAGGGCGACGGCGCAGGAAAGCGCCAAGCCGGCGGGACGCCAGCGTTACGCCCAGCGGCTGGATATCAAGTTGGGTGGTGTGTCCGTGGGCGACTTGAAGTCATACGGCGACGATCGCCTCGAACTGAAGCTGCGTGGCTTGTCGCGTGACAAGCGCGATGACATTCTCAGACAGATCGAGCAGATGCTGTCCGACCCGTCGTAACGAGCAGGAAAAATAGCGCGCCGATCACGGCGCGCTTCATCGAAATCAGGCAGCTCGCGATTGACTCAACGTGAACGCGAGCAGATCGCCGTCCGTCGGCTCGCCCCAGGTTTTGCGCGCGAGCCAATCGAAGAATGCGGTTTCCGTCAGCTTCGACTCGAGACCGCGCCGGCGCCAATCGTCACGCATGTGCGCGCCGAGACCCGGCAATTCGTCTTCCTCGAATGAGTGCCGCGCCACCTCGCGCTCCGCCTCACCTTGCTCTTCGTACAGTGCCTGCGCTTCCTTGCGCCGATATGCCATGTACTCGCCCAGTAGCCGAGCCTTCGCATCGTCCGCGGGCGCCCCGGCAAGCGCCTTGCCAGCGGGCGTCGAGGGCAACGCCTCGACAGGCGGTGCATAGCCCTTCTTCAGCGCATCCTTGAAGAGCGCAGGCGCGCTGCGTACGGGCGGCAGCGTCGTACTGCGCATCCGCTGCTCCGTCATTTGCAGGGCCGCACGAATCCGGTTTTCCTCACTGTCCGCGTAAAGCGTCTGCGCTTCCTTCAAAGGAATACCGATCTTCACCATCCGGTCGACCAGGGTACTGTCGAACACGTTTGGATGCTCGTCGAGCGCAAGCATCGGCTGCTTGCGCTCGGTTACCCGGAACTGGATTTCGGCGACCCGCCGACCTTCGCGATGTTCAATCAGTTCAACGAAGATATTCGTGACGGCATTCACTTCCGCGATCGCGGGACGCAGATAATCGCGCTTGAAGTACTTGTATTCGCGCTTGGCTTCATCGCCGGCTTCCGTGTCGGGGGTGCCCGACAGGATGGGCCGCCACCATTCCCAAGCCTCGCGCATCGTCAGATGGCTCGGATTGGTCAGATAGCGCACACAGATTTCGTACAGTGCCAGCCCCGCGCTACTGCGCAACTGGCTTTGGAACTGCAGGCTCAAGCGTGCGTACTGCACGGGATCGAGCAGCTTCTTCTTGATCTTGGGCGCAAATGAAAACTCGACCCAGACACGACGCGTTGCCGGATCTTCGAGAATTTCGGCGTCGGCGATCAGGGTTGAGATGCCCCACTTCCGGCCGGGTTTCTGACTCGACGAACCCTGACTCCACTCGACCTGCACGGAGACCATGCGACGCAGGTGCTCCTTCACGAGAGCCGTGTCGTTCGAATCGAATGCGGAGTTGGCGACAATGTCGGACAGCAGCGCGCGATAGGTGTCACCCGCCTCGTCTGCTTGCTGCGCGACCGTCAGCAAGACGTTGAACAGTTTGCGGGTGAGTAGCGTGATCTTGCCGCTCTTGGGCTGAATAGCGATCGCCTCGACGGCTTTGCGCAATTCGGCGGAGCTAGGGCTCACCACATCGGTTTTTTTCGCGCGCTTCGTGGCCATGCGTCGAGTCGAGAAGAGATTTGGCGAAAGGATACCGGCTGCGGTGATGCGCGTCTATAGCACCCGTCTCACCTACCTTGGGTGAAATCGGGCTGCGACGACGAACTCACCAGGAGATGGTCCCGAAAACACTCACCTTTCGGTGTGAGAAGGGTTTCGCGAAGGTCTTGATGGTTGTGGGCCAGGTCTTTATCACGTGAAATTCCACCTTGAGGCCGCCGATTATTTGCTTCCCGAAATTACTCACCTTTGGGGACGTCGCAAATACACGACGCGATTTCAGCGTTTCAATTCGTACGCCGGCAAATCCTGAGATCCGCGGAAGAGGGCATTTCCTCGCCGGCCTTGCGCCAACTCTCTCCGCGACCGCAATCGAGGCGCTCGAGCACGCACCGCGACGGGCGTTCAAAGGCGCTGCGGCCGCTCTTTCGTCCATTCGTCAACTAGATGGGGCGCCGAAAAGTCCGACCTTGTGTACCCACATCCTAAGAAAAAACGGATAGCAGTCCACAAGCGGCGCCGCCTCCTTGATAACCACTTGCAATATCAGCGCGGGGGCTCCCGAATATCCTCACCTAAGCGATGCCCCGAACCGACGACTGTCGCGACTTCCGGCCCCAACCAGAAATTTAACGTGGAAATTTGCTCCCGAATATCCTCACCTGCAACCCCGTGATGCCCTGGAACGACCAAGCGTCGCACATCATAAAAGCGATCCCGGATATCCTCACCTTTGCATTGAAAGCGATGAAATGTTAATAAAAATAATGACTTAGCACACAGCACCAGAAAGCAAGGTCAACCAGGCAGAACACCTGGATTCCCGAATACGCTCACCTTTCAGCGACCCGTGCGAAAAAAAATGCGCGACTTCTGTGCAATTCAATCCCCCGAAACTTCTCACCTTTCCCAGAATTGTGTCGTGAGCGATCAATCCCGGTATCCGCGCCCGATTGGGATGTCGCGGCCATCCCCGCCCAAAATAGTCCTGTATTTCCTCACCTTTCGCGCAGAAATGGCGTGATTACGCTCCCGCACAATCTCACCTTTGGACTTTTACGCGCCCATTTCTGGCCCAGGATATGCATACCGTACCGAGTCCCGAATCCCCTCACCTAAGCCGAGTACATGCCAAAAATCAGCCTGTTTGCATTCCGCTGCACGGCAGCGGCGTCCCGTAAAGCCTCACCTTTGAGGATTTCCGACCGCGTAGCGATGCCCAAATGCCTCACAGACCCCGAAAAGTCTCACCTTCGATTCCGTTTTCTTCCCGTGAACGCTCACCAAGCACCAGGCGAGCCGTCCAAAACGGCCAAAAACCCGGTCGATCGGCTGTCCTGAACCCGCTCACCTCGCGTTAACCCGGTTCGAACGAGCCTGCTCAACGTATACGGGGCGCAAACGGGCGTTACGTCCCGAAAACGCTCACCTTTGAGCAAAGCCAATATTCGTACCGCTCCCGAAGCCACTCACGTTCTTTCCCGACGCGGCTCACCGACATCCCCGAACCCCATCACTGCTTCGTCCCGCCAAAGCTCACCATCATTCCCGAAAAGCTTCACCTGATCGGTCGCAAAGCCTTATCCTGTAAGGGTTCCGCTTGGCGTTAACGTTTTTAACTAAGGTTCAAAGGTGTTTACTTTTATTACTCTCAAGCAAAGAGCCCCGAGAGCTTTCCAAAACACAGCCACAACCTCCTCATCTACGCCAATACGCGCGTGAAACAGTGCCAAAACAACGCTGGATCCGATAAATGTCTTGGTTAACAATAAGTTAGAGTGGTTTCTTCGATTTGTTTCACGTTCTTGTGAGCAGATCGACACTGCGATGACCCATTCAGCAGGTTTCCCCTCTTCGTTGCACGAACGATCCACCTGAACTCAAAAAACGTATCGAATACTACGTAAATTGTTATGATTCTTCGAATGACAGTAGATCCGAGGCAAGAATGAATCTGGACGAAGAACGCCAAGCCATCCGAAGAGAACTCGATGCGTTGCGTACAAACGGCGCCCGCCGACAAGAACTGTCGCTGCATGCATGCAAGCGGCTTTTCTTTGATCTCGGCATTCGCCCGTCGATGGCGGCGGTGCGTGACCTTACGCAAACAGGTAGTGCGAGCGACATTCCGAAAGACATCGACACGTTTTGGGAGCGCATCCGTTCCGCGTCGCGTGTGAAGGTCGGTGCCGGCGCTATTCCAAAAGCGCTGGAAGAACGTGCGGGCGAACTGTTGGGGGCGTTATTCGAAGACGCACTAGTACAAGCACGAGCGTCGCTCGACGAAGAACGACAGGAAATCCAAACGCTGCGAGCGGCCGCCGAACGCGGCTCGCAAGAAGGCCAGATTCGAAAGGAAATTTCTGAGGAAGCAATACAGCGCAGCGAAGCTCGCGCCGATGCCGCTTGGGAACGCGTACGCGCTCTTGAGACTCAGCTTGCTTCCGCCAATTCCAGCGAATCGGCCAATCAGCAAGGTTTGAAATCCACCGTGCGTCGCCTCGACGCCGAGAACGAATCACTACGCAAGCGCCTGGATGCGGAGCAATCGACGAATGCCGGCTTACGCGACCGGCTCGATGCGTTGCACGGCGAGATGCGGCAAAACGCCGAGCACTACGCGCAGCAGATCAAGGATGCCGTGGCGGAAGCAGAACGTCGCGTCAAACCGATGCTCGTCGAACTGGATTCGTTACGCGCAATGGCGGCGACCTATCAAGCGGGCGTCAGGGACGCGAGCCGAAAAGAATTCGATTTCATCCAGCAGCTAGCCGCGGCAAAAGCACGCGGCGATCGGCTCGACGGACAATTGCGCGAACAATCGGATGAACTCGATCTCCTGACGCGCCAGATGACTGCGCTGCGCGCACAACAAGGTATCGATCCCGTCGTCGCGCAGTTGGTCTGTCAGTTGGCGAGCGCCGGCCGGTTGAGCACGGAGGAATTGGAGTTGATCGGCACGGCTGTCGACGGACATGTTTCCGTACCCACGCAGTGTCCGAAGTGCGCTGAGGGTGAGCCGGAGCTGTCTCAGGTGGATCACCACTACGAATTGCTTTGTCCGGAATGCGATCACACGTCCGGAACCGGCGATTCCAGGCTCGCGGCCGTGACGCGCTTTATGTCAACGGCGCAAACCTCGGCCTTGCCCTGATCGAAAACGACGCAGAAACGTGTATTGGTGAGCGTTTACGGGACCGCACGGGTGAAGGTTTACGGGAGCCGTCTAACCGTCGCCCCGCGCGCCGTCGTGATCTTCAGACGGCGCCGACGCTTCAGCGAGTCGCAGGTCGCCGTCGAATTTTTCCTGTTCACTCCAGATTTTCCACGCACGGTGCAGTCGGTTCGCGGAAACAGCTTGCGCGAATCCAAGCCACTGTCCGACAACGTCCACTTCCATGCCGCTCTCGAACAGGTCGGCTGCAAACGAGTTGCGCAACGTATGCGGACTCGCGCGTGCTTCGCGCGACTGTCCGAATCCGGCTGCATCGACCAGTGCATCGACGGCCCGGAGCATCGTCGCCTTGTGCATCGGACGTCCCGACGGCGACGCGGGGAAGACCAGTTCGCCTGGTAGTTCGGCCTGTTTGCGTTCATCGAGCCACGCGTCGAGCACCGACACGGCGAACGGTGCGAGTCGCGTCCTGCGGGTGAACAATGGATTCGTCGCTTCGATCACGACCCACGGCGAGCCCGGTGTCACGCAACTCATCGAAAGCGTTCGAGCCTCCCCGGTCTTGATCCCACCGCCGAGAAATACGGCAATCAACGCCCGGTCGCGCCGCTCGCGCCAGCGTTGCGCCGACGACAGATTGGTTACCGGCGAAAACAGATAGGCGATCAATGCCGAACGTTCCGCGATAGTGAGAAATCCAGTTGGCTCGTTGTCGCGTGCATTGCGCCATTCCGCTTCGCCATCCTGAGCAATGAATCGGGCCGGATTGGTCGACGCCAGTTCGATCTCGCGCACGTGATCGAGCACACGCTCGATCAACCGCAGATAACGGGCACGCTGCGGTTTTCGAATCGACAAACCACCGACGAACTCTGCAATCGAGCGCATATCGACGGTCACAAGATTCTTGTGACGCGCCTGCAGCCACTCGAGAAAAAGCCCCCACTGCGCGCGATACACCTCCGCCGAAGAGTTGCGGAAGTTTTGTCCGGCGAGCCAGGCATCGAACGCGGTGCGCGGATCGATGAGCCAGTCCTGACGTTCACGGTCGAATAGATCGGCTTCAGCGACAACCGGCGACGAATCAGCAGAGCCAACAGGATCGGTTGAGGCCATAGTCTGTTTTTCCGTTAGTTGCGCAAAAGTTATTGTAGTCAGTCGATAAGCGGCGGCGAGCCGACTTTACGCGCATAAACTCCCATCGCCTGCCCGAACTTCACGACACGAACGCGGGCACGGCACTACCCCACTACCCGCCCCAGGCACGTCCCCCACCGTGCTCGCGATCGGCAGAGCGCCGCCTTGCAGCCCCGGCTTTCGCTTTCTCCGCTTCGTCGTAAGCCGCGACCGCAAAGGCGAACGCAGCCGGCAACGCATTCGATCGACTGAAGTCGACGGCCTCGTCGGTCTCGGGAAACTGGAAGTTATCGGGCCGCTGAAACAGCCCGAGCATGAAGGGATCGTGCCGGCTGGCAAAACCCAGATCCGCGAGCGCTTCGGCTTCGATCGCATGCAGAAGCCGCCATGTGAGCGGCACCTGCTGCACGATGTACCGCGCTGCGATGTGCCGGACGATGTGTTCGAGGTCGCGGGCGGCGGACTTGAAGCGCAGCGCGGCCAGATCCTGTTCGTTGTTCAGCTTGTTCATTCTTCGGCTCCGTCGGACTGCGTATACTGTACAAACATACAGTATCGGCTGCAACCGGCGTGACGCAGGAGAATCGCGATTCGGATTAGCCGTGAATCACGACGAGCAGCGCTTTCGCCTCGCCTTTGCCCGCGTTGCGAATTGCATGCGGCTCGTCGGCGACGTAGCGCGCAGTATCGGCGGCTTTCAGACGCTTCGTCGTACCCGCCGCGTCGATGTCGATGACACCGTTCAACACCGTCAGATGTTCACGCGTCCCCGGCTCGTGCGCGCTGGACACGAGTGCGCCGCCCGGCTGCAACGTCAGTTCGTACCATTCGAATTTGCCGGCCAGCTCGATCGGCCCCCATACCCGCAACTGGTATCGCGCTTCGTGGCCGCTCAACGTCGGAATCTCATGCGGGCCAGACACCGCGATCGGATCAGGCGCCTTCTGCGGTGCGAACAGCGAATCGAGGCTTACACCCAGCGCGTTCGTGAGCCGCCACGCGACGGCGATCGTCGGATTCGCCTTATCGCGCTCGATTTCCGACAACATCGATTTCGACACGCCCGCCGCGCGCGACAGATCGTCGAGCGTCATTTTGCGTTCACTGCGCAACCGCTGAATCTGCTCGCCGACACGCGGCGGCACCGATACAGACTGCGCCGCCGCCGTCGCCGCCCCCGACGAACCCTTGCGCATTCCCGAACTTGCCATTTCCTGACCTATCGATTAGAGTTGTTCGACATATCGAACTTTAGTTCGAAAAAACGAAAATTTCCGATAAAACTGAAACCGACTATAACAGGCCGCCGCGCCGTATGGTGCGCCGCAGAGCCGTCCATTCAAGGAGCCGTCTTCATGCGAGACCCATTCCTCGCGCATTTGCGCAGCACGCTCGACCAGATTCGCGCCGATGGTTTTCATAAGACCGAACGCGTGATCGCGAGCCAGCAATCGTCCGATATCCAGCTGGAGAGCGGCGCGGACGTCCTCAACTTCTGCGCGAACAATTATCTCGGCCTTGCAAACGACGCGCGCCTGATTGCGTCGGCAAAAGAAGGCCTCGACAAGGACGGCTTCGGCATGGCGTCGGTGCGTTTCATTTGCGGCACGCAGACGGTTCACAAGGAACTCGAGCGCGCGCTGTCCGCATTTCTGAAGACAGACGACTGCATTCTTTACTCCAGTTGCTTCGACGCAAACGGCGGCCTGTTCGAAACGCTGCTCGACGACAACGACGCGATCATCAGCGACGAACTGAATCACGCGAGCATCATCGACGGCGTGCGGCTGTCGAAAGCGAAGCGTTTCCGCTACAAGAACAATGATCTCGCCGATCTCGAAGCGAAACTGCGCGAGGCCGACGCGGCAGGCGCGCGCTTCAAGCTGATCGCGACCGATGGCGTGTTTTCGATGGACGGCATCATCGCCGACCTCGCGGGCATCTGCGATCTTGCGGACCGCTATGGCGCGCTCGTGATGGTCGACGATTCGCACGCGGTCGGCTTCATCGGCGAACACGGACGCGGCACGCCTGAACATTGCGGCGTGCTCGAACGCGTCGACATCATCACGGGCACGCTCGGCAAGGCGCTTGGCGGCGCATCGGGTGGCTACGTCGCGGCGCGTCAGGAGATCGTCGATCTTTTGCGGCAGCGCTCGCGTCCCTATCTCTTCTCGAACACGCTCACGCCGAGCATCGCGGCTGCATCGCTGACCGTGCTCGAACTGCTCGCGAGCGACGAAGGCAGGCAGTTGCGCGAACGCGTGCGCGCAAACGGCGCGCACTTCCGTCAGGCGATGAGCGCGCACGGCTTCACGCTCGTGCCCGGCGAACACCCGATCATTCCCGTGATGCTCGGCGACGCGCAACTCGCATCCAATATGGCGGACGCGCTGCTGAAGGAAGGCGTGTACGTGATCGGTTTTTCGTATCCCGTCGTGCCGAAAGGCCGCGCGCGCATTCGCACGCAGATGAGCGCCGCGCACACGGCTGAACAGATCGATCGGGCCGTCGACGCCTTCGCGCGCGTCGGCCGTTCGCTTGGCGTGATCTGAAACGGGACATCGACATCAATGAAAGCACTGGCAAAACTTGAACGCGCACCGGGCCTCACGCTGACCCGCGTGAAGAAACCCGAAGTGGGTCATAACGACGTGATGATCCGCATCACGCGCACGGCGATCTGCGGCACCGACATTCATATCTGGAAGTGGGACGACTGGGCGCAGAAAACGATTCCCGTGCCGATGCACGTCGGCCACGAATACGTGGGCGAAATCGTCGAAATGGGTCAGGAAGTGCGCGGCTTCTCGATCGGCGACCGCGTGTCGGGCGAAGGGCACATCACGTGCGGATTCTGCCGCAACTGTCGCGCGGGGCGCAGGCATCTGTGCCGCAATACGGTCGGCGTCGGCGTGAATCGCGAAGGCGCGTTTGCCGAATACCTCGTGATTCCCGCGTTCAACGCGTTCAAGATTCCGCCTGAAATCTCCGACGATCTCGCCGCGATCTTCGATCCGTTCGGCAACGCGACGCACACGGCGCTGTCGTTCAATCTGGTCGGCGAAGACGTGCTGATCACGGGCGCGGGACCGATCGGCATCATGGCCGTGGCGATTGCGAAGCATGTGGGCGCGCGCAATGTCGTGATCACCGACGTCAACGATTACCGTCTCGAACTCGCCCGCAAGATGGGCGCGACGCGCGCGGTGAACGTGTCGCGCGAATCGTTGCGCGACGTGATGAGCGATCTGCACATGACGGAAGGCTTCGACGTGGGCCTCGAAATGTCGGGCGTGCCGAGCGCGTTCACATCGATGCTCGAAGCGATGAACCACGGCGGCAAGATCGCGCTGCTCGGCATTCCGCCGGCGCAAACGGCGATCGACTGGACGCAGGTCATCTTCAAGGGGCTCGAAATCAAGGGCATTTATGGCCGCGAGATGTTCGAGACCTGGTACAAGATGGTCGCGATGCTGCAAAGCGGCCTGGATCTTTCGCCGATTCTCACGCACAGCTTCGCCGTCGACGATTACGAAAAAGCCTTCGCCACGATGTTGTCTGGCGAAAGCGGCAAAGTGATTCTCGACTGGACCGTCTGATCGCGCTGCACAGCAGACTCAACCGGCAGGCGGCCTCGCTGCCTCTGCCTGAATGACGACGTGAATGTCATCGCCCACAGCGGGATACCACGTCGTCAGACCGAACTTCGAGCGACTGAACTGCCCGTCCGCTGAAAAGCCGAGCGTATCGGCTTTCGTCAGCGGATCGAGGCCGTAACCATTGAACGTGACATCGAGCGTGACCGGCTGCGTCACGCCGCGTATCGTCAGATCGCCCGTCAGCTTGCCGCGCGCGTCGCCCGTACGCTCAAAGTGCGTGCTGACGAAACGGATCTGCGGGTTACGCTCCACGTCGAGCATGTCCGCTCCCTTCACCATCTTGTCCAGTAACGGGACATTCGTGTCGATGCTCGCCGCGTCGATCGTCACCGTGACCTGGCTCTTGTCCAACCCGCCTTCCTTCCAGTCGATCTCACCCGCCACGCGGTCGAAGCGCATCGTGAAGCGCGTGTATTTGAGGTGATCGACGTTGAATATGACGCTCGTGTGATGCGGGTCGAGCTTGTACTGACCGACGGGCACGCGCGTCTCCGTTTGCGTGACCGTGTGCGTAACGACCTGCAGTGGCGTGCATGCGCCCAGCACGGCCGACATCACGACGGCCGACATGGCACGGCGAAAAACGATGCTCATGACACTCATCCTGTTGAACGATTCTCCGACACGATAAAGCATGACGCGCCAAACCGGCAGACGATGCGAAGCGATCCAGCACTTGACGAAGGAGAATGATCGTTCTACCCTTCGCGCATGGCTACTCCTGACGACACACAAAGCAGCGCGCGCGAGCGTCTGCTC
Source organism: Paraburkholderia sp. Tr-20389 (assembly GCF_017104565.1). GTDB lineage: Bacteria > Pseudomonadota > Gammaproteobacteria > Burkholderiales > Burkholderiaceae > Paraburkholderia. The sequence goes on along the minus strand of NZ_JAAGPD010000003.1, from coordinate 234,536 downwards.
GATGCAGCGGAAGCGCTGATTTACGCGGGCGGCATCCACGCGACGGGCGTCGATGCGATCGTCCGGCAATCTGGTACGGCGCGCAAAAGCTTCTACACGCATTTCGAATCGAAAGATGCGCTGGTGGCGGCTGCGCTCGAACGGCGCGACGAACGCTGGATGAAATGGTTCATCGACGGGACGCTGCGCCGTGGCAAGAGTCCGCGCACGCGTCTGCTCGCGATGTTCGACGTGCTGCGCGAATGGTTTCTATCGGACGACTTTCACGGCTGCGCGTTTCTCAACGCTGCGGGTGAGATCGCTTCGCCTGACGATCCGATCCGCGTCGTTGCACGCGAACACAAGGAACGTCTGCTCGAATTCGTGCGTGCGCAATGCGACGAATACGTCGCAGCGACGGGCGGCGATGCGCGGCGCGCGGCGCGGCTGTCGCGCCAGTGGCTGATCCTGATCGACGGCGCGATCGGCGTCGCGCTCGTCAGCGGCGATGCCGATGCCGCGCTGGACGCACGGGCCGCAGCCGGGCCGCTACTCGATTCCGCAAGTGCAAACACCCGCTCGTCGAACCGGCGAGCGTCCACCTGACGCAATTCAACGAGGAACCATCATGGCCGATATCGAAAGACGTCCTCCCGTCCCGCCGTTCACGCGCGAGACGGCGATCCAGAAAGTGCGTGCCGCCGAAGATGCGTGGAATACACGCGAGCCCGAGCGCGTATCGCTCGCGTACACGCCGCAGAGCAAATGGCGCAACCGCGCCGAGTTCCCGACGGGCCGCGCCGAGATCGTCACGTTCCTTCAGCGCAAGTGGGCGAAGGAACTGGACTATCGGTTGATCAAGGAACTGTGGGCGTTCACCGATAACCGCATCGCAGTGCGCTTCGCGTACGAGTGGCGCGACGATTCGGGCAACTGGTTCCGTTCCTACGGCAACGAGAACTGGGAGTTCGACGAGAACGGCCTGATGGCGTATCGCCATGCGAGCATCAACGACAAGCCTATCCGCGAAGAAGAGCGCCTGTATCGCTGGCCGCTGGGCCGTCGTCCTGACGATCATCCGGGCCTGTCCGACCTCGGCCTCTAACCCACGGTCATGTGAACGGTGAGCGCGCACAGGGCGCGTTCACCAAGCTGCAATCGTTCGTTCGCTATCGTTGCCGTCTGCAGGCGCGTTGTCGTCCCGAGCGCGCACTCCATCTCAAGTGTAGGGTTTGTGGGGTACAGTGCGCGACTGGAGAGCAATTCGACACTAATCGCGACATTCAGACGCCGGCACGCGACCGGTTGCGGAGAGCACATGCCGTTTGGAAAGATCGAGAACAAGATTCGTCGTGCATGCGTGGCAGGTTGCGTAGCGGTCATCGGTTTGATGGAAACGTCGGGCGCGCAGGCGGCCGACTGGTGCAGCGGCGGCGTGTGGGTCGATGCGATGATCGGCTCGTATCACATCAATCCCGACCCTGACACGCACTTCGAACAGTTCAATCCTGGTCTGGGTGTCGAATGCTGGCTCAACGGGCAATGGGCATTGACGGCAGGCGGATTCCGCAATTCGTTGCGTCGCCCGTCGTGGTACGGCGGCGGTGTCTGGGCGCCGGAGTTCGTGCACTGGAGCTTCATTCGCCTCGCGGTGATCGGCGGCATCATCTCCGGCTACAACTACGGCAACTGGGGACTCGGCCACGATCACACGATCGGCCCGGTCGTGGCGCCTATCGTGATGCTCGAATACAAGCGCGTCGGCGCGAACATCATCGTCATTCCACCCATTCCTTCCGATAATCTGCCGTTCACGCTCGGCTTTCAGGTGAAGTTCAAGTTCTGATAGCCACTCACTGTACGATCCATTTTTCAGGTTCGAACGCGAAGGGTGAGGCTTTTCGGGAGTTGTGTTTACGGTGAAGCTTTGAGGCGAGCCACGCATCACCTGAAACACGAAAACCCCCTAAAACAGGCACTCAAAGCAAACGCGGCACCTATTCGACGTCAACCGGATGGACCGCGCCGGCATCAAAGGTGAGCGTTTACGGGGCATCGAACGCGAATACAACAGAGTCCCGAAACCTCTCACCTTGACGACGCAATCGTGCGAACGGATCAGTCACGACGATCACCGCGACCCCGTCGACGCCGTTCATAATCGCAGGCAACGCGACCCATCGAAGCAGCGGAAGGCGTCTATGAACGATTCGAATCTGGACTGGAGCGACGTGCGGATCTTCCTCGCAATCGCGCGCTGCGGCACGCTGGGCGCGGCTGCGCGTCAGCTCGGCCAGACTCAGCCGACGATGGGGCGGCGGCTGCGTGCGCTCGAGGAAGCCCTCGGACACACGCTCTTTCAGCGCACGGCCGAAGGCTTCGTGCTCACCGACGAAGGCCGTTCGGTGCTGAGCTACGCCGAGCGCATGGAAGAAGAGGCGCACGCGTTCATGCGCTCGCTCGCGGGCAGCGAGCAGGAATTGACGGGCAACTTGCGCGTGTCGTCGTCGGACTGGTATGGCATTCACGTGCTGACACCCGTGTTCGCGGCGTTTCTTGCGCGCCATCCACGCATGGCGATCGAACTGATCACTGATTCGCGCCGCTACAACCTCGCGCGCCGCGAAGCCGATCTGGTATTCCGCATCACGCCGTTCGACGAGCCGGACGTTATCCAGCGCAAGCTGATGCACATGGATTACGCGCTGTATGGGCGCATCGATCTCGTCGCGCCCGTGCGCGGCGACGGCGCGGGCCAGTCGCTGATCACGATGGATAGCGCGTTCGGCGAACTGCCGGACGTCGCGTGGATCAGGCAGATGCTGCCGAACGCGCACATCGCGTATGCGAGCAACAATCGCGGCGTGCAGGCGCGCATGTGCGCGGAGGGCGGCGGCTTCGCGGTGCTGCCGTGCCCGCTCGGCGACAACACGCCGGGCCTGCGACGCCTCGATCTGGGCGAAGCGCCGCCGGGCCGCGATGTCTGGCTTGGCTACCACCGCGACCTGAAACGTCTCGCACGGCTGCGTGCGTTGCTCGATCTCGTGATCGAACGTCTCGCGAACGTGTGAGCGGCACCACGACCTCAATCGATGTCGACGACGATCTTGCCGCGCGCGGTGCGCTCCGTGATCGCATCGTACGCACGTTCGGCGGAGGCGAGATCGAAGCGGCGCGGATCGAGATGCGGCGCGAGCTTGCCCTGTTCGACGAGGCGCGTCGCTTCGGCCAGCATCTCGCCATGATGCGCACGATGCTTGCCGGTGAGTAGCGGATGCAGCGTGAACACACCTGAATACGTGGCCTCGCGAAACGACAGCGGCGCGAGCGCATGTGTACCCCAGCCCAGCGCGCTCACCACATGCCCGAAATGCTTGACGGCTGCGAACGACGCGTCGAGCGTCGCCCCGCCGGCCGTATCGACGACGAGATCGAAACCTTCGCCCGCCGTCAGTTCGCTGACGTACTGTTCGACGGTGTGCGTCGCGTAGTCGATCGGCGTCGCGCCGAAGCGCGCGACGAGATCCTGATCGCGCGCACTCGCCGTCGCGAACACCTGCGCGCCGAGCGCGCGTGCAAGCTGCACCGACACATGCCCGACGCCGCCCGCACCGCCTTGCACGAGCACGGTTTGCCCGGCCTGCAGACGCGCACGGTCAACGATGCCCGCATACGACGTGATGAACGCGAGCGGCAGCGCGGCGGCTTCGCGCATCGTGAGATTGGAAGGCTTGTGCGCGAGCAGTTGCGCGTCGACGGCTGCGTATTGCGCGAGCGAACCCTGGATCCCGCCGACGCCACCCGTCATCCCGTACACCTCGTCGCCCACCTTGAAGCGCGTCACATCGGCGCCGAGCGCGACGACTTCGCCGGCGAGATCGATGCCGAGCACGAGCGGCAACGGATGACGCGCATGCGCGGCGCTCCCTGCGCGAATCTTCGTGTCGAGCGGATTGAGGCCGCTCGCCTTGATCCGCACGAGCACTTCGCCGCGCGCGGGTTCGGGAATGGGCAGCGTGGTCGGTACGAGCGGACCTTTGTACTGGCTGAGAACGAGGGCTTGCATGGACATGATGAACTCCGGCAGAAGAGGAATGCGGTTGACGGAAGACATCATCGGTGAACGCAGAAGCCTGGTAAATCAACGATTTAGCACGACGTCCAAACAGAAATGCATGGCTGCTTTCGCTTCGCTCGCACACTTTCCGTATACCTGGGTATGCCAATGGAAGCCGGTCACATGGCCTAAAGGTGAGAACCTGCGGGAGTGAGCGAAACGCGTCGGAGCAGCGCACCGCAAGCAGCCGCAAACCCTTGCTGGATAAGGCTTCGTGGGCAGCATCAAAAGTGCCGCGAGGTGCACGATGCGATCAATGGTGAGGCTTTGCGGGACCCAGGAAAAGTGACGCGGCCGCGCATCGCGCAACTCACCTTTACCGCGAGCTTGCTTACGTCAGACGAGACCGGCGATGTTGCGGCCGTCGCGATGCGACAGCACGTCGGCGAGCCGCTCCATCGAAACGGGTTTCGTCAGGTGATAGTCGAAGCCGGCCGCGAGCGCGCGCGACTTGTCGGATTCCGATGAGTAGCCCGTCAGCGCGATCAGGAACATGTGCGCGAGCGCCTTGTTCGAGCGGATCGTGCGCGCCACTTCGAAGCCGTCCATCTCCGGCATGCCGATATCGATGATGCCGACTTCCGGCAGTTCCTTCGCCGCGAGCTTCACGGCATCGCGGCCGTTTCGCGCGACGATCACTTGATGCCCCTCCAGTTCGAGCAGCAGATGCAGCGCATCCAGCGCGTCGACGTTGTCGTCGACGAGCATGATGCGGCTCGGCGCGGCCTTCAACGGCGTCGTCGAGTCGTGGGCGACTTGCGGCTCGAGATCGAGTATGGGGAGTTGCAGCGTGACGCACGTGCCGTGACCGACGCCCTGGCTATCGAGCGTGATCGTGCCGTCGTGCAGTTCGATGAGCCGCTTCGCGACCGCGAGCCCGATGCCGAGTCCGCCCTCCGAGCGATGCATGTTGGCCTGCGACTGTGCGAACAGCTCGAACACGTGGTCGAGCGCTTCGCGGCTCATGCCGACGCCGTTGTCCTCGATGGCGATCGACACCATGCCGCCGGGTTCGATCTGTACGCGCAGTCGCAGCGTGCCGCCGACGGGCGTGTACTTCGCCGCGTTCGACAGCAGATTGCCGACCACCTGGCTCAGGCGCACATGATCGGCACGCACATAGACGGGCTGTTCGAGCCCGTCGATTTCGAGCCGATGCTTGCGGGCGTCGATGTGATGCTTGAGCGCGGTAATCGCGTCATAGATGATTTCGTTCAGCGACGTGCGGCTGTATTTGATAGCGAGCTTGCCGTGGCGCAGCCGTGCGGCGTCGAGCAGATCATCGACGAGTGTGCGCAGTTGGCGCATCTGCCGCTGCGCGATGGCGAGCACGTCGGTGGCCTGGTCTTCGCCCGCGCAAAGCAGCTTGAGCGCGGCGATCGAACTGTCGATGGGCGCCATCGGATTGCGCAGTTCATGCCCGAGCATCGCGATGAATTCGTCGCGCCGGTGCGCCGCGTCTTCCAGCGCCCTCCGTGCCTGTTGGGCGGCGGCGGCTTCTGCCTCGGCAGCCTGCTGCGCGTCGAGCAGTGTCAGCGCGGCGCCCGCGAGCACGGCGAGATTACCGAGCAGACGCACGTCTTCGCGATCGAAGCGATGCTCGTCGTGCGACGCGACCCAGATCGCGCCCAGTTGTTTCGACTCGTGGCCGCGAATCGGAATGGGCGTGACGATGCCTTCCGTCATCACGGCGCCGGCATCGCTCAAACTCTTGAAGAACGTATGCGGCGCCACGAAAAGTTGCGGCGCGCCGAGTTCGAGCGTCATGCCGCACGGACATTCGGCCCATGCGGTTGTCCTGCCTTCGAACCCCGCGCATGCACCGGCGACAGCGCGCCAGCGGAACACGGCGTCGCCTTCGCTGGTGGTTTCGAGCAGGCTGATGCCCGCGCTGCCTGCGCCGCAGGCGGAGAGCGCGGCATCGGCGATGGCTTGCAACAAGGTGTCGCGGCGGCCCGTTTGCGCGCTTGCGACGGTGACGAGCGTGCGTACTTCGGCGGCGTGATCGGGCGCGCGCGCCGGCCGGTCCTTCAGGTCGTCCGTGCGCAGTACGCCCGCCTGGCGGGCGCTTTCGATGGCGTCGCTCATGGTGTTCGAAGAAGGGTGGTATTGGTATGCAGCGTTCCGGCGCGTCTGCAAACGGCGGCCCGGGCATTATCGAAGAAGTATAGGCGTTGTGTCCGGATGATTACGTCGGATTTCGCGCACAGTAGTATGGGTATGTTCCCTGCGTGTCGGTCAGGCTCAGTCTCATGGAGAAGGCAATGAACCAGCAAACGGCTTATGAAGGAGGATGCGCGTGCGGCGCGGTGCGTTTTCGCGCGAGCGGTGCGCCCACGCGCGTGGGAATGTGTCACTGCATGACGTGCCGGCGGGTGGGCGGGTCGGCATTCGGCTCGTACGTGATTTTCAATCGCGACGCCGTGACCTTATCGGGCAATACGCGCGAATGGCGAAGCTCGGAGCAGGGCCGGCGTCATTTCTGTCCGCTGTGCGGATCGGTGGCGTTCATGGTGTACACCGACCGCGACGAGATCGCCGTGCCGATCGGTGCCTTCGATCGGACGGGGTTGTTCGAGCCTGCCTATGAACTGTGGTGCACGCGCAAGGAGCCGTGGTTGCCAAAGGGCGTGCGCCGCGAATACGACGAGGAGCGCACGCACTAGCCTGTCGAGCGGTGAGAAAAAGCGGGCCGTTACGCGATGGCTGCCGAAAGCCGGCATACGGCCCGCATTGCATCGATGCCTTTACTGATGATGCTTCTTCGGAATCTTCGCGCCTGACTTGCGCGCCTGGTTCAACGCAATCGCGACGGACTGCTTCTGCGATTTGCCCGCCTTCTTTTCGGTCTTGATGTTGTGCCCGATGGTTTCTTTCGATGTGCCTCGCTTGAGTGGCATGTCGCTCTCCCTTCCCGTTTTTGACGGCTTGCCAGGTGCCTGGCCCCGCCCCGCGAATGGCGCCGCGACGAATCGCGGCGACGTGCAAACGAGTCGAGCATGCGCCGTTCCCGCCGCCGTTTCCTTCGGTCAGCAAAACGACTGCCCCCTTTTTGCGTTCGCGTTTCCGTGCATGCATGAAGCGTTGGGCGAAAAGCGGTACGTCGATTGCTGAAACATTGCCTGGCACGCTGCATCCAGGAGCATGACGTGAACACCGTTTCGATGGCTCGAAGTGCGACAGCGGCAATTTTTGCCGCCGTGGCGGGCATCGGCTACGCGCAAACGGGTTGGCTTCCCGCCACGCAGAGCGACAAGTCGATGGCGGTACCGGGCGCGACATCGGGCGAACTCAAGACACCGCGGCCCAGCCAGTCGTCGGCATCCGGGATGTCGGGTAAGGCCACGTCGGATCCGGGCATTCCGGATACGGGCCGCACACGCAGCATCCAGCGGACGCACGACAGAAACAAGCCCGCGACGCTGCCCAAAGCGGGCCAGGGCGAGACGCCTTGACGTTCGCAACGCTCGCGCTCGTTCGTGTGCCATGCGCGGGCGGATGCGCCATATCAATCGGCATGCCGGCAAAAAACGCCGGATCCGGCATGCACAGCACGGGAGTTGCAAATGACAAGGCCACGGATGATTTTCCCGAAAGTGCGCAATGCTGTGGCCTCGAAACCCGAGTCGCAGAACGACTATCAGATCTACGCAACTTACCGCCGCACGACGGAAGGTTCGTACATGGGACAGCTAAAGGTCGTGCGCAAGACGGACGGTCGCCTGCTGTTTCCGTTCACGGGCGCACCTGACATCGGCCCGTTCACCGACGGCGACCAGGCACGCGAAGCCGCGCACCGGCACGGCGAAACGGTCGTGCAGTCCGATCTCGACAATCCCGAGCCGTAAGGCAACTGTTGACGCGCTTCACCATGCTCCTGGTGTGATCGGAGGCACAAACACGAGCGTGCAGTTCACGGGCAACTTCCCCACACCGCTGCCTATAATCACGCGACGATTCCCGCGCGGCCCGCGCGAACAAACAACGGAGGCAGGCGATGAAGCGTAACAGCGCAATGGTGATCGGCGTCGGCGCCGAACTCGGTCTTGGTGCGGCGCTGTGCAGGAAGATCGCCGCGAACGGCTATCACGTGTACGTCGCGGGACGCACACAGGCGAAGCTCGATACGGTGACCAACGGCATCGCATCGAGCGGCGGCTCGGCTGCGTCGTTTGCGATGGACGGCACGTCGGAAGCCGACATCATGCGTCTGTTCGACAAGGCGATGTCGCCGCCCGACGATATCGATGTGCCTTCGCTCGTCGTCTACAACGTCGGCAACAACCGGCACGTTCCGTTTCGCGACCTGACGGAAGCGCAGATGCAGGACTTCTTGCGCTCCGGGCCGATCGGCGGATTTCTGGTCGGACGCGAGGCCGCGCGACGTCTCGCGCCGCTCGGTCGCGGCACGGTGATCTTCACGGGCGCATCGGCAAGTCTGCGCGGCAGGCCTGGTTTCGCGCATTTCGCCGCGGCGAAAGCAGGGCTGCGGATGGTCGCGCAAAGCATGGCGCGCGAGTTCGGGCCGCTCGGTCTGCATGTCGCGCATGTGGTGATCGACGGCGGCATCGACGGCGAGCGCCTGCACAGCTCACGTCCGCATGCTGCCGCCGAGCGCGGCGAAAACGGGCTGCTGAACGTCGACGCGATTGCCGAAGCGTACTGGCAGATTCATCTTCAGCATCCGTCCGCCTGGACGCACGAAATCGATCTGCGGCCATTCAAGGAACCGTTCTGAGCGTCTGCGTTCAGCCCGCGCCCATGCGGCTCTCGTCGACGAACGTTTCAGTCGCGTCGTCGATCTTGCGTCCTTTGCGCCCCGTCGGACCGTGCACGTACAGCACCTTCACGTTGCTTTGCTCCGGCCCTTGCGCGGGCGGCGGCGTCATTTCATAACGCACTTCGCGCGCGTGATCGCTCAATTGCAGATTCGGATTGAACACCGAGTTGAAGCGCCATAGCATGCGCACGAAGTTCGTCTGTCCGCGCATCAGCAGCGAAGCCGCTTCGCCCGCCGCGCGATACAGTGCGCCCCAGCCGAGATGCTTGCGATTGAGCACCTGCTGCGTGCGCACCAGTTCGCCGTAAAACTCGGGCAACGGTAGCCTGGTCGGCAGCACCGCATGCTGGATGTCGTAGAGCCGGTAGTCGAGGCTCGTGAGTTGCCGCGCTTCGCGCAACCAGATCTCCGTGCCCGGATACGGTGTGTTCACGCTGATGTTCACGATCTCCGGAATTTCCAGGCACCATTGACGGATCGTTTCGAAGCGTTCGTGATCCCAGTCGGGATCGGCGATCAGATTGACCGCGACCGTGATGCCGAGCGAGCGCGCAAACGCGAGCGCCTCGAAGTTCTTGTCGAGATTGACGCGCTTGCGAAAGGCCTTGAGCCCTTCGGCATCGATCGCTTCGAGGCCGATGAACATGTATTGCAGCCCGAGCCTGCGCCAGTACTCGAACACTTCCTTGTTGCGCAGAAGGACGTCGCCGCGTGTCTCGAGGTAATACTTCTTGTGGATGCCGCGCCGCTCCACTTCGCGGCCGATCGCCATACCGTGATCCGCGTGAACGAACGCGACGTCGTCGACGATGAACACGCCCGGCTCGCGAATCGACGCGAGTTCCTCGGCGACGACTTCGGGGCTGCGCGAACGGTAGCTGCGTCCATAGAAGGTCCACGCGCTGCAGAACGTGCAGTCCCACGGGCAACCGCGCGCAAATTCGATCGATGCGCACGGATCGAGCACGCCGATGAAGTATTTGCGCCGATGCCGCAGAAGATCGCGCGCGGGGCGAATCTGATCGAGGCTTTCGGTGAAGCCGGGCGCCGGCCCTTCGCCTTCGCGCGTGACGACGCCCGGAATGCGCAGCAGATTCTCTTTGCTCGCAACGGCAGCGAGCAACTCGACGACCTTCGCTTCGCCTTCGCCCTTCAACACGCAATCGAGCGCGCCGTCCGCGTGCGTCAGCATGTCGCGCGCGGTGAACGACGCGCTATGTCCGCCGACGAACACGAAGCAGCCCGGCAACTGCGCCTTGATCGCCTTCGACAGATCGATGATTTCAGGAATGTTGGCGAGATAGTTGCCGGAGAAGCAGACCACATCCGGCCGCCACGTGCGAACGAGTTTGTGCAGAGCGCGATGGGATTCGACCTGCAGGTCGATCAGGCGGATATCGTGGCCGGCTTCGCGTATCACGGAGGCGACGGTTTCGAGTCCGAGCGGCTCGAGCCGCAGATACACGCGCGTGTACATCAGGCCACTGGGGTGAACAGCGAGCACCTTCATGAGATCTCCTTGCGTCCGAAGGGCGCGCTGCGTACGAGACGCTGCGTGCCGGGCTTTCGTGCTGGTATCCCTGGTACGGGTCGACTGCCGAGCCTGTGCGTCCTGCCGGACCTCACCGCGATGAGGCTCGATCCGATTCTACTTGTCATCGGATGGACGTGCTCGCCGGCGGACGCGTCGTGCAAAGGTGAGGGTTTACGGGAGGTGTTGAAGCGGCTTGTGCACAGGCAGATCGCCGCATTGCAGCACGCCCGCTGGCTTGCTAAAGGAAGAAGGCTGGAGGCGGGTGACGCTCATTGCGCAGGATGGCGCCAGTCGTCCCACCGGTCGCGCACGCGCAGCGCGATGCGCTTCCACGGCGGATCGGCGAACAGGATCAGCGCGCCGAGCGCGAGGCATCCGCAGACGAGAAACGTGCCGCGATAGCCGAGACCCGCGACCAGCACGCCCGACAGCACGCCCGACAAAATCGAGCCGACACGCGACGCGTTGAAGAACAACGCCGTCGCCGCGCCCGGCGAACGCGGCATCAGATCCTGCATGTACGTCATGCCGAGACACGAGGTCACGGCCACGACGAACGCGTTGAAGGCCTGCATCGGAATCAGCACGTTGACGGTGCCCGACGCCGCGACGGCCACGAAATACACGACATGCACGGCCGCGCACGCAGCGAGCCAGTTCAGCTTGTTGAGCGTCGAGCCGCGTGCGCCGAGCGCGAGCATCATCGGGATTTCAAGGAATGCGCCGAGGCCGAGCATGATCGAGACGTCGAGCCGCGTGCCCTTGAGTCCATGCACGACGTAGAGCGGCAGCACGATCATCGTCGCGTTTGCCGCGAGGCCGACCAGCGTCAGCGCGACGACCGAGCGCCAGATTTGCCGCTGCGTGCCGGGCGCATGAGGTGGTGTGGGCGGCGGAGGTTCGGCGGGTTCGGTGACGGTCGTCACTTCGAGCGACGACGCGGGGTCGCCTGCATAGTGCGCCGGCGCGCTGTGCGGATCGCCGGCGGGCGACTCGCGCATGCGCCACACGATCACGCCGCACGCGGCGAAGCATGCGGCCGCGAACAGAAAGAGCCCGTAAAAGCCTGCGCCCGCGAGCACCAGTGCGCCGACGGACGGCCCGAACACCCAGGCCATCGACAGCACCGTGCGCAGCGTCGCCAGCGCGAACGAGCGCTCGGCTTCGTCGTGCACGGGCAGCGCCGCGCGTCCGAACGAAAACACCAGCGACATCGCCGAGCCGCCCGCGCCGAGAAACGCGACGCCGATCGCGAGCAGCGCCGGATAGTTGCGCACGAAACAAAGCAGCAGGAAGCCGAGCGCCGCCGCGATCAACGCCGCAAGCAACAGTCCGCGATGATGTCCGTGTTTGTCGGACCATTTGCCGGCCCACGCGCTCGCGACCACGCCGCTCGCCGCGATCAGCGTCATGAACAGGCCGAGTTGCAACGGCGACATGCCCGCCTGCTCCACGCCGAACAGCGACAGATAGGGCGCGGTGAACGACATCGCGATGCCCAGCATTAGTGTCGCGCTGGCAAGCGGCGTGAAGGAATGAATGCGCGTGAGACTGGCGAAGCGGGAGTTCATCGAGGGCGCGTGTTCGAACTGTGGGATGCGCGCGTGCAGAGTGCCGCGCACGAACAGGCATTGTCGGGCGCAATGCGTATCGCGCGCAACGCAGTTTCGTCATGTTCTGCAAAGAATGCGCGCCGCATTGGCGAAAACGCGAGAAGCCCGCTTCGTATCAAGGGCAAGCGAAACGAGATGACGTGAAGCGCTTAGACTGACCGGCTCATTCCGCTGGATGCTTTGACCGATGGCGACTCTCAAAGACTCGATCGAATCCTACATATTGGCGAAGGACGGCAACCGCCCGCATCGGATGACGGATGCGTTCGCACCCGATGCCTCGCTGGCGATGACCGTGAAGACGGCCGCTATCGCGTTTCCTCAAGAAACGCAGGGGCGCGACGCGATTGCCGCGGTGCTGGTGAGCGACTTCGCGTTGAAGTACGAGAACGTGTACACGTTTTGCGTCGGTGCGATGCCTGAGCATGGTCAGCGCGAATTCTCGTGCGACTGGCTGGTCTGCATGACCGAGAAGACGACGGGCGCGGCGCGCGTCGGATATGGCCGTTATGACTGGACTGGCGAAGCGCACACCGCGCACGTGACGCAATTGCACATCACGATCGAAGAGATGGAAACGCTGCCCGCGACATCCGCCGGCAGCGTATTGCGTTGGGCGAGCAGCTTGCCTTACCCGTGGTGCGAGCGCGCTGCCCTCAACCGCGACGCGCCCGGCAACGCCATCCTCCGGCGCATCATCGAGCAACTGAAGCGCTGATCAACGCACCAACTGATCACCTTCGAGGGCAGCCTGCGCGCCATACGTCCACGCATGATTGTGCGTGCCGTGGCCGATCGGAAAGCCCGCATAAATCGGCACGTCGTACGGCTTCAACAGATCGACGAGCATGTCGTGCAGCGTGAAGTCCGCGTTGTCGGGCAGCGGACAGCGAATGAAATCGCCGAGCACGAACGCACGCGCGCCGTCGAACACGCCTGCTTCGCGCAACTGCATGATGCTGCGATCGATCCGATACGCAAGTTCGGTCACGTCTTCGAGCAGCACGATCGCGCCGTCGCAACTCGCTTGCCATTGCGTGCCCGCGAGACTCGCGAGCACCGTGATGTTGCCGCCCGCGAGATGTCCCTCGACGCGATGCGTGTCCGAACCCGCCAGGCGCTGCAACGGCACGGGCGCCGCGCGTTCCTCGCGCAACTCGGCGAGCATGCTCGCGCGCGACGCGTCGTCGTGTTTCGTTGCGAGGCCGTTCAACGTCGGACCGTGGATCACGCGCACATTCGGCTTGCCATGCAGCGCGCCGAACAGCGCAGTCGCATCCGAAAAGCCCACCACAGTCTTTGCGCAAGGCACCGAATCCGGCACCGCGCGCAACGTGTAGACACTGCCGTAGCCGCCGCGCGCCACCCAGACGATATCGACGGATGGATCGGTCAACGCGCGATGCAGATCGGCGGCGCGGTCTTCATGCTTGCCCGCGTGATAGCGATAGCGGTCGCGCACATGCTCGCCGACCTGCACGCGCAGACCCCAGCTTTCGAGCAGCGCGATGCTGCGCTCGACGTGCTCCATATCGGGCACGCCCGCAGGCGCGACGACTGTAACCGTCTTGCCGTCGAGCTTCATGTGCCCGCCTTCTTGCTGAGCAGTGCGGCCGTGTCGGGTGCGCCCATGCGGCTCGCGGCATCGGCGGCCGACACGCCGTTCGCGTCGCGCGCGTTCAGGTCCGCGCCATGCGCGAGCAGGAGTTCGACCATGTCGGTGCGATTGAACATCGCGGCGATCATCAGCGCCGTGCGTCCATCCGGCGATGCGCCTTCGACATTCGCGCCATGCGCGAGCAGTGTCTGGGCGACCTCTTTGAAACCCTTGAAGGCCGCGCCCGCGATGGGCGTCTGTCCGTTGTCGTTGCGCAGGTTCGGATCGGCGCCGCGTTCGAGCAGCACGCGCACGGCATCGGCATGGCCGTGGTACGCGGCGAGCATCACGAGGCTGTCGCCCTTCTCGTTGCGCAGATTCGGCGGTGCGCCTTTCTCGATGACGGCAGCGAGTATGTTGGCTTCGCCGCGCCGGGCTGCGTCGAATATTTCGCGCGCCACTTCGAGCAAATCAGGATCGATGTCCTCGGGGCTGCTGCGCCTGTCTTCTGTCATGAAGCCTCTCCGCTGTCGAACAAGGTGCACCGTGTGTGCGGCGCATCGGGTACAGCAGAGGATACAGGCAATGCATGTTTGACGCTGTGCTTGCCCGGCAGCCAGGGACAAGGTGAGGAGGCGAACGAAGCGCAGCGGGAAGCGCAAAAAGAATGCGCTTCGAAAAGGACAAAGGTGAGCGTTTTCGGGAGCGAAGAACGCGTCGCCGTTATGCCTGCTTGCGCATCGTCGGCTCGGCGTCGCCCGTTGCCATGATGCGGTCGAGCCGCGCGCTCGCGTCCGTCAGCGCGCTGAGCGGCGCGCGCTGCAATTGCGCGTCGTAGGTGCTGACGATGTGCGAGAACAACTCGACGTGCGCTTCGTCGAGACGCCAGTCATCGCGCGTGCGGCCACGATCGAACGTCATCGCGAGCGCCTGATCGGCGGTGCGCAGTTGATCGTAGGTCATCTCACCGTAGCCGAGATCGCACAGGAAGCCGGTGAGCAGCATCGTCTGCGTGAGCGTTTGCGCAGCGCTCAAGCTGCCGGCGCCGCGTCGCAGCGCGTCGAGTGCGATATGCACGGGCAGGATCAGCTCGACGGCCATGCTGCGCGGGATCGGCAGCAGCAATGCCTTCGCCTGCCGCGCGCGCGTGGCCTGATTGCTGCCGGGAAACGGAATGGTCTTGGCCATGTCGCTCGAGAAAAATTGGGAATGCTCTAGCGATAACGGCGCACGGCGGAAAAGATTAAGGGCTGATTGCGCGAAACCGCAAACGTTTGTCGAGGTTCACGTTTCCCTTTATTGCTGGGGCGGCCGGAAGAAGCGTGCTAGAGATGCTTGTAATAGAAGGTCGTGCCGCAAAACGATCCATCCGGCATCAGCGCGTAATCCGGCACCGCGCCGACCCGCTGCCAGCCTGCGCGCGCATAGAGGCGCTCGGCGTCGCCGCCCGTCACGGTGTCGAGGACGAGCACGGTTTTGCCTTCGTCGCGGGCCACGGCGTCGGCGGCCGTCATCAGTTGCTGCGCGACGCCGCGCCGGCGCGCGCGGCGATGCACGAGCATCTTCGCGACATCGGCGCGATGCGGCTGGTTGTCGGGTTGCGCGAGCACCAGTTGAACCGTCCCGGCGATATAGCCGTCTTCGTCCTCGGCGACGAGCAGCGCGCGCTCGCCGCGTTCCACGGCGCTCGCCACGGTCTGCCAGAACGCAATCGCTTTGGTGCGTTCGAGCGGCCACATGAAGCTCACCGATGCGCCGCCCGCGACGCAATCGATCAGCACATCGGCAAGGCCGTCGATGCACTGCGCGGCTTCGTGCGCCTCGATCCGTCTGACGCGCAGGGTTTCTGTCATGCGTTTCTCCGTAAAAGTGAGGGCGGCAGCGTGGTCAGCGCCACCAGGTAGCGTGCCGGTTTGCGCGTCGGATTGCGATACACGACCGGGCGATCGAGGCGCATCGTCACGCAATCGCCCGCTTCGAGGTGCCAGTGTTCGTCGCCCGCGCTGATGTCCATCGCGCCTTCGATCAGCCAGATCTGCTGATGGATTTCGGCGTCGCGCGCGCCCGTCTCGTAGGCGACGCGCTGGCCGGCAGGAAAGTGAACCTCCACTAACTGAAGCGGCGACGGCTGCGCCGGCGACAGATTGCGCCGCACGTAGCCGGATTCGGGATCGGTCCAGACGGCCTGCGTCGCGGCGCGCGCAAGCGGCGACGGCGCCTCTGCGGACGGCGCGGGCGCCTCGAATAGCGACGCGAGCGTGACGCCAAGCGCGGTGGCGAGCTTGTCGAGCACGGCTGCCGTCGGACTGCTCTGCGCGCGTTCGATCAGCGAGATATTCGAGCGGCTCACGCCGCTGCGCTCGGCCAGTGCTTCGAGCGACAGCCCGTGGCCGTCGCGCAGTTCGCGCACGCGGCGCGCAATCAACGAGTTGATGTCCATGTATCCATAATAGTGGATCAAAATTCCAGCATGCTGGAAGTCAGATCCGTTTCGTCACATTCGAATGCGAGAGTGCAAACGGCTTCGGGCACAATGCCCGGACGTCCCGACTTCCTGAACAACCGCGAATCCCGAACGATGAGCCGTCGCCAAGCTGTCTCAAGTCAGCCGTCAAGCAGATCGATCGGTCGCACCATCGGCGTCGCCGCGCTCGTGCTGGTGAGCGTCGTCGTCGCATTGCTCGGCGCGGCGCTGCTTGGCGGCTGGCTGCTGCTGCGCGGCAGTCTCGCGCAGCTCGACGGGACGCAGCGCGCGCCGTCGTTGTCGTCGGCGGTGACGATCGAGCGCGACGCGCTCGGCGTGCCGACCATCCACGGCGCCGTGCGCACCGATGTCGCCTACGCGACGGGCTTCCTGCATGCGCAGGACCGTTTCCTTCAGATGGACTTGCTGAGGCGCGTCGCGGCGGGCGAGATGTCGGCGCTGGTCGGCCCGAACGCGCTCGAACTGGACCGGCGCAACCGCCTGCATCGCTTTCGCGCACGTGCGCATGCGATCGTCGAAGCGATGCCCGCCGATCAGCGTCAGCTGCTCGAACGCTACACGGCAGGCGTCAATGCCGGGCTGGCCGCGCTGTCGTCGCGGCCGTTCGAATACTGGATGCTGCGCACCCAGCCTGAGCCGTGGCGTCCGGAAGACGCGCTGCTGGTCGTCTATGCGATGTATTTCGATCTGCAGTCGTTCGAGACGCGCCGCATCCTCGCGCGCGCCGTGTTGCGCGACCGCGTGCCTGCCGATCTGTACGCGTTTCTGCTGCCCGCCGCGAGTCACTGGGACGCGCCATTCGACAGCGCGTCGACGCCGCCCGTCGAACCCGCGCGCATGCCCGCGACGCGCCCCGACTGGCTCGCGGCGCCGAAGCCCGTCAGCACCGCGCGTGACGAGCGAGAGCAGCAGGAGGACGTGAGCCAGTCGGCGATCGGCAGCAACGGCTGGGTCGTCGACGGCGCCCACAGCGCGCATGGCGGCGCGATCCTCGCGAGCGACATGCACCTGGGCCTCTCGCTGCCGAACATCTGGTATCGCGTGTCGCTGATGTGGCCCGCCAGCGACGGGCAGCCAATGCACACGCTGACGGGCGTCAGCTTGCCCGGCACGCCGCTCGTGATCGCGGGCAGCAACGGCAAGATCGCGTGGGGTTTCACGAACAGCTACGGCCGTTATATCGACTTGATCGAGCTGCATCGCAATCCCGCCGACCCGCTGCAATACCGCGCGCCCGACGGTACATGGGCGCGCGCCACCGTTTATCACGAGCGTATCGACGTGAAGGGCGGCGCGAGTGTCGACTTGCCTGTCGTAGAGACGCGCTGGGGACCGGAGCTGACCGTCGGCGTGCGCGCGTATGCGTTGCGCTGGGTCGCGCACGATCGCGAAGCGGTGAACCTCAATCTGCAAAAACTCGAAGACGCGAAGACGATCGACGAAGCGCTGCACGTCGCGCAAACGGCCGGTATCCCGACGCAGAACATCATGGTCGCCGACTCGCGCGGCAAGATCGGCTGGACGCTTGCCGGTCCGTTGCCGCAGCGCGATCCGGGCGACACGCAAAGCGGCCCGGACAGCGACACGCCCTACGACTCCGCGACGTACAAAGGCTGGACCCACTATCTGCCGCCCGCGTCGTATCCGAAGCGCGTCGATCCGCCGCTCGGCCGGTTGTGGACGGCGAACAATCGCGTGCTCGTGTCCCGCGACGCCGCGAAGATCGGCGACGCGGGCGCGGACCTCGGCGCGCGCGCCTCGCAGATTCGCGACGATCTGCTCGCCGCGCCCAGCCCCGACGAGCACGCAATGCTGGCGATCCAGACCGACGATCGCGCGCAATGGATCGACGTATGGCGGCGCGTGGCGCTCGAAGCGCTCGATGCCGATGCGCTCGAAGAACACCCGCAGCGCGCCGCGTTCCGCCAGCAACTGCTCGCATGGAATGGGCGCGCGGATGTCGACGCCGTCGGTTACCGGCTTGTGCGCGGCTTCTTCTTCTCGTTGTATGACGCGTGGTTCGGCAGGCTCGACGCCGACCTTGCGGGCGCGATGCCGGGCGGCAGCACGAGCACTCCGCCGCTCGGTCTGCGTGTGGCGAATTCGCGTTACGAGGCGCTGATGGAGACCTTGGCCGAGCATCACGCATGGGTGCCGGAAGGCTTTCGCGACTGGCGCTCGCTCATGCTCGACCGCATCGACCGGACGATCGCACAGTTGCCGTCGAGTACGCCCATCGAAGAAGCGCGCTGGGGCGAGCGCAACCGCGCGGCCATCGAGCATCCGTTCGCGCGCATCGTGCCGGCGTGGCTGCCGTGGGTGCGCGGGTGGCTCGGCGCACCGCATGATCCGCTGCCCGGCGACATCAACATGCCGCGCGTGCAGACGCCGAACTTCGGCGCGTCGGAGCGGATGATCGTGTCGCCGGGGCGCGAGCAGAGCGGCATCTTCGAAATGCCGGGCGGACAGTCGGGGCATCCGCTGTCGCCGTATTTTCTCGCCGGTCACGAAGCGTGGGTGCGCGGCGAGAAGACTTCGTTCCTGCCGGGCGCGCCCGTGCATCGGCTGACGCTCGGCCGGGCGGCGCAATGATCCTGTATTGAAGGTTTGAGTGGAGTATCTGTATGGAGCAAGAGCGGAACAGCGACCTGGTCGCGGTGCGCGATCTGTTGCGGCGATTCGTCAGCGAGCGCGACTGGTCGCGCTTTCATTCGCCGAAGAATCTTGCGACTGCGTTGAGCGTCGAAGCGAGCGAACTGCTGGAGCCGTTTCAATGGCTGCAGTCGGGCGAGAAAAGCGAACTCGCCGACGACAAGCTCACCGCGATCCGTCACGAGATGGCCGACGTGCTCGCGTATCTCGTGATGCTCGCCGACCGGCTCGATGTCGATCTGTATGCGGCCGTGCTGGAGAAGATCGAACTGAATCGCGCGAAGTATCCGGCGGACAAGGTGCGCGGCGATGCGCGCAAGTACTCCGAGTACGGCGAGTAACTGTGCTTCGGTGAGACTTTTCGGGAGCCGTGCGTCGGGCTCGATGCGGTGACGAAGAAAACAAAAAAGCCGCCCGAAGGCGGCTCGTGCAATCAGCAGACAACGCGCAGAACGCTTACTGCTTCACGCCTTCCGCCTGGATATTCAGCACGGTCTTCGTGTTGAAGCCGTACGACTTGCCCCAGTCGATGCCGAAGTCCGCGCGGTCGAACGTCGCCGTCGATTCCGTGCCGCACACTTCGCGCTTGAGCATCGGGTTGATGAAGCACTTGAACGATTCGATCTTCAGGTTCAGCGGCTTCGTCACGCCGTGCAGCGTCAGCGTGCCGATCACTTCGACGGGCGTGTCGCCGTCGAAGCGGATCTGCGTGCCCTTGTAGGTCGCCGTCGGGTACTTCGCCGCGTCGAAGAACTCGGGCGTTTGCAGATGCTTGTCGAGCTTGTCGTTGCCCGTATCGATCGATGCCGTGTCGATCGTCACGTCGACGGTGCCCGTCTTCGCTGCGCGATCGAGCGTGACCGTGCCGTTGCTCGACTTCTTGAACTTGCCGCGCCACACCGAGACGCCGCCGAAGTGGTCGGCTTCGAAGCTCGGATAGGTGTGGTTCGGATCGAGTTGATAGGTGTCGACGGCGGCCATTGCATTGAACGACATGCCTGCAACCAGCGCGCCCGCTGCGATCAACAGTTGTTTCTTCACGTTATGCTCCTGAATTGATGAGTGTGCCCCGCGCGCTCAATGCTTTGCGGCGACGATGTGAAACTTGATGACGACGTCGTCGGCCACCACCGACGTGTCTTTCCATTCGCCCGTACCGACGTCGTATTGCGTGCGCTTGATGGGCAGCGAGCCGTCGAAGGTTTGCGTCGCGCCCTGCTGCGCAATCGCGACGGGCACGGTGACGGTCTGCGATTTGCCCTTGATGGTCAGCTTGCCCGTCACCTTGTACTGGTTGCCGCCCACGGGCGCGATGGCTGTCGAGACGAACGTCGCCGTCGGGAACGTGGCGCTGTCGAACCATTCCTTGCCGCGCACCTGCTTGTTGTATTCGTCGTCGCCGAGGTCGTAGCTGCCGGTGTCGATCGTCAGGTTCGCGTTGCCGGCCGTCGGTTTCGCGGGGTCGAACGTCAGTTGTGCGCTGAACTTCTTGAAGGTGCCGTCGACGGGCACGTTCATCTGCTTCGACGTGGCGACCACCGTGCTCTTGCCCGCATCGACCTGCGCGAAGGCGGGCGATGCAGCGGCGAACAGAACGGCGGCTGCGCCTGCCAGCACACGGCGATAAGCGCGGCGATATCCAGGATTCTTCATGTTCATTCGATGATCCGACGTGAAAGCGCGTTGAAATGCGCGCTCATTTGAGGAAGGGAATCATGCGTGCAAGCAGTCCGTCGCGTTCGACGAACTGATGCTTGAGCGCGGCCAGCACGTGCATCGCGAAGAGCGCGAGCAGCGTGTAATTCAACGCGATATGCGCGGTGCGCAGAACGGCTTTCAACGCCTGGTCGGGACCGATGAGGGTCGGCAGCGGCAGCACGCCGAGATACACCACCTGCACGCCCGCAGCCGAACTGAAGAAGTAGCCGGTAACAGGAATGGCCAGCATCAGCACGTAAAGCAGCGCGTGTGTCGCGTGTGCGGCGCCCTTTTGCCATGCGGGCATCGCGGCGGGCATCGACGGGGCCTCATGCGTTGCGCGCCATATCAGACGCAGCACTGCCAGCGCGAACACCGTCACGCCGATCCACTTGTGCCACGACACGTACTTGAGCTTCGTCGGCGTGAAACCCGGGATGTCCGTCATGATCCAGCCGAGGTAGAAGCCGCAGATCATCAGCAGCGCAATGAGCCAGTGCAGCGCGATGGCTGTGCGGCTGTAGCGCTGCGGCTTGCCGGCGCTTCGAGACGGAGCGTGAGATGTCATAGGCAATCGATGACCTTCGCGTAATCAGTTCGTTGCGGAGCGCGACGCGAAGACGCCGCCTCCGATTGAACGCGAATGGTAGTGGGCGAATATGCCTATGAATAGCCAGGGCCGAGAGAACAGATCGTTGCGGTGGTGCGCGCAATCATTTAACAAACGGCGCTGCGATTCAGCTTGAATGCGAGGCCCAAAACGCGCGCTGCACCTGCATGATTTCTTCTTCGACTTCGGCGACGGGACCGATGAGATCGACCTGCTTCTGACAATGATCGAACACGTATCGCGACGACACGCTCATCGTCGGATTTTCCGTGTGACTGCCCGTAGCCTGCAACAGGCGTTCTTCCGTCATCCCGAACACCACCCGCCCGATGTTCGCCCAATACGCAGTGCCCGCGCACATGCAGCAGGGTTCGACCGTCGTGTAGAGCGTGCAGCTCCATAGATACTGCGGCGTGAAATTGAGCGCGGCGATGCGTGCCAGCACCGCTTCCGCATGATTGACGGTATCGACGTTACCTTGCTCGATCAGCACCGTCTCCTGATCCGGGCCGACGAGTATCGCGCCGAACGGGTGATGCCCCATCAGCGTTGCGCGCTCCGCGACGATGCTCGCATGACGCAGATGGCGCACGATCTGTTCGCGCGTCGGCGCGAGCCCCTGCTCGGGGAAGTCCGACGCGTTCTGTTTCGATGGAATGGTCAGGCTCAAATGATGTCTCCTCCTTATGGATGGTTCTTGCTTACTTCGGCAGCGATCCGTCGACGCCTTGCACGAACCAGTTCAGCCGCAGCAGGTCGGCATCCGACAGCGATTTGCCGGCAGCTACCTTGATCGCGCCGCTCTGATCCTTGATCGGTCCTGCGAACGGATCGAACTTGCCCGCGATGATGTCGTCGCGCTTGTCTGCCAGCGCCTTTTGCGCGGTCGGCGAAACGGCTTGCGTGTTGATGCTCGCGAGGTCGATCGCCTTCTCCTTGAGGCCCCACCACGTCGGCGCGTTGGTCCACTTGCCCGACTGCACCTGCTCGATCAGATGCGAATAGTAGACGCCCCAGTAGCTCACGCACGCACCCAGTTGCGCGTTCGGACCGAACTTCTTCATGTCGGAGTCCCAGCCGAATGCATGCACCTTCTTTTGCTCGGCGGTTTGCATAGTCGCCGTCGAGTCTGTGTTCTGGATCAGCACGTCGGCGCCCTGGCCAATCAGCGTCTCGGCTGCCTGCTTCTCCTTGCCCGGATCGAACCATGTGTTGATCCACACCACCTTCACCTTCGCGTTCGGATTGACCGAGCGCGCGCCCATCGTGAATGCGTTGATGTTGCGCACCACTTCCGGTACGGGCACCGAAGCGACGAAGCCCAGCGTGTTGGTCTTCGTCGTATAGCCGCCGACGAGTCCCGCGAGATAGGCGCTCTGATACGTGCGCACGTCATAGGTCGCGAAGTTCGCGGCCTTCTTGTAGCCCGTCGCGTGCTCGAAGACGATATCGGGGTAATCCTTCGCGGTCTTCAGTTCGAAGTCCTGGAAGCCGAAGCTCGATCCGACGATCACCTTGTTGCCCTTGCTCGCGAGGTCGCGGAACACGCGCTCCGAGTCCGCCGATTCGGGCACGTTCTCGACGCGCGTGACCTTGATCTGGTCGCCGAACTTCGCTTCGATCGCCTTGACGCCCTGCTCGTGCGCGTACGTCCAGCCCGCGTCGCCGGGATTGCCGAGGTAGACGAACGCGACGCCCATCGGCTGCGCGGCCACGGCCGCCGTGCTGAGGACAGCCGCGCCGAACGTGGCAAGTAGCACGGCCTTGATACGCAGCGAGCGCGAAACTGCGCGGGCCATTGTTGTTTTCATGAAATCTCCGGAGACGGGAAAGGGAAGACGCCTGGCCGTCGTGCGGACGGTCCGCCGCGTCGTGTCAGCGGAGATGGTCGTAAGCCAATATCGAGGTCGAAATTAGGATTCGTTATCCGCCATATAACGGATTTGATATGAAGTGATGGGGGCGCAATCGGCATCGCGCACCTTCGTTATGGTGAGTCGGCCGGCCGCCGATTGCCTCACGAATGCGCTTCAGGTGAGGGTATTCGGGAGCACTGCAACGGTGAGTTGCCTCGCAACCCGCACGGCACTGTAGCGAAAGGTGAGGATATGCGGGAGCAGGATCGATCGTTGCGGACAGCTAGCCGGTGACGATCAGCAGCACGCCCGTGACGGTCAGCGCGCCGCACCACAGCCAGTCGAAATTGATCCAGCCACGGCGCAGCATGCCGAGTCCCAGATACTGATAGGCGAGCAGCGCGATCGCGCCCGCCGTCGCGAGCGTGACGAGGGTATGCACGGCCGTCACCTGCCCGACGGATTCGAGTGAACTGCCGACGGGCATGCCCGCACCGCACAGCGGCAGCAGCGCAGGCAGCAGCATGAGGCCCGCGCCGTGCATCGTCGCCATCGCCGCAGACCACAGCGCAAGCCCGAAGAAGCCCGCCGTCATGCCGACGCGTACGCGCTGCCGGTGTCCGTAGAAGTGGTGATACGCGGCCCAGGCGATCAGCAGCACACCCATGATCGCGCGCAGATGTTCGGTGTGTGCGAAGAGCCCGAGCGCGACCGCCGACGTCGTCACGAGCATCACGGCGACGGCATGTCCGAGCGCGAGCGGCGGCAGCGCCATCAGCACGGCTTTGCGGCTGCGATGCTGGAGCCCGAGCGCGGCGGCGAACAGCCAGCCCATCGCGGGATTCACGCCATGAAAAATCCCGCTGCCGATCACCGTCGCCCACACGCCGCTCATCACACGCTCACGGATAGCAATACGAATCCGACGACGCATCGCCGCCTTCGAGCCGGATCTGATGCGGCCGATGCGACTTCGGCCAGTCGACGAAGAAGTTCTTCGCAACGGTAAGCCCGCCGTTCTTGCCGGCATCCAGGCTGACCATCCAGCCGTCGAGCCCTTCCGTATAGAACTGATCGTCGATCACGCCGTAGAGCGAGTTGGTGAAGTACACGCGGCTGCCGTCGCGGCTCACTTCGACCATCTGCGGACCGCCGTTCAACGGACGCTCGCCGGCCGCCGGATGCGTCGCGCGCGCGGCAATTCCGCCGATGCGCACCGTTCCCGTCAGTTCGGGTTTCATCGGGTCGGATACGTCGTATTGCCGGAGGTCGCCGGTACCCCAGCACGACACATAAAGGAAGCGGTCATCGAGCGACAGTGCGATATCGGTGACGAGCGGCGGCACCGCGCCGAAGCCTTTGAGCATCGGCGGAAGCAGTGACGCATCGGCGGGCTCGGCGGGAATCTCGATCACCTTGCGCGCGGCCCATTGATCGCCGTCGCGATACCACGTCCAGATCGACGCGGACAGATCCTTGAGACTGATCACCGAATTGACGAAGCCGTACGCTTTGGTCGGGTCGTGCGCGGGACGCAGTTCGAACACGAGCTGGTTCTCCGCGCCGAAGTCCACGACCTGCTTATGCTTGCGTGTGTTCATGTCCCAGAAGTGCAGGCGGTGCCCATATTGCCCGCCGAGCAGCACTTCCGGCACGAGACCGTTCTCGAAGGTCGCGGGCAGGCCCCATTCGCTCGTCACGACGGTGTCGTAGCCGAGATGCCACCAGCCGTCATACGCCAGTTCCTGCGGGCCGCGATCGATTTCCCACTGGCCGCGGATATCGAACGTTTCGTGATCCATCAGGAAGATGCCGCCTGGCGCTTCGCCTTGCGCGTTCGCGAGCGACACGACGTAAATGCCCTGAGGACCGCAGTGAACCGTATGCGGGCGCGTGTAGCCCGCTTTTTCCGCGACTTCCGCGGGTTCGAGCACGCGCACAATTTTCGGCTTCCGCTTGTCGGGCTTCGTATCGAGAATGTGGATGCGCGACGAGCGCAGTCCCGGCACGACGAGATAGCGGCGCTCCGTATGCGGATGCGGCGCGTTCGGACACAGGCACGAACTGCACGCGTTCCAGCCGAAGTGATGCAGCTCGTCGCCCGTATTGGGCATCGGCACGCGGCTGACGATGCGCCCATAGTCCGCGGAGCCGGGATCGACATCGACGACGGCGAGTTCATCGGGCGATTCGCGCGACGGATCGAAGCTCGCCACATACGCGACGGTCTCCTTCGGCGCGCTGCCTGCCATGCGGGCGGAAGGATAGAAGGTCGGATCGGGTTTCCAGGTCGCCATATCTCAGTCTCCGGAGGATGTTGCATACGGCACGCGAATCGCACGCACCTCTAACGAAGACGGCGCATGCGTTCGGGCTTTCACTGTAGGCAATTTCGCGCTGACTTGCGGATGAATGTGATGTGATACACGCGATTGCGTCGATCTGAATGCAGCAGCGTTAATGCGCCATGCATCGCGCGATGCAGACCGGACTAAAATGACGCAACATCACCGTCATTTCTGCCCCTTTTTAGCCGCAAAGCTGCGTTTCCAATCATGCGTTCATGGCGCCTCGACCGTCCCGTTTCACAAGGGCAGCTGGATCTCAGCCGAGCGACGGGGCTCGTGTCGTCGATCGGCAGCGACGACTCGAATGCGCTCGCCGCCGAAGTGCTGAAGCTGCTCGGCGATATCGCCGCGATTTCGCAGTGCACGATCTTCGCGTATGAATTCGGCAACCGGCCGCGCACGGTGTCGGTGGCGGACCATCGCGGCGGGCGTTTTCTGCGCGATGTCGCCGATACTTATGCGCGCCATTTCTATGCGCTCGACGGCAATCAGAAGATCGTTTCGTCGGCGCGCAACGACAAGCCTGGCTCGACGCTCGTGCTGCATCAGCAGACGAGCGACGACATCCTCAACGAAGCGTATCGCGCCGCGTGCTATCAGCAGCCGAACGTGTCGGACCGCGTGTCGCTTCTCGTGCAGCCGACAGCCGATATCTGGCTCTCGGTGAACCTGTATCGCGACCGCCGCTTCGGCAACTACCATCCGCGCGAAATCGCGTTGATCGAAGCGATGGCGCCGCTGATCGCGCACGCGGCGAAGCATCACTACGCGATCTGCGGTCAGCGCGACATGGCGATTTCGCATCTGATGCTCGCGCGCGTACGCGGCCTGTGCCCTGAACTGTCGAAGCGCGAACTCGACGTCCTGACAGGCGTGCTCGAAGGGCGCACCGCGCAGGAGATCGGCGACACGATGGGCATCAAGGCGACGAGCGTCGTCACGTATCAGAAGCGCGCATTCCGGCGGCTCGGCATTTCGAGCCAGCGGCAGTTGTTTGCGCTGTGCATCGGATCCGGCAAGGGTTGATGCGATCCGCTTTGGCGACGCGTTTCCGCTGAGCGCGGTCAGCGTTTTCCCCAGGCCCGAACGGCTCTCATGTTGTACCCAAAATGAGGACAGGCGGCATGCTGCCGGCCTCCATACTGCGACGCATCGCCATGCGCCGCCCACGATGTAACGCGGCTCGTCGAAGCGATTGCACCGGGCCTCGCGTCCGGCATAGCGTCAACATCGGAGACAACGGTATGGAATCCTCCTCGCGAGCCGGCGCGCTGCATGCGACGCCCGCCACCAGCGTGCCGCACACGAACGAACAGCCCGTGATCGCGAAAGTATCGCGGCATCTGCTGTGGTTTCTGTTCGTGCTGTTCTTCTTCTCGTTCCTCGATCGCATCAACATCGGCTTCGCCGGCCTGACGATGATGAAGGACCTCGGGCTCACGAGCACGCAGTTCGGGCTCGCGACGACGCTCTTCTACGTCGCGTACATCGCGTTCGGCATTCCGGGCAACGTGGTGCTGGCGCGCATCGGCGCGCGCAGATGGATCGGCACGATCATGATCGCGTGGGGAATCGCATCGACGGCGACGATGTTCGCGACCAGCCCCGGCACGCTGTATGTACTGCGCGTGCTGGTCGGCGTGACGGAAGCGGGCTTCTTGCCGGGCATTCTGCTGTACCTGACCTACTGGTTTCCCGCTGCGTATCGGGCGCGCGCCAACGCGCTCTTCATGATCGCGATGCCCGTGACGGCGGCTGTCGGTTCGGCGTTGTCGGGCTTCATTCTTGGGCTCGACGGCACGATGGGCCTGAAGGGCTGGCAATGGCTCTTTTTGCTGGAAGGTCTGCCGTCGGCGATTCTCGGCCTCGTGGTGTACGCCTGGCTCGACGACGGTCCGCAGCAGGCACGCTGGCTCGACGACGAGGAGAAGCGCGCGCTTGCCGCGACGCTCGCGGCTGAGCATCGGCAGGACGTCACCGTGCAAACGAAGACGGGCGGCGCGCAAAGCATCGTCAGCGAATTGTTGTCGCCGGTGGTCGTGAAGTTCGCGATTGCGTACTTCTGTCTCGTGAACACGCTGGCGATGGTCGCCGTGTGGACGCCGCTGATCGTGAAGAGCTTCAGCGCCGACGCTAGCAATCGCACGATCGGCCTGCTCGCCGCGATTCCTCAGGTGTGCACGATCGTCGCGATGATCTGGTGGGGACGACGTTCGGATCGCAAGCAGGAGCGCAAGTGGCACCTGATGATCCCGATGCTGTTCTCCGCCGCCGGCTGGTTGTGCACCGCATATTCGACGAACCCGGCCTTGCGCATGCTCGGCGTGTGCCTCGCGTCGGCGGGTTCGTACACGGCGATGTCGATCTTCTGGACGACGCCCGATCATGCCCTGAGTTTCCGTGCACGCGCCATCGGCATTGCCGTGATCAACGCGACGGGCAATATCAGTTCGGCGTTGAATCCGTTGATCGTCGGCTGGCT
Source organism: Paraburkholderia sp. Tr-20389 (assembly GCF_017104565.1). Lineage (GTDB taxonomy): Bacteria > Pseudomonadota > Gammaproteobacteria > Burkholderiales > Burkholderiaceae > Paraburkholderia. The sequence goes on along the minus strand of NZ_JAAGPD010000003.1, from coordinate 206,785 downwards.
GAAGGACGCGACGCATAGCTTCTCGTCTGGGCTGCTGTATTCGGCGGTGCTGCTCGTGATCGGCGTGATCGTCGTGACCTTGTTGCCGATGGACAAACGCGAAGCGCCGCGTGCAAGCGTCGCTTGAAGATTTCGAATCAGGAGCATTGGATGAACAGGCAATTCAAACCGTATCCGTTCGCGGCCAAACAGTACGCGGCGCGTGTGCCGCAATTGAAGCAGGGCGTGGACGCAAAGCGCCACGCGGTGACGATCGTCGGCGGCGGGCCGGTCGGGCTGGCCGTTGCGCTCGGCCTCGCGAATCACGGCGTGCCGTGCGTGCTGATCGAAGCGGACGATTCCGTGTGCTACGGCAGCCGCGCGATCTGCATCTCGCGTCGCAGCCTGGAGATCATCGAGCGCCTCGGCGCCGTCGAAGGTTTTCTGAAAACGGGCTTGCCGTGGACGGGCGGACGTAGCTTCTATCGCGACACCGAAGTGCTGCACTTCACGATGCCGCAGGACGAGAACCAGAAGCTGCCGCCGATGGTCAACCTCGCGCAATATCACATCGAACAGTTTCTGCTCGATGCAGCGGAGAAGCGTGCCGATCTGATCGATATCCGCTGGCAGACGCGTGTGAAGTCGATCGATTCGCGCGACGACGGCGCGACCCTGCATCTGAGCACGCCCGATGGCGACTACGCGCTCGACACCAACTGGGTGGTCGCAGCCGATGGCGGACGCAGCACGATCCGCGAAGCGCTCGGCTTGCAGTTGCAAGGCACGAGCTACGAAGGGCGCTACGTGATCGTCGATATCGAATTGCACAGCGATCGGCCGACGGAACGTCTCGCGTATTTCGACCCTTCGTCGAACCCCGGTTCGACCGTGCTCGTGCACAAGCAGCCGGACAACGTATGGCGCATCGACTATCAGTTGCGCGACGGCGAGGATGCTGAACAGGCGGTGAAGCCCGAAAACGTGATGCCGCGTGTGCAAAGCCTGCTCGACATGATGGGCGAGAAGGGCGAATGGTCGCCGATCTGGATCACGATCTACAAGGCCAATGCGCTGACGCTCGAACGTTATCGCCACGACCGCGTGATGTTCGCGGGCGATGCCGCGCATCTCGTGCCGATCTTCGGCGTGCGCGGCGCGAACTCGGGTATCGACGATGCGGACAACATCGCGTGGAAACTTGCGTTCGTCGTCAAGGGGCTCGCGTCGGCGTCGCTGCTCGACAGCTATTCGGACGAGCGCGTCGCCGCTACGCACGAGAACTTGAGCTACGGCACGAAGAGCACCGAATTCATGGCACCGCCGTCGTTCGCGTTCGATCTGATGCGCAAAGCCGTGTTGAGTCTTGCCGTGATGCATCCGGGCGTGCGCTCGCTGATCAATCCACGGCAGACGTCGGCGATCACGTATGTGGATTCGCCGCTGAATGTCGCCGACAGCGATGCGTTCGCTGTGGGTCCGATGCCGGGCGCCGTGCTGGCGGAGTATCCGTTGACCGTGGCCGAAGGCGGGCACGCGCGCGAGGCTCATTTGACCGATCTCGTCGGTGCGCGCTTTACCGCGCTGTATTTCAGCGACGAGGGCGAAGTGCCCGACAGTTTCAGCGCACTCGTATCCGCGCTGCGTGATCGCGGCGTGCCGTTCAGGATCGTGCCGCTCAGCGCGCGTTTGCATCCGCAAGCGAAGGGCGTGCACGCGTGGGATCACACGGGGCGCATCTTCGAGCGATATGACGCAAAGACGGGAACGGTGTATCTGGTGCGGCCGGACGGGCATGTGCTGGGTCGCTGGCGCGATGCCGACGCAGCCGATGTCGAAGCGGCGATTGTGCGCGCACTGGCTTGATGAACCGAAACAACGAAAGGAGAACGCGATGACCGATGCAGAACTCGACGTCGTCTACACACGGTTGTGCAAAACGATGACCCAACTCGGCGAGGCCAGCGCGCCGCTGTTTCTCGCGCGCTTTGTGTTGCTCGCGATCGAGAAGATCGGCGATGCGGATGTATCGTTGGGATTGATTGATGCGGCGGGGGACGGGGTGGGTGAGTAGCGATGCCCGCTCGGTGCATGTGGCTGAGATGACGCGTCGCGTCGTCTCATTCCGCTTCGCGGATTTCGCCCGTCGCCAGCGCTTTGATCAACGCATCGACAGCCACATAAAGATCCTCGACGACCTTCGTGCCGACTTGCTGCTCCAGCGCCTGATACTCCGCCTCCAGCAACGGCTTCATCCGCTCGACGACTTCCGCGCTTTGCGTCGTCAGCGACACGCGCACGCGCCGCTGATCGTCTTCGAAGCGCTCTTTCGTCACGTGGCCGAGATCTTCCATCCGCGCGAGCACGCCGGCGAGACTCGGGCTCGAGATCGTACACAGCGCGCATAACTGCCGCGGCTCCAGCGGCCCGTTCTCATGCAACGCGCGAATGATGCGCCATTGCTGCTCGGTGAGCCCCTGCGCCGTCAGCAGCGGACGGAATCGCGCCATCATGAGTTCGCGCGCGCGCAGCAGCAGCATCGGCAGATTGCGGTGCATGGTGTGCGGCGTGGTAGTGCGCGAGCGGGACGTCACCATCGATACGAAGCGAGAAAAACGATTCGCTAGCATATAAGTAAATGGACTCCGGCGACAGCCACGCACTACGGCTTTTCTTTAGCGCGCCAGGTGTTTCCGAAGGCTTCGACGGAATTTTGACGCTGACTACAATAAGAAGGCCGGGGCGCGAAGGCGCGTCTGGCGGCGTCGGCGGGAAACAGGCACCTGTCGCGTCCAGCCGACGAAAGCGCCCAGGATAAACCCTCGAACGTATTTTCCCGACCGCTTGGTCGGTTTATTCTACGCAACTTGGCGCATTTTTGAGATTGAGGGCACCCGTGTACGTCCATCACCAGTTCTTCGACGACGCCGATGCGCACGCGGCCGCGCTGCGAGGCTGGGATCAGCGTTACGACCAGATCGGCTCAGGCGCCTTTCGCAGCGCGGTGAAGCAGATTGCGCTGGACGGCGTGCAGGTCTTCCACGAATCGGCCAATCTGCGTGTCGTGCAGCGGGGGCAGTTGCCCGAGAATCATATGACGTTTGGCGTTCCGCTCGCGGGCGCCGGCGCATTCACGTTCGGCGGCGTGCGCATCGATCGCGGCGCCTTTGTGATGGCGCAGGGCGGCATGCCGTTCGAGTTTCATTCTCCTGATGATATGTCGCTGATCGGCGTCGTGATCGACTCGGACATGCTGCAAGGCGTCGCCGATTGCGCGGGCGTCGATCTCGACGACAGCCTGTTTCGCCGGACCGTGCTCGATATTCCGAACGCCGCCTGCACGCGCGCGGGCGTGCAGCTCGCGACGCTGATCGAACGCGTGCTCGCACAGCCCGATGGTTTCGACGACGTGCACGCGCAGCGCGCGGTGCGCAATCAGGTGAACGAGGCGCTCGTCGATCTGCTTGCGTACCACGTGCCCGCATCCTCGAACCGGCTGACGTATGCATGCCAGGCCGACATCGTGCGACGCATTCATGACTTTGTGATCAACCATCCCGAAGAGCCCATCGACATCCAAAGCCTCTGCACACAATTGCGCGTGAGCCGGCGCACGGTGCAGAACAGCTTCCAGGCCGTCGTGCAGACCAATCCGCTCACTTACCTGCGATCGCTGCGGCTCGCACAGGTGAGGCGCCTGCTGCTCGATACGCGGCAGGCGGATCTGTCCGTCAGCGATGCTGCTGCGCAGTGGGGCTTCGTGCATCTCGGACATTTCGCCACCGCGTACAAGGCACAATTCGGCGAGTTGCCTTCGCACACGGTGCGCAGAACATCGCGCGCGAGCGTCGCGCGTTAATCCACGAGACGGAAGAAAAAAATCCGCGTTCGCGAGAACGCGGATTAAAAGGCACGCTTGAGCGGAGACTGCAAGCGGCTTGGTCGTCACACCCGTGACGAGGAAGCAGCCTCGATCGTGATTGCGCTCAGGCGTGGTTGTGCGCCGGATTGCGGCACGCGCCCGTTTGCACGTTCGAATCGTTCCACGCCGAGCCGAGGATGATGCTGCAGAAGTTCAGGCGCTTGTATTCCGGGTCTTTCAACGCGAGCACATCGGCCTTCACGTTGCCGAACGTCGTCAGCGGCTTGTGCTTCGTGCCGTTCGCGAATGCATCGATGATGTTTTCCTTGAACTTCTCGCCGCGCGGATGCGCCGCGACGACCAGCTTGCGGTCTTCCGTCGAGAACTCGTCGTAGGCGAGGCCCAGCACGTCCATTTCGACGCCCGCCGTCACCAGTGCGACCACGGGCTTCTTGTACTGCGGGATGCCCGGCGTCGTATGCAGCGCAATCGAGTCCCACACCATCTCGATGTCGTTCTCACCGATGCCATAGCCCTGCAGGAAGTTGCGCGCGGCATTCGCGCCGTCCACTTCGAAGCGATCGTGCGCGCTGCTGTATTTCTCCATCAGACCCATGTCATGGAACATCGCGCCGATGTACAGCAACTCCGGGTCGTACTTCAGCCGCTTGCGCTCGCCCGTCAATGCCCCGAACAGAAACACGCGACGCGAGTGGTGATAGAGCAGATCGGTTTCGGTATCGCGCACGAGCTGCGTCGCTTCGCGTGCCATCTTGCTGTCGGGGATCTTGATGCCTGCAATGATTTCGCTCATTTCGGTTCTCCAGAACGTGATCGACGGTGGCCGTTCGCTGTATCGAAGCGAGCGATCGGCGGGTGATCAAAGTGTAAGGAGAGCCCTTGTGCGCGGCAAAAGCATTGATACGCGCGATGCTGCCAACCGCGCGCGGTTTTCTGCCAACTGCCGCGGAAACCGCTTGAGGTGAGGGTTTTCGGGAGGCTTGCGTTGCTTCGAGTGCTTGCGCGATCAACTACGTCTGGCGATTTCGCGCGCGCACGGTGCGCGTGTACGACGCGATCATCGTCGCGAGTTCCTGCGCGGCGGGCGTGAGCGGCGCGGCGGCGCGCTGCAATACGCAGACGTCTTGCGCGGCGACGCGCTCGCGCACGTCGATGATGGTGAGTACGCGCGCGAACGGCCCGCGCTTCGTCACGACGGCGGCTTCGAGCGACAGACAATCCGTCTCGCTCACCAGATGCAGCGACTCGAACAGTCCTTCGACCGTCGAGACGATACGCGGCGGTTCGAGACGATGGCTCTTGAACAGATCGTTGAGCCGGTGCGCTTGCGGGTCGTCGGTGAGATTGGGTGAGCGCGTCGCGATCCACGAGCAGTCGGCGAGTTCGGCCAGCGACTTCGCATGCGCCTTCGGATGATCGCGCCTGCATACGACGACGGGATCGGACGCATACAGCTTCGTGACGGAAAGATCGGTCGTGTCCGTGTGCTTCGAGACGAGCGCGACGGCGAAGTCGAGCGTGCCTTCGCGGATCCACTGGATCATCATCCGCGACGTGCCCGTGCGCATATGCGCATCGACGCGCGGAAAGCGCTCGCGAAACTCGGTCAGCACGGGCGCGCCCGCATCGATCAACGGCTCGGTCGTCATGCCGAACGTGACCTGTCCCGTGTACTCGCCGCGCAGCTGCTGCGCTTCGTGTTCGGCGCGCGCGCATTCGCCGAGGATCGTCGCGGCGCGTTGCAGCATGCGTTGCCCGAGCGCGGTGAGCGCGATGCCGCGATTCGTGCGCGTGAAGAGCGTCGCGCCGAGCATCGCTTCGAGGTTCTGCAACTGCTGCGTGACGCCGCTTTGCGCGATGCCGAGCGCGCGCGACGCCGCGCGGATGCTGCCGTGCTCGGCGACGGCCGTGAATACGCGGAGTTGTGAAATGGTCAGGGCCATCGTCGAAAGGGGTGTGGGCGTGTGATCGGCAAAAGTGATCATGATAGACAGATTTGCACTTTTTTGGATCACTGGCGCATCGTAGGATCGGTCAGGAATGCTCCCGTCACAGCCGATTTAATACGCCCCTTGAGCCCGTTAGCCATGAAGACTCCGCTGATCCTTCTCCTTTCTGCATTGGGTTTTGCAAGCCACGGCGCGTTCGCGCGCGACAACGACACGATTCGTCTCGGCATCGACCCGACCTATCCGCCGATGGATGCGAAAGCGCCCGACGGCAGTCTCAAAGGCTTCGACGTCGATCTTGGCAATGAAATCTGCAAGCGAATTCACGCGCGCTGCGAGTGGGTCGAGTTGGAGTTTTCCGGCATGATTCCGGCGCTGCAGGCACGCAAGATCGACGCGATCATGTCGTCGATGGCGATTACCGCGAAGCGCGAACAGCAGATCTTGTTTTCGTCGAAGCTGTTCCAGTTCAAGTCGCGGCTGGTTGCAAAGCAAGGCTCAGGGCTGAACGGCAGCGCGCCCGCTACGCTCGCCGGCAAGCAGATCGGCGTGCAAACGGGCACGCAGTTCGAGTCGTTTGCGCAGTCGCATTGGGCGCCCGCAGGCGTGCACGTGGTGGCATACAAAGGTCAGGACGAAGTATTCAGCGATCTGGTCAACGGACGCCTGGACGGCGCGTTGCTCGGCACGGTCGAAGCCGATTACGGCTTTCTGCGCATGCCACAAGGCAAGGGCTATTCGTTCGTCGGCGAGCCGCTCGACATGGGCGATCGCGGCGTCGGCATCGGCATGCGCAAGGACGAGACCGCGCTGCAAACGTCGATCAACACCGCCATCGCGTCAATGCGCAAAGACGGCACCTACGCGCAGATCGCGCACAAGTATTTCGACTTCGATCCGTACGGCAACTGATCGAATCGTACATTCGAACGATATCCAGAAGAGTCACATGAACAGGCAATCGATTCCGCTTCTCTCGCCCGCCGTCGGCACGTCACGCGAACTCGTCGCGTTTCATTTCGGTCCGCAAAACAGCGGGCAAAAGATATACATCCAGGCGTCGCTGCACGCCGACGAAACACCCGCGATGCTCACGACGGTGCTGCTCAAGCGCCGTCTCGTCGAACTCGAAGCGCAAGGCCTGCTGAATGCCGAAATCGTGCTCGTGCCCGTCGCCAATCCGGTGGGTCTCGGACAGCACGTGCTCGGCCAGTTTCTTGGCCGCTTCGAAGCGGGCAGCGGCAAGAACTTCAACCGCCATTTCATGCAGTTCACGAGGCTGCTGGACCGCGCGAAGGATCGGCTCGGCGCCGACGCGCATGAGAACCGCATGCTGATTCGCGAACTGGTGCGCGAACAGCTGGATGCGCAAAAGCCGCTCACCGAATACGAGTCGCTGCAACTCGCGTTGCTGAAGCTCTCGCATGACGCGGACGTCGTAATCGATCTGCATTGTTCGCTCGAAGCCGTGATGCATGTGTACACGAGCGAAGCGGGCTGGCCGGAGATCGAGCCGCTCGCGCGTTATCTGCGCTCAGAAGCGTCACTGCTGGCGACGGATTCGGGCGGCCAGGCGTTCGACGAGACGCACAGCCTGTTGTGGTGGCACTTGCAGCAGAATATGCCCGCAGGCAAGCCCGTACCGACGGGAACGGTTGCCGTGACGATCGAATGCCGCGGGCAGCGCGACGTATCGTATGAAGTCGCGCAGCAGGACGCCGATGCGCTCGTCGACTATCTGACGTATCGGAAGGCGATCGGGGGTAGCGCGAAGCCGTTGCCGGAATTGCCGACGCCCGCGACGCCGCTTGCGGGGAGCGAGCAGTTCTATGCGCCTGTCAGCGGGATCCTCGTGCATCGGGTGAAGATCGGCGACTGGATTCGCGCCGGCGACGCGCTGTTCGATATCGTCGATCCGTTGACGGACGAAACGACGACCATCACCAGCAATACGGAAGGCGTGCTCTATATGCGTCGCGCGATTCGTTTCGTGACAGCCGGTGCGCCGCTGGGCCGCGTGACGGGGACCAAACCGATCCGCGCCGGCGTGCTGCTGGGCGCGTGATGCGTCGTACGCCGTGACATACGCCACGGCCTAGGCGGCGAGTTTAGGCGCATAAACTTCGCGGACCGGCTTCGTTGGAGTAGGCGATACGAGCCGCCAAGCGCAGGCACTTTTGGCGCATAAACTCCCGAAGCCAATCAGCGGCGCGACGCCAACCCGCGATCGCGCCGCAAGCCTCTGCATCAAGCCACATTGAACCGCGCAGCCGGCGTGGTGCGCGACAGGTTCGGTCCGAGCGCGGCACGCGCGGACTCGAACGCCTGCCAGTCGGCGTAATCGGGCAGCGACGGAATCGTCGCGAGTTCGCCCTGGTCGAAGCCGACCAACGACGCATCCACCATCTCTTCCGCGCCCATCACGATGCCGCGTTCTTCGACCATTTCGATGGGCACGCCCGCAGCGTCCCAGAATTCGGTGCGCGTTGCGCCCGGCAGCACTGCCTGGACCTTCACACCCTTGCTCGCCAGTTCGTGATGCAGCGACTGCGTGAAAGCGAGCACGAAGGCCTTCGTGCCGCCATACACCCCGTTCAGCAGTTCCGGCGCAATCGCGACAATCGAAGCGATGTTGATGATATTGCCGCCGCCACGCGCGACGAAGCCGGGGGCGATCGCGTACGTGAGTCGTGTCAGCGCGACCACGTTCAACTTGATCATCGATTCCATCTTGTCGACGTCCGAATCTACCAGCGGTGCGCCTGCGCCGACACCCGCGTTGTTCACCAGCATCGTGATGCTCGCGTCCGTGCGCAGCACGTTTTCGACGCGGCGGATATCGGCGTCGTCGTTCAGATCGGCGGCGACGATTTCCACCGAGCGGCCCGTTTCGTTCGAGATGCGTGTCGCCAGTTGTTCGAGACGCGCGCGGTTGCGGGCGACGAGGATCAGGTCGTAGCCGCGGCGCGCGAGGCGGTCCGCGTAGATCGCGCCGATGCCCGATGAGGCGCCCGTCACGACGGCCGTGCCGCGGTTCGCTGCGGAATTGGAAGAGTTCGACATAGCAATGCTCCTGAAGGTTGGTAGCGCAGGTGACGTCGCGTCGTCTGCATGACCGTCAGATTAGGTGCATACTCACATGGCCTCAATGTCATAGATGCCACTTTTTAGGACATCGCTGGAGACTAGCCATGCTACGCGTCGGAATCGTTCTGTTCCCCGGTTTTCAGGTGATGAATCTCGGCATGACGAGCGTGCTGGAGTTCGCGAACCGCGAGATGAGCGAACCGCTGTACGACTTCGTGTTGCTGTCGGAGCATGGCGGACCCGTCGTGTGTTCGTCCGGATTCGAAGTGTCGACGCAGCCCTTCGACGACGGCCGCTTCGACACGATTCTGGTCGTCGGCGACAACGATCTGCAGCCGTCGCCGCCGTCGCTGATCGACTTCCTGAAGCGCGCGTCGCCGGCGGCGCGGCGCGTCGCGGCTGCCTGCACGGGCGCCTTTCATCTGGCCGAAGCCGGTTTGCTCGATGGCCGGCGCGCGACGACGCACTGGTACTACGCGGCAGACATGCGCAAACGTTATCCGGACGTGAAAGTGGAGGAGGATCGCATCTTCATCATCGACAACGACGTGTGGACGTCGGCGGGGATGACGGCGTGCATCGATCTCGCGCTCGCGTTCGTCGAAAAGGATGCGGGCGTGGAACTCGCGCGTCACGTCGCGCGCAAGCTCGTCGTGTATCACCGGCGCGCGGGCGGTCAATCGCAGTTCTCTGCGCTGCTCGAACTCGAGCCGAAGTCCGATCGCATCCAGACCGCGTTGTCGTACGCGAGGCGCAATCTGAACTCGCCGCTTTCTGTCGAGCAACTCGCCGACGCCGCGCATCTGAGTCCGCGACAGTTCACCCGCGCATTCAGGGAAGAAACGGGACAGACGCCCGCGAAGGCCGTCGAGCGGTTACGCGTCGAAGCAGCGCGGCTGATGCTCGAAACAGGGCGACATGGCGTCGATGTCGTTGCACGCGACGTGGGTTTCGGCGATCGCGAGCGCATGCGACGGGCTTTTCTGCGTGCGTTCGGTCAGCCGCCGCAAGCGGTTCAGCGGATGACGCGCGGTATCGAGTGAAAGATTTAAAACTTTGGTAAGCCTGTGTAATTTACCGATTTTCGCTGAGGAGCCCGGAATTTAAAGGGTTCAAGAAAGCACCCAGAAAACGAAGTAAATATTCATTAAAGATTTTCCGTGAGTGGTCCGTAATAGAACGGGTCTGGGACGCCGGTGCAACGCAACCCCATTGCGTGTGTCGGGCAATTCTTCCCGATACACATGGCGTCAAGGTCAGGCGCCCTCCAGAACCCCGAAGGAAAATCTCACAGATGAACAGGCTGTTGGTCACCCTTGCGGCGGGCTTCGCGCTGTCCGCGCCCGTCGTTCACGCTCACGAAATTTATGGTCAGGTCGGCACGGAAGGCGTCGGTATCGGCTTCTCCGAACCGCTCGGCACGCGCGACAACATCCGCGCCGAATTCAACGGTATCGCGTTCTCGCACAACTTCAGCGCCGGCGGCCTGAATTACGACGGCAAAGCCAACATCTATCACGGCGGCCTGTATCTCGACTTCTTCCCGGCGCCCGCCACGGTGCCGTTCCGCATCACGGCGGGCATGATCATCGGCGGCGACAATGTGACGGGCGACGCGACCAGCCCGAGCGGCACGGTCAACATCAACGGCACCAGCTATTCGACGAACGGCGAGAGCGTTCACGCGAAGGCGAAGTATCCGGCCGTGCGTCCGTATATCGGCATCGGCTTCGGGCACACGCCTGTCGCGCAGAAGGGCTTCTCGGCATTCTTCGACGCGGGCGTCACGTACGGCCGCCCGCACGTGACGCTCGACGTCCCCGCAGACATCGTTGCCGAAGCAGGGCAGGCGAACGTCGATGCGGAACGCCAGGCGCTGCAGGACAAGGCAGACAAGTGGCGCTGGTATCCGATCGTGAAAGTGGGTGTGACGTACCGGTTTTGATCGTCAGGTAGCGAATACTAAAAGCGGCTCGCCATGGGTCATGGCGGGCCGTTGTTCGTTCCGGGCGACGAACGCCGACGTCAGATGTTCAGCTTCGACACCTTGGTGCCTGAGAGCGATACATCGCCCATCAAGCCCGAGTTCGTCATGACGATCGCTTCGACAGGCGCGGTGGCCGTCGTCGTGTCGAGCGCGCCGTTCGCGCCGACCTTGAGGAGCGCCACCGATGCATCGGCGCCCGCCGACCAGCCCTTCGCATTCTGGAAGGTGTCGAGCGCTTCCTGTGTCATGAACAGGAAGATGACTGCCTTCGACTGCGCGCCCGCCGTGAGACCGAACGAGCCCGAGACCGTGCTGTAATAGCCTGCCGAGCTGCCGCCGATGCGCAGCGCACCTTCGCCGTACTCTCCGCCCACTACGAAGCCGACCTGTAGCACGGACGGAAACACGAGTACGCCGCGCGCCTTGCCGACCAGTTCGCGCGAACCTTGAACCGACGTATAGAGTTTCGCCAGTGCGCCATCGACGCTGGCATCGATCGACTGCCGTTTGGACATGTCGGTCGCGGCGGATTCTCCACTGCCCTTGGTGGTCGTGCAGCCCGACATCAGCAGACCGCCATATGCGAGTGCAGCAACACTTGCTGTCACGAAGTGTCTTCTTTGCATTGTCGTTCTCCGTCTGTGAAGCATTGGAAGGGGAAATGCACGTTTGCACGCGTGATCTCGCGCAAGCGCAACTGCTACGCTTCCTCCACCAATATCAGAAACGTATTGCGGTTGTGAAGTGCGCTACCCAATTTGTTTGCGAGCAAAGGCATTCCGGCGCGCGGTCGCGGGGCCGAATGACGCGAACGTGTCGACGCGCGAAACGATGCGCACGATCGTTGCGAAACGCAGTGCAATCCGTACGCGCGCCGGAAACAAAAAAAGCCGCATGCCTCCTACGAAGCATGCGGCCGAACACCCGACAACGCATCAATACGCGCTGCGCGTGCTTACCTTCAATTTCGACACCACGCCGGGGATCGCTTCGCTGGCGGGCAGCGCTTCGTCGATCGACGTGCGGCCGCCGTCGCGGAAGAACGCCTGCTCGGCGGCCTTGTTCAGCACGAGCACGCTGATGCGCCGGTTGGTCGGTTCGTCGGCGACGTTTGCATTGAGCGGCAGCACGTCCGCGAGACCGCGCACCTGCAGCAGCTTGTCTTCGCGCATGCCGCCCGCGACGAGCGCGCGCCGCGCCGCGTTCGCGCGTTCCGACGACAGCTCCCAGTTCGAATAGCCGGCCGGACCGTTCGCGTAGGTGACGGCGTCCGTGTGGCCCGCAATCGAAATGCGGTTGTCGACGTCGTTCAGCGCCGCGCCGATCTGCGTGAGAATTCCGACCGCGTAGGTCTGCAGTTTCGCGCTGCCCGTCGCGAACATCGGGCGCTTCAGCGTATCGACGATTTCGATGCGCAAGCCCTCGTTCGTGATCGAGATGCGGATTTGATCCTTGAACGCCTTCAGCGCGGGCGTTTCCTCGATCAGCGCCGAGAGTTTTGCCTTCAACTGCTCCAGGCGCGCGGCGTCGTTGGGAACGGTGGTCGCCTGCGTGAGCGTCGGCTTCGCGGGCTCCTGCTGCATCTTCTTGCCGTCGCCCGGACGCGTGTCGGAGATGTCGCGGCCGCCGCCCTGGATCACGTTCGGACGCGAGGCCGCCGTGCCCTCGTTGCCGCCGAGCAGGCTCGACAGCGGCGTGTTGAAATAATCCTCGATGCCCTGCTTGTCGTACTTCGACGTCGAGCCGAGCAGCCACATCAGCAGGAAGAACGCCATCATCGCGGTCACGAAGTCCGCATAGGCGATCTTCCATGCGCCGCCGTGATGCCCGCCGTGTCCATCGCCCTTCTTCGAGCGGCGCACGATCACGGGCGCGGCTTTCTCGCTCGCCTCTTCGCCGCGGGGTCGTCTTTCGGCCATGCCGTTCTCCCTCTTGGCTAGGATCAGGCCGACTTCGGCATCTTGGTCGCGCGCACGGCGTCGTCGAGCTCCTGGAAGCTCGGACGGTCTGCCGTGAACAGCACCTTGCGGCCGAATTCGACGGCGACGGGCGGCGCGTAGCCGGACAGCGACGCAAGCAGCACGGCCTTCACGCATTGAAACGGCTTGGCTTCCGCGCGGCCCTTCGCATTCAGCAGATCGGCGACGGGGCCGATGAAACCATACGCCAGCAGAATGCCGAGGAACGTGCCGACCAGCGCGCCCGCGATCATCTCGCCGAGCACGGCAGGCGGCGCGCCGACCGAGCCCATCGTGTGGACGACGCCCATCACGGCCGCGACGATGCCGAATGCGGGCAGGCCGTCAGCCATCTTCTGGATCGCGTTCGCAGGCACGGACGATTCGGAGTGGTGCGTCTCCAGTTCTTCGTCCATCAGGTCCTGCATTTCGAGCACGTTGACGTTGCCCGTCGACATCATCCGCAGATAATCGACGATGAAATCGAGCAGATGATGATCTTTCAAAACGTGCGAATATTTCTGGAACAGCACACTTTCTTCCGGCGCATTGACATCGGCTTCGAGCGCCATCATGCCTTCCTTGCGCGCTTTTTGAAGCAGCTCATAAAGCAGCGCAATCAGTTCCAGATAAATCTCTTTCGAATAGGCGCCGCCTTTGAAGCATCCAGGCAAAGCCTTGATGGTTTTCTTCAGCACCGAAACGGGATTGCTGACGACGAACGCGCCGATCGCCGCGCCGAAAATGCACAGCAGTTCGAACGGCTGCACCAGTGCGGGCAAATGGCCGCCCACTCCCACGAAGCTCCCGATCACCGAGCCGAGAACCAGCACCCAACCAATAGCGACAAACATGGACCCCTCTCCAATTTAGAGCACTTGCGGCACGCCGATGAACCGGCAGGTTTTACTGCACGAATGGCGTACCGTTTTGTTAATTCCGTGAAGGTGGTAACGGCTGGAGAAGCGCCGTGCTGAAGTGCGGGCAAAGCCCAATCAGGAAAATATTTTTACGATTCGATTTATATCGATACTTCGGGCGTTTTTACTGGCGTCGTTTTTACCGACTGACGATTTAAAACAGATAATCGCTCGCGGTCGGCAAAATACCTGCAATCTTGAGTGCGGCGTGAAAATAAAAATCGCCGCATGAGGGCGGCGATTATCAATTCGAATGGACTGTTTCGCGCGTTCTATCCGCGCGCGATGTCACTGCGACACGGCGGCGGCAGTCGAAGCAGGCGACGCGGCAATCGCGGGCGTGCCGTCGAGCAGGGCGGCCGGGTCGGGCGCGGCCGATTCTTGCGCGGGCGTTGCCGAAGCCACAGGCGTTGCCGAAGCGGAAGCCGCGGGCGTGGCCGGCTGGGCCGAAGGCGCCGGCATGATGACGGGCGCCACATGGCCGCCCGGCGCCGCTGGCATCGGCGTGACGACCAGCGCAGGCGCGGGGGCGGGTGCCGGCAGTTGCGTCGCCTCGACGGTATTGCCGGGCACGGGCGTGCTGCGCACGACACTCTCCAGATAATGGCCGATCAGCGTGAAGAAGCCGTCGTAGAACTTGCCCGACTGGATGGTTTCGCTGGAGATCTTCACCATCGCGTCGCTGTTCTGGCGGATCGGCAGCGACAGCGAGCCGAGCACGCTCAGTCCGACGCTCGCCGACGTATCGCTTTTCTTGAGCGCGTAGCCGCTCTGCACCGCGTTCGCATAGACGATGCTGCTATTGGTCGCGTCGTCGCCTGCTGTGCAGACGATATGGAATTCGACGGTGAAATGCGAGTCGCTGGCGGGCTGGAAATTCTTGCTGGCGTCGACGGTATCGGGGCGCACCAGCGTCGTCATGTAGCCCTGGCTCAGCAGTGCGCGGCGTGCGCCTTCACAGGCTTCCGTGCTCGTCACCTGGAACGTGCGCGTGTACGGACTCGCGCCGCTGCTGAAGAAGTTTTCCTGCAGCTTCGCTTTCGGCGGCGTCGAGCACGCGCCAAGCGCGACAAGCACGGGCAGGGTCAACGCGAGAGCGGCACGGGAGGGGCTGAACATGATGAAGATGCGGACAAACGGAATCGGACGGCAAGCATTGTAGTGCGGTTTGATGGCAAGCCGTTATTACGTCGATAGACGCCGTCGCGTGGCGGAGCGGCGCGCGAAACGGGGCGCGGACGCGCGCCCATGCCACGCAAGGCGCACACGCCGCTGCCGCATCTCTTACGAACTATTTCAGCGGCTCGGCGTCAGCTCACCCAGCTTTGCGCCGTGCGCGGCAACTCGACGGTGAACACCGTGCCGACGATCTCGTCCGACGCCACCGTCACCTTGCCGCCGTGCATGTGCACGATCTTCTGCACGATGTGCAGCCCGAGCCCGAGCCCTTCGCGCGACCGTTCGCCCGCGTTGCTGGATCCGAACGGTTCGAACAGATGCGGCAGCATCGCCGCCGGAATCGCACCGCGATTGCCGACGGTCAATCTGAGCCGGTTCGAGTCATCGGCGTTGACGTCGACGGCGATCGGGCTGTCGCGCTCGCCGTGATGCAGCGCGTTGCTGATGAGATTCGAAATGGCCTGCCACAGCAGATCGGTGTCCCAGTTGCCCGTCGTGTTGCCGCGCGACGTGAACTCGATCTGGCCGGCGCGCTCGTGCGTCGCGAACTCTTCGATCACGCCGCGGCACAGCGTCGCGAGTTCGCTCGCGCGCGGCTGCAACTGCATGCGGCCGCCTTGCAGCCGCGCGAGATTGAGCAGCTGATGCACCATTCGCGACATACGCAGCGAACTGTTCCTGACGCGTCCCGCGACGATTGCGGATTGCTCGTCGGGCGCGTTGCGCACGAGATATTCCGCCGACGCGAGCACCGTTCCCAGCGGCGTGCGCAGATCGTGGCCGAGCACGGCCATCAGCATTTCGTTCGCTTCCAGCAACTGCCGCGTGGTCAGCAGCTGATCGGCGAGTTGCCGCTTGTGCTGTTCCAGTTGCACGAACACGTCGACCTTCGACTGCAAAATGCGCGGGTCGAACGGCTTGTGCAGAAAGTCGACCGCGCCCGCTTCGTAGCCGCGAAACGTGCGCGACGTGTCTTCCGTCGTGGCCGTCAGGAAGATGATGGGCACGTGCGATGTGCGCGGGCTGCCGCGCATCAGCGACGCGAGTTCGAAGCCGTTCATGCCGGGCATGTTGACGTCGAGTATCGCGAGCGCGGCTTCATGCTTGAGCAGCAGGTCGAGCGCGGCCGTCCCAGAGTTGGCGACCAGCAGTTCGACGCCGGGCCGCGCCAGCAGCGCTTCGAGCGCCGTGATGTTATGCGCGATATCGTCGACGATCAGAATGTTGACGGGTGAATTCCTCATGTCATCGTTCTAGTGTGAGGCGGCAAACCGGCGAGCCGCCGGGCCATCTGGGTTGGAGAAAGCACTTCGTCGGCGGCGCCGAGCGCGATGGCCGCGTGCGGCATCGTCGACGAGACGGCCGTTTGCGGGTCCTGCACCCACGCGAGGCCGCCCATCGCGCGGATCACTTCGAGTCCGTGCGCGCCGTCGTCGTTCGCGCCCGACAGCAAAATGCCGAGCAGCCGCTCGCGGTAGACGTGCGCGGCGGATTCGAACAGCACGTCGATGGACGGCCGCGAATAACGCACCGTCGCGTCGATCGACAGCGCAACCGTACGGTCGTCGTCGATCAGCATGTGATAGCCGGGCGGCGCCACATGCACGCGTCCGGGCAAGACGGGTTCGCCCGCATCCGGCTCGGCGACGGGGAGCGCGCAGCGATAGCCGAGTGTTTCGGCGAGGCAGCTGGGCGCATCGGGCGGGACGTGCGTCACGATCAGCACGGCGATCCCGAACGTTTCAGGCAGCGCGGGCAGCAGCACGTTCAACACATCGAGTCCGCCCGCCGACGCGCCGATCGCAATAGCCTCGAACGCGCGCGTTCCCATCGGCGCGACAGCGTCCGGTGGAGAAGGTGGGCGAGGTGTGTTCATACGCGTCGATCGGTCGTTCGATGTTGAAGTCGTGCAGTCTAGCGTTTCTGATAGATGCGCTCGCGCTCGCGAAATTCTTCGAAGGCATCGTACTGCGTCGAAAAACGCAGGCTCTCCTTACTGCCGAGGCCGAGGAAACCACGCCTTACGAGGGTGTCCCTGAACAGCCCCAGTGCGCGGTCCTGCAAGCCTCGATCGAAATAGATCAGCACATTGCGGCACGACACGAGATGCGCTTCGAGAAACACTTCGTCCGTCGAGAGGCTGTGATCCGCGAACACCACGCGCTCTTTCAGCGAGCCCGCAAAGCGCGCGCCGCTATAGGCCGCGTGATAGTAGTCCGCGAGCGAACGCGTGCCGCCCGCGGCCAGATAGTTGCGCGTGAAGCCCGCGATCCTGTCGAGCGCGTAGATGCCCGCTTCGGCGCGCGCAAGCGCGTCGGGATTGATGTCGGTCGCGTAGAACAGCGTGCGCTCGGTGAGGCCCGCCTCGTCGAACAGGATTTTCAGCGACCACAGTTCTTCGCCCGTGCTGCAGCCGGCCACCCACACCTTGATCGACGGATAGGTTTGCAGCACGGGCAGCACGTGGTTGCGCAGCGCGAGAAAGTAGGCCGGGTCGCGGAACATGTCGCTGACCTGCACCGTCAGGTAGTGGAACAACCGCACGAAGTCCGCTTCGCTGCGCATGATCCTGTCCTGCAGTTGCGACAGCGTCGTGACGCCGAATTCTTCGAGCGCCTGCGCGAGACGCCGCCTCAACGACGACATCGAGTAATGCCGGAAGTCGTGCTGGTACTTCAGATAGATCGCTTCCAGCAGCAGCTTCAGCTCGATGTCGAAATCGTGCAGGCGTTGCGGCGAATCGTCGTACGTGAAACGGCTCATGACGGGCGGTTCCTCGCGGCTAGCGCTGCCGCAGCCACACGCGGCACAGCGAGATCAGCTTGTCGACGTCGATGGGCTTCGAGATGTAGTCGTCGGCGCCTGCTTCGAGGCAGCGCATGCGGTCTTGCGCCATGGCTTTCGCCGTCAGCGCGATGATGGGCAGATGCGCAAAACGCGAATCGCGGCGAATGTGCGAGATCGCCGTCAGGCCGTCCATCTCCGGCATCATGATGTCCATCAGCACGAGATCCACCTCGCGTCCGCTGTTCAGCGCTTCGAGCGCTTCGCGTCCGTTGCGCGCGATTTCGAGCGTCGCACCGAGCGGCTCGATCACATGCGACAGCGCGAAGATATTGCGCACGTCGTCTTCCGCGAGCAGGATGGTGCGCCCTTCGAACTGGTTGTCCCGCTGCCGCACCGTGCGCAGCATGCGCTGCTGTTCCGGCGCGAGCGACGACTCGACGCTATGCAGGAACAGCGTCACTTCATCGAGCAGACGTTCGGGCGACTTCGCTCCCTTGATGATGATCGATTTCGAGTAGCGGCGCAGCCGGTGCTCTTCATCGCCCGATAGCATGCGGCCCGTGTAGACGATGACGGGCATCGCCTGATGCGTGACATCGGCGGCCAGCTGTTCGAGCAGATCGTAGCCGGTGCCGTCGGGCAGCGCGAGGTCGGTCACGACGCAGTCGAACAGCGTCGACGACAGTTGTTCGAGCGCGCCCGCCAACGTCGCGACGACGACGATCTCCGTGGTCTCGCTTTGCAGCAGCGCGCGGATGCTTTCGCGCATCGCGGCGTCGTCCTCGATCACCAGCACACGCTTCATGCGCTGTTGCAGGCGGCTTTCGAGGCGGCGGATCGCGGCCTCGAGCGTGGTGCGCGCGGTCGGCTTCAGCGTGTAGCCCACTGCGCCCAGATGAAGCGCTTTCTCGGCATGATCCGTCGCCGAGACGATGTGGATCGGGATATGACGCGTGGCGGGATCGTTCTTCAGCCATTCGAGCACCGTCAGCCCCGAGCGGTCGGGCAGGCCGACGTCGAGCAGCACGGCCGTCGGCTGCATGTCGCGCACGAGCGTCAGGCCGGTCGTGGCGTCGGTGGCATGGACGAAATCGAAGTCGAGTTCATGCGTGAGATCGCGCAGGATTTCGGCGAACACGAGGTCGTCTTCGATCGCGAGAATCAGGCGCGCTTCATGGCGGCGCGTGTCGCGGTCGTCGGCAATCGAAGCGTGCGCGCCGGCCGTCGGTACGGGCGCGGGCACGGCTTGAGCAACGGGCGACGGCGCGCTGACGGGCACCGTCAGCGGCGCGGCGGCGTGCGGCGTCTGAGCCGCCGGTGTGGTGTGCGCGTGCGCTTCGTCCGCGCCTTGCAGCGGCAGCCAGAGCGTGAACACGCTGCCCTTGCCGGGCTCGCTCGCCACGCTCACGCGTCCGCCGAGCAGGCGCGCGAACTCGCGCGAGATCGACAGGCCGAGGCCGCTGCCGCCATAGTGGCGGCTCGTCGAGCCGTCGGCCTGCTGGAAGGCTTCGAAAATCAGTTCGAGCTTGTCGGCGGCGATGCCGATGCCCGTGTCGCGCACATCGAAGCGCAGCGTGTTCGCATCGCTGGCCGCGACCGTCAGCGCGACTTCGCCGTGCTCGGTGAACTTCAATGCGTTCGACAGCAGATTGCGCAGGATCTGCAGCACGCGCTGACTGTCGGTGAAGAACGTGTCGGGCACGCCAGGCGCGCGTTCGACCGAAAACTGCAAATGCTTCGCAGCCGCCATCGGCTCGAACATTTCGCGCAGCGATTGCAGCATCGATTCGACGGGCACGAGTTCGCTGTCGATCGTGATCTGCCCGGCTTCCACTTTCGACAGATCGAGAATGTCGTTGATCAGCACGAGCAGATCGCTGTTCGACGCATGAATCGTTTCCGCGTAGCGCACCTGCTCGTCGGTCAGATTGCCTGTGCGGTTCTCCTGCAGCAGGCGCGCGAGGATCAATGAACTGTTCAGCGGCGTGCGCAGTTCGTGCGACATGTTCGCAAGGAACTCGGACTTGTAGCGGCTCGATTGCTCCAGCCGCGCGGCATTCGCCGCAAGCTCGCCTTGCGCGCCGAGCAGATCGGCTTTCTGGCGCTCCAGACGCCTCGCGTAATCTTCGAGCTGCACGTTCGTCTGCTCGAGTTCCGCCTGTTGCGCTTCGAGCCGCGCTTGCGATTCGACGAGTGCGCGGCCGCGTTCTTCGAGACCTTCGTTCGACACGCGCAACTCTTCCTGCTGCACCTGAAGCTCTTCATTCAATTGCTGCGTTTCGGAGAGCGCGTCCTGCAAGCGCTCGCGATACAGCGCGGCTTCGATGAAGTCGCCCATGCTGTTGGCGACCAGTTGCAGGAACTCGTGATCGCGCGGCGCGATATTGCGCATGAAGCCCATTTCGACGACGCCGTTCACGATGCCGTCGTTTTCGATCGGCAGTACGACCAGGTTGCGCGGCGGGCTCATGCCGGTGCCGGACACGACTTTCACGTAATCGTCGGGGACGTCGTGCAAGACGAGCGTGCGGCGCGATACGGCCGCCTGACCGACCAGGCTTTCGGCATCGCGAAACGAGCGCGTCGCCTGTTCGCTCTCTTCGCTGAAGCCATAGGTCGCGATGCGCTTCAGGCTGCTCGTTGCACGATCGCGCACGTACAAGGCCGCGACCACGACGTCGAGATATTGGGCGAGAAAGTCGAGGATCGCCCGGCCGACGAGAGGCGGACTCGACTGGCCGACCATCTTCTCTGCAAGCAGACGCTGCCCGGAGCGCAGCCACACCTGCTGCTGCAGCACTTCCGTGTGCTCGGCCTGACGCCCGAGCACGGCGTCATACGCTTCGGACAGGTTCAGCAGATCGCGCCGGCCGCGCCACGCGATCACGCCGCTGATCGCCAGGCTGATGAGCAGAAACACGCCGACGAGCACGGCTGTCACGCTGCGGGTGTCGCTGGAGCGCTGCTGGCGCAGTGCTTCTTCGACAGTCAGGAACTGCCCGAAAAGCCGCCGCGTTTCGTCGAACTCGATTTTTCCGCGTCCGCTCTTCACCGAGTCGGTGTAGTCGAGATTGCGCCGGCGCAGATCGATCATCTGTTGCGCGAACTGGTCCCAGCGCTGTTGTACGCCGCGAATGCGCTTGAGTTGATCGACCTGCGACGGGTTGTCGGACACCATCTCGATCAGCGAATCGATCTCCGTTTCGAAGCGCGGCTGACCCAGCTGATACGGCGCGAGGAAGGCCTCGTCGCCCGTGATCAGAAAGCCGCGCAACGCGGACTCGCGATCGACGGCGAGCCGCAGCATTTCGTTCGCGTTGCCGATCACGCGCTCCGAATGTTCCACCCAGCTGATCGTGTTGACGAGGTAGGCAATCAACGCGACGAACACGGCCATCGTGACGACGCCGAGCCCGAGCGGCAACGCGATATTGCGGCGAATGATGCGGCGAAAACTGATCTGATCGACAGCGCCGACAGCGGTCATTTTTTCTGCGTGACCGCGTGACTCGTGTGATGGATTCGGCATTTTTGACTTGAAAAAACGTTGGCGTCTTTAGTTGTAGCCGGAATGTGCGACTGCACGGCATGTCCAGACTTGTAGCGATGCAATTCGTTGTATGGACAAGCGTTGGAAGTATCACACAGCGTCAGGCATTCGTGTATATGGACGCTGAAACGGCGGGATGCGCAGAAGGGTTGCGCGCCGATCTGAAAAGTAGCGTGCTTGAAAAGCAGGAGTCGCAACTGACGACGGAGCGACCGGCAAACAAAAAGCCGCACGCCGAAAACGCCTGCGTGCGGCCGTTCAAATCGAATGATGACTATTGGCTCGCGCCCGCTCCGATGCCCGCTTTTTTCTGCGCGTCTTGCAAATCCTGCGGGTAGTTCGGGTCGTTGGCGCGGGCAGGCTGGTAGCCCGCGTCTTCGAGCTTCTTCAGCTCGGCGTTCTTCTTCGCGCGCGCTTCCTTGTGGGCCTGCTTGCGCTGCTGCTTGGTCGGCTTCGCGGCAGACGCGGCGGCGCCCGTCGCGTCCGTGCCGCCCGACGCGTCGTTTTGCGCGAAGGCCGGCGCGACGGCGCCGATGCCTAGCGAGGCCGAGGCGAGAAGGACGATCAGTTTCCTGGCGATACGCATTTCCGTTCTCCTGTCGTAGAAGCTTTGCGATCGATTCCGCTTGCGCGGCCTGAGTCGGACTGTCCCCGGCTTCATGTGAAGGTGTGCCGGGGGAGCCCAATGTACCCGACACGCACGGATCGCGCCTGGCAGGGCTGTAGAATCCGGCGGACATGTACGGCTTTTTCTGCATACAGAATCGGAACACGACTGGAAAGGAGACCCGGAATGTCCGTTGCTGCAACCGTTTATCGCGGCGATGTCGTCGAGAACACGCATGTCGCGCACGTGGCCGTCGTCGATACGGACGGAGGGTTGCTGTATGCGAGCGGCGACCCGTCGCGCTTCACGCTCGTCCGGTCGGCGGCCAAGCCGGCGCAGGCGCTCGCCGTCGTCGAAACGGGCGCGCTCGAACGCTTTGGTTTCGACGACGCGGACCTCGCGCTGATGTGCGCCTCGCACAGCAGCGAAGCGCGGCATATCGAACGCGCGCGCAGCATGCTCGCGAAGTCGCAGGCCACCGAGGCCGACTTGCGTTGCGGCGGCCATCCGCCCATTTCGGATGCCGTCTACCGCGAGTGGATCAAACGCGATTTCTTGCCGGGCGCCGTGTGCAGCAACTGCTCGGGCAAGCACGCGGGGATGCTGGCGGGTGCGCGGGCGCTCGGCGTGGCGCTGGCCGACTATCATCTGCCGGATCACCCGTTGCAGCAACGCGTGAAGCGCGTGGTCGCAGAAGCGTGCGATCTTCCCGACGAAGGCGTGCAGTGGGCCGTCGACGGCTGCAATCTGCCGACGCCCGCATTCCCGCTCGACCGTCTCGCGCGTCTTTACATGAAGCTTGCGCGTGCCGCCGACGGACATGCTTCAACCGATAAGCAGCGCGACGCGGCGCTCGCGCACATCTATCGTGCGATGACTGCGCATCCCGAGATGGTCGCGGGCGAAGGACGGTTCTGCACAGTATTGATGAGCGCATTCAAAGGCGCGCTGGTGGGCAAGCTCGGCGCGGACGCAAGCTACGCGATCGGCGTGCGCGCATCGGCGCAGACGGCGAAGCTCGGCGCGAAAGGCGCGCTCGGCATTGCGGTGAAAGTGGAAGACGGCAACTCGTCGATTCTCTATGCGATCGTTGCGGATCTGCTGACGAAGCTCGGCATCGGCGACGAATCACAACATCGCGCGCTCGATGCTTTCCGCCTGCGCACCATGCGCAATACGGTCGGTCTCGAAACGGGCCGCGTCGAAGTGTCGGTGCCGCTCGTCAAGGTGAATTAGCCACGCCTAGCTGGACGACTGGCTGTCGCTGCTGGGAGCATCGAACATTGCCTGGCACTTTGGCGACAGCTTGTCGTAGTGCTCTTTCATGCAGGCTTCGATCTTTTCCTTGTTGGGGATATGGATCGCGCAAAACTTGATTGCGTCGTGCTTGCACGCCTTGGTCTGTTCGTCGCGCGTGGCGGCCGTTCCGACGTTCGCCGCCGCCACGCACACGATCAGCAAAAGTAGCGGTTTGAGCTTCATTGCCGTTGATCCATGTCGAGGGGAATGCGCGGGAGTCCCGGGTCCATTTCGAGTAAAGCAGCCAACCTGCGCACGATCAAGCAAAAAGCGAACCCAACGCGGTTCAGCGCACGCATTGCGATATGCAGCAAGCGCGATAATGTCGGCGTGCGGTGCTTCGTCAAAGCGCACGGCGGCGCGTGCGCCCCATGCTATGCTTGCACAGCCCACAGGGAACGGTACAGCTATCCGCATTCGCACGGCCACAACAAATACATCATGGACTACCGGCATCTTCAGAAACGCAAAAGCCTGCATGCGCGGATCGTGCAGGAACTCGGTATCGAAATCGTCAGCGGCAGGCTGGTGCCGGGCGAACGTCTGCCCGCCGAAGCGACGCTGTGCGAAAAGTACGGCGTGAGCCGTCCCGTGTTGCGCGAAGCAACGCGTGTGCTGGTGGCAAAAGGTCTGGTGGTTTCGAAGCCTCGCGTGGGCAGTGTCGTGCGGCCGCGCGAAGAGTGGCACATGCTCGATCCCGATGTGCTCTACTGGACACTGAACAGCATTCCTGAAGGGGAGTTCTTTCTGTCGCTGATGACGGTGCGCCGCATCATCGAACCGGCGGCGGCCGCGCTTGCCGCAACGGCCGCGACGGATGAAGACCTGGAGCGCATCGGCTCCGCGTACGACCGCATGGAGCACGCGCAAAGCGCCGGCGATCTGCTCGAACCGGACCTGGAATTTCACCGCGCGATCATGGCCGCAACGCACAACGACATGCTCGCGTATATCGGCAACATGATGTCGCTGGCGTTGTCGGAGTCGATCAAGCTGACGAGCCGCCACCCCGACACACATGCGCTGTCGTTGCCGCGCCATAAAGCGATTCTCACCGCGATCCTGAATCGCGATGCGCTGGCCGCGCGTCAGGCGAGCCTCGTGCAGCTCGAACACGCGCGTGCCGACGCCGATACGATTCTCGGCATCGGCACGACGTGACGCTTAACGCGCGGTAAGCGCGTTCGCGTTCAATGCGAATGCGGCGGGACTTCCGCGCCGCGACAACCCACGAGGAAATCGAAGTCGCAACCCTGATCGGCCTGCATCACGTGGTCGATGTAGAGATTGCGATAGCCGCTCGCATCGGCGGGATTGCGCTGCTGGTTCTCCTTCCATTCGGCGAGACGCGCGGTCATTTCCTTCTCGTCGATATCGACATGCAGACGGCCCGCGTCGCAATCCAGATCGATCCAGTCGCCGTTGCGCACGACAGCGAGCGGTCCGCCCGCACGCGCCTCGGGCGCCACGTGCAGCACCACCGTGCCGTAAGCGGTGCCGCTCATGCGTGCATCCGACACGCGCACCATGTCCGTCACGCCTTGCGCGAGCAGCTTCGGCGGCAACCCCATGTTGCCGACTTCGGCCATGCCCGGATAGCCCTTCGGTCCGCAGTTCTTCATCACGAGCACGGAATCCGCCGTCACATCGAGATCGGGATCGGCGATGCGCTTCTTGTAGTCGTCGAAGTTTTCGAACACGACTGCGCGACCGCGATGCTTCAACAGCGCAGGCGTTGCGGCAGACGGCTTGAGGACCGCGCCGTTCGGCGCGAGATTGCCGCGCAGTACGCACAGACCGCCGTCTTCGCGCAGCGGCTTTTCCAGCGGACGGATCACTTCGTCGTTGTAGATCGGCGCGTCGATGCAGTTCTCCCACAGCGACTTGCCGTTCGCCGTCAACGCATCGGGATGCGGCAGCAGGCCAGCTTCGCCGAGTCTGCGCAGCACGGCAGGCAAGCCGCCCGCGTAATAGAACTCTTCCATCAGGAAGCGGCCTGAAGGCTGCAGATCGACGAGCGTCGGCGTGCCGCGTCCGATGCGCGTCCAGTCGTCGAGTTCGAGGTTCACGCCGATACGCCCCGCAATCGCCTTCAGGTGAATCGCCGCATTGGTCGAGCCGCCGATCGCCGCATTCGCACGGATCGCGTTCTCGAACGCTTCGCGCGTGAGCAGCTTCGACAGCCGCACGTCTTGCAGCGCCATTTCGACGATGCGCATACCCGACAGATGCGCGAGCACATAGCGGCGCGAATCGACGGCCGGAATGGCCGCGTTGTGCGGCAGCGTGACGCCGAGCGCTTCGGCCATGCAGGCCATCGTCGATGCCGTGCCCATCGTGTTGCAGGTGCCCGCCGAGCGCGACATGCCCGCTTCCGCCGACATGAACTCGTGAATCGAGATCTTGCCTGCCTTCACCTGTTCGCTCAGTTGCCACACGACCGTTCCCGAGCCGATATCGCGTCCTTCGTGCTTGCCGTTCAGCATCGGGCCGCCGCTCACGACGATCGCCGGCACGTCACAACTGGCCGCGCCCATCAGCAGCGCTGGCGTGGTCTTGTCGCAACCGGCGAGCAGCACGACGGCGTCGATGGGGTTGCCGCGAATCGATTCCTCGACGTCCATGCTCGCGAGGTTGCGCGTGAACATCGCCGTGGGCCGCAGGTTCGACTCGCCGTTTGAGAACACGGGGAATTCCACGGGGAAGCCACCCGCTTCGAACACGCCGCGCTTCACGTGCTCCGCGAGCTTGCGAAAGTGCGCATTGCACGGCGTCAGTTCGGACCACGTGTTGCAGATGCCGATGATCGGCTTGCCGGCGAATTCGTGATCGGGGATGCCCTGATTCTTCATCCAGCTGCGGTACATGAAGCCGTTCTTGTCGGCGGTGCCGAACCAGGCGGCGGAGCGCAGCTTGCGGGGTTGGTCGCTCATGGTGTCTCGTTCAGTTTTGTTCAAATATAGTAAGACTATATGCGTCGTACACGCCGATGTCCATTAGGGCTTACAAGCAAACTTTTGAAAAGTCCACCGGGCGGCAAATGTCTTAAATAGCGGGTACGTATTGCGCTGCCACATGTCGGTCATCGTGCTACAACGGATAAATAGAATGACTTTTAAGGGTTGTGCATGGGGGAAAACACCAATCAAAACGTATCGTCGTCACGCATATAGTTTGGCTAATTCGTCGATCGACGTATCGGCTGCGCTGTGAAACTGAGGAGTCTCAAATAGTGGCAATTTCGGGCACATGCTTCTTCGAATCACTCGCGGCGCGGCTCGGTCTGCAGGTCGACACGATGTCGAATGCCGCTTGCGTCGATTCATGCGAACTCGCACGCGAAGCACATGCGCTTGCGTTACGCTGGGGCCGCTAACAATCCGTTAGTCCCTCGAAGCTCTATCGCCCACTATATGAACACCAAACTTTCCATCGGCATCGTCGGCGTCGGCAAGATTGCGCGCGACCAGCATCTTCCTGCTATCGCCGCACTCGACGGCTTCGAACTCGTCGCATGCGCGAGCCGCAATGCGCAGGTCGATGGCGTGCGCAACTACAAGACGATCGAAGAGATGCTCGCGGCCGAGCCGCAACTCGACGCGATCTCGCTGTGCGCGACGCCACAGGTGCGCTTCGATCAGGCGCGTGCCGCGCTCGCAGCGGGCAAGCATGTGATGCTCGAAAAGCCGCCTGGCGCGAGCGTGCACGAAGTGGAGGTGTTGCGTTCGATGGCGCGCGCCGCAGGCCGCACGCTGTTCGCGACGTGGCATTCGCGCTATGCGCCTGCTGTCGAAACGGCGCGCGAATGGCTCGCATCGCGCACGCTGCAGGAAGTGCAGGTGCGCTGGAAGGAAGACGTACGCCGCTGGCATCCGGGCCAGGCATGGATCTGGACGCCGGGTGGACTCGGTGTGTTCGATCCGGGTATCAACGCGCTGTCGATCATCACGCACATGCTGCCGCGTGAAATCGTGCTGCGCGAAGCGACGCTATCGGTGCCCGCCAACGTGCAGACGCCGATTGCCGCCGACCTCGATTTCGTCGACGAAGCGGGTGTGCCCGTGCGCGCCGAATTCGACTGGCGTCATGGTCCCGTCGAGCAATGGGAAATCGTGGTGAAGACCACGGACGGCGAGCTGCATCTGAGCGAAGGCGGCAAGAAGCTCGCGATTGCGGGCAAGCCCGTCGAGATCGGGCCCGAGCGCGAATATCCGTCACTGTACGAGCGGTTCCACTGGCTGATTGCGCATGGCGAACACGATGTCGACGTGCGCCCGCTGCGGCTGGTGGCCGATGCTTTCCTGCTTGGCTGTCGTCACGAGGTCGAGCCGTTTCACGACTAGAGCCTGAGAGTAGCGCGGGCCCGGTCGTCCATTTAGACCCGTTAAGCGCTGATTCGAACAACCACAAGCAACCGCTGTTCAAGGAGACTAAGCATGACCCGCAAGCTTCGACGCCTTACTTTGTCCGCGATGGCCGCAGCACTGCTGGCTACGCCGTTCGCCATGCAGTTGACCGCGCATGCGGACACGCCGCTGAAAATCGGCGTGCTCGTGAAGATGCCCGAACAGGCATGGTTCATCAACGAGCAGAAGGCGGCGACCGCTTTGGGCCAGAAGGAAGGCTTCTCGGTGGTGAACATCGGCGCGCCTGACGGCGAGAAGGTGCTGGCCGCGATCGACAACCTCGGCGCACAAGGCGCGCAGGGCTTCGTGATCTGCCCGCCCGACGTGCGTCTCGGACCGGCCATTCAGGCGCGCGCCAAGCGCTACAACATGAAGTTCGTCACCGTCGACGATCAGCTCGTCGACTCGACGGGCAAGCCGCTCGCGGGTGTGCCGCACCTCGGCATGTCGGCGTTCAAGATCGGCAATCAGGTCGGCCAGGCGATCACCGACGAAATGAAGAAGCGCGGCTGGAAGCCGGAAGAAGTGGGCGCGATCCGCATCACCGACTACGAACTGCCGACGGCCAAGCTGCGCACCGACGGCGCAACGGAATCGCTGCTCGCGAACGGCTTCAAGAAGGACAACATCTTCGACGCGCCGCAAAAGACCACCGACGACGAAGGCGGCTTCAACGCGGCATCGCCCGTGCTGTCGAAGCACCCGAACATCAAGAAGTGGGTGATCTTCGCGCTGAACGAAGAGACCGTGCTGGGCGGCGTGCGCGCCACCGAGCAGCTGCATATTCCGGGCGCGGACGTGATCGGCGTCGGCATCAACGGCGCGGGCGAAGCGTTCGCCGAGTTCCAGAAGAAGGAACCGACGGGCTTCTACGGCACCATCGCCGTCAGCTCGACGAACCATGGCAAGCAGAGCACGCAGAACCTCGTCGACTGGATCAAGAACGGCAAGCAGCCGCCCGCCGATACGCAGACGACGGGCAAGCTGATGACGCGCGAAAACTGGAAGGACGTGCGTACGGAACTCGGAATCTGAAGCGGTAGAACGGATGCAAAACACGATGAACGCGAATGACGCCGCCAGCGCACAAGTTGTCGCTCCTCTTGAACAGCCGTTGACGGCGGCCGCCACGCATCTCGAACTCGACGGCATCACCGTCGCGTTCCCGGGCGTGGTGGCGCTCGACAACGTGTCGTTCGAAGTGCGCGGAGGTGAAGTGCACGGCCTGATGGGCGAGAACGGCGCAGGCAAATCGACGCTGCTGAAGGTGCTGTCGGGCGTGAACCAGACGCAGTCGGGCGCATTGCGCCTCGCCGGCGTCGAACACAAGTTCACGACGACGAAGGCCGCGATCGAGGCGGGCATCGCGATCATCTATCAGGAACTGCATCTCGTGCCCGAGCTGACGGTCGCGGAAAACCTGATGCTCGGGCAGTTGCCGAACCGTTTCGGCGTGCTCGACGAGAAGGCGCTCGTCAAGCGCGCGATGACGGAACTCGAGCGCCTCGGCGAATCGATCGATCCGAATGCGCAGGTGAAGAGCCTGTCGATCGGCCAGCGGCAGATGATCGAAATCGGCAAGGCGCTGATGCGCGACGCGCGCGTGATTGCGTTCGACGAACCGACCAGTTCGTTGTCCGCGCGAGAAACGGAACGGCTCTTCAAGATCATCAATGCATTGCGCGCCCAGGGGCACGCAGTGATTTACGTCACGCACCGGATGGACGAGGTGTACGAACTGTGCGACCGCGTCACCGTGTTTCGCGACGGCCGCCGGATCGAAACGTTCGACTCCGTGGCGGACCTGGATCGCGACCGGCTGATCAGCTGCATGGTCGGCCGCTCGATCCGCGATGTATATGGTTATCGCCCGCGCCAGGCGGGCGAGGTACAGCTTGAAGCGAAGCAGTTGATGGGGCCGGGGCTCTCCGCTCCGGTCTCCTTCACTGCGCGCAAAGGCGAGATCGTCGGCTTCTTCGGGCTCGTGGGCGCGGGGCGTTCCGAGCTGATGAAGCTGCTGTATGGCGCCACGCAGCCTACGGGCGGTCATGTCGAGCTGAACGGCAAGCGCGTGTCATTCTCGACGCCACGCGACGCGGTGCGTGCGGGCATTGCGCTGTGCCCTGAAGATCGCAAGCAGGAAGGTATCGTCGCGATTGCGTCGGTGGCCGACAACCTGAACATCAGCGCGCGCCGGCACTTCAGTCCGTTGAGCTTTCTGCTGAACGGCAAGCGCGAACGCGACCTCACGCGCGAATACATCGACAAGCTGTCGATCAAGACGCGCAACACGGAAACGGTGATCGGCACGTTGTCGGGCGGCAACCAGCAGAAGGTGATTCTGTCGCGCTGGCTGGCGGAGCGCATCGACGTGTTCCTGCTCGACGAGCCGACGCGCGGCATCGACGTCGGCGCACGCGCGGAAATCTATGACTTGCTGTACGACCTCGCGGAAGCAGGGCGCACGGTGATCGTCGTATCGAGTGATCTGGCGGAAGTGATCGGCGTCGCGGACCGCGTGCTGGTGATGAAGGAAGGACGCATCGTCGGCGATCTGCCGAAGACGCAGGCCACGCCCGATCAACTGATCAAACTCGCATTGCCGCAATGACGCGCGCGCCCATGCGGGCGCCATGAAGCAACAGCGGATGCAACAACGCACCACGTAGACCACGGAACTGGAAGACCATGCAAACACCGAGCACACGTCCGGCGACCGAGCCGGCAGTCCAACATGCCGCATCGCCCGGTGCAGCCGCGCGCGCGGCCCGCACGTGGGACCTGATCAACAAGTCGGGCATCGTGATGGTGTTCGTCATTCTGTTCGCGGTGCTGTCGTTCGCGGTGCCCGACTTTCTGACGAGCCGCAACATGCAGGGCCTGTTGCTCTCCGTGACGCTGATCGGCTCGATCTCCGTGACGATGATGTTCGTGCTGGCGCTCGGCGAAGTGGATCTGTCCGTGGCGTCGATCGTCGCTTTCGCGGGCGTGGTGGCGTCTACCTTGATTACGGCCACGCATAGCGTGATGCTCGGCGTTGCCGCGGGCGTGCTGGCGGGCGGCGCGGTCGGCCTCGTAAACGGCGTGCTGATCGCGCGCTACAAGATCAATTCGCTGATCGTCACGCTCGCGATGATGGAAGTGGTGCGGGGCCTCGCGTTCATCACGTCGAACGGCGACGCCGTGATGATCTCCGAAGAGAGCTTCTTCGATCTCGGCGGCGGCTCGTTCCTCGGCATTTCGTATCCGATCTGGAGCAACATCGTCGGCTTCGTGCTGTTCGGCTTTCTGCTGCGCAAGACAGTGTTCGGCAAGAACGTGCTGGCGGTAGGCGGCAATAGCGAGGCTGCGTTGCTGGCCGGTCTGCCCGTCACGCGCATCAAGATCACGGTGTTCGTGCTGCAAGGTCTCGTGACGGGCTTCGCGGGTGTGATGCTCGCGTCGCGGATGAGCCTCGGCGACCCGAAGACTTCGGTGGGTCTCGAACTCGGCGTGATTTCGGCGTGCGTGCTGGGCGGCGTGTCGCTGACGGGCGGCGTCGCGACGATCTCCGGCGTGCTGGTCGGCGTGCTCATCATGGGCTCGGTGCAGGACGCGATGAGCCTGCTCAACGTGCCGACGTTCTATCAGTATCTGATTCGCGGCGGTATCTTGCTGCTGGCCGTGCTGTTCGATCAGTTCCGGCGGAGCAAGCGGCGGGTTTGAGGTTGCCGTTTTTTAAGTCGTCGCTGTATCGCGACCCGCGCAGCCTTGCGCGGGTCGTTTAGAACCGTCGCTAACGGCGCGATGCGCTCGCGCCGCCGAAGATCGAAGCCAGCAGAACCAAGACGAGCCAGAAAGCAAAAAAGCGGTTTGCAGCGTCCGGGTTTGTGTCGAACAAGCTGCCCGACCCGCGCGCCATTCCGAACAAATACAGCCCGCCCCATGCAACTGCCGTCGCCGCGATTGCGCCGAGTACAGCACCTGTACCGATTCGTAGCAGTTTCATTTGATCGGGAAAAATAGAATCGTCTTCGAGTTTCGGAAGTCGGACCAGATTCCCGGGATGACGATGTTCCAGCTTACACGTACCCCGGTTCCCAGCCCCGTCAGCTTTTCCCCGTTCCACAGATCGATATGACCGCCGCTTGCATCAGTGGCGGATTCGCCGTCTCTTGTCCAGTAGCCGTCGAACATGATGATGCCCGTGCGT
Organism: Paraburkholderia sp. Tr-20389; assembly: GCF_017104565.1. Classification (GTDB taxonomy): domain Bacteria; phylum Pseudomonadota; class Gammaproteobacteria; order Burkholderiales; family Burkholderiaceae; genus Paraburkholderia. The sequence goes on along the minus strand of NZ_JAAGPD010000003.1, from coordinate 175,002 downwards.
CCCTTCACCTTGGACAGCCAATCCGCGCCCGTAATGTTTTCCGATTTTCCAATGCCCGCGAATGGTTGCTGCTTGAGCCATTCGCCAAGCTCATTCGCACGTGTGGCCGTGGGCTTGCCATCAAGGAAGATGCGACCGATTGAAGGCTGACCCGACTGCGGTTTAACGAGTTTGGACGAAAAGGACTTCATGGGGATGCCGACACGATGGAACGTCACGCTCATGCGAATGGCGCATTGATTCGTGTACGTGGAATCGCCATACGGATTGCCGGAAGGGTAGTTTTCCCAGAGTTGCTGAAACGTTACCGCCTTTAGCTGCACGACCTTAACCGAATTCGGTGTCGCGTTGGTACGGACTACGCTTGGTGGATTAGGCATGGATCGCCCCCTTGGATTTTCGAAAGGCTGCTTCGCTCCAATAGAGGGTGTAACCGTCGGGACTCTTGCCCGTCGTGATGTGCGGCCGGATGCCGCCGAAGCCGACGCGGCAGGTCGCTTTGTTGCCGCTGAGGGCTACTTGCCGATCGTCTGGTGGTTCGACGAAGAAAGGCGGAATTGAGGAAATTATTTCGTACTGCTGTGTTCGAACCATGATCCGCCTCCAATGAACTCGTTGACCACCGTCTAAAAGTGATCACGTCAGCATAGGGCGGAATATGGATCGTGCAACGCGACGTTGCTACATAGTCGTTGAAAATTTACGGAATTTGACGCTGCTGCATCTCCTCCGGTCAGTAAGGTTTCTGAAATTGACAGTCAGCGCAACATAAACGACATCGCCGACAGACAATTCAGCGTGCGCACGGCATGCTCGACAGACGCTGTGGAGAATCGCAGCGTCACACCGTCCACGCGTTCCAGAGACGGCATCTGGGCAAACAGATCGGCAAGCGCCGTGGTCTGTACGCGCAATTCGATATCGACGGGGCGGGGCGTGACACGTTGCGCTGCGGCTAGTCCCTCGAACCTCGCAACAACACCGCGCGCCGACTCTCTGATCGCAGCGCAGGCACGTTCCGGTGTTTGCGTCACACCGCTTCCATAACCCGTCGCCTGCTTCGTGACCACGAACGTCGCGTCGGGAAACTGCGGTTTCGTTTCGTCCGCGAACACATCATCGCCCGATAGCAGCGCGACCCGCGCGCCATATTCGTGTGCCAGCGCACCATATAAACCGGCTTCACCCACATCACGCCCGTTCAACGTCACGCGAGTGAACGCGAAGCTGTTGATCGTATGCGCGAGGATGCCTTCCGATTGCGCCATCGAGTGATAGCCGATCATGAACACGAGTTGCGGCCCGTATTCGAGTCCCGCCATCATGCCGAGCGTACGCGGTTTGCCGAGGATCACGTTGGCGCGCGCATCGAGCATGTCGGGCAACAGATTGCGAAAGCCGCCATGTGAGTCGTTGACCCAGACCTCCGTGGCGCCGCCCGCGAATGCGCCTTCGATCGCCGCGTTGGCTTCGAGCGTCATCCAGCGGCGCGCGCGTTCGTATTCGCCATTGCCCGCGCGTGTCTGCTCGGGATTCACGACACCCGCGATGCCTTCGATGTCGACGGAAATCAGTACCTTCATGTTGTGCGCCGTTTCAACAATTGTTCGAGATCGGGAACAGCCTCGTGCAGCGAAAGACGTGTATGTGCATCGCGACCCGTGACCGTGATGGCCGACCACAACGCATCGAAGATCGCCTGCTCGACGCTGTCCGCGCATGCGCTGAACAGCGGATCGAGACGCGCGTCGCTGAGCAGCGGCGGCGTGGCGATGAAGTCGTCGTCATGCGGCACGGTCCACGCCGTCGAAAATGCGAGCGTGATATCGCCGCTGCCATGTCCATACACGGAACCCGTGCGGGCGAGACCGGCGGCCGCGCGCATCGACAGACGCTTGAGCTGGCGCGCGTCGAGCGGTGCATCGGTGGCGACGATCATGATGATCGAGCCTTGTTCGGGCTTCGCCTCCGTTGCACGACGCCGTTGCGCGAGTTCGCGTCCGACGTGCGCACCGTCGATGGTCAGCATCGGCAGACGGCCGAAGTTCGCGAGCACGAGCGCGCCGACCGTGAAATCCTTGCTCGCCACATTCGCGATGCGCGATGCCGAACCAATCCCGCCCTTCAGATCGAAGCACGACATGCCGCGCCCGGCGCCGACCGAGCCGCGTTCGAATTCAGAAGCTGCTGAATCGAAGGCTGCTTCATAGTGTTTGCCTTCCACCGCCAGCGCCTGAATATCGTTCAGATAGCCGTCATTGCATTCGAACACGAGCGGATTGACAGTCGACCATTCACGCCCGATCTGCGGATTGCTCGCGATCGCGGCACGAATCTGCGCTTGCGCAACCGCCGCAACGCCAAAAGTGTTGGTCAGCGCAATCGGCGTTTCGAGCACGCCGAGTTCTTCCACCTGCACGAGTCCGATGCTCTTGCCAAAACCGTTGATGACGCTCGCAGCGGCAGGCACTTTCCGGCGATACGGATCGTCGCGATGCGGCCGGATCACCGTGACGCCCGTCTGTACCGCGCCGCTATCGATCGTGCTATGCCCGACGGTCACACCGGGAACATCGGCGATCGTGCCCGAAGCGCCCGCAGACAATACGCCGATACGCGGCATCGAAAGTAGGCTCATGGGCGGTCCAGCTTCGGATCGAGTGCATCGCGCAGGCCGTCGCCGAGCAGGTTGAACGCAAGCACCGTCAGGAAGATCGCAAGACTCGGAAACAGCGCGATATGCGGCGCCGTCACCATGTCGGCGCGTGCTTCATTGAGCATCGCGCCCCACTCGGGCGTCGGCGGCTGCGCGCCGAGGCCGAGGAACGACAGGCTCGCGGCCGTGATGATCGACGTGCCGATGCGCATCGTCAGATACACGATCACCGACGAAATCGTGCCCGGCAGAATGTGCCGCATGATGATCGTCCAGTCCGACGCGCCGATGCTGCGCGCCGCTTCGATATACGTCAGCTGCTTGAGCATCAGCGTATTGCCGCGCACGAGCCGCGCGAACGCGGGAATGCTGAATACGGCGACGGCCGCGATCACGTTGATCATGCCATTGCCGAGAATCGCGACGATGCCGATCGCGAGCAGAATGCCGGGGAACGCGAACAGCACGTCGGCCACGCGCATCGTGATGCGATCCCACCAGCCTTCGTAGTAGCCCGCGAGCAGACCGAAGAACGTGCCGACGATCGCGCCGATCGCCACGGACACAAAGCCCGCAGCCAGCGAAATGCGCGTCCCGGCGACGATGCGGCTGAAGATATCGCGGCCCAGCGAATCGACCCCGAACCAGTGCGCGGCGGACGGCCCTGCGTTCAGCGCGTCGTAGTCGAAATAGTTTTCCGGGTCGAACGGAACGATATGCGGACCCGCAATCGATACGACGACGAGCAACAGCACGAACACGCCTGCCGCGAGGGCGACATGCTGCTTGCGGAATTTGCGCCAGAACTCGCTCCACGGCGTGCGGATCGCGCGTTCCTCGCGAGCGGGCGAGACGGCTTGGGTGTTGTCGGCGGTCGTGCTCATGCGGACCTCACTTGAAACGGATGGTCGGATTGATGACGGCATAGAGCACGTCGACGACCAGATTGATGACGATGAATTCCAGCGAGAACAGCAGCACTTCGGCCTGAATAACCGGGTAGTCGCGCATCGCGACGGCATCCACCAGCAGGCGTCCCATGCCCGGCCAGTTGAACACCACTTCGACGACGATCGAACCGCCGAGCAGAAAACCGAACTGCAAGCCCATCATCGTGACGACGGGAATCATCGCGTTGCGAAGGCAGTGTTTGATGACGACCCATTGTTCGGCGACGCCTTTCGCGCGCGCGGTGCGCACGAAGTCTTCGTTGAGCACCTCGACGAACGACGCGCGCGTGAAGCGCGCCATCACGGCGGCGACGGCAGCGCCGAGCGTGACGGACGGCAGCACATAGCTGCGCCACGAGCCGTCGCCGACGATGGGCAGCCAGCCGAGCTGCACGGAAAAGATCTCCATCAGCAGCATGCCGAACGCGAACGCGGGAAACGATATGCCCGACACGGCGAGCGTCATGCCGAGCCTGTCGGGCCATTTGTTGCGCCACACGGCCGACACGATGCCGATCGCCATTCCGAAGATCACGGCCCACACCATGCTGACGAGCGTGAGCATCAGCGTCGGCACGAAGCGCTCGCCGATCTCCGCGGAGACGGGGCGCTTGCTGCGCGTCGAGATGCCGAAGTCGCCATGCGCGATGCGCACGAAGAAGTTCACGAACTGCTGCGGCATCGGCTTGTCGAGCCCGAGATCGGCGCGCACCAGCGCGACGGTTGCATCGTCGGCTTCGGGGCCGGCGGCAAGGCGTGCGGGATCGCCGGGCAGCATGTGCACGAACAGGAACACGAGGCCGGCGACGATCAGGAGAGTCGGCAGCAGGCCCAGCAGACGTTTGACGAGAAAATTCAGCATGAGAGCGATCCGCTATCGAAAGGCATGTGCGGCATGGAGCGAAGACGCTGGCCCCGATCCATGTGCATCGGGACCAGCGTTGAGCGCGCGATTACTTCAGCGCGATTTCGTCGAAGTTGAACGAGCCGTCCGGGGCGACGTACGCGCCCGAGAGCCGCTTGCTGCGCGCGTACACGACCTTCTCCTTGACGAGGAAGAGCCACGGCGCGTCGGCCCAGATGCGCTTTTGCGCGTCGCCGTAGAGCGCGGCCTTCTGCGTGCGGTCGGTTGTTTCGAGCGCCTTCGTCAGATCGCTGTCGACGGTGTCGTTCTTGTAGTACGCGGTGTTCACGAGCTTCGGCGGGAACGACGCGGACGCGAGCAGCGGCGTGATGCCCCAATCCGCTTCGCCCGTCGACGACGACCAGCCGATGTAGTACATGCGCACGGGCGCCGTCGCGGGGTCTTGCGCGCTTTCCACCTTCGCGACGCGCTGGCCTGCTTCGAGCGCTTCGACGGTCGTCTTCACGCCGACTTGCGCGAGCTGCTGCTGCACGAACTGGATGGCTTTTTGTGCGGTCGAGTTGTTGTATGCCGACCAGAGCGTCGTCTCGAAGCCGTTCGGATAGCCCGCTTCCTTCAGCAGTTCACGCGCTTTCGCGGGGTCGTACGGCCAGGGGCCGAGCTTCGTCGCGTAATCGACGCCTTCGGGCAGCACGCCGTCGGCGGGCACCGCGTAACCCGAGAACGCGACCTTTGCGAGCGCTTCCTTGTTGATCGCGTAGTTCAGCGCTTCGCGCACCTTCGGATTGTCGAACGGCTTTTTCGTCGTGTTCAGGCTGACGTAGCGGTTGATGATCGACGGCGTTGCGACGATGTCGACCTTCGGGCTCGATTGCAGCGCAGCGGCCTGCTCGAACGGAATGCGGAACGCGAAGTCGGCTTCGCCCGTGCGCATCAGCGCAGCGCGCGTGTTGTTGTCGACGACCGGCTTCCAGTCGATCTCGTCGATCTTCGGATAGCCCTTCTTCCAGTAGCCATCGAACTTCTTCACGGTCAGATCGCCTGCCGGGTCCCACTTCACGAGTTCGAACGGACCGGTGCCGACGGGATGGAACGCGAGGTCCTTGCCGTATTTCTTCATTGCGGCGGGCGAAATCATCACCGCCGACGGATGCGCGAGCACGTTGACGAACGCCGAGAAGGGCGCCTTCAGCGTAACCTTCACCGTGTACGGATCGACCACTTCCGTCTTCTCGATGCGGTTGAACATGTTGTAGCGCTTCAGCTTGTTCGCGGGGTCCGTCACGCGGTCGAACGTCGCCTTCACGGCGGCGGCGTTGAAGTCGGTGCCGTCCTGGAACTTCACGCCCTGGCGCAGCTTGAACGTGTAGACGCGTGCATCGGGGCTTGCTTCGTAGCTCGTCGCGAGCACGTTGACGAGCTTCATGTCTTTATCGAAGCCGAACAGGCCCTGATAGAACGACTTCGACACGGCTTGCGAGAGCGTGTCGTTCGCGTCGTACGGATCGAGCGTCGTGAATGTCGAGTCGACGGCCATCACGGCCGTTTGCGCTGCATGGGCACCCGCCGACGCGAGCATCGCAAAGACCAGCGCGCCGCTCGTGACGAGCGAACGCAGGCGCAACGGTTGACACAAGAGAGGCATAGTCATCGTTTCAAAACTCCACTGAGCAAGAGAACTGCTTGTTGTCATGCCGCTGGTCTGCGCGGCTTCTGGTGTGTTGTCTGACTGCTGTTCGCTGAATGGTCCGCGCTCAATAAGCGCCGCCGATCCGGTGCGCGGCCACGAAATGATCTGGCCCGACGGCGACGAGCGGCGCGACGACGGGTTCGTCGTCCAGCGCGCGAATCGGGCTGGGCAGCTCGTCGGCGGCGAGCACGCGCTTCGCGTGACGGCGCGCGGGATCGGCGACAGGCACGGCCCCCATCAGCTTTTTCGTGTACGGATGCTGCGGCGATTCGAACACCGCGCGGCGTGGTCCGATTTCGACGATCTGGCCGAGATACATCACCGCGACGCGATGGCTGACGCGCTCGACGACGGCCATGTCGTGCGAAATGAACAGATACGCGACGCCGAGTTCGCGTTGCAGATCCAGCATCAGGTTGACGATCTGTGCCTGCACGGAGACATCGAGCGCCGACACCGACTCGTCTGCGATCACGACCTTCGGATTGAGCGCGAGCGCGCGCGCAATCGCGATGCGCTGACGCTGGCCGCCGGAGAATTCGTGCGGATAGCGGCGCGCGGCGTCGGCGGGCAGACCGACCTTGTCGAGCAGCCACGCGACGCGCTCCTGCGCTTCCTTGCCGCTCGCGACGTCATGCACGAGCAGCGGCTCCATGATCGAGAAGCCGACCGTCAGACGCGGATTGAGCGATGCGAACGGATCCTGGAAGATGAACTGGATATCGCGGCGCAACGCCTGCAAAGAAGGGCCGTTCAGCGAACTGATGTCCTTGCCGTCGAACTCGATGCTGCCGCTCTGGCTTTCGACGAGACGCAACAACGAGCGCCCCGTCGTCGATTTGCCGCAACCGGATTCACCGACGAGCGCGAGCGTTTCGCCCGCATGCAGATCGAAACTGACGCGTTCGACGGCGTGCACACGGCCCGTGAGTTTGCTGAACAGGCCGCTGCGCACGGGGAAGCGCGTGACGAGATCGCGCACGCGGAGAATGGGTTGTGCAGCGGCTTGCGTTTGTGTGGCAGGTGCCTCATGTGACGGCTGCTGCTGCTCGCCATCGAGCGCGAGCAACGAGAACTTCGCGGGTGCATCCGTGCCTTGCATCGAACCGAGCTTCGGCACGGCGGCGAGCAACGCTGTCGTATAAGGATGCTCAGGCGCGGCGAACACCTTCGCCGACTCGCCTTCTTCCACTTTGTCGCCGCGGTACATCACGAGCACACGGTCCGCGACTTCAGCAACGACGCCCATGTCGTGCGTGATGAAGATCACGCCCATATTCATCTCGTCCTGCAAACTGCGGATCAGTTGCAGGATTTGCGCCTGGATCGTGACGTCGAGCGCGGTAGTCGGTTCGTCGGCGATCAGCAGCGATGGCTTGCAGGACAGTGCCATCGCGATCATTACGCGCTGACGCATGCCGCCCGACAACTGATGCGGATAACGCGCGGCCACGCGGCGTGCTTCGGGAATGCGTACGAGATCGAGCAAACGCAGCGTTTCCGCATGCGCTTCGCCGCGGCTCTTGTTCTGATGCAGTGCGATCGCTTCGCCGATCTGGTCGCCCACCGTGAACACGGGATTGAGCGAGGTCATCGGCTCCTGAAAGATCATCGCGATGTCGGCGCCGCGAATAGAACGCATCGTGGCTTGCGATGCCTGCGCGAGATCCAGCACGCTGCCGTTGCGCCGGCGAAACGCGATGCTGCCGTTTGCGATGCGTCCGCCGCCATGTTCGACGAGGCGCATCAACGCGAGCGACGTGACCGACTTGCCCGACCCTGATTCGCCGACGATCGCGAGCGTTTCGCCGCGATCGACAGTGAGCGACAGGTCGCGCACCGCATTGAACGTGGTTTCGCCGCGACGGAACGCGACCGTCAGGCGATCGATGTCGACGACACGTTGGGGCGGCAGGTTATCGAGCGGGCGTGGCGTGTTCGGCGTGTTCGGCGTGTTCGGCACGGTGATTTCTCTCGGCGTCGGTTGCAGTGGATGGCGCGGTCGTGGCGAGCGTCAGCGATAGATCGCCGTGACGGGGACTTCGCCGACGCGCGCATAGCCGCGGTACATGCCTTCGGTGTTGAACGGCAACACGACGTTGCCGTGTGCGTCGACGGCGATCAGGCCGCCGCGTCCGTCGATGCGCGGCAAGCGGTTCATCACGACATCGTTCGCGGCTTCTTCGAGCGAGGCGCCGCGATAGGCCATCTGCGCAGCGACGTCGTAGGCGGCGACCATGCGCATGAACATTTCGCCGGAGCCGGTGGTGGATACCGCGCAGGTGGCGTTGTCGGCATAGCAGCCTGCGCCGATCAGCGGTGCGTCGCCGACGCGCCCGATCTGCTTGTTCGTGATGCCGCCCGTCGACGTTGCGGCCGCGACGTGGCCGTAAAGATCGACCGCGACCGCGCCAACCGTGCCGAACTTCTTGTTCGGATCGATAGGCTCGTGAGGCAATGCCTCTTCATTCGCGGACGCTTCTTGCTGAGCCGCGAGCGACGCGCCGTCATGATCGAGCATCGCGCGTTGCTGTTCCCGTGCAAGCTGCCACTGGCGATAACGTGCGTCCGTATGGAAGTACGATGGATCGACGAATTCGAGGCCCTGTTCCTGCGCGAACGCTTCGGCGCCTTCCGCCGTGAACATCACGTGCTCGCTGTATTCGAGAACGTGACGTGCCGCGACGATTGGATTGCGCACGCGCTTCACGCACGACACCGCGCCCGCTTCGAGTGTGCGGCCGTCCATGATCGACGCATCGAGTTCGTGCGTGCCCGCGGATGTGAACACGGCACCATGACCGGCGTTGAACAGCGGGCAGTCTTCGAGCAGCCGCACCGCTTGCGTGACGGCATCGAGCGCGCTGCCGCCGTCGGCGAGCACGCGCTGCGCGGCGACGAGCACGGCGCGCAATTCGGCGTGATAGCGGGCTTCTGCATCGGGGGCCATCGACGCGCGCACGATCGTGCCCGCGCCGCCGTGAATGGCGATTACCGCGTTGATGGTCATTGCTTCTTCTTCGCTTGATGAGGAGTGGGCCGCGTCGCGGTCTTCGATTGGGTCTGCAGCGACGCTGTGTCGGTGAGCCACGGCAACACGAATTCGGTCATATGGGCAGCGGCCTGGGCGGAGCGCTTCGCACGGAACGCGACGGCGTCGCACAGCGCTTCGATCACCGCGAGCACGGTCGCCTCCGATGTCGCGGCGAGACGGCGCTCCGCCCGAATAAAGAGCGAGCGGGTGGCCAGCGCGGCGAGCGGCGACGTCGGGCCGTCCGTCAGTGCGAGCACGTCCGCGCCGAGGCTGGCGGCGCGGCGCGCGAGTTCGATGGTGTCGTCGACGTAGCGCGGGAACGCGATGGCGATCACGAGATCGCCCTTGCCCGCGTTGAAGAGGCGGCGCGCCGCGTGCGTCGGGCCGCCGATCAGCGCGAGCGACTGCACGTTGTCGTGATACGGCAGCAGGTTGTGCTCCATCAGGCTCGCAAGAAACGCACTCGCGCCGCAACCGATGATGAACACGCGCCGCGCGGCGATGATCGCTTCGACGACGGCTTCGGCCGCGGTGCCGTCGATGGCGCCGCGTGTCGTGCTGAGATTGGTCGCCGCCTGTTCGAGTGACGCGCTGAACAGTTCGTCGCCGTTCGTCTGCGACTCCTGCGCGGAACGCAGGCGTTCGACGGGCGCGAGCGTCGCTTCGAAGCCGCGCACAAGCGCCTCGCGAAATGCGGGGTAGCCGTCGAAGCCGAGCGCGCGCGCGAAGCGGTTCGCCGTCGCGATGGATGCGCCGACGGCCGTCGCCAGTTCGTCGATGCGCATGGTCGCGGCGCGGAACTGGTTGGCCAGCACGAACTCGCCCATGCGCCGATGGACGGGCGTGAGGATCGGCATCGCGGCCGTGATGCGCGCGGCGATGGCGGGTTCGACGGCGGTGGGTTGCGGACGATTGCGGGACATCGGTGTCGGAATGGTCTGTTGACGGCGAGCCGGAATGAAAGTGAATTTACATGAAATTTATGTTGTGAAAATATTTTTTCTCCAAGACAAGGGTTTGTACGGTGAGGAGGAGGGATGAATGAGGAAGGCGTGCAAGCCGACGGCGGTGCGGCTTGCCGAACCTCCAGCACCGCTGAACCTTCGCGCTATCATCTCTATCTTCACGATGAAAACGACACAGCCGGACATGGCAAGAGACAACACGACAGGAGCGGGGCGCCGGACCGCCCCGCCGCAGGCAGTGCCCGCATCGGCCGACGAAGACAGCGCGCGCAGCACGGATATCGCCGATTCCGCCGAAGAAGAATCCGGCGGCGGCTCGACCTATCTCGTTCCCGGGCTCGAACGCGGCTTGCGCATTCTTTCCGAGTTTTCGGCGCGTGAATCCGTGCTCGGTGCGCCCGAACTGTCGAAGCGCATCGGCATTCCGCGCACGACGACCTTCCGTCTGCTGCAAACACTCGAAGCACTCGGCTTTCTCGAACGCGCGAATGGCGACCGTCATTTTCGGCTCGGCGTCGCTGTGCTGCGGCTCGGCTTCGAATATCTGAGTTCGCTCGAACTGACCGACTTCGGCACGCCGATCCTCGAACGCTTGCGAGACCAGTTAGGGTTGAGCACGCATCTGCTGATACGCGACGAACGCGATGTCGTGTTCGTTGCGAAGGCGCAGACGCACGATCCGATGTTCAGTTCGGTGAAGGTGCACGTCGGCACGCGGCTGCCCGCACACGCGACCGTGCACGGCCAGGTGCTGATGGGCGATCTCTCGCTGATGCAACTGCGTCAGCTTTATCCCGAGACGCAACTCGAACGCTTCACCGATCGCACGCCCGCGACGGTCGACGAACTCTATGAACGGATTCGCGAAACGGCCGCGCAAGGTTATGCCGTCAGCGAGGCATCGTTCGAGCGCGGCATTTCGGTGGTGAGTGCGCCGGTGCGGGACCAGACGGGAAAGATCGTCGCGGCGATGACCGTGACGGTGCCGCGTTCCGATATCGGCGACGACGAGCGCGGGCCGCTCGTCGCCAAGGTGTGCAGCGCGGCGCTGGATCTGTCGGCGCGTCTGAACTATCGGCCGCCGGCGGACGATCCGACGTTCGTGCAGTCGCGTCAGTAATCAGCCTGCACGCGCGCAAAATGAAAACAGGCGGCCTTCGAGCCGCCTGTTTCGCTTGATGCCTGAGTGAGCCTCGAGCGTTCGCCCGGAGCCTTAGAACGAGTGGTGAATGCCCGTCAGCACGATCGCCTGATTGCGCCCACTCGACACACCCGCCGTGAAGAACGCGGCATGCGCATCCTCGTTCGCGTGTTCGTAGAGCACGTTCACGTAGACCTGCGTGCGTTTCGACAATGCGTAAATGTCGCCGATTTCGAACTGCGTCCAGCGGCGGCCGGCAAGCGTCGTCGTCGCGGCGCCGCCCGCGAGGGTGTTGGCCGGCGTGAACTGGTAGTTCGCACCCGCATCCCAGCTCTGATACGTGTCCGAGAAGCCGTTCGATTCCAGCTTCACGCGCGTGTACAGGCCGTGCACGAGCAGCTTGCCGAACTGATACGACAGACCCGCGCCCATGTTCTCGACCTTGTCGGCGGAATATGTCGAGGCCGGGATGTTCTGGAACGTGTTGATGCCCGTCGTCGTGATCGACGGCGTGCGGTTGTGCTCGTTCGAGTACACCGCGGCCGCCTTGAACGGACCGTTCGCGTAGTTCACGCCGAAGCTCAGCGTCTTGCCCGTCGAGAAGTTCGTCGTGTTGCCGAGGCCCATCATCGCGCCGAACGTGAAGCCCGCATATGAGATCGACTTGTACTTCACCGAGTTGTCGAACGGCACGACGCCCGTGTCCGCCAGTTCGTCGATGTTGCCAGGGTGGAACGCAAACCAGCTCGCCGCGAGATACGCGGTGCTGAGCGGGCCGAGCATGTCGAAGTTGAACGGCGTCTGATGGCCTAGCGTGATCTGCCCGTACTGGTCGGAACTGATGCCGACATACGCCTGGCGGTTGAACAGCGTGCCCGCCTTCGCGAAGTTGCCGGTGTTCGTATAGAAGCCGTTTTCCAGTTGGAAGATCGCGTGCAGACCGCCGCCCAGATCTTCAATGCCGCGCAGGCCCCAGCGGTCCGGCTGCATGTTGCCCTGTTCTTCCATCCACTTCGAATGGCCGCCGACGTTGCTCACGTACGCGATGCCTGCATCCAGACTGCCATACAGCGTGACGCTGCTTTGCGCCCATGCCGTCGATGTCACCACAAGTCCTGCCACGCCGGCAGCGATGATGCGTTTCACCCTTGGTACTCCTGATCGTGTGGTCGATTGCCGGACACGCCGGTTGCTCTTCCCTTTGCCTGTCATTTCTGTGGATGGCCTTTAGTCGCCTGCTGTCGAAGCTATCCGCTCTTTGTTCCACCTATGGGCATATGTATCGCCTATGGAAAGTATAGAGAGTCAATTGAGCGAACAAAAAAATTTTTGCGACGGTGAAAACCCTCATTTATCAGATGACATTCGGTGCCGTACGCGCGCGCACTTTATGCGCAGCAAGCCTTGTTTTGGCCCGCTTTACGGGGCTCTTACGTTGCAGAAATGCATCTGTCGGTGTTTTCCCTGGAGGCGCCGAATTTTTATTTTGTCCTTCCGAACAGGCTCCTATAATGACCATACATAAACTGACGTTCCGTATATGGAACGGCAAACGGTCGGGACAGTTGGTCGGAGAAGGTGAGATATGAGTGAACAGTGGCTTTGCGCCGGACACGCCGGTGCGCTTTCGGAAGACTCGCCCGTCGAGTTCAAGCTCGGCGACGGCAAGGAGATCGGCATCTACAAGGTGGGCGATGAGCTCTACGCGCTCGAGAACGTCTGCCCGCATGCGTATGCGTTGCTGACGCAAGGCTTCATCGACGGCGACACGGTCGAATGTCCGCTGCACGAAGCCGTTTTCCATATCCCGACGGGGAAATGTATGAAAGAGCCGGGCGGCCGCGACCTGAAGACGTACGCCGTGCGCCTCGCGGGTGAAGAAATCCAGATCAAGGTGGAATGACATGAAAGAAGTCGTCGTGAACTTCAATCCCTTTCTGAAGCCGTGGCTCGCGCCGCAGCCGAACAACGTCGCGGGCAAGGGCGTGATCGAGAAGCCGGGCCAGACCGAAAACATGATCTGGCAGACCCGCAAGGCTGAGCCGACGCAGTACGAGAACGACTTCGGCGATGCGCTGGAGCAAGTGTTCGAAGCGGGTGCGATCGAACTGAACGAGGTGGTGGCGGGGCTGAACCGGAATGGCTTCCGCACGCCGGAAGGCGCGCAGTGGAGCGAAGAGCGTCTCGCCGCGGAACTGCGACTGCTCGCGGAATAAACGTCCCGCGAACCCACGACCCAAGCGAACACGGAGTTTCCCCATGACGTCCCTCAATACAACGAGTCCCGCAGCCGATCCCGTTCAGGCTTATCTCGAACGCGGCATCAAGAACTACTGGTATCCCGTCGCGCCCAGCTGGCAGGTGAGCAATGCGCCCATCGGCCTGACGCGCCTGAGCGAGCAGATCGTGCTGTGGCGCGATCAGGAAGGCAAAGTCCACGCGCTCGAAGATCGCTGCCCGCATCGCGGCGCGCGTCTGTCGCTCGGCTGGAATCTCGGCAATCGCGTTGCGTGCTGGTATCACGGCATCGAAGTCGACGGCTCGGGCACCGTGCAAAGCGTGCCGGCAGTATCGGCGTGTCCGCTCGAAGGCCAGAAGTGCGTGAAGTCGTATCCCGTGGAAGAACACGCGGGCGCGATCTTTCTGTGGTTCGGCGACGATGCTCACAAGGAGCCGACGCCGCTCGTGTTGCCCGATGAACTCGTTGGGCCCGAATACTCGCAGTTCCTGTGCGTGTCGAACTGGAAGTGCAACTATCAGTACGCGATCGACAACGTGATGGATCCGATGCACGGCGCGTATCTGCACGCGACGTCGCATTCGATGGCCGAAGGCGACAAGCAGGCTGACATGCGCGTGCGCAAAACCGAGACCGGCCTCGTGTTCGAAAAGATCGGTCAGCGCGACATCAATTTCGACTGGGTCGAACTCGGCGAAACGGGTTGCCTGTGGATGCGTCTCGCCATTCCGTACAAGAAGAAGTTCGGTCCCGGCGGCAGCTTCGGCATCATCGGCTTCGCGGTGCCCGTCGACAACGACAACTGCCAGGTCTACTTCTGGCGCACGCGCAAGGTCAGCGGCTGGCAGCGCGACGCATGGCGCTTCCTGTATCGCAACCGTCTGGAAGGCCTGCACTGGGCAGTGCTCGAGCAGGACCGCTATGTGCTCGAAAGCCTTGCGCCGAATGCGCGCGAACACGAATTCCTTTATCAGCACGACGTCGGCATGACGCGCGTGCGCCGCATGTTGCGTCAACGCGCGCAACAGCATTTCGCCGATCTCGAAGCGTTCAGCGCGAAGCAGGCGGAAGCAGGCGCGCAAGCATCGACGGGGCACGCTCATGCCTGAGGTCATGGTCTCCGGTTTGAGCGGACGGCGCGTCGTCGTAACGGGCGGCGCGCGCGGACTCGGTGCTGCATTCATCGAGGCGCTCGCCAACGCGCAGGCGCAAGTCGTATTCGGCGATGTGCTCGAAGACGAAGGCCGTGCGCTTGCAGACAAGCTCGGCGCGAACGTTCAGTTCGTTCCGCTCGATCTCGCGAGTCCCGACAGCATCGCTGCGTTCGTTGCGCAAGCCGCGCAAACGATGGGCGGCATCGACGCGCTGATCAACAACGCCGCGATCACGAATTCGGGCGGACGCTTCGCGCAAGAGCTGACCGCCGATACATGGGATGCCGTGATGAACGTCAACGTGCGCGGCACCTGGCTGATGTGCACGGCAGCGCTGCCGCATCTGCGCGACTCGCAGCGCGGCGCGATCGTCAACATCGCCTCCGATACGGCGATGTGGGGTGCGCCGAAGCTGCTCGCGTATGTGGCGAGCAAGGGCGCGGTGATTTCGATGACGCGCTCGCTGGCGCGCGAATTCGGCGCGCACGGCATCACGGTGAACGCCATCGCGCCGGGACTCACGGAAGTCGAAGCCACGGCCTACGTGCCTGCCGAACGCCACGAGTACTACCTGAAAGGCCGCGCATTGACGCGCGCGCAGGTACCCGACGACGTGACGGGCCCCGTGCTGTTCCTGCTAACGGATGCCGCCCGTTTCGTGACGGGCCAGTTGCTGCCCGTGAACGGCGGCTTCGTGATGAATTGACCTTGCTCATCGAGCAAACCACATGGAGAAAACAATGGCCGACGCCGATCTCGAACTCAAATCGTGGGCTCAACCCGCGGAAGCAAGCTTCGATCAATGGATGGACTCGCGTGTCGCACGCTTCGAAACGCGCCGCTATGACTGGGACGCACTGAAGTTCCAGGCCGACTACGACCCGAAGTATCGCCGCGCGCAGATGCGCTATGTCGGCACGGGCGGCACGGGCGTCGCGAAGGACATGAACACGGTGCCCGCAGGCGGCTTCACGTTCTCGACGATGGTGATTCCCGCCGGCAACATCGGCCCGAGCCACATCCATACCGACGTCGAAGAAATCTTCTTCGTGCTGCGCGGCAAGATGAAAGTGATCTGCGAACGTGACGGCGAAACGTGGGAAGCCGTGCTCGGCGAACGCGATCTGATCTCGGTGCCGCCTGGCGTGTATCGCACGGAAATCAACGTCGGTGAAGAAGACGCGCTGATGTGCGTGATGCTCGGTTCGCCGAAGCCGATCACGCCGACGTATCCGCCCGATTCGCCGCTCGCGAAGATCAAGCGCGATCTCGCGAAGTAACGCGGTTCGAATAGCCGATAGCCCTCATTCACGAAGTCACGCAAATGTCCGCATCAATGTCCGTCACCGAAGATCGAAACGCCACGCTGGAGACGCGCCTCTCGCACTTCCCGGCACGGCTGATCGAGACGGCGCCGCAACGCGCGATCGGTTATCGCGAAGCAGGTCAGGCCAACGCTGATGGCACGTTGCCGCTGGTACTGCTGCACGGCATCGGCTCGGGCGCCGCTTCGTGGGTGCAACAACTCGAAGCGCTCGGCACGACGCGCCGCGTGTTCGCGTGGGACGCGCCGGGCTATGGCGAATCGACCTGCGTCGCATCGCCGTCACCGCAAGCGGATGAATACGCAAGTGCGCTGAACGAATGGCTCGACGCGCTCGGCATCGAACGCTGCGTGCTGGTCGGGCATTCGCTGGGCGCGATCATCGCGGGTTCGTTCGCGGTGTTGCAGGGAAAGCGCGTTGCCGGTCTGTTGCTGCTGTCGCCTGCAGCGGGCTACGGCGCAGCGCCGGAGGACGTGCGCGCATCGAAACGCGACAGCCGCCTCGCGATGCTCGCCGAACTCGGCCCACAAGGACTCGCACAACAACGCAGCGCCAACATGTTGTCGCCGCATGCCGACGAAGCATCGCGCGACTGGGTGCGCTGGAACATGGCGCGCATCGTGCCGCAGGGCTACGCGCAGGCGACGCATCTGCTCGCCAATGCAGACCTCGCGAGCGATGTCGCGAAGTTCGACGGCCGCATCGCCGTTGCGGTCGGCGCAGAGGACACGATTACGCCGCCTGCTTCATGCGAGCGCATCGCGCAAGCTGCGCGCACGCGCCTGCAGATCATCCCGCGCGCGGGCCACGCGGGGTATATCGAAGCAGGCGATGCCTGCACCGCGCTCATCGACGCCTTCTGCCGCACGAGCGATGGCCAATGGAGTAAAGCATGACCCCCGAATTGACGGGCACTGCACCCGAAGCAGAAGAGGACCGCAGCGAGGCGAACTATCGCGTGCCTGGTCTCGAACGCGGCCTGCGCATCCTGACGGAATTTTCGCCGCGCGAACCGGTGCTCGGTGCGCCCGAACTGTCGAAGCGTCTCGGCATTCCGCGCACGACGGTGTTTCGTCTCTTGCAGACGCTCGAATCGCTCGGCTTTCTGGAGCGTGCGGATCGCGACCGCAACTATCGCCTGGGCGTCGCCGTGCTGCGCCTTGGTTTTGAATATCTGAGTTCGCTCGAACTCACCGATCTCGGCCTGCCGCTGATCGAAGCATTGCGTGATGCGACGGGCTTGACGACGCATATCGTGATCCGCGACGGACGGGACGTGGTGTTCGTCGCGAAAGCGCAAAGCCATGCGCCCGTGTTCAGTTCGGTGAAGGTGAATGTCGGGACGCGGCTGCCCGCGCATGCCACGACGCACGGCCATGTGCTGATGGGCGATCTGTCTTTGGACGAACTGCGTGCGCTGTATCCGGAGCAGAACTTGGAACGCTTCACGAAGCACACGCCCGAAACCGTCGAAGAACTGTATGAACGCGTGAAGGACGATGCAATGCGCGGCTTCGCGATCAGCGAATCGTCTTTCGAAAACGGCATTTCAGTGATTTCCGCGCCCGTGCGCAACGACACGGGCCGCATCGCCGCCGTCATCACGACGACCATTCCGCGTGGACACATCGATGCATCGCTGCTCGACAGCGGCCTGATCGACAAGGTGCGCAACGCGGCCGAGCAACTGTCGCTGCGGCTGAATTACCGGCCGTCGGCGGAAAGCAGATACATGAAGGCATTGGGGCTCTGATGATCCAGATCGATTTGACAGGACAGGTTGCAGTGGTGACGGGCGGTTCGTCCGGCATCGGCCTCGCGACCGCCGAACTTTTTCTGCGCGCGGGCGCATCGGTGGCGATCTGCGGACGCGACACCGATCGTCTCGCAAGCGCTGAAGCATCGTTGCGCAAGCAGTTTCCCGACGCGCAACTGCTCGCCGCGCGCTGCAACGTGCTCGACGCGGACGACGTCGCCGCGTTCGCGAACGACGTGCAGCAACGTTTCGGCCGCACCGACATGCTCGTGAACAACGCAGGCCAGGGCCGCGTG
Organism: Paraburkholderia sp. Tr-20389; assembly: GCF_017104565.1. Taxonomy (GTDB): domain Bacteria; phylum Pseudomonadota; class Gammaproteobacteria; order Burkholderiales; family Burkholderiaceae; genus Paraburkholderia. Next base: position 156,931 of record NZ_JAAGPD010000003.1, on the reverse strand, counting down.
TCCACCTTCGCGGATACGACCGACGAAGCGTGGCGCGAAGAACTCGATCTGAAGTACTTCAGCGTGATCCGCCCGACGCGCGCGTTTCTGCCGATGCTCACGCAAGCCGCGCAGCAAGGCAACGGTTCGATCGTCTGCGTGAATTCGCTGCTCGCGTTGCAGCCCGAGCCGCACATGGTCGCGACCTCGTCGGCGCGCGCCGGCGTGCAGAACCTGATCAAGTCGCTGGCCGTCGAACTCGCGCCGCAACGCATTCGCGTGAACTCGATCCTGATCGGCATCGTCGAGTCGGGTCAATGGCGTCGCCGTTATCAGACGCAGGCGCAGCCCGGTCAAAGCTGGGAAGACTGGACCGGCGAACTCGCGCGTACGAAGAACATTCCGCTCGGCCGCTTCGGCCGTCCTGAAGAAGCCGCGCAAGCGCTCTTTTATCTCGCTACACCCCTGTCGTCGTACACGACGGGAAGCCATATCGATGTTTCCGGAGGCGTTGCACGTCATGTCTAACAAAACCACCGTCGGCGAACTGATCGCCGCTTTCCTCGAACAGTGCGGCGTCAAGACCGCATTCGGCGTGATCTCGATTCACAACATGCCGATCCTCGACGCCATCAACACGCGCGGCAACATTCGCTATGTCGGCGCACGCGGCGAAGCCGGCGCGCTGAACATGGCCGATGGTCTCGCGCGCGTGTCGGGCGGCCTCGGCGTCGCGTTCACGAGCACGGGCACGGCTGCCGGCAACGCAGCGGGCGCGATGGTCGAAGCGCTGACGGCAGGCACGGCACTCGTGCATATCACCGGCCAGATCGAAACGACGTATCTGGATCAGGACCTCGCGTACATCCACGAAGCACCGGATCAATTGACGATGCTCTCGTCGATCTCGAAGGCGGCGTACCGCGTGCGTTCCGTCGAGACCGCGCTCGCCACGGTGCGCGAAGCCGTGCGCGTCGCGCAGACGGCGCCGAGCGGTCCCGTCAGCGTCGAAATTCCGATCGACATTCAGGCTGCGGAAACCGAGTGGCCCGCCGACATGAGCGCGCCGCATATCAACACACTCACGCACGACACGAAGCGCGTCGAACAGCTCGCCGGCGAACTCGCGAAGGCGAAGCGTCCGTTGCTGTGGCTCGGTGGCGGCACGCGTCATGCGCGCGCGCAGGTCGAACGTCTGGTGAAGCTTGGCTTCGGCGTCGTGACGAGCGTGCAGGGCCGCGGCGTGCTGCCCGAAGATCATCCCGCGACGCTCGGCGCATTCAATGTGCAGCCGACCGTCGAGAAGTTCTACAAGACCTGCGATGCGCTGCTCGTGGTCGGCTCGCGTCTGCGCGGCAACGAGACGCTCAAGTACAAGCTCGCGCTGCCGCAGCCGCTGTTCCGTGTCGATGCCGACGCGCTCGCCGACAACCGCGGCTATCGCAACGACCTCTTCGTTCATGGCGATGCAGCCGCCGTGCTCGATCAGCTCGCGACGCTGCTCGAAGGCCGCATGAAGGTCGACCCGGCATTCGCAGGCGATCTCGCCGCCACGCGTGAAGTCGCCGTCGCGGAAACGGGCAAGGGTCTCGGACCGTACAAGCGCCTCGTCGACGTGTTGCAACACGCAGTGGGCCGCGACTACAACTGGGTGCGCGACGTGACGATCTCGAACAGCACGTGGGGCAACCGCATGCTGAAGATCTTCCAGCCGCGCGCGGGCGTGCATGCGCTCGGCGGCGGTATCGGCCAGGGTATCCAGATGGCGATCGGCGCAGCGCTCGCGGATGCGGCGGCGAAGACGGTTTGCCTGGTCGGCGACGGCGGCCTGATGGTCAACGTCGGCGAACTGGTGACGGCCGTGCAGGAAAACGCGAACGTGATGATCGTGCTGATGAACGACCAATGCTACGGCGTGATCCGCAACATTCAGGACGCGCACTACGGCGGCCGCCGCTGCTACGTGCAACTGCATCAACCGGACTTCGCGCAGTTCTGCGCGAGCTTCGGCCTCACGCACTATCGGATCTCGTCGCTCGATCAGGCCGATGAGATCGTTCGCGAAGGCATGTCGAAGACGGGTCCTGTGATGGTCGAAGTCGACATGCTGTCGGTGGGTCAGTTCGCAACGGCGTTTGCAGGCCCGCCGGTGCGCAAGCAGGAGCCGGAACATGCCTAACGCAGCGTATGCCGCGAACGGAGCCGCCATGAATCATGTGCCCATTGACATCGCGATGATCGGCTTCGGCGCGATCGGTCAAACCGTGTATCGTGCCGTCGCCGCCGACCCGCAAGTGCATGTGTCGCATGTGATCGTGCCCGAACATCAGGCCGATGCCGTGCGCGAGCAGGTCGGTCCGGATGTGGACGTCGTGTGGTCGGTCGATGCACTGAAGTCGCGTCCGCAGTTCGCGCTCGAATGCGCGGGACATGGTGCGCTCGTCAGTCACGTCGTGCCGCTGCTGAAGGCGGGTACGGATTGCGCGGTGGCGTCGATCGGCGCGCTGTCGGATCTCTCGTTGCTCGAAGCGCTGAACGCAGCCGCCGATGAAGGTCACGCAACCGTCACGCTGCTGTCGGGCGCGATCGGCGGTATCGATGCGCTCGCTGCCGCGAAGCTCGGCGGTCTCGACGAAGTGCAATACATCGGACGCAAGCCGCCTATGGGTTGGCTCGGCACGCCTGCGGAACAGGTCTGCGATCTGCAGACGCTGACGGAAGCGCGCGTGATCTTCGAAGGCAGCGCGCGCGAAGCAGCGCATCTCTATCCGAAGAACGCGAATGTTGCGGCGACGGTTGCGCTCGCGGGCCTCGGCCTCGATCAGACGACGGTGCGCCTGATCGCCGATCCCGCCGTGACGCGCAACGTGCATCGCATCGTCGCGCGCGGCGCATTCGGCGAGATGTCGCTCGAAATGAGCGGCAAGCCGCTGCCCGACAACCCGAAGACCTCTGCATTGACCGCGTTCAGCGCGATCCGTGCGTTGCGCAATCGCGCGGCCCGCTGCGTGATCTAAGGAAGTACGACATGCCTCATACCGACATCATTTCGTCTCTCGTGCCTACTGCCGATATCTTCGTCGGCGGCGAATGGAAGCGTGGCCGCGGCGCGCTGTACGCGAGCGTCTATCCCGCCGACGGCTCGGTGAACGCCGAGATCACGACGGCCGATGCCGACGACGCGCGCGAAGCCGTCGAAGCCGCCGACGCCGCGTGGCGCAAACCGAACTGGTCCGGTCTGAAGCCGCATCAGCGCGCGCTGATCCTGTACCGCATCGCCGATCTGATCATGGCGAAGCACGAAGTGCTCGCGCAACTGCAACGCCGCGACAACGGCAAGCCGATCGGCGAAACGCGCGTGCTCGTGGCGAGCGCGGCGAACACGTTCCGCTATTTCGCGGCTTGCCTCGAAACGCTCGACGAAGATGTCACGCCTTCGCGCGGCGACTATCTGACGATGAGCGTGCATGAGCCGATCGGCGTGATCGCGGCGATCACACCGTGGAATTCGCCGATCGCATCGGATGCGCAAAAGCTTGCGCCTGCATTGGCCGCCGGCAATGCCGTCGTGCTGAAGCCCGCCGAAGTGACACCGCTGGCGTCACTCGCGCTCGCTCGTATCTGTGAGGAAGCGGGCGTGCCGAAGGGCGTGTTGAGCGTGCTGCCCGGCAAGGGTTCGGTGATCGGCGATGTGCTGGTGCGTCACCCGCTCGTGAAGAAAGTGTCGTTCACGGGCGGCACGGACGTGGGGCGCGGCATCGCGCGCATCGCAGCGGACAAGCTGATGCCCGTGTCGCTCGAACTCGGCGGCAAGTCGCCGACGATGGTCTTCGAAGACGCCGATCTCGATCATGCCGTGAACGGCGTGCTGTACGGCATTTTCAGTTCGTCGGGCGAGGCGTGCATCGCCGGTTCGCGTCTGTTCGTGCAGCGGTCGATCTATCCCGAGTTCATGAAGCGGCTCGCGGAGAAGGCGCGCCAGTTGCGCGTCGGCGATCCCGCAAGCGAACAAACGCAGATGGGTCCGCTGATTACCGCGAAGCATCGCGAGTCGGTGGAGCGCTATGTGGCGCTCGGCCTCGAAGAGGGCGGACGGCTGCTGTGCGGCGGCGAGCGGCCCGTCGGCAACAACCGCGAGCAAGGCTTCTTCTATCAGCCGACGATCCTCGAAGGCCTGTCGAACAGTGCGCGCATCTGTCAGGAAGAAATTTTCGGACCGGTGCTGGTCGCGATGCCCTTCGACGATGAAGCGTCGCTGATCGCGGAAGCGAATGACAGCGTCTTCGGTCTCGCAGCGGGCATCTGGACGCGCGACTACAAGCGCGCCTGGCGCGTCGCGCGCGCGCTCGAAGCGGGCACGATCTGGATCAACACCTACAAGCTGTTCTCGATTTCGACGCCGTTCTCGGGCTGGAAGGAAAGCGGCATGGGCCGCGAGAAAGGCCGCCTCGGCATTCGTGAGTACATGCAGCAAAAGAGCCTCTACTGGGGCTTGAACGACGCCCCGCTCGCGTGGGCGAACTGAAAAGGCACGCAACATGAGCATTCTCGGCATTGAACAGATTACCTACGGCGTGACGGATCTTGAGACCTGTCGGCGCTTTTTCGCCGACTGGGGCATGAAGGAAACCGCGCACGACGAAACGCGCGCACGCTTCGAAACGCTGAACGGCTGCACGGTGCTCGCCGTGATGGCGAACGACGCGTCGTTGCCGCCCGCATTCGAAGAAGGCCCGACGCTGCGCGAAGTGACGTGGGGCGTCGCCTCGGTCGCCGATCTCGACACGTATCGCGAGAGCCTGAAGGGCGCGCAAGGCTATTACTCGAACGACGATGCCGTCGGCTGCATCGATCCCAACGGCATGGCGATCCGCGTTGAAGTGACACGCAAGCGTGCCGTCGACGTGCACGGCTCGCCGTCGAACGTGTGGGGGCAGACGCTGCGCGTCGATACGCCGAGTCCTGTCTATGAGCGCGCGGAACCCGTAGAAGTGGGTCACGTCGTGTTCTTCACGAACTGTCTCGCGGAGCAGGAAAAGTTCTATCACGATCGGCTCGGCTTCGAAACGTCGGACCGTTATCCGGCACGCGGCGCGTTCATGCGTTGCGCGCCGCACGGCGGCCATCACGACCTTTTCCTGTTGCAGCTGCCGACGGGCAAGCGCGGTTTGAATCACGTCGCGTTCACCGTGCGCGACATCCACGAAGTGTTCGGCGGCGGCATGCACATCAGCCGCCGCGGCTGGGACACGCAGCTCGGGCCGGGACGTCACCCTGTTTCGTCGGCGTACTTCTGGTACTTCCAGAATCCGGCGGGCGGATTGATCGAGTACTACGCGGACGAAGACCAGTTGACGCCCGAATGGCAGCCGCGCGAATTCGAACCGGGTCCGACCGTGTTCGCCGAATGGGCAATCGATGGTGGCATCGACGGCAATACGCGCCGTCAAAAGAATGCGAAGGCGCCGGAAGGCAAGTTCATGACGGAGCGCAAACATGACTGACGCTGCCAATTCAAACGTCGCGGTCCACACGGACGCGCCGCAAACCATCGTCGTGATCGGCGGCGGCCAGGCTGCGGGCTGGGTCGTGAAGACGCTGCGCAAGACGGGGTTCGAAGGCCGTCTGGTGATGATCGCGGATGAAATCCATCTGCCGTATGAACGGCCGCCGCTGTCGAAAGCGGTGTTGTCCGGCGATGCCGACATCGACACGGTGTGCCTGTTCGCCGCCGACGATTTCGCTTCGCTCGCCGTGGAAGCGTGGCAGCCGGACGTTGCTGTCGAGATCGATCGCGAACGACGCATCGTGCGCGCGCAGTCGGGCCGCGAAGTGCAGTACGACCGGCTCGTGATCGCAACGGGCGGCGCGCCGCGCAAGCTGCCTGAGTCGATCGTGAAGACGGATCACATCGCGTATCTGCGCACGCTCGATGAAGCATCGGCACTCGGCGAGCGTCTGCGTAAAAGCCAGCATGTGCTCGTGATCGGCGGCGGCTGGATCGGTCTTGAAGTCGCGGCGACGGCGCGCAAGCTCGGCGTCGCGGCGACGGTGGTGGAAGGCGCGCCGCGTTTGTGCGCGCGTTCGGTGCCGCCTGCCGTGTCGGACTTTTTGCTCGACCTGCATCGCTCGAATGGCGTGGATGTTCGTTTGAACGCTGCGCTCGCGTCGCTCGATACGAACCCGTCGGACGCCGCCAAAGTACGCGCGACGCTCGCGGACGGCACGGTTATCGACGCCGATTTCGCCGTCGCGGGCATCGGCCTCACGCCGCACACGTCGCTGGCGGAAGCGGCCGGCTTGCCGGTGAACGACGGCATCGTCGTCGATGAGCATGGCATGACGAGCGACCCGCGCATCTTCGCGTGCGGCGACGTCGCGAATCATCCGAGCGCGTGGTTGAAACGCCGTGTGCGGCTGGAGTCGTGGGCGAACGCGCAGAACCAGGCGATCGTCGTCGCGAAGGCCATGCTCGGCCAGTTCGAGCCGTATGCGGAGATTCCGTGGTTCTGGTCGGATCAGTACGACGTGAACCTGCAGATTCTCGGCGACATTCCCGCCGACGCGCAGCTCGTCGTGCGCGGCGACGTGAGCGCGCGGCGCGCGACGCTCTTCCATGTCGCGGAGGGCGGCGTGCGCGGTGTGATCGCGATCAACACGCCGCGCGACCTGAAGCTCGCGCGCAAATGGATGACTCAGGGACGGACAGTCGATGTCGCGGCTCTGGCCGATGCCGACAAGGCGCTTGCATAACTGATACGGGGCGGAGACAGCGGATGAGTACTATCGACAACACGTTTGAGGCACAGAGCAGCGCCGGTGTCTCCGGTCCTGCCACGCGCGGATCGATCATTGCGCGGCTCGAACGATTGCCCGCGAACGCGATGCTGGTGCGCGCGCGGATCCTGATCGGACTCGCGACGTTCTTCGATGGCTTCGATGTCATCGCGATCGCCGCGACGCTGCCGATCCTGATCGGCAAATGGCATCTGACGCCGTGGGACGTCGCGTTGCTGATCGGCGCGAGTTCGGCCGGCCAGTTGATCGGCGCGTTTCTGTTTCCTTGGTACGCGGAGCGTCATGGCCGCGTGAAAGCGATTGCGCTCAGTTCGGGCGTGATCGGCGTCACGAGTATTGCGTGCGGCTTCGCGCCGACGTTCGCGGTGTTTTTCGTGCTGCGTATCGTGCAGGGTATCGGGCTTGGCGGCGAGTTGCCCGTGGCCGCGACATACATCAACGAAATCTGCCGTGCGCATGGCCGTGGACGCTTCGTGCTGCTGTACGAAATCGTGTTCCCGGTCGGGCTGCTCGCATCGAATGCGCTCGGCGCGTGGATCGTGCCGCGTTTCGGCTGGGAAGCGATGTATTTCATCGGCGGCGTGCCGCTGATCCTGTTCTTCGTGCTGCGCAAGCTCGTACCGGAATCGCCGCGTTGGCTCGCCGAGCGAGGCCGCATGAGCGAAGCTGCCGATGCCGTTCAAGCTTTTGAGCGCACCGCGAAGGGCACGCTGCCGCCGATGGGCGATCCGGCGAGCTTCGAGTCGATGGCTGCGGGTCACCCGAAGCGCAAGATGAGCGATCTGTTCGGCAAGGCTTACTGGAAGCGCTCGGCGGCTGTCGCGATGCTCTGGATGACGTGCGGCGTAATCCAGTACGGTCTGTCGACGTGGCTGCCGACCATCTACCGCACGGTGTATCACGCGCCGTTGCAGCTCGCGCTGAATCTGGCCGTCGCTGCTTCCGTGCTGGGCGTGCTCGGTTCGCTGCTGTGCGCGATGCTCGTCGACAAGGTGGGCCGCAAGCCGATCATCAACTGGTCGTTCATGTTGTGCGCGTTGTCGCTGGCGCTGGCGGGCGTGTTCCATGATGCTTCCGTCTATGTCGTCGCGACTTGCTGCGCATTCGCGCTCGGCTGGCTCGCGTGCGGCTTCATCACGGCGTATGTGTACACGCCGGAGCTGTATCCGACGAGCATCCGCGCGTTCGGCTGCGGCGTCGGCGGCGCGTGGCTGAAGCTTGCGGCGATCTTCGCACCGACGCTCGTGTCGAAGACGATGATCGGTGGCAATCTCGATGTCGCGTTCTATCTGCTGGCGGTCGTGCCGTTCCTCGCGGCGCTGGTCGTGCAGTTTCTGGGGATCGAGACGAAGGGGAAAGTGCTGGAGCAGCTGGAGGCTTAAACCTTCTTTTCGCGTAGGTTGAGGTTGGGCCGCGATGTGCCGGTTGAGGTGCATCGTGGCCCAAGTTGTTTATGGGTGAGGGTTTTCGGGAGTGAGGATTGGAGTCGGCTTCAACGCACCTTATCCCTGACCTCCGTTTGTTGGATGACAGGAAACCCCCCCTATTTCAAGGCATTTATGTGAAGTCTTGAACGCTAACCGACTCGCGAATAAAAATTCTGGCTCGTGGGTGCTTCACAAAGGTGAGCGTTTCCGGGAGTTCGCTCGACAGGCAACCCGCAAGTTCGGTGCTTCGTTCCAGCTTGATTTACTATACCACTAAGTGATATAGTAAATCATGTCCACAACTTGACATCAGATGAAGAACAAGGCTCTGCGGGTGTTCAAAACGGCTTGGTTTGCCAGGAAAGCCAAGGCCGCTGGCATCACGGACGCCGAACTTTGCAAGGCGGCGAGAGAGTTGAATGAGGGGCAAGGCGACGATCTCGGCGGGAACGTGTGGAAAAGCGCCTCGACAAGAACACGAAGCGAGGCATTGTCGTGAACAAGGTCGGCGACTTCTAGGTGTTTGTCTATGTTTTTGCCAAAAACGACAGGGAGAACATCGACGAGCGCGAACTGCGCGGCTTCAAGAAACTTGCCCGTGACTACGGTACGGCGAAACCTGCTGATATCGACTGGATGTTGGAAGCGAAGGAATTAGTGGAGATTTGCAATGGCTAAGACACGCTACAAGAGCGATGCGTCGGAAGCTATTCATAGCGCTGCTTCCGGCTTGCATCGGGCGAAGGTCATCGACAAGAAGACGATGCGCGAATATGACGAGCTGTGCATCGAAGAGGTACCCGAGTTCAATGCAAAGGATATTGCGCGCATCCGTAAAGACGTCAACGTCAGCCAGAATGTGTTTGCGCTGTATCTCAATACGACGGTGTCGACGGTGCGGCAATGGGAGCAGGGCGACAAGAAGCCAAGCGGGATTGCCGCACGTCTGCTTCAGCTGATCCAGAAAAATGGTTTAGCGATCTTCGGATGAGGTGAGGTTGACCGTCGTGTGCGAATAGTTCTGCCCGCAATCGCGGGCAGAATGCTTATGACTGCGGCAACTCCCGCACATCCGCCGTCGCCACCGCGCCAAACGTCTCGCTCAGCACGTAATCGACCAGCTTCCCCGCCGACTCTTCCGGCGTCGACAGCTTCCCGTCCCGCTTCAACTCTTCGAACTTCTCGCGCATCGGAAACCGCTCCAGTTCCGTGCCGCGAATTTCCGCCTGCATGTTCGTATCGACGACACCCGGCGCGACGCTGCAGATGCGCAGCGCACGATTCTGATCGAGCGCGACCGAGCGCGCGTGATGATCGAGGGCAGCCTTCGTCGCGCAGTAGATGCTCCAGCCCGCATACGGATGGCGCGCGGCACCACTGGAGATATGCACGATGCGCCGGTCGCTCGCACCCGGGCTTGCCGTGGCGAACGCGCTCGCCAGCATCAGCGGCGCGGACACATTCAGCGTCACTGCTTGCGCGATGGCCGCAACGTCTTGCGCTTCGACGGGACCGATCGGCTGCACCGTACCCGCATTGTTGAACAGCAATGCGGTTTGCGCGCCCTCGAGGAAGTTGCGCAACGTGTCGCGTGCGACGAATTGCGTGAGTCGTTCCGCGTCGGACAGATCGACTTCGACCTGGTCGAAGTTAGCTTGACTGGAAAGTGCTTCATTACGCGAGCGCGAAATGCCCAGCACGGCGATGCCTTGCGCGAGCAGCCGTTCTACGAGCGCCGCGCCCAACCCGCGCGTATGACCCGTGACGATGGCGCGAACGGAAGTGGTAGCGTTCATGTCGATGTGCAATATGGCGTTGACGAGCCCATTATTTTCTCACGCACGGTCGACGCGTGCAGGCCCCTGCGCTCAAGCGTGCCGGAAGCGCTCGCGGTACTGGTTCGGTGTCGCGCCGATACGCTTGGTAAAGACGATGCGCATACGGTCGGCCGTGCCGAAGCCGCAATCGTAGGCAATTGCCTTGAGCGCCGCGCCGCTGCTTTCGAGCAGCTTGCGCGCCGCATCCATCCGCGCGCGTTCGACGAATTCATGCGGCGTCACGCCCGTCTCCTGCACGAAGATGCGCGCGAAGTTGCGCGCGCTCATGCCGGCGACGTCGGCGAGTTGCTTCACGGAGAAGTTCTCCCGGATGTTGGCCATTACGTGCGTCTGCACTTTCGCAACGGGCGAGGTGTCGTCGGCGGGCGCGGTCAGGTATGGACTGAATTGCGATTGTCCGCCTTGACGCTGCGAAAACACCACGAGGCGCTTCGCCACTTTCAACGCGGTCTGCGGGCCGTGGTCTTCGGTGACGAGCGCCAGTGCGAGATCGATGCCGGCCGTCACGCCCGCCGACGTCACGAGCCCCTCGTCGCGCAAATAGATACGGTCGAAATCGACGCGCGCTTTTGGGAATTGCGTCGCGAGTTGCTGCGCGTGCTGCCAATGCGTCGTGACATTGCGGTCGTCGAGCAGGCCCGCGTGGCCCAGCGCGAACGCGCCCGTGCAGATCGAGCCGTAACGCTTGCATCGCGATGCGACATTCGCCAGCCAGGCCGTGAGGCGCGTGTCGGGAACGACCTCCGGCAACGCGGGGCCGCCCGCGATCAACGCGAGATCGAAGGTGCTGCGCCTGTCGTCGAAGGTTTCGTCTGGAACGAACGTGATGCCGTTGGATGCGCGCAATGGCGCGTTTTCCGCAGCGAGCAGCGTCACTTCATAGCGGTCCTTGCTGTCGATGAACAGGTTCGCTTCGGCGAAAACATCGAAGGGACCGGCGACGTCCAGCGCCTGGACGCCCGGAAAGATCGCTATGGCAACGCTCGGCATTCAGTGACCTCGCAGACGACGCGTCAGGGAGACGGCAGCAGACGACGTATGGATGGCAGGTTTCGTCCGTGTGCGCAGGTTGAAGGCAGATGCCGAACAACCAATACTGAAGCGATCGACACCCCGTATCGACAGCCTCGAATCGCAGGAGGAACCCGGAATGGAACAGGATAGCAAATCCGCTTACAACGCCGATGCCAAGGTACACGACGCACATTGGGAGCATCGCGAGCACCTGATGGACGAGGCGCTGATGGACACTTTCCCGGCCAGCGACCCGATTCCGCAGATGTGTTTTGATTGAACGCGAGCGCTTGCGGCGAGGTCGCGGCACAATATGACGCAATCCAATGCATCGATTGTCCGTCATGGTCCTGAAGAACCTGCTCCGCCGCCTCGACCTCACGACCCTGCAACTCTTCATCGCCGTCTATGAGGAAGGCACGCTGACGCGCGCCGCGGAACGCGAGGCCATCGCGGTATCCGCGGCCAGCAAGCGGCTGCTCGAACTGGAGCAGGCCGTCGGCGCGACGCTCTTTCAGCGCAACGCGCGCGGCATGACGCTCACGCCGGCGGGCGAAACGCTGCTGCACCATGCACGCCGCGTGATGCGCGGCATCGAGAACATCGGTATCGAACTCGCGGGCCACGCGAGCGGCGTGCGCGGCTATGTGCGGATGATGGCGAACCTGTCCGCGATCGTCGAATTCCTGCCGGAAGATCTGCGTGCGTTTCTCGCCGTCAACGAGCGCGTGAAGATCGACCTCGAAGAGCGGCCGAGCGGCGGCGTGGTCGAAGCCGTGGCCGACAGTCTCGCCGACCTCGGCATCTGTTCGGGCGAAGCGGACGCACGCGGTCTCGAAGTCACGCACTACCGGCACGACGCATTGTGTGTCGTGATGCGCGACGATCATCCCCTCGCCGGGCGCGAAAGCGTCGCGTTCGAAGAGACGCTCGACAGCGATCACGTCGGTCTGCATTCAGCCAGTTCGATCAACGCGCGCACGCACATGGCCGCACGCCAGGCGGGCAAGGCGCTCAAGCTGCGCATCCACGTGCCGGGTTTCGACGCCGTGTGCCGGATGGTGCAGGCGGGCATGGGCGTCGGCGTGCTGCCCATCAACGTGTATCGCATCATGGGGCGGCCACTGGGCCTCGCCGCCGTTGCGCTCGAAGACGAATGGGCCGAGCGCGACCTCATCATCGTGACGCGCGATTCGGCGCGCCTTTCGCCCGTTGCGAGGCTGCTCTTCGATCATCTGCGCACCGTGGAAGCCTTGTCCGGCAAGGACTAGCGCCGAGCGTTCGCGTTTCGCGAACGGTCCTTGGCGAAATGCGGTTGGACGCTGCGGCGGCCGCGCTTCTAACCTTGTCTCCAACATGAATTCAGATTGGAGACAGCATCATGAGTGGTCCGTTGCAGGGTATTCGCGTCGTCGAAATCGGCACACTGATCGCAGCGCCGTTCGCCGCGCGTCTGCTCGCCGAATTCGGCGCCGAAGTCATCAAGATCGAAGCACCCGAAACGGGCGATCCGCTGCGCAAATGGCGCAAGCTGCATGAAGGCACGTCGCTCTGGTGGTATCTGCAATCCCGCAACAAGAAGTCGATCTGCGTGAATCTCAAGTCGCAGGAAGGTGCGGACGTCGTCAAGCGTCTGGCCGCCGATGCCGACATCGTCATCGAAAACCTGCGCCCTGGCGCGCTGGAAAAGCTCGGCCTCGGCTGGGACGTGCTGCACGCGATCAACTCCAAGCTCACGATGGTCCGCATTTCCGGCTACGGCCAGACGGGCCCGTATCGCGATCGTCCCGGTTTCGGCGCGATCGGCGAAGCGATGGGCGGCATCCGCTATACGACGGGCGATGTGGAAGGCGCGCCTGCGCGCGTCGGCGTGAGCCTCGGCGATTCGCTTGCGTCGCTGCATGGCGTGATCGGCGCATTGATGTCGGTGCTGCGCGTGAAGACGGGGCAGGGCGACGGACAGGTGGTGGACGTGTCGCTCGTCGAAAGCGTGTTCAACCTGATGGAAAGCCTCGTGCCCGAATACGATCTGCTCGGCCACGTGCGCGAGCGCAGCGGCGGCGCGCTGCCGGGCATTGCGCCGTCGAACACGTATCGCACGGAAGACGGCGGTTTCGTCGTGATCGCGGGCAATAGCGATCCGATCTTCAAGCGACTGATGCAGGTGATCGGCCGTCCCGATCTCGCCGACGATCCCGCGCTTGCACGCAACGATGGCCGCGTCGCGCAGAACGCGATGCTGGATGCCGCGATCACCGCATGGACTTCGCATCATTCGATCGACGATGTGCTCGCCGCGCTCGAAAGCGCAGAAGTGCCGTCGGGCCGCATCTATTCCGTCGCGGACATCGTCGCCGATCCGCACTATCAGGCGCGCGAGATGTTGCTGAAGGCCGACTTGCCGGGCGGCGCATCGGTGAAGATGCCGGGCATCGTGCCGAAACTCTCGGAGACGCCGGGCGAAGTGCGCTGGCAAGGTCCCGCGCTCGGCGAGCATACGTCGAGCGTGCTCGCCGATCTCGGCTATGAACCAGGCGACATCGAGCGGCTGCGCCGCGAAGGAGCCGTGCAATGAACTTCGAACAGCAACATTTCGACAGGCTGATCGTGCAGGAAGTCGCGCCGCGCGATGGCTTGCAGATCGAACCGACGTGGGTCGAAACCGCTGACAAGATCGCGTTGATCGATGAACTGTCGACGGCGGGCTTCACGCGCATCGAGGCGGGTTCGTTCGTGTCGCCGAAAGCGATTCCCGCGTTGCGCGACGGCGAAGCCGTGTTCACGCAGATACAGCGCCGCGCAGGCGTGATCTTCGTCGCGCTGGTGCCGAACGTGAAGGGCGCCGAGCGCGCGTTGAACGCACGCGCCGACGAACTGAACCTCGTGATGTCCGCGAGCCAGACGCACAACCGCGCGAACATGCGCATGAGCTGCGAAGCATCGCTCGATGCATTCGGCGATATCGTGCGGCTCGCACAGCATTTCCCGGTGTTGCTGAATGCGACGGTGGCGACCGCGTTCGGTTGTCCGTTCGAAGGCAAGATCGACGAAGACCGTGTCGTGTCGATCGTCGATGCGTACCGCGAGATGGGCATCAGCGGCATCACGCTCGCCGATACGACGGGCATGGCGAATCCGCGTCAGGTCGCGCGGCTCGTCAAACGCGTGCTGCAACGCGTGCCCGCCGACGCGCTCACGCTGCACTTTCACAACACGCGCGGCCTGGGCCTCGCCAACGTGCTCGCCGCGTACGAAGCAGGTGCGCGCCGCTTCGACGCGGCGCTCGGCGGGCTGGGCGGCTGTCCGTTCGCGCCGGGCGCGTCGGGCAACATCTGCACGGAAGACCTCGTCAACCTGTGCGACGAAATCGGCATTCCGACGGGCATCGATCTGCAGAAGCTCATCGCGCTGTCGCGCACATTGCCGGCGTTGCTCGGTCACGACGTGCCGGGACAACTGATGAAAGCGGGCCGCAATTGCGATGTGCACCCGGTGCCCGAATACGTACACAGCATCTGAACTTCAACCAGTTCGTAAAACAACACCACGACCAGACGGCAATATTCCGCTGGCAAAGGAGACACACAATGAGCACCCCAGGCGCAGTGGCGGCAGGCAGCCGTGACGACAAGCTATCGGCAACCGCCGACATCATCAAAAAGGTCACGTGGCGGCTGATGCCGCTCATCATGATCTGCTATCTGTTCGCGTTCTTCGACCGCATCAATATCAGCTTCGCGAAGTTCCAGTTGCAAACCGACCTCGGCTTTTCGGATACGGCATATGGTCTCGGCGCGAGTCTCTTCGTGATCGGCTATGTGCTGTTCGAAGTGCCCAGCAACATGCTGCTGTACAAGGTCGGCGCGCGTAAGTGGATCGCGCGGATCATGATTTCGTGGGGTCTCGCGACGGCTGCGATGGTGTTCGTGCAGAACGAATGGCAGTTCTACGGCCTGCGCTTTCTGATCGGTGCGATGGAAGCGGGTTTTGCGCCTGGCGTGCTCTACTACCTGACGCTGTGGTTTCCGGCGAGCTATCGCGGACGCATCACGTCGCTGCTGTTTCTTGCGTCGGCGTTCTCGGGTCTGGTCGGTGCGCCGCTCTCGGGCCTCGTGCTCGGTCAGATGGACGGCGTGTTCGGCATTCGCGGCTGGCATTGGCTGTTCATGCTCGGCGGTCTGCCGTGTATCGTGCTCGGCATTCTTGTGCTCAAGGTGTTGAAGGACCGCATCGAAGACGCGGGCTGGCTGTCGGCCTCGGAGAAGACGTATCTGTCGAGCCAGATCGCGCAACAGGCGCAGCCGACGACGCACGGGCACTCGCTGCTCGGCGCAATCCGCACGCCTGGCTTTCTGACGCTTGGCTTGATCTACTTCCTCATTCAGATCGCGTCGTATGGCCTCAACTTCTGGGCGCCGCATCTGATCCGCGCCGCAGGCACGCAAAATCCGACGATCATCGGTCTGCTGACGGCCGTGCCGTATATTTGCGGCGCGATTTGCATGGTCGTCGTGGGGCGCTTGTCGGACGCGACGGGCGAGCGTCGCAAGTTCGTGAGCGCGCTGCTCGTGATGGCCGCAATCGGCTTCTTCGCGGCGGGTTATTTCGACAAGCAGACGGTGATGCTCGTCGTTGCGCTGGCCGTACTGGGCGCAGGTGTGATCGCGTCGATTCCCGCGTTCTGGGCGCTGCCGCCGAAGCTCGTGACGGGCGCGGGTGCCGCGGGCGGTATCGCGCTGATCAACACGCTGGGACAGTTGGGCGGAATCGTGAGCCCGGTGATGGTGGGCCGTGTGCGCGACGTGACGGGCAGCACGACGCCGGCATTGTATGTGATCGGCGGGCTGAGCCTGATCTGCGCGTTGATCATTCTGTATGGCCTGCCGCAGTCGTTGCGGCAGAAGGATCATACGGGGCGCACTGGCGCGTGATGTGTCGGTTGCTTCAATAAAAAACGCACGGCATCGAGCCGTGCGTTTTTCTTTTCAAGCCCTGAATCAGGCCTTCAACTTCGCAGCCGCCGCATCTTCCCGCGATTGAATCTGCAGCACCGCATCGCGTTTGTCGAGCAGATGCTGACGCAAGATCGTGCTCAAACGCTTGCCGTCGCGCGCTTCCAGCGCCTTGAGCATTTCATCGTGGTCATGAATCGCGCTGTCCCACTTTGGGATCTGAAAGTTCGAGCGAAAGCGCAGCGCCTGCAATCTGCGGTTCACCGCGATGTACGTCTGACGCAGCGCCGAGTTGCGCGCGGCTTCGTTGATCTTGTCGTGAATCGCCTGATTGCGGCTGTAGTAACCGGCCAGATCGTTCTGCGTGCGGCACGCGAGCATTGCGTAATGCAGCGCCTTGATCTCGGTGAGTTCGGCGGCCGTGATGCGCTCCGCCGCGAGTTCGCCCGAGAACGCTTCGAGCCCGCTCATCAGTTCGAATGTTTCTCGCATCTCCGCTTCGGACATCTTCGACACCGACGCGCCGCGATTCGGCTCGATCTCGATCAATCCTTCCGCGGCGAGCACCTTCAGCGCCTCGCGCAACGGCGTACGCGAAATGCCGAGCGTTTCGCACAGTTCGCGTTCGTTCAGTTTCTTGCCCGGCTCCAGCACGCCTTCGACGATAAAGCGCCGGATGTGTTCGACCACCGTGTCGTGCAAACGCTGGCGTTCGACCTTCGGCATCAGGGGAGGCGGTGTCAGGCCTGCATCAATGTCCGAATTTTGCATACAAAAATCCTCAAGCACGATTTGCACCGATTTTAAATCAAGCCAGTCTTTCAGGCGTAGTGCGAGGGTAAACACCGCCTTGGGATTGTCATGATTATCTTGTTATAGTTTTTTGCATGCAAAATTCAATCGAGGAGATCGACCGATGCTGAAACTCGACTTTCATCCCGCAGGCCGCCACTTTTTGCAGATTCCGGGTCCGAGCCCGGTGCCCGACCGCATCTTGCGGGCGATGAGCTATCCGACCATCGACCATCGCGGCCCCGAGTTCGGCGCGCTGGGCCTGAAAGTGCTGGACGGCATCAAGAAGATCTTCAAGACGCAACAGCCGGTCGTGATCTATCCGGCGTCGGGTACGGGCGCATGGGAAGCCGCGCTGTCGAACACGCTGAGCCCCGGCGATCACGTGTTGATGTTCGAGACGGGCCACTTCGCGACGCTGTGGAAGAAGATGGCCGAGAGCCTCGGCCTGAAGCCGGAGTTTCTCGGTTTGCCCGGTATCGAAGGCTGGCGGCGCGGCGTGCAGCCGCAAATGATCGAAGCGCGTCTGCGCGAGGACACGCAGCATGCGATCAAGGCCGTGTGCGTGGTGCACAACGAGACGTCGACGGGCGTCACGTCGGATATCGCCGCGGTGCGCCGCGCGATCGACGCGGCGGGTCATCCGGCGCTGCTGCTCGTCGATACGATTTCGGGCCTCGCTTGCGCCGACTATCGTCACGACGAATGGGGTGTGGACGTCACGGTGTCCGGCTCGCAGAAGGGCTTGATGCTGCCGCCGGGCATCAGTTTCAACGCGGTGTCGCCGAAGGCGATCGAAGCGGGCAAGCATGCGAAGCTGCCGCGCGCGTTCTGGGACTGGACCGAAATCATCGAAATGAACAAGAGCGGCTACTGGCCGTACACGCCGAACACGAACCTGCTGTACGGGCTGTCGGAAGCGCTTGACATGATTCTCGGCGAAGGGCTCGACAACGTGTTCGCGCGTCACGACCGCCTTGCCGAAGCCTGCCGCCGCGCGGTGCGGGCGTGGGGTCTGGAGATTCAATGCGACGATCCGTCGGTTTATAGCCCCGTGCTGACGGGCGTCATGATGCCCGATGGCATCGATGCAGACGCCGTCCGCAAGGTCATCTACGAACGCTTCGACATGTCGCTCGGGACGGGTCTCGGCAAGATGAAAGGGCGCATGTTCCGCATCGGGCATCTCGGAGACTGTAACGACCTCACGCTGATGGCAACGCTGGCGGGCGTCGAAATGGGCCTGCAAATAGCGGGTGTTCCCGTTGCTGCAAGCGGCTTGCCCGCTGCGATGGCGTTTCTGATGTCGCAACCAAATACGCCGAAACTCAAGGCAGCCGCCTGAGCGCCGGTTATCCGACGACGAAGGAAGCGCAAACGGCGACACGTTGCTTCCTTCGCCCAGCATCACGAAAACGCAGTTCCCGAAGTTCAACGCGCCCGGCCAGCGCGACGCATCGCAACGAACAGAAAGACAAAGACGCAAGCGAACCACAGACGCGACCAATGCCAACGGCAGACCCTGCAGACGGCGGCTCGCGCGGCATGAAGGCCGAACACGCCGCGCGAACAAGCCGTCCACCAGCAACGGAGACAGACGATGAAGCGGTTTCGTGTGACCAGTGCGACCAGTATCGTTCTACTGATGCTATGCATCATGTACTTCATCACCTACCTTGACCGCGTCAACGTCAGCACGGCGGCAGCGGGCTTCGGCAAGGAGTTTCATCTTTCGCATACGGAAATCGGCCTCGTGTTCTCGGCCTTTGCATATCCGTATCTCGTGTTTCAGATCATTGGCGGCTGGGTGAGCGACCGGTTCGGCGCGAAGCGCACGCTGATCGCGTGCGGCGCGATCTGGGCCATCGCGACGCTGTTGACGGGCTTTGCAGGCGGCCTGGTTTCGCTGCTTCTTGCACGTGTGCTGCTCGGCTTCGGCGAAGGCGCGACGTTCCCTGCCGCGACGGCCGCGATGTCGCGCTGGGTCGCGAAAGAGAAGCGCGGCTTCGCGCAGGGCATCACGCACGCGGCGGCGCGCATCGGCAATGCGGTCGCGCCTGGCGTGATCGTACTCGTGATGACGACGTGGGGCTGGCGCGAATCGTTCTATATTTGCGGCGCCTTCAGTCTGCTGTGGGTCGTGGTGTGGGCGGTGACCTTCACCGAGTATCCGAAAGAGCATCGCCGCATCACGCAGGCCGAACTCGACGTGCTGCCCGCGCCGAAAGCCAAATCTGCGAACCTGCCTTGGAAAGCGCTCTTCAAGCGCATGGCGCCCGTGACCGTCGTGTACTTCTGCTATGGCTGGACGTTGTGGCTCTTCCTCAGCTGGATTCCGCAGTACTTTCTGCATAGCTATCACCTCGATCTAAAGAAGTCGGCGGTATTCGCTTCGGCTGTGTTCTTCGCGGGCGTGATCGGCGATACGCTGGGCGGCATCGTCACCGACAAGGTGTTCGAACGCACGGGCAATCTCCGGCGCGCTCGTAGCTGGATGGTGTCGATCTGCATGCTGCTCACGCTGGCGTCGCTGGTGCCGTTGTTACTTACGCACAACCTGTATGTATCGATGGTGTGTCTGTCGGCGGGCTTCTTCTTTGCCGAGATGACGATTGGCCCGATGTGGGCGATCCCGATGGACATCGCACCCGAATACTCGGGCACCGCGAGCGGCATGATGAACACGGGTTCGGCGCTCGCAGCGATCATTTCGCCCGTATTGTCCGGCTACCTGATCGATACGTTCGGCAGCTGGGAATTGCCGTTCGCGGGCAGCATGTTGCTGATGGCGATCGGCGTCGTGCTCGCGTTCCGCATGCAACCGGAAAGCCGTTTCGCGGTCGGCACGGAGCCGGCTGCACAACCCGCCACGCGCTTCAATGCGTGAACTCGCTAACGTTTGACCGACTATGCTCATCCGACAACTTGCCGACGCGCGCGCCGGTCATACGACGCTCGCGTCGCTCTCCCCCGAACTCGTTCCGGCCGACATGAGCGCCGCGTACGCGATTCAGCATGCGTTGCTGGCGACGCGCGGCGCGCGCATCGGCGGCTGGAAGATCGGCGCCAAATCCGCCGATGGCGCGATTCAGGGCGCGCCGCTGCCCGCGACCGATCTGCACGCAGATGGCGCGCATCTGCCGCGTGCGCACTACAAGCCGCTCGGCCTCGAACTGGAAATTGCGTTTCGTTTCGGGCGGAGTTTCGAACCTGCTGCGAACGCCTATCATGAAGTAGAAGTGCTCGATGCAATCGATTCAATGGCCGCGACCATCGAAATCGTCGCGAGCCGCTACGCGCAGTGGCCGAATGTGGACAAGCTTGCGCAACTCGCGGATTTGCAGAATCACGGCGCGTTGATCGTCGGCGAGTTCACGACGTACCGGCGCGATTTTCCATTCGTGGCGCCCGCACTGAGCTTTGCTTTCGAAGGACAGGACGTGGTAAAGGCAACGCCGTCGAATCCGTGTGGCGACCCGCGCCGTTTGCTGACGTGGCTCGTCAATCACTGCACGCAGCATCATCGCATTGCAGTGACGCCCGACATGATCGTCACGACGGGTTCCTATACGGGCATGTTCTTCCCGCAACATGCGGGCACCGCGCGCGGACATATCGAAGGGCTTGGGCCCGTCAGCGTCACGCTCGAATAGTCCTGCATTTCAAGCCATTTTGTGGATCGCAGCACATGTCGAACGCCACCCTGCTAGTCAAACCGATTCATCTCGTGCCGTCGGCGGCGCGCATGAGCACGCCGCTTGCGAACCGGCTGCGCAAGGAATTGCGCGGCGACGTTCTGTTCGACGCGGCAAGCCGCGGGCGCTATTCGACGGATGCGTCGATCTATCAGATCATGCCGATCGGCGTGGTCGTGCCGCGCGATCAGGATGATTTGCGCGTAGCGCTCGACGTCGCGCGCAGCGAGAACGTGCCGTTGCTCGCGCGCGGCGCGGGTTCGAGCCAGTGCGGGCAGACAGTCGGCGAAGCGCTCGTCATCGATACGAGCAAATGGCTCAATCAGGTCGTCGCGTTCGACAAGGACAGGTGCACGGTGACGGTCGAGCCGGGCATCGTGCTCGATCATCTGAACGCGTGGCTCAAACCGCATGGCCTGTGGTTTCCCGTGGATGTATCGACGGCGGCGCAATGCACGATCGGCGGGATGGCGGGCAACAACTCGTGCGGCTCGCGTTCGATCGAATACGGCAACATGGTTCACAACGTCGAGGCGATCGACGCGATTCTTGCGGACGGCACGCAGGCGCATTTCGCTTCGCTGCGCGATGCGCCGCAGGGCACGCGCTTGCAGCAGATCGTCGAAGCCGTGAAGGCGATTGCGTTGCGCGAGCGTGACGAGATCGTCGCGCAGGTACCGAAAGTGTTGCGACGCGTGGCGGGCTACAACATCGATCTGTTCGATTGTCAGAACCCGCGCGCCTATTCCGACGATGGTTTTGCGAACCTCGCGCATCTGCTCGTCGGTTCTGAAGGCACGCTCGCGTTCAGTCGGCAAGTGACGCTGAAGCTCGTGCCGCTGCCTGCGCACAAGATGCTGGGCGTCGTGAATTTTCCGACCTTCTGGCAGGCGATGGATCTGACGCAGCACATCGTCAAGCTCAAGCCCGTTGCCGTCGAACTGGTCGATCGTACGATGATCGATCTCGCGATGAGCAACCCGTCATTCCGGCCGGTGATCGAGAAGGCGCTGGTCGGCAGGCCCGAAGCGATTCTGCTCGTCGAATTCGCGGGCGAGAACCGCGACGAACAGCTTGCGTCGCTGAAGCGACTCACAGAGTTGATGGCCGATCTCGGCTTGCCGGATTCCGTCGTGCAGATGTCCGATGCCGGTGAGCAGAAGGCGCTGTGGGAAGTACGCAAGGCCGGTCTGAACATCATGATGAGCATGAAGGGCGATGGCAAGCCGGTGTCGTTCATCGAAGACTGCGCGGTGCCGCTCGAACATCTGGCGGAATACACGAGCCGGCTGACGGAAGTGTTTCATCGCAACGGCACGGAAGGCACGTGGTACGCGCATGCGAGCGTCGGCACGCTGCACGTGCGGCCCATTCTCGACATGCGCCGCGACGGCGCGCAGAAGATGCGTGCGATTGCGGAAGAAGCAGCGGTGCTCGTGCGTGAATACAAGGGCGCGTATTCAGGCGAACATGGCGACGGTTTGTGCCGTGGCGAATGGGTCGCGTGGCAGTATGGTCCGCGCATCAACCGTGCGTTCAGCGAGATCAAGGCGCTATTCGATCCTGACAACCGGATGAATCCGGACAAGATCGTGCGTCCGCCGAAGATGGACGATGCGCGCAATTTCCGCTTCGCGCCCGGTTACAAGGAACGTGCTTTGAAGCCGGCGCTCGACTGGTCGGTGTGGAATGTCCAACGCGATCCGATGACGGGTGTGGAGACCGCGCCGGGCACTGGCAATGATCTGGCAGGCGGCCTCGCGAAAGCCGTCGAGATGTGCAACAACAATGGCCACTGCCGCAAGTTCGATGCGGGCACGATGTGTCCGAGTTATCGCGTGACGAAGGACGAGCAGCACGTGACGCGTGGGCGTGCGAATACGTTGCGGCTGGCGTTGTCGGGGCAACTCGGCGATGAAGGTCTCGCGAGTCAGGACGTGAAGGACACGCTCGACTTGTGCGTTTCGTGCAAGGGCTGCAAGCGCGATTGCCCGACGGGCATCGACATGGCGAAGTTCAAGATCGAGGCGCGCGCCGCATGGGCGCAAAAGCATGGTTTGCGTTTGCGCGAAAAGATGATTGCGTTCATGCCGCGCTATGCGGCGATCGCGGGCAGTATGCCGGGGGTGTTCGCGTTTGCCGGCGGGTTGCCATGGTTCAAGCGCGCGATGGGTTTTGCGCCGCAGCGCTCGTTGCCTCGCTTCGTGAAGCCGTTTCTCGGCAGTGGCCATGTGAAGGCTTCTTCATCTGTGCCGGGTGCGGAGAGCGCTCAAAAGGAAGTGTTGCTCTTCGTCGATACGTTCAATAACAGCATTGAACCGGAGAACGCGCGGGCCGCGCAGAAGGTACTCGAAGCGGCGGGTTATACCGTGCACTTCAACACGCGAGCGGGCGAGCGTCCGCTGTGCTGTGGCAGAACCTTTCTTGCTGCTGGCCTGGTCGATGAGGCGAAGCGCGAAGCGCGCAGGATGCTCGATGCGTTCAGGCCGTTCATCGAGCGCGGTGTGGCCGTTGTCGGGTTGGAGCCTTCTTGTCTGTTGTCGTTGCGGGATGAGTTTTTGCAGTATGGCTTTGGTGAAGAGGCAGAGCGTTTGTCGAAGCTTGCGATGTTATTCGAGGAGTTTCTGGTTCGCGAGCATAAGGCGGGTCGACTTCGGCTCGAGTTGAAGCCGCTCGATGATGCGAACCAGGCGCTGGTGCATGGCCATTGCCATCAGAAGGCATTCGATGCGTTTTCGCCTGTGCAGACTGTGTTGAAGTGGATTCCTGAGTTGAAGGTGTCGACGGTCGAATCGTCGTGTTGCGGGATGGCCGGGAGTTTTGGGTATGAGGCCGAGCACTATGAGGCTTCAATGGCGATGGCCGAGTTGTCGTTGTTGCCCGCTGTTCGCGGGGTCGATGCCAACACCGTCGTGGTGGCGGATGGCACGAGTTGCCGGCATCAGATTCATGATGGGGCTGGGGTTCAGGCTGTGCATGTTGCCAGGGTGTTGGCAAGGGCCTTGAAATAGGGGTTGGTTTTTTGTCTGCGACGCTAGTCGTTGTGGTTGCCTTCTCGGCGCGGGCTACGCCTTTTTGGGTTTCGCTTTGCGGTTTTGCTTTCGGTGGCATCCGCGTTATGTTGTCTTGCTTCATGCGTTGCCCCTGTGCGGGGCGGCACTTACTTTCTTTGCCGCCGCAAAGAAAGTAAGCAAAGAAAGCGGGCTAACACCGCCAGCCCGTGTGTTCGCCCAGGAGCCCCAACGTCCCCGTCCTTCGCGCGACAACATGCTATTTTCCGCGCGTTGCCAGCGCTCCTGGATGCGCATCCCCCACTTCAAACTCCCGCGTCACTAACTGCCTTACCAGGCAGTCGACTGCCGCCCAGGTGGCAAACTGTGTGTAGGCCGTCGCGCTGGATATGCACCACTCCGGACTGAAAAACGGGATCGGTGTCGTAAGAGCGCGAACGAATGTGGCGCGACAAGCTACACACAGTTTGCCACCTGGGCGGCGCAGACGAGTCGCTGCCGCTGGCTGCCTGCGGGTGATTGGAGTGGGTGATGAGCCTGCTCAAGGCGCTGGCAACGGGCACAAAGCAAAGTGTTGCCGTGTGGAGTGCGGGACCCGTTGGGGGCCCGCAGGCAAGCATAAGAGCTAGCGGTGTTAGCGGCTTTCTTTTGCCTACTTTTCTTTGCCGCGGCAAAGAAAAGTAGGTGCCGCCCCGCACAGGGGCAACGCCTGAACACCGACATGAAATCGCGGATGCCAGAAAAGGCAAAAGCAAACGAAAAACGCCAAGCGTCAGCGCCCGATATCGCGCAGATATCCAGAAACTCTCTCGAGTCCTTGAACCAAAACATCGCGAGCATTCGCGTACCCCACGCGAACATAACCTTCGACATCGAGCGCGCTGCCAGGCGTAAACATAACCCCGGTCTTCTCGAGTAGAGAAACACAAAACTCCCGCGACGAGATATCGACATCAATACGCACAAGAGCGGTAGTCCCAGACTTCGGCTTCACATAAGAAAGCAAAGGCTCGCGAGCGACCCAGGCATCCACCACCGCAAGGTTGGTCCGCAAAATCTCATGATTCCGCTCAAGAATCGCAGCGCGATTTTCCAGCGCAATCGACGCCAGCAGATCATTCAACATCCCAACACTAATCGTGTTGTAATCGCGATGAATCTGCACACGATGAATCAGCTCCACAGGCGCGACGATCCACCCCAACCGCAAACCCGCCAGCGACCACGTCTTCGACATGCTGCCCGTGCTGATGCCCTTCTCGTACACATCCGCAATCGATGCCGTAAAGCCATCACCCTCCTGATCCGTGCCGCGATACACCTCGTCGCTCAACACGTAAGCGCCGCACGAACGCGCGATCCCCGCAATCTGTTCGAGAAACGCACGGTCCATCAATGAGCCCGTCGGATTGTTCGGGTTGTTGATCGCGATGACGCGCGTAGTCGGCTTCACCATGCGCTTCAGTTCGTCGAGATCAGGCAGAAACGCGTTCTCCTCGCGCAGACGCAAAATCTCGACGTTCGCGCCATAGCTCTCCGGAATCGAATAATGCTGCTGATAAGTAGGCAGCACCGAAATCACATGATCGCCCGGCTCGACGAGCGTTTCGTAGACCAGCGCGTTCGCGCTGATCGCACCGTGCGTAATCAGCACGTTCGGCACCGCCTGCTTCTCATACAGCGACGCGACATTGCTGCGCAGCCGCTCAGTGCCGTCAATCGCGCCATACGTCAGCTTCATCGGCAAAATCTCGCCGAGCAGCGCCTCTTCCTTGCCCGCGATCTTCAGCAGTTGGCCCAACGTCAGCGATTCCACACACGTTTCCGCAAGATTCAGCTGACAATGGTTCTCGTACTGATCCATCCAGCGTTCGACTCCGAATTCCCTGATTTGCATTTCTGTCCTCAAGTGAAAGCAGTGGCGTGAGCGCGGCTGATCAGACATTCGCGGCGCAGGTTGATTGCTGTCGAGTGTAGACGAATAGTCTCAAATAGACAAATTAGACGATCGACAAAAAGCGGGCGAACGCGCGCAAAGCGTCGACGCGTCGCGCGAATCGTCGAAACTGTAGGACAGGGTACGCCCCGAACGGAACGCGGCGTGAGGCGGGAAGAATCAGCCGGCGCGCAGCGCCTGGCGATAGACGGCAGGCGTGACGCCGACGCCCTGGCGGAAGCGATGGCTGAAGTGGCTCGCGTTTGCGTAGCCGCATTGCGTCGCGATATCGACGAGCGGCAATGCCGTCGTGCGCAGCAGCGTGCGTGCGCGTTCCAGCCGTTGCTGCGCGATCCACGCATGCGGCGGCAGACCGAATGACGTGCGGAACATCCGCGCCAGATGGAATTCCGACAGGTTCGCGACGGCGGCAAGCTCGCCGAGCGTCAACGGCTGCGTGAGATTCTGGTCGATGTAGTCACGCAGACGGCGGCGCGTCGCCACAGCAAGGCCGCCTTTGAGCACGGCATCCGTGCGGTTCACGCCTTGCGAGCGCAACAGCAGGCTCAGGATTTCATGCGACGTTTCGTTTGCCCGCAGTCGACCATCGGCGTCGTCCCATGCATGATTCGCGAGCGACTGGCAAAGCGCCGCGATGCGCTCATCCTCGAAATACGTGCGATCGGCGAGCGTCATCTCGCGCGGCTCGCGGTCGAGTTCGCGCACTGCGCGCTGCGTGAAGTGCTCGGGCAAGAAATACAGATGCATGAAGTGCATGTGGCCGCGCACCCACCAGCGCGATTCGTGGTCTCCTGGCAGCGCACACAGGCGGCTTGGCGCGCCATAGCGGCCCGGCAACTTCTGGCGCTCGGTGCGATAGCCACCGTCCAGATAGCACGACAGCGTGTGATGGCCGGGCTGCTCGTAGACCGTTTCGGCCTCTTTGGTTTCGCGCGTCCAGATCGCGACGGCGAGCTGATCGCCCAGCCACGCAAAACGATCGAGCGACGCATTGCACTCGCTCAGCGTCTGGCAAACCGAATGCAGGCCGAACGGCGGATCGGCTGGGTCGGTCGTGGCGATGGGCGGTGTGTTCACGTGAATGCGGCGAAACGGACAAGTGGCTCGGCAGGCGATGCGATGACACCGAGTATACGTGCAGCATGGCCGGCGCTTCCCGTGCCCTGCCAGAAGTGCGCAATTCTGGACAATCGAACGGACGTGCGCAGGCGCATAGTCGGATCGACCCGTATTGTGTGGTGCTCTGACGATGAATCTGTTTCTTTATGTTGTGACCGTGCTGATCTGGGGTACGACCTGGATCGCGATCAAGTGGCAGCTCGGCGTCGTGCCGGCGCCGGTTTCGATTGCGTGCCGTTTCTGGCTTGCGGCAATCGTGTTGTTCGCTTTGCTGAAGATCATGCGGCGCCCGGTGTGGCCGCCGCGCGCCGCGTGGCGCTTCCTCGCCGCGCAAGGGCTCGCGCTGTTTTGCGTGAACTTCCTGTGCTTCTACTACGCGGAAAGCGTCGTGCCGAGCGGCCTCGTGGCCGTCGTGTTCTCGACCGCGCCGCTTCTGAACTCGCTCAACGGCCGCCTTTTCATGGGCCGTCCGTTGCAGCCGACGGCCATCGTCGGCGCGGTGCTCGGTCTTGCAGGCATCGTGTGCCTGTCGCTGCAGCAGATGGCCGGCCACCTCGGCGATCACGCCGCGTGGCTCGGTCTTGCCGTCGCATTCGCGGGCACGATGTGCTTTTCGGCGGGCAATCTGCTGTCCAGCCGCATGCAGTCGATGGGTCTGCATCCCATCGTCACCAACGGCTGGGCGATGTTGATCGGCGCGAGCGTGCTGACGCTCGGCAGCCTGGCCGCGGGTCTGCCGTTCGCGCTGGACATGGACGCGCGCTATCTGGGCGCGCTCGTCTACCTTGCCGTGCCCGGCTCGGTGATCGGCTTCACCGCGTATCTGATGCTGGTGGGCCGCATCGGACCCGAGCGTGCCGCGTATTGCACAGTGCTGTTCCCGTTTGTCGCGCTGGCTGTATCGACGGTGTTCGAAGGCTACCGATG
Source organism: Paraburkholderia sp. Tr-20389 (assembly GCF_017104565.1). GTDB lineage: Bacteria > Pseudomonadota > Gammaproteobacteria > Burkholderiales > Burkholderiaceae > Paraburkholderia. Next base: position 129,422 of record NZ_JAAGPD010000003.1, on the reverse strand, counting down.
GTCGGTGCTCGCCGTCTTCGGACTCGTGCTGGTGGTCGCGGGCAACCTCGTCGCGTTCGGCGTGACGAAGCGGTTCCTGGTGCGGCGCGCACGCGCGGCTTGACGTGTCTAAGCTAATGCGAATTCAATTCAAATAAAAGCATAAAAAATAGCCAATCGAATTATTTAAAGAAGGCGGTTGTGTCACGGTTTGAGAAGATAATAACGACAATAACCTTATTTCATGCGAATTGAATTTTATTCGTATGGAATGGCAAATGCTGATCGATAAGCGCATTGCGTGAATTTCGCATGTGCTGTCTGCGCTTGCTAACGTTTTGCTTCTCGCAAGGACACGACCGTGAAAGTCTCGACCCGCATCGCTGTTGCGCTGATTGCGCTCGGCAGTCTGATTCCCATTGGCGCAGCTGCGCAATCGCAATTGACCTACACCACTTCGTGGATAGGCAATAATTTCGGATTCGGCGACGGCAAATGGATGCAGCAGGACATTCAGGCGATTAACGTCTCACCCGATGGAACGGTATTCACCAATTCGCCGTGGGATGAAAGCGGAAGCGAAATCGCCGCATATAAAAATGGCGACAAAATTGCCGTAGCGGGCGCGACGCATGGTTGGGGCGCAGCAGGCGGCGACGCGATTACTTCGAATCACACTTACGTCTACGCGGCGATGTCGATCGGCAATCAGAACAACGGGCTGGTCGGCGCGGATTATCCACCGGCCGGGCTGACGTGGTTCGGCATCACGCGCCGCCTGCTCTCGAATATCGCCGTGGGCGCGCCGTTCGACAGCGGCATCGGCAACAGCGCGAACACCACAAAGAACAGCTTCCTGCGCGTGAGCGCGATCGCGACGGGCACGGATGCGGGCCTTCGCGGGCTCGCCGCCACGGACACCGAACTGTATGCGTCGGACACCTATGGCAACCAGATCGTCGTGTTCGATGCGAACACGATGCGCCGTTTGCGTTCGTGGAGCGTAGCAGCGCCGGGACGCATCGCGATCGATGCCGACTCGTCCGTCTGGGTCATGAGCGGTTTCGGTACGGCGAGCATCAGCGTGCTGCACTATTCGTCGACGGGGGCGCCGCTACCGGGCACGCTCGCGTTGCCGGCCGGCACCGTGCCGACGGACATCGCCATTTCCCCTTCAGGACAGATTCTCGTCGCCGACAACGGCGCCAGGCAGCAAGTGCTCGTCTACGGCAAGACGGCCACGGGCGCGACCCAGCAGACGGGCTCGCTCGGCACGTTGTACGGCATCTTCCACGAGCCGAAGGGCACGCCTGGCGCGTGGCGCTTCAACGGCGTCACCGGTATCGGCTTCGATCAGGCGGGCAACTTCTACGTTGCGCAGAACGGTGAAGGGCCGCGCCCGCTCGCTTCCGCGACGGTCGGGCAGGGCGCCGTGCTGGAGAGCTACAAGTACCCGACGCGCAACCTGAACTGGCAGTTGCAAGGGCTCACGTTCGTCGACGGCGCGTCGTTCGATCCCGCGTCGCCGAACAGCGTCTACACCGGCTCGAAGCGCTTCACGATGGACTATGCGCAGCCGCCGGGGCACGAATGGAAATACGCAGGCTTCACGCTGGACCGTTTCGATTTCCCCGACGATCCCGCGTTCCACCAGCCGCGCGGCGTGCGCGGCGAGCCGATGGTGCGGCGGATCAACGGCCAGCCGTATCTCTTCACGCTCGATCCTGGCGCGCACTACCTGAACGTCTATCGTTTCGATGCCGCGCACGACGAAGTCGCGATTCCATCCGGGCTCTTCGCGCAGAATCCGCTACCGGGCACCTGGCCCGCCGGCCAGCCGACCTACGGCGAATGGATGTGGCGCGATACGAACGGCGACGGCCACGTCGACGCCAGCGAGATCACGGGTAATCCGTCGACGGGCAGCACCGTCGGCAACGGCTTCTGGTGGGTCGATACGCCGGGCAACGTGTGGCTCGCGACGCCCGCGAGCGGCATCCGCGAAATGCCGTTGCAGGGCTTCGACAGCGTCGGCAATCCCGTCTACACGTATGCAAGCTCGAAGATGTTTCCGATGCCCGCGCCGTTCAATCGCATCGCGCGTATCGTCTATATCGCCGAGACGGACACGATGTATGTGTCCGGCTACACGAGCAGCCTGCCGTGGGACGCGACGCACTGGAAAGAGGCGGGCCGCCTTCTCGTGCGCTACGACAACTGGAGTTCGGGCATGCCCACACCTGCCTACACGATCGATCTGCCGTGGAATGCGAGCAGCAATCCGCAGGTGACGCCCGTTGGTGTGGCCGTGGCGGGCGACTATGTGTTCGTCGCCGAGTTGTATACGCCGAAGGTCGATGTGTACGACGCGCGTTCGGGGCAGATGGTCGGCTATATGACGCCGGGTGCCGCGGTCGGCAACACGACGGGTTGGGTCGATGTGTATCTCGGCATCAGCGCGGTGCGGCGCGACAACGGCGAGTATGTGGTGCTGCTCGAAGACGATGCGCGCGCGAAAATCCTGATGTATCGCTGGACGCCCTGAGCGTAGCGTGAACTCATTCTGATCGTCGTCAGTCGAACCTGAAACACCACGTGCAATGCCGTCTGTGCGAATGGACGGCATCACGCGATCGGTATATATATAACGGCAGAACCCTTTGCCGACAGGCCAGAACAGGAGCGACGATTCATCATGACGCCCGATCCGGACAAGCAGGACACTGGCGCACAGCCGGACCTCGAACACCTCGACGCAGCCGTCTCGCATGTGAACGAGATGGTGTCGTCGGGCAACATTGCCGTCAGCGCGGCGCGCGGCATTCTGTATAGCCTCATCGAAACCCTCGGCGCGCTGGTCGGCGACCCGGACCTGCCGGAGCATGCGCGTTCCGGCTACGAAGGTCTGCTCGAAACGGCGCGCGAGTTGCGAGTGAAGCTCGACCGCTGAGCCTGCGTCGCGCGGCACGCAGACGTTCTTTTGACAGAATTCGGCACTGTCGCGCGACTGTGATACAAAGGGCGCTCGTTTCGACGCGCCCTTTTTCTTTTGATGCTTTCCACTTCCGATACCGCGCTGCTCGCGCTCGGCATCACGATCGTGCTGTTGACGCCCGGTCCGACGAACACGTTGCTGGCGGCCGCCGGCTTGCGGCAGGGCGCGCGCCGCTCGCTGCCGCTGATCGGCGCGGAGCTGGCCGGCTACTTCGTGTCGATCTCGGTCTGGGGCCGCTTCATCGTGCACGCTGCGCAGACGCTGCCGTGGCTGCCTTCCGTGCTGCGCATTGCGAGCGGTCTGTACATCGCGTATCTCGCCGTCGACATGTGGCGCGCCGCCGTCGCGTTGCCCGACTCGGCGCCGCGCACGAACGGTCCGCGCGCGCTGTTCGTCGCGACGCTGCTCAATCCGAAGGCGTTGCTGTTCGCGGGCACGATCTTCCCGTCGATAGCGTTCGAGACTGCTGGCTGCTACGCGTTCGCGATGTCGCTCTTCGCGTGCCTGCTCGTGCCTATCGCGTTTGCGTGGATCAGCTTCGGTGCCGCGCTCGGCAGCGGCAAACTGAGGTGGCTCGATCCCGTGAAGATCCAGCGCGCGGCGTCGATCGTGCTGGGGATGTTCTCGCTGTCGCTCGCGTGGACTGCGCTGCACTGATCATGTAGCGGGCGCGGTTAGTCGTCTTCGGCGGCGAGCGCCGCTGCGAGTCCGTCAGGCGCCGAAGTGATCTCCAGTTGCGGCGTGCCGTGCCAGTCGGCGCAGCGCTGCAGCGCGCGCCGCAAGTCTGCTGTGAGCCGCCCGCTCACGCGCACACCGGGCTCCAGATGCAGCGCCTTCAATTCGAACACGCCGCTCGTACGATGCGCCTTCGCATCCACACGCCCAATCAACTTGCCTCGATTCAGAATCGGCAGCACGTAGTAGCCGTATTTGCGCTTCGCAGCGGGTACGTAGCATTCGATCACGTAATCGAAATCGAACAGCGCGGCCGCGCGCTTGCGGTCCCAGACGACGGGATCGAATGGCGACAACAGCGTCGTGACCGTGGATGACAACTGCCCGTTGGAAGCCGCGTCGATCATCGACGTGAAGTCGCGGTGCACGAAGGTCGGCTGCTTCCATCCATCGACGCTCACGGGCGTCAGTTCGCCCGCGTCGGCTAGCTGGTGGAGCGCGTCGGCGTACGGGCGGCGTGGCATCCGGTAGTAATCCGCGACCCAGTCAGCGCGCACCACGCCCAGCGCGCGGCAGGTGCGCCGCAGCAGTTCGTTCGCGACGGCATCGGCGGGCTGCAGGTCGCGCGCATCGTTCCAGTGCGGCAGCACGCGTTCGGTCACGTCGTACACGCGCTGAAAATTGCGCCGCTCCGCGACCATCAGTTCGCCGATCGCGAACAGCACTTCGAGATGCCGCTTCTCCGGCTTCCAGTCCCACCAGCCACTGCCTTTGCCCGCTTCGCGAGCGAAGTCCGCCGAACGCACGGGCCCCGTCGCGCGGATTTGCGCGAGCAGCTTGTCGATCTCCGAACGGTACTGCGTGTGCCAGTCGGCGGCGTATTTCCAGCCCATGTCGCTCGGATCGAGCATCCGGTGACGCATCAGGCGGTAATCCTCGATGGGCAGAAAACACGCTTCATGCGACCAGTATTCGAAGAGCGCGCCTTCCGCGAGATGCTCGTCGAGCCATTGCGGCTGATACGCGCCGAGCCGGCTGAACAACACCAGATACGGACTGCGCGCGACGACATGAATCGTGTCGATCTGCAATTGCGCCATCTGCCGGATGGCGTCGAGCACATCGGCCTTGGTCGCCTTGCGGCGCGGGGGCGTGAGCAGGCCTTGAGCGGCCAGATGCAGGGTGCGGGCGGCAGAGAGGGGCAGTGTGATCACGCTGTGGATGTCGTGGCGATCCGGGCGTGTGTCGGAGCAACGCCGACGCACGCCCGGCAGGAAGGCATGACGTTGCCGTGATGCCCGACTTGTTCGCTACTGTAGCGTGAGCGGCGAAAACGCACTGCCGGATGCGCTCCGCCGTGTGGCTCGAATGATGTTACGAGCGGGCGTTACCAGCGGCCGTGATGGCGGCCTTCCCCGCGATACCGACCGTGATCGTGCCAGTGCGGCCGGCCCCAATATCCGCGCCGATAGCCGCCATATCCGCCGTAGCCACTGTAATACACGGGCGGCGGCGCATAGACCACGGGCGGCGGCGGTGCATACACGACAGGCGGCGGCGCATAGACGGGCGCGGGCGCGCCGAGATACACACCGACGCCGACCTGCGCCGACGCCGCTGTGGACATGCACGCAGCGGCAACGCCTAAAGCCGCAAAAACCATCGCACGTTTGTTCATGCTGTTCTCCTATCCCTTGCAGAGCGGGCTTGAGCGCTTGCGCTCCTGTCCCGTGTCAGTACCTGACCGGACGCTGACTTAATCTTACGAAGCAGAAAGGATCACAGGTGCAAGCAGACGGTCGCTTGTGTAACAACCGGTAAGCGGCTGCTGGATAGGAGGGAAACCGCAGGAGGACAAAAGCGAACGGCCCGCGCCACGAACGACGCGGGCCGTTGCATGAGACGGGAATCAGGCGCCGAGCGCGATCGTTTCGCCCGCGCGTTCGGCGAGCATCTGGTGAATTTGCGCGACGACTTGCGCGCCTTCGCCAACGGCGGCCGCCACGCGCTTCGTCGATCCCGCGCGTGCATCGCCGATTGCGTAGACGCCTTCGACGGAAGTCGTCAGATCGCAGGCTGAATCTTTGCCCGTCATGACGAAGCCCTTCGCGTCCAGCTCGACGCCGCACGAGCGCAGCCAGTCCGTATTCGGATCGGCGCCCGTGAACAGGAACAGATGGCGCGAATCGAAACAGTCGCGGCCATCGGCGCACGGGCGCTTCAGACCGATTTGCGCAAGCCCGCCTTCATCGCCTTCGAGCGAGCCGATCTCCGTGCCCGGATAGACGGTGACGTTGGGCAGCGACGAGATCCGGTCGATCAGATAGCGCGACATCGTCGACTCGAAGCCGCTACGGCGGATCAGTACGTGAATGTGCTTCGCGTGCGACGCCAGATAGACGATGCCCTGTCCCGCCGAATTGCCGCCGCCGACCAGCACGATTTCTTCGCGCTTGCACAGCTTGGCTTCGACGGGCGACGCCCAGTAGTAAATGCCGCGCCCGTCGAACCGGTCGAGTCCGTCGATCTCGGGACGCCGGTAGACCGCGCCGCTCGCGATCACAACCGCCTGCGCGCGGATGCTGCCCTGGCACGCGAGTTCGAGCCGGTACGGGCGCTCTTCGCAATGCAGATGCTTGACCCTCACGGGGATCGCGACGTGGGCGCCGAACTTCTGCGCCTGCACGAACGCGCGGCCCGCGAGCGCCTGGCCGGAAATGCCCGTCGGAAAGCCGAGGTAGTTCTCGATGCGCGAACTGGCGCCAGCTTGTCCGCCCGGCGCACGGCTATCGAGCACGATCACCGACAAACCTTCCGACGCCGCATACACGGCCGTCGCCAGCCCGGCCGGACCGGCGCCGACGATCGCCACGTCGTACACGTGCTCCGAGTCGAGATCGGGGATCAGGCCGAGACACGTGGCCAGCTCGGGGTCGCTCGGATGGCGCAGCACTGTGCCGTCCGGGCAGATCACGAGCGGCATGTCTTCCGGGCCCGCCGCGAACTGCTCGATCACGCGCAGCCCGTCTTCGTCGCGTTCGTCAAGCATGGTATGCGGATGGCCGTTGCGCGCGAGGAAGCCTTGCAGCGACACCAGCCGCCGGTCATTGCTCTTGCCGACGATGATCGGCCCGCCCGCGCCGCGCTCGATCAGCCCGACGCGCCGCAAAATCAGCGCGCGCATGATGCGCTCGCCCAGTTCCGCTTCCGCGACGATCAGCGCGCGCAGACGTTCCGGCGAAATCAGCAGGACTTCGCCGGGTTCGAGCGCCATCGCGTCGATCAGCGCCGGCTTGCCCGACAACTGCCCGACTTCAGCGAGGAACGAGCCCTTGTGATGCTCGTTGATGAGCAGTTCGCGCCCGAGCCCGTCGCGCTGATACACCTTCACCGCGCCCGACAGCACCACCATCATCCCCGCCCCGGTGCTGCCCGTGCGGAACAGCATTTCGCCCGTTTCGAAGTGACGGCGTTCGCCGAACTTGCACAGCCGCTTGATTTCTTCCGGCTGGAGTTCGGGGAACATCTGGTGGCGCCGTGTGGACAGCGTCGAGAACGGCGCCTCACTGGCGGCGGCGCGTTGCGCGTCTTCACCCTCTCGCGTTACACCCATCGAATTTGCTCCTTGCTGCGCCGCACGCCGGAACGGGTACGCGGCGCCTGTGAGTCATGAGTCAGACTGTCTTCGGCGTGATGCCGACGGCCACCGTCGGCTCCAGTTCCTCGGCGAGCGGCTCTAGCTGGCGGCCCGCGTCGCGCCACGCATCGAGGCCGCCGCGCAGCGGAATCACGTCGCGAAAGCCGGCTTCCGTCAATTGCTTTGCCATCCATGCCGCCGATACCTCGTTCGGGCACGAGCAATAGATCACGAGCTTCTGGTCGTGCGGATACTTTGCGACGATTTCCTCGAGCTGGCGTTCGTCCGCGAACACCGAGCCGGGAATCACAAACGGATCGAGCGCGCGCTTTTCCTGCGAGCGGATGTCGAACAGCACAGGCGAGCGTTTGTCGAGCATCAGGTTGTACAGCTCGTCGACGTCCATGCGTGCCGTTGCCAGCTTCTTGATCAGCTGACGGCGCCGATACCAGCGATATGTGCAATAGATGGCCAGCAGCACCGCGACCACCACGGCCGTCAGCTTGCCCAAGCGGCTCGCGCCGGCGAACAGCATGTCGATCTGCTGCGCGAACACGACGCCGAGCACGAGGCCGAGGCCCGACCAGAGGGTCGCGCCGATGCTGTCGTATGCGAGGAAGGTGCGATACGGCGTGCCCATCGCGCCCGCCATCGGAATGGAGACGATGGAGAGACCCGGCACGAACTTCGCCACGGCCAGCACGCGCACGCCCCAGCGGCCGAAAAAGCGCTCGGTCTTCTTCACGCAGGTATCGCGCGACAGCGACAGCTTGCACAGCGTTTTCAGCGTGTTGCCGCCGTAGATGCGCCCAGCCGCGAACCACGCGCTGTCGCCGATCAGCGTGGCGAACACCGCGAGCACGAGCACCGGCAGCACCTGGGTGCCGACGGAACCGGGGTGCATCGCGGCCATCGCGCCAAACAGCACGAGAGCCGGCATCGCGGGCACGGGCAGCCCGATCGATGCGGCGAGTACATTGACGAATACGATGGCAGGCCCGTACTGCTCGACGAGATCATGTAGCATCGGCTTACTTTCGCGGCTGTTGAGCCTCGAAGTCGACTGGAATTGACTAAAAGATTATGGACGCATTTTCAACGCGTGCAAGAGAGGTGCGTTTTGCGTGCGAGTATTGCCGAAATGCGGGAAAAGCGCTTGTCGCCTGCGTCTCCGGCAAGAGACTGCGGCACGCCCGGTGAATGTCGTGTGACGTTCGACGAGGCGTCAGAGATGGTGATGACTACGCCAAAAACAAGAGGCGCGGCACGGGATCGAACCTGCGCCGCGCGCTCTGCATGATGCGATTGATGAACGCTGTGAATTATTGACGGTGATTGTGCTGCTCGCCCGGCAGTTCGGCGCCATGCGCACGGATGGCTGCGATCAGTTCCGCAGGCGTGATTTCATAACGCACTTCACGGTGGATGCCCGGCTTGCGTTCATCGACTTCGATCAGAAGTATGCCTTTACCGTCTTCTGTCGATTCGAGGCGCAGCGTGCGCAGTTCGCGCCCCGTTGCGTCGTCGTGCTCGGTGAGCAGGGCCATTGCCCCGGAAGACCCGGTGGTGCGCATCGAAAATTCCCTCTTGCGTGATTGAACAACGTTGCCGAACAGGCATTGTAAGGGTAGCGCCGCGCGCCGTCTGTCGCGTGGCGCTCACACTCGTCGGATTATGCGGGCGAGCCGTGCGCAATGCATCGAAGGGGCGGGGCGCAGGACGGAAACATAAGGCCGGCGCGGCTTCCGGCGAGGCACCCCGGGTCTTTGCCAACGCGTCACGCGCCAGTCTGACACGCGATCGTGACGCTCCGTACACGCGCGTCGCGGGCATTCGCGGTCCGCGACTGCCTGCTGTCACGGCAATGACGCCTGCCTATGCTGGGGATGGATCAGAGCAAGAACCGGGAGGCAGCGCGACTGGCCGGTACGATAAAGTGGACGCATTCGGAAGTCCGCGCGGCACATTGCCGATGGTCTTCCCGACCATGCCGGAGGATTTCATGAAGCAATGCATGTCGATGCCAAGCCCGCTCGGCGACATTCTGCTGCGCGCCGAGGACGACGCGCTGACGGGCGTGTACTTCGTCGGGCAGAAGTATTTTCCGGCTGCCGACGGCGCGCTCGCCGAGCAAGGCGAGTCACGCGTGCTGCATCAGGCGCGTGCGCAACTCGACGAATATTTCGCGGGCGAGCGCACGACGTTCACGCTGCCGCTGCGGATGCTCGGCAGCGCATTCCAGCGCGACGTATGGGAGCAGCTCGTGCAGATTCCATACGGCGAGACGGCCAGCTACGGCGCCATCGCGCAGCGGCTCGGCTTGCCGCTGTCGGCATCGCGCGCGGTCGGCGCCGCCAACGGGCGTAATCCGATCTCGATCGTCGTGCCGTGCCACCGCGTGATATCGAGCGCGGGCGATCTGACCGGCTACGCGGGCGGGCTGCATCGGAAGGAGGCGTTACTGAAGATGGAGCGGCCGATGTCGAAAGCGCCGCAACAACTCGAGTTGCTGGCGTTCGGCTGAATGCGCGAGCGTGGCGAGCAAAAAAATAGCCCGTCCAGAAATGGGCGGGCTACTTAAACGCCGTTGTTACTCGGGTCAGCCGGCCCGCACACAATCCTGGGCGCTGACCGACGTATCTTTATTGGCCAATAGCGCGTTGTCGAGATGGGAGTAACGATGATCCATCAGACCAATGCGTCTTCCTCGACATCGCGGTGAACCGCGTGCGCGGGAACGGCAGGATTGCGCAGCGCCGCCGCCGTGCGCACTGCCTGTTTCTTCGCGCCTTGCGCGGGCGCGCCCGCCACGCTGAACAGACGCACCGCTTCGTCCAGCACGTCGGCCTGTGCGGCGAGACGTTGCGCCGTCGCCGCTGCCTGCTCGACCAGCGCGGCGTTCTGCTGCGTCGCGCTGTCCAGATGCGACACGGCCTGGTTGACCTGGCTGATGCCGTCGGCCTGTTCGTTGCTCGCGTTCGCCACTTCGACGATTAGCGACGACACGCGCGCCACGGCCTGATCGATCACGGCCATCTGCGCGGTGGTGCGCGCAACGAGTTCCGTGCCTTGCGATACCTCGTTCACGGTCGTATCGACCACCTGCTTGATTTCCTTCGCCGACGCCGCGCAGCGCTGCGCGAGCATGCGCACTTCGCTCGCGACGACGGCGAACGAGCGGCCCGCCTCGCCCGCACGCGCCGCTTCGACGGCGGCGTTGAGCGCGAGAATGTTGGTCTGGAACGCGATGCCGTCGATCACGCCCGTGATGTCGGCGATCCGCTTCGACGCCTCGGTGATGCCCGCCATCGTCTGCTCGACCTGCAGCGCGACCTTGCCGCCCGTCGCGGCCGCCGACTGCGCGTCCCGCACCAGATCGAGTGCGCGCCCGGCCGCGTCGGCGTTGGCCTGAACCGTGGTGGTCAGTTGCTCCATCGTCGCCGCCGTTTCTTCCAGCGATGCCGCCTGCATTTCCGTGCGGCGCGCGAGATCGATGTTGCCCGTGGAAATCTCGTGCGCGGCGTCGAGCATTCCGCCGATCTGCGCGCGCACATCGAACACGATCGCGGCGAGGTTCGCCTTCAGCTGGTTGAGCGCCTGCAGCACGTCGCCGAGATCGTCGTGACGCGCAATCGCCAGATCGGCGGTCAGGTCGCCCGCGGCCATCCGTGTGGCAAACGACGACATCGCGTCGACTGGCTGACCGAGGTGGCGCGACAGCAGTTGCGCGGCGGCGGCGCTGGTCGCGGCCGTCACGCCGAACGCGATCCAGAACGGCAGCGGCGGCGTGCCGCCCCAGGCCGCGAGACCCGCCGCCAGCAGCGCGACGGGCGCGACCATATAGCCGATCGTCGCGCGCATCGCGACGGGCAGACGCATCAGCGCGCCCAGTTTGCCCAACAGGCCCGTGCGCACGACGACGCCCTGCTGCAGCCGCACGCCGCGCGCTTCGCCGGCGCGCATCTTCGCGTACAGCGCGTCCGCGGCACGCACCTGCTCGCGGTCCGGCTTGACGCGCACGCTCAGGTAGCCGACGGGCGTGCCGTTCTCGACGACGGGCGTGACGCTCGCGCGCACCCAATAATGGTCGCCGTTCTTGCGGCGATTCTTGACGAACGCCGACCACGGCCGGCCGGCGCGAATCGTTGCCCACATGTCGGCGAAGGCTTCGGCGGGCATGTCGGGATGGCGGATCAGGTTGTGCGGCTTGCCGATCAGTTCGTCGCGCGAATAGCCGGACACGGCGACGAACGCGGGATTGCAATACTGGATCTTGCCTTTGAGATCGGTTGCGGAAACGAGCATCTGCGAGGACGGATAGTCGTACTCGTTCTGGGTGACAGGCTGATTGTTGCGCATGACGTTCCTTGGACTGCCGGATGCCTCCGCATCCGAATGGTTCTGTAAGCCTTAACGGCAGAGACCCCAGATGCTTTAGGGTTATCCTGGTATTTGACTCAGGTAACGCGTGCTCGCGCCGATAACACAGAGTTCGGCGCGCGGCGCCATCTTCTGCATGCAGACGCAATCAGCGCCAACTCAGCCTAAACTCGTTGGATAGCGGCTTCGCCTTCGCATCTTTTGCGGTCATACGCGCGTTTCGGCGAACGTCCGGCTTGCGAGCGGTTCACGATGCAGTCGGTCAACGGCGGTGACGACCCGCTTTCGACGCGACGCCCGATCTCATGAGGCGCGACAACATGCAAAACCTTCTCGATCGCACGCAGGAGTCGCTGGCTGAAGGATTTGCCACGCTCTTGCGTTATGCGCGACGGCAGCGGCGGCTCTATCTCGTGACGATCGTCGCGCTGCTCGCGATCCTCGTCGTGTCGGCCTCGCTGCTCTCGGCACTGGCGATCGGCAAGTACGTCGACTACATGCGCAGCATCCGCGCGCAGGACGCGGCGAACTTCTCGGTCGCCATCCACCGCGGTCAATCCTTTCTCAGGCGCGCGGAACTCACGGTCAGCTATTACGAAAGCACGGACGAGGTCCAGCGCGTGCCCATCGATGTCGAGCAGGCGGCGCGCGAAAGCGGCGTGGTGGCCGCGCCGGGAGCGGGTTTGACCACGCGCTATCAGGTGCTGATTTCCGAAGCGACGCGCGCGCGCTGGGGCGACAGTCTGAACGCGAATCTGTGGCGGCTCTCGTCGGCCGCCAACTCGACACTCGTGACCCGCGCGGCGTTCGACGTGACGTACCGCGCGGTAATCGTCGGGCTCACGGACGACTACGCGGTTCTCATGCCGGAGCTGTCGCCTTCCAGCGATCCGCATGCCCCGCCCGCTTCACCCGCGCTGGTCGGCACGTTGCGCGACACGCTGGAGCGCGACCTGCTCGCGCAGACGGGTTCGCGCGTGCCGCCGAAAGGCGGCTACGTGCTGGCGGGACCGTATCGCGATCCGCTGCTCGGCGCGGCGGCGATGGTCGCAATCTCTGCTTACTATGCGGGCGACACGCCCGTCGCGCTGATCGCGCTCATTCAGCCGCTCGAGCAGTTTTTCAGCGTGCCCGTGAGATCGCGGCACGAAGGCACGCTGCTGCTGGTCGGCAAGCGCGGCGTGATCTGGACGCAGCCGCCTCTCGACGCCGATACCGCGCACGACGTGATGCAGCGGGCCGCGAGCCTTAAGCCGGACACGCCCCGCTATTCGGCAGACGGCGTGCTGTTCTCCGTGCCCGTCAGCGATGCGTGGCCGTCGCTCGTCTGCCATCTGAGCTGGGGCGACATCATCGGTGCGCTGCGCTGGCAACTCGGCGCGATTGTCGGCGTCGCGCTGCTGGCGGCGCTCGGCGTGGTCCTCACGGCGAAGTTCTGGGGTTTCAAGCTGCTGCGCCGCTCGAACGAAGAGGCCGTGCGCGCGCTCGAAAGCGAGACGATCAACCACATCCTCGTCGCGGCGACGCCCGTCGGGCTGTGCATCGTGCGGCAGCACGACTTTCATATCCTCACGTCGAACCAGCTGGCGCGCGAGCTGTTGCATCTCGGCGACGCACCCGTCAGCCTGCCCGCGCATATCGCGGCCGCGTTCAAGGAGCGCAACGCGCATGAGGCGGGCGCGTCGAAGCTCGGCAAGTTCGCCGAGTTCATCGTGAGCGCGCTGCCCGTCGAACCCGCCGCCGCCGATCATCCCGACACGCAATACCTGCAGATCAGCTACGGCGCCGCGCGCTATCGCGGCGAGGACGTGCTGTTCTGCGCGCTGCTCGACGTCACCGTGCGGCATGCGCTCGGCCAGCAGATTCGCGCGGCGCAACGCGAAACGGAAGCGATGATGAATGCGCAGAACAGCTTCTTCGCGGCGATGAGCCACGAAATCCGCACGCCTTTGAACGCGCTGCTCGGCAATCTCGAACTGCTGTCGATGACGCCCGGACTCGACGCGCAGCAGCAGCGGCTGCGCGCCGTCGGCGCGGCAGCGGACGGGCTGCGGCACATCGTCAACGACATCCTCGATTTCTCGAAGATCGGTGCGGGCAAGATGAAGCTGCTGCCGGAGTCGTTCAGACCGATCGACGACCTGGAGAATCTCGCGCTGTCGTATGCGCCGCTCGCGTCAGGCAGGCCGTTGCGCTTCTACGCGCATCTGTCGCCGTCGCTTTACCGGGCGGTGCGCGGCGACCGCGCGCGGGTCGTGCAGATCGTCAACAACCTGCTGTCGAATGCCTTCAAGTTCACGTCGAGCGGCAAGATCACGTTGACGGCGCACATCGAACCCGATCTGCATGACCGCCCGGTGCTGACGTGCCGTGTGATCGATTCGGGCATCGGCATGGATTCGTCGCTCGTCACGCGGATTTTCAACCCGTTCGTGCAGGCGGAGTCGAGCACGTCGAGCCGCATCGGCGGGACGGGCCTCGGTCTCTCCATTTGCGCGCGGCTGTGCGAGCTGATGGGCGGCAAGATCGGCGTCGAAAGCGTGCCTGGGCTGGGCAGCGCGTTCACCGTGTCGATTCCGCTCGAACCGACTGCGCAGGCGCTGGCCGACGCTTCCGCCGCCTTGCCGCCGCGCCAGCGCGGCAGTGCGCTCGTGCTGTGTCAGGAAGCGGCTTCGGCGAAAGTGCTCGGCGAAATGCTCGAATACGTCGGCTGGACGGCGAGCAGCGCGACGTCGGTCGCGGCGGCGGAAGCGTGGCTGCGCGTGCACCGCCCCGGCTTCGTGATCGTGACGGGCGAATACGGCCTCGACACCGTCTCCGCGCTGCGCGCGATCCAGCCGGTGTCCGTCGTCTGGCTGACGCGCGGCGGGCAGCATCGGCCGACGCAGCGCGCCGAGGGCGTGTTCGAAGTGACCGAGTTCAGCCACGACGCGATCTTCGCGTGCATCGAGCAGTTGACGGGCGGCGCACCGTCAGTCGAGGCACCATCCGCCGCAACCGCGAGCGACGAACGCGCCACCGATCCTTCGCTGCAAGGCTTGCGGGTGCTCGTCGCGGAAGACAATCCGCTGAACCAGACGCTCATCATCGAGCAGTTGACCGCGCTCGGCTGCGAACCGACTCTGGCCGGCGATGGCCGCGAGGCGCTGTTGCTGCTGAAGCAGACCGAAGCCGATCTCGTGCTGACGGACATTCACATGCCGATCATGGACGGCTACGCGTTGATGGAGGCGCTGCGGCAATCGCATCCGCATCTGCCCGTGCTCGCGTTCAGCGCGGTCGCGGGTGTCGAGCAGATCGACGAATGGCGGCGGCGGGGCTTCGCTGCTTACGTGCCGAAGCCGGCGTCGCTGAAGCAGGTGGAAGCGGCGCTGCTGGCTTTGGGCCTGCGCGCGCGGCGCTCGACGGATGTGCCCGACACCGACACCGACGCCGCGCAGCCCGAATCGGCCGATGCATCCGCGCAGGAGCAGGAAGCCGATGAAGATGAAGTGCCGCTCGACGAACCGCAACGCGCGCCCGCCGCGCCCATGCGGCAGCCAGCCGATACGGCGCCCGCTCTCGACCCCGCCGACAAAGCCCGCTTCATGCAGATGCTGCGCGACTATCTGATGACGGACTTGCCGAGACTCGCGTCGATCGTCGACAGCAAGGACGTCAAAGCCTTGCGCGAATGGGCGCATAGCGCCGCTGGCGGTTTTCTCGTCGCGCAGGAAACGGCGTTCGCCGCGCAATGCCGCGAACTCCAGTATCTGTGCGACGGCCAACCCCAGTGGACGTCCACTCACGCCGCGCATGCCGCGGCGCTGCACGACCGTCTGCGCAGTGCGTTCGAGATCGACGTCGCGTCGATTCAATGAGCGCCCGCGTCGCATGAAAACAACGCCGGGCGCGGGCTATTGAGCGTACGCTTCCTTGGAGCAGACCGTCCCGCCGGCATCGCGCGCATTGCGCTGTGCGTATGGCGTTCAGGCGATTTTGTTTTCGGTTTACTTCCGTTTCGCGCGAGTCCAATAATGGGATTCGCTTGCATTTCGTAAGCTGGATTTGAAGCGTTGTGCGTGATATTTCACTCACTCCACTTGTGCGTGTGGCTGTTGTTCCTATAAAAAGTCGCGGTTCGAAATCGAATCGACTCAACTCAGGGAAGCCAAGCATGTCCGCGAACAAGATCAACAAGAAAGCCGCAGCGGTCGCCGTGAGCGCCGCACTTCTCTCGCTTGGCACGGGCGCCCACGCGCAAAGCAGCGTCACGATGTACGGCGAACTCGACACGGGCCTCGCGTATATCAGCAATGTCGGCGGACATTCGCAGTGGAAGGCGACGACCGGGCTCGTCGACGGCAGCTATTGGGGCTTGCAGGGTATCGAGGATCTGGGCGGCGGCTATCGCGCGATCTTCCGGCTTGAGCGCGGCTTCTCGGTCACGTCGGGCGAAATGTTCAACGATCACCCGTACTACGTCGGCATAGGCAACGATAAGGCGGGCACGCTGACGCTGGGCCATCAGTACGATCTCGTGCACGACTACTTCGCGCCCTTCACGCTGACGGGCGGCACGGGCGGCACCGCGTTCGCCCATCCGTTCGACAACGACAACGCGAACAACACTTATCTCGCCGCCAATTCGGTCAAGTACGCGAGCCCGTCGTTCGGCGGGCTGACGTTCGGCGGCATGTACGCGTTCTCCAACACGGCCGGGCAGTTTGCGAACAACCGTGCGTACAGCTTCGGCATGAGCTATCAGGCGGGCGCGCTGAACGCGGGCGCCGCGTATCTGCATGCGAACGGGCGGGGCAATTCGTCGGCGGGTGCGTACGAACCTGTCGTGCTGCCCACCAGCACCAACGACGTCTTCGACGCTTCCGCGCAGACGCAGAACACCTACGGCGTCGGCGTGAGCTACGCGATCGGCGACTTCACGATGGCGGCTGCGTGGTCGCGCTCGACGTTCACGGGCGTCACCGTGATCGATACGGGCGGCATCGCCCCGTCGGCGGGTTTCTCCAACTACGAAGTCAACGGCATCTACCAGTTGACGCCGTCCATCGCGCTGGCCGGTTCGTACACGTACACGAAGGGTTCGGGCGCGCACTGGCACAACGGCGGCGTGCAGGCCGACTACCAGTTTTCGAAGCGCACCGACACGTATCTGGAAGCGATTTATCAGCGTGCGTCGTCGGGCGCGCCGGCCGTCATCAATACGACCGATCCGTCGTCGGGCCACAATCAGGTGCTGATCGGCGCGGGCTTGCGCCACCGGTTCTGATGCGCGCGCCGGCTGGCGGGCCGATCGTGCCCGTCAGGTGCGCGTCATCAGCCCTTCGGGCGCCTGCGGCTTGCTGAGCAGGTAGCCCTGCACGTAATCGCAGTTCACCTGGCGCAGGATATCCAGTTGCGCGGTCTGCTCGACGCCTTCCGCGATCACCTGAATGCCCAGCTTGTGCGCGAGACCGATGATGCCTTCGACGATGGTCTGCGTCGTCGGATCGTGTTCGATCTTCGACGTGAAATGCCGGTCGATCTTCAGCGTGTGCGGCTCGAAATCGGCGAGATACATCAGGCTCGAGTAGCCCGTGCCGAAATCGTCGATCGCGATGCGCGCGCCGAGCCGCTTCAACTCGACGATCGACTTCTGCGCCTGCTTCGGGTTCTTCATCAGCGCGGTTTCCGTCAGCTCGATTTCGAGCTTGCCGGGCGGAATGCCGTATTGCTTGAGCGCGCGGTCCACCTGTTGCACGATCTGCTCGCTGCCGAGTTGCCGCGCCGACACGTTCACCGACACGCCCAGATTCATCGCGCCCGCCTGCCGCCATGCAGCGAGCTGGCGCAGCGCGTTGTCGAGCACCCACACGCCGACGTCTTCGACGAAGCCGGTTTCTTCCAGCAGCGGAATGAAATCGCCAGGTGAAATCCGCCCGCGCCTCGGATGCTGCCAGCGGATCAGCGCTTCGGTGCTGTGCACCGCGAGCGAATGCGGCTCGTGAATGGTCTGGAAGTGCAGGAAGAACTGGTTCGTCGCGAGCGCTTCGGGCACGTCGCGCTCGAGTTCGAAATCGCCGATGGTCCGCGCCGCTTCCTTGCCGGCGAACTGGTAACCGTTGCGGCCCGTCTTCTTCGCCGCGTACATCGCGACGTCGGCGCTCGACAGCAGCGCGTCGTGGCCGCTGCCGTGTTCCGGATAGATCGAGATGCCGATCGACGCCGTGATGAACGCACCCGCGCGACCTTCCAGACGATTCTCCGACAGTCCGCCGAGCAATGCCTTCGCCTGCGCTTCGAGCCCCGGCTTATCGACGACGCTGCCGATCAGCACCGCGAATTCGTCGCCGCCCAGCCGCGCCACATACGCGTCGTCGGGCAGCGAACGGCGAATGATGCCGCCGACGTGACGCAACAGATGATCGGCGGCGAGGTGGCCGAGCGTGTCGTTGAGTACCTTGAAGCGGTCGAGGTCGACGAACATCAGGCCGAACGGCTTGCCCGCCGCGCAGCGGTTTTCGATTTCGCGCAGCAGGGCGGCGCGGTTCGCGAGACCCGTGAGCGAATCCGTGTACGCGAGGCGGTCGAGTTCCGCGATGCGCTCCTGCTCGACCGTGACGTCCTCGGTGATACCGACGATGCGCAGCACGTCGCCGTTCTCGCCGATCACCGGATAGCCCGTGCTGCGCAGCCAGCGCACCGAACCGTCGGCCTTGCGGATGCGGTACTGCGCGCGTCCTTCCGTCGATTCCGTCATGATGCGCGCCATTTCGGCCTGCAACGCGGCGCGGTCCTGCGGCACCACGAGTTCGCGCCAGCTGTTCGGGTTGCGCATGAACTCTTCCGGTTCGAGGCCGAACACGTTCGACGAACCCGCCGTGATGTAGTGGAAATATTCGAAGTTCGCGCTATACGAGAAGAACACGAGTTGTACGTGCGCTTCCATCTCGGACATCAGTTCGCTCTTCGCGCGCAGTTGCTGGAGCAGTTGCGTCTGGTTCGTGATGTCGAGCGACGCGCAGACCACGGCGACGACCTTGCCGCTGTGATCCTTCACGGGGATCAGCTGCGAATCCCACCACTTCGGCTGGCCTGCTGTCGTCGTGCAACTGCCGCGAAACGATGCGGGCGTGCCGTTCAGCGCGTTCCTGAACGCGGTCGTCGCGGCATCGTGATCGCCGCCTTTCCAGAAACCGAGCCAGTCCGCGCCCGCCAGCTGCACGGGCGACGACGCCTCCATCAGCGTCGCGCCGTAGTCGTTGATGCGCAGCATGTGCCCTTGCAGGTCGAGCAGCTTGACGCAATCGCGGCTCGCGTCGAGGAACGAACTGGCCAGCGCCATCGCCGCTGCGTGCCGCGCTTTCTGCGCGGCCAAGCGCTGACGTGTCGCGATCATCGCGATTGCGCCCACTGTCGCGCCTATTGCAACCTGTGCGCTGAAGGGCGCGCTCACGGAGCCGCGCAACGCCATTTGCAGCGCGATGCTCGCCGTGCCGGCGCCGATTCCCGTGGCGACGCTGATCGCGAAGCCGATGGGACCGACAGGGCGGCGGCTCGACCATGCGCCGAGCAGAAGCGAAAGAAAGTGCTGATCCTGTTGCGATGGGTTCGCGGCGTGCCGGCGCAGTGCGCGGCGCCACTTCAATGGAAGGCTCGTCGGCATGTGCGGACTCGCCTCAGTGTGCGCACAACGCGGCGCGCGGGACGCGCCGATACGGCGCAACGGCGAACGCGGCGTCTGTCGACAGCGCGAGCAGGCTCAAGCGTGCTGCGCATCGTGCGTTGATCGGATGGGGAAAAGTATTGCCTTTCATGGTGGCCAGCCGCTTCGGCGGTAATTATTGCTGCGCATGCGGACGGCGCTGCTTGCTGCGTTAACGGCGCGCCGCGATTTTTGTTTAGCCTGAGCGATTGTGCCTGTTTTCAAAGGGCCGAACCATAGCGTCGTTGTTTGCACAACGGCGCGCATGCGGAATGATTTATACGAATGCGCAACGCATCGTTTTAACAAGAATCCGCAGCACACTGGAAAAGCTTTGCTTACCTAAGCTTTCGCCATTGCATTCAAAATGCGGCCTGAAAATGCGGCTGACTTTTTAAACGACCGCCGGTTCGGAGAATCGCGCAGCGCTTTTGTCCAGTGTCGATAAATGCTGACGCCGCTTGCGCGGCTTGCTAACCTGAGTGTTCAGGCACCGCAAAAACCGCATATTCCGCGAGGGGTTGCACCTCGCACGTCGCAACCCGTGCCGGCATCCGCCCGGACGGGCAGCAACCAGGAGACCCCATGCGCGCCGTTTTCCAATACCCGTTCCCCGTCACCGAGCGCAAGGTCGGACGCGACAAGGTCGTGAGCGCGCGCGCTGCCGTCGAACTGATTCGTCGGGGCGACACGATTGCGACGGGCGGTTTCGTCGGTGTCGGCTTCGCCGAAGAAGTGGCGATCGCGCTGGAGGAGCGTTTCTTCGACGCGAACGCGGCGACGTCGGGCGGGCCGGGTGCGCTGGGGACACCCGATGCATCGAGCGCGCATCTCGATCTCACGCTCGTGTACGCGGCAGGGCAGGGCGACGGCAAATCGAAAGGGCTGAACCATCTCGCGCACGAAGGGCTCGTGCGCCGCGTGATCGGCGGGCATTGGGGGTTGGTGCCGAAGCTGCAGCAACTCGCCATCGACGGCCGCATCGAGGCCTACAACCTGCCGCAAGGCGTGATCTCGCATCTGTTCCGCGATATCGCCGCGGGCAAGCCGGGACATCTGTCGACGATCGGTCTCGGCACCTTCGTCGATCCGCGTCACGGCGGCGGCAAGCTGAATGGCCGCACGTCGGAAGATCTCGTCAGGCTGATGGAAATCGACGGCAACGAGCATCTGTTCTACAAGACCTTCCCCATCGACGTCGCGATCATTCGCGGCACCACGGCCGACGCGAACGGCAACGTCACGATGGAACGCGAGGCGCTGACGCTCGAAGCACTCGCCATTGCGATGGCGGCGCGCAATTCGGGTGGCGTCGTGATCGTGCAGGTCGAACGGCTCGCCGATACGAACACGCTCAATCCGCGCGACGTGAAGATACCGGGCATCATGGTCGATTGCGTCGTGGTCGCGCGCCCCGAGCATCACTGGCAGACGTTCGCCGAGCCCTATTCGCCCGCGTTCGCGAGCGAACTGCGCGTGCCCGCGAGTTCGGTGCCGCCGATGGAGCTGACCGAGCGCAAGGTGATCGCGCGGCGCGCGGCGATGGAACTGATGGCGAATAGCGTGGTGAATCTGGGCATCGGTATGCCCGAAGGCATTGCGAATGTCGCGAACGAAGAGGGTGTGATCGATCTCTTCACGATGACGACGGAGCCGGGCGTGATCGGCGGCATTCCGGCCGGCGGGCTGAATTTCGGCGCGGCGACCAACACCCAGGCCATCATCGATCAGCCGTATCAGTTCGACTTTTACGATGGCGGCGGCCTCGACATCGCCTTTCTCGGACTCGCGCAAGCCGACCGCCAGGGCAATCTCAACGTCAGCAAATTCGGACCGAAGCTCGCGGGCGCGGGCGGTTTCATCAACATCAGCCAGAGCGCGAAGCGCGTGGTGTTCGTCGGCACCTTCAACGCGGGCAATCTCGATGTCGCGATCGAAGATGGGCGCCTCAAGATCAATCGCGAAGGCACGTGCCAGAAGTTCGTCGATGAAGTCGAGCATCGTACGTTCAGCGGCGAATATGCAGCGAAGCGCGGGCAGCACGTGTTGTACATCACCGAGCGTTGCGTGTTCGCGCTGACGCCGCGCGGACTCGAACTGACGGAAGTCGCGCCCGGTGTCGACGTGCAGAACGATATCGTCGCGCAGATGGGCTTTACGCCGATCATCGAACGGCCGCCGCGTCTGATGGACGAGCGCATTTTTCGCGCCGCGCCGATGGGCTTGCGCACGTTGCTGCTGAGCTTGCCGCTCGAAGAGCGCTTCAATTTCGACGCCGAGAAGAACATGTTCTTCGTCAACTTCGAGGGCTTGCAGGTCACGACGCAGGAACAGATCGACACGATCCGGCACGAGGTCGAATCGCGTTTGTCGGGCGTGCGGATCAAGCCGCAGGCGATCATCAACTACGACAACTTTTCGATCAACCCGGAATTGATCCCCACGTATTCGGCGATGGTGATGAAGCTCGTCAGCCAGTTCTATGCCGGCGTGACGCGCTATACGACGAGCAGCTTCCTGCGCATGAAACTCGGCGACGCTCTGGAACAGCGCGACGTGGCGACGTACATCAACGAGCGGCCAGGCGACGCGTCCACGCTCCGTTGAATGCGCCGGATGTGCGCCGACATGAAGCGCACACAATGAGCATGCGAAAATAGCGCTTTTCGCACGACAGTTCACGCATTCAAGAAGTCCATCATGAGCGGTTTCATTCCCAGTGTGCCCGGCAAGAGCGAGGGCGATTTCGAAGTCAGCGCGGGCTCGAAGCTCGCCGGCTACCGGCGCTTTTTCGGCGTGCTGCGCGTGGTGCGCAAGACGGACGGACGCCTGCTGTTTCCGTTCGACGGTGCGCCCGATCTCGGTCCCTATCCGACGAAGGAAGAAGCGCTCGCCGCGGCGCAGGTATACGGCGAGCATATCGTCGAACACGATCTCGCAAGGCCCGAGCTGTAACGCGCGCCTTTCTGTTCGGGCCCTGTGCAAAGCGCTTGAAGCACGCGGCTGGCACGGCTATCGTTTGATTGGACCCCCGCGGGAGGCGATCATGCGTGCCGATGCCGTCGATGTGCATTTCGATAGTGCACACCTGTTTCTCGATCTGTCCGACGGCCGAGCCGTCGAATTTCCACTCAACTGGTTTCCCACGCTCGCCGCTGCGACCGATTCGGAGCGCGAGCATTTCGCGATTTCGCTCGACAAGCAGCAGCTGTTCTGGCCTGAACTCGACGAAGACATGGACATCACGGCATTGCTGATGTCGCTGCCGGAGTCGATGCGTCACTAGCGTCCTTACGTTTCGCTGATGTGTCGACGTGTCAACGCACGCGCCGCTTGCAGCGGCGCGTTGTTTTCGTTCGTCTGCCGCTCGCGCAAAATGCGGAAGACTTCTCCGCATGCGTTAAAATGCGGGCTTGGTGCCAATCGGAGTTTATGTGCGATCTGTCGTTATTTATCTCACGCCTTCCCTGGACACCATGACGGAATCTGTATCGGCAACTTCGGGCGCGCGTGATGTTGGCGCCGACCTGACTCGCACTGCGATGGTCGAACATGATCGGGGAAACATCGTCGTCGATTCGACGAAGCACGATGGTCCGTCCGTTCAGGCTCTCTAAAAAGAACAAATAAAACGGCGCGCATGCTTTAGGGCATGCGCGCCGTTGTTGTTTGTGGTCATCGTATTCGTGCAACATCGTTTGCCTGATGCATGCGGAATCAGGCATCTCGAAGATTCGTTTGGTCTTTCTATTCATTTCATTTAACTGTCGAAATGGAAATGGCCATCCGCCTGTCCTCAGGTTTTTCTTCAGTTTAAAGCTCTCGTACCGTTAACCGGATTTGATCTCCGTCATGCCTGCGCATGGGCGCCTTCCGTACGTTCAAAGATTCAAGGGAAGGCAAATATTAAATCGCATTGCAGGGGCGGAGATTGGTTTCGATCGAAAAGAATAATCCGAGGACTTAATGAAAATACGTCTCCAATGTCTGTTGGCAGCGGTTGCATTGGCCAACTGTATTTCCGCGCATGCGGCGCTCGGCGCCGGACCAACTTATGCCGCCAGCGCCAGCGCAAGCTCGACTCAGGCCGTCAGGCGCATGAGCGCATCTGCCGTGCCTTATACCGTCAACGAGGCCACGCTGGCCGACGGCACGCTGGTTCGCGAGTACGTCGGGCAATCGGGGGTCGTCTTTGCCGCGACCTGGCATGGCCCTCACACGCCCGATCTCAGTTCGCTGCTGGGCAGCCACTTCGCAGGCTATCTCGATACCGTCAACCAGCAGCATGCGCAACGGGGCAGCGCGTTTGGTCCCGCGACCGTGCAACGCTCGGATGTCGTGGTCGAGACAGGCGGCCATATGGGTGCCTACGTCGGACGTGCGTGGGTGCCGGCGGATCTTCCCGCCGGCATGAGCAGCGATGACATCCAATAAGGCAAGGGGACAGCAAATGCGTGCATTGAAGTGGATGCTTGCCGTCAGTGGCATGTGTGTCGCCCTCGCGGGTTGCGGCGGCGGCGGATCGTCCGGTGCGTCGAGCTCGACGGCTGCCACCAGTACGGCCGTCAGCACCGCATTCGCCGATCCGACGGCGACGCCCGTGTCGTCGAGCGCGTCGAATACGGTGCCGATCGTCGTATCGTCGGTCAGTAACGTGTTGAACTTCCCGATGGTGAGCATCAGGATCTGCGCGCCCAACACGAACGCCGGCTTGAACTGCTCGACCATCGACAACGTCCTCGTCGATACGGGATCGTTTGGCTTGCGCCTGTTCGCGTCCGCCATTCCGAGCGGCACCTATAACCAGTTGACGCAGGAGACAGTAGCCGCGCAGCCGCTCGCCGAATGCGTGTCGTTCGGCTCGGGCAACACGTGGGGCCTCGTTCGTCGGGCGGACCTGAGCATGTCGAGCGAAGTCGCGAAGAACATGCCGATCCAGGTGATCTCCGATCCCGCACTGAGTGCGAGCATTCCGACTGGCGTCAACGGATGCATGACGGGCACGAATATGGCGACGGTCGCGGATCTCGGCGCCAACGGCATCCTCGGCATTGGCACCCAGCCATACGACTGCGGCGCGGATTGCGCGAACGGTGCGGTGATAGGTGCCTACTATGTGTGCTCGGGCTCGACCTGCACGCCGACGCAGGTGCCGTTGACGAGTCAGGTGCCGAATCCCGTGACGCAGTTCGCAACTGACAACAACGGCGTGATCGTCGAGATGTATCAGGTCGCCGACACCGGCGCTGCGACGGCGAACGGGACGCTGGTGTTCGGCATCGATACCCAGTCGAACAATGCGCTGAGGGGAACGAGCGCGACCGTGTTGTCGACCACTACCGCGGGAAATGTGGATGCCTCGTTCGAAGGACGCTCGTATAGCAAGACGGCCTTCTTCGATTCGGGCTCAAGCGGCTTTTACTTCCAGAGCGCTTCGTTGACCAAGGGAGCCAAGGGGTTCTATACCCCTGCTGCGCCGACGGGGCTGTCGGCCATCTTCACGGCAACGAACGGCGCGACGGCGTCAGTTCAGTTCAACGTCAGCAACGGCGTGACGCTGGTCAACTCCGGCAACTTCGCGTTCAACAACCTGGGCGTCGCGCTGTACAACGGCATCGATATCGGTATGCCGTTCTTTTACGGCCGTCACATGTACTACGGCATTTCGGGTGCGTCGTCGTCAGTGGGTCTCGGTCCGTACGTTGCATACGTGTCGAGCTGAATGCACCGCTGATCTCGCGGTGATGCAATAAAAAAGGGGCGCACTTCAAGTGCGCCCCTTTTTTATCTGAACGACGGCTTAAACCAGTCCCGTCGCATAGTAAAGCCCGATCACGAAGAACACCGCCAGCGTCTTGATGACCGTCACCGCGAAGATGTCGCGATACGACTCGCGGTGCGTCAATCCCGTCACGGCCAGCAGCGTGATCACTGCGCCGTTGTGCGGCAGCGTATCCATACCGCCGCTCGCCATCGCGACCACGCGATGCAGCACGTCCATCGGAATGTGCGCAGCTTCCGCGCCCTTGATGAACAGATCCGACATCGCCGCCAGCGCGATGCTCATGCCGCCCGAAGCGGAGCCCGTGATACCTGCAAGCGAGCTGACAGAAACGGCCGCATTCACGAGCGGATTCGGGATGCTCTTGAGCGCATCGCTCACGACGATGAAGCCGGGCAGCGCCGCAATCACGCCACCGAAGCCATATTCCGAAGCGGTGTTCAGCGAAGCGAGCAGCGCGCCGCCGACAGCCGCCTTCGTGCCCGACGCAAAACGCTCCTTCACGCGGCCGAATGCCGTCAGCACGACGAGCAGGATGCCCAGCAGCAACGCGCCTTCCACCGACCAGATAGCGACCACGGTCTTGATCGTCGCCGTCACGGGTGTGTGATTGCCCGGCAGCACATCGGCGGCAACGGTGTAGGTTGCGCCGTACCACTCGGGGATCATGCGCGTCAGCACGAAGTTCGCGACGCCGACCAGAACCAGCGGTGCGATTGCGAGGAGCGGATGCGGCAGCGAGTCGGTTTCGATCGGTTCCGGCTCGTTGAGGAGCGACGTGCCGTAGCCTTCGCCCTTGGCCATCGCCGAACGGCGGCGCCATTCGAGGAACGACAGGCCCACGATGATGATGAACAGCGAACCGGCGATACCGAGACCGGGCGCGGCCCATGCCGTCGTCTTGAAGAACGTCGTCGGGATGATGTTCTGGATCTGCGGCGTGCCCGGCAGCGAATCCATCGTGAACGAGAACGCGCCCAGCGCGATCGCACCCGGCATCAGGCGCTTCGGAATATTGCTCTGGCGATACAGCTCCGCCGCGAACGGATACACCGCGAACACGACCACGAACAGCGACACGCCGCCATACGTCAGCAGCGCGCACACGGCGACGATCACCGCGTTGGCGCGCGAGCGGCCGATATAGCGGATGGCCGAATGCACGATCGACGCGGCGAAGCCCGACAGTTCGATCACCTTGCCGAACACGGCGCCGAGCAGGAACACAGGGAAGTAGAGCTTCACGAAGACGACCATCTTCTCCATGAAGATGCCCGAAAACACGGGCGCGACGGCGGCGGGTTCGACGAGCAGCACCGCGCCGAGCGCGGCGATCGGCGCGACGAGAATCACGCTGTAGCCGCGATAGGCGGCAAACATCAGGAACGCCAGGGCGGCGAGGACGATGACAAAAGCCAATTGAGTCTCCAGTACTTGGTTGTTCTACGTTGACGCGCGCGAGCGGGCCACGGCGACAGGCGCCCATCGATGCAGGTTCCGTGCCAAGACCGTCGCGCGGGTTTCTCCGGCCTGAGCAGCAGGGAAGTCACGCGTCGATTCGAACGATAGTACAGAATCGTCTCAAAAGAGAGACAAAATTCTGTCCTTCGAAGTCGATGCGGCGAAGCATACCCCAATTGACGGGGGTGTTGCATGTCTCGTACGTGAGATAATCCGTCTACGAATTGAGACAAAAACTATAAGTAGGATACTAGGAGACAGCGTCAACATGATGAACGACTGGTCGGGCTTGCCCGCGACCTACAGCGACGTCCTGCGTCGCGCGATGGACTCGCTTTTCCGCACATTCGAAAACTTCAGCGAAGGCACCTTCATCGTCGATGCCGACGCGCGCGTCGTGTGGATCAACAAGCGCTACGCGGCCCGCTTCGGCTTTTCCGATCCGCAGCAGGCGATCGGCCGCGACTGCGAAGCGGTGATCCCGAACAGCCTGATGCGCGAAGTCGTGATGACGGGCAAGCCGATCCTGCTCGACATTCTCGAAACGGATCGCGAGCCGCTCGTGGTCACGCGGCTGCCGTTGAAGGACGATGCAGGCAAGACGGTCGGCGCCGTCGGCTTCGCGCTGTTCGACGAGATGAAGGCGCTCACGCCGCTTTTCTCTCACTACTCGCGCGTGCAGCAGGAACTGATCGCGACGCGTCAGTCGCTGGCGCAGGCGCGCCGTGCGAAATATACGTTCGCGAGCTTCGTCGGCACGAGCGCCGCGAGTCTCGAAGTGAAGCGCCAGGCACGGCGCGCATCGCAAGTCGATTCGCCCGTGCTGCTGCTCGGCGAAACGGGCACAGGGAAAGAACTGCTCGCGCATGCGATCCACGGTGCCTCCTCACGCTCGACGAAGCCGCTCGTCACCGTCAACGTTGCCGCGATTCCCGACGCCTTGCTCGAAGTCGAATTCTTCGGCGCGGCGGCGGGCGCCTATACGGGTGCGGACCGCAAGGGCCGGGTCGGCAAGTTCGAACTCGCCGATGGCGGCACGCTCTTTCTCGACGAGATCGGCGACATGCCGCTGCCGTTGCAAGGCAAGCTGTTGCGCGTGCTGCAGGACCGCGAGTTCGAGCCGCTCGGCTCGAACCGCATCGTGCGCGCCGACGTGCGGATCATTGCGGCGACCTCGGCGGATTTGCCCGCGCTCGTCGCCGAGGGACGCTTCCGCCCGGATCTGTTCTATCGTCTCAACGTGCTGACCATCCATGCGCCGCCGCTGCGCGAGCGGCAAACGGATATCGAGGCGCTCGCCTATACGATCCTCGAAGATCTCTCGACGCAGGTGCGCGGCAGCCACTTCGAACTGCAGGACGATGCACTGCGTCTGTTGTGTTCATACGGCTGGCCCGGCAACGTGCGCGAACTGCACAACACGCTGGAGCGCGCGGTGATGCTGTCCGACAGCGAACGCATCGACGCACGCGCGCTTGCGCCGTTCATCGGACCCGTGCGCGGGCAGGCCGCGTACGAGGCGCCGGCACCCGTGCAGCGTGCGGTGGTCGGAGCATCGACAGAATCGGAACCGCAGCAGTGGGCGGACGCGATGGCGGCGTTCGAAAAGCGCTTTCTCGACGATGCACTGCGCGCCTGCGATGGACGTGTCACGGAAGCGGCCGCCCGCATCGGCATGGGGCGCGCGACGCTCTACAAGAAGATCGCCGCGTACGGCATCGACGTGTGACCGTCGCGCAACTTGGGTGGCGCTCGCCGCGAGCGCCGCTGCGCAGTACGATCGTGGTGCCTGCAACCAGGCGAACTCGAAGGAGATGCGGTCATGACACGCTGGATCATCTGGATCGTGCTGTTCATCGCGAATGCAGTCTGCGTTCCGTTGCATGCGCAGCAGGCGTCGCCGGCGGGCGGGCCGGATGAGCGGCGCAACTGGTACAGCGATCCGTTCTTCGCGCTCTCGCATGCGCTCGCCGATTGCCCCGTGCCGCTCGGTCCGATGATGACCCGCGCGCAGATGGAAGACGATGCGCACTATCGGGCGGAGCGCGGCACGACCTGCTGGCTCGCGCACAAATGCACGAAGCCGAACTCGTATATGTACGACGCGGATATCGCCAAGGCGATTCGCGTGCGCTTCACGGACGCGCATGCGTTCGACGGCACGAGTGTGTGGATCACGGTGCAGCGCCGTTTCGTCTACGCGGAAGGTTGCGCGGGCGCATCGTTCGACAGGCGCGCGTTGCAGCAGCAACTCGAAGCGATCCCCGACGTCGAACAGGTGTTCGTGCGGATCGGCACGAGCACGCATGGACCGATGCCCTACAAGACCCTTGCGGAACCCGACAGACAGCCTCAATGACGCGATAAACGCAACGCAAGGCGGGCATGGCACAATCCCGTTCGTCGAAAAACAAGTGGCCAACGGGGATTTTCATGAAACGCAGTCAAACATCTGCGGCTCGCGCGACGCATTGGGTTCGCGGCGCGTCGCTTGCCGCCGTTCTCGCGATGACGGGCGCGCTCGCCGCGTGCAGCAGCGCGCCGCCGCTGTTCTCGCCGGACGGCCGGCCGACGACGCTGGTGCAATGCCCGGCAGGCTCGGACAACTGCGAGCAGCAGGCGCAGGCGATGTGCGGCGGCGCGTTCGATACCATGCGCACGACAACCGAGAACGGCGTGCGCAGTCTTCTATACGCGTGCCGCGGAAAGTAAGACGCACTGCATTCCAGGCATTCGCTTTTCCGGCCGCGCTCGCGGCCGGCTCCGAAGCACCTCGCTTCGACTATCCCACGCTACATGTCGAGGTCGATGCATCTGCATCGACCCGAACGTCATTGCTTCGTTTCGGCATTCGGGCAGATCGGCCCGTACGCTTGCCGATTTCTCCACTCCATTGAACAACCGCCGCTGCACGTGACTTCGCGCGACGCAAGAGCGTTGCGCTGACGCATCGCGCGAGGCGCTTCCGTGCGGCGCCCAACGGAACGCGTCGATATCCTCGTATAGATTGTCTAGACAGCGAATGCGGCGGTGCTGCGACGAAGACGCACTGTTCATGTGCTTTTCGGGAAGCGTGCAGGCATACAACGACATTGAGAGAGCGGCCGTCGATTTCCCGCGGCACATTTCGTGCTAATCGATGACGCCTTGCGAGGGACGACGGGGAAGGCAATGAACCACGAGCAGATCGAGAAGGACATCGAGCATCTGGAGCACGTCATCTCGCGGATCTCTGCTGCCGACGGGATTCCGCTGTCATACTGGCGCAACCGCATCGAGTCGGTATCGCTTGCTGCGCTGGTGCCGTCGCAGATCAGGCGCGTTCAGAAGCTCAGCGACGCGCTGCACGCACTCGAAGTTCGTTTCAAGCGCTGAGCGCCGCCACGTGGTGCGCGTTCCGCCTTGCCCACTGGGATTGTCTATGCACAGAGCAGGATTCTCGGCCGCGCGCCTCACGCGATTGACGGATGCGATGCAAGGCTACATCGATCGCGGCGAAGTGGCCGGCGTCGTCACGCTTGCATGGCGCAACGGCGAGATCGGTCTGTTCGACGCGCGCGGCTGGCGAGATGAAGGCGAGCGTCTGCCGATGCAGCATGACACGCTGTTTCGCATCGCGTCGATGACCAAGCCGGTGACGAGCGCAGCGATCATGATGCTCGCCGAAGAAGACCGCCTCACGCTCGATGCGCCCGTCGCGCAATGGCTGCCCGAGCTTGCCTCGCCGCGCGTGTTGCGCGACGCCGCGGGTTCGCTCGAACAGACCGAGCCGGCCCGCACGCCGATCACCGTGCTCGATCTGCTTACGCATCGCGCGGGCTTCGCGTATCACTTCACGTCGACGGGACCGCTCGCCGGTGCGTATGCGTCGGTGTTCAACGGCTTCGAGTCGGCCGACAAGCCCGACGCGTGGCTTGCACGCATCGCGACGTTGCCGCTGATGTTCCACCCAGGCTCGCGCTGGCATTACGGCATCGCGACGGATGTGCTCGGCGTCCTCATCCATCGGATCAGCGGACTCTCGCTCGGCGACTTTTTCCGCACGCGCATTTTCGAGCCGCTCGGCATGCGCGACACGGCGTTCGTGGTGCCCGATGCGCAGCTTGCGCGCCTCGCGACCGCCTATGCGATCGATCCCGACACGCGTCGGCGCGTGGTTGAAGACCGCCCGCCCGCGAGCCGCTGGGCCAACCCGCAGCGCTTTCATAGCGGGGGTGGCGGGCTGGTGTCGACGGCGGAAGACTATCTGCAGTTCGCGCGGCTGCTGCTCGGACGCGGCCGCGTCGGCGATGTACGTCTGCTGTCGCATCGTTCCGTCGACCTGATGCGCACCAACTTCCTCGCGCGCGACCAGCGGCGCATGCCGTCCATCGGACACGTGAAGTGGTCGGGACAGGGCTTCGGCCTCGGGCTTTCCATCGTCGACGATCCGGCGCAGCAGTTGCCGCTCGGCTATCGTTCGACGGGATCGTTTGGATGGCCTGGCGCCTTCGGCACGAGCTGGTTCGCCGATCCTGTCGAAAACCTGATCGGACAGATGCTGATACAGCGGCGCTCCGTCGAACCGTTCGACATGGTGGTCGATTTCGAGCGCCGCCTTTACGACGCAATCGAAGAATGACAGCCACGTGATTGAAGCGCAGTGCTCGTGAACGTCTGACAGCGCGGCACTGCTACCCGGCACTTTTTAGGTCTGGTACGGTCTCAGTTGCCGAACCGCCTTCCAGGGAGACCCCGCCAGATGGCCACATACAGACAACTGACCGCCCAGCTCGAAAAGCTTCAGAAAGAGATGGAACAGGCACGTGAACAGGAAGTGACCCAGGCGATCGCTGATATCAAACAGAAGATCGTTGACTACGGCATCACCGCGGAAGAACTCGGATTCTCGAGCAAGGCGGCGGCACGCGCGCCGCGCAAACCCGCGCTGCCGCCGAAATACCGCAACCCGAAGACGGGCGAAACCTGGAGCGGACGTGGCCGCGCGCCGGGCTGGCTCGCGGGCAAGAATCGCGAGAAGTTTCTGATCGACGAATGAAGCCCGACGCCTGCGCCCGTCGATCGGCGCGCTTGCGCTTCTTCCTGTTTTTTCTTGTCCCTTCTTGTCCCCCGGTGGATCGAATAGTGAGTTATTCGGCACTCGCTAAGCGCACCGTACAGCAATCCCGAAAACTCTCACCTTTCCCTCGTTGAACTGGCGCTGATCCTTCACAGGATCGCGCCGGGTTCGCGGCCGCCGGCTCGCGGATCAGCCGATGCACGCTTCGCGCAGCGCGTTTTCAGGCCTGTGGTCGTTTGCTTGAAAGCCTTATGCAGCAAGGGTCTGGGGCTTTCGATACACGAGCGTCTTCGAGCCTTCGCGAATAGAGCCAGCCACGTTGCGCGCGCATGCGTTGCGAACGCCGCGCGCTCTTAAAACGGCCTCTTGCGCGCCGTCGTTCACCGTTCCCGAAAACGCTCACCTCAACGTTGGCATGGCTTCGGTCATGACTTGGTGGAAACCCGGAGTTGAGTCCGCCTCATACCCCGGATCACAAAACATCGCTTCATCGTCCCGCTTTTCGGCCAGCACAATCAGCGCATCCCACTCAACCTGATGGAACTGGACAGATGAGCACCACTGAGAAGCAACTGTATATCGGCGAAGGATTCGAAGGCCCGGGCGTGAACCTCGCGCACATCAACGTGCTGGTCGGTCCGCGCAGCGGCCCCGCTGGCCAGGCGTTCGCGACGGCACTGTCCACGCCGTCGGCGGGCCACGCGCCGTTCGTGGTGATCGCGCGTCCGGGCGTGCCGACCAAGCCGCTGACGCTGTACGTGAACAAGGCGCAGATCGAAGGCGACTTCCACGGCAACGCGACGTGGGGTGCATCGCAGGCCGGCATCGCGAAAGCGGTCGCCGAGTCGCTGGAAAACGGCACGCTGCCGCCCGAAGCGGAGAACGACTGGGTCGTCGTGTCGGCGAACTGGGTCAACCCGAAGACCGACGATCTCGACGCCGTCTTCGAGAACAACTACCGCGCATGCAAGAACGCGATTCTCGCGGCGATGAAGGGCCTGCCGCACAAGGAAGAAGTGTTCGCCGCCGCGCGCGAAGTTTCGAATCCGTTCTATACGCCGAAGCAGCGCTAAGCCAGGAGATCCAACATGGAATACGTTCGCCTCGGTCAGTCGGGCCTGAAGGTTTCGCGCCTGTGCCTCGGCACGATGAACATGGGCACGCCGGAATGGAAGCCGTGGATTTTCGATGAAGCGCAAAGCGAACCGATCGTGCGTCACGCGCTCGAAGCCGGCGTCAACTTTATCGACCTTGCAGACTTCTACTCGACAGGCGTCGGCGAAGAAGTGGTCGGCCGCATTCTGAAGCGCCTCGCGCGCCGTGAAGAGATCGTCGTGACGACCAAGGTCGGCTACGACATGGGCACGTATCAGAACGCGGGCGGCCATTCGCGCAAGCACGTGATGGACGGCATCGACGGATCGCTCAAGCGTCTGGGCATGGACTACGTCGATATCTACATGCTGCACTTCTTCGACGTGAACACGCCCGTCGAAGAAACGATGGGCGCACTGAACGATATCGTGTGCGCTGGCAAGGCTCGCTACATTGGCGTATCGACGATGTACACGTGGCAGTTCGCGAAGATCATGCAGGTGTGCGAGCGCAACGGCTGGCACAAGCCGATCAATATGCAGCTGCAGCTGAACCTCGCGTATCGCGAGGAAGAGCGCGAAATGATTCCGTATTGCCAGGATCAGGGCGTCGGCGTATCGGTGTTCAGCCCGCTCGCACGCGGCCTGCTGACGAGCGATCTGCAATCGACGCGCAACCAGACCGACTTCTTCACTTCGCAGATGTACGGCGACGTGGCGTCGCGCGAGATCGCGGCATCGGTGGCGCGTGTGGCGGCGAAGCGCGGCGTATCGGCGGCGCAGATTGCGCAGGCGTGGGTGCTGCAGCATGAAGGCGTCGCGAGCATGCTGGTCGGCGCGGATACACCGGCGCAGTTCGACAGCGCGCTGGCCGCGCTGAACACGAAGCTCGACGCAGACGAACTGCACGAGCTGGAGCGCAACTATACGCCGTGCGATTTGATCAACGACTACACGGCGGGCAAGCGCATCGCGCGCGATGCGCGTCCGGCGCAAGGCGTGTTCGCCGCTGATGAAACGGGCAACCTCGCGGGCAATCTGGGTAAAGCAGCATGAGCGAATTTCTCCGCACAGGCCACTACATCAACGGCGAGTGGTACGAAAGCGCGAACACCTACGCGGTTCGCAACCCGGCGACGGGCGAGTTGATCGCCAACGTCGCGAAGGGCGGCGCGCAGGAAACGGCGCAAGCCATCGCCGCCGCCGAACGCGCGTTTCCCGCCTGGCGCGCGCTGACGGCAAAAGAGCGCGGCGCACGCGTAAAGCGCTGGGGCGAGTTGATGCTCGAACATCGTGATGCGCTCGCCGAACTGATGACGCGCGAGCAGGGCAAGCCGCTCGCGGAAGCAAAAGGCGAAGTCGGCTATGCGGCGAGCTTCTTCGAGTGGTTCGCCGAAGAAGCGAAGCGCAGCTATGGCGACGTGATTCCGAGCCCGAAGCCCGATTCGAAGATCATCGTCACGCGCGAGCCTGTCGGGGTGGTCGCGGCGATCACGCCGTGGAATTTCCCGCTCGCGATGATCACGCGCAAAGCCGGTCCCGCGTTAGCGGCTGGCTGCACGATGGTACTCAAGCCTTCGGAAGAAACGCCGCTGTCGGCATTCGCGCTGGCCGTGCTCGCCGAGCGCGCGGGCATTCCGGCGGGCGTGTTCAACATCGTGTCGGGTGACGCTGTGGCGATCGGCGGCGTGCTGACGGAATCCCCGGTTGTGCGCAAGCTGTCGTTCACGGGTTCGACGCGGGTCGGCAAGCTGCTCGCGAAGCAGTCGGCGGATACGTTGAAGAAGCTTTCGCTGGAACTGGGCGGCAACGCGCCGTTCATCGTGTTCGACGACGCGGATATCGACGCCGCCGTGCAGGGCGCAATGGCGTCGAAGTTCCGCAACACCGGGCAAACCTGCGTGTGCGTGAACCGCTTCTATGTGCAGGACGGCATCTATGATGCCTTTACGCAGGCACTGACCGAAGCCGTGAAGAAGATGCGTGTCGGCGATGCGCTGAAGGGCGAGGTCGAGCAAGGTCCGCTGATCAACGAAGCGGCTTTGACCAAAGTCGAAGCGCACGTCGCGGATGCGTTGAATCATGGCGCTCGCGCATTGACGGGCGGCAAGCGTCACGCGCTCGGCGGCACATTCTATGAACCAACCGTGCTCGTCGACGCATCGCGCTCGATGCTGATCGCCGGCGAAGAAACCTTCGGCCCCGTGGCAGCCTGTTTCCGCTTCAAGACGGAAGACGAAGCGATCCGGGCTGCGAACGACACGCCGTTCGGTCTGTCCGCCTACTTCTACACGCGCGATCTCGCACGTGCGTGGCGCGTGGCGGAAGCGCTCGAAAGCGGCATGGTCGGTATCAACGAGGGCATCATCTCGACGGAAGTCGCGCCGTTCGGCGGCGTCAAGCAATCGGGCCTCGGCCGCGAAGGCTCGAAGTACGGCATGGATGAATACGTCGAGCTGAAGTACATGATGATGGGCGGCCTCGGCCGCTGACCGTCGGCGGATCGTCGACGCTTCGTCCGTCACGCGCGGCGGATGGCAAGGGAGTACGCGTCCCGGCGCGAACCACGGGACGCGCGATAAAACGAAGGAGACATCTTGAGCGATCAAGACCTGCTCGCGCGGCCGTCCGGTCTCGCGTCCCAATCCCCGCGCGTTGCCGCGCAGGCTCACGCGCAACCCGCGAACGTACAGACCGTCTCGCTCGACGACGTTCCGCTCAACGCGTTCCACGTCAAGATCGCCGGGCTCACATTCGGCGCGCATTTCACGGAAGGCTACGCGCTCGGCACGATCGGCTACGCGCTCGCGATGCTCAACAAGCAGATGCCGCTCGATGCGTTCTGGCAAGGCATGATCGGCAGCTCGGCGCTGATGGGTATTTTCGTCGGCAGCCTGATTTTCGGCTGGCTGTCGGATCGGATGGGCCGCCAGCGCATTTTCCTGCTGAGCTTTCTCATCATCACGATCGCGGCGTTTGCGCAGTTCTATGTATCGTCGCCGGCGATGCTGTGCGCACTGCGCGTGCTGATCGGCTTCGGCATGGGCGGCGATTTCGCCGTCGGTCACGCGATCCTCGCGGAGTTCTCGCCGCGCAAGCATCGCGGCACGCTGCTCGGCTCGTTCAGCGTGATCTGGACGATCGGCTATGTGGTCGCGAACGTGCTCGGCCTGTACTACGCGGACGCTTCGCCTGACGCGTGGCGCTGGCTGCTCGCGTCGGCGGGTGTGCCGGCTCTGGCCGTGCTGTTCATGCGCATCGGCACGCCGGAATCGCCGCGCTGGCTGCACGGCAAGGGACGCGTAGAAGAAGCGAAGGCCGTCGTGCTGAAGTACTTCGGCCCGAACGTGACGCTCGATGGCGCGCACGACGAACATGCGCACGCGCCCGGTGGCTTTGCGCGTCTGTTCAGGCGCGACCTGATTCGCCGCACGATCTTCAACTGCGCGTTCTTCGTGTGCCTCGTGATCCCGTACTTCGCGATCTACACGTTCCTGCCGTCGATCCTCAAGGCGATTCATCTCGACAACGGCTCGGGCGCGGACTTCCTGCTTAACGGCTTTCTGGTGGTCGGCGCGCTGCTCGGCATCTGGCTGACGATCGCGCTGTCGCGCCGCGCGTTCCTGATCGGTTCGTTCGCGGTGACGTGCGTGTCGCTGTTCGCGCTTGCCGTGCTGCCGGAGTCGGCGGCGTTGTGGATGATCGTCGCGTTCGCGGTGTTCACACTGACGATGTCGGCGTTCTCGAACCTGGTCGGCGTGTTTCCGCCCGAGTGCTTCCCGACGGAAGTGCGCGCGTGCGGCGTCGGCCTGGCGATTGCATGCAGCCGCCTCGGTTCGGCCGTCGGCACGTTTCTGCTGCCGCTCGGCATTGCGCAACTCGGGTTTCACTGGACGATGCTTGCGCTGTCTGCGGTGTTGCTGGTCGGCATGATCGTGTCGATTGCGTGGGCGCCTGAAACCAAGCATCTGACGTTGAATCAGGCCAGCGGCGCATAGCGTTCCGCATTCCGATCTTTTTTCTTCGGCAAAGCCCGAAGCGCCCGTGAGGGTGCTTCGGGCTTTTTTCATCTGGCGGCTCATTTTGAGAAGACCGAGCGATAGGCGCGATGCGTTGGATCTGTCCCGCAAACCCGGTGCATTTCTCAAAATCTGACGCGAATCACTTCAATCGCTTACTGCATTTGACTCCGCGCGACGCGAGTTTCCGTGTCGCTGTCTCATTACTTTCGGAGTCGTCTTAGAGATTCTGAATCGAGACATTTTTAAGATTCTTTACATGCTGATCGTCAGCGCGGCCACACGATGAGTTGGATTGGGCGGCAGCGAGTCGGCGTAAGCGGTGCGACGCATCCACGAGAGAGCGCCGCTGGTTTTCACGAAACAGGCTTCATTCGTTCAATCTTTTCAGGAGCATTCAAAATGCAAAAACGTATCATCCCCGCCGCCGTCATTCTTGCAATGGGCATCGTCGGTCTTCAGTCGATGAAGGCGCATGCCGCCGACGGCACGATCACGATCAACGGCGCAGTCTCGGATACGACCTGCTCGATCAACGGCGTGGCAGCCGGTTCGCCCGCCAACGTGACGACGACGCTGCCCACGGTTCCGGCCGGATCGCTGGCGTCGGCCGGCGCGGTTGCCGGCACGTCGAATCTCGGCGATATCCAGCTGGCGCTGAGCGGCTGCTCGGGCACGGCAACGAAGGCCGTCGCGCGCTTCGAAAACGGTCCTACCGTCGACCAGGGCAGCGGCTATCTCGTCAACCAGTCCGTCGCATCGCCTGCGCAGAACGTCGAAGTCCGCCTGCTGAACGCACAGATGCAGCCGGTCAGCATCCTGACCAACGCGAACAACGACGTCGTCAACAACGGCGCGACGATCTCGGGTGGCGCAGCGACATTGAACTACTTCGCGCAGTACTACGCGACGGGCAAGGCGCAGCCGGGCAGTGTCAATACGTCTGTGCAGTACACGATGCAGTACCAGTAAGCAGGACGGGAGGGCGCTTGTATCGGCAAGCGCCTTCATGATCGGGTTTGGCGTCGGAAAATGCGTGACTAAAAGTGAAGCGGGTGAAGCGATGAAAGCGATGAGTCGAGTGCTGGCGGGTCTGGGTTTGGCGTGTGCGCTGTTTGCCGGCGCGGCGCAGGCGAGTGTGACGATTGGCGGCACGCGGGTTGTGTACCCGCTGGATCAGCGCGAGGTGACCGTCAAGCTGAATAACGACAGCCGTACGCCGTCGCTGGTCCAGGTCTGGATGGACGACGGCAACGCCGATGCGAAGCCGGGCGACAGCAAAGCACCTTTCGTCATCACGCCGCCGATTTTCCGCATGGACGCGAGCAAGTCGCAGACGCTGCGCGTCATGTACACGGGCGAGGCACTGCCGCAGGATCGCGAGGCGGTCTACTGGCTCAACGTGCTGGACGTGCCGCCCAAAGCCGATGCGAAGGCCGACACCAACACGCTGCAGTTCGCCTATCGGACGCGCATCAAGGTGTTCGTGCGCCCGCCGAAGCTGCCCGGCACGCCGGACGAGGCGCCCCGCCTGCTCGACTGGAAGGTCGTGCCGGCGCCGCAGGGCAAAGGGCAGGCGCTCGCCGTGTCGAACCCGACGGCGTATCACGTGTCGTTCAGCGAGATTACGGTGACGTCCAACAGTGCGACGTACAAGAACGACAAGGGCGGCATGGTTGCGCCGCGCGGCCAGGAAATCATCGCAGTGCCGCAGATGAACGGTGTGCATGCCGGCAAAGTGCACTACGTCGCGATCAACGACTACGGCGGCGCAATCGAAGGCGATGCGACCATCGCGCCGTAACCTCACACTTCTTCACACGGCCGGACATTCCGGCCGTCCGTTTTCCTCTTCCAATCAATCTCGAAAAGGCCGGCGTGTGCCACTCCAGGCGCGCGCTGAGCCTTTGCACGTAAGGCTCTGGACGTCTCAAAAATAGGAGTCGTCTGAGGTACTTCCATCTCGTAAATCCATAACATCAATTCGTACCTGTTCAACAGGCCGACGTTTCCCGCAATTGAAGTTATTGGATCATGAAGCCCTCACGCCAACGTCAATCGCATGTCTCCGTCAGCAACGCGCCTGGCTCGTTTGTGTTGAATCCCGTCACGGCCGTCGTGCTGTCCGTGTTCGCGGCGATGAGCTGCGTGAGTTCGGGCAACGTCTGCGCAGCTGAACAGAGCGCCGCTGTCGAGTTCGACACGACATTCCTGCAAATCGACACGCAGCGTGTCGACGTCGCCCGTCTTGGTCGCGGCAACGTCGTGTCGCCCGGTGTATATACGGTCGATATCACGGTCAACGACAACTTCGTCGCGCGCGACAGCGTGCGTTTCGTCGCGACGCACGAAGGCGAGAATGCGCGGGCGTGCGTCACGCGCAAGATGCTCGAAGGTTTCGGTGTCGATTTCACGAAGCTCGCGGACGACAAGGAGCGCGCAGCAGCGAAAGAAGCCGCTGACGAATGCGTCGATGTGAGCGCCGTGGTGCCGGATGCAACGGTCGACTTCGACTTCGCCGAGCAGAAGCTTTCCATTTCGGTCCCGCAGAAATACATGCGCAACATGGCGCGCGGCTATGTGTCGCCGGAACTGTGGGACAACGGCGTCAACGCGGGCTTTCTCAGCTACAACGCGAATGGTTACCAGACGAATGCGGGTGGCCTGCACTCGTCGCAGGAGTATCTCGGCCTGAATGCGGGCGTGAATGTGAACGGCTGGCACTTTCGGCATCAGTCGTCGATAACCTCGGCATCGAATCAGCCGACGCAGTTCGACAACATCGCGACCTATGTGCAGCACGACATCACGAAGCTGCGCTCGCAGGTGACGCTCGGCGACGCTCAGACGACGGGCGACGTGTTCGACAGCGTGTCGTTCCGCGGCGCGCAGGTCGCCACCGACGACCGCATGCTGCCCGAGTCGCTGCGCGGCTATGCGCCCGTCGTGCGTGGCACGGCGGACTCGAATGCGCGGGTGACGGTGCGCCAGAACGGTCAGGTGATCTATGAGACGAACGTGTCGCCTGGGCCGTTCGAGATCAAGGACCTGTATGCGACTGGCTACGGCGGCAATCTCGACGTGATGGTGACGGAAGCCGATGGCCGCACGAAGAGCTTTACTGTGCCTTATGCGGCCGTCGCGCAATCGCTGCGTCCGGGGTCGACGCGTTTTGCGTTCACGGCGGGCGAGTTGCGCGACGATTCGCTGCAGACGAAGCCCGGCTTCGCACAGTTCACTGTGCAACGCGGTCTCACGAATCTCGTCACGCTTTATGGCGGCGGCATCGCAGCGAACGGCTATGTCGCGGCGAATCTCGGTGCAGCCCTCAACACGAAATACGGCGCGATCGCGGGCGATATCACGTCGGCGCGCACGCAGGTGCCGGGCGCGGATACCCGGCAAGGGCAGAGCCTGCACATCGGCTACAGCAAGTTTATCGATTCCACGGACACCAACATCGCGCTCGGCGCGTACCGCTACTCGGATGCCGGCTACTTCGGCCTCGCCGACGCGGCCCGCGTGCGCGACGCCGCGTTGCACGGCGGCGACGTCAATGCCGCCGACCGCGAGCGGGGTCGTCTGCAACTGACGGTCAATCAGAACCTGAAGGATCACGGCTCCGTGTTCGCGACGGTCTCGTCGCAGCACTACTGGAACCGCCCGGGACGCGACGTGTTCTATCAGGCCGGCTACTCGAACGGCTTCAAGTACGGCACATACAGTGTGACGGCGGGGCGCACGCGCAGTGCGGACGGCACGCTATCGAACGAAGTGATGGTGAGCACGACGATTCCGCTCGGCCACACGCAGCATTCGCCGATGCTGTCCACGAACCTCAGTGCAGGCACTGGAGCAACGAGCATGCAGGCTAGCATCGGCGGCACGGCGGGCGAGCGCGATCAGTACACCTACAACGCGTACGGCACGGCGAATGGCGGTGCTGCATCGTCGAATGCCAATGCAGGCGTGAGCGGCACGTATCGCGCGCCGTATGCGCAGGTCACGGCATCGGCGAGCGGCGGCGCGCATTCGTCGCAAGTGTCGGCGAGCGTGAGCGGTTCGGTCGTCGCGCATCCGGGCGGCGTGACGTTTTCGCAGACGGTCGGCGACACGTTCGGCATCGTCGAGGCGAAGGGCGCGGAAGGCGCGACGGTGTCGAGCGCCACGGGCGTGAAGGTGGATTCGCACGGCTATGCGGTCGTGCCGTTCCTCGCGCCGTACGGAATGAACAGCGTGGATATCGATCCGAAGGGTTCGTCGACGGATGTCGAGTTCGATTCCACGTCGGAGCATGTCGCGCCGCGCCTCGGCTCGGTGGTGATGCTGAAGTACAAGACGGTGACGGGGCGCGCCGCGTTGATTCGCGCGCCGCAGTTGAGCGGCGCAGTGTTGCCGTTCGGCGCGGCGGTGATGGATGGCAGTGGCCGTAACGTGGGCGTCGTCGCGCAGGATAGCCGGATTTTTGCGCGTGGTCTGGACGACAACGGGACGCTCGTTGTGAAGTGGGGCGATGAGGCGGGTCAACAGTGCAGCGTGAAGTATTCGCTGCCGGTGAAAGGCGGGAAGACGGATGTGGGCTATGCGTCGGTGGAATCGCATTGTGTGGCAGGTCCGGCGACGCTGGTCACCAACACGGCGGCTATGCGCTAAATATTCTTTAAGAGGTGTTGCGATGTTTATTCCCAACAATGAATGGACCGGTCCGGCGCGCACGCGCAATCGGAGTTGCGCTTTGTCGCGGTTTTTCGCGGTTCTCGTGGCCGGGCTGCTGATGTCGTTCGCGTCTTTCTCGGCTCACGCGAATTCCACCTGCAATGACTCGAACGGAAACAACGCACTCAATGCTGGCACGATCTCAGTGCCAGTCAACGCATCGACCGGCATGACCGTCGCGACGCTAGCGTCAATCAGTTTCATCGTCGAGTGCAAGTTTCTGAACGCGGGATCGTATGCCACGACAGACACGGTCCAGGCAAAACTGAGCACGGCGGCTCCGTTGGCAGCGGGTTTCGCAGATGTGTACCAGACAGGAATTTCCGGTCTGGGGGTTCGCTACACGTTCAATTCGCCATCTGGGCAATGCAATGCGAACAACCTGACGATGCAAAACGGCTCCATCACACTAAGTTGCACGTTCAGTGGTCCGCTGGGTGGCCCGTACATCCAGTACCCCGTGATGATCACCGCCACGCTTGTTGTGACCGGGCCGATCGCATCGGGTGCGTCGACACTCTCTTCCGCACCGTCGATCGCGGTGTCCTTTACGACGATCGACACGGGAGGACCCTGGAGCCAGACGCCCGCGTACTCGGGTTCTGCGTCGGGCGTCCTCACCCACGCGACGTGCTCCGTCAACCAGACCAACGTCGCTGTCTCCATGCCCACCGCCGACACGCGCGCATTCAACGCAGTCGGGGCTGTCGCGGCGCCGCAGCCGTTTTCGCTCTCGTTGTCCTGTTCGGCAGGCGCGACCGTGCTGATCACGCTGACGGACAGTGTCAATCCGGCCAACCGCAGCACTTCCCTACAATTGACCGCTGATTCCACCGCACAGGGCATGGGCGTCCAGGTGTTGAACAGCGGTGGCACGCCTGTCGCGTTCGGACCGGACTCGGCGACGCCGGGGAACACGAACCAGTGGACGGTAGGTGCATCGCCGAACGGGGCGCTGCAGATTCCGTTGACGGCGCGTTACGTGCGCACGGGTTCGGTCTCGGCGGGCACAGTGAAGGCGCTCGCGACGTTCACCCTGTCGTATCAGTGAGGGGCATCCCGCCACGCCAGCTATACTTATGGGTTGCTCCGGCACGTGTATCATCGCGGCTTCGCCGGTTCTTACGGGCCGCTCCGGCATGTCGCCGCGCCCGGTTGCCGTACCGCCGCCTGTCACAAGGGCGTGCGCCATGACCCCAATTGCCAATGTCAGTCTCCGAACTCAAACGCCGCCGCACGTTCGCGGTCATTTCCCACCCTGACGCGGGTAAAACCACGCTCACCGAAAAGCTGCTGCTATTTTCGGGCGCGATCCAGATCGCGGGCACCGTGAAGGGCCGCAAGAGCAATCGCTACGCGACGTCCGACTGGATGGAAATCGAAAAGCAGCGCGGCATTTCCGTTGCGAGTTCGGTGATGCAGTTCGAGTACGGCGACTGCGTGATCAATCTGCTCGACACGCCGGGCCACGAAGACTTTTCGGAAGACACGTATCGGGTGCTGACGGCCGTCGATGCTGCCGTGATGGTGATCGACGGTGCGAACGGCGTCGAAGCGCAGACGCTCAAGCTGCTCGAAGTGTGCCGCAGCCGCAAGACGCCGATCGTCACGTTCATCAACAAGCTCGACCGCGAAGTGCGCGAGCCGCTCGATCTGCTCGATGAAATCGAGCAGCATCTTGGCGTGTCGGCCGTGCCGTTCACCTGGCCGATCGGGATGGGCAAGGAATTCCAGGGCGTCTACGACGTTCAGAACGACCAGGTGCGTGTGTTCCGCGCCGGTCAGGACACGCTCGGCGGCGCGGTGGAAACCATCCAGGCGCTCGGCGACGAGGAAGGCGAGCGTCGCTTCGGGCATACGTGGGTGCGCGCGAAGGAAGAAATCGATCTGATCACGGGCGCCACGCCCACCTTCGATCGCGACGAATTCCTCGCGGGCCAGCAGTCGCCTGTGCTGTTTGGCTCGGCGATCAACAACTTCGGCGTGAAGGAAATTCTCGACGCGCTCGTCGATCTGGCGCCGCCGCCGTCCGCGCGCCTGACGGTGCAGCGTCCCGTGCAACCGGACGAGCCGAAGTTCACGGGCGTCGTCTTCAAGGTGCAGGCGAACATGGACCTGGCGCACCGCGACCGCGTCGCGTTCATCCGCGTGTGCTCGGGACGTTTCGAGCGCGGCATGGCGTTGAAGGTCACGCGCAACAACAAGACGTTCCGCGCGAACAACGTGGTGACGTTCCTGTCGCAGCGCCGCGAGACGGTCAGCGAGGCGTATGCGGGCGATATCATCGGCATCCCGAATCACGGCACGCTGAGCCTTGGTGACACGTTGACGGAAGGCGAACAGCTGCAATTCGTCGGTCTGCCGTTCTTCGCACCGGAAATCTTCCAGACGGTCGAAGTGGTTGATCCGATGCGTTCGAAGCAACTCG
Source organism: Paraburkholderia sp. Tr-20389 (assembly GCF_017104565.1). Classification (GTDB taxonomy): domain Bacteria; phylum Pseudomonadota; class Gammaproteobacteria; order Burkholderiales; family Burkholderiaceae; genus Paraburkholderia. Next base: position 85,513 of record NZ_JAAGPD010000003.1, on the reverse strand, counting down.
GCGAAGCGCTGAAGCAGCTTGGCGAAGAGGGTGCAATTCAGGTGTTCAAGCCGGTGGTCGGCGGGTTGACCATTCTCGGCGCTGTGGGACAGTTGCAGTTCGAAGTGGTGTCGCATCGGTTGTCGACCGAGTACAAGGTCGACGTGCGGATGGCGCCGGCGCGGTACCGGATGTCACGGTGGGTGACTTGTGATGATGCCGCTGAGTTGCGGCGCTTCTGTGATTCTTACTCGCCGCGGATTGCCTATGACGCGGCTGATGCGCCGACTTATCTTGCCTCTCATATCTCCGAGATCGAAGTCGCGCAGAAGGCTTGGCCTAAGATTGTGTTTAATGAGCTGCGCGAGCATTCTGGGGCGCCGTTCAGGAAGGCCATGTAGGTTTTTGTCTGCGACGCAGTCGCCATGCTGTTTTTTTTGCTGGCGAGCGCTTTTTTTTTCGCTGGCATCCGCGATTTCATGTCTGCGTTCAGGCGTTGCCCCTGTGCGGGGCGGCACCTACTTTTCTTTGCAGCGGCAAAGAAAAGTAGGCAAAAGAAAGCCGCTAACACCGCTAGCTCTTGTGCTTGCCTGCGGGCCCCCTACGGGTCCCGCACTCCACACGGCAACACATTGTGTTGCGCCCGTTGCCAGCGCCTTGAACCGGCGCATCACCCGCTCCAATCACCCGTAGTACAGCCAGCGACAGCAATTCGTTTGCGCCGCCCAGGTGGCAAACGGTGTGTAGGTTGTCGCGCCGTATGCGTTGGCGCTTCTACGACACCGATCCGCTTTTCAGTCCGGAGTGGTGCACTTCCATCGCGACAGCCTACACACAGTTTGCCACCTGGGCGGCCGCGAACGTCTGGTAACGCGGTCCGTGACGCGGGAGTGTGAAGCGGGTGATGCGTGAGTTAGCACGCTGGCAACGGGCGCAAACAAGCGTGCTGCCGCGTGGAGCGTAAGAACTGATGGGGGCCCGCAGGCAAAAACAAGGATTGGCGGTGTGAGCCCGCTTTCTTTGCTTACTTTCTTTGCGGCGGCAAAGAAAGTAAGTGCCGCCCCGCACAGGGGCAACGCCAGCAAACCAGAAGCAAACCGCGGATGCCAGCGAACAAAAGGCGCTCGCCAGCAAAAAAACCAGAATGGCGACTACGTCGCAGAAAAAAAATCAGGACATACTCAAAACCTGCTCCCGCAACCACCCAGCAAAAGCCTGCACATGCTCAAGCGCCTCATGGCGCGGCCCGATATCGAGCCAATACCCGTAGGGTCCACTAACCTCGATATCCGACATGAAAGCGAGACTACCCTCGCCCAACTCCTCGACGATCATATTCCGATCGACGACTGCGAGTCCCACACCCTTGCGCGCCGCGTGAATCGCCTGTTCGAGCGTCGAGAACTCGATCCCGTTCTCGCCATACTTCGCAGGCAAGCCAGCCTTATCGAGCCAATCCGGCCACAGATTCAAACGCGCATCGTTGTGCAGGACGTGCAGCGCGGGCAGCGTCTCCAGCAGCTTGTCCAGCGGCTCGCCGCCGAAACGCGGCGCACCGACCAGCGTATGCCGCTCGATCATCAGCAACTCGGAATGCGCATCGTGCAGGGCGTCGCGGCCGAAGCGGATGTTGCAGTGGCAGTCGTCGGTAGGCTCCGTGCGCACGGACAGCTCGACGTCCGGCAACTCGACGGCCAGCGAGCCGAGTCGCGGCGAAAACCATTGAGTCGCGAAAGTCGGCGGCACCGACAGCACCAGTCGCCGGCGGCCCTTTGCCGTCGTCACCTGGCGCGTGCCGCGTTCGAGCGTATCGAACGCTTCCGACACGCACGGCAACAACTGCTGGCCCGCCTTCGTCAGACGGATGCCCTTGTGATCTCGCTCGAAAAGCTTTGCGCCGAGCGACTCCTCGAGAATCTTGATCTGCCGGCTGACCGCGCCCTGCGTGACGCACAGCGCGACGGCGGCGCGGTTGAAACTCATGTGCCGTGCCGTTTCTTCGAAAAAGCGCAACGCGATCAGCGAGGGCAAACGCCGCATAAATCTTCCTTCAGTCTCTTCGTTCTTCTCTGACTCGCCCGCGGCCGGTGGCCGGCAGGCGCGCTCCGCGTATCGACGCGCGGCACGCCACCGCGTGTCACGTCGCGTCGCAGCGGGAAGCGTCGCCGCGAGCAGTGGGGCGATTCTACATGCTGCGTCAGGTGCGGCGTCAGCGGCCGCGTGCCTTTGTCGCGTCGCCGGCAGCGCTTTCGTCCGGAAGCCATGCGCTAACATCAGATGGATGCGGGCGGGCGCAGCGGGGCCCGAACCGGCGCGTGCTTCAGGCTGACATCGCGACGTCCCCGCTCATCGCCTATCCTGATGACTGATGAAATCGCGCGCCATCGCTGTGCCCGAAGCGCGCACTCACCTCACTGCGGAGCGCCCGTGACCGTACGCAACCTCGATGCATTGTTTCGTCCGAAATCCGTTGCTGTGATCGGCGCCTCGAACCGCCAGGGCAGCACGGGCGCGATGGTCTGGAAGCGGCTGATCGAAGGCGGCTTCGACGGTCCCGCGTGGGCCGTCAATCCGAAGTACGACATGCTCGACGGTCACGCATGCGTCGGCAACGCGGGCGATCTGCCCGACGCGCCCACCGTCGCGATCATCTGCACGCCCTCGTCGACGTGGCCCGGCATCGTCCATGCGCTCGGCGGGCGCGGCACGCGGGCGGCGATCATCGTCGGCGAAGTGCGCGGCGAAGAAGGCCGCGCCGATGTGCGCCACACGCTCGCTGCCGCGCGCCCGCATCTGCTGCGCATCGTCGGGCCGGGCAGCCTTGGCATCGTGACGCCCGCGCTCAAGGCGCATCTGGGTGCGCCTTCCGTCACGGTGCGGGCGGGCGGCGTCGCCTGGGTGTCGCAGTCGAACGCGTTGACGAACGCGGTGCTCGGCTGGGCGCACGCGCGCGGCCTCGGCTTCTCGCACGCGGTCGCGCTCGGCGACGAAGCCGACGTCGATGCCGGTGACGTGCTCGACTATCTCGCCAGCGACGCCGGCACGCGAGCGATCCTGCTCGAAGTGGACTCCGTGAAGGCTGCGCGCAAGTTCATGTCGGCGGCACGGGCGGCGGCGCGCAACAAGCCGGTGCTGGCCTTGCGTTCGGGCCGCAGCGATCCCGACGACGCGCTCTACACAGCCGCTTTTCGCCGCGCGGGCGTGGTGCGCGTCGACGCGCTCGACGACCTGCTCGACGAAATCGAAACGCTCGGCGTGGGCCGCGTCGCTGCGGGCGCGACGGCGACGCTGATTACGAGCGACCGCGGCGTCGCGACGCTCGCCACCGACGCCTTCAAAGCCGCCGGCGATACGCTCGCGCCGTGCCCGTCAGGCGCTGTCGAAGCGCTCGCGCAGGCGTTGCCGCGCGCCAGGCCCGGCAATCCGCTGCTGCTCGGAAGTGACGCGCGCGCCGAGCATTTCGGCTCAGCGATCAAGGTTCTGGCCGACCATCGTTCGACGGGCACGGCGTTCGTCGTGCACGCGTCGACGCACAGCGCGCCCGTCGAAGAAGTCGCGCAGGCGCTGATCGCGAATCAGCGCTACGCGTATCGCGGGCTGCTCGCGTGCTTTTTCGGCGGGGTGAAGCGCGAGACGCGGGACGCGTTGCACGAGCACGGCATTCCCGTTCACACCACGCCGCAGCGGCTTGCGCGCGCGTTCGAGCGTCTGGTCGAATATCGGCTTGTGCGCGAACTGCTGATGCAGACACCAGAAGGCCAGCCCGCGCGCGTGCCCGAATCGATCGATGCCGCGCAGGCGCAGGCGTGCGCGGCGCTATCGTCGGGCGTAACGGAACTCGACGGTGACGATGCGGCGCGGCTGCTTGCGCACTTCGGCCTTCGCACCGTTCCCGACGACGCGCGCGAGCAAGCCGTCGTCGACATCGGCGTCGAACTGCGCGACGACGACAACTTCGGCCCCGTGTTCCGCTTTACCGCGCCGCCCGAGCACGACGAAGCGCGGCCGATGTGCGTGTTCGGCCTGCCGCCGCTGAATCCCGTGCTGTCGCGCGACATCCTGTCGAACTCGGCCTACTTCCGCGAGGTCGCGCCCGAGCCCGTGCTGAACGCATTCACGGCGATTTCGCAGGCGGTGTCGGAGATACGCGAGATCGTGTCGTTGAACCTGGCGTTGCGCGTGATGAGAAACGGCGCGGCCATCGTCGCGCCGCGTCTGCGGTTGTCGGCGAACCGGACGCGCTTCGCGATCATGCCGTATCCGCGACGCTACGAAGAGACGCTCGACTGGCGCGGCCAGCGCATCACGGTGCGGCCGATTCGTCCCGAAGACGAAGCGGCGCATCGCGAGTTCGTCGAGTCGATGACACCCGACGATCTGCGTCTGCGGTTTTTCGGTGCGGTCGGCAGCTTCGATCATTCGCAACTCGCGCGCATGACGCAGATCGACTATGACCGCGAGATGGCGTTGATCGCGACGACGCAGAACGACGACGGCACGACGCACACGCTGGGCGTGGTGCGTGCGGTCGCCGATCCCGACAACGAAACGGCCGAGTTCGCGATGGCCGTGCGTTCGGATCAGAAGGGCAGAGGGTTGGGGCGACTGTTGATGGAGCGGATCATCGCGTACGCGCGGGCGCGCGGTACGCATTGGATCGTCGGCGAGGCGCTGCGCGAGAACTCCGCGATGATCGGCCTCGCGACGGCTGTCGGTTTTACGACGTCGCGCACCGACGATCCGGGCGTCGTCGGCTTCAGGATGGCGCTCGAACAGCCCGACGACGGCAAACAAAAAGGCGGCGCACCGGGGTTCGGCGCGTCGCCTTCATGTTCTGCCAACACACGCTAGGTCGCGCGCGTGCGCTGCGGGTGAATGCTCTTAGGCCGCGAGCTTTGCCGAGGCTGCGTCCACCTGTTCGCGCGAGACGGCGAGTTCGTCGAGCCACTCGGCTGCATACGTTGCGCCCGTTTCGCGTTCCAGACGCGCGATGGTTGCTGCGCAGCGCATGGCGTCTTTGGGGGTGGCGATGAACGACTTCACCGATTGTCCCGCCGAGAACGCTTCGAAGAGCGGCAGGCGCACTTCATCGGGCAACGCGCGGGTCCATTGATACGGCTTGCCGTTGAAGGTTACCGTGGGCGGCAGCACGCGCTCTTTCTTCGCGGCCGGGATCAGACCGAAGTTACGGGCGGCGTCGCCGATCTGATCGGCGGAGAAGAGTTCGTCGGGGCTGATGTCGAACTGTGCGATGAAGGTTTCGATCTGCTTCATTGCGGTGGCGCGGTCATCGCGTTTTTGCTGCGCGCGAGAAACGATTTCGCGGAGTTCGTCGGCTTCTTCGGCGGTGATGGTGAAGCTTGCCTGCTTTTGCTGGAGTTCGGAAAAGCGCTGGAATTCGAGGTCTGAGAGGAGTTTTGCCATTTGGTTTGCGAGTGGGCGCAATTTGGGGTTTGCGGTTTGGGCGGGGCGGTATTTTAGCGTATTCGGTTTTGCCTTCTCGGCGCGGGCTACGCCGGTTGGGTTTTGCTCTGCGGTGGCGCGGGCGCTGGCGCTTTCGCTTTCGCTGGCATCCGCGTGATGTCTTCGTACTTCATGCGTTGCCCCTGTGCGGGGCGGCACTTACTTTCTTTGCCGCCGCAAAGAAAGTAAGCAAAGAAAGCGGGCTCACACCGCCAGTCCTTGTTTTTGCCTGCGGGCCCCCAACAGTTCTTACGCTCCACACGGCAACACGCCCGTTTGCGCCCGTTGCCAGCGCCCTGAACAGGCGCATCACCCGCTTCACACTCTCACGTCACGGGCCGCGTTACCAGGCGTTCGCGGCCGCCCAGGTGGCAAACTGTGTGTAGGCCGTCGCGATGGAAGTGCACCACTCCGGACCGAAAACCGGGATCGGTGTCGTAGGATCGCGAACGCATGTGGTGCGATTACCTACACACAGTTTGCCACCTGGGCGGCGCTGACGAGTCGCTGCCGCTGGCTTGCCTGCGGGTGATTGGAGTGGGTGATGCGCCTGTTCAGGGCGCTGGCAACGGGCGCAAACAAAGGCGTTGCCGCGTGAAGCGTAAGAACTGTTGGGGGCCCGCAGGCAACAACAAGCACTGGCGGGGTTAGCCCGCTTTCTTTGCTTACTTTCTTTGCGGCGGCAAAGAAAGTGAGTGCCGCCCCGCACAGGGGCAACGCATGAAGTACGAAGACATCACGCGGATGCCAGCGACAGCGACAGCGAAAGCGCAGAGCGCAGAGCAAAACCCAGAAGGCGTAGCCCGCGCCGAGAAGGCAAATATGACGACTACGTCGTAGACAAAAAAAGCTACTCAGCAAACATAGAAAGCCCCTGCACAATCTCCCTCAACATCCCGGTAACCTCATCGAGAGAAGGTGCAACATACTCATCGATCCGCTTGAGATACGGACAAGTCATGGCAGCAATAGCCTGCCCGGAAGCCGTCAGCAACGGAAACGTCAAGTCGGTGACACCAAAAATCTGCTGACTATCCTTCTGCGAAAAACCGGCACCACGAATCGCCGCGCAAGCGGCCTCAAGCGCGCTGTGATCGATGGTCACTTCGCCTTTGACCTTCGTATGCTCGGCAAGCATATGCTCACGCTGCTCGAGCGTCTGAAACGCCAGCATCGTCCGCCCCGAACTCGTATCAATCAAACCGACCCGCGAGCCAAGCCGCACCGAAATACCCCACGTGCCCGGCCCATCCACCTGCGCAATCACCAGCAGATTGCCGCGATCGTAGACGGCCAGATGACAAGACTGCTCGGCTTCCGTCGCGAAGCGCTGCATCAGCGGTAACGCCTCGGAAATCAGCCGGTTCATCGGCGGATGCCGATGCGCAAGCGCATACAGCTTCAAGCTCAACGAATAGCGGTCGCCCCCCGCCGATCGCACCACGTACTGACGCGCTACCAGCCGCTCCAGCATCCGGTACATCTCGCTAGCGTTGCGCCCCAATAGCTTCGTGATCTCGGCGCGCGTCAGCCCGCTCTTCTGCTCCGCAAGCAGCTCCAGTATGTCCAGACCCTTGTCGAGCGCAGGCGCCCGATAACGGTCGGCGTCGTCCTTCTCTTCCACGTCCATCGTCAGCAGTCGGTTGGTGTTTGACATTCGCATCGATTATCGGCCGTCAAAGGACTGTCACACAGGGCAGAGCGCTCCAGGGAAAACACCCACCCCACGCTCGTTGACTTCGAAAAGTTCGTATATGAATAATACGTTCATTGGTGAATGCATGCACCAATGCCCATAAAAAAGCGAAGGTCGATGTACCCGGCTCGCCGGTTCCTCTTCCCACAACGCAGTTCCGGCAGTGCTGAGCCAGAGCGCCAGCATCGGCCGACTAAGGAGACAAACATGGGTTTCGCCAAGGAGCCGCGCGCGGCTCGCCGTTTTGTTCAGGGTGCATTGACGGCCGCCGCGGCTGCCGCATGCGTGGCCGGCATCGGCCTCAGCACGGCCGCACAGGCCGCCGATTCCAGCAAGGTCGGTCTGGGCCTGCCGCTTCTCACGTCGCCGTTCTGGCAGTCGTACAACAACTACCTGCCGAAGTACGCGAAGGAGATGGGCATCGACATCCTCGCGCCCGTCAATTCGAACAACGACCCCGCGCAGCAGATCACCGACATGAACAACATGGTGAATCTGGGCGCGAAGGGCATCGTCGTCGGGCCGATCGATTCGGCCGCGATCAGCCGCGCACTCGATTCGGCATCGGCGAAAGACGTGAAAGTCGTCGCCGTCGACGTCGCGCCGACGCAAGGCAAGGTCGCGATGGTCGTGCGTGCCGACAACCGCGCGTACGGCACGAATGCGTGCAAGTACATCGGCGAGCACGTGAAGTCCGGCAAGGTCGTGCAGATCATGGGCGATCTGGCTTCCGTCAACGGACGCGACCGCTCCGAAGCATTCCGCGCATGCCTGAAGAACTATCCGGCGCTGTCGCTGCTGGAGATCCCCGCGGGCTGGAAGGGCGATGTCGCGGCAAGCTCGCTCGACAGCCTGCTCACCGCCAATCCCGATGTGAAGGCGATCTACATGCAGGCGGGCGGCGTCTATCTGTCGCCGACGCTGCAGACGCTGCGCCGCAAGCAGATGCTGTTCCCCGCAGGCGATGCGAAGCACGTCGTGATCGTCAGCAATGACGGCATTCCGCAAGAGTTCGACGCGATCCGCAAGGGCGAGATCGACGCGACCATTTCGCAGCCCGCCGATCTGTACGCGAAGTACGGCCTTTACTACATGAAGGCCGCGCTCGCCGGACAGACCTTCAAGCCGGGTCCGACGGATCACGGCAGCAACATCGTCCAGTTGCAGCCGGGCGTGCTCGAAGACCAGTTGCCCGCGCCGCTCGTGACGAAGGCGAATGTCGACGACAAGAACCTCTGGGGCAATACACTGAAATGACCCACGACGCGAACGCATCCACGCGCGCGGTCGTCGAAGCGCTTGGCGTAGGCAAGCGCTTCGGCAGCCACGCGGCGCTGAGAGACGTGAGCATGCGCGTGATGCCCGGCGAGTCGCATGCGCTCGTCGGGCGCAACGGCGCGGGAAAGTCGACGCTCGTGTCGATTCTCACCGGCCTGCGCAAATCCGACACGGGCGAAGTGCGCTTCGGCGGCGAAGCGGCGCCGCCCGTCGCCGACCGCGATGCGTGGCGCGAACGCGTCGCGTGCGTCTATCAGCATTCGACGATCATCCGCGAGTTGTCCGTCGCGGAGAATCTGTTCATCAACCGGCAGCAGACGCGCAACGGCATCATCGACTGGCGCACGATGCGCCGCGATGCGCGCGCGCTGCTCGACCACTGGAAGATCGACGTGCGCGAAGACGCGCGCGCGGGCGATCTCAGCGTCGAAGCCCGGCAACTGGTCGAGATCGCGCGGGCGTTGTCGTATGGCGCGCGCTTCATCATTCTCGACGAACCGACAGCGCAACTCGACGGCGACGAAATCAAGCGGCTTTTCAAACGCATCGAAGAGTTGCAGCGCGAAGGCGTGACGTTCCTGTTCATCTCGCATCATCTGCAAGAGGTGTACGAGATTTGCCAGGCCGTCACCGTGTTGCGCGATGCAAGGCATATCGTCAGTGCGCCCGTTTCCGCATTGCCGCGCGACAAGCTGATCGAAGCGATGACGGGCGAACGCGGCGGCCTGAACGTCACCGATGCGGCATCGCGCGTACCGCTGCCGGCGCATACGGCCGTCGCGTTGCAGGTCGAAGGACTCGCGGGCGTGGATTACGAAGACGTGTCGTTTGCGGTGAAGCGCGGCGAAGTCGTCGGACTCACGGGCGCGACCAGCAGCGGCCGCACGAGCGTCGCGGAAGCAATCGCGGGACTGCGCAAGCCGCAGCGTGGCAGCATCCGCGTGGACGGCGAAGCATTGCCGCCAGGCGACGTGCCCGCTGCATTGAAGCGTGGCATCGGCTGCGTGCCGAAGGACCGTCATCACGAAGGGCTGGTGCTGACGCAATCGGTCGCGGAAAACGCGTCGATGACGATTGCTCGCGTGCTCGGCAAGTTCGGCATCGCGCCGCCCGCGAAGAAGAACGCATTCGGCAAGAAGATGATCGACGCGCTCGGCATCGTCGCGCAAGGGCCGGAGCACGTGGTGTCGGGACTGTCGGGCGGCAATCAGCAGAAGGTGGTGATGGCCCGCGCGCTCGCGACCGATCCCGACGTGCTCGTGCTGATCGATCCGACAGCGGGCGTCGACGTGAAGTCGAAAGAAGCGCTGTTGTCAGTCGTCGATCGCGTGCGCGACGAAGGCAAGGCGGTGATCGTCGCATCGGGCGAACTCGACGATCTGCGCACCTGCGACCGCGTGCTGGTGATGTTCCGTGGCCGCATCGCGGCCGAGTTTCCTGCAGGTTGGGAAGACCACGATCTGATCGCATCCGTTGAAGGAGTCAGTCTCCATGAAGAATAGTGTGCCTGCGTTTGCCTCGGCTCAAGGGATGGGCGCAAGCGCCGCGCGTCCGCGCATCGAGTTCGCGCGGCTGCGCGATCTCGCGCTGGTGCCCGCGCTCGCGTTGCTGATCGTGATCGGGGCGTTCGTCAGCCCGAGCTTTCTGACAAAGGCGAATCTGATCAGCGTGCTGGGCGCGTCGGCGGCATTGGCGCTCGTCGTGCTTGCCGAATCGCTGATCGTGTTGACGGGCAAGTTCGATCTTTCGCTCGAATCGACGGTCGGCATTGCACCTGCCATCGGTGCAATGCTAGTGATGCCCGCCGCTTCCGCGGGTTTCGGTTTCGAATGGCCTGCGGCTGCCGGCTTGCTGGCGATCGTCGTGGTCGGCGCGCTGATCGGTTTCATCAATGGTTTTCTCGTCGTGCGGCTGCGGCTCAACGCGTTCATCGTCACGCTCGCGATGCTGATCGTATTGCGCGGCATGCTGGTCGGCGCGACCAAGGGCGGCACGCTGTTCGACATGCCGCCGTCGTTCTTCGCGCTCGCGACCACCATCGTGTTCGGCCTGCCGCTCTCCGTGTGGCTCGCGGCAGTCGCGTTCGGCATCGCCGCGTTCATGTTGCGCTATCACCGGCTGGGCCGCGCGCTGTATGCGATCGGCGGCAATCCGGAAGCGGCGCGCGCGGCGGGCATTCGCGTCGAGCGCATCACGTGGGGCGTGTTCGTGCTCGGCAGCGTGCTGGCGTCGATCGGCGGACTGGTCGTGACGGGTTACGTCGGCGCGATCAATGCGAATCAGGGCAACGGGATGATCTTCACGGTGTTCGCGGCGGCGGTGATCGGCGGCATTTCGCTCGATGGCGGCAAGGGCACGATGCTCGGCGCGCTCTCGGGTGTGCTGCTGCTCGGCGTCGTGCAGAACCTGCTGACGCTCGCACAGGTGCCGTCGTTCTGGATTCAGGCGATCTACGGCGCCATCATTCTCGGCTCGCTGATGGTCGCGCGACTCGCCAGCGGCGAAGGACAAAACTGACATGACGGACACGACGGACGCACGCCTCATTCTGCTGAGCCCCGACGACAACTGCCTGATCGCCGCTGCGCGACTGGAAGCCGGCACGCAGATCGACATCGAAGGCGAGCGCGTGACGCTCGCGAAGACGATCGAACTGGGCCACAAGCTTGCGCGCCGCCCGCTGCATGCCGATGAAAAGGTGCTGCGCTATGGCGCGGTCATCGGCCACGTGACCGTCGACGTCGCGCGCGGCGAACATCTGCATACGCACAACCTCGAAAGCGATTACCTGCCCACGTATACGCACGACGCAGGCCACGCATTCGTTCATCACTGAACGGGCGAACAGAACATGACCGACCTTACCTTAGCCAATGGAACGCAGCCGGAGCTGCAAGGCTTTCTGCGCAGCGATGGACGCAAGGGCATTCGCAACGTGGTCGCGGTGGCGTATCTCGTCGAATGCGCGCATCACGTGGCGCGCGAGATCGTTGCGCAGTTTCGCCCGTCGCTCGATGCGTTCGACGATGCCTCCACCGAACGCGAGGCGCCTGTTCATCTGATCGGCTTTCCGGGCTGCTATCCGAACAGTTACGCCGAAAAGATGATGGAGCAGCTGACGACGCATCCGAACGTCGGCGCGGTGCTGTTCGTGTCGCTCGGTTGCGAGAGCATGAACAAGCACTATCTGGTCGATGTCGTGCGAGCGAGCGGCCGCCCCGTGCACGTGCTGACGATTCAAGAGAAGGGCGGCACGCGCAGCACGATTCAATACGGCGTCGACTGGGTGCGTGAAGCGCGCGGCGAACTCGCGAAACAGCAGAAGGTGCCGATGGCGCTGTCCGAACTCGTGATCGGCACGATCTGCGGAGGCTCGGACGGCACGAGCGGCATCACCGCGAATCCGGCAGTGGGCCGCGCATTCGATCATTTCATCGAACACGACGCGACCTGCATTTTCGAAGAGACGGGCGAACTGGTCGGCTGCGAGTTCCATATGAAGAGCCGCGCGGCGCGCGACGATCTCGGCGATGAAATCGTCGCGTGCGTCGCGAAGGCTGCGCGCTATTACACGATACTTGGCCATGGCAGCTTTGCACCCGGCAACGCGGACGGCGGACTGACGACGCAGGAAGAAAAATCGCTGGGCGCGTATGCGAAGAGCGGCGCATCGCCGATCGTCGGCATCGTGAAGCCCGGCGACGTGCCGCCGACGGGCGGCCTGTATCTGCTCGACGTGGTGCCCGACGGCGAACCGCGCTTCGGCTTTCCCAACATCAGCGACAACGCGGAGATTGCCGAACTGATCGCGTGCGGCGCGCATGTGATTTTGTTCACGACGGGACGCGGATCGGTGGTCGGCTCGGCGATTTCGCCCGTCATCAAGGTCTGCGCGAATCCCAACACGTACCGCAATCTGTCGGGCGACATGGATGTCGATGCAGGGCGTATCCTTGAAGGCCGCGCGACGCTCGACGAAGTGGGCCGCGAAGTGTTTGACCTGACGCTCGCCGTCGCGCAAGGCGCGGCGTCGAAATCGGAGTCGCTCGGGCACCAGGAGTTTATCCTTACGTACAAGACGTTCGAGCCGGTCGGGCCCGCGTGCCTGCCTTCGAATGCGGCGCTGCCGCATCGGGTTGTCAGCGTGGCGGCGCAGTGAACGCCGTACTGGGCGCATTGAAGAACAGGGAGAGCGAGACGATGACGGATGCGGCAGGTTCAAACGTGCGCAAGCGGCGCAGCATCGGACAGCGCTCGCTCGAAGTCACGGGCCTCGGTCTCGGCACTGCGCCGCTCGGCGGACTCTACCGCGATCTGTCGGACGAAGAAGCGTTCGGCGCCGTTCAGGCCGCGTGGGACGCGGGCGTGCGTTACTTCGATACTGCGCCGCATTATGGGCACACGAAGGCCGAGCATCGCCTGGGCGATGCGCTGCGGCGCTATCCGCGCAATGAGTTCGTGCTGTCGACCAAGGTCGGCCGCCACTATGTGCCGCGCAAGCATCCGTATGACGGCAGCGAAGGCTGGCAAAACCCGCTGCCCTTCGAAGCAATCTACGACTACACGCACGACGGCATCTTGCGGTCGTTCGAAGACAGCCAGCAGCGCATGGGTATCGTCGAGATCGACATCCTGCTCGTGCATGACATCGGCGTCGCGACGCATGGCGAGCGCAACGCGCACTACTGGCAACAACTGACGCAAGGCGGTGGCTTTCGTGCGCTCGACGATCTGCGCTCGCAAGGCGTGGTGAAGGCAGTGGGTCTCGGCGTGAACGAAGGCGCGGCGATCCTCGATGCAATGCGCGATTTCGACATCGACTGCGCGTTGCTTGCGGGCCGCTATACGCTGCTCGAGCAGGGCACGCTCGACGAACTGCTGCCCGAATGCGAGAAGCGCAAGGTCAGCATTCTGCTGGGTGGTGCGTTCAACTCGGGGATTCTCGCGCGCGGCGTTGAAGGCGATCTGAAGTTCAACTATGGTGAGGCGCCGAAGGAAGTGATCGAACGCGTCGCGCGTCTCGAAGCCGTGTGCAAGGTGCATGGCGTACCGCTTGCCGCTGCGGCGCTGCAGTTTCCATATGCGCATCCCGCTGTCGCCACGGTGCTGACGGGCGCGCGCAATGCAGCCGAACTGCGCGAGAATGTGGCTTCGTTCGACAAGCCCATTCCCGCTGAACTCTGGCAGGCGCTGCACGATAAAAGATTGCTCGATTCGCGCGCACCCGTGCCGAAGGACTAGCGGTTCGATCACATCATGCAAATCGACGCCCACCAGCACTACTGGAACCCCGAGCGTGGCGATTACGGCTGGCTGACGCCGGACCTCGCGGCGCTCTATCGCACGTTCGGTCCTGCCGATCTGGCGCCGCTGCGCGAACGCGCAGGCGTGGCGCGCACGGTCGTCGTGCAGGCCGCGCCGACCGTCGAAGAGACGCGCTATCTTCTCGAACTCGCGAGCAATGAAACGTCGATTGCTGGTGTCGTCGGCTGGGTGCCGATGCTCGATCCCGACGCACCCGCATTGATCGCGGAACTCGCGCACAGGCCGAAATTCAAGGGCGTGCGGCCGATGCTGCAAGACCTGCCCGACGACCACTGGATCGCGAATCCCGCATTGAAGCCCGCTGTCGATGCATTGATCGCCAACGACCTCGCGTTCGATGCGTTGATCTTCACGCGCCACGTCGAAGCGCTCGAAACATTCATCGAGCGCTTTCCGCAGTTGCGTATCGTGATCGATCACGGCGCGAAGCCGCCGATTCGCGACGGCAGCGCGGGCTGGCATGCGTGGGCCGAGGGCATCACGCGGCTCGCGAGGCTGCCGCATGTGCACTGCAAGCTCTCGGGACTCGCGACGGAGGCCGCGCAAGGCTGGACGGAAGCGACGCTGCGTCCTTATGTCGATCATCTGCTTGCGGCATTCGGGCCGAAGCGTCTGATGTGGGGCAGCGACTGGCCCGTGCTGAACCTGAACGGCGACTATCTGCTATGGCATTCGATCGCGACGCTCTTGCTGTCGTCGCTTGCCGATGCCGAGCGCGATGCGATTTTCGGCGGCAATGCGGCGGCGTTCTATCGCCTGTGACGACATCGAGATTTCCACGTTCGCGCCGGTGAGCAGTCGTTGCAATACCCGGTATGACCAAAACGCCAATCCAACGGGAGCGCTAAATGGTACAAAGACTGGCCGGGAAGACGGCCTTGATCACGGCGGCCGGACAGGGCATCGGCCTCGCGACGGCCGAGCTTTTCGCGCGCGAAGGCGCACGCGTCATCGCCACCGACATCCGCATCGACGCGCTCAAGGACAAGCCCGTCGAAGCGCGCACGCTGGATGTGCTGGACGGTGCGGCGATCAAGGCGCTCGCGCAGGAGATCGGCCCGATCGATGTGCTGTTCAATTGCGCGGGCTATGTGCATGCGGGCTCGATTCTCGAAGCGAGCGAAGAGGATTGGGACTTCGCCTTCGATCTGAACGCGAAGGCGATGTACCGGATGATCCGCGCGTTCCTGCCTGCGATGCTGGAGAAGGGCGGCGGGTCGATCATCAACATGTCGTCGGCGGCGTCGAGCGTGAAGGGCGTGCCGAACCGCTTCGTGTATGGTGCGTCGAAAGCCGCTGTCATCGGCTTGACCAAGGCCGTCGCTGCGGACTTCGTGACACGCGGCGTGCGCTGTAACGCGATCTGTCCGGGCACGGTACACTCGCCTTCGCTCGAACAGCGCATTGCGGAACAGGCGAAATCGCAGGGCTCGACGGTCGATGCGGTGCATGCCGCGTTCGTCGCGCGTCAGCCGATGGGCCGTGTCGGCAAGCCGGAGGAGATCGCGGCGCTGGCGTTGTATCTGGCGTCGGACGAGTCGGCGTTCACGACGGGCCAGGCGCATGTGATCGACGGCGGCTGGTCGAACTGAGCGCGCGGCATCGACATTCATGAACCACGGAATCACTGAACAGAGGAAACTGCAGCGATGAAACTGCTTCGTTATGGACCGAAGGGCCAGGAAAAGCCGGGCTTGCTGGATGCGCAAGGCAAGATTCGCGATCTGTCGAACGTGGTCGCCGACATCGACGGCAGCGTGTTGACGGACGGGGCGCTCGCGAAGCTGCGCGCGATCGATCCGGCCTCGCTGCCGGTGGTCGAAGGCAATCCGCGCATCGGGCCGTGCGTCGGCAAGATCGGCAAGTTCGTGTGTATCGGCCTGAACTACGCGGACCATGCGGCCGAATCGAATCTGCCCGTGCCGACTGAGCCTGTCGTTTTCAACAAGTGGACGAGCGCGATCGTCGGTCCGAACGACGGCATCGAGATTCCGCGCGGCTCGAAGAAGACGGACTGGGAAGTCGAACTGGGCGTCGTGATCGGCAAGGAAGCGAAGTATGTCGACGAAGCGAATGCACTCGATTACGTCGCGGGCTATTGCGTGATCAACGACGTATCGGAGCGCGAATGGCAGATCGAGCGTGCGGGTCAATGGGACAAGGGCAAGGGCTTCGATACGTTTGGCCCGATCGGTCCGTGGGTTGTTACGCGGGATGAGGTGCCCGATCCGCAGAATTTGAAGCTTTGGCTCGAGGTGGATGGGCATCGTTATCAGAATGGCAGCACGAAGACGATGGTGTTTGGTGTTGCCAAGCTGGTTTCTTATCTGTCGCAGTGTATGAGCCTGCAGCCGGGTGATGTGATTTCGACCGGCACGCCGCCGGGGGTGGGGATGGGGGTTAAGCCCGAGCCCGTGTATTTGAAGGCCGGGCAGACTGTACGGCTCGGAATTGAAGGGCTTGGTGAGCAAGCCCAGAAGACTTATTCGGCCGAGTAAGGTTTTTTTGTCTGCGACGCAGTCGCTATTTTGGGGTTTCTGGTTTTTTTAATCGCTGGCATCCGCGTTGTGGCTCTGGTTTGCTGGCGTTGCCCCTGTGCGGGGCGGCACCTACTTTTCTTTGCCGCGGCAAAGAAAAGTAGGCAAAAGAAAGCCGCTCACACCGCTAACTCTTGTGCTTGCCTGCGGGCCCCCAACCGTTCTTACGCTTCACGCGGCAACGCCTTTGTTTGCGCCCGTTGCCAGCGCCTCGAACAGGCGCATCACCCGCTCCAGTCACCCGCAGGCAGCCAGCGGCAGCGACTCGTCTACGCCGCCCAGGTGGCAAACCGTGTGTAGCTTGTCGCACCTTACGCGTTCGCGCTTCTACGACGCCGATCCCGCTTTTCGGTCCGGAGTGGTGCACTTTCGTCGCGATGGCCTGCACACAGTTTGCCACCTGGGCGGCCGTGGACGTCTGGTAACGCAGTCCGTGACGCGGGAGTGTGAAGCGGGGGATGCGTGAGTTAGCACGCTGGCAACGGGCGCGAACAAGCGCGTTGCCACGTGGAGCGTAAGAACTGTTGGGGGCCCGCAGGCAAGAACAAGGATTGGCGGTGTGAGCCCGCTTTCTTTGCTTACTTTCTTTGCGGCGGCAAAGAAAGTGAGTGCCGCCCCGCACAGGGGCAACGCCAGCAATCCAGAGCCACAACGCGGATGCCAGCGATTAAAAAAACCAGAAACCCCAAAATGGCGACTGCGTCGCAGACAAAAACGAACACCCCCAAGAATGGCGACTGCGTCGCAGACAAAAAACGATGGCGACTGCGTCGCAGACAAAAAACGGTCACCCAGCACCGTCCTCCACCCCATCGCCGATACGATTAATCGTCCCCTGCGCAACGGCGACAAGCCGTTCCCTATCCCCGTCAGTGACGAAAACATTACACTGACACGTCGCCTGCTGGCGACCGACATACACCACCTCCGCCCGCGCCATCAGCACGCCCGTCACGGCCGGCCGCAGATAGTTGATCTTGTACTCCCCCGTCACCACCCGCGGCCCCAGCGCCAGCGCGCCCGCAAAAGTCAGCGCATTGTCGGCGAGATAGCTGATCACCCCGCCATGCACAAAACCATGCTGTTGCCGCAACTCGTCACGAATCGGCAGGCACAGCGTCAGTTCGTTCGCGCCAACATACATCAGCTCGGTGCCGAGGAGCACGCTGAACGGCTGGGCGTGCAGTGCGCCGCGCGCCCGGTCGAGTAGATCTGTCATCGTCGTTCCTTCGGGCAAAGCCCGCATGGCGATGTCCCAACTCTAGGAAGCGCAATCGCAGCGCGTCAAGGTAATTCGAAAAATTGCGCGTTAATTATTGTGAAAAACGATGCAATCACCCCGCGTAAGCCGCCGAAACGCTTACACGCAGGAATTTTCTCGTTCGACGCTCAAGCCGTCGCATGGCACTGCCGTAAACCCGGGTGCATTCCCGTCCTTCTTCAGCAATTCAGGTGTCTCGATGTTCAGCAAGATCAAAGTCGCTTCCGGCTTGTTATGCGTTCTGGCCGCGTTCTGCATTTTTCAGTTGGTGACGGAGGGGCTCGGTTTCTGGTCGATGACCCGCACGCACGACGACGTCAAGGATCTCGCGAACGTCGCGCTGCATCAGGTGAATGCCGTCAACGTGACGACGCAGAATCTGATGGACGCGCGTATCAACCTCTCGCGCGCCGGTACGCGGATGGTGCGCGGCGGCGCAGAGCCGACCGAGATGGTCCAGCACGCGCGCGAGCAGCTCGCCGCCGCAGACCGTTCGTTCACGGCCTTCATGAACGCCCCCAAACTCAACGACGACAACAGCGCGCGCGCTTCCGCGCTCAACGAGAAGTACCAGAAGATTCACACCGCGCTCGGCGAACTGGCGCAATACCTCGACGCCGGCAACATCCAGGCGTTCCTCGATCAGCCGACTCAAGGCATGCAGGACGCGTATCTGACCGAGTTGCACAACTTCACGGAATTCGGCGATGCAACGGGCCGTGCGTCGCTCGATTCGATCGACGATCATCAGACGCTGTTCCGCACGGTGGGCATCGTGATCATTGCGCTGCTGCTGGCGGGCACGGCGGGCGTGTACGTCGCGCTGAGGCGCGGCGTCGTCGGTCCGCTGGAAGAAGCGGGCCGCCATTTCGAGCGCATCGCGCAAGGGCGCCTGAACCAGCCGATCGAAGAGCGCGGTACGAATGAAATCGGCCGTCTGTTCTCCGGTCTTGCAGTGATGCAGGCGAGCGTCGCACGCACCGTCAAAACCGTGCGCGAATCGGCCGATTCGATCTATATCGGCGCCGACGAAATCGCCACGGGCAACGCCGATCTGTCGGCACGCACCGAGAATCAGGCTGCGTCGCTCGAAGAAACGGCATCGAGCATGGAAGAACTGACGGCGACCGTACGCCAGAACGCCGACCACGCACGCGAAGCGAACGCACTGGCCGAGACGGCCCTCGATGCGACGTCGCACGGCAGCAACGTCGTCAACCAGGTCGTCTCGAAGATGCAGGGCATCGCGCAGAGTTCCGACCGCATCGCCGAGATCATCACCGTGATCGACGGCATTGCGTTCCAGACCAACATTCTCGCGTTGAACGCGGCCGTCGAAGCGGCGCGCGCGGGCGAGCAGGGACGCGGCTTTGCCGTCGTCGCGGGCGAAGTGCGCGGCCTCGCGCAGCGCAGCGCGCAGTCGGCGAAGGAAATCAAGGAACTGATCAGCGAATCGGTCGCGGAAATTCAGGGCGGCTCGGTGCTGGTCGAGCGCGCAGGCGAAGCGATGCGCAACGTATCGGATTCGATCTCGCGCGTCACGCAGATGATGGCGGAGATCAGCGCATCGTCGCTCGAGCAGAGCACGGGCATCGAGCAGGTCAACCAGGCGGTGGTGCAGATGGACGAGATGACGCAGCAGAACGCGGCGCTCGTCGAAGAAGCGGCGGCGGCGGCGTCTTCGCTGCATCAGCAGACGCGCCAGTTGAAGGACGCCGTGTCGTCGTTCGAGATTTCGGATGTCGTGTTGAATTCGCATCGCGCGCGCGCCGCGCTTCAGCCTGTGATGGGCGCAGCGCTAACGGTCTGATCCGCCGCGTCGCGTACCCAACGCACATGAAAAAGCCCGCGAAGCGACATGCTTCGCGGGCTTTTGTCTTTCTGCGTGCCCGGTGCTTTCGATCAGGCCTCAGGCAACGCGGCGTATGCGGTCGCGAGGTGATACGGCGTCGTCGACGGCATGTCTTCGCGCGCGACTTCACCCGTTTGCGTCTTGCATTCGATCCAGCCTTGCGCGTTCAGGAAGCGCGTCTGGAATCGCCCTATCTGCTGCGGCAGTACCGCACGCACGGCAACGTCGTCGTGCACGGCGAGCGCGCGCAGATACTCCGTCTGCGCCCAGATGCGCTGCGTCGAATCCTTGATGCCGCCCGCTTCGTCGAGCGCCGCGTGCACGCCGCCCGTCGGCGCA
Organism: Paraburkholderia sp. Tr-20389; assembly: GCF_017104565.1. GTDB lineage: Bacteria > Pseudomonadota > Gammaproteobacteria > Burkholderiales > Burkholderiaceae > Paraburkholderia. Next base: position 65,783 of record NZ_JAAGPD010000003.1, on the reverse strand, counting down.
TCGATGCCGCGTTCATGCGCAAACATGAAGGCGCGCGCGAGCGCTTCGCGCAGACCTGATCCTTTGAACACGTCGCCTGCCTGCTGTACGAGCCAGAACCATTCGAACTGATGGCCCGGTTCGAGCCGGTTGTCCGCGCTGCCCACGGGCAGTTCCGCGATGCAGCCCGTCGGCTGATGCACGAAAGCGCGCGCAATCGCGTTGCCGAGTTTCGCGAGCGCCGTATCGAAAGCTGCGTCTCCCGTGGCTGCGCGCGCCGCGAGCCATGCCTCCGTCAGATGCATCAGCGGGTTTTGCAACGGGATACCTTCCGTCGCCGAAAAGTCGCAGGCGAGGGCGGCGTGCAGCAAGCCGTCGTCGGCGGCGAAGCGGTCTTCGATCAGCGACGACGCCTGATGCACGATGTCCAGCGCATCGCGATTGCCCGAGCGCGCGCCGTATTCGGCGCATGCAAACACAACGAACGCGTGCGTGTAGAGGTCTTTGGTGGTGTCGAGCGGCACGCCGTGTGCGTCTACGCTGTAGAACCAGCCGCCCTGTTTGCTGTCCCGAAACAGGTTCAAAGATTCGAACAGGCGCTGCGCATGCTGCATCTCGCCTGCGAGCGCGAAGACGAACATCTGCCGTGCGCACGCCATCGCGCGATAGCGTGCGACGGGCAGCGGCGTGCGGCCGTCGGCGGCGACCGCTTCGTAAGGCAGCCCGAGCGCCGCATTGAACCCCGGCCCGCGCCAGATCGGCAGGATGACGCGCGCGAAGTGGTCGCGCAGCGCGGCTGCAAGTTCAGGCGTGGCGGCGGTTGCGTTCATGGTGCGGAAGGCGAAATAAGGATGGTTGGCGTACGCGCCGGGCTTTCAGCATAAGGCAAACGGTACGCGCCGGGCATTGTGGCCGAGGCGCCGTAAGGCAAAGTCAAACGGCAACATCACAGGGAGAGCGATTTGATCACCAATATGGAACTCATTTCCCGGCTCGTGCTCGCGGCGGTGCTCGGCAGCGTAATCGGCTTCGAGCGCGAGCGGCTTTCATGGGCCGCGGGGTTGCGCACGCATATGCTCGTGTGCGTCGGCTCGGCGCTGATCATGATCGTGTCGGCATTCGGCTTTGCGGATGTGCTCGGCAACGATCACGTCGTGCTCGATCCGTCGCGGGTCGCCGCGCAGGTCGTGTCCGGCATCGGCTTTCTCGGAGCCGGTTCGATCCTGCTGCGCGGCGAGATCATCCGCGGGCTGACGACAGCCGCGAGCCTCTGGTCCGTCGCCGCGGTCGGGCTGGCTGTTGGCGGCGGATTGTACACGGCGTCGATCGCCGCGACGATCATCGTGTTGATAATCCTGGCCGGGATCAAACCGATCGAAAAGCGCTTCATCACGGTCAAGCAGCGCCGCCAGCTGATTCTGTTGGTCGAGCGCGGCTCGATGACCTTCCATTCGCTGCATGAGGCGCTCGGTCCGGCAAGCCCGCGCGTCAAGCAGTTCGTGATGCAACAGAGCGACGACGATCCGCAGATCGACGAAGTGATGATCACGCTGAATCGCGTGTCATCTTTGGAATTCAAGGCGATTTGCGAGCAGTTGCGCGCGCTGCCGGGCGTGAAGGATTTTCGGGACAATGGGGAGCCGGCGTGAAAAGGCCGTCCGGCGCGTTTCTGTGTCCCTCTTTGCATGCGACAATGCGGGCTCCAGAAAAACACCGCTGGCAGTGATGACGGGCGCCCCGAAAGGCGACGAACGCTGCGTTCCCGCTTTTCCTACATGGCCGATTCCGCAGAATCCACGATTGCCCGTCCGGCGCGCGCCCGTTCGCAGAAGCCGCGCGCATCGACTGTCTCACCCGAAACCGAAAACAAGCTGGCGCGCGCCGCCCGCTCGGCACAACGCCTCGCGCAGCTGAGCGACGCCGCGCACGACGGCGGCACGCTCGACCTTTTCCCCGACGACATCGCTCGCGCCGAGCAGCAGGCGCTGAACATCGACGTGCGGCAAGGCACGCTGCAAGGCTTTGAATTACCCGATGTCGTGCTGGCGGCCGCCGGTGCGCCGGATGGCGTCGGTTTTGCAGCGGGTGCGACGGAAGGCAAGGGTGGGCGTGCGGCGCGCGGGGCGGCGGCATCGAAAGATCTGCCGGCAGCTGCCGATCCGCACGACGGGCAGATGGTCATCGACACGGAAGCCGGTGCGCCCGAGCCGGCTGTCGTCGTGACGGACGGCGCTGAAGAGGTGGCGCTGGCTGTTTCTGTCGATAGCGAACCTGCCGCGAAACCGGATGCACCGATGCAAGCTGCGTCGCTGGCGGCCGCAAGCGTCGTCCGCAGCTTCGCGGCTTTGCGCACGGTGCCGCCGTCGACTGATGCCGCTGACGGCCGAAGCGCGAACCTGCCCGCAGCGGGCGACGTGCAGGAGCGTCCTGCGCCCGCTTTTGCCAAACCCACGACGTCTGTGATTGAGGCTGACGCGCCCGATAGTAATTCATCCGATACGCCCGCGCCGGAAGCCACCACGGCGGCGGCTGCAGTCGCGCAACCCGCGCGCGCCGCCTCGCAGTTCGCGCCGCAGCCCCAACCACATGCGCCGCGCGCGACGCTCGAACTCGACCATGCCCGCGCGACCGCGTTCGCCGACACCGTCGATGCGCTCTACGGCGTGATCGCCGATCAGCGGCGTGCCGCCGTCGACCATACGCGGCGCATGAAATGGTTGCTGTCGATCGTCGTGTGCGCGCTGCTGATGTCGATTGCGATCGGTATCGCGCAGACGATGTTGCTGTTCCGCCTCGCGCATCAGTCGACCGCGCACGAGCAGCGCATCGAACAGATGTTGCTGAACCAGCAGGCCACGCTGGCGACGCTGCTGGACACCGATTCCTCGACGACGAGTCTTCCCGTCAGCGCTCAGCCTTCGACGCCTGCCGCTCCGGCACCGGCTGCGCCCGCGGCCAAGCCAGCCGCAGCGCACGTCGCCTCCCCGCATCACGCTCAACGGCGCAAGTCAGCGCACACTCACTAAGGTCTCTCGACGCCCAGCCGCACGTTCATGCGGCTGGATCTGGATATTCCCTTCTTGGCGGCACCTAAAAAGCAACTAACTGTCTGATTTTCACACGTCATGACGACATAGAGCGGGCCGTTGCATTCACACATCAGCCGTCTCTAAAACAGGGGCAGGGCTGGAAGGTGCATGGAGTGGTGATGTTGCGATGCAATATGAATGAATCGACGTTGCGACGAACGACCACGCAAAAAATTTGCTGCATTGCACTAGCGCAAATCTAGGGAAAACCCTATACTTCTTCTTAAGGGAAAACCCTGAATCACCAAACCAACCGGGAGTCGCCATGAACTATCTTTTCGCGCTGTTCCAAAAGGTTAGCGACCTCTTCGCGTCGCCTCACTTGCCTCTGGATTCGGATTATTCGTACGAAGCACGTCATCGCGAAGCGGAGCGTGTTCGCAAGTCGCAATCAACCTTGTTTGGTATCCGTCTGACCGACTAATCGGTAAGACGTCCAACAAAAAGACGTTGTACTGCGCATCTCGCCGCCATCCAGAAGCGGCGAAGCTGATAAGCCCGGCATTGCCGGGCTTTTGTTTTTTCCGCTGCGTCCAATGGGCGGCGGGGCCGAAGGTCGGCGCACGGCGTTGCGGGCGTCGTCATAATCCGCCGCGCATTATTTCGCGACCGAAATGAATGTAACACCGGCTTTAACGGAAAGGAGCCGCAGCAGGAAGGCCCCGTGCGCGGGGCCTTCTGAAAACACGGCAAATCCCCGCCCGAACCGTCACTTGACGTCTGACGATTTGTGAAATGTGCGCTTACAAGTCCTCACGTCTATGAAAGTTCTGCGCCGCTAAAGTGGGTCTCAAGCGAACGGCGCAAATCTCAAAACCGTCCTGGTCGATCCAGCCGTCGCTCGCAACGAAACTCGAAAGGGAGAATAGCCATGAATGCCTTCAAGAAGACTTCGCGTTCGATCGTCGCCGCCCTGATCGCCGGTGGCGCTCTGCTCGGCGCCGGTAGCGCCTTCGCGCAGCACGCACCCGTTTATGCACAGCCGCACATGATGCCCGCCGGCGTGCATGCCGATATCGGCTGGCACGGCGACCGTTACTGGGACGGCCACCGCTACTGGGCACACGACGACTGGATGCGCCATCACCCGCACGACCGCGATCCGCACCACGACGAGGGCCACCGTCCGCCGCCGCCGCGTTACTACTAATTCGCCGACGGCACCCATCGCGTCATCTGATGTGACGCCGCGAGGATGAACCAGGGCCGGCCGCTCGCAAGAGCGTGCCGGCCTTGTCATGTCTGGCGTCGGGAAAATCTGTGCTGCGCTATGCTTTCGAGTTTCGATCGACAGGATCGGCAACACAGCAACAGCCGGGGGAAACAGGTTTGAGCAAGCCAGTCGTAGGCGTGGTGGGAACGGGATTGATGGGCGTCGGCATTGCGACGCAAAGCGCGTTGCACGGACACCGGACGATCGTCAACGACGTCGATCCCGCGCGACTCGAAAGCGTCGTGCCGAAAGCGCAGGCTGTGCTCGACGAACTCATCGACGCAGGCCGCATCGATGGACAAGCCAAACAGGCCGCGCTCGCGCGCATCGAAACGAGCGCCACGCTCGATGCAATGGCCGACGCGCACGTCGTGATCGAAGCGATTCCCGAAGTGCTCGACCTCAAGCATCGCCTGTATGCGAAGCTGAACGGCGTGCTGCGCGACGACGCGATTCTCGCGAGCAACACGAGCGGCTTTCCGCCTGACCAACTCTCCGTGCCGCTGCACGCGCCCGAGCGCTTTCTGATCGCGCACTTCTGGAATCCGCCGCATATGATTCCGCTCGTCGAAGTCGTGCCGGGCAGCGCCACGTCCGCAGACGCGATTGATTCGACCGTCGCGCTGATGCACGCGATCGGCATGGAGCCGGTGGTGCTGACGAAAGCGATACCGGGCTTCGTCGGCAATCGCCTGCAGTTCGCGGTGCTGCGCGAAGCGCTGAACATCGTGCGTTCGGGTGCGGCGACGCCCGATGTCGTCGATCGTGTGATGAAGTCGTCGCTCGGCAAGCGATGGGGTATCGTCGGTCCGTTCGAAGGCGCCGATATGGGCGGCCTCGATACGTTCGTCGATATCGGCAGCCACCTGATGCCCGCGCTCGCGAAGGACGAAGACGTGCTCGATCTGCTGCGCGAGCAGGTGCAGGCGGGCCGTGTCGGTGTGCGCAGCGGCGCGGGCTTTTACGATTGGGACGACACGCAGACCGCGAAGGTCAAGGCAGGGCGCAAGCGCGTGATCCAGTCGAACGGAAACAACTGAGCGGCGCCGCCGCACATCGTGAACCACAACCAGGGCGACACCATGTCGGACGACGTCTATTTCTACGATCCCGCCGCAGGCCACGGCCTGCCCCACGACCCGTTCAAGGCGATCGTCGCGCCGCGCCTGATCGGCTGGGTCTCGACGCGCTCGGCGAGCGGCCGGCTGAATCTCGCGCCGTACAGCTTCTTCGGCGCATTCGCCACGTTCCCGTCGATCATCGGTTTCGCCAGCGAAGGCCGCAAGGACAGTATCCGCAACATCGAAGAGACGCGCGAGTTCGTCTGGAATCTCGCGACACGCCCGCTCGCCGAACAGATGAACCGTACGTCCGCGCCCGTCGCGCCGGACGTCGACGAGTTCGCGTTGTCGGGCCTCACGCCCGTCGCGGGACGCAATGTCGAAGTACCGCATGTCGGCGAATCGCCGGCTGCGCTCGAATGCAAGCTGCTGCAGATCGTGCAGCTGCATGACCTGAACGGCACGCCGATGGACAACTGGCTCGCGCTCGGTCAGGTGGTCGGCGTGCATATCCAGAAGGCGTATCTGAAGGACGGCCTGTTCGACACGCACGCCGCGCAGCCGATCATGCGCGCGGGCTATCGCGCCGACTACGCGCAGATCGGCGAGATGTTCCAGATGATTCGTCCGACGTCCTGACTATCGTTCGCGTCGGCGCTCATTCCGTGGCGGCTTCGTCGGACGACAGATCGACGTCGGCGGCTTCCGTGGCGGCGGGTGTCGTGCCCGCCGGCGCAGCCGAACTCGATGCAGCCGCAGGCGCCAGCGTCAGCGAACTCTGCATGCCGCGCGCGCCCACCGGCACGGCGCGCGGCTCGTTGTCGTGAATCACGGCGCGAATGCGCGGATAGATCTGCCGCTCCCAACGCTGCCCATTGAACACGCCATAGTGGCCGACGCCCGTCTGCACATGATGCGTCTTCAGATACGGCCGAAGCTTCTCGCACAGATCCTGCGCGGCAAGCGTCTGCCCCACGGCGCAAATATCGTCGCGCTCGCCTTCCACGGTGAATAGCGCGGTGCGCCTTATCTTCGACGGCTCGACGCGCCGCCCTCTCACCTCCAGTTCATGCAGCGGCAGGGCGTGCCGCTGAAAAACGGTATCGACGGTTTCGAGGTAAAAGTCCGCCGTCAGATCCATCGTCGCGAAGTATTCTTCATAGAAGACACGAATGGCCTCGGCTTTTTCCGGGTCGCCTTTCGAACACTCGTGATACATCGTTTCGAACGACTCGAGATGCCGGTCCAGATTCATCGACATGAACGCGTTCAACTGCACGAAGCCCGGATAGACGCGCCGGAACGCGCCCCGAAAGCCGAACGGCACGGCGCTGATCAGATTCTGCTCGAACCACTCGATCGGCTTGCTCTTCGCAAGCTCGTTCACACGCGTCGGGTTCACGCGCGTATCGATGGGGCCAGCCATCAAGGTCATGCTGGCGGGCTGCGCGGGATGATCGTCGGCAGCCATCAGCGCGACGGCGGCGAGCGCGGCGACGGTCGGCTGGCAGACGGCGAGCAGATGCGTGCCCTGGCCGATCGTTTCGGTGAAGTCGATCACGTGCTGCACGAACTCGTCGAAGCCGAAGCGTCCCGCCGACAGCGGCACGTCGCGCGGGTTGTGCCAGTCGGTGATGTACACGTCGTGCTCGGTGAGCATCGTGCGGACGGTGCCGCGCAGCAGCGTCGCGAAGTGGCCGGACATCGGCGCGATCACGAGCACGCGCGGCTGCGGCACGTCGAACGAAGCATGTTTGCGGAAATGCAGCAGCGAACAGAAGGGCGTCGACTGCACGACCTCTTCGAACACGTCGACCGGTTGTCCTTCGACATCGACGGTGCGAATGCCGAACGGCGGACGCGTATGCGTGAGGCCAGCCAGCGTCAGCAGATCGGCCGATGCACGCAGCGTGCGGCCGGATGGCGTGGCCGCGTACTCGGGCCACGCGTCGAGCGCGCCGCGGACCAGCGACGCGCCGTGACGCAGCGGCAGCATGAGATTGGCGAACGCCTGGTACGCCGGATAAGCGAGCGGATTCATGGCTTTCGCACACAAGATTAGAATCAGGCGCGATAAGAGGCAAGTCATATGCCAATAGCGTCGCAGACAGCGTCGACGGAATGACGTGCCGTACCCATACGTTGGCATAGCCCTTGCGCCTCACTGCGCAAGGTGCCAGTCATGCCGCTAATTGGTGCGTCGATGCACGGCATCGTGCATCGCGGGCGGCGAAGCGCGGCGCGATGATCCTTCAAGGAGCGAAGCAATGGCGAACACGTCGGCTACCAGCACGTTGACCATCAGCAGCCGCAACTATTCTTCGTGGTCGCTGCGCGGCTGGCTGCTCGCGAAGTTCAGCGGCTTGCCTTTCGAAGAAATCGTGATGCCCGTCGACGATCCCGCCGCGCGTGCCGAACTGCTGCTGCTGTCGCCGTCGATACTCGTGCCGTGTCTCGTGCACGACGGCGTCAAGGTGTGGGACACGCTCGCGATCGCCGAATATCTGAATGAAGTGCGTCCGGAAGCCGGTCTTCTGCCGAAGGACCGCAAGGCGCGCGCGCACTGCCGCGCGATCTGCGGCGAAATGCATTCGGGCTTCAGTTCGTTGCGCTCGGCGCTGCCGATGAACCTGAAGGCGCATTTTCCAGGCTTCAAGGTGTGGGCGCGCGCGCAGTCCGATATCGAACGTATCGTGACGATCTGGCGCGAATGTCTGGAGCAATACGGCGGGCCGTATCTGTTCGGCGAGCGAAGCGCCGCGGACGCGATGTACGCGCCCGTGGTCACGCGCTTCGTCACGTATGACGTGCAACTCGATCCCGATATCGTCGCGTATGGGGAGCGCATTCTCGCGCTGCCCGAAATGCAACAGTGGATCGCCGAAGCACAGAAGGAAGTCGATGAAATCGACGAACTCGACGTCGAGTTCTAGCGTTCGAGCGTTTTAGACGCGGCGCACGGGGCGCCGCGTTGCTGCCGTACCGATTTATTTGCGCCCGCTCAGCTTGAACACCGAGACGACTTCCGCGAGCTTGTCGGCTTGCGCGCTCAGGTCGGCGGCGGCCTGTTCGGCATCGCTGACGAGCGCCGCGTTCTGCTGCGTCACTTCGCCGATCTGCGTGACGGCCGTGTTCACCTGCTCGATGCCGCTCGACTGCTCCTTCGAAGCGACGCTGATTTCGCCGATGATCGTCTGCACCTGGCCGACGCGCTCGACGATCGAGCGCATCGTCGTGCTCGCTTCCTCGGCGATGCGGAAGCCGCTCGACACCGTCGCCGTCGATTCGGTAATGACCGCTTCGATTTCCTTCGCCGCCGCCGCGCTGCGCTGCGCGAGCGCGCGCACTTCCGACGCGACCACCGCGAAGCCCTTGCCGTGCTCGCCCGCGCGCGCCGCTTCGACGGCTGCGTTCAACGCGAGAATGTTGGTCTGGAACGCGATGCCTTCGATCACGGTCGTGATGTCCGCGATCTTCTTCGACGACTGGCTGATCTCGCCCATCGTCGTGACGACGCGTTCGACCGCGCGGCCGCCGTCGAGCGCCGCTTCCGATGCGCTCGTCACCAGCGTGTTCGCCTGCGCCGCGTGACCGGCGTTCTGCTGCACCGTCGACGTGATTTCCTGCATGCTCGCCGCCGTTTCTTCGAGGCTCGCGGCCTGCGTGCCGATACGCGACGCGATCTCTTCACTGCTCGCTGCGATCTTCGCCGTGCCGTCCGTCATATCGGACGAGGCGGTGCGCACCTGCGTGACGATGCGCGCCAGACCTTCGCCGATGCCGTCGATGGCCTGCATCAGACGGCCGATTTCATCGGCGCGCCGGTCGTGACTCGCCGACACGCGCACGCTCAGGTCGCCCGACGCGAAACGCTCCGACGCCTTCGCCGCTTCGTCGAGCGGGCGCGACACGAGGCGGCGCACGGCGATCAGGAACACGACAGCAAACACGCCGACCAGCACGAAGCCGATCAGCATGAAGCGGTTGCGCGTCGAGACCACGTCGGCCATCACTTCGTCGCGCTTCGCGACGCCGCCGACCAGCCAGCTCCACTCCGGCACCGTGACGAACGACACGAATTTGTCCTGCGCGCCCGTTTCGCCGAGCGTCGCGTCCGCGCTCTTGTATTCGATCTGGCCTTCTTTCTCGTCGAGCATGCGCTTGTAGGGCGCCGCGTTCTCGTCGCCGACCTGGCCCGCTGCCGCCGGATGCACGAGCAGCTTGCCGCGATCCGCGCCATTCGACGCATTCATCACGAAGTAGTAGCCCGTGTCGCCGATCTTCAGCTGACGGATGCCGTCTTCGACCGACTTGATCTGCGTGTCCACGTCGACGCCGACGAACAGCGCGCCGATCACCTTGCCGCTCGCATCGTTGATCGGTTTGTACTGCGTGATGTAGCGCTTGCCGAACAGTGTCGCGAGACCCGTGTAGGTCTTGTTCGCCGCGACCGGGCCGTAAGCCGGGCCCTTGCGGTCGAGCAGCGTGCCGATCGCGCGCGAGCCGTCCTGCTTTTTGAGCGAGGTCGTCACGCGCACGAAATCGTCGCCTGTGCGGGCGAAAATCGTCGCGATTGCGCCGCTTTGCGTGAGGAACTGGTCGGGAATCGAGAAGTCGTTGTCCAGCACCTTGTCGCCCGCCTTGAAGACGGGCGCCTGGGTGCCGCTGACGTCGATTTTCTGCGACTCGTCGAGCGAGTAGTTCGGCGGCAGGAAGCTCGCGAAGAGCGTCATCGAGCGGCCGACTTCGGCGGTGAGCGCCTTGTCGAACAACGAGATCATCGCCGCGATCGAGCGATCTTTCTCGGTCATGCGCGACAGCACCTGGTCGCTGATCTGTGTGCCGGCGGTGCGGGTCACCGCAAATGTGAACGCCGCGAAAATGGCGGCGACCAGCGCGCACGACAGCATGGCGAGCCTGGCGCCCACGCTGGCGCGGCGCAATGAAAGGATATCCATGTGTGGTTTTGCAGATAATGGGATGAGAGCTGCCCCCAGTGCGTCGAGCGACGTGTAGAGACAGGCTGAAACCTATTTACGGCAAAACCGGGCCTTTCCTTTAATTTTGAAAGGTAGAGATTTGATTTAAATCAATGCGTTGAACGCCAGGTTCGTAGTAGGAGCGCGTTGGTCACGACGCTGACGCTCGAAAACGCCATCGCCGCGCCCGCGATCATCGGGTTCAGGAACCCGAACGCGGCAAGCGGAATGCCGATCAGGTTGTAGACGAAGGCCCAGAACAGGTTCTGGCGGATCTTGCTCCACGTGCGGCGGGAAATGTCGATAGCGTCGGCGACCAGCGCCGGGTCGCCGCGCATCAGCGTAATGCCCGCCGCGTGCATCGCGACGTCGGTGCCCGTCGCCATCGCGATGCCGATGTCGGCGGCGGCGAGCGCGGGCGCGTCGTTGATGCCGTCGCCCGCCATCGCGACCACGCTCGACGTGCGGATCTTCAGGTCGTGCACGACGCGCGCCTTGTCGGACGGCAGCACCTGCGCGTGAACCTCGTCGATGCCGAGCGCGGCGGCCACGCTCTGCGCGCTGCCGTCGTTGTCGCCCGTCACGAGCGCGCTTTTCACACCCATCTGCGACAGCCGTTCGATCGCGGCGCGCGCGCCCGGCTTCAGCGTGTCGCCGAACGCGATCAGCGCAAGCGCCTGTGTCGGCGCGTCGGCGTTGCCGCGCTTGATGAGCCAGGAAATCGTATTGCCTTGTGCCTCGAGTTCGCGAGCGCGTCCGGCGAGGGCGGCCGGCGGCGCGACATTCAGCTCGCCCAGCCAGCGGGTGCTGCCGATCGCGAACGTCTCGCCGCCGATATCGGCTTCCACGCCGCGTCCCGCAATGGCGCGCGCGTCGCTGCCGGTTTGCAAGGGTGTGCCCTTATCGTCCGCGTTTTCCGCTTCGAACGCTTTCACGACAGCCTTCGCCAACGGATGCTCGCTGTGCCGCTGCACGGCCGCCGCCAGCGCGAGTGCTCGCGTCCGGTCGACGCCTTGGGCCACCTCGAACGCCGTGACTGACGGCTGGCCGACCGTCAGCGTGCCCGTCTTGTCGAACGCGACCACGCGGACCTGATGCGCGATTTCGAGCGCCTGCGCGTCCTTGATCAGCACGCCGTGGCGAGCGGCGACACCCGTGCCCGCCATGATCGCCGTGGGCGTGGCAAGGCCGAGCGCGCACGGGCAGGCGATCACCAGCACCGCGACCGCGTTGAGAATCGCGGTTTCGGCGTCATGCCCGGCGAGCAACCAGCCGGCCAGCGTGACGAGCGCGATGGCCAGAATGGCCGGCACGAAGATTTCGCTGACGCGGTCCACCAGCCGCTGAATGGGCGCTTTTTCCGCCTGCGCCGTTTCGACGAGCCGGATGATGCGCGCGAGCGTCGTCTCCGCGCCGATGGCCGTCGTCGTCACGGTGATCGCGCCTTCGCCGTTGATCGAGCCGGCCGTCACGTGGTCGTCGGGCTGCTTCGGCACGGGCAGGCTTTCGCCCGTAATCAGCGATTCGTCGATGTGCGTGCGGCCTTGCAGCACGGCGCCGTCGACGGGTACGCGCTCGCCCGGCCGCACCGCAACCGTCATGCCGACGCGCACCTGCGCGAGCGGCACCTCGTGCTCTTCCGTCCCGACGACGATGCGCGCGCGGTCCGGCCGCAGCGCGTTGAGCGCGCGGATTGCATCGGTGGTCTGGCGCTTCGCGCGCGCTTCGAGCCATTTGCCGAAACGCACCAGCGTAATCACGACCGCCGACGCCTCGAAGTACAGATGCATCGTGTCGCCCGGATGCAGCGCCATCTGGTAGACGCTCACGCCATAAGCCGCCGACGTGCCGAGCGCGACGAGCAGATCCATGTTGCCGGACCACGCGCGCACGGCTTTCCACGCGGCCCGGTAGAAGCGCGCGCCGAACACGAACTGGACGACGGTGGCGAGCGCGAGTTGCAGCGTGGCGGGCAGCATCGCGTGCAGACCGAGCGGTTCCGCGAACATCGGCACGATGAGCGGCAGCGTCAGCAGCGCGCAGATCACGACGGCGCCGAGTTCGCGGCGTACGGCACGGCGCGCGGTGGCGTCCTTGTCTTCGGTGGCGGCGGGCGCGGTGTCGTCGGCGGTCAGCGGCGTCGCCTGATAGCCCGCTTTCGTGACGGCCGCGATCAGCTGATCGACGCCGACCGCGCCGTTGGTCGTCACGGTCGCTTTTTCGGTGGCGAGATTGACGGTCGCGGAGGTCACGCCGGGAATGCGCGCGAGCGCCTTTTCGACGCGGCCGGAGCACGCCGCGCAGGTCATGCCGCCGATCGCGAGTTCGGCGGTCTCGGCGGTCGGTCCGCCGCCGCTCGCGGGCGGCGCGGCGTCCTGCGCCGGCTGCGCGTCGTAGCCTGCTTTGCGCACCGCGCTGACCAGCGTGTCGACGGCGACGGACGCGTCGGCGTCGACGGTGGCTTTTTCCGTCGCCAGGTTCACCGACGCCCGCGCGACGCCCGGCACTTTCGCTAGCGCCTTCTCGACGCGCAGCGCGCACGACGCGCAGGTCATGCCGTGAATGTCGAGTTCCGAGGAGGCCGCCTGGCGGGATGAATCGGCGGTGCGAGGTGTGGCGAGTTCTGTCATGACTGCGAGGCTCCAGTTCGCGCGAGGGCGCATCGTTGGAACCAGTATTGACCTTCCCATGATGGGAAGGTCAAGGGGGAGATTGCAGATTTGCCCGACGTCATGCGTAAAGTCAGTCCTAATCGAGAGCAGGCGGCGCTTCCAGCATCGCCTCCGACACCGCGCGCTGCGCATCGCTGCCGCGCTCGCCCAGTGCGCTGGCCGCACCGCGCCGGTCGACGGATGCCTTGTTCTGGCCCAGTTTCCATTTGCCCGTCAGCCGGGTCACCTCGATTTCGATGCCGACGATGGCGCCGAGCATCTGCGAGATGAAGTCGGCGGGTGCGTCGCCCATCTTCCACGGTACTGGCTCGCCGGCTTCCATCTTGCGCGTGAGCCTCGCGACCAGCCCGCGCACGAACGCTTCGTCGTCGCGCACGGCGATCCGGCCGTGCGCATGCACCACCATATAGTTGTAAGTCGGCACCTGGCGATGTGTCTCGTGCTTGCTCGGATACCACGTCGGCGAGATGTAGGCGGTTGGCCCCTGGAAGATCACGAGGGCATCGGGCCGCTCGGCCGCTTCCTGCCAGACGGGATTGCCGCGCGCGACGTGGGCCCGTAGCGTGCCGTGCGGACCTTTTTCGGCGTCGAATTCGAACGGAACGTGATTGGCATCGAGCCCATTCGGGCCGATGGTCACGAGCGCGCCGAGCGGATGATCGGCGATCAGCCGATGGAGCGTTTCCGGACGGTTTTCTTCGAAATGGGCGGGCACATACATGACTCGGCTCCAGGGCGTGAAACGGCGGTTTGGCCGCCGCCAAACGGCTAACCGTACCGCAAAATTCGCGTGGGCGCTCACGTTCTCGCCTTATTGCTTGCGGGCTGGGCGCGGATAAGTTAAAACCCGATCTCAGAACAGGAATGTCAGGACAATTCGGCAAGTCTGGCGCGGGCGGGGGCTCGGCGGATCGGGCCCGTCCTGGCTCGAGATGACATCCAGGACCGCGGTTCATCGAATGATAAAAAATCGCCGAGATCAGTTTCCGTTTCAATTGGCCTGCGCGACGCTCGCAGGCGTGGCATTCCTCTCCGGCTGCTCGTCGACGCCCATCGTGGCGCCCAAGCCCACGGGCTGGATCAAGGACGAAGTCGCCGACTCCTATGTCTTCGCGTACCCACTCGTGCTGATGGGCGCGGCGCGCGACGCCGCCGTCGGCACGGGTCCAGGCCAGGCGCCCGTGAACACGCTGCGTCACGCGTCGGCGCTGCCGCCCGTCGGTGCGCACAATCCGCCGACGCCCGGCATCGACACGCTCGATTCGACCGCGTGGCTCGACGTCGGCGACGAGCCGGTGATCGTGTCACTGCCGTCGTCGGCGGGCCGCTATCTGGATGCGCGCGCGCTCGACATGTGGACCAACGTGCTGTGGTCGACGAGTACGCCGGGCACGGCGCATGTGTCGGGCATCAAGGCGCAGGCGGTGGCGTTCGCGAAGCCTGACTGGAAGGGCGATCTGCCCAAGGGCGTGAAGCGTATCGACGCGCCCACGCGCAATGTCTGGCTCGACGTACGAATCCAGTCGAACGGCGGGCGCGACCTGACGGCCGTGCGCAAGCTGCAGCGCGGCGTACGCGTGCTGCCGCTGTCCGTCTATGTGGGCGAGGAGTCGGCTGCGTCCGTTGCGCCGCGCAGCATGCCCGCCGACGCGAACCCCGGCACGCCCACCGAGCAGGTCGCGGCACTCGACGCGAAAGGCTTCTTCGATCGCGTCGCGCAACTGCTGCCCGACAATCCGCCTTCCCCCGACGATCCGCATGCGCTCAAGTTTCTCTCGGACCTGGGCGTCAAACCTGACGAGCCGGTCGAGTTGCCCGCCAAAGCCACGGACGCGATCGCCGGCGGTCTCGCCGACGGCCGTGCGCGCATCGCGACGCCGCCCAGCAACATGCTGACGGCGAACGGCTGGAGCTTTTTCGGCGAAGGCGTCGGCAACTACGGCCCCGACTACGCGCTACGTGCATATGCGGCGTACGCGCAGCCGGGCATCGGCACGAAGGACGACGAAGTGCGCGGCAGCGTATCGCTCGACAGCGACGGCCATGCGCTGAACGGCGCGAACCGCTACGTGATGCACTTCGCGCCGAACCAGGTGCCACCCGTGCGTGGCTTCTGGTCGGTCACGGCGTACACGAAAGACGGCGCGCTCGGCGACAGCACGCCGTCGCGGGCGTCCGTCGGCGACAAGGCGGGCGTGCGGCGCAATCGCGACGGCTCGGTCGACGTGACGGTGTCGGCGGCGAAACCGCGCAAGGCGTCCAACTGGTTGCCCGCCCCGCGCGGCGATTTCCAGATGGTGATGCGCCTCTACGCACCGAAGCCCGAAGCCAGCGACGGCACCTGGCAGCCGCCTGCCGTCGTTCGTCAATAAGGGTATCGATAAGCGGCTCGACAAATGGCAAACGTGTCGGTCGCATGACGGCGCGGCACGTTCTCACAACTGAAATCGGGCCGCTTACACTTTCTCACTTTTATTCGCCTGCAACGGTCGTCATTCTCATGACATTTGATGGTTTGCCGGAAGTTCGCGACGTATACTTCCGGCAAGCTGGATCTTCGTCACAACGGCGAGCTTTGCGCCGCCCTACCCGCGACCGAGCATGGCAAGCCCCACCAAAGCAACACTCGCTTCCTCCTTTCAGACCGTCCGCGAAGTAGCGCAAGGACGGCGCGCAAGACGCATCGTTCTCATCGTTTTCGCCGTGCTGGTCGTATTCGGCCTGCTGGGTTTCTTCGCGGCGCCGCCGCTGATCCGTCACATCGCCGAACAGCAGCTGAGCCAGCAACTGGACCGGCCCGCCAGCATCGGCCGGATCGCGCTCAATCCGTACACGCTCAATTTCGAAGCCGACCGCGTGCATATCGGCGAGCGCGGCGGCCAGGGCGATTTCGTCGACATCGAACGGCTGATCGTGCGCACGTCGTGGAGTTCGATTTTCCGGCTCGCGCCCGTCGTCGATGAAGTGCATATCGATTCGCCGCGCTTCACGATCGTCCGCTACGACGCGCAGCGCTTCAATTTCACCGACCTGATCGAGAAGTTCTCGAAGCAGCCGTCGAAGCCCGACAGCAAGCCCGCACAGTTCTCGATCTCGAACATCCGTATCGAGAACGGCAAGATCACCTTCGACGACCGGCTGCTCGGCGTCACGCATGTGATCGATCAATGGCGACTCGGCATTCCGTTCATTGCCACGCTGCCGTCGAAGACGGACATCTTCGTCGAGCCGCTGTTGCGCGCGCGCATCGACGGCAGTCCGCTCGCGATCGACGGACGGACCAAGCCGTTCGCCAAGTCGCACGAATCGCAAGTGTCGTTGCGCTTCGAAGGGCTCGATGTGCCGAAGCTGCTGTCGTATTCGCCGTCGAAGCTGCCTGTCACGGTGCAGGCAGGCAAGCTGTCGAGCGATCTGAACGTGACCTTCGTGATGACGGAAGACGCGCCGACGCTGCGCATCACGGGCACGACGGATCTCACCGACATCGACGTGCTCGACGAGCACAAGGCGCCGTTCTTCGCCGCGCGTTCGCTGCATGTGGCCGCGCAGACGCTGGAGCCGCTGAAGAGCGTCTATCGTTTCGACGACATCCGCCTCGACTCGCCAACCGTGCATCTCGCGCGCGACAAGAGCGGGGTGCTGAGCGTGCAGCGCACATTCGCGCCCGCGCCGGCCGCGAGTGAGCCGAAAGCCGCCAGCGCGCCTGCCGCGCCCGCCGTGGCATCCGGCGCGAGCGGCGCAGCGGCAGCCGAAGCCGCCAAGGCGGCGCCGCCGCTCGATCTGCAGATCAAGCATTTCGCGTTGTCCGACGGTGTTGTCGACGTGCAGGACGAAGCGGCATCGCGACCCGTATCGGCGGGGCTGAACAATCTGGCCGTCACGCTCGACGACTTCACGACGCTCGGCAAGACCCCCGCGCGCTACACGCTGAACACGAAGGTCCAGAACCATCCGCAGAGCACGCTCGGCGTCACGGGCAACCTGACGCTCGCTGCCAAAACGGCCGATGCGAAGATCGACCTGAAGTCGGCGCAACTGCCCATTCTGCAGCCGTATCTCGACACGGTGACGGCGGCGAAGGTGCTCGACGGCACGCTCAGCGTGCAGTCGAACCTGAGCGCGAACTGGTCGAAAGAGCCCGTGGATCTGCAGATCGGCGAGAGCCAGCTCGACCTGCAATCGCTGAAGCTGGCGGCCGCAGGCGCGAAGCAGCCGGCCGTTGCGATTGCGGACGGCAAGGCGAGCATCAAGCATGTGGATCTGGCGGCGCGCAAGGCGGAGATCGACGGCGTCGATTTGACGGGACTGTCGGTCGACGCGCAGCGCCTGAAAGACGGCACCATCGATCTGGCCGCGCTCGCCGGTCCGCCGCACGAGGAAGTGCACGAGCGCACCGTGATCCACGCGGCGAAGAAGGCGACGCAGGAAGGACCGCCGTGGCACTACAGCATCGGCGAACTGAATCTGAAGAACAGTGCGGCGACCTTCACCGACAACACGACGCCACGCCCCGTCAAAGTTGACGTGACGCCGCTGAACCTCAAGGTGCAGAAGATCAGCGACGACCTGAGCCGCGCGCTGCCCGTCGATCTGCAGGCGACGGTGAACGGCAAGGGCACGCTCGGCGTGAAGGGCGACGTGACGGCGACGCCGCTCAAGCTCGCGCTGAAGGTCGACGCGAACCGGCTGGATGCCGCCGCGTTCGAGCCGTACTTCGGCAGCGCGTTGAACGCGACCGTCGCGAGCGCGCTGCTCAACGCGAGCGGCGACGTCACGCTGGCACAAGGGGAGAAAGCGAAGGGCGTGCGTGCGACGTATCGCGGCGACGCCGCGCTCGTCGACGTGCGGATGATCGACAAGGCCACGTCGGACCCGTTCGCGGGCTGGCGCTCGCTGGCGCTGACGGGCATCAAGGCGAATTACGACGAGCGCGGCACGGACGTGGATGCCGCCAAGGTCACGTTCGCGAACTTCTACGGCCGCGTGCTGCTCGACGCGCAAGGCAAGCTGAATCTGAAGGACGTGGTCGCGCACGAATCTGGCGCGCCGCAGTCGCTGACACGCGATCAGAGCGGCAAGGGCAAGGAGCCGATTCCGTTGAGTCCGCCTGCCGCGTCGGAAGCGCAAGCCGCGGCGACGCCTGCTTCTGCTGCTTCCTCGACGAATACGGCCGTGACGGCGGCGACGCCGCCGCAAAGTCCCGTGCGTCTGCACTTCGGCCAGCTCGTGCTGCAAAACGGCCGCGTCAACTACACCGACAACTTCATCAAGCCAAACTACTCGGCGAACCTGATCGCGATCCAGGGCACGGTGGGCGCATTCGGCACGGAGTCGAAGCAGTCGGCGCCCGTCGACGTGTCGGCGAAGCTCGCGGCCAACGGCCCCATCACGATCCGTGGTTCGGTCAATCCGCTGATCGCGAAGCCTGCGCTCGATCTGACCGCCACGGCGCACGGCATCGAACTGACCAATCTGACGCCGTACTCGGCGAAGTACGCGGGTTATCCGATCACGAAGGGCAAGCTGAACGTCGATCTGCACTATCAACTGGCGAACGACCAGTTGACGGCGAACAACCACATCTTCATCGACCAGCTGACGTTCGGCGATCACGTCGACAACGACACGGCGACGAAGCTGCCCGTGAAGCTCGCCATTTCGCTGCTGAAGAACTCGCGCGGCGAGATCGACGTGGACATTCCCGTGTCGGGTTCGCTCGCGAACCCGGAATTCAGCGTCGGCGGGCTGATCTGGCATGCGGTGCTCAATCTGCTGCAGAAGGCCGTGACGGCGCCGTTCACACTGCTCGCACACGCATTCGGCGGCAACGGCGAAGAACTCGGCTATGTCGAGTTTGACGCGGGTTCGGCCGTGTTGTCCGACACGTCGCAGAAGAAGCTCGACACGATCGTAAAGGCGCTGTCCGACAAGCCGTCGATCCGCCTCGACATCATCGGGCGCGTCGATCCCGCCGTCGATACGCCGGCGCTGCGCACCTTGTATGTCGACCGGCTTGTGCGTCAGCAGAAGATCAAGGACACCGTCGGCAACGGCGAGAGCGTCGATCCGATGACGATCAAGGTCGACGACAAGGAATACGACAAGTACCTGACCAAGGTCTACAAGGATTCGGACTTCAAGAAGCCGCGCAATATCGTCGGCCTGACCAAGACGCTGCCCGACGACGAGATGAAGGCCGCGCTCGCCGAGCATGCGCCCGTCAACGACGCGAGCCTGCGCGATCTCGCCCAGCGGCGCGCACAGGCCGTGCAGCAGTACTTCGAAGGCAAGATCGACAGTGGGCGCGTGTTTATCGTGGCGCCAAAGCTCGACGCTTCGGGCATCAGCGACAAGGGCGCGACGACTCGGGTGGATTTCGGGTTGAAGTAACGCGCGTTTCGATCAATGGAGCCGGCGCCCGTCATGCGGCGCCGCGCTCACGCTTCTTCACATGTTTGCCGCGTTCGAGCGCGCGCACGTCAACAATCGTCAAGGATGACGGATCGCGAGCGGGTTCGTTTAGGATGCCAGCCTTTGCGCCGCCTGGGCGCAACGATTCCGGCTAACCAGGGCACCTGGCTATGCGCGTCGCGCTCACGCAAGCGGCCCGGTCGAGGAACTGCGAGAAAACCGTCGATGCGCATCGTCCGATGCCATTCCGAAGACGAGCTATCGCTTGAAAAAGAAACCCTTGCTGCGCCGCCTCGGAGCTTCCGTGTCCTTCCTGCTGCTCGCGAGTGTGTTGCCTGCAGCGGCATCGGCGGCTGGCGCGAAACACAAGCCGGCTGATCCCCGGCCGCGTCAACGGGCGAAGAATGCGCAGCACGGCGCGACCGTCGATCCGCACGCCGCTTCACATACTGCTTCACATACGGATACACACGCTGACCCGAGACATCAGGCCAATCGGGCTGCGCACATCGCCCACGCGGCGAGCGTGAAAGGGCACGCATCGCGCTTCCGGCAACTGGGGCTCGCGTCCTGGTACGGACGCGGCTTTCATGGACGCCGCACCGCGAACGGCGAGCACTACGACATGTACGCGATGACGGCCGCGCACCGCACCTTGCCGCTTGGTTCGTATGTGCGCGTGACGTCGCTGGCGAATGCGAGAACCGTGGTGGTGCGCATCAACGACCGCGGGCCCTACGCGCGCGGCCGCGTGATCGATCTGTCGTATCTGGCTGCGTCGGAGCTCGGGATGCATCGCGCGGGCGTGACGAAGGTGGCGATCGAGCGCGTCGACAAGCCCGAGGTGGAGCGGATCGCGCATCGTCAGATGCATCTGACGGCGCACGGGTAACGCGCCACTTGCCTCGTCAAGCCGCCCGCGTCGGCACGACCGCCGTATTCAATGCAGTGCGCTCGATCACGCGGGCGAGCGTGTCGAACGACGGCCCGATGCGTTCGTTCGGCACGCATGCATAGCCGAGCAGCAGGCCGCGGCGCTCCGGTGTTTCGCTGTTGTAGTACGACGCGAGCGGACGCACGATCACGCCCGCATCGTAGGAAGCCGCCGTCACCTCGCGGTCGTTCGCGTGGTCGGGCAGACCGAGCACCAGATGCAGCCCCGCTTCGTCGCCCATCACGGGCAGCGCGTCGCCGAAGCGCGCGGTGATCGCGTCGATCAGGATCTGGCGGCGCTCGCCGTACAGCGCCCGCATGCGCCGCACGTGCGAGGTCAGATAGCCGTCCATGATGAATTCCGTCAGCACCGCCTGCTGCATTAGCTGTCCTTCGCGATACAGCTCGGCGACGCCCGTGCGGAACGTATCGACCAGATGCTCCGGCGCGATCATGTAGCCGATCCGCAAGCCCGGAAACAGCATCTTCCCCAGACTGCCGACGTAGATCACCTGGCCCGCGTCGTCGAGGCCCTGCAGCGACGCGAGCGGCCGGCTGCCATAGCGGAACTCGCTGTCGTAGTCGTCCTCGATGATCCACGTGCCGTGCTGGCGCGCGTATTCGAGCAGCGTGCGGCGGCGCGCGAGGCTCATCACCATGCCGAGCGGATACTGATGCGACGGCGTCACGAGTGCGATGCGCGGCGGCGACTGCAAGTCGGATTCGCGCGGATTGAGCCCTTCGTCGTCGACGGGCACGGGCACGAGCGTCAGCCCCGACGATTGCAACACGCTGCGCGCGCCCCAATAACACGGCTCTTCGACCCACGCGCGGTCGCCGACATCCGTCAGCAGACGCACGGCGAGATCGATCGACTGGTGAATGCCCGTCGTGATGATGATCTGGTCCGGCGTGCACTTGACCGAACGCGCGACCCGCAGATAGTCCGACAACGCGCGCCGCAGCGGACGATAGCCGCCGCCGGGCGCATAGGTCAGCAGATCGGGATTCGCTTCCTTCCAGAGCTTGGCTTGCAGGCGGCTCCACGTGCGCGCCGGAAACTCGGCGACATCCGGCACGCCCGGCATGAATGCGCCCCACTGTTTGGCCGACACGCCAGCCTGTCGAATGAGCCGCGCGCCGCGCGTCGACAGGCCGCTTTGCGCCGGTGCAGCAGACGACGCACTGCCGGCCGCGCTCGCAAGCGTACCGACCGCGCCAATGGAGCCACTCGCCGCCGATGACACCTTGCGTGCGTTGACGGCGGCCGTGTCCGGCCGCGTGTCGGCGACATAGGTGCCGCTGCCCGTGGTCGAGATCACATAGCCTTCGGCCGTGAGCTGGTCGTACACGTGCAGCACGGTATTGCGCGCGATGCCGAGGTCCGACGCCAGCACGCGCGAGCTGGGCAGCTTCGCGCCCGGCAGCAGTTGGCCCGTCAGGATGGCCTGCTGCATCAGTTCTAGCACTTGACGGTAGACGGGTTCGGCCGCCGTCCGGTCAAGCCGCGCGGCGAGCCAGTCCGACAGGATGACGTGGTCCAAGTGGTTCTATCCGGAATTATGAAATGGTTCCCTATTGTAGAACCGTAACGGGCTATAGTGGATCACGCAATCGACGCGATTCTTCAAAACGGGTGGAACCATATCTGCGTAGAAACCCGTAGATATTGTGGAATTGACGCGAGCTTCGACAGCTTTGCATGGGGCCGCAATTCGCGCTAAAGCGCTAACTGCGGCCGACAGCTTTGCATGGGACCCAAGTAAGCGCTAAAGCGCCAACTCGGGCCGACAGCTTTGCATGGGGCCGCAGTAAGCGCTAAAGCGCCAACTGCGGCCGACAGCTTTGCATGGGACCCGAGTAAGCGCTAAAGCGCTAACTCGGGTCGACAGCTTTGCATGGGACCCGAGTAAGCGCTAAAGCGCTAACTCGGGTCGACAGGAGACCGACACGATGAAGACCGAAGACGTAATCGTCAGCTTTCGGGGTGTGCGCAAGACCTATGACGGCGAAACGCTCGTCGTCAAGCAACTCGATCTCGACATCTATCAAGGCGAGTTCCTCACGCTGCTCGGGCCGTCGGGCTCGGGCAAGACCACCTGCCTGATGATGCTCGCGGGCTTCGAATTCCCGACGGGCGGCGAAATCTGGCTCGACGGCCAACTGCTCAACAACGTGCCGCCGCACAAGCGCAACATCGGCATGGTGTTCCAGAACTACGCACTGTTCCCGCATCTCACCGTCGAGCAGAACGTCGCGTATCCGCTGACGGTGCGCAAGCTGCCCGCCGACGAACGCGCGCACAAGGTCAACAACGCGCTGAAGATGGTCCGCATGGAAGGCTTCGCGAAGCGTTATCCCGCACAGCTGTCCGGCGGCCAGCAGCAGCGTATCGCGCTGGCGCGTGCGCTGGTGTTCGAACCCAAGCTCGTGTTGATGGACGAGCCGCTCGGCGCACTCGACAAACAGTTGCGCGAGCACATGCAATACGAACTCAAGTCGCTGCACGAAAAGCTCGGCGTGACGTTCGTCTACGTCACGCACGATCAGGGCGAGGCGCTGACCATGTCCGACCGCGTCGCCGTGTTCGACAAGGGCATCGTGCAGCAGCTCGATACCGTCGACAGCCTGTACGAATCGCCGTGCAACGAGTTCGTCGCGAACTTCATCGGCGACAGCAACCGGCTGCGCGGCACGATCGCGAATGTCGACGGCGACTACTGCGAGTTTCACCTGATCGACGGCACGCGGCTCGTCGGGCGCAATATCGGTGGCGCGCAGGCGGGTGCGCAAGGCATCGCATGTATCCGGCCTGAGCGCATGAAACTCGCGGCGGGTGCGTCGAAGCCCGGCGCGAATGCGCTGGCGGGCGAGGCGCGCGGCCTCATCTATTTCGGCGACCACGTGCGCATGCGCTGCGGTCTGCCGCAACAGGACGAGTGCTTCGTCAAGGTGCCGCTCGGCACGGACGCGCTCGACGGCTTCGCACCGGGCGTGCCCATCGCGCTCGAGTTCGCGCCGGAACATCTGCGCGTATTCGCGTGAACAGAAACACAACAACGTCAACGTCGTAAGCAGTCCATCACACCATAGAGGAACCATCATGAAGAAGATCGTGCAATCGCGCTGTGCCGTGGCTGTCGGCGCTTTCGTCCTCGCGCTCGGCGCTGTCGCGCAGGCGAACGCGGCGGAACTGACGGTCGTGAACTTCGGCGGCGCGAATGGCGACGCGCAGAAGGCGGCATTCAACCAGCCGTTCGAAGCGAGCAGCGGCTCGAAGGTGACGGCCGTCGAATACAACGGCGAGCAGGCCAAAGTGAAGGCGATGGTCGAAGCGAAGCATGTGAACTGGGACGTCGTCGAAGTCGAATCGGGCGATCTCGGCCGTGGCTGCGACGAAGGTCTGTACGAAAAGCTCGACTGGTCGAAGCTCGGCAAGAAATCGGATCTGATTCCGGAAGCGCCGCAAACGTGCGGCGTCGGCATCTTCGTGTGGTCGACGGCGATGGCGTACAACGCCGACAAGCTGAAGACGGCGCCCGCGAGCTGGGCCGACTTCTGGGACACCAAGAAATTCCCCGGCAAGCGCGGCATGCGCAAGGGCGCGCGCTACAACCTGGAGTTCGCGCTGATGGCCGACGGCGTTGCGCCGAAGGACGTCTACAAGGTGCTCGGCACGAAGGAAGGCCAGGACCGCGCGTTCAAGAAGCTCGACGAGCTGAAGCCGAATATCCAGTGGTGGGAAGCGGGCGCGCAGCCGCCGCAATTCCTCGTCGCGGGCGACGTGGTGATGTCGACGGCGTATAACGGCCGTATCGATGCCGCGCAGAAGGAAGGCAAGAACCTGAAGGTCGTGTGGAACGGCAGCATCTACGACCTCGACTACTGGGCAATGCCGAAGGGCACGCCGAACAAGGCGCTGGCCGAGAAGTACATCGCGTACACGATTTCGTCGAAGCCTCAGCAGGAGTACGCGAAGCACATCGCGTACGGCCCGGTGAACGAGTCGGCGATCAAGTCGCTCGACGCGAAGACGCTCGCCAATCTGCCGAATTCGCCTGCCAACGGCAAGAACGCCGTGCTGCAGAACCTGACGTTCTGGACCGATCACGGCGACGAACTGGAGCAGCGTTTCGCGTCGTGGGCGTCGAAGTAAGCGTTTCGCGTTGAACGATGCGGCTTTCCTGGCGGAAGGAGAAAGCCGCATCGCCGCTGTACGAAGCAACGGCATGCATGGCTGCATGAGAGGCAGGAGAATAGTGTGACCACGATCACGATCGCCGCCGACGCGGCTCCCGAGTCGACGGGCAAACTCAAGCGCGAGCTGAAGGCAGCGGAAGCGAAGAAGCGCGCAGTGGCGCTGCTGCTGATCGCGCCGCTCGCGATTTTTCTGCTGATGATTTTTGTCGTGCCGATCGGCGCGCTGCTGACGCGAGCGGTTCAAAACCCCGAGATCGCGACGG
This sequence comes from Paraburkholderia sp. Tr-20389, assembly GCF_017104565.1. Classification (GTDB taxonomy): domain Bacteria; phylum Pseudomonadota; class Gammaproteobacteria; order Burkholderiales; family Burkholderiaceae; genus Paraburkholderia. The sequence continues at coordinate 40,983 of NZ_JAAGPD010000003.1, read as the reverse complement.
CGCTGCCGCATACCATCACGGCGTTGCGCGACTGGGATCGCAAGTCGGCGCCGACTGATGCTGCTTACGCGGCCCTCGCGACCGATCTCACCGCGGTCGCCGACGGCGAAGCGATGGGCGCGCTCGCACGGCGTCTGAATACGGAGATTCCCGGTTATCGCTCGCTCGTCGCGAAGACGGCGCGTGCGATGCCGCTCAACGACGACGCGGGACACGCGCTGCCGCCGGCGCAGGTGAAGGCGAAGATTCTCGAAGTCGACGAGCGCTGGGGCGACGCGAAGTACTGGCAGGCGATCGCCAAGAACGGCAGCACATATTCGCCGTTCTATCTGCTCGCCGCGCTCGATCACAAGCAGGACGCATTCGGCAACATCATTCCGACCGATCCCGAACAGCAGATCTATCTCGCTGTGTTCAGCCGCACCTTCGTGATCGGTTTCGCGGTGACGGTGTTCGCTTTGCTGCTCGGTTATCCGCTCGCGTACTGGATCTCGACGCTCAACGAACGGCGCGCGAACCTGGTGATGATCCTGGTGCTGATTCCGTTCTGGACGTCGATTCTCGTGCGCGTCGCCGCGTGGATCGTGATTTTGCAGAGCGAAGGTCTCGTGAACAAGGCGCTGATCGGCATGGGCGTGATACACGATCCGTTCGCGCTGCTGTTCAACCGCGTCGGCGTATATATCTCGATGACGCACATCCTGTTGCCGTTCATGATCCTGCCGCTTTACAGCGTGATGAAGTCGATTCCGCCCACCTATCAGCGGGCGGCGGTTTCGCTCGGTTCGCATCCGTTTGCCGCATTCTGGCGCGTGTATGTGCCGCAGACTTATCCGGGTATCGGCGCGGGCGCGCTGCTGGTGTTCATACTCGCGATCGGCTACTACATCACGCCGGCTTTGCTCGGCGGACCGAACGATCAGATGGTCAGCTACTACGTTGCGTACTTCACCAACGTGACGATCAACTGGGGCATGGCGTGTGCGCTCGGCGGACTGTTGCTCGCTGCGACGCTCGTGCTGTATGTGATTTACGGACGCTTCACGCGTTCGAACGTGAGCCTGGGTTGAGGAGCGCGCGATGAAAATGGCCAAACCGATGTTCGCGCCGCACACGTCGACGATCGAACGCATCTGGTACTTCACATTGCGCGGGCTTGCCGTGTTGACGCTGCTGTATCTGATCCTGCCTGTGCTCGCGATCGTGCCGCTGTCGTTCTCGTCGAGCACGTTCCTCGTTTATCCGATTCCGGGCTGGTCGCTGCGCTGGTATCAGAACCTGGTCGCCTCCGATGAATGGCGGATGGCCGCGAAGAACAGCTTCATCGTCGCGCCGTCGGCGACGGTGCTGGCGACCGTGCTTGGGACGCTCGCGGCGATCGGGCTGACCAAAGCCAACTTCAAGGGCAAGGCGTTGCTGATGGCGATACTGATCTCGCCGATGATCGTGCCTGTCGTTGTGGTCGGTGTGGGGATGTATCTGTTTTTTGCGCCGCTGGGGCTGGCGAACACGTATATCGGGTTGATCATGGCGCATGCTTCTCTTGGTGTGCCATTCGTCGTGACTACGGTTGCCGCTACGCTTCAAGGCTTCAATTACAACCTTGTGCGGGCGAGTTTGTCGTTAGGCGCGAGTCCTGTGAAGACCTTTTTTAGTATCACGTTGCCGGTGATTGCGCCTGGTGTGATTTCGGGTGCACTGTTCGCGTTTGCCACATCGTTCGATGAGGTCGTCGTTACGCTGTTTCTCGCTGGCGCGGATCAGACTACTTTGCCGCGGCAGATGTTTACCGGTATTCGCGAGAACATCAGTCCTACTATTGCTGCGCTGGCTACGATTCTTATTGTGTTTTCAACCTGTTTGCTGCTTGCGCTTGAGTGGCTGCGGGGGAGGAATGCTGCGCGGGCTGTGGCGGTGTAGGGGGAGGTGTGGGTGTTGGTGTTGGTTCGCTGGCATCCGCGTTTTGGTGTTGGTCGTTCATGCGTTGCCCCTGTGCGGGGCGGCACCTACTTTTCTTTGCAGCGGCAAAGAAAAGTAGGCAAAAGAAAGCCGCTCACACCGCCAATCCTTGTTCTTGCCTGCGGGCCCCCAACAGTTCTTACACTTCACGCGGCAACGTGCTTGTTCGCGCCCGTTGCCAGCGTGCTCACTCACGCATCACCCGCTTCACACTCCCGCGTCACGGACTGCGTTACCAGACGTCCACGGCCGCCCAGGTGGCAAACTGTGTGTAGGCCATCGCGACGAAAGTGCACCACTCCGGACCGAAAAGCGGGATCGGTGTCGTAGAAGCGCGAACGTATATGGCGCGACCACCTACACACAGTTTGCCACCTGGGCGGCGTAGACGAGTCGCTGCCGCTGGCTGGCTGCGGGTGACTGGAGCGGGTTGTGCGCCTGTTCGAGGCGCTGGCAACGGGCGCAAAACAAAGTGTTGCCGTGTGGAGTGCGGGACCCGGTGGGGGCCCGCAGGCAAGAACACGGGCTGGCGGGGTGAGCCCGCTTTCTTTGCTTACTTTCTTTGCGGCGGCAAAGAAAGTAAGTGCCGCCCCGCACAGGGGCAACGCTAGCAAACCGAAGACAAAACGCGGATGCCAGCGACAACAGCACAGCAACAGGCAAACCGGATGCCAGCGACAACAGCACACCAACAGGCAAACCGGCTCCCAGCAACACCGCAAAGCCCTTCACAAACGTTGACAACTCAAGTCACGCACTGCGTTAAAACACCGGTTCCAATCCCTAACAATGGAACCTAAATCTATGGAACACGGCATCATTGCCTGGCTGATCATCGGCTGCGTCGCGGGCTGGCTCGCCAGCGTCCTCGTCGCGGGCGGCGGCTTCGGCGTCATCATCGACATCGTCATCGGCATCGTGGGCGCGTTCATCGGCGGATGGCTGTCAGGCGCACTGCATATCTCGATCGGCAGCGGTTTCATCGGCTCGATCATCACCGCGCTCATCGGCGCTGTGATCCTGCTGTTCGTCATTCGGCTTTTCCGCCGCGGATAACAACCGGCCAACATGCTAACCCGGCCGTGTCCGGGTTAGCTTTGGACGCTAACGTCCCGCTGTCTGATCCGCCGATCCCATCGGCGTCATCCCGCCCAGCGCCTGAAACAGCGCCGCCGTATCAGCGAGTCGATCAGCCTGCGCGCGCGTTCTGTCGAGTGCCGTCTGCAACGCCTGTCGCTGCGTATCGATCAAGCCGAACTGACTGACCCCGCCCGCCGCATATTGCGCCTGCGCAATCTTCACGCTCGCTTGTGCCTCCGAATCCGCTTCGTCGCGCGCCTGCAATGCGTGCGCGTCGTCGTTCAGTGCGTGCAGCGTATCGGCGACCTGCTGCAGCGCCTGCAACACCGTCTGCCGATACGACGCGGAAGCCGCATCGTAAGCAGCCTGCGCGGCACGCTTCTTCGCGCGCAGTTCGCCGCCGCGAAAAATCGGCTGCGTCAGATTCAAGCCGATATTCCACACGTTCAATCCATTGACGACATCCTCGATGCGCGTGCGCTCGGAACCAAATCCCGCCGACACGATGAACTGCGGATACAGATTTGCCGTGGCGACGCCGACGTTCGCGCTCGCCTGATGCAACAGCGCCTCCGATGCGCGAATGTCGGGCCGCTCCCGCGCGAGCGTCGACGGCAGCGTGACGGGCACGGTGTCGGGAAGATGCAGCGCATCAAGCGTGATGTCGTCGAAATGCGCCTGCGACGGCGCGACGCCAAGCAGAATCGCGAGCTGATGATCGGCCTGCGCGAGCTGTGTCTCAAGTGGCGGAATCTGTGCGCGCGTCTGCGCGAGCAGCGTGCGCTGCGTGCGTACATCGAGTTGCGCAACGCCACCCGCCGCGTAGCGTCCTTCGATGATCGTCAACTGTCGAGTCTGCGCATCCGCGAGTTGCTGCGTCAACGCAAGCTGCTGTTGCAGCGACGCGCGCCGGATCGCCGCCGATACGACATTGCCCGCCAGCGTCAGACGCGCGGCATCGAGTTCATACGTCTGATAGTCGACTTGCGCGAGCAGCGCTTCGAGCGCGCGACGGTTGCCGCCGAACACATCGAGCGCATACGACACGCTCACCGACGCATTGAACAACGTGAACGGTCCGGGGTTCTGCACGTTCGGAATGCCGAATGCAGCAGGATCGACCTTCTGACGCGAGCCAGAGAGCTTCGCGTCGACTGCGGGGAACTGCGTTGCGCCCGCTTGCGCAACGTAGTTTTCGCGCGCCTCGATAAGTTTGGCGCGCGCTTCGTCGAGTGTGAGGCTGTGTTGCAACGCTGTGTCGACGAGGCGGTTCAGCGCGTCCGACTGAAACTGCGTCCACCATGCAGGCAGCGCATGGTCAGCGGAAACGAGCGTCTGCGCAGCACCCGCGGCCTGCGTCGTGGCGGGCAGCGTTTCGCGCGTGTACGACGGTGCGTCGGGCGCGGCGGGCGAATGAAAGTCCGGGCCGACCGCGCAGCCGTATAGCGCGAGTGCGAACAAGGGTACGTAGCGTTTCATCGTCGACCCTCCTAATCCAGCGTGCGCCGATAGAAGCGCACGGCAACGGCCATCACGATGACGGTGAAGATCGCGACGGGCCACACGGACGGCCACAGGTCCGCCCAGCCATTGCCCTTGAGCAGAATGCCACGCACGAGCCGGTTGAAGTAGGTGAGCGGCAGCAGATTGCCGATCCATTGCGCCCACACGGGCATGCCCGCGAACGGGAACATAAAGCCCGACAGCAGCAGGCTCGGCAGAAAGTAGAAGACGGTGAGCTGCATCGCCTGCAACTGGTTCTGCGCAATCGACGACAACGTGATGCCGACAGTCAGGTTCGCCGCGATGAACAGCAGCGCCGCGACATACAGCGCCACCAGACTGCCGACGAACGGCACGTTGAAGACGAAACGCGCCGCCGCCAGAATAATCGACGACTGCACGAGCCCGATGGCGATATACGGCACCAGCTTGCCCGCGATCACTTCGAGCGGCAGCACGGGTGTCGCGAGCAGGTTTTCCATCGTGCCGCGCTCGCGCTCGCGCGTCATCGCCAGGCCCGTCATCATCACCATCGTCAGCGTGAGAATCGTGCCCATCAGGCCCGGCACGACGTTGTACTGTGTGACGCCTTCGGGGTTGTACAGCTTGTGGATCTGCACGTCGAAAGCGGCAGGCGCGCCGTTCAGGCGGGCGAGCGGTCCGGTGAGGTCCTTGTCCGCGACCGACTGCACGATGCCAGGCAGCGCCGCGAGCGGCGCCTGTGTCGCGGTGGGATCGGTGGCGTCGGCCTCGACGAGCAGCGCGGGCCGCTCGCCGCGCAACAGCCGTCGCGAGAAATCGGCGGGAATCGATAGGACGAACGTCACGTCGCCGCGCGCCAGCGCCTGGCGGCCCGCTTCGTCGTCGGGCAGCGTATCGACGATATGAAAGTAGTCGGAGTTCTTCATCGCGGCGACGAAGCTGCGCGAAAACGGACTCTGATCGCCGACGATGATAGCCGTGTGCAAATGCTTCGGATCGGTGTTGATCGCGAAGCCGAACAGCGCGAGCTGCATGATCGGCAAGCCGACGATCATGCCGAACGTGATGCGGTCGCGCCGCAACTGGATGAACTCCTTGAGCACGATGCCCCACCAGCGCGTCACGGAAAAGAAGCGGTTCACGATGATTTTCCGTAGTTGTCGGCCGAGCGCGCCATCATGTAGATGAACACGTCTTCGAGACCGGTATCGATCTGTTCGATGCGAACGGGCAGGCCGGAGGTCACTTCTCCAATCGCCTTTTCGAGCGCTGCATGGTCGTGGCCGCTCGCATGCAGCGCGGAGCCGAACACGACGGTCTGATCGACGCCGGGCGTGTTGCGCAAGCGCTCCGACAGTTCCGTCAGACGCTCGCCGTGGATGGACCAGGTGGCGAGCGCCTGCGAATCGATGACCTGCTGCGCCGTGCCCTGCGCGAGCAGCTTGCCGTAAGCGATGTACGCGAGCTTGTGGCAGCGCTCCGCTTCGTCCATGTAGTGCGTGCTCACCAGCACCGAGATGCCCTGCGCGGCGAGTCGGTGCAGTTCTTCCCAGAAGTCGCGGCGCGCGGTGGGATCGACGCCGGCCGTCGGCTCGTCGAGCAACAGCAGCTTCGGTTCGTGCAGCATGCACGCGGCGAGCGCGAGCCGCTGTTTCCAGCCACCCGACAGCGCGCCCGTCATCTGGTCAGCGCGCGTCTGCAAGCCGAGCGTTTCGAGCGCGCGGTCGACCTTCTCCTTGCGGTCGCGCATCTGATAGATCCGTGCGACGAAATCGAGGTTCTCGCGAATCGTCATGTCTTCCCAGTACGAGAAGCGTTGCGTCATATAGCCGACATTGCGCTTGATCTGCGCACTGTCGCGCACGATGTCGTAGCCGAGGCAGGTGCCGCTGCCGGAATCGGGTGTGAGCAGACCGCACATCAGGCGGATCGATGTCGTCTTGCCGCTGCCGTTCGGGCCGAGAAAGCCGAAGATCTCGCCGTGCGCGACCTGCAGCGTCACGTCGTTGACGACGTGCTTGTCGCCGAAATGCTTGTTGAGGTTGTGCACGTCGATCGCAAGCGAGCCTTGCTGCGAACCGTTTTGGGTATTCATCGCAGCGTCACCGAAACGGGCTGGCCGGGATGCAGGCGCGGTGCATCGTCGACGGAAGGATGGGCTTCGATCATGAACATGAGCTTCGCGCGGCTTTCGTTGCTGTAGATGACAGGCGGCGTGTATTCAGCCGAACTCGACACGTAGGTGATCTTCGCGTTCACGTCCGCTGCGCAGCCGTCACAGTGAATGACCAGCGTGCGGCCCGGCGCGAGCGAGCCGACCACGGTCTCGGGGACGAAGAAGCGCACCTTCACGTTTTGCGGCGGCAGCATCTGCACGACGGGGCTGCCCGCCTGCACCCATTCGCCGACGCGGTACAGCGTGTCGTAGATGCGACCCTTGGCGGGCGCGTTCACGCGTTTCTGGTCGAGCTTCCATTGGGCCTGCGCGACGGCCGCCTGCGCCGCTTCGACCTGCGCGGACTGCGCGAGCAACTGCTGCGAGCGGCCCGGCAGCCGCGCGACCTGAACCTCATGCGTCAGCTCGCGCACCTGTGCGTTGGCGGCATCGGCGGCGGCGCGAGAATCGTCGAGCTGGCCCTTCGGAATGCCGCCGACGCGATACTGGGCTTCGTCGCGCGTCAGTTGCAGCGTAGCCTTGCGCGCATTCGCGATGGCCTGTGCGAGTTGCGCCTTCGTCACGTCGACTTCGGGCGGGCGCTTGCCCGTCTGGATATCGGCGTATTGCGCGCGGGCCGACGCGAGTTGCTGCTGCGCCTGCTGCAATGCCGCCGTTTCGTCGACGGATTCCAGCGTGAAGACGGGCGCGTCCGCGGCAATCTGATCGCCGCGCGCGACGTCGAGCCGCGTGAGCTTGCCCGACTGCGACGAGCCGAGATACACGAACTCGCCTTCGACATAGCCCTGCCAGGTGTTGTCGGCACGATGCGAGCATGCACCAAGCGTGCCGCATGCGACGAGGGCGATGACTAGCCATACGGTGCGCCAGGGGAAAGGGAACGGCTTCATGTGCTGGATCTCGTGGAAGGACGGCGTGCCGTCTTGCGCGCCGTACGCGCGGCCGGCGCACGCATGCCGCCGAGCAGCAACGCCGTCACGTGTTGCTGCAGCGTTTCGCGATCGATGGCGGGGAAGCCGCGAATGCTTTGCCATACTTTCGCCGCGGCTTGCGGCAGCATCACGAGCGCGATGATCGAGTTGAACATCAGGAGCGGATCGAGATCGGGATTGACCGCGCCTGCCTGCTGCGCTTTCTTGATGCGTGCGCCGAAGCGTTTGATGTTGTCGAACGGAATGCGCGTGATCATGCGGTCGCGCAGCATGCCGCCTTCATTGATGACTTCGCGCAGCCAGAGCGGCGGCAGCCAGGGCATGCGGGCCGTTACGTCGAACAGACGCGTGACGAATTCACCGACCATCACAAATGGGTCCTCGTTTGAATCGTCCCCGGCGGCGCTCCAGACGAAACCGACAGAAGGCGCAAGCCGTTCCTCGACGATCGCGTCGAGCAGCGTCTCGCGATTCGTGAAGTAGTAGTGCACGAGCGCCGACGTGACCTCCGCACCCGCCGCGATCTGCGCGACCGTGGTGGCCGCGATGCCGCGTTCGGAGAAAAGGCGGGTGGCGGTATCGAGCAGGTGCTCGCGCACGTCGAAATTCTCGATGGCAGGGCGGCGGCCGCGCGGTTTGGCCGGTTGACGGTTCGGGTTCATGAGACGGAAGACTAATTGACGAGTTAGTTAAATTCAAGCGGGTTTACCTCAAGTGCGGCAACCTGCCTCTCGCTGGATGTCGAACGCGTCTGTTCCGAACGTCGTCGTGCCTGTCCCGCCGGAGAAAGCTTTCGCTCGCCCGATTTACTGACCTATGCCGTCAGCATTATCCGAAGTCAAATAACAAATCAGCGGTGAAAAGGCGCGAGGAAAAAGATAGGGAATGCAGAATATTCCGCAGAATAAATGAGGTGGTAATGAATTAGAATCATCGCCGTAACGGGTATGTAATCGACAGGCATCTCGCACGCATTGGCAGCTGCACCGCGAATCAATATGGAGAAAGGCAGTTGGCTTCTATACTCATCGTGGACGATCATCCGGCATTTCGTCTTGTCATCAAGACTCATCTATTGCAATTGCTCGGCTGTCAGGAAGTCTTTGAAGCGGACAATGGTCAATCCGCGCTGGAAATGGCACGTCAATTTACACCGGACCTGACCATTCTCGATCTGGATATTCCGCGCATAAATGGCCTCGATGTGCTCGCGCGCCTGAAAGCCGTATATCCCGGCATGCGCGTGCTGATCCTGTCGAGTCACGATGCGGCCACTTTCATTTCCCGCGCCATGCGCGCGGGCGCTCAAGGTTTCGTCAGCAAGTCGCAGGACGTGAAGGAAATCATGCGCAGCGTCGAGGCGGTGATGTCGGGCTACAGCGTGTTTCCCGTCGCACCCGTGGGTGCGGGTCCGGGCGCGCAGGGCTTCGTCGAAGAGAGCCGGCTGGATCTGCTGTCCGACAAGGAACTCGTGATTCTGCAAATGCTCGCCAAAGGCCTGTCGAACAAGACCATCGGCGACGCGCTCTTCATCAGCAACAAGACGGTCAGCAGTCACAAGACGCGCTTGATGACCAAGGTAGGCGTGGAAACGCTCGTCGAACTGGTCGACTTCGCGCGGCGCTGTGGCATCGCCACGGCCCAGCAATGATGGCCGCTTGCGCGCGCCGCGCGTTCGGGCGCGCGGTGGAAGCGAATGCACTGCAGGAAAGAATCGATGTGCTCGCGCTCGGTGACCGTGCCGTTGCGCAGGACGTCACAAGTGCGCTGATTGATACGAATGGCGCAACGCTGCGCTACATGAGCACCGCTCAGGAGAGCGGGGACTGGGACGGCATGGGGCGCGCGGCACATCGGCTCGCGGGTTCGTTGAGCATGCTGCAATGCAGTCGAGAGATTGCGCTGGCGATGCGTCTGGAGCGGGCGGCACTCGAGCATGACGCATGGGCGATCGCCACGTTGCTTCCCATCGTGACGAAAGCGATTGCCCGTTTGAACGAGCAGCTCAGTGCACTGCTTGCCTGAGCAGCGAGCGTCTGGCATCTATCGTTGACGTTGCGGCAATTAATACTTGTGAGCGTCGAGACAGGCATTTTCTCCTGCACAGACAAATTGACGCTCTATACTGATCGATAGCGCGGCTGAGCAGCCTTCCCCGGGGCAGCATCGACCAGTTGCGCAAACCGCGCACGGTTCTCTGATCGTCTCCACCGTGTCTCGCGGTGTTTGGGCCCGCGTTCTGCGGGCCTTTTATCGTCGGTGCCTGCCCGCTCAGGTGCCGGATTGCCAGCGCGATCCGCGGCTGGCGAGGTCGTTCATCTGCGCCCTGATGCGCTCGACGAGTCCGTCGAGCAACGCGTCGTCGTCGCGCTCCGGAGCAGAACTCATGCGCTGCAATGCGTGCATGAGGCCTTGATTTCCGACGATGCCCACGGCGCCCGCGAGCTTGTGCAACGCGCGCCGCGTGCCTGGCGCATCGCCCGATGCGCGGCGCTCTGCGAGATGATCGAGGTCGTTTTCCATCGACTGTTGCCAGTCGCGCAACAAGCCATCGATGTCCACGCCTTGCGCGGCGAGCGAATCGAGCGCGGTGAAATCGTATGTCTCGAGATGTATCGCGGCGGGCGCCGCACGGTGTCGTGAACCGGCGGGAAGCAGCCGCACGAGGGCCGCATCGAGTGCGTTCAATCCGGACGTTTTGACGAGAATCGCACCGAACAATGTGCGGTCGCGATCGCTCAGCTTCGTATCCGGATTCGCCGACAGCAGGATGATCGGCACGTCGTGGCCAGAATCACCAGACGACGCGCGCACGTGACGTGCAAGCTCGACACCGTTCATGCCGGGCATCTGCAGGTCGGTGATCAGCAGATCGACGCGTTCGCGGCGAAGCAAGCCAAGCGCTTCTTTGCCCGAACTCGCGCTGACACAGCGATAGCCGAGCACATCCAGTTGCCGTGCGAGCACCTTGCGGTTGACCTCGTTGTCGTCGACGACGAGGATGTCAGGCCGGTTCGAAGCGGGACGGACGGGTGCCTGCAACGGCATGGCACGCATTTCGGGGCCGCTGCGCGCATCGCAGATTTTCCTGAGCGCCGCCCACGAAAGCGGATTCAGCGAGAGTTCGATGCGGCCGTCGCGATTGCGCACGCCGCCCGGCAGCGCATCGCGCGTGACGACGATCAGGCGCTTCTCGCCATGCGCCGACGGTGCCTGACCCGCTTCGACGAAGCGATAGTCGATTTGCACGGGCGGCTTCGCATCCGACTGCAATGTCGTAATGCCGAGCTTTCTCAAGAGTTCGCAGATCGACTGGCGATCCGCATAGTTGTCGACGTCGACGCTGGCCCAGCGACGCTCGTGGCCGTACGCGGGCCACTCGTGCCGCTCGATCGTGAACGGCGCATGCAGCGCGACGCACACGCCGACGCGTTTGCCTTCGAGGATCGTAATGTCGCCGCCCATTTTTCGCGCGATCACGCGAGCAAGCGCGAGGTCGGGATGCTCGCGCAGGCCGGTCGATTCCATGATGGCCGGATGCGCTCCGGAATGAGGAGGGTGTATCTGCGCGTTCGCTACTGTCGCCACTGCCGCGCCATTGATGCCGATCACGATGCGCTGCGCACCCGCGTTCAGCGACTCCGCACGCGCCGAGAGCGTGACGACGCCCGGGCCGGCCGCTTCCACCGTGTACGCAAGCAGGTTGAATACGATTTGCCCGAGTCGCGCGCGGTCGGCGAGTATGCGCGCCGCAACCGAACGGTCAATGCACACTTGCAGCCGCATTTGCCTTGCCGCAGCGATGGGCGCAACGAGCAGCGCGGCAGCGTCGATCAGTTCGCGTAGATCGACGGCATCTTCATCGAAGACGACATCGCGGTCTGCGGGCGGGATGCTGTCGAGCGCATCGTGCGCGACCAGCGCGAACGTTGCGGCCGCGGAGTGCAGCGTCGCACTACTGCCCGTCTCGGGATCGAGCCCATTGCTCAACGCTTGCGCGCCCGACACGATCTTGTGCTGCGCGCGTTGCAACATGCGGAGATATTCGGCGATCGCTGCCGCGCGCTCGGTCCGTGCGGCTTCGCGTTGCGTTTGCGCGAGGCCGGCCTTGAGCGTCGCATTGTCTTGCTGCGCGCTGCGCAGCGATGCGTCGAGATGGTCGATCTGGAGCGCGAGCGCGTGCTGTGCGTCGTACGAGTGGGCGGCGGCGCACAGTCCGCGCGCCAGCAGGAGCAGCGCAGCCGCCGTCGAGCCCGCGAGCGGCTCATCGTATGCCGCGAACGAGCCGAACAGCGCGAGTGCGCCGACGGGCGCGCGCAGTCCAAAAGTACGAGCGAGCAACGATGCAGTGCCGGACGGACGCAGGTTCATGCGGACACCGCGTCAGTCGATCAGTTTGTGGAGCGTCGCAAACTCGATCAGCGCGGCGAGCGACGACAGGCCCAGCTTTTCGCATAGCCGCGTCTTGTAGGTGCTCACCGTCTTGTCGCTGAGGAAGAGCCGGCTTGCGATTTCCTTGTTGCTGACGCCGCGCGCCAGGTATTGCAGCACTTCCATTTCGCGCGGCGACAACACGTTAAGCCCGCCCGGTTTGTTCGCGTGCGGCGCGTTGGCTGGAAAGCAGTCGAAACCCAGCAGCACCGTGCGCGCGGCAGTCAGCATTTCCGTCAGTTCGCGGCCCTTGCTGACATAACCATTCGCACCTGCCTGCTGCGTGTGAAGCGACATCACGTGATCGGGTTTGGCGGACAGCACCAGGATGCGCATACGGTCGTCCTGTGCGCGAATGCGGCGAATCATCGAGAGGCCATCGAGGCTCGGCAGATCGAGATCGAGCACGACGAGGTCTGGATTCAGCGATAGCACCATTCTCAATCCTTCTTCGCCGTCGCCAGATTCTCCTACAACCTGTAGTTCAGTGTCCGAACGAAACACGCTTGCGATTGCGTCGCGAATCATCGGATGGTCGTCAACGATGACAATTCTTTTCATTTTTTGGCCCATTTCTTATCATCGTGACCCGAAAACCTGCCGTTTTTCAAAGGATCACTGCGAGAAAAATCAGGTAGGATTCTAGCAAAGCGGAAAACTCCGGATTGCTGATTAACTATAGAGACCGCTCAGTTTGTGTAGAAGGAAAGATCCTACATTCTTACAGTGAATCCGAATACCGTTCCTAACAATTCAAGACCCTTTCGAACGATGATCGTTGACGATCATCCGGTCATGCGGCGCGCACTGCGCTATGTGCTCGACGAATCCACCGATTTCGACATGGTCGCCGAGGCCGGCTCCGTGGCCGAAGCCTTGGCGTCGGCAGTGGCGTTCGATCTCTCGCTCGCAATCGTCGATCTGCGTTTGCCCGATGGCGACGGACTCGATCTGATCGCACAGCTGCGCAACGCGAAGCCGGGATTGCGAATCGTGGTCTTTTCGTCCGTCGACGAGCGGCTCAATGGCGTGCCTGTGCGCAACGCCGGCGCCCATGGTTTCGTCAGCAAGCTTCGCGGCCCGGATGAGCTGCTCGCCAGCCTGAGACTGGTGATGATCGGCTACACCTGCTTTGCGTCCGAACTCGTCGAACCCGGGAGCGTGACGCTGTCGCGGCGGGAAACCTCCGTGTTGCATCGCTTGATTCGCGGACAGAGCAATGTCGATATCGCGTCGTCGCTCAATCTGAGCCCCAAGACGGTCAGCACGTACAAGATGCGGATCATGCAAAAGCTCGATCTGCAAAACGTCGTCGATCTGGTCGAATACGCGAAGACAAACGGGCTCACGAACTAGCCCGGCAATGGAGCGGCTGCGATGACGGATGGATGGGGGCGCGTGCTTGCCGAAGGGCCGGACGATCTGCGGGCGACGCTGATGCAAGCCATCCGCGACGACCTGAATGCCGCCTTCGATGCGCTCGCCGAAGGCGACGCAGTACGCGTCGCTCATTTCGCGCATCGGTTGAAGGGCGCGGCGCAGCTGTCTGGCGATGAGCACGCGACAGCGCTGTGCGCCGCGCTGGAAGCGACGGGGCAGGCAAGCGATATCGAACGCGCCCGCCTGCTGCTGGTGGCGCTCAGATGTGCCTTTAGCGCCGCGCGAGCCGGCGATGCTTCGCCTGTCAGCGGACGGGAACTCCAGTAGTGACAGCGCCGCGTGTGATGCTCAATTCGACCCGCCGATCAGGCGCGAGGCAGCGAATCAACTGCTGCTGGTTGCGTTCGTCGCATTGCGCGAGTGGATTCGCGGCGCCCATTCCTCGCGCGCCGATCGGCGCTTCGATGCCACCCGCAGTGAGATAACGCTTCACGGTCTCCGCGCGCATCGCCGAAAGCCGCGCGTTATGCGCGCCGCTGCCCAGCCTGTCCGTGTAGCCTTCGACGCGAATGGCCGTCACGTCGCCGGCCTGCTTCATGTCGCGTATCAACTGATCGAGCTTGACCCTGCCTTCAGGCAACAGACCTTCGATGTCGCCGCGGTCGAACGCAAACGTCGCGTCGCCTTGCAGCGTCACCTTCGGCGCGGGTTCCGGCGACGGCGCGACGACAGGCGGCGTGCACGCGGCGAGCGCCGCATCGATTTGCGGCAAGGTCTTCGTCACCTCGTCGACGCGCTGCGTGCCCGCCTTGAAGTCCCGCGTCCACGCCTCGTGACCCGCGTGAATCATCTCGACCTCGGCGCAGGCGGTCAGGCGCTGCGCATGCGAACACGAAGCGAACGCCGGCGCTGCCTTCGCCGTAAGAATCTGCTTCCACAGATCCGGTCGCACGACGGCCGAGGTGCGCAAATCGGGATTTTCTGCGTACAGTCCGCCGCCCGTCTCCAGCGCGGCCGCGAGACGGCTCGCTTCGCGCAACGCTTCTTCGACGAAACCCCAGTGATTCCAGTGCGAGCGCTCTTCGCGCGCGGCATCGAGCCAGCATTGCGCCTTGAATCCGAAATAGTTGTCCTTGTGCGGACCGAGCGCGTCGAGACGCGCCTGAATCGAGTCGATCGCGCTTGCGTTGTCGGCGGTGCGATGCAGATCGAGCCATGCCGGGTTGGCCGCGCCCGCCGCGTCGTCCTGCGTCGCGTCGAAACCACGTTGCAGAACGGTCGGGTTCTGCACCTGCAGCGCGTCGCGCGAGGCCGTCGACGTGCAGCCGGCGACGAGCGCCGACAACGCGACGCACGTCCGCGTCATCAATGAATGCTTCATGTGTGATTCCATCAGGAAAGGGCTGCGCGGCTTGCCTGCCGCGCAGCCCGGTCAGATCAGCGGATCAGTTGCCGAACACGATGCCGAGGCCCGCGCGGACGATCGTGCTGTTGCCGCCCGCGCTCGACACGCCGAGGTTGTAGTTCACCGTGCCCTTCTCGTTCCAGCGCGAAACGCCGACGCCGAGCGCCGCCGTGCCGCGATAGCCGGCGACGCCCGCATTGAGCGTCGTGCGTCCGGGCAGATACGGCGTGACGATGTTCAACGCCGACGCGGATGCGATGCCGCGCCGGTTGTCGCGGTCCATGTCCTGCATGCTCTTGTAGACGCCGTTGATCGCGCTGCTCATCTGCCCGACGTTGACGGCATCCGTTGCCGCCGTGCCCGCCGCGACGTTGGTGATCTGACGCTCCGCTCCCGCTGCGCCTACCGATACGCTGTTGTCGCGATCGGCCACCGAGTTCGCGCCGAGCGCGACGGCATTCGCAGATGGAGCCGATGCGCCCGCGCCGAGCGCGACGGACTGATCGCCCGTCGTCGATGTGCGCGCACCGATCGCGATCGCCGAGTTCCCTGACGCGTTCGCGCCGGTGCCGATCGCGATGGCGTCCTGGCCCGTCGCCGTGCCCACGGGCAGATCGTCGACGACGACGGCCGGCGTGAAGTTCGTGATCTGCGTCGACACGTAGCTCTGCATCTGCCGCAGGTTCACGGCGTCGAACGCATCGACGGCATCGGCGACGTTCTTCAGCTGCGTCGGCGAGCCGCCCGCGTTGAACGTGACACTCGATTTCGACGCGCCGTCGTACGCGACGAGGGCGTTGGTGACGACGCCCGTCGACGGATCGACGGCAATGCCCGCTGCCTTCAGCTGCTTCAGGTTGACGGCGTCGCTGTCGAGCTTCGCGTCGGCGACGTTCGTCAGCGTGACGGGCGTGCTTGCACCCGCGCCGCCGAGCGTGACCTTGTTGCGCGCCGACGAGTCGTACACGAGCCCGTTCGGATTGCCGCCCGTCGCGAGTGCGGAATCGACGGCGGCCAGCGCGCCGCCGACGCTGCTGTAGGTCGATCCGCCGATTGCATAGGCGGGCGCCTTGACCTTGCCGTCCGCGCCGACTGCGGCGCCGCTGCCGAGCGCGCCCGCGACCGTGTTGGCCGTGTTGAAGAGCTGGCCGCCGTTCACGGCATCCGTGCCGCCGGACACGAGCAGAGCAGGCGCGACGTTCGTGAGTTTGACGGGTGCGGATGCGCCCGCGCCGCCCAAGGTGACGCGATCGTGCGCGGACGTGTCGTACGAGACGGCATCGGGCGAAGCGCCGCCTCCCGACGCAGCCGCAGCGGCAAGCGCCGTGCCGACGTCGTTGTAGGTGCGCCCGCTGATCGTATAGACCGGCTGTTTCACCGAGCCGTCGCTGGCGAGGTCCGCGCCGCCGCCGAGCAGATTCGCCACACCCTTGAGTTGCAAGACGTTGACGGCGTCGGTCGTCGACGTGCCTGCTGCGACGTTGATGATCTGCCGCTGAAATGACTCGCTGCCGACGGAGATCGTGTTTGCACGCGAGGCGATCGAGTTGGCGCCGAGGGCGACGGCGTTCGAGGCGGTCGTGAAGGTCGTCGACCCGTTGCCGAGGGCGATCGAGCCGATGCCGTTGGCGTCCGCGTTCGAGCCGAAGCCCATCGAGCCGTCTGCCTCTGCGGTAGCCATATAGCCGAGCGCGACGCCGTTCGTCGCGTTGAAGCCCGTCGACGCGCCCGTGCCGATGACCGTCGCATTGACTGCCAGCGCGGCCGTCCCCTGACCGACCGCCGTCGAACCTTCGCGCGCGGCCCCGGCGCCCGCGCCGACGGCCGTGGCCTTGGCGCCGCCCGCCGTCGCGAGCGTGCCGACGCTGGTGGTATTGACCGAAGTCGAGCTTGCGCCGGGACCGATCGCCAACGCATTCGCGTCGTTCGACGTCAACGTCGCATTGGCCGCCGTGGTGGTCGCACTGACGGCGATGTAATCCAGCGGATTCGGCGCGCCGAGCAACGTCGAGCGAAGGCCGCTACCCGAGTGCGGTATCTGATCTTGCAGTTCGGCTAATTGCTTCATCGTGACGGCGTCGTCCGAGTTGACGCCGTCGGCGAGTTTTGTGATGCGTCTCAGTGCTCCCTTCGCCCCCACGGAAATGACGTTATCCTCGTAGGTCTGCGACCCTTCGCCAATGGCCGTCGAGCCGTCGAAGTTCGCCACCGCGTTGTGACCGACCGCGACGGTGCCTACGCCGGTCGCGCGTGCGCCAGGCCCAATGGACATCGCGTAATTGCCGTTGCTCGCGGCGCCTGCTCCGAGTGCAAGCGCAACCTCGCCCGTTGCGACGGGCAGCGCCTGGTCGGTGGTGTTCTCGGGCGGGCGGATCTTGAAATAGCGGATCGTCTTATCCACTGCCGTCAGCGCATTGCCCACATCGCTATACGACTTCTCACCGATCACATAAGTCGGCGCGCCGATCTTCCCATCGCTGCCGACGGCCGCACCGCCGCCCAGCACCGCCGCCGTCGAACTCGCGACATTGAAGAGCTGCGAGCCGTTGACCGCGTCGCGGCTGTTCGAGGCGATCGACCCCGCCGCGACGTTCTTCAGCGCGACGGGCGAAGTGACCGTCGTGCCGCCCAGCGTCACGCTGTTGCGCTGCGTGGCGTCGTCATATAGCACGGCGGCCGCGAGTACGCCGCTGGACGATGCATCGACGGCCGACCTGAGCTGGCTCACGTTGACGGCATCGGTTTCCGCCGCCCCTGCCGCGACGTTCGTCACACGGCGCTCGTTGCCTGTCGATCCGACGGAGACTTCGCCGACGGGTGTCGTGCCCGCCAGCGCCGTCGTGCCGGGTTGATAGGCGGGCATCGTCAACACCGCATTCGTCGACGCGTTCGCACCGAGCGCCACCGAGTTCGACGCGCTTGCCTGCGCGTTGTTGCCGAGCGCCATCGAACCGGCCTGCGTGGCCTGCGCATGTGCGCCGATCGCCACGGCACCCGTATCGTTTGCCTGGGCTTCGCCGCCGATCGCGATCGCGTCTTCGCCGCTTGCGAGCGAATCGTCGTGCGCCGAATTCGCATGGAAATACCGGATGCCGCCGCCGAGCATGATGTTGTTGATCGTGTTCGATACGTTGCCGACATTTGCGCCGACGTTCGCGACGTTCTGGTTCGTCTGGTACAGCTGCGAGCCGTTGACGGCGTCCATGCTGTTGGCGTTCAGCGCGCCTGTCGCGAGATTGGTGATCTTCGTGCCGCTCGCACCTCTCAACGTGACCGTGGCTTTCGACGATGCGTCGTCGTAGGCGACAAATGCGCTCGTCGCGTTGCCACTCGTATCGAACGTAGCGCCGAGGTCTTTCAGTTGCTTCACGTTGACGGCATCGGTGTTCGCGCTGCCCGCCGCGACGTTCGACAGCTTCACGGCCGTCGTCGCGCCCACGCCGCCGAATGTGACCTTGTTTTTCGACGCGCTGTCGTACGCGACGAATGCGCTCGACACGTTGCCGTTGTTATCGAACGAAGCACCCAGGTCTTTTAGCTGCTTGAGGTTGACGGCATCCGTGTTTTGCGTGCCGGCCGCGACGTTCACGATCTGCCGTTCCGCACCACCTGCACCGACAGACACCGTATTCGCGCGATCCGCGATCGAGCCCGTACCGAGCGCGACTGAACCGACCGCTGTGGTATGTGCGTTACTGCCGATCGCGATCGCATTGTCCATCGACGCCTGCGCATTGCCGCCGATCGCCACCGAATTCGCGCCCGTCGCCTGCGAATCGGCGAGATCCGAAGTCGCGTGGAAATACTTCAAGCCGCCGCCTGTCGCGAGATTGTTGAGCGTGTCGCTCATGTTGCTCACGTTGCCTGCGAGATTCGCCACATTGCCGGCGACGTTCGCGACGTTCTGGTTTGTCTGGTACAGCTGCGAGCCGTTGACGGCGTCCATGCTGTTGGCGTTCAGCGCGCCTGTCGCGAGATTGGTGATCTTCGTGCCGCTCGCGCCCCTCAACGTGACTGTGCCCTTCGACGATGCGTCGTCATACGCGACGAATGCGCTCGACACGTTGCCGTTGTTATCGAACGAAGCACCGAGGTCTTTCAGTTGCTTCACGTTGACGGCATCGGTGTTCGAACTGCCCGCCGCGACGTTCGAGAGCTTCACGG
Source organism: Paraburkholderia sp. Tr-20389 (assembly GCF_017104565.1). Taxonomy (GTDB): domain Bacteria; phylum Pseudomonadota; class Gammaproteobacteria; order Burkholderiales; family Burkholderiaceae; genus Paraburkholderia. The sequence continues at coordinate 21,971 of NZ_JAAGPD010000003.1, read as the reverse complement.
CCGTCGTCGCGCCCACGCCGCCGAATGTGACCTTGTTCTTCGACGCGCTGTCGTACGTGACGAATGCGCTCGACACGTTGCCGTTGTTATCGAACGAAGCGCCCAGGTCTTTCAGCTGCTTGAGATTCACGGCGTCCGTGTTCTGCGTGCCTGCCGCGACGTTGACGATCTGACGTTCCGCACCACCTGCGCCGACAGAGACCGTATTCGCGCGATCCGCGAGCGAACCCGTGCCGAGCGCCACCGCACTGGAAGCTGTCGAACGCGCGTTGCTGCCGACCGCGATCGCATCGTCCGTCGACGCCTGCGCATTGCCGCCGATCGCCACCGAATTCGCGCCCGTCGCCTGTGAATCGGCGAGTACCGAACTCGCGTGGAAATACTTCAGGCCGCCGCCGTCGTTCAGATTGTTGAGCGTGTCGCCCATGTTGTTGAGCGAGCCCGAGAGATTCGCTACGTCCTGATTCGTCTGGTACAGCTGCGAACCGTTGACGGCGTCTGTGCTGCTGGCATTCAGCGCGCCTGCCAGCAGATTCGTCAGCTTCGTGCCGCCCGCGCCCTTGAGCGTGACTGTGCGCTTCTGCGCGTCGTCATACGCGACGAACGCGCCCGTCGCGTTGCCGCTCGCGTCGAATGTTGCACCGAGATCTTTCAGCTGCTTGAGGTTCACGGCATCGGTGTTCGCACTGCCCGCCGCGACGTTCGACAGCTTGACGGGTGAAGCAGCACCCACGCCGCCGAGCGTCACCTTGTTGTGCGCGGCGGTGTCGTATCTGACGGCATCGGTCACATCGCCGCCGCTGTGTGCGGCGGCGTCGATGGCGGCGCCGACATCGTTGTACGTCGTTCCGCCGATCACATAGGTCGGCTTCGCGACCGCACCGTCGCTGCCGACGCTTGCGCCGCCGCCAAGCGCGCTCGTCACGCCCTTGAGCTGCGTCACGTTGACGGCGTCCGTGTTCTGCGTGCCCGCCGCGACGTTGACGATCTGGCGTTCCGCGCCGCTTGCTCCAACGGACAGCGTGTTCGCGCGGTCGGCGACCGATCCGCTGCCGAGCGCGATGGCGTTCGACGCGTTGGCGTGCGCGTTGGCGCCGAGCGCGATTGCATTCGCGTCCGCTGCCTGCGCGGCGCCGCCGATGGCGATCGAGTCGCTGCCAGTGGCGCTGGAGTCGTCGAGTTGCGAAGTCGTGTGGAAATACCTGATGCCGCCGCCGGTCATGATGTTGTTGACCGTGTTCGATACGTTGACTACGTTTGCGCCGACGTTCGCGACATTCTGGTTCGTCTGGTACAGCTGCGCGCCGTTGACGGCGTCCTTGCTCGCCGCGTTCAGCGCGCCTGCGGACAGATTGGCGATCTTCGTGCCGCTCGCGCCCTTCAACGTGACCGTGCCCTTCGACGTCGCATCGTCATACGCCACGAACGCGTTCGCCACGTTGCCGTTCGTATCGAACGACCCGCCGAGGTCTTTCAGCTGCTTGAGGTTCACTGCGTCGCTGTTTGCAGTACCGGCGGCGACGTTCGTCATCTTCACCGCGTTCGCAGCACCCGAGCCTCCGAGCGTCACGCGTGTCTTCGACGCATCGTCGTAGGCGACGAAGGCGTTCGTCAGGTTGCCGTTGGTGTCGACGTTCGCGCCGAGATCCTTCAACTGCTTGAGGTTTACGGCATCGGTGTTCTGCGTGCCCGCCGCGACGTTGACGATTTGCCGCTCCGCGCCGCTCGCGCCGACGGAGACGCTGTTCGCGCGATCCGCAAGCGCGTTGGCGCCGATCGCAACGGCATTGTTCGCCGTGACGCGTGAATTGCTGCCGAGCGCAATGGCATTCGATGCCGTCGCCTGCGCATTGCCGCCGATCGCGACCGATTCCGCTCCCGCCTGCGAGTCGATCAGCGACGAGTTCGCGTGGAAATACTTCAGGCCACCGCCGTCGTTCATGTTGTTGAGCGTGTTGCTCGCGTTGCTCAGGCCGGCGATGACGTTCGCGACGTTCTGGTTCGTCTGATACAACTGCGATCCATTGACGGCATCGAGGCTCGACGCGCTCAGGCTGCCCGCCGCGACGTTCCGGATCTTCGTGCCGCCAGCGCCCTTCAGCGAGACGCTCGCGTTCGACGCGTCGTCGTACGCGACGAAAGCGCTCGTGACCGCGCCGCTGGCGTCGATGTTCGCGCCGAGATCCTTCAGTTGCTTCACGTTCACCGCATCGGTGTTCGCGCTGCCCGCCGCGACGTTCGCCAGCTTCACCGGCGACGCTGCGCCCGTGCCGCCCAGCGTCACCTTGTTGTGTGCGCTCGTGTCGTATTTCACGGCATCGGGCGAGCCTGCGCCCGCAGCCGCGGTGAGCGCCGCGCCGACGTCGTTATAGGTCGTGCCGCCGAGCACGTATGAAGGATTCACCAGCAAGCCGTCCGCGCCGACGCTCGCGCCGCCGCCGAGTGCCGACGTCACGCCCCTGAGTTGCGCGACGTTGACGGCGTCGGTATTCGCCGTGCCCGCTGCAACGTTGACGACCTGGCGCTGCGTGGCCGCATTGCCGACAGAGATCGAGTTCGCACGATCCGCGATCGAACCGCTGCCCAGCGCGATGGTGTTCGCGGCCGTCGCCGTCGCCGCCGTGCCGAACGCCATCGCGTTGCTGGCGACGGTGTACACGAGCGCGTTATAGCCGATCGCCACCGAACCCGCGCCGCCCGCAATCGAGAACGAGCCGAAGCCCATCGCGTTGGCGCCTTCGGCATCCGCCATGTAGCCGATCGACACGCCGTTCTGCGCATTGAAACCCGTCGAAGCGCCCTGGCCGATCACGGTCGAGTTGAGCGCGAGCGCGGCGGCACGCGAGCCGACGGCCGTCGATCCGGCGCGCGCGGCACCCGAGCCCGCACCCACGGCGACGGCATTCACGCCTGACGCGTTCGCTGAAGGTCCGATTGCCATCGCGTTCAGATCGCTCGATACCTCGGTGGGCGAGCCCGTCATCACGTTTGGGCTGACCTTGATGTAGTCGAGCACCGAGGTCTCGGTGAGCAGGGCCGAGCGCAGCGTGGGCTGCGTCTGCGTCGACAGCGATTTTTGCAGCGCGCTCAGTTGGCCGACGGTCGCGGCGTCCGTTGCCTTGACGCCGTCCGCGACGTTGGTCACGCGCTTCTCGCCGCCTTTGCGGCCCACCGACACCGTACCGGATTCATACGCCTGCGCATTCGAGCCGATCGCCACCGAGTCGTCGTATTGCGCACGTGCGCCCGCGCCGATCGCGACCGCGCGATCGCCCGATGCATACGCCGCGCCGCCGATGGCGGTGGTCTCGACACCGTTGGACAGCGCCTGCGAAGCCGTCGACGACACCTTCACGTACTTCGCCGTCACTTGCACGTCCTGACCGACCGCGCCGATCGCGTTGATCGCGCTGCCCATGTCGTTATAGGTGACGCCGGAGATCACATAGGCGGGCGCCGCGAGCGTGCCGTCTACCTTCACCGACGCGCCCGCGCCGATCGCGCTCGCCACGCTGCTGGTCGTCGCGTAGATCTGCTTGCCGGTGACGGCGTCCGTGCTGCTCGCGTTGATCGCGCCGTTCGCGATGTTCGTCAGCGCGACGGGGGCATGCGCGAGCGTGCTGCCGAACGTCACGCTGTTGTGCGCGGCCGTATCGTAGTTGACGCTGCTGGCGGAGCCGCCACCGCCGCCGCCGCCGCCCGCCGCTAGCGCGTCGAGCGCTTGCCCGACGTTGTGATAGGTCTGGCCGCCGATCTTGTAGCTGGGCGGCGTGATCGAGCCGTCGGCGGTGTTGGCACTCGCGTCTCCGCCGAACGACGCCGCCGTGCTCTGTGCCAGCGCGCTCATGCCGCTGCCCACGTCGCTAAAACCTTGCTGAGTCGCCTGCGCGAGCTGGAACATTTGCGAGCCGTTGATCGCGTCGGTGCTGGTTTGCGTGATCGCGCCGCCGGCGACGTTCATCAGCTTCACGGGATGCGTCGCGCCGATGCCGCCCAGCGTCAGCGCGTCGTGCGACACCGAGTCGTAGACGACGAGATTCGGCAGCGTGCCGCCCGTCAGCGCGTTCTGCACGGTGGTGTTCAACTGCGCGACGTTGACGGCGTCGTTGTCCGCCGTGCCGGCTGCCAGGTGTGTGATCTGGCGGCGGGTGAGATCGTTGCCTACCGAAACCGTGTTCACGCGGTCGGCGACCGAACGGGAACCGAGCGCAACCGAGCCGCTGGCGAGCGCCGTCGCATTGCCGCCCAACGCGACCGTTTCCTGGCCCGCCGCCGATGCATCGGCGAGCGTCGACGCCGCGTGGAAATATTTCAGGTCCGTGGGCAGGACGACGTTGCCGCCACCACCCCCGCCGCCGCCCCCTCCGCCGCCGTTGCCGCCGGCACCCGCGATGGCGGCATTCAACTGGTTCACGTTGACGGCATCCGTGCCTGCCGATCCCGCCGCGACGTTGACGATCTGCCGCTCGGCGCCTTGCTTGCCCACCGACACCGTATTGCTGCGCGTCGCGACCGAGCTTTCGCCGAGTGCGACCGAGCCGTTCGCGAGCGCGGCGGCATGCGAGCCGAGCGCCGTCGAAGTCTGCGCGGATGCGAGCGCGTGTCCGCCGACGGCGACGGTGTAGATATCCGCCGCCTGCGCGTTGCCGCCTACCGCGACGGCGTGATACAGGCCGTCAGCCTTTGCATCGATGCCGACGGCGAGATTGGCCGCACCCTGCGCGAGCGCTTCGCCGCCGATCGCGATCGGTCCGTTGCCCGCCGTCGAGCCGGGCCAGCCATAGGTCGAGCCGTCCTTGCTGACGCCGTTCGCCTTCGCCGCGCCGCCGATCGCGATTGCATCGCCGCCACCACCGCTCGCCGACGATTCGCCGAGCTTCGAGTCGACATGGAAGTACTTCAGGTTGTTGCGGTCGTAGGTGTACGCGTACGCATCCTGCGCATTGACGCCGTTGTACGTGATGTTCGTCGTATTGCCGCCGCCTCCGCACCAGAAGAGGAAGCAGAAGAAGTCGCTGGTCGGGGTGGGCGTCGTGAGGTTCGCCGCGCTCGAAGTCGGCTTCGGCGTCAGTGCGGGATCGGCCGCCCAGGCCGCGCCGTATGTGCCGAACGTGACGGCCGATGCAAGCGCCGCCGATGCAATGTTGAGCGCACAGCGGCTCGACTTCTTGCCGTGTGCGCGAATGTTTTCCGCCGCGGCGACGTAGGTGCCTGCCGCTTCGTTCCACACGGATTGATAGGTTTTGTTCATGCCTCGCGTTTTCCCTTGAATAAACGATGAATCGAGCGGAATGGCAACGCGGCTTTAAAACGCCGTTGCCGGTTCCGGTTCGACGGGGAAATCTATTCGCGAGCGGTGTTTCTAAATATCAGTTGAAAAGGCGTCGTGTGTAGGAATTTGCTGGATATTTGCAGGAAGAATGGAATCGATTAATGTCTTCAGGCGTTTTATCGATTGCACGTAATGCCGATACGCCTGGATGGTTGTGTGGTATGGCGGATACGCCAGATCGGTCGGGTAATCGATTGGGAAAATTGACTTGAAAAATGCAGAAATGTCTTCAGCGAATTTCAATTCGGCGTTTTTATACTGGTTTCCCTGTCTGGTTATTGAACCGAATAACGAGGCAATGAATTGATTCCGTATCGTGTAATTCCCTTTATTATTTCTGGCTCGTCCTTATGAAAATCTCCCTCAAACGTCAACTTCGCAAACAGGCCGGTCAGGGCATGACCGAGTACATCATCATCGTGGCGCTGATCGCGGTCTCGGCGATCGCCGTGTATGCGTCGTTCGGCAAGACGATTCGCGAGCAGACGGCCGGTCTCACGCATGAAATGTCGGGCACGGACAGCACGTCCGATATCAACGACGCACGCGCAGCGGCAACGGACGGCAAGAGCCAGGCCGACAAGAACAAGGGCATGGGTGCGTACGGCAGCGACGGCAGTCTGTCGACGGGCAACAAGTAAGCGTCGCGCGTCGTCGTCATGAAACGCACGTCCCGTCGGCGATCGGGCTCGCACGCAGGCCAGGCGCTGGTGCCCGCGCTGCTGTTCCTGCTGGTCGGCGGCGTCGGTCTGTATGTCGCCTTCGGGTCGTTCCAGATGACGAGCGCAAAGATCAAGCTGCAGAACACGGCCGATGCCGCTGCGTACAGCGCCGCCGTTCTGCAGGCCCGCGACTACAACTTCTCCGCGTACACGAACCGCGCGATGGTCGCCAATCAGGTGAGCGCCGCGCAGGTGGTCGCGCTGAAGTCGTGGATCGACGAACTCGACAACACGTATATGGGCAACCCCGACACCGAGCAACTCGTGACGACCTTCGCCGACCATCCTGCGTTGTGGCGCACGCCGAAGGACCGTGCGCGGCTCGATATCGCGCCTGTGCGCGCGACGCTCGATGCGCTGCTGCCTGCCGTCGCGAAAGGCGTCGGCGGCATCACGCGCGCGCTCAGCGATGCGCAGGCGAACTATCACGCTGCGACGTTTGCAGCTGTGCCCGAGGTCGCGAACGACGTCGCGCAGCACAATCAGCACGACACGCACGTCACGTCCGGCTACTTCACGAGTCCGCGCAACGCCGCGCAACTCGCCGCGTGGCATACGTACACGCGCACCGTCACGCCCGCAGGCAATCTCGACGCCGATCATTTCGCCGGCGTCGTGACCGATCCGTCGACGCTCGACCACTTCGTGAAAGCGCGTGTGTCGTCGCGCAGCGTCGCGCCCGATTATCAGCAGCTCGACGATTCGAGTGCGCGCTGTCCGGGTGGCGGACGTATCGCGATTCGCGTCGCGCATGTCGGCGGTACGCAATTGCGCAGCGACAAGAAGGGCTGGCAATCGATCGACGCAAGCACGGCGCACATCACGATCACCTGCGTCGATACATTCGACGCCATTGCGGGTCACGGCGGCAGCACGAACGGCGAAGTGAGGAGCTACATGACGCATCCGCCGTTCGTCGCGTGGAGCGACTGGAAGGGCTACGGCGGCTATATGAACTTTGGCGATCCGGACAGCACGCAACCGGGCATGAACGTGCCCGCCGCGATGGCCGAGCAGTTCACGCAAGGTCCGGGTGTTTCACTCGATACGGCAAACGGCGGCTTGTTGCCGTATCAGGACATCGCGCATGCGCCGCTTGCGAGCGAAGCGCCGCGCATCACGATAGAAGTGGAGCGCATGGCCGCGACGCTCGCGAAGACAGCGGGCATCGGCGGAGCGGGCCGCATGCGCGTCGACGACGGCAGCGCGAGCGGCGCGATGCGCACGCTGGCAAGTGCGCATGCTTTCTTCGTGCGACCGTCTTCGAACGCGCTGGACGACGGGCTCGCAGGCGCGTTGCTCGATGCGGGCGCATGGCGGCGCGAGGACGGCAAGATCGAGTATCCGAGCACATTCAGTCCTTACTGGCAGGCGTCGCTTGCACCCGTCAGCGAGGAAGAACGCGCCGCCGCGCAGGCCGCTCAGTTTCCGTCGGATGCACGCGCCACCACGCCATGAAGACATGCATGAGACGGCGCGCCCGCGCGCAATCCGGTCAGGCGCTGATGGAGTTTCTCGTCGCGACGATGCTTGCGACGAGCGTGCTGCTGCTGGGTATCGTCATGCTCGGCAGGTTCAACGATATCCGCAATCACACGCTGATGGGCGCGCGTTACGCGGCGTGGGAACGCACTGTGTGGATCGATGCAGCAGCGAGCGGCCCCACGACGCGCAACTGGTTCGCGCGCTACGGCACCGACGCGTTGCAGGTGCAGAAAAGCGATCAGCAGATTCAACGCGAGTTGCTTGCGCGCTTGATGGCAGGCGGTGATGCAGAGCGTCGCTCACAACCTGCGATGTGGAAAGACCCCAGCGGAACCGCGCTTCTCGACGACGCGCGCGATGTCACGGTCCGTACGAACGAATCCGGCCTGTCGCTGCAACTCGACGCTTATATGTCGAACGGTTTTGGCTCGATGCCGACGGCAGCAGGCGGTGCGCCGTTCTCCGCGACGCTCGATTTGCCGTCGGATGCTCTGCGATCCGCCACATTGCGGATCGCGACGGGCATGCACAGCGACGCGTTGCGGCGCCTCTGGAAAGGCTTCGACGGCTTCGTGATCGATGACACGAATGTGCTGCTCGCCAACACCTGGCTGCCCGAAGGTGCGCCGCGCGCCGAAGCGTTGTTCGCGCAGGCCGTTCCCGCAGCAAACGCGCCGTTGATCGTGCCTTCGCTGTATCGGAAGTTGCGTGTGTATGCGCCTGAAATCGATACGCTCGAATTCGGCCGCATCCGCGCCGACGTCGTGCCTGCGGACCGGCTTGCGCGATGAAGGTCGCATCGATGTGGTTCTTCGCTTGGGCCGTGATGCTGTCGATGTCACCGCTTCAAGCAATGGCCGCAGGCCCAGCTTGCGACCGTCAGCCTGTCCACGCATCGCATGTGCAGATGATCGGCCGCGACATGCTCATCGAAGGCGTACCGGCGTCCATCTACGGCATGACGTTCAGCGGGACGTCCACGGAAGTGTCGAACGAATTCCGTGCGTTCTGGGCGCAGGCACACGTTCCTTCAATCGAGCGCCGCGACGTATCGGGGCTTCTGCTCGCGGCACTCGACGGCGTGTGTCATTACGTGCTCGTCATGCCGTCGCGAGGAGACAGCGGGCCGACGAAGGGGTTGCTGAGCGTCATGCGTCTGGACGGCGCAGGCGCCACGCATCGCGTCGATGCATCGCTCGTTCGGCTGCCTGATGGAGCGCGAACGGTTTTAGATGTCGAAAGCCGTGACGGACGACAGGCAGGGCGCACGTGGCTATTCGACATGTCAGGCGAAACGAAGGAAAGCGCGCAACGCTACGCGCGTCAGCTTCAACAATCCGGCTGGCGAGTCGTTACGCAGATGCCCGCGCTGCGGCTCGACGGATCACAGCACACAACGGGTCACATGCTCGCGATGCAGCGCGGCAGCGAGCGGATCGACGCCGTTTTCTCCAACCGCAACGGACCGACGGAGGCCGTGATCCATGCGACGACGGGCCCTTGAAATCAGATGCCCGCGCAGCGGGATGCAGCGCGGCCAGGCAGCCGTCGAGTATCTCGTCGTGACGGCTGTGATCGTGGCCGCACTGGTCGCGGGCGGCGATCAGTCGATCATCAGTCAGCTTTGTGCGGCGTTCAGATCGCTGTATCGCGCGTATAGCTTCGCGCTCTCCTTACCGTAGCCACTTCGCTTTGAATACGATGTTCAGGAAGATCAAGTTCCATTCGCTGCTGGGCAATGCGTGGCTGCTGTTGCTCGCTGCCGTGCTGACGGCGGGCGCGCTCACGTGGTTCGTCTATCGCTATCTCGGCGAGCGCGAAGCGCATGTGCGCGCCGAAGTGACGGGCAAGCTCACGCAGCGCGGCGTCGAAGTCGTCGTGCCGCGCCGCGATGTGCCGGCCGGCACGCCCTTGTCGAGCGATGCGTTCGTAGCGCGCGAGATTGCCGCCGATCTCGTTTACGACGACATGGTTCGGGTCGATGCTTTCGACGCATTCCGCAAGGCGAAGCTCGTACGTGCCGTGATGCATGGTCGGCCGCTGCGCATGAGCGATATCGACGCGCTGCGTGGGCGCGACTTCTCCGACACGCTGCCCGCCGGACAGCGCGCGTTGACACTGGAAATCGACGCGGTGAATTCGACGGCGTCGATGCTGCGGCCCGGCAATCGCGTCGACATGTACTGGGTCGGCGCGCAAGCCGATACGTCGGCAGGCGAGGGCAACGCGGTGCGCCTGTTGCTTCCCGCTGTGCTGGTGCTCGCGACCGGCCACAGCGTGAAAGCCCGCGATGCAGGCGACGTGGACGAACCGGCCAACGCCTCGCGCTATGACACCGTCACGATGCAGGTGCCCGCTGCCGACGCGCCGCGCATCGTGCTCGCGCAAAAGATCGGCACGTTGCGGCTCATTCTTCGCAACGCCGATGACGACACGTCGGCATCACCCGTTGCGTTGACGGAAGGCGACGTGTTCGGCGCGCAGCGTGCGGCGCACTCCGAGTCTGTCGAAGTGATTGCGGGCGGTGGCTCAGGCGCGCCGACGGCGAGCGTCGCACAGGTCGCACCGATGTCATCGGGCGACGCGGCGAATCCGCGCGAGCGCAGTCTCAGTGCGAGCGAACCCGCGTCCACTTCGCCGACGCTGTTCGATAGCGCTGCCGTCATCGCGAAGCAATTGCAGCAACACGCTACGCACCGCATCGGCGGGCAGAACTAAAAAATCTTGAGTCATCGATGAAAGCAGGTTTCTATTCCAATGCGCTGCGATGCTGCACGAGTGCAGCACTTTTCATGACCTGTCCCGCCTTTGGTACGAGCGCAGCAGATGCACTCGCCGCGCAAAGCGCCGCCGTGCTCGATCTGTACAAGGGCGAGGTGCGCATGCTCGACGTGCCCGGTACGATCAGACGCATCGCGATCGGCAACGGCAAGCTCGTGACGGCGAATGTCGTCGATGGGCGCGTGATGCTGCTTGCCGAAAGCGCGGGCATCACGTCGCTCGTCGTGTGGAACGAGCGCGGTGTCGCGCTGCAGACGACGCTGCGCATCGCGAAAGGCGACGTCGGCATGTCGGCGGCTCAGTTGCGCAGCGTATTGGCGGCGGTGCCCGGCCTGCGCGTGCAGGAAGTCGGGCCGAACATCGTGTTGTCCGGCAGCGTGCATCGCGACAAGGCGGCCGCGGTGAAAGCCGCCATCGCCGATATGACGAACGTGATCGACACGACGATGATCGACGAAGGCGACGCGCTCAAGAAGACCCTGCATTTCAAGGTGCAAATCATGGAAGTGACGCGCACAGGGCAGAAGGACATCGGCATTGCCTGGGACAGCCAGTTCGCTGGACCGCAGGTGTCGGGGCAGGGCTTTATCGGTTCCGGCGCAGCGAGCGGCGCAAACTTCTTTCTTGCGGGGATTGCGTCGACCATCACCTCGCGCATCAACTTCGCGATCAACAACGGCGACGCGTTCATTCTTGCGGCCCCCGAGCTGAATACGAAGAGCGGCGGCACGGCATCGTTTCTCGCGGGCGGCGAAGTGCCGATTCCAAAGGCGGGCGCGCTCGGCACGACCGACGTCGAATACAAGCCGTACGGTATCCGGTTGAACATCAAGCCCGTTGTCGATGCGAACGACGTCATCTCGGCGACCGTCCAGACGGAGATCAGCCAGATCGATCCGTCGGTGTCGTATGGCGGATTTCCTGGCTTTCTGACGCGCAGCGCCAGTTCGGACATTTCTCTGCGCGCGGGCGAAACGATCGCCATTTCGGGCCTCGTCAGTGCGGATGCGTTGAATGCATCGGCGGGTATGCCGTTTCTCGCGAGGCTGCCCATCATCGGGCAACTGTTCCGCTCGGACAGCTTTCGCGCGAAGAACAGCGATCTCGTGATCTTCGTCACACCGCTGATCTCGGAGCCGTCGCGTGAACCGAATACCACGCTGCTGGCGCGTGCGCAGGAAGGCGCACGACGCTATGCGGAACAGTACGGTGCGCGCAGTCCGCTCGATGTGCCCGTTCTACCGCCGGCGCCTTCGGACGCACCACACAATCCCTCACACTGAAGAACATGCTGAAACTGCAAGTGCAATCGCGCAATGCGCCCGCGCGCAAGGTCCACATCGACGGCGTGTGCACGATCGGCCGCGACCCGTCTTGCAATATCGTGATCAAAGGCATGCTGGTCGGCCGTACGCATGCGCGCATCGTGAAGGACTTTCATGCGTGGTATGTCGAGGATCAGGGCGGCATCGTCGCGACGACGGTGAACGGCGCGCCGGTCGTGCGCTATGGACCGCTTGCGGAAGGCGATCAGATCGAGATCGGCACGACGCTGCTCATAGTCGAGGCGGCGCAGGTGACGCTTGCCGCTCCGGCGCATGCGGCGCGGCCCGTGCCGGACGAACCCGCTTGCGTCGATGCCGGCACGCGAGAGGAGATGAAACCTCCACGTACCGACGAGTCGCAATACATCGCGCCGATCAACAGCCCCGAAGGCATCGACTTGCGCAAGCTGTTGCACATGAAGGTGATCGACGCGCTCGATCTGCGCCGCCTGAACGTCTCGCGGATGGCCGACGACGAACTGCGCGCGACAGTCGGCGACGCGCTCGACGATATCCTCGCGCGCGATACGAATTTTCATCGCACGGACATTCCGCTGCCGACGCTCAAGAAGAGCGTGTTCGACGAAATCATCGGACTCGGTCCGCTCGAAGAACTGATCGCCGATCCGACGATTTCCGAAATCATGGTCAACCGGCACGATGAAATTTTCGTCGAACAGCAAGGGCGATTGCGGCGCTCGCCCGTGATTTTCACCGACGAGCGCGCGGTGCTCGGCGCCATCGAGCGGATCGTCGCACCGATCGGACGGCGTATCGACGAAAGTTCGCCGATGGTCGACGCGCGTCTCAGGGACGGCTCGCGCGTGAACGCCGTGATTCCACCGCTCGCGCTGAAAGGGCCGAGCATGACGGTGCGAAAGTTTCCGCAGCACAAGCTGCGCGGCAACGATCTGCAGGCCTTCGGCTCGCTGTCGCCCGCGATGCTCGCGTTCTTGCGCACGGCTGTCGAACATCGCGCGAACATCGTGATATCGGGCGGCACGGGCTCGGGCAAGACGACGCTGCTCAACGTGCTGTCCGACTATATTCCGGACGAAGAGCGCATCGTCACAGTCGAGGACGCGGCCGAACTGCAACTGTCGCAGCCCAATCTCGTCGCGCTCGAAACGAGACCGGCGAACCTGGAAGGCAAGGGCGCCGTCACGATACGCGAACTCGTGCGCAACTGTTTGCGGATGCGGCCCGATCGTATCGTGGTCGGCGAATGCAGAGGCGGCGAAGCGCTCGACATGCTGCAGGCGATGAACACGGGACACGACGGCTCGCTGACCACGGCGCACGCGAACTCGCCGCGCGATTGCATCGCGCGTCTCGAAGTGATGACCTTGATGGCGGGACTCGATCTGCCCGTGCAGGCGATACGCGAACAGGTTTGCGCGGCCGTCGACATCATCGTGCAGCAGACGCGCTTCTCGTGCGGCTCGCGGCGCGTCACGCACATCACGGAAGTCAGCGGTATCGAATCGGGTGTGATCCAGTTGCTGGATGTCTTCGTGTTCATGGAAGCGGGCCTCGACGAAAACGGCAAGATTCGCGGGCATTTCGTGCCCACTTCGTATATCCCCGACTTCTATCAGGATCTGATGCGCCGCCGTATTCCCGTCGACACCGCCATTTTTACGCACAGCGAGTGAGGCTCTACTGATGAATTCCCTTCTTCTGTTCGTGTTTTTCGGCGCATCGCTCTCGATCTGGTTCATTGCTTATGCGGTGCGGGCGTCGCTCGCGAACGGCTCGCGTCATCTCGCGAGCGAAGTCGAACGATCGCTCGCCGATGTCTTCGTGTTCGTGAATCGCCAGAAGACAGCGGCCGCGACCCTGATCGTGATGGCCGTAGTGCCCGTGCTTGCGTTGCTATTGAGCGGCAGTTTTCTGGTTGCGTTCGCGTCGCTGCCGTTCGTATGGTGCGTGCCGCGAAGGGTGCTCGCATGGATGCGTGCGCGGCGCATCCGCACGCTCGAGCGCCAGTTACCCGACATGCTGTTGATGATCGCAGGCGGCTTGCGGGCAGGCGCGAGCTTTCCGATCGCGCTCGAAAGCGCGGTGCAGGAATCGGGGCCGCCAATCGCGCAGGAATTCGATCTGTTGCTGCGCGAGATTCGCCTCGGTATCGATCTCGATGTCGCGATGCGCAATATCGAAAAGCGCATACCTGTACCCGACTTCATGATGGTGACGGCCGCCGTGACGATATCGCGCGAAGTCGGCGGCAATCTCGCGGAAGCACTCGAATCCGTCGCGAGTACGCTGCGAGACAAGCTGCAAATGGAGGGCAAGATTCGCGCGCTGACATCGCAGGGACGCATGCAGGGCATCGTGATGACCTGCTTGCCGCTCTTCCTGATGATGGTGCTGCGCGCGATGGAGCCCATTGCGATGGCGCCGCTTTTCGCGTCACCCATCGGCTGGGCGACGCTCGCAGTGATCGCGGTGATGGAGCTGCTCGGCTATGCATCGATTGCGCGCATCGTGCGCATCAATGTGTAGGCGCCCATGCTGACTGTGTCGATTGCGATAGGCGTGGGGCTCGTGCTGGTGTGCGTGCTCGCGCTGTATGCGGCGCTGCGCCTGTTGCGCAATGTGCCGAACGAAGATCGAACGTGGCTCGATGCGCTGCCGCTGCTGCTGCGATTCATCTGGCCCATCGTCAATTTTCTCGCGCATTACAGCGCTGGCTGGTTCAGCGAGCGTTTGATTGAACGCACCAACGCACAACTGCGTCTCACGTCGCTCAACTTCCTGATGAACGCGCGGCAGTTTCTGGCGTTGTCGATGGTGTCGTCGTTCGGCGTCGTGCTTGTCGCGTCGATCGTGATGCTCGCGAGCGGCCTGTTTTCAGCGGCCGTTCTGTGTCTCGCGATGTGTGTCGGCTTTTTCTATCCGCGCATCTGGATGCGCGACGTGCGGCGGCGTCACGTCGCCACCGTGCTGCGGCAGTTGCCGATCTATCTGGACTTTCTGACGCTTGCCGTCGAAGCGGGACTCAACATCAACGGCGCCATACAAAAGGCCGTCGAGAAAGGCCCGGATGGGCCGCTGCGGCGCGAATTCGAGCACGTGCTGCGCGATCTGAAATCGGGCTTGAACCGTAGCGATGCGTTGCGGCGCTTCGACGAACGTCAGCGGATCGGCGAAGTGTCGAACCTGGTTCGCACGATAGCGCAAGCGGAACGAATGGGTTCAGGGCTCGCGAAGACGTTGCGCTTCCAGTCCGGGCAGCGGCGCGCGGAACGCTTCCAGCGAGCAGAGAAGCAGGCGATGGAGGCCCCCGTCAAACTGGTGTTCCCGTTGCTCGTGTTCATCTTTCCCGTGACGTTCATCGTTCTATTTTTCCCGATTGCGATGAAGTTCATGCAAGAAGGCCTGTTGTGAAGCACGCGCATCTGATTCATCGTGGCGAAGCGAGGCGTATTGCGGTCGACGTGGCTGACAGGCCGTTCGAGCGCATGCGTGGATTGCTCGGACGCTCGGGCATCGATGCGGACCGTGCACTGTGGCTCGAACCATGCAACGCCGTGCATACGTTCGGCATGCGCTTTCCGATCGACGTGGTCTTTATCGATAGATGCGGCTGCGTGCTGGCCGTTCATCGCAACGTGGGCCGCGCACGAGTGCTCGTTTGCCGGCGGGCGCGCAGCACGGTGGAAATGCGCGCGCATGCGGCGCAGGCGTGGCATATCGATGTCGGCGATACGCTTGCATGGAGGGCTTCGGCGTGAAGTCGCGCAACTCCGGCAAACGCCGTGTGACGGGGCAGGGCATGACGGAGTTTCTCGTCGTCGTGCCGCTGCTGTTGTTCTTCGGCTTTGTGACCGTGCAGTTCGTGCTGCTGTATCAGGCCAGGTCGACACTCGATGTTGCCGTGCTCGAAGCCGCGCGCGAAGGAGCCGTCAGTCACGGTTCGATGCGGGCGATGCAGGCGGGGCTCGCGCGCGGACTCGCGCCGCTGTATGCGCGCCGCGCAGATGTGGCGGGTGTGCGGTCTGCGCTTGCCGGCGGGCAACGCGCTGCGTCGGAGGCGTCGTCGATGATGATCGTCAGCCCGACGGCCGCGATGGTGCGCGACTTCGCGCGTCCGCGTTTCTATCCGGATGAAGGCGTCGCGCACGATGAAATCCCCAACGACACGCTGATGTATCGCGACACAGCGCACGGTGCGGAATCGGATGTGAATGTGCAGGACGCGAATCTGCTGAAGCTGCGGGTGCACTATTGCTTCGATCTGGTCGTGCCTTTGGCGAACAAGGTGCTCTATTACGCGACGAATGTGATCGGCAATATCGCCGCCAATGGCGTGTTCACGCGCGAACCGGCGGACGCGAATGTCGATGCATATGGCTCGCCGAGGCGGCCCGACAGTATGTGCAGAACGACGCTATTCGATGGATCGATGCGCCAGCACTGGCCGGTTGCGCTGGAGTCGGAGGCGATCGTGCGGATGCAGTCGCCGTTTCGCGCGGATGCGGCGAACGATGCACTTGCGGCGACACGACGGTAATGCCGATGCGTCATTTCGTCTTCGCCGCGATCGTGGCTTGCGGAGTGGGCCGTTGCGTCTGCGAAGCGAAAGCGGGCGGCACGGTCGAGATGTTGATCGGCGGAACGCGTGATGTCGATGCGAACGCTGTGATGGATCAGCCGCTTATCGTCGAGTTCGGCGACGCGTATGGCGACACCCATGCTGCGCTTTCGAAAGTGCTCGCGTGGACATCGCTCGTCGAGCGGGTTGCGAAGCGTATCGGTGTCGATCAGGCGTTGCTGATGGCTGTGATCGATGTCGAATCGGGCGGGAATGCGTTGGCCGTGTCGCCGAAGGGCGCAAGAGGTTTGATGCAACTGATGCCTCAAACAGGCCTGCTGCAAGGCGCGGATAATCTGTTCGATCCTTACCAGAACGTGATGGCGGGCGCGCGTTTGCTCGATGCGCTCCTCGCCACATTTGGCGATGTATCGCTGGCGCTTGCCGCATACAACGCCGGGGAAGGGGCAGTGCGCAAATATGGCGACACGATTCCGCCGTATGCGGAGACGCGAAAGTATGTGCAGCGCGTGATGGAGCGAGTGGCGGCCTATCGGCGCTGAACAAAAAAAAGCCCGGCATGACCGGGCTTCTAAAAGTTACTGCGTCCTCACAGAGAACGCAGCACCTGCAAAGCGATGACTTACGCCGCGAGCAGCGAGCGCAGCACGAACGGCAGGATACCGCCGTGCTTGTAGTAATCGACTTCGATCGGCGTATCGATACGCAGCAGCACCTGCACGCGCTGTTCCGAACCGTCCTTGCGATGGATCACCAGCGTGACTTCCTGTTGCGGCTTGAAGTCTTCGCCGAGACCTTCGATGTCGTACGTTTCTTCGCCCGTGATGTTCAGCGACTGGATGCTGTCCGAGCCCTTGAACTGCAGCGGCAGGACGCCCATGCCGACCAGGTTCGAACGGTGGATACGCTCGAAGCTGCGTGCGACGACAGCCTTCACGCCCAGCAACTGCGTGCCCTTCGCCGCCCAGTCGCGCGACGAGCCCGTGCCGTACTCTTCACCAGCGAAGATGACGGTCTGCGTGTCGGCATCGATGTACTTCATCGCTGCGTCGTAGATCGACATCTGTTCGCCGCTCGGCTGGTGAATCGTCAGGCCGCCTTCGACGCGCGTGCCGTCTTCCTTCGCCGGGATCATCAGGTTCTTGATGCGGACGTTCGCGAACGTGCCGCGCATCATCACGTCGTGGTTGCCGCGGCGCGAGCCGTAGCTGTTGAAGTCGGCCTTCTGCACGCCGTTTGCCTTCAGCCACTTGCCTGCGGGCGAATCTTCCTTGATCGAGCCTGCCGGGCTGATGTGGTCGGTCGTGACCGAGTCACCGAAGATGCCCAGTGCGCGCGCGCCCTTCACGGCGGCGATGCTCGACGCCGGCTCCATCGAGAAGTCCGTGCCGAAGAACGGCGGCTCGGCGATGTAGGTCGACTTCGGCCAGTCGTAGACCTGGCCTTCTTCGCCTTCGATCTTGCTCCACAGGTCGCCCTTCTTCGTGAGCTGCGCGTAGTTCGTGCGGAACGCGTCGGCGTCCAGTGCGAACTTGAGCAGCGCGTTGACTTCTTCGCTCGACGGCCAGATGTCGCCGAGATAGATGTCGCGGCCGCCCTTGCCCTTGCCGACGGGTTCCGTCATCAGGTCGCGCGTGATGTTGCCCGCGATTGCGTAAGCGACGACCAGCGGCGGCGACGCCAGGAAGTTCGCGCGGATGTTCGGGTGGATACGCGCTTCGAAGTTACGGTTGCCCGACAGCACGGCTGCCGCGACGATGTCGTTCTTCGTGATCGCTTCGTTCAGTTCCGGCGTCAGGTCGCCCGCGTTGCCGATACAGGTCGTGCAGCCGTAGGCAGCCAGCGTGAAGCCGAGCTTGTCGAGGTACGGCAGCAGGCCCGTCTTCGTCAGGTATTCGGTGACGATGCGCGATCCCGGAGCCAGCGACGTCTTGATGTGCGGTGCCACTTCCAGACCGGCTTCGACGGCCTTCTTCGCCAGCAGGCCGGCGGCCAGCAGCACGCTCGGGTTCGACGTGTTCGTGCACGACGTGATCGCGGCGATCAGGATGTCGCCGTTCTTCACGTTGACGCCGTTGGTCGTCGTGTATTGCGTGTCGAGATCGGCCGCCTTCTTCGCGAAGCCGTTTTCGTTGACGGGCTTCGAGAACAGGTCGGTGAACGTCGACTTGACGTGGGTGATCTCGATGCGGTCTTGCGGACGCTTCGGACCGGCCAGCGACGGCGCGACCGTGCCCAGATCGAGCGTGACGACCTTCGTGTAGTCGATGTCGCCGGCGTCGGGAATGCCGAACAGCTCCTGCGCCTTGAAGTAGTTTTCGAAGGACGAGATTTCGGCGTCCGTGCGGCCCGTGCCCTTGAAGTAGTCGATCGTCTTTTCGTCGACCGGGAAGAAGCCCATCGTCGCGCCGTATTCCGGCGCCATGTTGCCGATCGTCGCGCGGTCCGGCAGCGACAGCGAGCGCGTGCCTTCGCCGAAGAACTCGACGAACTTGCCGACAACCTTCTCCTTGCGCAGCAGTTCGGTGATGGTCAGAACCAGGTCCGTCGCCGTCACGCCTTCGCGCAGCTTGCCCTTCAGGTGCACGCCGACGACGTCGGGCGTCAGGAAGTACACCGGCTGACCGAGCATGCCCGCTTCCGCTTCGATGCCGCCCACGCCCCAGCCGACCACACCGATGCCGTTGATCATCGTGGTGTGGCTGTCCGTGCCGACCAGCGTGTCCGGGTAGTACACGGTGTCGCCGTTCTCAGCCTTCTTGTGCACGCCGCGTGCGAGGTATTCGAGGTTCACCTGGTGAACGATGCCGACGCCCGGCGGCACGACCTTGAACGTGTCGAACGCCTGCATGCCCCACTTCATGAACTGGTAGCGCTCGTTGTTGCGCTGGAATTCCAGCTTCATGTTCAGATCCAGCGCACCCTTCTCGCGGAAGTGGTCGATCTGCACCGAGTGGTCGACGACGAGATCCACGGGAACCAGCGGCTCGATCGACTTCGGGTTCTTGCCCGCGCGCTGCGCGACGCCGCGCATGGCTGCGATGTCTGCCAGCAGCGGCACGCCCGTGAAGTCCTGCAGCACCACGCGCGCCACGACGAACGGAATTTCATCGACGCGCGCTGCCGTCGGCTTCCAGTTCGCGAGCTGTTCGATGTGCTCTTCCGAGATCTTCTTGCCGTCGTAGTTACGCAGCACCGATTCCAGCACGAGGCGGATCGACACCGGGAGACGGTCGATCTTCACGTTCAGTGCCTTGCCGAGCTGCGGCAGCGAATACAACTTGCCTTTGCCGGAACCGCTGTCGAATTCCTTGAGCGTTTTGTGGAGGTTGTGGGCCATGATAATTTTCCTGGGGTTTTCGAGGAAATGACGTTGCTACGCTTCTTAACTCAAATAACGTACAGATCGACGTATTCATTGACCGGCATCGCTTCGAGCTTTGCCTGATCCAGCGACACATCGAGGATCGCCTGTTGCTGCTTCGCCGGAAAGCGCCGCGCGAGATTCGTCCTGAACTTCTCCACCAGCAACGGAATGCCCTCGGCGCGGCGACGCTTGTGACCGATCGGGTATTCGACGACTACTTCGTCGAATGTCGAACCGTCGGCGAACTCGACCGTCAGCGCATTCGCAATCGAGCGCTTGTCCGGGTCGTGGTAATTCTTCGTGAATTGCGGGTCTTCCACGCATTGCATCTTCGCGCGCAACGCGTCGATGCGCGGATCGCGCGCGACTTCGTCTTCGTAATCCGCCGCGGTGAGTCGACCGAAAATCAGCGGCACGGCGATCATGTACTGGATGCAGTGATCGCGGTCGGCTGGATTATTCAGCGGGCCTTTTTTATCGATGATGCGGATGGCGGCTTCGTGCGTGCGGATCGTGATCTTCGCGATGTCTTCGACGCGCTTGCCGCTCGCGCGCAACTGCCCGTGCAGCGTCATCGCTGCTTCGGCAGCCGTCTGCGCGTGGAATTCGGCGGGGAACGAGATCTTGAAGAGCACGTTCTCCATCACGTACGAACCGTACGGGCGCTGGAAGCGGAACGGCTGTCCTTTGAACAGCACGTCGTAGAAGCCCCACGTCTTCGCGGTCAGCACCGACGGGTAGCCCATTTCTCCCGTCTTCGCGATCAGCGCGAGACGCACCGCACGCGAGGTCGCATCGCCTGCTGCCCAGGACTTGCGCGAGCCCGTGTTCGGCGCATGGCGATAGGTGCGCAGCGCATGTCCGTCGACGAACGCCTGCGAGACTGCGTTGATCAGCTCATCGCGCGTCAGACCGAGCATCTGGCCGACGACGGCCGTCGAAGCCAGCTTCACGAGCAGCACATGGTCGAGGCCGACCTTGTTGAACGAGTTTTCGAGCGCGATGCAGCCTTGAATTTCGTGCGCCTTGATCATGCCGATCAGGACGTCTTTCATGACCAGCGGCTGTTTGCCGTTGGCGATGGCGGTGCGCGAGAGCCAGTCGGCCGTCGCGAGAATGCCGCCGAGGTTGTCCGACGGATGGCCCCATTCGGCCGCGAGCCAGGTGTCGTTGAAGTCGAGCCAGCGGATCATCGCGCCGATGTTGAACGCGGCTTGCACAGGATCCAGCTGGAACGACGTGCCCGGCACCTTGGCGCCGTTCGGGACGATCGTGCCCGGCACGATCGGTCCCATCAGCTTGGTGCAGGCAGGGTAGGACAGGGCCTCGAGTCCGCAGCCGAGCGTATCGATCAGGCAGTTGCGCGCCGTCTCCAGCGCGAGATCGCTCTCGAGCCTGTGATTCAGCACGTAGTCGACGATATCGACCAGTACTGTGTCCGGATCGGGCCGGACGTTGGAGATCGGTGCGGACATCGAGGTTATCCCGTCAGCTCCGTGTTACTGAGCCTTGTTGATGGCGTTCGACTGCGTCGGCGCAGGTGCGCCTTCCGTCATGGCAGCCGTCTTGCACTCGTCGGCCAGACGCGAGCTGTCCTTGTCCGAGAACAGCATCGCCTTGGTCGGGATCACGACGAGGTCCATGCCGCTTGCCGCGTCGTGGAAACGGTCTGCGCCCGTCGTCGTGGTTTCACGCGGCAGGTTGTAGTTCTTGTTGCCCCAGTGGACCGTGACGATCTGGTCGCGCTTCATGTCGCCCTTCATTTCGAACGACAGACCTTCGTTGCACGACCACTTTTCCGCGCCTTCCGGTACCGGATCGACCTTGGCTTCCTTGGCCGGGTTCGGCTTGCGCTTGATCAGGCGCTTGGGCTGCGGTGCCTTCGGCTTGGCGTGGGTCGTCGTGGTTGACGATTGTGCGAACGCGCTGGGCGCCGTCACCAGCAGTGTCGAAGACAGAGCGCCAATAACGGTAGCGATCAGCAGTTTTTTCATGGGAGAGAACCTTTCTATCTAATTTCAAGAGATTAAACAGTGCGCGATTGCAACTTCGCAACCGCCGGGGACTGCACGCGCCCCGAGAGCGCACAGCGGACGCTATTTTCTCCTATTTAGCGCCACGAACTTCAAATTCTCCGGTCCCGTGTAATTCGCGCTAGGCCGAATGATCTTGTTGTCGACACGTTGCTCGATGATGTGCGCGGCCCAGCCGGACGTGCGCGAGATCACGAACAGCGGCGTGAACATGGCCGTCGGCACGCCCATCATGTGATACGACACGGCGCTGAACCAGTCGAGATTGGGGAACATCTTCTTCACGTCGGCCATCACGGTTTCGAGGCGTTCCGCGATGTCGAACAGCTTCATGTTCGACTGCTCCTTCGACAGCTTCTTCGCGA
>NZ_JAAGPD010000048.1 GCF_017104565.1 Paraburkholderia sp. Tr-20389 | reverse complement strand
GATCGCATCGAATTCCGCCGAGAACAGCAGATCATCGCCGCAAGGCGAGGCTTCCGTAATGGGTTCAAGCAATGTAGTGAAATTGGTCGGCATGTTCTGGAGCATCTCAGACAACGGTGTAGTCGAAGCGAAGAAACGCGCGATCATTCAGGCTGCACTCGAACGCGCGCGGAAGAAGAAAGAGGACAACGCAGCGCAAGGCTTGGGGCCGAAGAACACGACCAACATCAGTGCAGACACGCAGGCACAGATCGATGAAGTCGAAGCACGCCGTCGCCGGCTAGGCATTGCGGAAGACAATTCCGAATCGACGTCCAGGCAGAACGACGATCAACCTAAAAACTCCTGACTCCGCCGCATGAACGCGACCAAACGACGTGCGATCTACGAGACGCTCCAAAGCCTGAACCCGCATCCGAAGACGGAGCTGGAATACACGACGCCGTTCGAGTTGCTGATCGCCGTGATGTTGTCCGCGCAAGCAACGGACGTCTCCGTGAACAAGGCGATGCGCCGTATGTTCCCCGTCGCGAACACGCCGCGGAAGGTGTTCGACCTCGGCGAGGAAGGCGTCGCCGACTACATCAAGACCATCGGGTTGTACCGCACGAAGGCGAAGAACGTGATCGCGACGTGCCGCATCCTGCTCGACCAGTACGCGGGCGAAGTGCCCGCCGAGCGCGAAGCGCTCGAAAGCCTGCCCGGCGTCGGCCGGAAGACGGCGAATGTCGTGTTGAACACGGCGTTCGGCCAGCCGACCATCGCCGTCGATACGCACATCTTTCGGGTTGCCAATCGAACGGGCCTTGCGCCCGGCAAGGACGTGCGCGCTGTCGAAGTGGCGCTGGAGAAATTCACGCCCGCCGAGTTCCTGCAGGACGCACACCACTGGCTGATCCTGCACGGACGCTATGTGTGCAAGGCACGCCGGCCCGAGTGCTGGCATTGCGTGATCGAGCCGCTGTGCGAGTTCAAGCCGAAGACGCCGCCGCCCGGCCTTTGATTCGCTGCGCGGGGTTTCGCCGTGCTCGCGCGGCGCGCCATCCGCCTGCGTGCGATCGAGCCGCGGCGTAAAATGAATCGACATTCCGCGCGAGTCGAGAGTCTGGAGCGACAGCCGCCGCGCCATCAACACCGTTACTGCCCGAACCCCATCGATGTTCAATCCCAGCCGCGACGAAGTCCGCCGTTTTTTTACCGACACCTGGCGCAAACAGCGTGCGGGTGAAATCCTGACGCCGCTTGAAGCGATCGCCGCCGACTGGATCGTCGAGCATCCCGAGTACCACGCCGAACTCGCGGACCCCGAGGCCGCATCGGCGCAGGACTACTCGCCCGAGCGCGGCCAGACCAACCCTTTCCTGCATCTGTCGATGCACCTCGCGATCAGCGAGCAGTTGTCGATCGACCAGCCGCCAGGCATTCGCGCCGCACACGACCGGCTCGCCGCGAGGCTCGGCTCCACGCACGACGCGCAGCACGCGATCATGGAATGCCTCGGCGAAACGATCTGGGAAGCGCAACGCACGAATACGCCGCCCGACACGGACGCCTATCTGCAACGTATCGAGCGACGGGCATCACGCGACTGACGGCGCGACTGACCCCGCGAACGCCCGCCACACACGAATCCGTCGCACCAAAACAAACACCCCGCGCTTGCGGGGTGTTTGTTTTGGTGCGTGGGCCGACGAGGCTGGCTGTGCGGCAGCTTACTTCTTCTGCACCAGATCGCCGTTCAGCGATTCGATATACGCGGCCAGATCCTTCATGTCACCCTGCGACAGGCTTTGCACCTGCGCCTGCATGATCGCGTTGTTGCGGCCGAGGTGCGGGTTGCCCGTGCCCATCTGATACTGGCGCAGCGCCCAGTAGACGTAGTCGGCGTGCTGCCCGGCGAGCTTCGGATATTCGGGGCTCACGGGCTTGTTCAGGTTCGGGCCGTGGCAGGCCGCGCAGTTGTGGCTCTCGGAGAGCACCTTGCCGTTGCCGGCATCCGCCGCGTTCGCGTTCGATGCGACGACAAAACCGGCCAGCGCGAGCGCCGCGCATGCGGCCTTGACCACCGTATGAAGTGCGTGGGGATGCTTCTTCATGGATTCTCCTTGTCGACGGGAGCCGGCGCTTTGGCGCCTGCCGCCGTCCCATGCAAACTGGTTGCGGCCGCGAAGTGGATCAGCACGTGAGCTCTGTCACGCGACGTCGATCACTTGTCGGGATTGTTCTTCGAAGAGGACGTCTGCGCCGAGTAGTACGCGGCGATGTCGGCGATGTCCTGGTCGGACAGCGACACGGCGATCGCATGCATCGTGTCGAAATGGCGATCGCCCTTCTTGTAGGCGTGCAGCGCGTTTTCGAGGTAGGTCTGATTCTGGCCGCCCAGCATCGGCACCCGGTACACCTCGGGGTAGGCCGTACGATAGTCTGGAATACCGTGACAGCCGATACACATCGCGACCTTGCCCTGGCCTGCCTTGGCGTTGCCCACGATATCCGCTGCCTGCACGGTTGCCGCCGAAGTTGCCGCAAAACCCGCGAGCACCGACATCGCTGCGATCACGACATGTTTGCCGACGAATCTGTTCATAGCTCTTTTAACCTGGCTTGAGGGGGAACGGGCGCCCAAAAAGGCAACGGCCTGCTCCGTTGTACTTGTCGGGGTTGCCACGCAGGCCAAAAAAATCGGCCCAATTGTACCGCGACGCCGCGCCGGGCGTCCACCGGAGGGAGCCCGCGCTCCTTGCCGGCAAAGCGCCGCGCGACAAGGCGCGGCACGCACGCCGGCTCGCGCCCGCCACATCCGGCGCCGGGCTTGGCGCGGCAGATTGCCGCATGCGGAAATCCGTCTCTTGCACGCGCCGCGCGCACCATCCGACGCGGCTGACACCTTACGCGAGCCCACGGGAGCACAACAGGGCTTCTGACTTATACTGGAATTTTTCCCGAACGAGCGTCCAGTCATGCGTTTCGAAGGCTCATCGCAATACGTCGCCACCGACGACCTCAAGCTCGCGGTCAATGCCGCGATGACGCTCAAGCGGCCGCTGCTCATCAAGGGCGAGCCGGGCACGGGCAAGACGATGCTCGCGGAGGAAGTCGCGGCGGCCCTCGACATGCCGCTCCTGCAGTGGCACATCAAATCGACCACGAAGGCGCAGCAGGGCCTGTACGAATACGACGCCGTGTCCCGTCTGCGCGATTCGCAGCTCGGCGACGAGCGCGTGAAAGACATTCGCAACTACATCGTGAAGGGCGTGCTGTGGCAGGCGTTCGAGTCGGAGCAGCAGTCGGTGCTGCTGATCGACGAAATCGACAAGGCCGACATCGAGTTCCCGAACGACCTGCTGCGCGAACTCGACCGCATGGAGTTCTACGTGTACGAAACGCGTGAACTCGTGAAGGCGAAGCATCGGCCGCTCGTCATCATCACGTCGAACAACGAGAAGGAACTGCCCGACGCGTTCCTGCGCCGCTGCTTCTTCCATTACATCAAGTTCCCCGACCCGTCGACGATGCAGCAGATCGTCGAGGTCCACTATCCCGGCATCAAGCAGGACCTGCTGCGCGCCGCGATGGAAAGCTTCTTCGAGCTGCGCAACGTGTCGGGCCTGAAGAAGAAGCCGTCCACCTCCGAACTGCTCGACTGGCTCAAGCTGCTGCTGGCGGAAGACATTCCGCCCGAAGCGTTGCGCTCGAAAGATCAGAAGCAGATCGTGCCGCCGCTGCACGGCGCGCTGCTGAAGAACGAACAGGACGTGAGCCTGTTCGAGCGGCTGGTGTTCATGAACCGCAATAACCGCTGAAAGGCGGCCGAAGCACACGGAAATCCGGAGACAAGGGCATGCTGATCGACTTTTTCTACACGCTGCGCGCCGCGAAGCTGCCCGTCTCCGTGAAGGAATATCTGACGCTGCTCGAAGCGTTGAAGGAAAGCGTGATCCAGCCGTCGCTGGACGACTTCTACTACCTCGCGCGCATGACGCTCGTGAAGGACGAGCAGTATTTCGACAAGTTCGATCAGGCGTTCGGCGCGTATTTCAACGGCGTCGCGCAGAAGGCGGATCTTGCGCTCGACGTGCCGCTCGACTGGCTGAAAAAGAAGCTGCAACGCGATCTGAGCGCGGAGGAAAAAGCGCAGATCGAAAAGATGGGCGGCCTCGACAAGCTGATGGAGCGCCTGAAAGAACTTTTCGACGAACAGAAAGGCCGTCACGAAGGCGGCAACAAGTGGATCGGCACGGGCGGCACATCCCCGTTCGGCAACGGCGGCTACAACCCGGAAGGTATCCGCATAGGCGGCGACACGTCGGGCAACCGCACGGCCGTGAAGGTGTGGGATCAGCGCGCGTATCGCGATTACGACGATCAGGTCGAGATCGGCACGCGCAACATCAAGGTCGCGTTGCGGCGCCTCCGTCGCTTCGCTCGCGAAGGCGCCGCCGAAGAACTCGATCTACCCGACACGATCCGCAGCACGGCCGCGAACGCCGGCTGGCTCGACCTCAAGATGGTGCCCGAACGGCACAACAACGTGAAGGTGCTGATGCTGCTCGACGTCGGCGGATCGATGGACGATCACATCAAGCGCACGGAAGAGCTATTCTCGGCGGCGAAGGCGGAATTCAAGCACCTCGAGTTCTACTATTTCCACAACTGCGTCTACGACTTCCTGTGGAAGAACAACCGCCGCCGGCACGTTGAACGGCTGGCGACGTGGGACATGCTTCACAAGTTCACACCCGACTACAAGCTGATCTTCGTCGGCGACGCGACGATGAGCCCGTACGAAGTGCTGCAACCGGGCGGCTCGGTCGAATACAACAATGCCGAGGCGGGCGCCGTGTGGCTGCGGCGCATCGCCGATCATTACCCGCATCACGTGTGGCTGAACCCCGAGCCGGAGGGCTTGTGGGAATACCGGCAGTCGGTGTCGGTGATACGCGAAGTGCTGGGCCACCGCATGTATCCGCTCACGCTCGCCGGCCTCGAAACGGCGATGCGTATGCTAAGCAAGTAAAATCTCAGGCTTTTCGCCTTCGGCACGAGCGCGGCGCCCTTCCCGCCGCGGCCGGACGCTGCTTCGCGCACGTCCGTCGTGCACGCTACCCGGCGACACTACAACGCCACACCGAGACACGCAGCATGACCTCTTCCTCCCCCGAATACGCGAGCGCGAACCGCGCGCCGCTGCGGCCGTTCACCGATACCTCGCTGTCCTCCATCGTCGCCGGTTTCGTCGCGATGATGACGGGTTACACCAGTTCGCTCGTGCTGATGTTCCAGGCCGGCCGCGCCGCGCATCTCACCGATGCGCAGATCTCGTCGTGGATCTGGGCGCTGTCGATGGGCATGGCGCTCTGCACGATCGGCCTGTCGCTGCGCTTTCGCGCGCCCATCGTCGTCGCATGGTCGACGCCGGGCGCGGCGCTGCTCGTGTCGTCGCTGCCGCATGTCGCGTATCCGGAAGCCGTCGGGGCGTTCGTCGTGTGCGCGCTGCTGCTGACGCTGGTCGGCCTGACCGGCTGGTTCGACACGCTAATGAAGCGGATTCCGGCGGGCATCGCGGCGGCGCTGCTGGCGGGCATCCTGTTCGAAATCGGCATCGAGATCTTCCGCGCCGCGCAATTCCAGACCGCGCTCGTGCTGGCGATGTTCTTCACGTATCTCGTCATCAAGCGTTTTGCATCGCGTTACGCGATCGTCGCGACGCTCGTCGTCGGCACAGCGGTTGCAGGCGCGCTCGGACTGCTCGATTTCAGCCGCTTTCATGTGGCCTTCGCCGTGCCCGTGCTGACAGTGCCTGCCTTCTCGCTGTCGGCGGTGATCAGCATCGGCATCCCGCTGTTCGTCGTGGCAATGGCGTCGCAGAACGTGCCGGGCATCGCCGTGCTGCGCGCGGACGGTTACCAGACGCCGTCGGCGCCGCTGATCGCGACGACGGGCATCGCCTCGCTGTTGCTCGCGCCGTTCGGCTCGCACGGCGTGAATCTCGCCGCGATCACGGCCGCCATCTGCACGGGACGCGAAGCACATGAAGACCGCACGAAGCGTTATATGGCCGCCGTCTGGTGCGGCATGTTCTACCTGATCGCGGGTATTTTCGGCGCAACGATTGCCGCCCTGTTCGGCTCGCTGCCGAAAGCGCTGGTGGTGTCGGTCGCGGCGCTCGCGCTGTTCGGCTCGATCATGAGCGGCCTCACGAATGCGATGCAGGATGCACGTCAGCGCGAAGCCGCGCTCGTCACGTTCATGGTGACGGCGTCGGGCCTCACGCTGCTGTCGATCGGCTCGGCGTTCTGGGGACTCGTCGCCGGGCTGGTCACGCAGGCCGTGCTGAACGCGCGGCGCGGCTGATGCTACGCAACTGCGGGAAACAGGCGCTGCCTGATGCGGGCCTGCCAAAGCGGCCCAGCCTGAAGCGGCCCTGCCTAAACCGGCCGTGTCAAACCAGCATCATCCGATCCGCCATAGAATAGAAGTATCGGGCGGCGTTCCACGGTAAGATTTCCTGCTGCAACGTGGACACCGCAGATGACGCGTGCACCCGGCCGCCGCGCGGCTCACGGCGGCCTTGCGCCGCGTCATCATTTCCTCGACCTCGGCGCGCGTGCGCCTCGAAGCGAAGGCTCGACATGACTACTGCACTCGATCAACTCAAGCAATACACCACGGTCGTCGCGGACACCGGCGACTTCCAGCAACTCGCGCAGTACAAGCCGCAGGACGCGACGACGAATCCGTCGCTGGTCCTGAAGGCCGTGCAGAAGGACGAATACAAGCCGCTGCTCGAAAAGACCGTGCGCGATCACGCATCGAAGCCCGTCGGCGCGATCATCGACAACCTGCTGATCGCCTTCGGCACCGAAATTCTCAAGATCGTCCCGGGCCGCGTATCGACGGAAGTTGACGCCCGCCTGTCGTTCGACACGAAGGCGTCGATCGACAAGGCCCACGAACTCATCAAGATGTATGACGCGAAGGGCATCGGCCGCGAGCGCGTGCTGATCAAGCTCGCGTCGACGTGGGAAGGCATCCGCGCCGCCGAAGTGCTGCAGAAGGACGGCATCAAGTGCAACATGACGCTGCTGTTCTCGCTGGCGCAAGCCGTCGCCGCTGCCGAAGCGGGCGCGCAACTGATCTCGCCGTTCGTCGGCCGCATCTACGACTGGTACAAGAAGAGCGCGGGCAGCAACTGGGACGAAGCGCGTGACGGCGGCGCGAACGATCCAGGCGTGCAGTCGGTGCGCCGCATCTACGCGTACTACAAGAAGTTCGGCTATCCGACGGAAGTGATGGGCGCGAGCTTCCGCACGACCAGCCAGATTCTCGAACTGGCCGGCTGCGATCTGCTGACGATCAGCCCCGATCTGCTGCAAAAGCTGCACGACAGCAACGACAAGATCGAGCGCAAGCTGTCGCCGGAAGCGAGCAAGAGCGCCGATATCGAGCGCGTGCCGACGGACGAAGCGTCGTTCCGCTTCCTCGTCAACGACGACGCGATGGCGACCGAAAAGCTCTCCGAAGGCATCCGCGTGTTCGCCGCCGATGCGATCAAGCTCGAAAAGGTGATCGAAGCGCTGCGCTAAGCCGCTTCGTCCATTCTTTGCGCGAAGGCGCGCGTGGCCCGCGAGGCTGCGCGCGCCTTTTTGTTGGTGCGCGGGTCCACGCTCTACCGTCAACACAGTTTCACATTCGACGCTGCAGCGACGACTACAATCGTTGGCACGCGTGCGTTCGGTTTCGCATCGAACGGCGTGTCAACGAAGGAGACATCGATGCAAGTCCAACCCTATCTGTTCTTCAATGGCCGTTGCGAGGAAGCGCTGAAGTTCTACGGCGAGAAGCTCGGCGCAGAAGTGCTCTTCCAGATGCGCTTCAAGGACGCACCGCCGAATCCGCAGCAACCCATCCGTCCCGGCACCGAAAACAAGATCATGCATTGCACGATTCGCATCGGATCGACGGAACTGATGGCGTCGGACGGCAACTGCGACGAAACACCGGGCACGCACACGGGCTATAGTCTGTCGATCACCGTCGACGATCCGTCGCAAGGCGAAAAGACCTTCAACGCGATGGCGGAAGGCGGCAACGTCGTGATGCCGTGGCAGGCCACGTTCTGGAGCACGGGCTTCGGCATGGTCGTCGACAAATTCGGCGTGATGTGGATGATCACCAATCCGCACGACGGCGAAAAGCATCCGAGCTGAGGCAACAGCGCTGCCCTCAGCGCGCCGCGCCTTCGATGTTCCAGTTCGCTTCCGTGGCCGCCAGCATCGCGCGCATGCGCTCCACCTGCTCCGCGAAGCGCTGCGAGAGCCACAACGGCCCCTGCAAATCAGGGGCTGTTTCTTTGTCAGGCGTCGCCGTTGGTTGACAAGCCAAAGACACCGATGACGCCGCCGCCTCCGGCATACGGAAATGCGTGGCACCCGCGAAGCGCAATGCGCGAGCGGCGCCGAGCAGCGTCATGCGAACCGCGCCCGCCGCTTCCCCGCACTGCTGCGCGAACGCATCGCGCAGTTCGACATGCGCGAGCGTGCCCGTCGACAGCATTTCGAGCGCGCTCAGCATCGAACGATGCAAGCGCTGGATGTCGTCGAGCTTCGTGATGGGCAGATCGATTTCCTTCGCGACCGACGGCATCAACGAGCGCAACTGCACGAGCCGCTTCCCCATGCGGATGAACGCGGCAACCTGCTCGTCAGCGCCGATCGGCACGCCCGTCATCATCCGCGTATAGATGCGCGCGCACTCGCGCAGATTGTCGGCGAGCAGATAGCGCCACGAGTACGTTGCGTGCAGCGGCAGCGCGAACGAAAACGCCAGTGCGATCACGATGCCGATCAGCACGTTCAGCGTGCGCCACAGGCCCGTGTCGATCATGTTGTCGCCGTGGCCCGCAACGATGCACATCGTGATGGCCGTCAACAGCGCGACATAGCCGGCGCTGCCGATCGCGAACCACGCGCAGATCGCGGCGATTACCGACATCAGCACGTAAGTGAGCGTCAGCGAATCGAACAGGTTTTGCTGCAGGATCAACGCGAGACCGAGCGTGGCGCCGAGCAGCGTGCCCGCGGCGCGCTCGGCCGCCTTCTTGCGGATGTTGCCGTGATGCTGCAAACCGCCGATCACCACCAGCAGCGTGACCGACGACCAGATGCCGTGCGGAATGTCGATACCCGTCGTCGCGAGAATCGACACGAGCATCGCGAGACCCACGCGCAGACTATGGAAGAACTTTGCGTGGCGATAGCGGTAATACGGCGACGTGACGGCGCGCACGAGGCGGCCGATGCGCGTGCGGCGCGGCGCGAGACGCGCGGTGACGGTGTCCTTCGTTTCCGGCGGCGCGCCCGGAGGCGGCTCGCGTGGCGAATTCGGTTGCGGATCGGCGAGAGCCATCGATGATCTCACGTGGGTTCGGCGCGCATGCGCGAGCCAGCATGCAGAGACAGCCACCGCACGAGCATAAACGAAAAAGCCCGCAGCATTTTGGCTGCGGGCTTCGTGTGCGACACGTGAGATCAGGCCGCGCGCTCAGGCCTCATGCACATCCAGATAGTCTTCCG
This sequence comes from Paraburkholderia sp. Tr-20389, assembly GCF_017104565.1. GTDB lineage: Bacteria > Pseudomonadota > Gammaproteobacteria > Burkholderiales > Burkholderiaceae > Paraburkholderia. The sequence continues at coordinate 74,381 of NZ_JAAGPD010000048.1, read as the reverse complement.
GACGCGTGCGGTCTTCGGCGTGCTTCATGCCGAATGCACGCACCAGCAGGCTCGCCACGACCGACACCACGAGGTTGACGATCAGCGACCAGACAGCCGCGTAACCCGGAATCGCCAGGCCGCCGATGTGGATCGTATAGATCGAACCTGCCAGCTTCAGCGAGATCGCCATCCACGTGCCGACGGCGATGCCCACCGCCCAGCCGAGCAGCAGACCGCGATAGTCGAGCACGCGCGTGTAGAGGCCGAGCACGATCGCGGGCAGCGTCTGGATGATCCAGATACCGCCGAGCAACTGCAACTGGATCGCATACGTCAGCGGCAGGCCGAGAATGAACGCGACGGCGCCGACCTTGACGATCAGCGACACGAGCTTGGCGATGTTCGTCTCCTGCTCGTGCGTCATGTTGCGGTTCACGAACTCCTTGTGGATGTTGCGCGTATACAGGTTCGCGGCTGCAATCGACATGATCGCGGCCGGCACCAGCGCGCCGATACCGATCGCCGCGAACGCGACGCCGACGAACCACGACGGGAAGAAGTGCAGGAACAGCGCGGGCACCGCGAAGTTCGGACCGAAGGCCTTGAAGTACGGCGCGAACTCCGGCATGTCCTTCACGCCTGCTGCGAGCGCCATGAAGCCAAGCAGCGCAAGCAGACCGAGCACCAGCGAGTACGCGGGCAGCATCGCCATGTTGCGGCGGATCGTGTTGCCCGACGAAGACGACAGAATCGCCGTCACCGAGTGCGGATACAGGAACAGCGCGAGCGCCGATCCCACCGCGAGGGTCGCGTACGCGCTATAGCCGTTCAGGCTCGCAACGTCCGGCGCCTTGAGCAGCAGCTTGGCGGGCGGAACCGCGCTGAAGATATGGCCGAAGCCGCCCAGTTGCGGCGGAATCACGATGATCGCGGCGGCGATCGTGATGTAGATCAGCACGTCCTTCACGACGGCGATCATGGCCGGCGCGCGCAGACCCGAGGTGTACGTGTACGCGGCGAGAATCGCGAACGCGATGATGAGCGGCAGGTCGCCGACGAAACCCTTCGTGTCGAAACCGAGCGCGCCGATCACCACTTCGATACCGACCAGTTGCAGCGCGATGTACGGCATCGTCGCGACGATACCCGTCACGGCGATGGCGAGCGCGAGCATGCGGCTGCCGTAGCGTGCGCTGACGAAGTCGGCGGAGGTCACGTAGCCTTGGCGCTTCGCGATGCTCCACAGCTTCGGGAACACGACGAACGCGAACGGATAGATCAGGATCGTATAGGGCAGCGCGAAAAAACCGGTCGCACCCGCGCCGAACACAAGGGCGGGAACGGCCACGAAGGTGTAGGCGGTATACAGGTCGCCACCCAGCAGGAACCACGTGACGACCGTGCCGAAGCGCCGGCCGCCGAGGCCCCACTCTTCCAGGTGCGCGAGATCGCCGCGACGCCAGTGCGCGGCGACGAAGCCGAGAATCGTGACGCCGATGAAGAACAGAACGAAGACGAAGGTTGCGGTGGCGTTCATCGTGCGCCTCCCTTCGGAGCCTTGGTCTTGAAGTACACGAGCGCGGTGATCACCGCGCTGATCAGCACCCACAGGAGCTGATACCAGTAGAAGAACGGGAAATCGAACAGCTGCGGTTCGACCTTGTTGTAGGACGGCACCCAGATCATCGCGATCCAGGGTAACAGCAACAGCCATAGCCAGTGCTTGCTGGCCTTGTTGGCGGCGGCGTCGTGAGCCATGACGTCTCCTCTTTCCTTTTATTGAATTGTGTCCCGCGTCTGGCGGGCTGATGGACCCAGCGGCGGATAGCTGCGTGGGCGCCCCGAAAGCATCGAAAGAGTATCGGAGTGGCGAACGACCGGTCAAGCAGGGGTGACCCTAGACGCAACGGTGTTGTCAATAGGCGAAACGTCGCAGAGTGTGAGACCGGATACGCAAGCGGACGCATCCGTTGCTGCGTTGAGCAACGTGTCGCGATGCCGGCTGAATGGGAGAGGTGGCCGCCATGCCGGACTGGGCATGGCGGTTGCGCGAGGCGCGCTGGTATTGCACCAGCGCGGGGCTCACTGGGGTGCCGCGAGCGTTGTGAAGCGCGGTGATCCTATGCGCGTCAGATCGAGAACGTGCCGTTCTGGCCCGTCGATTCCTGTAGACCCTTGACCCACTTGCGTGCGGGCAGCTTGAGCTGCGTCTCGATCAGCTTCGCGCGTTCCTGCAACTGCGCGAACGGCACGTCGATGGCGGGACCCGAGAACGCGATTGCGATGCGGTTGCCGTCGTGCACCTCGGGCAGCGCGACGACGCGTCCGTCGAACGCTTCGTTCAGGCGCTTCATGTTGCGCACGAAGCTCGGATGATCGCCGAACAGGTTGACGGTGACGACGCCCGCTTGTGTCAGACACGCGCGCGCCGCGCGATAGAACGCGACGCTGTCGAGCACCGGGCCGCGCGCGGTCGCGTCATACAGATCGATCTGCAATGCACCGACGGTGCCGTGATTCGCGCGGTCGTTGACGAACTCCCACGCATCGGTTTCGCGCACGGTGAGGCGCGCGTCGTCGGCGGGCAGGCTGAACATCGTGCGCGCGGCGATCACGACAGCGGGATTCAGTTCGACGGCTTCGACCTGCGCGCGCTTCAGGAAGCGATGTGCGAACTTCGTCAGCGAGCCGGTGCCGAGGCCGAGCTGCACGATGCGCTTCGGCGTTTCGAGGAACAGCAGCCACGCCATCATCTGCTGGGCGTATTCGAGTTCGATGTGATCGGGCTTCGACAGACGCATCGCGCCTTGCACCCATTCCGTGCCGAAGTGCAGATAGCGCACCCCGCCCTCCTCCGAGAACGTGACGGGCGCGAAACGCGGCTTGCGCGGCGCTTCGATCAGCGACGCCTTGGCGACGTCGGCGAAATCATCTTCGTCACGGGCAGCGCGGGTTTTCGCGCGCGAGATGGTCTGCTTCGAGCCTGCGGATGGCTTGCTGCGGAAAGCACGCGCCTCGGCCGAAGCGCGCTTGATCAGTTTCGTCATGTGAGGATGTCGCGCCACAGGCGCAATTTTTGGTCGAACGAGAGGATAGCATTGGCGGGGCTCGACGACGGCAGGACCAGGGTCCCGTAGCGATATCCTGTCCAAACCGTACGGACGGTAGTCAAACTACTGCTACCATTCATCAACGATCTCAGCTGACACTACCAACATCAAAGTGCCACGGTCGCATCCAACGCGAAACCGTGCGCCCGCCAATGATGTGCAAGAGCTTCCAGTGAAAGACCGATCGAGCCTGCCAAGATTGGCTTGCCGGCAGCGGCTTCTAATTGTGGTGTCAACCACGGGCTACCGAAGGAGCCTTTGCCGAGAACGACACGGGCCTGCTTATCCAGCGTGAAAGCACCTAATTCAAATGCTTTATCATGCACGAGACATAAGCACAGTCCATTCGACGTTTCTCCGCGAAGCTCCGGGTTATCAGCCCACTTTGCAATGTGCGCGCCGACCAGAAATCGGTGGTCACTTACGGCGCAACCAGGAAAGCAACAAGAGTTGCCAAAATTCGCTTTAACGTTGCGAGCGAATCCCTGCTGCCCTACCCTACGAGCGACTTCACTCAACACCACGCCCGCAGTAACGCGCGCCGCAACAGCGCTAGAACTGGTCGGCGTGACACGCGCGTCAACACCAAATAACAGGGCCAATAGTTCGTCGCTTATAAACGAAAGATACGCACCGTTTAGACATTGGACACGCCCCGCTTGAATCACATAAAAGAGCCGCTCCTTGTCCGCACTCTTGTTGCGGTTGGATTCAAAGTATGCGCGTAACCCATTGTCGTTAACTGTAAAAACATCTTTTAACAATAACGGGCTTGGAAAAGACTGATAATTCGTCAGTTCGACCCTGTAGAGTTCGCTCGGACCCGCCGGCCCCTCGTCAAGCAGAATACAGTCTGATGCTGCGATGGAACAACCCGTGAACGCAGCCCGATTCGATTCCCCACAAAGATGGAACACAACATCGCCAGCCCGAACCTTTTGCATCGTCTCCCAAAAGGCCCACGGTCGACCCGCAGAATTCTTGCGTGGCGACCAAAAACAATCCCCGACCCGCCAATCTTGAGGGCGACCGTCGGGTGTTCGTGACATTTCCAGCCAAGCCATTCGAGATTATCTCAAGGTGAACGCAATGCGGAAACACGCCCGGTGGAACGTATAACCACATCTTCGTTATGTAAGAATACCGCGCCACAGGCGTAATTTTTGGTCGACAAGAGGATAGCATTGGCGGGGGCTGGAAGACGGCAGGACCAAGGTCTGGTAGCCCGCCGCAGCGATGATCGGCGCATAACGCCCCACCGTTTGTCTCTACTGTACCTTACGAGAACAGGAAGAGATCGGTAGCGACTCGAATAGTTCGCGAGCCGAGTTCGACCGCTGCGCCGATCGCCGTCTAGAAACTGCCGATTCAGTTTATTCGCCTACGCCCCCTCTTCACACAATCACCATGTCGACCACCCTACAGCATGCGCACCGCGATGTCGTTCGCACGGAGAATGAACTCCGTGAATTTGAGGCGACCCACCTTTTCACGGTAAGCAATTGGGATTTGAAGACACAAAATCCGTTCGCTCCTTATCGCTATCTGACCGATCTTTCCCTAGGCGAAGCGCAAAGGACGGAGGATCGCGCGAAACATGAATCGTCGCCGAGAATCGAAAGTCGTAACCTGTGGATGGAATTGAGAGGGAAGATGCATGACGTACTCGCCGAAATCGAGGCGAATGCCGAAGCCTACAAATATATGTCGGCCAATCGTTGTACCGCCGCCGAGAAAGACAAGATCAATCCAGCGCTTGACAAGCATATCACCCGCGAACACAACCTACTGAACAGCATTCGCTCAATGCTTCACGAGTATCTGAGCTCGGTTGCACACGAAAGGGAGAGTTTATTTCTTCCGGCGATAGAAGCCACCAAAATCGAGATCGAGCGAATCCGCCAAAATCACCATCTCCTACTTAACACGTACTCAACCGCACAGGCCGAGCTTGCACGGTTGCAAGCACTACTGGTCGAGGAGAAATTCGCCGCACAACCTGCCCGTTCAATTGGCAATTTCATCCATATTTCAGAGCGAGCACGTCTTCCGTCTGCAGGCGCGGTATATGTCATCACTCGAGACGAAATCATGTATGTTGGGCAGAGCGGCAACATCCGCACAAGAATGGCCGCTCACTTTAGTAGCGGCTACTATAAGGACAAGGACTTAGTGTCAATATTGAATGCAGAAAATGAGCGCGATCGTCTGCAAATTGAAGCCAAGCTCATTGAAACACTAGGCCCCAAGCTGAATAAGAAATGACCTCTCCGCCCTTCGAACTACTCAACCGATACGCCCGTAACTGAAACGTCGCACTTCGCACTTCGCACTTCGCACTTCGCACTTCGCACTTCGCACTTCGCACTTCGCACTTCGCACTTCGGCATTCTCCTGCAAGGCTCCGGCCGAATTGAATCCTAATGTCTTCCTGCTCTCTCAATTCAATCGAGTACTAGCAGCCAAACTCCCAACTTCTGCTCGAACGAAAGCGTCGCGTTCGCCGGACTCGACGACGGCAGGACCAAGGTCTCATAGCCTGCCGCGGCGATGACGGGCGCAAAGCGCCCCGCCGTCTTGCCGTTGAAGCAGACCTTCTTCAGCAGCGGCGCGTACTCGCGGAACGACGCGAAATCGTTCGGCGTCGCGTTGCGGATCGCCGTGTCGAGGCTGCCCTCGCGCGTGCACGCGGCCAGCACATCCCACACGCCGATGCCATGTTTCAGTACGCGCTCGAGGCGCGTCGGGTAATCGAGTTCGGGCAGCGGCTCGTCGATCACGGCGCCGAGCAGGCGCCAGAACTGGTTGCGCGGATGCGCGTAGTACTGCGTCGCCGTGAGCGACGCTTCACCCGGAAAGCTGCCGAGTATCAGCGTATGCGTGCTCTCGGCGACGACGGGTGGAAAGCCGCGCAGCATCAGCGTGCGCCTCCATGCTTGCCTTCACCCTTCGCATCGCGCCGCGCGTTGACGTCGGCACGCGATGCCGTGTGATCGAGCGCCTGACCGTGATCGCGCGGCACCGGCTGCTGGACGCGCGCATACCCGTCATCGCGCGCAGCGAGATGCGCCCACAACGCGGGCAGCATGACTTCCGTCACCATCAACGGCTCGCCGTAGCGTTCGAACACCGAGCGTCGCGCGAACAAGGCATGCGGCCGTGAGTTCTCGATATCGCGCGAAGCGATCCCGTACAGTGAATGCCGCGCCGTCACGCGACGGCTCACCAGCGACGAACGCGAGACGCTGCTATCGCTGTACAGCAGTTCCGCGAGCGGCCGCGTACGCAGACGCCGCATCGCCTGCCAGACACCCGTGCTCGCCGCGAGCGGCACGATGCTGTGAGCGGCCACGTACGGCGTGCCGTCCACCGATAACACCACTTCACGCACCCACACGGGCGTGCGCGGCGCGCTGCCGAGCGCACCATATTCGTCGTCGAACGGCAGGTCGACGGCCTCGCGCGTCACGCGCACGGCGACAGCGCCGAGCGTGCGCAGGTGCGCCGTCAGCGAACCGCCGCGCGTGAGCCAGTCTTTCTGATCGGGCGAGAAACCTGGGAGGGGCGCGACGCGCCAGTGCGCGTCGGCAGCATCGAAACGGATAGGCATGGTCCGCATTATAGGGGGCGAGGAAAACGCGGACCTTTCGGGTGAATATGCCGCGAACTTTTGCGGAACCATCGGCTGTGCGTTTCAGGCAGGTCCGCATCCGGCGCCACTCGCAACGCGTGAACATGGATCGTGAGCGCAAGACGCTCGCCCCTCCATCCCGACGCCCAGGAGCCTCCATTGATCGCCAACGACAAATCCACCTCGAACCGCATCGCGCATCTCGCCGCCATCGTGCTACGACGCGACGGCGCGTCCAAAACCGAAAAGGAACTCGCAGGTTCGGCGCTCGCGCAACATCACACCAGCAAACAGACGAGCACAGCAATCGGCAAGCTCGCCGCGCATGTGCTCGCCGATCATCACGCGTGCGCCGAAGCTAAAGAACTGGCGGGTTCGGTGCTTGCGCAGGTACGCCATCATGAACGCGGATCGCCGGTGCGTTGAGTTCCTTCGGCCGGCCTCGCAGGCAAAAAAAATGCGCTGCCGAAGCAGCGCATTGTCACCATCGCGAATCAGCTAAAGCATCAGCGCGCCAGCAGCAGCGCATTGGTCCGCTTCACGAAGCTCGCCGGATCTTCGAGCGAGCCGCCTTCCGCAAGCAGCGCCTGGTCGAACAACAGATGGCACCAGTCGTCGAAATGCGCGTTGTCGGCGGCGAGGCTCTTGACCAGCGCGTGTTCCGGATTCACTTCGAGAATCGGATGGAACGTCGGCGCGTTCTGGCCGGCCGCCTTCAGCATGCGCTGCAGGTAGCCGCTCATGTCGCCTTCGTCGGCGACGAGACACGACGGCGAATCCGTCAGGCGGAACGTCAGACGCACGTCCTTCGCCTTGTCCTTGAGCGCTTCCTTCATGCGCTCGACCAGCGGCTTCAGCTCTTCGCTGACCTTCTCCTGCGCCTCTTTTTCTTCATCGTTCAGCTGCCCCAGATCGAGGTCGCCGCGCGCGACGCTTTGCAGCGGCTTGCCGTCGAACTCGGTCAGGAACGACAGCATCCATTCGTCGACGCGATCCGTCAGCAGCAGCACTTCGACGCCCTTCTTGCGGAACACTTCGAGGTGCGGGCTGTTCTTCGCGGCCTGATACGTATCCGCCGTGACGTAGTAGATCTTCGACTGCTCGGGCTTCATGCGCGCGACGTAATCCGTCAGCGACACGTTCTGCTCCGACGAGTCATTGTGCGTCGACGCGAAACGCGCGAGCTTCGCGATGCGTTCCTTGTTCGAGAAGTCTTCGCCGATGCCTTCCTTCAGCACCTGGCCGAATTCCTTCCAGAAGGTCGTGTACTTTTCTTTGCCTTCGGCTTCTTCCGCGTTCGCCAGTTCTTCGAGCATCGACAGCGCGCGCTTCGTCACGCCTTCGCGGATCGCCTTCACGTCGCGGCTTTCCTGCAGCAGTTCGCGCGACACGTTCAGCGGCAGATCCGCCGAATCGACCACGCCCTTCACGAAGCGCAGATACGTGGGCAGCAGTTGCTCGGCGTCGTCCATGATGAAAACGCGCTTCACGTACAGCTTCAGGCCGCCGCGATGATCGCGATTCCACATGTCGAACGGCGCGTGTGCCGGCACGTACAGCAACTGCGTGTACTCGCTGCGGCCTTCGACGCGGTTATGCGTCCACGTCAGCGGATCCTGGTGATCGTGCGACAGATGCTGATAGAACTGCTTGTACTGCTCTTCCGTGATGTCGCTCTTCGCGCGCGTCCACAGCGCGCTCGCCTGGTTGACGGTCTCGTCTTCGTCCTTCGCGACCATCTCGCTCTTTTCGGCGTCCCACTCTTCCTTCTGCATCAGGATGGGCAGCGCGACGTGATCCGAATACTTCTGGATGATCGACTTGAGCTTGTAGGTGGACAGCAGTTCGTCTTCGTCGGCGCGCAGATGCAGCGTGATCGTCGTGCCGCGCTGCGCGCGCTCGATCGTTTCGACCGAGAAGTCGCCTTCGCCCGCGCTCACCCAGCGCACGCCTTCCGCTGCGGGCAGACCCGCGCGGCGCGTTTCGACCGTGATCTTGTCCGCGACGATGAAGCCGGAATAGAAACCGACGCCGAACTGGCCGATCAGCGCCGCGTCCTTCTGCTGGTCGCCGGAGAGCTTGCCGAAGAATTCCTTCGTGCCCGAGCGCGCGATCGTGCCGAGATTCGCGACCGCCTCGTCGCGGCTCATGCCGATGCCGTTGTCGTCGATGCTGATGGTGCGGGCGGTCTTGTCGAACGACACGCGGATGCGCAGGTTCGGATCGCTTTCATACAGCGCGTTGTTTTCGATCGCTTCGAAGCGCAGCTTGTCCGCCGCGTCCGATGCGTTCGAAATCAGTTCGCGCAGGAAGATTTCCTTGTTGCTGTACAGCGAGTGAATCATCAGGTGCAGAAGCTGTTTCACTTCTGCCTGGAAGCTCATGGTTTCTTGTGCCATGGTCAGTGTTCCTCTTCTATTGCAGGTTGATTCGGGGATTCGAAGCCAAACCGGTCTGTGTAGACGGCGCGCGTTACAGACGTTGCGCTGTTAAATGGGGGCGCGCGCCACGGATTCAAGAGGTTTATGAAGCCCGCCGCGCGACACCGTCCAGATAGCGGCACAGAAACGCCGGCAGCGCCGGATCGCCGCAATTCGCGACATTGAAGCGCATCCACGTGGTGGGCGACTGCTGCGGCGAGAACAGGCTTCCCGGTGTCAGCAAAAACCCTTCCTCGTGGCCGGCCGCCGCCAGCGCATCGGCATCGACACCCGTGTCCGCCCACACGAACATGCCCGCCGCGGGCGTCTGGAACATCCGCAGACCCGTTTTTTCGAGCATCCGCACGGATTTGTCGCGCACCGTGTCGAGCCGCGCGCGCAGCCGTTCGACGTGCCGCCGGTAGTGCCCTTCCGTCAGGATCTTGTAGAGCACGCGCTCGTTCAGTTCCGGAGTGGTCATGCCGACCAGCATTTTCTGGTCCGTGACGGCCTTCGCCACGTCCGGCGACGATGCGATGAAGCCGACCCGCAGGTTCGCTGCGAGCGTCTTCGAGAAGCTGCCCAGATAGATCACGCGCTTGAGCTGATCGAGGCTCGCGAGGCGTGTGGCGGGAAAGCCCGGCGGGCACAGGTCGCCGTAGATATCGTCTTCGACGACGATGAAGTCGTATTCCTCCGCGAGCCGCAGGATGCGGAACGCCTGCGCCGCCGTCAGCGACGTGCCCGTCGGGTTCTGCAGCACGGAATTGATCACGAGCATTTTCGGCCGCCACGTCTGCACGAGCGTTTCCAGCACGTCGAGATCGGGGCCGTCGGGCGTGTACGGCATGCCGACGAGCCGCGCGCCTTGCGACGCGAAGCGGCCGAACATCTGGAACCACGCCGGATCGCCGACGATCACCGCATCGCCCGGCTGCACGTAAAGGCGCGCGATCAGGTCGATGGCCTGCGTAATGCCCGATACGAGCACGATCTGTTCCGGCGACGCGCCGATCTCCAGTTCCTCGAGCCGCGTCTGCAATTGCTGGCGCAGCGGCAGAAAGCCTTGTGGCGTGCCGAAGCCGAGCATCTGCGCGCCGCTTTGCCGGCCGAGCGTGCGCAGCGCGCCCGTGATCAGTTCGCCGTCGAGCCAGCGCGACGGCAGATAGCCGAGCCCGGGCCCGCGTTCGGGCCGCGTCGACGTGTGCAGCATGTTGCGCAGCAGCCAGACGACGTCGATCGTGCTGGGCGCGGGCGCGGTTTCGGCCGCCTCATGGGCCGACAGGCGGCGCTCGATGGGCAGCGGACCGCCCGCCAGCCGCTCGCGCACGTAAAAACCCGAGCCGCGCCGCGAATCCAGATAGCCCTGTGCCACGAGCCGCTCGTACGCCTCGACGACCGTGAAGCGCGACACGCCCTTGTCGAGCGCGAGCTTGCGGATCGACGGCATGCGCATGCCGGGACGGAACACGCGCTCCTCGATGCGGCGGCGCGCCCACTGCACGAGCTGATCGACGAGCGTGAGCGCCGAGGCATCGTGTGGGGCGGGAATCAGGTCGAGCGGGACGGACATGGCGGACTCCAGCGGTGTGCTGCAAGGGCAACGTCGGGTTGGGCGCACAGCGGGACGACCGGCTGTACCCGAGACCCGGACAGAAGTCCATCAGACGACAGGACAACTGTACCGAACAGTATCGCAGCGATTGTACCGTTACTGTGCCGGTCACTGTCGGTACATTTGATTCCAGATTCCGCATTTCCCACGTATCGACGACCTGCTTGCCCGCGCCATCCGATCGCGGCGCAAACCCCGCTGACACCGGCTATGCCGCACTGCGCATGGCCGGGCCGCAAGCCGAACGGTTATTCTTACGGATTGACCCAGGCCGCCCGGTGCGCAACCGATCGTTGCCCGCCGCCGCGTCCTCCAGCAGAACGACCGTCCTCTTGCAGACATGACAGCACACACGCTTCGACTCGATCACCTCGTTGTTTCCGCACGCACCCTCGACGAGGGCACGCAATACGTCGCCGACACGCTCGGCGTCGCGCCTTCGGGCGGCGGCGCGCATCCGTCGATGCGCACGCACAACCGGCTGCTGAACCTGTGGGGCGGCGCGTATCTGGAAGTGATTGCGATCGATCCCGGCGCCGACGAGCCCGCGAACGCCCGTGCGCGACTCTTCGCGCTCGACGATCCCGCGACGCACGCCCGCCTGGAAAGCGGGCCGTATCTGTCGCATTGGGTCGCACGCGTGGAACGGCCGAAGAATCTGGCGCTGTGGCAACAGCAGTATCCCGCGCGCATTTCGACCGTCGTGCCGATGACGCGCGGCGATTTCACGTGGAGCCTGACGGTCGCCGACGACGGCGCGTTCCCGGCGTGGCAGGACGCGGGCGGCGGCGTGGTGCCGTCGCTGATCCAGTGGGACACGCCGCGCCATCCGTCCGATGTTCTGCCGGAAACCGGCCTCGCGCTGAAAGCGTTGAAGGGCTGGCATCCGCAGGCGGACATCGTCGTGCAGCAGTTGCAATGGCTCGGCGCAGCACCGCTGATCGCGCTGGAAAGCACGGACGGCGCGCCTGCCCTCGCCGCCGACATCGAAACCCCGGGCGGGCTGCGTACGCTCAGGTAAATCAAGCACTACATGGAGAACCAGAAGCAATGAAGCGCGAAACCCAAGGCATGCTGCTCGGACTGATCGGCGTGATGATCTTCAGTCTGACTCTGCCGATGACCCGCATCGTCGTCGCCGAATTCAGCCCACTGCTGAACGGCCTGGGCCGCGCGCTCGCCGCTTCCGTTCCCGCGGCCATATTGCTCGCCGTGCGCCGCGAAAAACTGCCCACATGGCCGCAGATCAAGAGCCTCGCCGTCGTGTCGCTGGGCGTGATCATCGCGTTTCCGGTGTTTTCCGCGTGGGCGATGAAGACCGTACCCGCGTCGCACGGTGCCGTCGTCAACGGCTTGCAGCCGCTGTGCGTCGCCATCTATGCCGCGTGGCTGTCGCACGAACGGCCGTCGAAGGCGTTCTGGGCGAGCGCCGTCGCGGGCAGCGCGATCGTCGTCGCGTTCGCGCTGCAGGCGGGCGGCGGCGCGTTCCAGGCAGGCGACCTGCTGATGCTCATCGCCGTCGGCATCGGCGCGCTCGGCTACGCGGAAGGCGCGCGGCTCGCGCGGCAGATCGGCGGCTGGCAGGTGATCTGCTGGGCGCTCGTCGTGTCGGCGCCGTTCCTGCTCGTGCCCGTCGCCTGGCTCGGCTGGGAGCAGCACGTCGCGCATCCCGGCCCCGTCGCGCTGAAAACGTGGCTCGCGTTCGGCTACGTCACGCTGTTCTCGCAGTTCATCGGCTTTTTCGCGTGGTACGCGGGCCTCGCGATGGGCGGCACCGCGCGCGTCGGCCAGGTGCAACTGCTGCAGATTTTCTTCACGATGGCGTTCTCCGCGCTCTTCTTCGGCGAGAACGTCACGCCCATCACGTGGATTTTCGCGGCCGCCGTGATCGCCACCGTGATGCTGGGCCGCAAGGCCACCGTGCATACGGCCGTACGGCCGGTTCGCGCCGCCTGACCAGTTCGCGCGATAATCTCTCTTTTGACCGACCACCTGTTCCTGCTACACCGACGAGGAGACCATGAATCAAAGCGACCTCAATGCCCCGACCTGGCAATTGTCCGAACGCGCTCGCAAGCTGACCAGCTCGGCGATCCGCGAAATCCTGAAGGTCACCGAGCGGCCCGAGGTCATTTCGTTCGCGGGCGGTCTGCCGTCGCCGGCCACCTTCCCGGCCGAGGAAATGCGCGCCGCCAGCGACCGCATCCTGCGCGATTCGCCCGCCGCCGCGCTCCAGTACAGCGCGACGGAAGGCTATCTGCCGCTGCGCGAATGGGTGGCGCAGCGCTATTCGGTGAACGGCGCGCAGATCCGTCCTTCGCAGGTGCTGATCACCACGGGCTCGCAGCAGGCGCTCGATCTGCTCGGCAAGGTGCTGATCTGCCCGGAAAGCCCCGTGCTGGTCGAAACGCCGACGTATCTCGGCGCGCTGCAATCGTTCTCGATGTACGAGCCGCACTATGTGCAGGTGCCCACCGACGATAGCGGCCTGATCCCCGAAGGCCTCACGCCCGAACTGACGAAGGGCGCGCGCCTCCTGTACGCGCAGCCGAACTTCCAGAATCCGACGGGACGCCGCCTGCCCGTCGAGCGCCGCCGCGCGCTCGCCGAATTCGCGAAGTCGGCGCCCTTCCCCGTGATCGAAGACGATCCGTACGGCGCGCTCGACTACAAGGGCGAGCCGCTGCCGACCATGCTTTCCATGGCGCCCGATCAGATCGTGCATCTCGGCTCGTTCTCGAAGGTGCTCGCGCCGGGCCTGCGCATCGGCTACATCATTGCGCCCGAAGAACTGCACTTCAAGCTCGTGCAGGCAAAGCAGGCAACCGACCTGCACACGCCGAGCTTCACGCAGCGCATCGTGCACGAAGTCGTGAAGGACGGCTTCCTCGATACGCACGTGCCGAAGATTCGCGCGCTCTATCGCGACCAGTGCGAAGCGATGCTCGGCTCGCTCGAACGCTACATGCCCGAAGGCGTCACGTGGAATCGTCCCGAAGGCGGCATGTTCATCTGGGTGTCGCTGCCCAAGCACATCGATTCGATGAAGCTGCTCGAAGAAGCCGTCGCGCAAAATGTGGCGTTCGTGCCGGGCGGTCCGTTCTTCGCGAACGAAGCGCAGCACAATACGCTGCGCCTGTCGTTCGTGACCGTGCCGCCCGCGAAGATCGACGAAGGCGTCGCGCGCCTCGCGGAACTCATCCGCGCGCGTGTTTGAGACATGCCGTAGGATGCGCAACACGCATCGCTGACATCGTGCGCGCCGCCGGCATCCGTTTGGCCGCGCGCACGCTGAACGACTCTTTCCATTCATCGACGAGGACACGTCATGGCTGCAACCAATGTCAATGTATATGACAGGCTGAAGGAACTGGGCATCGAACTGCCCGTCGCAGGCGCGCCCGCTGCCGCTTATGTGATGAGCGCGCAAAGCGGCAACACGGTCTACCTGTCCGGCCACATCGCGAAGAAGGACGGCAAGGTGTGGGCAGGCAAGCTCGGCGACAACCTGAGCACGGAAGAAGGCAAGGCGGCCGCACGCTCGATCGCGATCGATCTGCTCGCCACCCTTCACGCGCATGTCGGCGACCTGAACCGCGTGACGCGAGTCGTCAAGCTGATGAGCCTCGTGAACTCGACGCTCGATTTCACCGAGCAGCACATCGTGACGAACGGCGCATCGGAACTGATCGCCGACGTGTTCGGCGAGCGCGGCAAGCACGCACGCTCGGCATTCGGCGTCGCGCAGATTCCGCTCGGCGCATGCGTCGAGATCGAACTGATCGCCGAAGTTCAATAAGCGTCAGCGATCGGCGTGTAAGTGTTCGTCGCGAACACTTTCGTCGAGCGCGAAGACCGACGCCGGAACGCCGTCGATGATGCGAAAGCGTCATCGGCGGCGTTTTTCATGGGCGTGCGTTTCATGCGGCGCGCCAACGCAAGCTCAGCCATCGAACAGGAACGAGACGATGCAACAGAAAACCGTTCGCTTCAAACAGGTCGACGTGTTCACGTCGGTGCCGTTCAAAGGCAATCCGCTCGCGGTAATCTTCGACGCGGACGGACTCGATACCGAAAAGATGCAGGCCATCGCGCACTGGACGAATCTGTCGGAGACGACGTTCCTGTTAAAGCCGACCGACCCGTCGGCCGATTACCGCATACGCATCTTCACGACACACGGCGAGCTGCCCTTCGCCGGCCATCCGACGCTTGGGACCGCGCACGCGTGGCGCGAAGCAGGCAATCAGCCGAAGCAGCCCGGCCGCCTCGTGCAGCAATGCGCGGTGGGCCTGATCGAATTGACGCAGGAAGACGGCCGCGACGGCGTATGGTCGTTCGCCGCGCCGCCTGCACGTGTCACGCCGCTTGCCGACAGCGAATACGCCGCGCTCGCAGAAGCACTGCGTAGCGATGCAATCGATTACACGGCCCGGCCATGCGGCGTCGACAATGGTCCGCAATGGCTCGTGGTCCGTATGAATTCCGCAGCGGCATGCCTCGCGCTCGATCCCGATGCGACGGCGCTGGCGCGCGTCGCGCAGACGGTGGGTGCACGCGGTCTCGCGGCGTATGGTCCGCACGAAGCGAACGGACCCGCGAACTACGAGTTGCGCTGCCTGATGCTGGGCGGCGGCCTCGGCGTAGGGGAAGACCCTGTGACGGGCAGCGCGAATGCCGCGCTCGCCGGGCTGCTGACCACGCAGAATGCGCGCCCCGGCATGCAATACACGGTACGCCAGGGCACGGCGCTCGGCCGCGCGGGCGACGTCTACGTGCGTTACGACGACACGGTGGGCAAGACGTGGATCGGCGGCGCATCGGTGACGATCGTCGACGGGACGTTCCGTCTGCCCTGAACCGGCGAGCGTCATTGCCATGAATGTCGTGAGACGGGATTGACATGTGCGCGTCACCTGGATGTTCTAAAAATCCATCCGATGCGCACACATAGAATCTCGCAAGCCGTCTCGCAACCCAATGCATACGAGGCCATCCATGCAGACGGCATGAATGGCCTCGTTGACATGATGGCTGTCGAACTTCCATTCCCGCGACGCCGCGTGCCGACGGTTTTCGACGACTTCCTTCAAACGCACGGCTGGCGCGCCTGTCCGGACAGCGTGAGGCGTGCGTCCCGGCATCGGCCGCATGCCCGCGCGGGCGAGCGTATACCCGATGCGCGAGCCCTTCCTTAATTAATGCCCATTCAGTAATATCAAAACGTTACCGATGACCAACGGGTGGTCTGGCACGCCACCACGCCCCTGCTTTCACCCGGCAGTTGCGGCGTATCAATTCGTCGAAACAGCCGGTTGCTTTAACATTCGCGCAGTCAACAGAAACGCTCACACCGCCACACAAGCATAGCCGCAAGGCACAGGGTCACGGTCCAGCCGATGAATCAGTTCCGCCTCTCTTCCGCGCGCGACGTCAGGCACCGCCTCGATCCGGCGGGAACCCGCCGACGCGCGCTGCTCGCGATCCCCGCGCTCGGCGTGCTGGTGCTCGTGCTGCTTTGGACGGTGATCTTCGCGCGGCTGTCGGTTGAGAGGGACACGACGTACCGCGAGGCGATGGCCTCGGCCGCCATTCTGTCGGCGGCACTCGAACAGCACACGGTGAAGGCGATTCACCAGGTCGATCAGATCACGCGCTTCGTCAAATACGAATTCGAGAAAACGCCGGGTCATTTCGATCTCGCCAGCACAGTCGAAAAAGGCGTCGTGCAAAGCGAGACGCTCGTGCAGGTGTCGCTGATCGACGAGCATGGCAAGCTGATCGCGAATACGGCGGAAGCGAATCCGAAGCCGATCGACCTGTCCGATCGCGAACACTTCAAGGTGCACGAGCACGAGAACGACGACCAGCTGTTCATCAGCAAGCCCGTGCTCGGCCGTGTGTCCGGCCACTGGACCTTGCAGATGACGCGCCGCCTGAATCATCCGGACGGTTCGTTCGCGGGCGTCGTGGTGGTGTCCGAAGACCCGAGCTACTTCACCAGCGACTTCTACAACAACGCAGCCATCGGCCGCGACGGCGTGATCGCCGTGATCTCGGACAGCGGCGCCGTGCTCGCGCGCCGCACGGGCAACTCCGAACACGCGCAAGGCGTATTCACGGCGACGGGTGTCTATCCCACTTCGGAGCACGTGTCGGGCACCTATGTCGATTCGATCGACAACGTGACGCGCATTGTGTCGTACCGGCATATCGACGGCTATCCGCTCGGCGTGCTCGTGGGTCTGTCGCAGGCCGAAGAATTCGCGGACTACAACCATACGCGCAACGTCTATCTGTTGATGGCGAGCTTCATCTCGCTTGCGATGCTCGGCTTCTTCGCCGTCGCCACGGGACTGATCGGCAAGCTGCTCGGACGCGAACGCGAGATGACGCATCTCGTCGAATTCGATCTGCTCACGGGGCTGCGCAACCGTTACTCGACGCTGCAGAGTCTGCGTCACGAGGTGGCACAACCCGTGAACGTCGGCCGTCTCGCGATCCTCTTCATCGACCTCGACAACTTCAAGACGGTCAACGACACGCTCGGCCACAACGCCGGCGACATCGTGCTGCAAATGACGGCCGCGCGTCTCGCCGATGCCGTCGCCGACGCGGGCGCGCTGTCGCGCATCGGCGGCGACGAGTTCGTCGTCGTGATCAAGGGCGACGATGTCGAGAAGCGCGCGGTGACGCTCGCGGAAGCGCTCATCGACGTATTCGCGAAGCCGTTCGAAGTGCGCGGCAGTTCGTTCGTACTGCATGCGAGCATCGGTATCGCGCTCTACTCGGTTGCCAACGAAAACGAAATCGACCTGCTGAAAAAAGCCGACCTCGCGATGTACAGCGCCAAGGACGCGGGCAAGAACTGCTACCAGTTCTATTCGCCGCATCTGTCGCATCGCGCGGACCATCTGATGAAGTGGGAGCAGCAGTTGCGCGTCGCACTCGCCGACCAGCAGCTCTTCCTCGCCTATCAGCCGAAGATCGACCTCGCGCGCCGCTGCATCACCGGCTTCGAGGCGCTCGTGCGCTGGAATCATCCGCAGCACGGCCTGATTCCCGCGAACGAGTTCATCCCTGTGGCGGAATCGACGGGCCTGATCGTGCCCATCGGCGATTTCGTGATCCGCACCGCGTGCCGGCAGCTCGCGCAGTGGCAGCAACAGGGTTACGACACGCTGTCACTCGCCGTGAATATTTCGGCGGTACAGTTCTGGCGCGGCGACCTGTACGAAACGATCTCGCACGCGATCGAGGAAACGGGCATCTCCGCGCGCCGCCTCGAACTCGAAATCACCGAGACGGCGATGATGGAGTATCCCGATCTCGTCTCCGAAAAAATCTTCGCGCTGAAGCGGCTCGGCGTGCGTATCGCGCTCGACGACTTCGGCACCGGCTATTCGTCGCTGTCGTATCTGAACCGCTTCTCGGTCGATACACTGAAGGTCGACCGCTCGTTCGTGCAGGCCATTCCCGGCGACCGCAGCGTCTGCGTGATGGTCACGGCCATCGTCAATCTCGCGCGCTCGCTGGGACTGACGGTCGTGGTCGAAGGCACGGAGACGGAAGAACAGATCGCGTGGCTCGCCGCACTCGGCCATATCGAGGCGCAAGGTTTCCTGTTTTCGCGGCCCGTGCCCGCCGAGGGTATTCCGGCGCTGCTCGAACGCTTTGGCGTGTGCGGCACGCACGGCGCGCATCTCACGCACCGCGGCGACACCGTCAGCATCGGCGACGCCGCGAGCACCAGCACGAGCAACGAATCGGTCTGAGCGCAGCACGCGGGCATCATTCGACGCGGGCGACGCGTCGGCCAGAAGCATGAACGGTAGCAACGCAATTCGGGCGTATCCGCTCGAGCGCGCACGACCTCAGCGCGCGCCGTCGTGGCCATCGACGGCGCGCGCCGCATAAGAATCTAGCCCAACAGGTGTTCGCATGCGGCCAGCCCGGCATATGACGGCGCTTCACGCGCCGGCAGCAGACGAAGTCACGCGATGCAACGAGCGCGAGCCGCTCTGGACGCTGTTTCGCGTCGTATTTGGATTGTCCGCGCTCTCCTGGGGCGGACTGGCGCTGATGGCGCAACTCGAGAACCACTACGTCGAACGCGAGGAGCGCCTGACGCGCCTCGCCTTCTCCGACATCGTCGCACTGGCGTGGATGGTGCCGGGGCCCGTCGGCTGCAACGTCGCGGTGCAGCTCGGTCATGTGCTGCGCGGCCGCGCGGGCGCATGGATCGCGGGCCTCGCGAGCGTGCTCCCCTTCTTCATGCTGATGACGGCGTTCGCGGTCTTCTACCGCACGCCGCTCGTGCGCGAAGTTGCGTCGCAGACCTTGCTCAATCATTTCAGCGTCGTGCTCGCGACACTGATCGGCGTCACCTGGTACAAGCAGACGCGCTCGCTCGTGCGCGGCCGGCTCGAATGGGCGGCGGCCGTGCTCGGCAGCATTGCGCTGATCGGCGCGCATACACCCGCGGCCTATATCGGCATTCTCGGCGCGGCGTTCATGTCGGGCTGGGTGCGCAGCAACGCACGCGGCGCACGTCTGTCGACCACACTGAGTGCCGGCGACTGGCGGCTCCTGATCGGCCTGTGCGTGCTGCTGCTGATCTTTGCGCTGCCGTTGCCGCATCGCTATGAACTCGCGCTGTTGTGGCCGCGCCTCGCGGGCGCGGGACTGACGCTGTTCGGCGGCGGCTTCTCCGCGCTGCCTGTATTGAAGACGCTGTTCGTCGCGCCCGCTATCGGCGTGACCGACAACGAGTTCACGCTGGCGTTTTCGCTGTCGCCTCTGTCGCCGGGGCCGCTGCTGAACGTCGTGCCGTTCTTCGGCTATCTCGTCGACGGATGGCGCGGCGCGGTGATCGCGACGATCGCCCTCTTCGTGCCGTCGGGCTGCCTCGTCGTGCTTGCGCAGCGACACCTGCATCAGCTGAAGACGAATCCGCGTTTCGAGCACGGCATGCGCGTGCTGCGCGCGGTGACGACGGCATTTCTCGCCGTTGCCGTGCTGAGGATCGTGCGCAATGTGCCGTTCGAGCCGGCCTATCTCGTGACGGCGCTGTTTGCCGGCGTGTGTTTCGCGAAGCTGAAGCTGCCGGTGTACGCGGTGTATGGGACGGTCGCTGTCGCGTGCGGCGTGTGGTTGTACTTCGGGCACGTCGGGTGACGTGGCGTTGCCCACGAGACCACCAATAGGAAAGCGCCGCATTTGCGGCGCTTCTTGTTTGAAACTCGGTGTGCGTTGCGACGGCGCTCAGAATCCGCGCGACATCACCGCCACGCCTATCGTCACGATGCCCAGCACGAGATTGACGACGACAAGACGCCGCACCGTCGCCACGGCACGCGCGCCATCGGGCCACTTCTGCGCCTGCACCGCGCGACGGATGCGCGGGAAGACCGCGAAGCGGATGTGCCCGAAGATAAGCATCATGATGATGCCGATGCCCGCCATCGCGTGAAGCTGCCACGTTGCATGACCGCCGCCGAATTGCATCAGGAGGAAGCCGCCCGTCAGCAGAATGACGAGCACGGAGACGCCGACCCAGTTGAAGAAGCGGCCGAACACCGACTCCCACAGCGGCAGCCGCAATTGCGGCGAGAGGTCTTCGAGTGCCGGACGCAGACAGAAATGCGCGAATATCATGCCGCCGATCCACACGGCGACACCCAGCAGATGCAGAAAGAGCGCGACTTCAATCGCCTTGTTCATAGTTGTTTTCCATTCCCGATGTAGCGCGCTGTCGTGACGTCCTGTCGAAAAGCGCGGCACTGACATGTGCCAATGACCGCGTTCGACTCGCGACATTATGCGCAGTTCATTCGCTGCGCTGTTTTCTTTTATGGGGATGTGTTGCGCCGTGAGAGACCCCGCTCACGGCGCTTGACATTGTCAGCCCGGCAACACCGGACGCAGCGACGCCACCTCTTTCAGCTTCGTATCCGGCGTACGGCCCTTGCGCGCGCGCTTGCCGACATTCGGTTCGAGCGCCTTGCCGGACAGCTCTTCTTCCGTCGGCTTGTTGCGGTACACGCCCTGCAGCACGACACCCGCCTTGCTGATCGCCAGCGCCTGCGTGAGTGCTTCGTTCGGATCGAGCGCCATCAGGATCACGCCGCGCCCTCCGCCCGACAGGGTCTTCATCTCGTCGAGGCCGAACACCAGCAGACGTCCGCCACCCGACAGACACGCGACTTGCGTCGCATCGGGCAGCATCGGCATCGGCGCGAGCGGCGTCGCGCCCTCGTCGATCGTCATGAATGCCTTGCCGGCCTTCACGCGGCTCACCATGTCGCCGACCTTCGCGATAAAGCCGAAGCCGTTCGACGACGCCAGCAGCAGCGCCTGCTCCGCCGATGCCGCGAAGTAATGCATCAGATGCGTACCCGATTCGAGCTCGATCAACGACGTGACGGGAACGCCGTCGCCGCGTCCGCCCGGCAACTGCGACACCGCGACGGAATACACGCGGCCCTTGCTGCCCCAAGCGATCAGCATATCGGGGGTGCGGCACTGGAACGCCGCGTAGAGACCGTCGCCCGCCTTGAACGTGAAGCCTGCCGGATCGAGCCCGTGGCCCTTCAGCGCACGCACCCAGCCCTTCTGCGACACGACGACGGTCACGGGTTCGTCGACCACGCGCGCTTCGAACGTTGCGCGCTTTTCCTGCTGGATCAGCGTGCGGCGGTCGTCGCCGTATTGCTTCGCGTCGGCTTCGATTTCCTTGATGAGCAGCCGCTTCATCGCCGGCTCGCTGCCGAGCAGTTCTTCGAGCCTGGCCTTCTCGTCGCGCAGTTCGGACAGTTCCTTCTCGATCTTGATGGCTTCCAGACGCGCCAACTGACGCAGCCGGATTTCAAGAATGTCTTCGGCCTGACGATCGGACAGCTTGAACGCTTCGATCAGCGCGGCCTTCGGCTCGTCCGATTCGCGGATGATGCGGATGACTTCGTCGATATTCAAAAAGACGATCATCCGGCCTTCGAGGATGTGAATCCGGTCGTTGACCTTGTTCAGACGATGCTGTGTGCGGCGCGTGACCGTCGTGAAGCGGAAGCCGATCCACTCGTGCAGGATCTCGCCGATGCCTTTCTGACGCGGACGTCCATCCGCGCCGACCATCACGAGGTTCAGCGTCGCGTTCGATTCGAGGCTCGTATGCGCGAGCAGCGTGGTGACGAACTCGGTTTGATCGATACGGGTCGACTTCGGCTCGAACACCAGACGCACGGGCGCATCCTTGCCCGACTCGTCGCGCACGGCGTCGAGCAAACCGAGCAGCGTCTGTTTCGTCTGCAATTGTTCCGGCGTCAGCGACTTCTTGCCGAGCTTGATCTTCGGATTCGTCTGCTCCTCGATCTCTTCGAGCACCTTCTGACCGGAGGTATTCGGCGGCAATTCGGTAATGACGAGTTGCCACTGGCCGCGTGCGAGGTCTTCGATCTTCCAGCGCGCACGGACCTTCAGACTGCCGCGGCCCGTTTCATACGCCTGCGAGATTTCCGCTTCGCTCGAAATGATCTGGCCGCCGCCCGGGAAGTCCGGCCCCGGCACGAGCTGCATCAGTTCGGCGTGCGTGATCTTCGGATGGCGGATCATCGCGACGGCGGCCGCCGCGACTTCGCGCAGATTGTGCGACGGGATTTCCGTTGCAAGACCGACCGCGATGCCCGAGGCGCCGTTCAGCAGCACGAACGGCAGGCGCGCGGGCAACAGCTTCGGCTCTTCGAACGAGCCGTCGTAGTTCGGCATGAAATCGACCGTGCCCTGGTCGATTTCGTCGAGCAGCAGCTTCGCGATCGGTGTGAGGCGCGCTTCCGTGTAACGCATCGCCGCTGCGCCGTCGCCGTCGCGCGAGCCGAAGTTGCCCTGGCCGTCGATCAACGGGTAGCGCATCGAGAAGTCTTGCGCGAGACGCACGAGCGCGTCGTACGCCGACTGGTCGCCGTGCGGGTGATACTTGCCCAGCACGTCGCCGACCACGCGCGCCGACTTCACCGGCTTCGCGTTGTCGCCGAGACCCATCTCGTTCATCGCGTACAGGATGCGGCGCTGCACGGGCTTCTGGCCGTCGCAGACGTCGGGCAGCGCGCGGCCCTTCACCACGCTCACCGCGTAGTCGAGATATGCGCGTTCCGCGTAGTTGCCGAGCGTCAGCACATCGCCTTCGGGCGCTGCCGGCTCGGTAAACAGATCGGGAGTGTTGTCGTCCATCTAGATTCCGTGTCCTTGTTGGGCGCGCGTGCATCGCACGATGCACGCCCGCGCTCAGATATCCGCTTCGACCTGGTTGCCCTTCTCTTCGAGCCAACTGCGGCGCGACGCCGCTTCGCCCTTGCCCATCAGCATCGTCATCCGTGCGACGGTCGCGTCGAAGTCGAGTTCGCCGAGCGCAACGGGCGACAGGCGCCGCGTGTCCGGGTTCATCGTCGTGTCCCACAGCTGCTCGGCGCTCATTTCGCCGAGACCCTTGAAGCGGCTGATCGACCATTGCGATTCGCGCACGCCGTCCTTGCGCAGCTTGTCGAGAATCGCTTCGAGCTCGCCTTCGTCGAGCGCGTACAGTTTCTGCGCGGGCTTCTTGCCGCGCGCGGGCGCATCGACGCGGAACAGCGGCGGACGCGCGACATGCACGTGACCGCGCTCGATCAGTTGCGGGAAGTGCTTGAAGAACAGCGTCAGCAACAGCACCTGGATATGCGAACCATCGACGTCGGCATCGGACAAGATACAGATCTTGCCGTAGCGCAGATTGGACAGATCGACGGTGTCGTCGGGGTTGTGCGGATCGACGCCGATCGCCACGGAAATGTCGTGCACTTCGTTGTTGGCGAACAGACGATCACGCTCGGTTTCCCAGGTGTTCAGCACCTTGCCGCGCAGCGGCAGGATGGCCTGATATTCCTTGTCGCGGCCCATCTTCGCGGAACCGCCCGCCGAATCGCCCTCGACGAGGAACAGTTCGTTGCGGCCGATTTCCGTCGATTCGCAATCCGTCAGCTTGCCCGGCAGAACGGCAACGCCCGAGCTCTTGCGCTTCTCGACCTTCTGGCCGGCGCGCGTACGCGCCTGCGCCTGCTTGATGACGAGGTCGGCGAGTTTCTTGCCGTGCTCGACGTGCTGGTTGAGCCACAGTTCGAGCGCGGGCCGTGCGAACGACGACACCAGCTTCACGGCATCGCGGCTATTCAGACGCTCCTTGATTTGCCCCTGGAACTGCGGATCGAGCACCTTCGCGGAGAGCACAAACGAGACGCGCGCGAACACGTCTTCCGCGAGCAGCTTCACGCCCTTCGGCTGCAGGTTGTGCAATTCGACGAAGCTCTTCACGGCCTGAAAAAGGCCGTCGCGCAGACCTGCTTCATGCGTGCCGCCCGCGGGCGTCGGAATGAGGTTGACGTAGGATTCGCGCGTGAGCGGCCCTTCTTCGCTCCACGCGACGACCCACGCCGCGCCTTCGCCTTCTGCGAAGGTTTCTTCGTTCGAGCGCGAGCTTTCCGCGTAGCGTTCGCCTTCGAACAGCGGTATCAGCAGCTCGCTGCCCGCCATGCCTTCCATCAGATAGCCGCGCAGGCCGTCTTCGTATTTCCAGCTTTGACGCTCGCCCGTTTTTTCGTTCACGAGGACGACTTCGACGCCCGGCAGCAGCACGGCTTTCGAGCGCAGCAGGCGTTGCAATTCGCCGAGCGGCAGATTCGGCGAATCGAAATATTTCGGATCGGCCCACGCGGTGACGCGCGTACCCGACTTCTTGTCGGCCTTGGCCGCGGCGCGAACCTGCAGCGGCTTGATGACGTCGCCGTGCGAGAAGCTCAGCTCGGCGACCTTGCCGTCGCGCCAGACGGTCACGTCGAGGCGCGTGGACAGCGCGTTCGTCACCGACACGCCGACGCCATGCAGGCCGCCCGAGAACGTGTAGGCGCCGCCCGCGGCCTTGTCGAACTTGCCGCCGGCGTGCAGGCGCGTGAAAACGATTTCGACGACGGGGACGCCCTCTTCAGGGTGCATGCCGAACGGAATACCGCGGCCGTCGTCTTCGACTGAAACGGAATGATCGGCGTGCAGCGTGACGGTGATCTGACGGCCGTAGCCGCCGAGCGCTTCGTCGGATGCGTTGTCGATGACTTCCTGAATGATGTGCAGCGGATTTTCGGTGCGCGTATACATGCCGGGCCGCTGCTTGACCGGCTCCAGGCCCTTGAGCACCTTGATCGATGCTTCGCTATACGCGGCGTTTGGCTTTTTCGTTGACATGGCTTGCTCGGGTCCGTCGGTTCATCGTTGTCCACATGTCGTGTGGACAGGTGCGTGGACAATGCGTCGAGTTTTCAAAAAAAGCGAAACGAAACAACGGAGTGTGTAGGCTGCACGACTTGCGTGCAGCGGTTTTCGGTTTGCCCTGTCTGCTTTCCAAGGTTTCCGGCAGGCCCGTTTGCGGGCGGTGCGCTGGAACGACCGTGGGAAGCAGGTCCGCGGGTATTTTACTGATTTCGATGCGCGGGGCAATTTAGATGAGGGGTGTAGGACAATTGACGGGGAATCTGTGTCATTAGGCACACGGACACCATATTGGGTATATTCGTGCCAGCAAACCACCTTCACGGGATGTCGAAGTGAAACCTTCAGAAGCCATGCGCGAGCATCGCGCCGAGATTCGAAGCATCGTCGCGGACCATCACGCCCGCAATGCACGCGTGTTCGGCTCGGCTGCCACGGGCGAAGACAGCGAAGATAGCGACCTGGATCTGCTCGTCGATCCGACGCCTGAGACGACGCTGCTCGACATCGCTCAAATCCAGCTTCGACTCGAAGACCTACTGGGCGTCGCGGTCGATGTCCTCACGCCATTGGCGCTACCGGAATCATTTCGTGCGGACGTGATCAATGAGGCGGTACCTGTGTGAAAAAGAGCGAACTGCGAATTCAGGACTATCTGGATCACATGCTGGAAGCGATCACGTGGATCGAGCGTTATACGCAAGGCATGTCTGAAGAGCGCTTCCGCGACGATCGTCTGGTGTTGGACGCCGCGATCCGCAATCTAGAGGTTATCGGGGAATCCGCGCACAACATCGAATGCAATCACGCAGATTTCGCAGCCCGGCATGCAGGCATTCCGTGGCGAGCGATGTATGCGATGCGCAACCGCATTTCTCACGGATATTTCTCGGTCGATCCTGGCGTGATCTGGCAAACGATTACCCGTAGTCTTCCTGATCTGAAAAAGAAAATCGCGGAAATTCGCGAGCAGACGCCATAACGTCTGCTCACACGCCGCGCTTACTTCTTCTTGCTCTCCAACTCATCCCACCGCTCGATCGCCACGAGCAATTCATCGTCGATGGCCGCATAGCGCTCGGTCAGCCGGGCACCTTCCTGCGCGTCCTTGACGAAGATCGAGCCCTCCTCGATCTGCGCGCCGATCGCCTTCTGCTCCGCTTCGAGCGCCGCGATCCGCTCGGGCAGCGCCTCCAGTTCGCGCTGCTCCTTGAACGACAGCTTCACCGTGCGCTGCGCATTGCGACCCGCCGCGCTTTCCTTCGGAGCGGCTTCCTTCGTCGGCTCTTTCGGCGCGTCCTGTTGCGCGATCTGCTCCGAACGTTCGCGCTGGATCTGCCAGTCCGTAAAGCCGCCGACATATTCACGCCACTTGCCCGCGCCTTCCGACGCGATCACCGACGTCACCACGTTGTCCAGGAACGCGCGGTCGTGACTCACCAGCAGCACCGTGCCGTCGTAGTCCGTCAGCAGTTCTTCGAGCAGTTCGAGCGTCGGAATGTCGAGGTCGTTGGTCGGTTCGTCGAGCACCAGCACGTTGGCCGGCCGGGCAAAAAGACGCGCCAGCAACAAGCGGTTGCGCTCGCCGCCCGACAGCGACTTGACAGGCGAACGCGCGCGCTCGGGCGCGAACAGGAAGTCGCCGAGATAGCTCATCACGTGCTTCTTCTGGCCATTGATCTCGACCCAGTCGCTGCCGGGGCTGATCGTGTCGGCGAGGCTCTTTTCCAGATCGAGCTGCGCGCGCATCTGGTCGAAGTAAGCGACCTGGAGGTTAGTGCCGACGCGCACCTTGCCGTCGTCCGGCTGCAGTTCGCCGAGAATCAGCTTGAGCAGCGTCGTCTTGCCCGCGCCGTTCGGACCGACGAAACCGATCTTGTCTCCGCGCATGACCGTCGTCGAGAAACGGTCGACCACGGTGCGCTCGCCGTAGCGCTTCGTCACGTCCGTGAGTTCGGCGACGATCTTGCCGGACTTTTCGCCCTGCCCGACGTCGAGCTTCACGTTGCCCTGCACGTTGCGCCGTTCTTCGCGCTCGTGGCGCATCTGCACGAGCCGTGCGATGCGGCCGACGCTGCGCGTGCGGCGCGCCTCGACGCCCTTGCGGATCCACACTTCTTCCTGCGCGAGCAGCTTGTCGAACTTCTCGTTCTCGACGCGTTCCACTTCGAGCTGCTGCGCCTTGCGCGTCTGATACGCGGAGAAATTGCCCGGATACGACAGCAGACGCCCGCGATCCAGCTCGACGATGCGCGTCGCGACACGATCGAGAAACGCGCGGTCGTGGGTGATGAACAGCAGGCCGGCGCGCTGGGAGACCAGCAGCTCTTCCAGCCAGCGGATGCCGTCGAAGTCCAGATGGTTGGTCGGTTCGTCGAGCAGCAGCACGTCCGGCTGCACGACGAGCGCGCGCGCCAGCGCGACGCGCTTTTGCATGCCGCCCGACAGCGAGCCCACCAACGCGTCGCCGTCGAGACCGATCTGCGCGAGCGTCGTGGCAACACGGGTGCGCCAGTTCCAGGCATCCGTCGCGTCGAGCGACGATTGCAGCGTGTTCATGCGCGCGAGCAACGCGTCGTGCTGCGCGCCCTCCGGCGTTTCCGCCAGTTCGTGCGCGACCGTGTTGTATTCGTCGAGCAGCGCGCTCGCGCGCGTGAGACCTGCGGCGACCGTATCGAAGACGGTTACGTCGCCGTCGAATTCGGGTTCCTGCGGCACGTACACGGTGACGAGATCCTGCTGACGCGTGATCAGCCCGTCGTCCGGCCTGGCCAGCTCGGCGACGATTTTCAGCAGCGACGACTTGCCCGCGCCGTTACGGCCGATCAACCCGACGCGCTCGCCGGCTTCGAGTGAGAAATCCGCGTGATCGAGCAGCGCGACGTGGCCGAACGCCAGTTGCGCGCCCGTAATGGTGTAAAGCGACATGGGGAAAGTGAAGAAACCAGCGATGAGTCGGAAGCGCTCATTGTACCGGTCGGCAGCATGGACGCTGACGGGATGCGGGCCCGTAGGACGGCATAGGACGAATGACGCGGCACGCATGCCTTCGACTGCGAACCCTAACGGCGTCGAATGCGCCCGCCCATTCGCGACCGGGCGTGCGCGGCAGCAGCAGATAGCTGCCGCGCAGGCTTCGCGCCCGAACGCGCCTCAGATCATTTCACGTGAATCGTGATCGTCTTGCTCATTTCCGGACCATACGAGCGATGCGCGCCGTCGCCGAAATCGAGCGTCAGGGTGTGATCGCCCGGCGGCAGCGTGAGTTCGGTTTCCGTCTGCCCTTTGCCGAAATGCAGCGACTTGTCGTTGGCCGGGATCACCTCGCCCTTCGGCAGCGGCTGCCCGTCGATGATCAGATGATGATGCCCCGCGCCTTCCGTCATCGTGCCCGCGGGCGCGATCTTCATGCCTTCGACGGCAAATTTCACATGGATGGGATTGCTCACGGTCGCGCCGTCCTTCGGCTCGACGAAGGAGACGCCCGCAGCATGCGCCACGCCCGACACGACCAGCATGCCCGCGCACGCTGCACCGGCCCACCATTTCTTGTTCAGCATCGTTTTCTCCTTGGCTAAAGCGGCTCGACGGGCACGGCACGCGTCAGCGTTGCGCACGGCGACACCGGACTGAAAGGATACACGCTGGACCCGCGCCCGCCGGCAAGCGCATCGCCCGACTACACGCCGCTTCGCGCAGGCCTGGAACTGTTAACGGACCGAAAGGCGTCGGCCTTCCAGCGAATTCCGGTAATATTGCGGGTCGCCGCCGGATGCACAATAAAGGGGCAGATTGGCGGATTTTGCACTGAATCAATGAAGAGCGTGTGTCGTGAGTGAAGTGATCGTCGAATACAAGAGCTGGGTCTGCCTGATTTGCGGCTGGATCTACAACGAAGAGGAAGGTCTGCCCGAGGAAGGCATCGCGGCGGGTACGCGTTTCGCCGATATCCCGGAGGACTGGCGCTGCCCGCTGTGCGACGTGGGCAAGGCGGAATTTGCTGTCGTCGAGTTCTGATCGGCGCTTCGGTTCAGAAGCGCCTGCTGTTGTCGAGCGGTCCGTGGGTCGTCTGCCCACGGACCGCTTCGTTTTTGGCGGTGCGCCGAGCCGCATCAGCCGCGTGTGGCGACCACGATCAACTCGCGACTCGTCTCATCGACGGGCGAGCGGGACCAGTCGCCGAACCATTCCATTTCACTGAAACCCGCTTTGCGCAGTGCTTCGCTGAGTTCGGTCTGAGTGCGGAAGCGCAGTTCGCTGGTTGACACGACCGTGTCGTCACAAGCGGTGAACCGATAGACGGTGTCGAACCGGACGCGGCCCGCCTGCACGTCGACCAGTTGCTGCCAGATTTCGACGGCGCCATGCTGCGTGTCATCGATGACGCGGCGCGACTGTTGCGGCGTCCATGTAGTCCACGGTGAAACAACGGGATTGCGGCTCTCGAAAGCGAGCTTTCCACCGCGACGCAATGCTGCATGCGCGGCAACCAACGTGGCAACGAAGCCGGCGTCATCGAGAAAAACCTGCGCGACGTGCCCCGTCATCACGGCCAGATCGGCGTCCAGCGCGCCAAGTCGCGTGGCGTCGCCTTCGATCCATGCCACCTGTCCGGCGCCCGGTCTTCTGCGCGCGACGTCGAGCATCGCGCGCGACGGGTCCACTGCCGTCACGGCGTGGCCTTGCTGGGCCAGTTCGCATGCAAGCAGCCCCGTGCCGCAGCCGATATCGACGACATGCGCCGCTTGCGTGCTGGCGGCAAGATCCAGATAGAAGCGGGTATCGGCGGCGAAGGGGTTGAGCGCGTCGTAGAGTGCGACGAGGCGGGGGGCGGTGTAATGGGGATCGGTCATGCCGCCGATGGTAGCCGCGCCACGCGTGACGCGCCACGCGGCGCGCCTGCCGCGATGCAGACGCACGCCGAAAGCCGCTTTGGCAAGCGGGCGATTTGCTATACTCTGCGCTCGTCGGCGGCCCCTCCCCGTAGTTCAATGGATAGAACGAGTGCCTCCTAAGCGCTAGATACAGGTTCGATTCCTGTCGGGGGGACCACATCGGCAACGGACGACGCCAAATGAAAAACCCGCAACAGCTCGCGCTTTGCGGGTTTTTTGTTTGCTACAGAGCTTGCTATTGCGGCAGCGTCACGGACAAACCACCTCACGTCTCGGCATCTCCAGCAAAAACAGCGAAAAGCCGATCATCGACGGCGCACTACCTGAACCTTGGCGAATTGCTGGTCGCGCTGATCGAAGAATCGGGCGAGCGCAAACAGCGACGCGGCGGCAAACGGCCAGAGCACAAAGAAGGTAGCGAGCATGATCGACTCCAGAGCGGAAACATTTGAATCGAGTGTACCGGGTCGCTCTGCAAAGAAAACTAGCGGAATCGCCAAAACACCGTTCACTTTTTTGATAGTCAAAGGCGAACGGGCCCGTGTGGTGCGGTTGGACGGCGGGTTCGCACGCCGTCCGTGTCGCATCGATGCCGCACGGCCGTGACAAAATTACGCATTTCGCGCACCACCAGTCTGAACAACGAAGGACATCCCATGGACATCAACAAGCAACTCGCCGCCCTCACCACTTCCGAGCTGCAAACGGCGGGCGCCAGCCAGGCGACGGCCATCGCCGTCAGCGTACTGCTGCGCCACATCAACTCGCCGGAACTGTCGAAGCTGCTCAACACCGCGTTCGAAAACCATCAAGCCGTCATGCTTCAAACACCATGGCCGGATCAGATGCTGCAATCCTTCGAGGCGACGCGCCGCTTTCTCGAAGGCGCTGCGCAGCCGGGCGCGAATCCCGACAAGCCGGCCTGAGCGGCGCAACAGAAGCCTGCGGTGGCGCGGCAGCGGCGCCGCGCCACGACGCGAAAAAGCCACACGACCAGGCGCCCGGCATGCGCCCAAAGCCCGCCCCACAAGGCTTCCGCTCGTTCGCCGCGACCCAGTGTGCGCTCTCCCACCTAGTACGACATTTGTCTGAGGACGGGCACGCGGCATCCTCCTATCATTGCGTCACTCCCTGGATACGTCAGGTTGGACCGATGCCCTACCCCTACAATCTCGCAGTCGCCGCCGGTCTGATGATCGTCGTGCTGACCTGCAGCCTCGCCCTCGCGCTGACATGAGTTGACCACTTACGGCCGCCCGTTGCCGTGCAATTCCTCCGGACCAGGCGCAAACGGCGCAAAAATATTTTCGGACTGACCCTAAAGTTTTTCCAAGACCCGCCGTAGTGCGGGCATGGACCTTTACCTCACTTCGTCGGCGGGATCGTTCAAATCGACTCTGATCGATCAGGACATCGCGCACATAGCCCGCGTCATGCGGCCTTCGATGCATGGCGACCTGGGTGGGGCGATTCTCCCCGCCGACTACTGGCGCCGGCGCCTCTTCGAGTTGCTCGAAGCCGAACATCTGACCAACTCCCAGCTTTGCGCGATCGACGACCTGCTGCTGCAACTCGACGATCTGTGCACGAAGGAGCTGGCGCCGCTGCCCGTGCCGACCGCGCGTCCCGCGGCCTCGCGCGACGCGAATCGCCATCGCGTGCGTCGACAACGCTGAGCCGGCAGAGACTGAACTGCAGCGGCACCACGCTCTGCCGCCGTCCCGGCGCGCCACGCGCATTTAACATTCGTTGACCCGCCGCGCGTCCTTCCACGATGCTGCTGCCAGCAGCGCGAACACCCGGCGACATAGCGACAGCCTCAGCTGGCGCGTCGCCGGGGCTGCCTTCTCTCTTTCCTCTTCCTGACGCGTTCTCCCGAGCCCACCCTCACGGGAAAATTTGCCCCCATAACACCAGACGGTCGCAAATTGGGGACATTCATAGGTCATAATGTCCGCAAAAATACCCAGCAAGGACTCCTGTGACTCAGGCTTCACCGCTTGAACTGCTGAAGCAGGCGCGCACCCGCTTCACACAAAAAGAAATCGCCGCGCATGTCGGCAAGGACATCAAGACGGTGCGCCGCTGGGAAAAGGGCGACACGCCGTGTCCCGCGATGCTCGAACCAGCGCTGCACGCGCTGCTGCACGCGGCGACGGCGCGCAGCGCCGGCCGGCAAGCAGACGACGGATCGCGCGTGCACTTCATCGACCTGTTCGCCGGCATCGGCGGCATCCGCATGGGCTTCGAGGCCCACGGCGGCCAATGCGTGTTCACCAGCGAGTGGAACGATTTCTCGCAGAAGACCTATCGGGAAAACTTCGGCGAAAACTCCGGCGACGCCGCGCCCCAGCACACGCTGATCGGCGACATCGTCACGTTTCCCGCCGAGGCCGTCCCCGAGCATGACATCCTGCTCGGCGGCTTTCCGTGTCAACCGTTTTCGATCGCGGGCGTCAGCAAGAAAAATGCGCTCGGCCGGCCGCACGGGTTCGAATGCGCGACGCAAGGCACGCTCTTCTTCGATGTCGCGCGCATCATCGCCACGCGTCGTCCTGCTGCGTTTCTGCTAGAGAACGTAAAAAACCTGCTGTCGCACGATAAAGGCCGCACCTTCGACGTGATCCTGCAGACGCTTCGCGACGAACTCGGCTATGAGGTGCACTACCGCGTGATCGACGGCGCGCATTTCACGCCGCAGCATCGGGAGCGGATCATCATCGTTGGCTTTCGCGGCAAGACGTCCTTTACGTGGGACGACCTGCGCCTGCCCGAAGAAGGTCCGCGGCTCGCGTCGATCCTGCATCGGACGGACGGCACGGAACCCGCGCTGCCGTGGGACGGCGACCGCTTCTTCGATCACGCCGCACGCCACGTGCAGCCGAAATACACGCTGACGCCCAAGC
The DNA here is from genome assembly GCF_017104565.1 of Paraburkholderia sp. Tr-20389. Classification (GTDB taxonomy): domain Bacteria; phylum Pseudomonadota; class Gammaproteobacteria; order Burkholderiales; family Burkholderiaceae; genus Paraburkholderia. The sequence goes on along the minus strand of NZ_JAAGPD010000048.1, from coordinate 41,533 downwards.
TGTGGACCTATCTGCAGAACTACGCCGACAAGCATCGCGCGGCGGGCAACGGCTTCGGCTACGGAATGGCATATCCGCAAAGCGTGACGCGCACGCTCTCGGCGCGTTATCACAAGGACGGCAGCGAGATTCTCGTGTATCAGGGCGAGAAGCTGCGCCCGCGCCGCCTGACGCCGCGCGAGTGTGCGCGGCTGATGGGCTTTCCCGACACGTATCGCATCCCCGTCAGCGACACCCAGGCGTACCGCCAGTTCGGCAACAGTGTGGTGGTGCCCGTGATGCGCGAAGTCGCGCGCATCATGCTGCCGCATGTGCTCGCGCTGACGCGCGCCGGGCGCGACGCGAAGACGGCGAAGACGGCGAAGACGGCAGAGCTGGCGGCCTGATGGTCGACGTCGTCGACGCAGCCACGCGCAGCCGGATGATGTCCGGCATTCGCGGACGCAATACCAAGCCCGAAATCCTGATCCGCAGCCTGCTGCACAGGCGCGGCTTCCGTTTCCGGCTTGATGCACGCGATCTGCCCGGCCGCCCCGACATCGTGTTGCCGCGCTATCGCGCCGTCATCTTCGTACACGGCTGTTTCTGGCACGGTCACGACTGTCATCTCTTCAAATGGCCGCAGACGCGGCCGGAATTCTGGCGCGACAAGATCGGCCGCAATCGCGCGAACGACGCGAAAGCGCAGGCCGCGCTGCTCGATAGCGGCTGGCGCGTCGCGACGGTGTGGGAATGCGCCTTGCGCGGAGCGAACCGGGACATCGACGGCGTGCTGCGACGGCTGGTCGACTGGCTGCACGGCGACGCGCCGCTGCACGAAGAACGCGCCTGACATTGCGCCACGCGACCGTGAACGGAAAGCCCGTCAGCGCTTTCCGCGCGGCGAACATTGCACGGCGCCGGTGCTACACTCGATTGGCTCACTGGAGCTTCGAACGCAGTCTCTTATGCGGTCTCACAGCGGCTCCCGTCCATCCTGGAACCACCCACTGAAGGAGGCGCACGATGGCTGATTTCCGGATCTGGTCCGACGACTTTCCTGCCAACGGCTTTATGTCGAAGGCGCAGGAGATGAACGACAAATCGTTCGGCGTCGCGGGCGACGGCGAGAACGTTTCACCCGCGCTCCAATGGGACGCGCCGCCAGCCGATACGCAAAGTCTCGCGCTCACCGTCTACGATCCCGACGCGCCCACGGGCAGCGGTTTCTGGCACTGGGTCGTCGTCAACCTCCCTGCCGACGCGCGCTCGCTGCCGCGCAACGCGGGCAAGGCGGACGGCAGCCTGTTGCCGTCCGGCGCGCTGCAGTTTCGCAATGACTACGGCTCGGTCGGCTTCGGCGGCGCAGCGCCGACGCGCGGCGACAAGCCTCATCGCTTCATCTTCCGCATTCATGCGCTGAAGGTGACGAACCTGCCCCTCGCCGCCGACACGACGAACGCCGTCGCCCGCTATATGACGCATCTGAACGAAATCGATTCGGCCACGTACACAGGCCTGTACGAACTCAAGTAGCGGCACCTTATCGCCAGGATCCGCACTGCCGGGCATGCGCCGCGCGCTGCACGCCCGGCCGACGCGATCGGCCTGCGTCACAGCGCGACGACCGCCCGGACCCGATCGCCCCGCCGCTCATCACAACAACACAATGCAAGCATCTTCGTCGACGGACAACCGCGCTGCATCGGGCGCCTCGCAATTTGCGGGCACCTCCGCCGCGGCCGCGCCGGAAGCCGAACCGGGGCTCCCTCTCCCCCAGCGTTACTGGGCGATTCTCGTCGTCGCGCTCGGCATCACACTTGCCGTCCTCGATAGCGCGATTGCCAACGTCGCGCTGCCGACCATCGCGCGCAACCTGAACGCGAGCGCCGCAAGCTCGATCTGGGTCGTCAACGCGTACCAACTGTCGGTGACGATCTCGCTGCTGCCGCTGTCGTCGCTGGGCGACCGTATCGGCTACCGACGCGTCTATCTGAGCGGCCTGGTGCTGTTCACAGTCGCGTCGCTCGGCTGCGCGCTCGCCACGTCGCTGCCGACACTCGCGCTCGCTCGCGTGATTCAGGGCTTCGGCGCGGCGGGCATCATGAGCGTCAATACGGCGCTGGTGCGCATGATCTATCCGAAGTCGCGGCTTGGGCGCGGCATCGCGATCAACGCGATGGTCGTGGCGATTTCGTCGGCCGTCGGACCGACGGTCGCGTCGGGTGTCCTCGCCGTCGCGACCTGGCCGTGGCTGTTCGCGATCAACGTGCCGATCGGCGTCGCGGCCGTCGCGGTGGGCCTGCGCGCGCTGCCGCGCAACGAACCGCATCCGTCGCCATACGACTATCCCAGCGCGGTGATGAACGCGTTCGTGTTCGGCCTCCTGATCTTCGCCGTCGACGGTCTCGGGCACGGCGAGCGTTACGGCTATGTCGCCGTCGAACTGATCGGCGCAGTCGTGATCGGCTATTTCTTCGTGCGGCGGCAGGTGACGCAGTCCGCGCCGCTGTTGCCCGTCGATCTGTTGCGCATTCCCATCTTCGCGCTGTCCGTGGGCACCTCCGTGTGCTCGTTCTGCGCGCAGATGCTCGCGTTCGTATCGCTGCCGTTCCTGCTGCAGAACAATCTCAGCATGTCTCAGGTCGAAACGGGCCTGCTGATGACGCCGTGGCCGCTGGTGATCGTCGGCGCGGCGCCGCTGTCGGGTGTGCTGTCCGACCGGCTCTCGGCGGGCTGGCTGGGCGGCCTCGGGCTCGCCGCGCTCGCGGCCGGCCTGCTGCTGCTCGCGACGCTCGGCGCGCATCCGTCGCCGTTCGACATCGTGTGGCGCATGGCGCTGTGCGGCCTCGGGTTCGGCATCTTCCAGTCGCCGAACAACCGCACGATGCTGTCCGCCGCGCCGCGTCATCGCAGCGGCGGCGCGAGCGGCATGCTCGGCACTGCGCGCCTGACCGGGCAGACGCTCGGCTCGGCGCTGGTCGCGCTGATTTTCGGCATCGCGCCGCAGCATGGCCCCGTGATCGCGCTGTACGTGGCAGCCTGCTTTGCGGGCGCGGGCGCCTGCGTCAGCATGCTGCGCGTCGCGCATAGCACACCCGCGGGCGCGTGACGCGCAACTTCCGCCCGCGCACTTTCCGCCTATCCTTGTAGACGAAGCCTTCGACGGCCGCCGTCCATCGCGGTATCCGGCGAAGGTTTCGCTCTGTCTTCGAACATCCGTTTTTTGCACCGCTTGTTGCACGATAGGGGGCGCCATGTCACTCATCGTCGCTGGACGATTCACCACCTTCCCCGCCGCCGAGGACGCCGCGCAAGCGCTCTTCGACAAGGGCTTCCTCGGGGAAGACGTCACGCTGTTTTTCGTCAATCCGCGCGGCCAGCACGCGCGCCATTCGCTCGACGAACACGCAGCCGCACCCACCACGATCTCATCCGCGCCGCCGCCTGCGCTGCATCGCCATCACCACGCGATGACGATCGGCGCCGTCGCGGGCGCCGTGATCGGCGTCGCGGTGTTCGCGGCGTTTGCAGCATCGACGCCAGTCGTCGTGATCGCTGCGGGCGTCGGTGCGTATCTGGGCCTGCTCGTGGGCAAGATGGCCTCCGCGCGCAACCAGCCGCACGAACATCACGACGTCGTGCATCACGAGTTGCGCAACTCGGGGGTACTGGTCGCCGTGCATGTGAGCCCGGAGAATCAGATGGACGCGGCGCGCATCCTTCGCGAAGCGGGCGGCGCCGACATCGAACGCGCGACGGGCCGCTGGCAGCGCGGCAAGTGGGCGGATTTCGATCCGCGTCAGACGCCCGTGCCGCTCGCCGAGTTGAGCCAGCAGCAGGCCTGAAGCCTTCGCCTGGGCGGACTGGAAACGAAAACGGCAGCCTCGATGGGCTGCCGTCGGGAAATACGCGCGCTTTTCAGACGCGCTACGTCACGCTGTCACGTCCGCGCGCTTGACGGCCTTCTCGGTCACCGATGAAGCCGTCGCGACATGGCGCAAGTCGGCGAGGAACGTATCGCGCCACACCGACAGATTGTTCACGCGCAGCGGCGCCATCATGTCCGCGTGCCGCGCCTGGCGCTCGGCGAGCGGCATCGACAGCGCGCGCTCCAGCGCCTCGGCCATCTGCGACAGATCGAACGGATTCACGACCAGCGCGCCGGGCAACTGCTCGGCGGCGCCCGCGAACTGCGAGAGCACCAGCACGCCGGGATCCGCGGGATCCTGCGACGCGACGTATTCCTTCGCGACGAGGTTCATCCCGTCACGCAGCGGCGTTACATAGCCGACCTGCGAGTGACGGAACAGCGCCATCAGCAGATTGCGCTCGTATTTGCGGTTCAGATACTGGATCGGCGTCCAGTCGAGCTGCGCGAAGCGGCCGTTGATCCGCCCCGCTTCGCCTTCGAGGTTCTGACGGATGCGCTGGTACGTCTGCACGTCGGCGCGCGTCGGTGGAGCAATCTGCACGAGCGACACGCGGCCATGCCAGCCTGGTGCGTTCTGCAGCAGGCGCTCGAACGCCTGGAAACGCTCGACGAGACCCTTCGAATAGTCGAGCCGATCGACGCTCATGATCAGCTTGCGGCCGCGCATCGCGTCGCGCATGCTGCGCACCTGCTTGCGGTCGGTGAACTGCTCGGCGGCTTTCGCGATCGCATCGGGATAGATGCCGATCGGATACGCGGCAACCTTCAAAAAGCGGCCGTACGCGTGAATCATGTTCTCGTCGCTCGACGTGCCGTGGTGGCCGCGCTCGATGTAGTCGACGAACGACTGCCGGTCCGCGTCTGTCTGGAAGCCGACCACGTCATAGCTGCACATGCACTTCACGAGTTCTTCGTGCGGCGGCACCGTGCGCATCACTTCCGGCACGGGAAACGGGATATGCAGGAAAAAGCCGATCGGATTCTTCACGCCGAGATCGCGCAGGCAGCGCGCGAACGGCAGCAAGTGATAGTCGTGCACCCAGATGATGTCGTCGGGCTTGATCAGTTCCTTGAGCTGCTTCGCGAGCGTCACGTTCACCCGCAGATAACCCGCGTATTCCTGCCGGTCGTAGCGCGACAGGTCGTTGCGATAGTGGAAGGTCGGCCACAGCGTCGCATTCGAAAAGCCGCGGTAGTACTGGTCGTAGTCGCGCTTGGTGAGTCCCACGGTGGCGTAGGTCACGTTGCCCTGCTTCTCGATGACGGGCGTCGACGGCTCGGCGGCGATCTCGCCACTCCATCCAAACCACACACCTCCCGTTTCCTTCAGGGCATCCAGCACTCCGATCGCGAGACCGCCCGCTGCGGGGCGTCCTTCCTGAGTCGGCGCGACGCGGTTTGATACGACGATCAATCTGCTCATTGCGGCTCCACCTCATTTCAGTTGACTGTACATGCGGTGATACTTTGCTTACGGCACGCAAGACCTATGCCGTTTTGTCGAAAGTCGCAGAATAAAAATGTATGCAAATGTGACAGACGAGCAAAAACACGCTGTCAACAAGCATGCGCGCAGCAGATTTTTCGCTCGACGAACCGGTCCGAACGGGCCGGAAAAATGACTTCAGGCGTCCTGTTCGGAGCCCAGGTCGCGCTGGTAATCCAGCCCTTCCTGGCGGGTGCCGCCCTGGTTGTGATCCCCGTCTGGCGGGGCGTCGGGCGCGGCGCGGTTCTCGTGCGCCGGATCCGGGGCGCTCGGCGGATTGCCCGTGCCGCTGGCTGGGCGCTGGTCGCGCTTCGAATGGCGCGCGGAGCGCCGCAATGCGGGATGTCTCATGATGGACGCCTCCAGGGGAAGGCCTGTGCCCGGACGGGGGGTCGCCCGGGCCGCATCACCTAAGTCTAGGCCGACGATCGTAATTTGCCGGTAAAAAGTTCGGCGGTTTTGTAACGGGTACAGGTTTCAGGCGCGCGATTTGCGCCGGCGTCGCCCTGAATGTGGCCCGCGCGACCGCCCTTCGAAAGAACGGCGCGTCACAGGTCGGGAAGCAGCGTCATGCCGCCATTCGTATGCGGTGTTTGCGACGGTTGCGGCGGCGGATCGCCGATGGCCGGCGTATCGGGGTCGACGGGTTCGCGCGTCGGATCGGGCACCGTGTCGGGCTGACCCGGCTGCTCCGGCCCCGGCTCGGGCGGCGACTCAGGAATGGTGGGCTCGGGGCGGTGCGCGTAGATATCGAAGACGGCGTCGTGATCCGGCATGATGGGCTCCCTGTTTTCGTTCGCTGTCGTCGTCGCCTGGGCGCTTTCGACTGCTCGAACTCAAATCAGCAAGGCATGTGCCGTTTTGACGCCGTCCGTCGGGACGGGCGGCGCCAATACCACGCGATTCGTTCCACGCGCTCAGGCGTCGGCTTTGCCGAGCGCTTGCGGCTCGTCGCTGACGTCGTCGCCTTCGGCGCGGCCCGCATCGTTGCCGTACTCGACGAGCCGGTTGTAGAGCGTCTTCAGGCTGATGCCGAGAATCTCCGCGGCGCGCGTCTTGACGCCGCCACATTGCTCGAGCGTCGCCAGAATCAGCTGACGGTCGGCTTCGGCGAGCGAGGTGCCGAACGGAATCGTGATCGCCGTACCCGCCGTCGGCTTCGACAGCGAAATCTGCAGCGGCACCGTGGCCGTGCTGTCCGAATCCGTGCCGGACATGATGTGCGCGCGCTGCACGTAGTTCTTCAGCTCGCGCACGTTACCCGGCCACGGGTAGGACAGCAGCATCTCCCGCACGGCGGGCGGAAAGTGCTTCTTCGTACCGTGCTGCTCGTTCAGTTCGTCGAGGAACGACTGCGCGAGCAGTTCGACATCCTTGCCCCGTTCGCGCAGCGGCGGCAGGCTAATCGGGAACACGTTCAGGCGGTGATACAGGTCGAGACGCAGCTTGCCTTCCAGCACGGCCTGCTCGGGATCGCGGTTGGTCGCGGCGATCAGGCGCACGTCCGTCTCGATCTCCTTCGTCGTGCCGACGCGCATGAACATGCCCGTCTCCAGCACGCGCAGCAGTTTCACCTGCAGCTCGATCGGCATTTCGGTGATTTCGTCGAGGAACAGCGTGCCGCCGTTCGCGCGCTCGAAATAGCCCTTGTGCTGACGGTCCGCGCCCGTGAACGCGCCACGCTCGTGGCCGAACATTTCCGATTCGATCAGGTTCGGCGAGATTGCCCCGCAGTTAACGGCGAGGAACGCGTGCTTGCGGCGCAGGCTCAACTGATGCAGCGTCTGCGCAGCGACTTCCTTGCCCGTGCCCGATTCGCCGACCAGCATCACCGACGCGGCCGTGGGCGCAACGCGGCTGATCTGGTCGTACACCTGCTGCATCACGGCCGAGTTGCCGAGCATCAGCCCGAAGCGGCCCATGCGCCGAAGCTCGCCGCGCAGCGTGCCGATTTCGGCCTTCAGGTCGCCCGCACGCGGCAGACGCGCGAGGATCGCCTTCACGCGCTGCATGTTGATCGGCTTCACGAGGTAGTCGGCGGCGCCCATCTTGAGCGCGCTCACGGCGGATTCCACCGTGGCGTGTCCTGTGATCACGACGAACTCGACGCCCGAACGCGGATCGAGATCTTCGAACAGGTCGACGCCCGTGCCGTCGGGCAGCTTCAGATCGGTAAACACGACGTCCGGCATCTGCCGCACGAGCTGGATGCGTGCTTCGCGCAGGTCGCCTGCCGTCGCCGTCGTCAGCCCGTCTTCCGCGATGATCGCCGCAAGCGCTTCGCGGGTGCTCGAATCGTCATCGACAATCAATACATGTGGCATCGCGTATGGAAAGCTCGTAAGTGCTGAAAGTAAACACGCGCGGCGTGCGTTCCGCCGGCAAGTCGCAACGGCAAAAGCGTCCGCGCGCCGCGAATCCAAGCATACGCCTGCCTCGCGTCGGCGGACGCCTCACCGGAAAGACTTTCCGAATTAACGCATCCACGCAACAATTGACGTAATTTTTTCTAGTGGTGGCACGTATTGTTGTGGTTTTTGCTCATTATACGGCCTCATATCGAAAAAACATCAACTTCGCATAGAGCGCGGCGCACGAACGTCCGCCGCGCCGCGGACGGGAGGCTCAGCTTCGCGGAAACGGCCAGGCATCGCCGTGATCGGCCCCGTTGCCGTTACGCAGATGCGTCGCCGGCGCCATCTCGGAGCCCGGCGCCGGTTGCGCGGGATCCGTCACCGAGCCGCCCTCGCCTTCCCAACGTGTCAGATCGCGCGCGAGCGGCTGCTGCCCAGCGCGCTGTTTTTGCACCCAGCGCCATGCCAATACGCCGCCCACGGCGAACAGAGCGCCGAATACGCCGATTTTGGGTCGTGCCATCTTGAACTCCTGGTTGTCGTGAATGGGATAGGCGCTGCGCACCGAACCGCACCGCGCGTCGGCGCAGTTCAGCGCGCAGCGAGCATGCCGAGCAAGAAGCCGATTCCAGCCGCAACGCCCAGCGATTGCCACGGGTTCTGGCGCACGTAGCGCTCCGTCTGGACGGTCGCGCTGCGGTAGCGCCGCTGCGCGGAGGTCTGCGCATCGGCGAGCGCGTGCTGCACGGAATCGACATGCGTGCGAAGCCGCCCGCGCAATGCCTCGATACCTTCACCCGGCACGGCCGCCGCAAGCCGCAGCATTTCTTCCGAATCGGTCAACAGCACGCTGAGATCCTGGACAATTTTTTGTCGGCCCAAGGCGAGCTGTTCAGTGGTTTCCGTCATCGCAATCTCCTTTTTGGCGCGGGGACCGGATTTGTCCTGTTTCGACGGGGGTCGGTTCCGGCGTCATGTGGCAGCCCTCGTACCCTGAAGGCAGCCTTCGTGCCTTGAACGTACTTCGCAACGGTCGTTCCCGGCGCCCTGATGCGATCCATGCGCGCCGGCCGAGTTCCGCGCCACAGCGGCGCCGATCCACAGTGCAAAGGACTTTGAAAGGCGGACAAACTTGCCGATGCTTTTCGCATCGATGCAAGTTTTGCCGGCATCGCGTGTCGATCGTACGCCAACGTTTGCGAATTGCCAGCGAACGCCCAAACTTGCATGCGCCTTGCCGGAAATGGCGCGCCAGTGGTTAAATTGCCTTTTATGAGATAGTGGACCACTCTACAAGGCAATCCACGCACTCGATACTGGCCTGCGCCATTCACGACACCTATCCGAAATTGCACAGGACACCCTTCGCTATGTCGTCAACCGATCTGGACTCGCCCGCCACCGAAGCCGAAGGCGGCGGTGCATCGCAGGCGAGGCAACGCGCGGTCGACAACGTCCCGGGACTGAAGTCTTACGGCACGCTGTTCGGCTCGTCGCCCGTCATGCTGGATCTCTACGAACAGATCGACCGCGTGGCCGCGACAGACGCGACCGCGCTCATCATCGGCGAATCGGGCACGGGCAAGGAGTTGATCGCCCGCACGATTCACGAGCACAGCGCACGCAAGGGCGGCGCATTCGTCGCCGTCAATTGCGGCGCGATTCCCGACGAACTGATCGAGGCCGAACTGTTCGGCCATGAAAAAGGCAGTTTCACGGGCGCGGTCCAAGGCCGCATCGGCTATTTCGAGCACGCAAACGGCGGCACGCTGTTTCTCGACGAAATCACCGAAATGGCGCCCGTGCGCCAGGTGAAACTGCTGCGCGCGCTGGAAACGGGCACCTTCTATCGCGTCGGCGGCACCGAGCTGATTCGCGGCGACGTGCGCGTGATCGCCGCGACCAATCGCGACCCGGCAATCGCCGTCAAGGAAAACGGACTGCGCGAAGACCTGATGTACCGGCTCGCCGTGTTTCCGCTGCGCGCGCCGCCGTTGCGCGAACGCGAAGGCGACCGCGAACTGCTTGCGCTGCATTTTCTCGACGAGCTGAATCGCCAGGAAGGCACGAACAAGGTCTTCAGCAAGCGCTCGATGGAAACGCTGCGCACCTGGTCCTGGCCGGGCAACGTACGCGAGCTGAAGAACGCGGTGTATCGCGCGTTCATTCTGGCTGAGAAGGCAGTGGAATTGCCGCATCCGCATCTGATGTCGCGCGTGAAGAAGCCCGTCACCGTCGGCGACTCGATGAGCGTGTGGATCGGCACGCCGCTGGCCGATGCGCAGAAGCAGATCATCCTCGGCACGCTCAAGTACTGCGGCGGCGACAAGCGGCGCGCCGCCAAAGCGCTCGGCGTCAGTCTCAAGACGCTGTACAACCGGCTCAGCACGTACGGCGACGAAGAGTCGAATCCCGACGACAATTGATCTTGCACCGGCGCGCACATCGCACCGATGTGCGCGCTCGTAGCGCGTTTCCTGCGCCGCGCCGCTCTTCGCCGCCTCCGTGAGCGGCTTCGATTCAAGTTGCCTCCCTCCTCCGTCTGAACGCCGCGCGCACGACCTCGCGCGCCTCGTTCAGGCATGCGAACTGCTCGCTGCCCAACCAGAAAGACCACGGCCTCGCAGCATCTTTTGCAATTGCTTGCATTTTCCCTATGCCAATTACAAAACGCATCCTGCACAATGCCGCAGCGAAAAATCAGATGTAGCCCTGCCTTCGCGCCGGCGCGCTCCTGGCGCCCGAAGGCACGAGCAGGAGCAATGACGAACACATGCAAAAAGCAACGCATCGCGACAAACACTCCACACAGCCCGTAACCCGTCGGCCTTCTCACCTGCCGGGCGTCATGCCGTTCGCAGTACTGGCTGTCGCCCTCGCCTCGGCACTGAGCGGCTGCAGTTCGCTCTACACGGAAGGCGCCACGGCGGGCGCCGGTATCGCCGGCGCGGCCATTGCCGCGAAGGTCACCAACAATGCCGCTGTCGCGACGGGTATCGGCCTTGGTGCAGTCGCAGCAGCGCGCGCGGGCGTGCAGTACTCGGAACGCGTGATCCATCGCAACACTCAGGACAGCATCGCCGTGGCAGCCGGCCCGCTCGCGGTCGGCGCGATCGCGCCGTGGAGCATCACGCATTCGGTGCCGCTCGAAGACGACGAGCATGGCCGCGTGACCGTCAGCCGCACGATCAGCGCGGGCGAACTCGACTGCAAGGAGATCGTGTTCTCCGTCGACAAGACCGCGACGAAGAACGTGCCCGCATCGAGCGCGTTCTATGTCGCGTCGATCTGCCGTGACGGCAGCGCGTGGAAGTGGGCGTCGGCCGAACCCGCGACCGAGCGCTGGGGCTCGCTGCAATGAGCGCACGCGAAATACTCGGACGCGTAAGCGCTGCGACGGCCGCGCGGCTCGCGCTGGTCAGCGCGCTGTGCATCGGCGCGGGCGCCATCGTCAGCGGCTGCAGTTCGGCGTCGATCGGCGCAGCGGCGGGCGCGGGCGCCGGTGCGGCGACGGGTATCGTCACGGCCAACCCGGCGGTGGGCATCGGCGTCGGCATCGTCGTGCAGGCCGCCACCGACGAAGCCGTCGTGCACTATCTGCGCGTGATGCACAGCGATCAGCAGAACGTGATCGCCGCGCTCGCGGGCGCGATGCCCGTCGGCGAAACGCGCGACTGGAGCGTCAAGCACCAGCTGCCCATCGAAAATGGCCACGGCCAGGTGCGCGTGACGCGCGCATTCGCATCGTCGCTCGCGATCTGCAAGGAGTTCCTGTTCTCGGTCGTCGACGGCGACAAGCCCGACTCGAAGGTCTACTGGTACACGGCAAGCGCCTGCCAGCAGGACAACAAGGGCTACTGGAAATGGGCATCGGCGGAACCGGCCGTTGATCGCTGGGGCAATCTGCAATAACGCCGCGCGTCGTTCGGCGCGAGAAGAACAAAGGGGAGCCGCGGCTCCCCTTTTTCATTGCTCGCAAGCGCGAACGCACGGGCCACTCAGTCCTGCGTCATGACTCGACGTCCTCCAGACTGAAGATTTCCGTCTGGTCGTTGTACGAGAAGATTTCCGCATAACGGCCCCAGTTGATGACGGCGTCGAGCGTTTCTTCAGCGGCGCTGTCCGACAGGAAGTCTTCCAGCTCCTGCTCGAAACGCACGCGAGGTGCACGGTGTCCAGGGCGCTCGTTCAGCACCTTCTTGATCCGCGCCGCGAGCGGCACGTGCTTGAGCAGGTGGTCGGCGAACATCAGCTTGCGTTCCTGCGTGCCGAACTCGGCGAACACGCGCGCCGGCGGCGTCAGGAAGATGTCGCCTTCGCGAACGTCGGCGAAGCCCAGGTGCTGCAGCACTTCGGCGATCGGGAACAGATCGTCCACTTCGAGGTGCAGCGAGCGCGCGATTTCCGGCATGTCCGCGCGGCCGTGATACGGCGCGGCGGCGAGCGTTTCGATCAGACCCGCCATCAGGTTGGTCGACACATGCGGCAGCCAGCTGTGCAGCTCCAGCCCCTTCTTGGTCTTTTCGTCGGTCTGACGCGCCGTCATCTTCGCGTAGATGTCGTCGACGAGACGGCGGAACGCCGGGTCCAGACGGTTACGCGGATGTTTGAACGGCACCTTGATCTCGGCGATCACGCGACCCGGATTCGACGACAGCACGAGAATCCGGTCGCACATGAACACGGCTTCCTCGATGTTGTGCGTGACGATCAGCACCGACTTGATCGGCATGCGGCCCTGCGTCCAGAGGTCCAGCAAATCGGTACGCAGCGTTTCGGCCGTCAGCACGTCGAGCGCCGAGAACGGCTCGTCCATCAGCAGCAGCGTCGGGTCGACCACGAGCGCGCGCGCGAAGCCGACACGCTGGCGCATACCGCCCGACAGCTCGCGCGGATACGCGTTCTCGAAGCCGTCGAGACCGATCAGGTCGATCGCGGCGAGCGCACGCTCGCGGCGTTCGCGCGCGCCGACGCCGAGCGCCTCGAGCCCCGCTTCCACATTCTGCAGCACGGTCAGCCATGGGAACAGCGCGAAGGTCTGGAACACCATCGCGACACCTTCGGCGGGGCCTTTGAGCGGCTTGCCCATGTAGGTCACTTCGCCGTCGGTCGGCTCGATCAGCCCGGCGATGATGCGCAACAGCGTCGACTTGCCCGAGCCCGAGCGGCCCAGCAGGCCGACGATCTCACCCTCGCGCAGCGACAGATTGGCGTCGTCCAGAACGAGCAGCTCGCCCTGCGTCTTGTTGAAGCCGCGGCACACGTCCTTGACGCGCAGAATTTCTTCGCCGAGGCGCGGGGGCATCGGCGGCGTCTGGACGGGCGTGGCGGCCGTTACGGTTTTCGGATTTTGCATCGCGTTATGCCTTCAATGAATCTCAATCGAGCCGCAGACGGCTTTCGGCGTAGGCGTACAGCGGACGCCACAACACGCGATTGAAGAGGGACACGAACAGGGACATCACCGCGATGCCCAGAATGATCTTTGGATAGTCGCCCGCCGCCGTGTACTGCGCGATGTACGCGCCGAGTCCATGCGCAGCGACCTTGGTATCGCCCCACTGCACGGCCTCGGCGACGATGCTCGCATTCCATGCGCCGCCCGAGGCCGTGATCGCGCCCGTCACGTAGTACGGGAACACGCCCGGCAGCATCGCCTGACGCCACCATTGCCAGCCGCGAATGCGGAAATTCTTCGCGGCTTCCTTGTAGTCGTTCGGATAGGCGCTTGCGCCCGCAATCACGTTGAACAGGATATACCACTGCGTGCCGAGCACGATCAGCGGCGAGAGCCAGATGTCCGGGTTCAGATCGAACTTGACGATCACGATCACGAACGCCGGGAACAGCAGGTTCGCGGGAAACGCCGCCAGGAACTGCGCGAGCGGCTGGATCTTCTCGGCGAGCGCCGGGCGCAGGCCGATCAGCACGCCGACGGGCAGCCACACCACGGAAGCCAGCGCGATCAGCAACGTCACGCGCAGCAGCGTGAGCAGGCCCAGCACGAACACATGGCCGACTTCATCGAGCGTGACGCCCGTGCGCACATACGCGACCACGCGATACACGACGAACGCCGTCACCAGCACGACGATCACGGCCCACACGATATCGCCCGTCTTCGACGGCCTGAGCGCAGCCGGCTTCGCAAACTTGACGGGCCCGACTCGCGGCCAGCGGATCGGCACGCGCGCCGCCTTCGCGAACATCCAGCCGATCGGCACGAGCAGGCGGTGAATCAGGCGCGTGCGGCGGATCAGGTCGAGCAGCCACGACTCAGGCGCGTCGCCGGAACTCGTGTTCTCCATGCGGAACTTGTCGCTCCACGCGACGAGCGGACGGAACAGGAACTGGTCGTACGCGAGGATCACGACCGTCATCGTCAGGATCACCCACCCGATCGCATGCATGTTCTTCTCGGTGATCGCCTGCGCCAGATACGAGCCCATGCCCGGCAGCGTGATCGTGTGATTGCCCACCGTGATCGCTTCCGACGCCACCACGAAGAACCAGCCGCCCGACATCGACATCATCATGTTCCAGATGAGGCCGGGCATCGAGAACGGCACTTCCAGCTTCCAGAAGCGCTGCCACGACGTCAGATGGAAGCCCTTCGACACTTCGTCCAGATCGCGCGGCACCGTGCGCAGCGACTGATAGAAGCTGAAGGTCATGTTCCATGCCTGGCTGGTGAAGATCGCAAAGATCGCGGCCAGTTCGGCGCCCAGCACGCGCGACGGAAAGAGCGCCAGAAAGAACGTCACCGTGAACGAGATGTAGCCGAGCACGGGCACCGACTGCAGGATGTCGAGAATCGGCACGAGCACCTGGCCCGCGCGGCGGCTCTTGGCCGCGAGCGTGCCGTAGACGAGCGTGAAGACCAGCGACGCCACCATCGCGGCGAGCATGCGCAGCGTGGTGCGCAGCGCGTACTCGGGGAGATTGGACGGATCGAGCGAAATGGGCGCGCTCTGCAGCGTCGAGATGGGCGCCATCGTCTCGTGGAAGCCGACGACGGCCATCGCGATCAGGCAGATGATCAGCGGGAACGCAATGAAGTCCCAGCGATTGGGCAGCACCCGCCAGGCCGACGCGTTGGCGGTGCGGTTCAGGGTAAAGCTGAACAGATCCATCAGACGGCCCTCCCTTCGCGGCGGCACGCGGCCATGCAGCAAGCCGTGTTGGCTACGCCCGCGCCGTCATGGGTCGCGGCGGCGCGACGGTCCGAGGTTCGATCCGGAAAGCGGAATTCAGGCATGGCAAAACGCAAATGCGCGGTAAATCGTTGGCGTTGAATACGCATTGGCCGGCGACGAATACGTTGCGCGGCGCCCCGTGCGGGCCTGCACTCACGGCTCGCGCGATCGTGTTGCGCGAGCCGCCGCCAGCAGGCCGGCGAGCTTTCCTCATTTTGGACGGCACGACACTACTACAACCTGTGTGACAGAAACAACCGTTGACATTCAAATGTCACTTTGAATGGTTCCCGGAACCGATCTGTAAGCAGCAGGCCACATGCCGCAAGCGCCGGGCTTGCGCCCCGCTCTCGCCAGACCGTCGCGCCCGAGCCACATCCGATTGGCTTTGTTGCTATTCAGAAAGTGCCGCCAGAGGCCGTTAATACCCCACACGGGACTTTCGCACGCGCAAATCCTGACTGGCGTCGGGCCGCGCGGCGGTTAAAATCGGAAAGCGGCGGAAATCTGCTGGCCGCCGGCGACGAGGACGGCGGCGCGGCGCATCATCCTGGCTCCGTGCGGCGCACGGCCAGAATCGACAGGAGCGGCCCAGCGCCGGCGCGTTGCAACGAGAGACGTTGTTGCATGAATCAGTCAGACGGATCAGAGGGTCGATGAAAAGGACAACCTTGCGCCAGGCATTGGGACCGGCCAGTTTCGTACTGGTCGTGCTCGCATGCTGGTTCGCATCCGGCCTGGTCGCGGACCGGATGGTACAGCAAGAACTGGACACTGCACTGCGCCAGCAGCGGCAAATGTCCGCCTCGATCGTCTACAACATGGCCGAAGTGATCGCGAGCGACCTGGCAATGTCCCGGGCCATACCCGCGACGATGGCCGAACTCGGCGTGATTCAGCAGGCGCTGACGCATTCGCAGAATTATGCCGCTTCAGGCATCGACCTGGAACCCGCGCACCGCGAGGACCTGTTGAAATCCCCGGAACTGGCGGGCATCGACGGCTTTTTGCGGGACGCCCAGGGCTTCTCGGGCCTCGACATCATCTGGCTGGTCAACGCCAACGGCCTGTGCGTCGCCGCGAGCAACGCGCAGAACGCGCATTCGTTCGTCGGCCTCGACATGCGCTCGCGCAGCTATCTGACCAACGCCCTGCTCGGCGCCTTCGGCGAAGCCTACGGCGTCGGCCGCATGAGCGGCGAGCCGGGCATCTTCATCTCCGCGCCCGTGTACGACGACGGGCTGCTGGTCGGCGCGATCGTCGCCAAGGTCGGCATCGCGCGGCTGCGCCACTGGGTCGCGCACTCGGGCACCTTCGTCACCGACGACAACGGCGTGATCATCATGGCGCACAACGCCGCGCTCGAAGGCCAGGCAATGCCCAACTCGCGCGTCACGCAGATGAAGCCGGCCGAACGCATGAGCACCTATCACCGCGAGCAGTTTCCGGCCGTTCAGATTCAGCCCGTGAAGAGCCAGGTGCGCGGCGATGCGCCGTGGGTGCCCACCGAGATCGCCGACCAGCTGTACGACATGCCCGGCCAGCCGATCCCGACGCTCTATCAGTCGCGCAGCGGACTGAACTCCGGTCTGTCGGCGCATCTCGTCGATCCGCTCGTCGCATGGCCCGAGCTGATGCGCAATCACAAGCGCGATCATCTGCTCGTGTTCCTGACGCTCGCGGGCACGGTGGCGCTCGCGTGGGTGATCACCGTGTCGTATCTGCGCGAGCGGCGCCATCACCGCGCGACCCGTGTGCTCGCCGAGCAACTGCAGTCGGCGAACACGCTGCTGTCGGCGGAAGCCCGTCACGATGCGCTGACGGGTGCGCTGTCGCGGCGCTACTTCCTCGACCTGCTGCGTCATGAGATCGAGCGGGCCCGCGCGACGGGCGAACCGCTGTGCATGGCGATCGCCGACCTCGATCACTTCAAGCAGATCAACGACCGCTTCGGGCACGCGGCCGGCGACCGGGCGCTCGAACATTTCGTCGACACCTGCCGCACCGAACTGCGCGGCAGCGACGCGATCGGACGGCTGGGCGGCGAAGAATTCGGCATCCTGCTGCCCACCACGGCGCTCGGCACCGGCCTCGAAGTGGTCGAACGCCTGCGCGTGCGGCTGAAAACAATGCCGTCGACGAAGCTGCCGCAGTCGGTGGGCTTGAGCGTGAGCATCGGCATCACGGAACTGTCGGCGGAAGATCTGCCCGAGCGCATCATCAGCCGCGCCGACCAGGCGCTCTACGCCGCGAAACAGGGTGGCCGCGACCGCAGCGAAGCGGTGCCGCCCGACGACACCGCACCGCCCACACGCGCGCCCGCCAGCGCGTGGTGACCGGCAGCTTCAGTCGAACCCGATTGCAAAAAGGAAACGATGCGCAGCGATGCGCGTGGCATCGCGCGTGTCGACGCCGCCGGGCAAGCGAAGCACAAGCAGGTATCATCGGCTTTCGTACGAAAGTTGTGATCACCGCTTTTCGCTCCCCCGGAGGTTCGCATGAAGGGAAATCTGGTCATCGTCTGCCGCGATCAGGACGCTGACGCCTTCGATCATCTGCTCGCAGAGTACGGCGCGTTTCAGACGCGCCTGTCGTCGACCGCGTGGTATCTGAAACTGGACGTGGCGCCCGAAGTGATACAGGAGGAAATCCTCGCGCGTCTTGGCAAGTACACGACGCACTACATCTTCGAGGCCGACACGGTGACGTGGAACACGGTGGACAGCGAAGCCGCCGCCGCGCTCAACACGCTCTTCACCGAGTAGAGCGCATTGCTGTTCCGAGCGGGGTCTCACGCGAGATCTCGCGTGATGTCCGCCCCGCTTCTTCTCTTTCTTCTTCTTTCTTGCAACGCCGCGCAGATGGACTGCGCGGCACATGCACTCACCAGACGCTTTCCGACGCCGCCGCTGTACGCGACACCGATTCCAGCGGGAACGTCATCAGCACGCGCAAGCCGCGCCCGCCGTTCGCCGCGCCGCTCGCCGTATCGTTGTTGCCGATCTGCCATTCGCCGCCCGCACGCCGCACGAGCCGCTCGACGATCGCCAGGCCGAGACCGCTATGCCCATTGCCGCCGCGCGCCGGATCGAGCCGCACGAACGGACGGCTCGCGTTGATCAGATCCTGTGCGGCAATGCCGCTGCCGTTGTCGGTGACCGTCAGCGTGAAGCCTTGCGGCGTGCGCGCCGTCGCGACGACGACGGGCGGCGCGCCGTACGCATGCGCGTTGTCGAGCAGATTGGACAGGATGCGGTCGAGCGTTGCGGCCGGCAGCCTGAACCCGTCGCCGGCGCGCAGATCGGTCTGCACGGTCGGCGCGCCGCCCGAAACGGCCCGATAGCTGCGCACCACGCGCTCGCACTGGCCGTCCACTTCGACGGGTTCGCTGCGATCCGCGCCGTCGTGCGCGAACACCAGAAACTGCTCGACGATGTGCGTCATCGAATCCACGTCGCGCACGACGCCGTCGCGCATCTTCGCTTCTTCCATCATCTCGGCGCGCAACCGCAGACGCGCAAGCGGCGTCTTCAGATCGTGCGCGACGCCCGCCAGCATCACCGCGCGGTCATGCTCGGTGCGCGCGACTTCCTGCACCATCTGGTTGAAGCCGTGCGTCAGTTGCCGCAACTCCCGCGGACCGCGCTCGCGCACGGGCGGCACGGGCAAACCGCGCCCGAAACGGCTGACCGCCTGCGCCAGCGAGCGCAACGGCTGCTGTAGCTGCCACGCGGCGAACAGCGCCGCCATCACGCCCGCCGAGAAAATGATGCCGAGCCACAGCACCATCCGGTCGAGCGAGCGCGGCGGACGCAGCGGCTGCACGGGCACGACGATCCAGCTGGCGTCGCTCGCCGCGCGCACCCACAGCGTGGGCGGCTTGCCGGGCGTGCCGACGCGCACCTGCGTCGAGGTGGGCAGACGATCGCGCACGTCGTCGACGAAACGATTGAGCGGCGCGGGCAGGTTGGGCACTTCGGGCGGGACGTCGGTGCTGGCGGGATCGACGAGGCGCACGCGCGACGGCAGCGGCTGATCCGGCTCGCGTCTTACGTGATCGCGCACCGCGTCGACGAGGAACACGGCCTCTTCGACGGCATAGCGCGTCTGCGACTGATTCCGTTCGAAGCGGACCAGCAGGTACCACGCGAAATGCGACACCAGCAACACGCACACCACGAGCAGCGCGAGCCGCCCGAACAACGAATCAATTGGACGACGCATGTTGCTCGCCATCCGGGACGAACACATACCCGCGTCCGCGCACTGTCTGGATGAAGCGCGGCACCGACGGATCGGTTTCGAGAATGCGGCGCAGGCGCCATACCTGCACGTCGATGCCGCGGTCGGTACCGTCGTACTCGGGGCCGTGCAGCAGTTCGAGCAGACGTTCGCGGGTGAGCGTGCGCATCGGGTTGTTGACGAAAATCTTGAGCAGCGCGAATTCGCTGCCCGACAGCGTGAGCGGCTTGCCCTCCTGATGCAGCGTGCGCGACTGGAAGTCCAGCGTGAAGCGGCCAAACGCAAACGGCTCGCGCTGCTCGGGCGCCGCCGCCGACGGCAGCGTCTTGCGGCGGCGCAACACCGCCTGCACCCGCGCCAGCAGTTCACGCGGGTTGAACGGCTTGCCGAGGTAATCGTCCGCACCGAGTTCCAATCCGACGATGCGGTCCACGTCGTCGGCGCGCGCGGTGAGCATGATGACGGGAATATCGTCGCCCGACGCACGCAGCTTGCGCAGCGCCGTGAGGCCGTCGACACCCGGCATCATCAGATCGAGCACGATCAGATCCGGCCGTTCGCGCTCGATACGGCGTTCCAGGGAACTGGCGTCATGCAGCACCGAAACCTCGATGCCTTGGCGAGCCAGATAGTCGCGCAGCAGGTCGCGCAGTTCGACGTCGTCGTCGACGACAAGAATTTGAGTAGCCATGTCTCGAAGTGTAACGCGCGCCCCGAGGCGTTTCCGCTCCACCCGGCCCCGAAAGGGTTACCGGGTGTTACCGCGAAAGGCGCACGTAATGTCGCGTAACTTCCGCGAGGATACGCGTAACACGGCCTTCGTTCGATGCCTCTACGCTGTGCCTTACCGAATGCACGCCGGTTCACCTTCGAGACGGGCGGCATCGTCGGCTAGTTGATCAAGGAGCACAGTAATGTCCAAAAAAACATCACGCTTTCTCGCCGTTGCCGCTGCATCGCTTGCATTGAGTCTCGGGTCTGCCTTCGCCGCGCAGCCGTCGGACGGCCCCGGCGGTCCTGGCATGGGCCACGGCGGTCCGGGCTGGCATCATGGCGGCTTCATGAAGGAACTGAACCAGTTGCACGGGCAACTGAAGCTGAACGCGGACCAGGAAAAGTCATGGCAGGCCGCGCTCGACACGATGAAGCAGAGCCATGAGGCCGAACGCGCAAATCACGAGCAGATGCGCCAGCAGTTCAAGCAGTTGCAGCAGCAGCCGATCCTCGACCTGAACGCGATGCACGCCTCGCATCAGCAAATCGAGCAGAAGGATGCGCAACTGCGCGAACAGACGGCAACGGCATGGCTCAACTTCTACAACGGTCTGAACGACCAGCAGAAGACCACCGTCAGCACCGCGCTCAAGCAGCACTTCGCGAAGATGGAGCAGCGTCATGACAAGATGCGCGAGCGTTGGGAAAAGCATCGCGGCGACGCGGCGGCTTCCGCTGTGAAGCCGTGATAAGTCGGATCGGCCGTAAAAAGGAAAACGCCACGGAAGACAACTTCCGTGGCGTTTTTCATGCTACGTCCCTATGGATCAAGGCAAGGCTTTCCGGTTACCGCAACTGTCCCAGATCGAAGAGCAGCACTTCCGCGCCTTCGCCGTTTTCGACGGTGACGCGGGTGGCATCGGTGACCATCGCGGCATCGCCTGCTTTCAGCGCCTCGCCGTTGACGGTGACGGCGCCGCGCGCGACGTGCACATACGCCTGGCGCCCCGCATCGAGCGCATACTCGGCGCGTTCCGCACCATCGAACAGACCCGCATGGATCGACGCATCGGCGTGAATCGTCACCGAACCGTCGCGACCTTCCGGCGACGCCACAACCCGCAGCCGGCCGCGCTTGTCGGCGTCTTCGAAGCGCTTTTCCTCGTAGCCGGGTGCATCGCCCGTGCGCTTCGGAATGATCCAGATCTGCAGCAGATGCAGCGGGTCGTCCTGAGAGCCATTGAACTCGCTGTGCATCACACCCGTTCCCGCGCTCATCCGCTGCACGTCGCCCGGACGGATCGTCGAGCCGTTGCCGAGGCTGTCGCGGTGCGACAATGCGCCGTCGAGTACATAAGTGACGATTTCCATGTCGCGATGGCCGTGCGTGCCGAAGCCCTGCCCCGCGGCGATCCGATCCTCGTTGATCACGCGCAGCGGACCGAAATGCATGTGCTCGGGATCGTAGTAGTCGGCGAACGAAAAGCTGTGCTTCGCGTTCAGCCAGCCGTGGTTGGCGTGGCCACGCTCGTCGGAACGACGGATCCTGATCATCTGACTCTCCCGTGAAAATTGGCGATGGAGGGAATGTATGGGCTGCGCACGGTCAGAACAACCCGCGCCACCGCACCGGATCGTTTCAGAAATGACGGCAATGGCATAAGACCGTACGATGCACCCCGCATCGGCCGTCTCACCGCCGCAGACGCGGCGGCGGCGTGCCGCAGCGCCTCGGCGCACGCGCATGTCTCTGGCGGCAAAGGGCTTTTTCCGCATTGAGACTACTGGCACCGCCCGCCGGTTCGGGTAAAATACCGCGCTTTTTGGAATGGGTCGGCGCGCAGGTCGCGTCCGGACGGGCCGCAGCAGCACCGAAACGATCCGCCGCCAGTTCAGGCAACGCATTTTTGTCCGCCTAGAATGGCGACGGCCGGGCGCAAGCGACTGTCGTCACCGCGAGCAGGCACCGCGGCGACCGGAAGTCAGGAGAAACATGAAGAAGTACGCACTGTGCGTGGCGCTCGCCGTCATGGCTTCGGGAGCCATGGCGAAAGAATGGAAAACCGTACGCATCGGGGTCGACGCCAGTTATCCGCCGTTCGAATCGATCGCGCCAAGCGGCCAGATGGTCGGTTTCGACGTCGATCTGACCAAAGCGCTGTGCGCGAAGATGAACGTGAAGTGCGTGTGGATTGCGCAGGATCTCGACGGCATCATCCCGGCGCTCAAGGCCAGGAAGTACGACATCATCGTGTCGTCGCTGACCGTCACCGACAAGCGCCGCGAGCAGATCGACTTTTCCGACAGGCTGTTCGACGCGCCCGCGCGCATGATCGCGAAGAAGGGCTCGCCGCTGCTGCCGACGGCGGAATCGCTGAAGGGCAAGCACGTCGGCGTCGAGCAGGGTTCGACGCAGGAAGCGTACGCGAAGGCGTACTGGGAGCCCAGGGGCGTGACGATCGTGCCGTATCAGAACCAGGACCAGGTATACGCGGATCTGGCGACGGGGCGTCTCGACGCCGCGTTGCAGGACGAGTTGCAGGCCGATTCCGGCTTCCTGAAGACGCCGCGCGGCAACGACTTCGCGTGGGCGGGCCCGGAAGTGAAGGACGCCAAGACGATCGGCGACGGCACGGCCATCGGCGTGCGCAAGGAAGACGGCGATCTGAAGGCGATGCTGAACAAGGCGCTCGCCGACATCCACAAGGACGGCACCTTCGCGAAGCTCGAGAAGCAGTATTTCGACGTCGATATTTATCAGAGCCGCTGATGCAATTGCCAATTGCCGGCGGCGGTGGCAAAAGCTCGGGGCAGGCCCGGATGGGCCAGCCCGCGAGCTTCGTAATACAGTCGGACCCAGCAGCAACGCAGTCGCAGTTCAGGCAATAAACCGAAGCAACAAGCTGAAGCAACACCAGGAAGCAAACAAACGCGCTGCCGGCCGCCATGCAGGATTGGCCCGGCAGTCATGATTCGCACAGCGGCATGCTGTGCGCCGCACGGGAGACATCGAAGGCCACCGGCCTTTGCGCGAACCGCCGCAGCGTACGGTTGCCGCGTCTTTCGCGGCGCGCGGGAGCGTCGTCAAGGACTCACTATGCTCTTTCAAGGCTACGGCCCGATCATCTTTGCCGGCACGGTGCAGACCGTGAAGCTGGCTATCCTGTCGCTCGCACTCGCATTCCTGCTCGGTCTGCTCGGCGCGGCGGCGAAGCTGTCGAAGAACCGGGTGACGTACAGCGTCGGCACGATCTATACGACGCTGGTCCGCGGCGTCCCCGATCTCGTGCTGATGCTGCTGCTCTTCTACAGCATCCAGATCTGGCTGAACAACCTGACCGACATGCTCGGCTGGGATCAGATCGACATCGATCCGTTCGTCGCCGGCGTCGCCGTGCTCGGCTTCATTTACGGCGCGTACTTCACGGAAACGTTCCGCGGCGCGTTCCTCGCCGTGCCGCGCGGCCAGCTCGAAGCGGGCGCCGCGTACGGCATGACGGGCTGGCAGGTGTTCTCGCGGATCATGTTCCCGCAGATGATGCGCTTCGCGCTGCCCGGCATCGGCAACAACTGGCAGGTGATGGTCAAGGCAACGGCGCTCGTGTCGATCATCGGTCTCGCGGATGTCGTCAAGGCTTCGCAGGATGCCGGTAAAGGCACGCTGCGGTTCTTCTTCTTCACGCTGATGGCGGGCGCCATCTATCTGCTCATCACGACGGCTTCGAACTTCGTGCTGATGTACCTCGAAAAACGCTACTCGACTGGCGTGCGCAAGGCGGAACTATGATCGAGCTGATCCAGGAATACTGGCGCAACTATCTGTATACGGACGGCTACCGCTTCACGGGCGTCGCCATCACGCTGTGGCTGCTGGTGATCTCCATCGGCCTCGGCTTCTGTCTCTCGATACCGCTCGCCGTGGCGCGTGTATCGAAGAAGAAGTGGCTCGCCGCTTCGGTGTGGCTGTATACGTATATCTTCCGCGGCACACCGTTGTACGTGCAACTGCTGCTCTGCTACACGGGTCTGTACAGCCTCGAGATCATCCGTTCGAACGCGTTGACCAACGCGTTCTTCCGCGACGGCATGCATTGCACGCTGCTCGCGTTCACGCTGAACACCTGTGCGTACACGACGGAAATCTTCGCCGGTGCGATCAAGGCGACGCCGTACGGCGAGATCGAAGCGGCGCGCGCGTACGGCATGTCGCAGTTCACGCTGTATCGCCGTGTGATCCTGCCGTCGGCGCTGCGCCGCGCGTTGCCGTACTACAGCAACGAAGTGATCCTCATGCTGCACGCCACCACGGTCGCGTTCACCGCGACGGTGCCTGACATTCTGAAGATCGCCCGCGACGTCAATTCGGCCACCTACCGTTCGTTCGACGCGTTCGGCATCGCCGCCCTGCTCTATCTGATCATCTCTTTTGCGCTCGTCTGGCTGTTCCGCCGCGCCGAGCGCCGCTGGCTCGCTTATCTGCGCCCGCAAGGCAAGTAACGACGGCGTACAAGCAAGTCAAGGAACCCGATGAACACTCCCGCTACACCGCAAATGCTTTTCGTCGACAACCTGCACAAGCAGTACGGCGACAACGAAGTTCTCAAGGGCGTCACGCTGCGCGCGAATCGCGGCGACGTGATCAGCGTGATCGGCTCGTCCGGCTCGGGCAAGAGCACGATGCTTCGCTGCATCAACTTTCTCGAACAGCCGAACGCCGGGCGCATCTTCGTCGAAGGCCAGGAGATCCGCACGCAGAAGGACAAGCACGGCGCGCTGCGCGTGTCGGACGCGAAGCAGTTGCAGAAGATGCGCACGAAACTCTCGATGGTGTTCCAGCACTTCAATCTGTGGACACACATGACGGTACTCGAGAACATCATCGAAGCGCCGCTGCACGTGCTCGGCATTCCGCGCAAGGAAGCCGAGGAACGGGCCCGCACCTATCTCGAGAAAGTGGGTCTCGCGCCGCGCGTCGAGAAACAGTATCCGTCGCATCTGTCGGGCGGCCAGCAGCAACGCGTGGCCATCGCCCGCGCGTTGACGATGAACCCCGATGTGATGCTGTTCGACGAACCCACTTCCGCACTCGACCCCGAACTCGTCGGCGAAGTGCTGAAGGTGATGCAGACGCTCGCGGAAGAAGGCCGCACGATGATCGTCGTCACGCACGAAATGGCCTTCGCGCGCAACGTGTCGAACCACGTGATGTTCCTGCATCAGGGGCGTGTCGAAGAAGAAGGCCACCCGGACGAAGTGTTCAGGAACACGAAGAGTGAGCGTCTCAAGCAGTTCCTCTCGGGCAGCCTGAAATAAACGCTGAAATGTAGTTTATGTAGTTTTACAGGGCGCTTACCGGCGCCCTTTTTCATGTCTGCGCGGCACGCCTCTTTACCTTCCTGCGCGCCCCAAAGCTTCGGCGTCCCAACATCTGCGCGAACGACAGTTCGAAACGCATCTACTCCCGACGATTTGCCTCGTCAATAGTGGCAATCCTTGACACAAGTCATTAACAACAGTGTGTCCTTTGCCTGACAAGGCCAGAAGCCCCTTTTCCTGCCCTCCGCACGACACTTGTCTCACATTGGTATTGCAATTTAGAGACATCTTTACCGAGCATCGCTAATTTATTCGCCAACCGAAGGGTATTTTGCTAAATTAGTAACGAAAGTAGCAAAACAAAGTTCAAGAAAAGTAGTTTCACTTCAAAACGAACGAACAGGAGATACCGGTCGCGAGGGATCGGCAAGACGATCAGACAGCCAGCAAGGCTGCACGTCGACTACACAGCCGATCACCGCACCACTCTCCCTGTTGAAAGATTCCTGCTCGGCGCTGCTGGCGTCCGGGCACCACTCGCAGTACCGGCTTTACTTTTTTTGACAGGGTATGGAGGAGAAGATGAAGAAAGCTTTGGCTGCCGCAGCGCTGCTGACGTTCGGCGTTGCAGCACATGCACAGAGCAGCGTGACGCTGTACGGGCGTCTCGACGCTGGTCTGGAGTACATGACGGGTGTGCCGACGAGCGCAACGGGTACGGGTACTGCGACGAGCAGCACGCACCGCTTCCGCGCAGAAAGCGGCGACTGGGGTACCAGCCTGTGGGGCTTGAAGGGCTCTGAAGATCTGGGCGCCGGCACGAAGGCCGTGTTCCAGTTGGAAGGCTCGTTCAACACGATGACGGGCGCAGGCCCTGGCGGCGGCGGTCTCTTCAATCGCTGGGCAACGGTCGGTTTCGCGAATGACCAATACGGTACGTTCACGATGGGCCGTATGCTGTTCATCTCGAACGGCGTGTGGGACTTCGATCCGTTCGGTCAGTCGAACTGGTCGTCGGCATCGCTGGTGCGTGGCCGCAACTGGCCGCAATCGAGCAACAACGTTGCTTACCAGTCGCCGAAGGTCGCAGGCTTTGACTTCTACGGTCAGTACGCTCTGTCGAACGCGACGAACTGGAACGGTAACGGCACGACGGCTCAAGGTCGCGAAGCAGGCGCACAGGTCACGTACACGTCGTCGATCTTCCAGGTTCGCGGTATCTATGATGAAATCCGCAACCCGGCAAATGGCGGCCTGAACGACTCGTACAACTTCTCGCGCGAGTACACGGCTGCATTCAACGTGTTCCTCGGCCAGTTCAAGATCCAGGGCGCTTACCAGGCAATCCGCACGTCGGGCATCACGGCTGCAACGCCGGGCACGCCGACGACGCTCGACCACGAATGGGGCGGCGTGACGTGGCAAGCAACGCCGGCAGCAGCA
Organism: Paraburkholderia sp. Tr-20389; assembly: GCF_017104565.1. GTDB lineage: Bacteria > Pseudomonadota > Gammaproteobacteria > Burkholderiales > Burkholderiaceae > Paraburkholderia. The sequence goes on along the minus strand of NZ_JAAGPD010000048.1, from coordinate 14,869 downwards.
CTGATCGGCGCGGTCTACCACGTGAACGGCAACAACGGTGCGGGCAACGCGACGATCTACACGCTGGGCGGCTCGTACAACCTGTCGAAGCGCACGCTGTTCGACCTGCAGGTCGCAACGGTGCAGAACAGCAAGACGGCTAACTACGGTCTGAACGCCAATGCGGCGGGCAACACCGTGGCGTCGGATAACCCGCTGATCGGCCACAGCCAGACGGGCGTGTACGCAGGTATCCAGCACTCGTTCTAATCGAACGGTGCCAACAGAACAGCTTTAACAGAAACGGTTTTCACGCTGCTGCGAGAGGCGCGTATCGGTGCGATGTCCGAAAGGGTATCGCACCTTTTTTTATTTCCAGGAGCGCTGAAGCGCACGACGCCGCTTCAAGCGTGTCACGACGCACCGGCGCGGTGCAACGCCGGCGCGACGAATTCATTTCAGACCGCCACAACGTAACGCCAGTACGGACGTCAGCGGCACATCTCACACAGCCGCTTCGTTCTCCTCACCCGTGCGGATACGGATCACACGCTCCACTTCCGCGACGAAAATCTTGCCGTCGCCGATCTTGCCCGTGCGCGCCGCGCCGATGATGGCATCGATCACCTGATCGCACTGATCGTTCGACACGACGACTTCGATCTTCACTTTCGGCAGAAAATCGACGACGTACTCGGCGCCGCGATACAGCTCCGTGTGCCCCTTCTGACGGCCAAAGCCTTTGACCTCGGTGACGGTCAGCCCCGTCAGGCCGACTTCGGCGAGCGCTTCGCGCACTTCGTCGAGCTTGAACGGTTTGATGATGGCGGTGATGCGTTTCATGGCAGGCCTCGTCTCGGTTCTAAAAAGGAAAGTACAGATGCGTTGATTCTACGCCGCACCGCACACGTTGCCAGCCTCGGGCATGACTATGCGTGCGGCGACGCGTGCGCAACGGCAGATAAAGACTGGATTCAGGCGGCTTTGTCCGGAACCGTTGCGAGATCATCGGTCCACACTGTCGCTTCCGAATCGCTCGGTGCACGCCAGTCGCCGCGCGGCGACAGCGAGCCGCCCGAGCCGACCTTCGGTGCGTTCGGCACGCAGGTCCGCTTGAACTGGCTGGTCTTGAAGAAGCGCCACAAAAAGATGCCGAGATTGCGCTTGATGGCGGCGAGATCGTACTCGTTGCGCGCAACGTGTGTGCCTTCCGGCCAGCCGCCCCGCTCCTTGTCGCGCCATGCGTGCAGCGCGAGGAACGCGACTTTCGACGGCGCGAAGCCGTAACGCAGGATGTAGAACAGATTGAAGTCCTGCAACTCGTACGGGCCGATGAACGACTCCGTCTTCTGCTCGATCGCCCCCGTCGATTTGGCCGGCACCAGTTCGGGGCTGATCTCCGTCGCAAGAACGTTGAGCAGCGTATCGGAGCCGCTCTTGCCGACGGCGCCAGTCTCCGCGACCCAGCGCACCAGATGCGTGATCAGCGTCTTCGGCACGCTCGCGTTCACGCTGTAATGCGACATGTGATCGCCGACACCATACGTGCACCAGCCGAGTGCGAGTTCGCTCAGATCGCCCGTGCCGATCACAATGCCGTTATGGAAATTGGCGAGACGGAACAGATGGTTCGTACGCTCGCCCGCCTGCACGTTTTCGAACGTGATGTCGTACTTCGCCTCGCCTGCCGAATACGGATGGCCGAGATCCTTCAGCATCTGTTCGCAGCTTGGCCGGATATCGATTTCCATCGATGTGCAGCCGACCACGTGCATCAACTCGCGCGCCTGCTTGAGCGTACGGTCGCTGGTCGCGAAGCCCGGCATCGTCACGCCGATGATGTTCGTGCGCGGCAGCCCGAGCCGGTCCATCGCCTTCGCGCAAACGAGCAGCGCATGGGTCGAGTCGAGCCCGCCCGACACGCCGATCACGACCTTCTGGATATTCGACGCCGACAGCCGCTGCACGAGCGCCTGCACCTGAATGTTGTAGACCTCGTTGCAACGCTCGTCGCGGCGGCGCGCGTCGGCGGGCACATACGGGAAGCGCTCGACCTTGCGCGCTAGCGGCAACGCCTGCGAAGCGTCATGCCCGATCGCGAAGCGCACGACCTGGAACTTCGCGGCCTCGTCCTTGTGACGCTGCACCGACATGCCGAACGTGGTCTGCCGCATGCGTTCGTGCGACAGGCGCTCAAGATCGATGTCGGCGAAGATCATGTGCGAGTCGTCGAGAAAACGCTCGGATTCGGCGAGCATCTCGCCGTTTTCATAGATCAGCGCCTGGCCGTCCCAGGCCATGTCCGTCGACGACTCGCCGCGTCCCGCCGACGTGTACAGATACGCCGCCAGACAGCGTGCCGACTGCTGCCCTACCAGTTGATGCCGGTAGCCCGACTTGCCGACCACCACGTTCGATGCCGACAGATTCACGAGCACCGTCGCGCCCGCGAGCGCCGCGAACGACGACGGCGGAATGGGCACCCACACGTCCTCGCAGATCTCGACGTGAAAGCGGAAATCGGGCACGTCGTTCAGTTCGAACAGCAGCGAGGCACCGAACGGCACGCGCTGGCCGAGCAGGTCGATGTCGCGCGCGACGGCGCAATCGGCGGGCGCGTACTGCCGTGCCTCGTAGAACTCGCCGTAGTTCGGCAGATAGGTCTTCGGCACGGCACCCAGCACGGCGCCGCGCGCGACGACGATCGCGCAGTTGTAGAGGCTGTGATCCACCTGCAGCGGCATGCCGACGATCAGCGCGACGGGCAGCTTCTTCGACGCGTCGACGATCTTTGCCAGCGCTGTCTTGCATGCATCGAGCAGCGCGCGCTGATGAAAGAGATCGTCGCAGGTATAGGCCGGCAAGCCGAGTTCGGGAAACGCGACGAGCGCCGCGCCTTGCGCGGCCGCCTCGTTTGCGAGCTTGAGCGTTTCATCGGCGTTGTAGGCCGGGTCTGCGACGCGGCAGCGCGGCACGCCCACCGCGACGCGCGCGAAACGATGCGAATACAGATTGAAGAAGTTGCCTTTCATGTCAGAGATTCCTAATGCGCGCACACCGGGCGACGGTCGCGCGCGAAACGGCTGCTATCGAACAGCGTAAATGATAAGCCGTAAGCGCATTCAAGGTCTCGATCATGTGCGCGCGCACGCCATGCCGCGCACTTCGCGCGCGCATTTGCTTTAACATGGCCGTTCGCCACGGTTCGCTTGACGCCCGGTTGCTCCGCATCCGGGCGCGAGCCGGCCGCAACGCGCGCAATACGCCGCTCCGCGTCACCCGATCCAGCCACGCCGCGAACAATCGCGAGCGCACGGCATGAAGAATCGCCAACGGTCGAACAGATTGAACCAGGAACGTTTTGATTACCGCGCGGGCATCCTCGCTTCGCCGCTCGAAGTCGATGCCGCCGAATGGAACGCGTTGCTGAGCCGTCAGGCGCAGCCCACGCCGTTCCTGCGCCATGAATTCCTGAGCGCGCTGCACGCGACGCAATGCGCCGTCGCCGATACAGGCTGGGCGCCGCAATTCGTCACCCTGACCGACCCGCGCACGGGCAAGCTGGCGGCGGCCGCACCCGTCTACGCGAAGGGGCACTCGTACGGTGAGTACGTGTTCGACTGGGCGTGGTCCGACGCGTACAAGCGCAATGGCCTGCCCTACTATCCGAAGCTGCTGTGCGCCGTGCCTTTCACGCCCGTTCAGGGCACGCGCCTGCTGGCCTCCGGCGAACACGCGCTGCGCCATCTCGCCGCCACGCTCGTCGCCTTTGCCGAACAGGCCGACGTGTCGTCGCTGCACGTGCTGTTTCCCACCGAGAGCGAAGCGCAAGCGCTGACCGATCTCGGCATGATGCTGCGCGAGGGCGTGCAGTTTCACTGGATCAACGACGGCTATCGCGACTTTGACGACTTCCTGTCGACGCTCGAACAGAAGAAGCGCAAGAACATCCGCGCCGAACGCCGCAAGGTGCGCGAGGCAGGTGTCACGTTCCGCCGCATGCTCGGCGAGGACATCAGCGACGCCGACTGGCGCTTCTTCAGCAAGTGTTATCGGCAAACGTATCGCGAGCACTTTTCGAGTCCGTATCTGAATCTCGACTTCTTCCGGATGATCGGCGAGTCGATGCCCGAGAATCTGATGATGGTGATCGCCGAATACGAGGGCAAACCCATTGCAAGCTCGCTCGTCGTCTATCAGCGCGACGGTGCGAACGCGGGCGGCACGCTTTACGGCCGTTACTGGGGCGCACTCGAACACGTGCCCTGCCTGCACTTCGAGACCGCGTACTATCAGCCGCTGGAGTTCTGCATCGAGCAGAAGCTCGGCGTCTTCGAAGGCGGCGCACAGGGCGAGCACAAGATGGCACGCGGCTTCATGCCCACTGTGACGCGCTCGACGCACTGGCTCGCGCATCCCGCCTTTTCGGACGCCGTTGCGAACTTCCTCGACAACGAGAAAAATCATATACACGCGTACGTCGACGAACTGCGCGAACACAATCCGTTCAGGGAATAACCGGGGAAAGCGCGCGCCATGCCGTGGTTTCTGTATCTGATCGAATGCTCGGACGGCAGCGTCTACACGGGCATCGCCACCGACGTACAAGCCCGCTACGACAAGCACGCGAGCGGCACGGGCGCGCGCTACACGCGCTCGCGCAAACCGGTGCGCCTGCTGGCGTCGTTCGAACTGGCCGACCGTTCGAGCGCGTCGCGTGCCGAATATCGTGTGAAGCAGCTGACGCCGGCGCACAAGTGGGAACTGGCGTCAGGCGCGCGGACGCTGGAATCCGTGCTGCCTGCTCCGGAACCAGCGGCAGAAGAAGCCGCCGACGACGCCTGACGCGCTGCACTGCGTCATCTGCCTTCTCGTACGCCGGCAGCAACAGTGTTTTCACGAATCGCCTCTCGACGCGCATACGGCGCGATCGGATACTTCCCTCACACCAACGCAATACCCGCAACTTTCACCGGCAAGCGTCTCAAGGGGAAGCAAAATGGACGAACGAAAGCGCGACAGCATGATTGCGTATCTGCGCCGCCGCATGGCACAAGTCGGTATCAAGGCAGCCGATCTGGCCTCGGCACTCGCGGAAGAGCGCCGCGCCAAAAAGGCCGTGCGTTTCCGTAGCGCATTCGGCGAAACGTGGGACGGCAAGGGCGCGATGCCGCAATGGCTCAGCAACGCCGTCAGTGCGGGACAATCGGCGGAACACTTCGCGACCGGCAAGCCGGCGAAAGCGCCCAAAGAAGAACGCCGTGGCGTCGACTGGCGCAACGACCCGTTCGCCGGCACGCGGCTGGCAACGATGCCGGCGCAGTAACACGGTTTGACGAGCGGATGCCGCTGCCGAACGGTGTCGATCCTGCCGGCGTGATTCATCCCGTGTGTGCATCGGCGGGCTGGATGGGCAATCGCGGCCTGCTTCACGACCAGGACGCGCAAATCGTTCGTGCATGGCGGCTCAAGGCCTGGATTACTTGCCGCCTGTCGTACAAAGGCTGGAGCCGCAAGCCGCTGATGAAACCCGGCCGGTACACAGAGCTTTTCTTCCTCGACGAAGCAACGGCATTGAGCGCGGGACACCGCCCATGCGCAATGTGCCGCCGCGCCGACTATCTCGCGTTCAAGGCGCAATGGCTCATGGCCAACGCTTTCGAAACGGATATGCTCGCCGAAGAACTCGACGGCAGACTGCATGAAGAGCGAACCCATCGAGGCTCGTCAGAGGGATGGCGCCAACCGTTGGGCATGCTGCCTTCGGGCGTGATGGTCGTGTCACACGACGTTGCATGCCTGTGGAACGGCGAGTCCCTGCGCGCGTGGTCAAGCACGGGCTATGGCGTACGTTGCATTCCCGACGACCTTCGAACGAAGGTGAACCTGCTCACGCCGCCCTCGATCGTCGACACGATCCGGCTGGGCTACCCGGTGCAAGTGCATTCGAGCGCACGCAATCCGTAGTCCAAAAACAAAGACGCTCCCGAAGGAGCGTCCTGTCAGCAACGAAGCGTGAGCGAACCGATTACTTCTTGTAGTTCGCGACGCCGTCCGTGATTTCCTTGTGCGCGGCGTCGATGCCCGCCCAGCCTTCAACCTTCACCCATTTGCCCTTTTCGAGCGCCTTGTATTGCTCGAAGAAGTGCTTGATCTGATCCTTCAGGTATTGCGGCACGTCGTCGACCGACTTCAGATCCGCCGTCATCGGGCAGATCTTGTCGTGCGGCACGGCGATCAGCTTCGCGTCGACGCCCGACTCGTCCGTCATCTGCAGCATGCCCAGCGCGCGTGCGCGCACCACCGAGCCGGCCAGCAGCGGGAACGGCGTGATCACGAGCACGTCGACGGGGTCGCCGTCGCCCGACAGCGTCTGCGGAATGAAGCCGTAGTTGGCGGGATAGCGCATGCCCGTGCCGATGAAGCGATCGACGACGAGCAGGCCCAGATCCTTGTCGGCCTCGTACTTCACCGGGTCGCTTTGCGCCGGAATCTCGATGATGACGTTGAAGTCTTGCGGAAGGTCTTTACCAGCGGGAACGTGATTGAAGCTCATGGCGCTCTCTGATCAGGATGAAATGGGAACATGGCGCGCGGCGCGCGCTGCGCCACCGATACGGGACGCGGCGCCGCAGACCGGACACTGCGCGGATACTGCGTGCACTGCGGAATGCGCCATTATAGCCAATCGGCCGATGACACCCGCGTGGCGAACGGCGCGATAATCTTTTCACACGGCTGGCCGCCGCGCTGCGACGAAGCGAGCGCAACGTACACGCCGTCACCTGTCCTTTTCGTTGTCCGGTTCGATGTCCGATTTGTCGCCCAACAAGGCAAGGAGCATGTGTGGAAGAAGCGAAACATTTCATCGGCGGTGAATGGACCCCGTCGTCGGGCGGGGAAACCATCCCCGTAATCGATCCTTCCGACGGCCAGCCGTTCGCCGCACTCGCACGCGGCACGGCCGCCGACATCGATCACGCCGTTCAGTGCGCGCGCCGCGCCTATGAAGGCGCATGGGGCGCCGTGAGCGCCGCCGAACGCGGGCGCCTGTTGTACCGGCTGTCGATGCTCGTCGCAGCGTGCCACGAAGAACTGGCGCAGCTCGAAGCACGCGACACCGGCAAGCCGCTCAAGCAGGCACGCGGCGACGCCGCCGCCCTCGCCCGCTATTTCGAGTTCTACGCAGGCGCCGCCGACAAACTCCACGGCGAAACGTTGCCCTATCAGAACGGCTACACCGTCTTCACGATCCGCGAGCCGCATGGCGTCACGGGGCACATCGTGCCGTGGAACTACCCGATGCAGATTTTCGGGCGCAGCGTCGGCGCGGCGCTCGCGACGGGCAACGCGTGCGTCGTGAAGCCCGCCGAAGACGCCTGCCTGTCGGTACTGCGCGTCGCGGAACTCGCCGCCGAAGCGGGCCTGCCCGCCGGCGCGCTCAACGTCGTCACGGGCTACGGACACGAAGCAGGCGCCGCGCTCGCGCGCCATGCGGGCATCGATCACATCTCGTTCACCGGCTCGCCCGACACGGGCAAGCTCGTCACGCAGATGGCCGCCGAGAACCACGTGCCCGTCACGCTCGAACTGGGCGGCAAATCGCCGCAAATCGTCTTCGCGGATGCCGACCTCGACGCCGCGCTGCCCACGCTTGTCAACGCGATCGTGCAAAACGCCGGGCAGACCTGCTCGGCGGGCAGTCGCGTGCTGATCGAGCGCGGCATCTACGAACCGCTGCTCGAACGCCTCACCACCGCGTTCAATGCGCTGCGCGTCGGGCCGGCTCATGCCGATCTCGACTGCGGACCGCTGATCAGCGCGAAGCAGCAGCGCCGCGTGTGGGATTTTCTCTCCGACGCGCAGCATGACGGCATTGCGATGGCGGCCCACGGCGAAGTGATCGCGGAAGCGCCCGAAGCCGGCTTCTATCAGGCACCCACCTTGCTGCGCGACGTGCCGCCCACCCACCGCCTCGCGCTGGAAGAAGTATTCGGCCCCGTGCTCGCCGCGCTGCCTTTCGCCGACGAAGACGAGGCACTCGCGCTCGCCAACGGCACCGCATATGGACTCGTTGCGGGCATCTGGACACGCGATGGCGCCCGGCAGATGCGCATTGCGCGCCGCGTGCGCTCCGGCCAGGTGTTCATCAACAACTATGGCGCGGGCGGCGGTGTCGAATTGCCGTTCGGCGGCGTCAAGCATTCCGGCCACGGGCGCGAGAAAGGCTTCGAAGCGCTATACGGTTTCACGGTGCTGAAGACCGTCGCGATCCGGCACGGCTGACGCACTACGATCTCGAACGGCTCCGGCGCCTGCCGGAACGCACAACGCTAAAGACAAGGAGACATCATGCGGTTGACGGGCAAAACGGCCATCGTCACGGGCGGCGGCTCGGGCTTCGGCGAAGGCATCGCGAAGACTTATGCGCGCGAAGGCGCGAACGTCGTCGTCAACGATCTGAACGGGGCGGCGGCCGAACGCGTCGCGAGCGAGATCGCGCTGGCGGGCGGCAAGGCCATCGCGGTCGCGGGCGACGTGACGCGTGCGGACGACTGGCACGCGCTGCGTATCGCCGCGATCGAAGACTTCGGCAGCGTGCAGATCGTGGTGAACAACGCTGGCACCACGCATCGCAACAAGCCGGTGCTCGACGTCACGGAGGCCGAATTCGACCGCGTGTATGCCGTCAACGTGAAGAGCATCTACTGGAGCGTGCACGAATTCGTGCCGTACTTCCGCGAGCAAGGCGGCGGCGTGTTCGTCAATATCGCGTCGACGGCGGGCGTGCGGCCGCGGCCCGGCCTCGTCTGGTACAACGGCAGCAAGGGCGCGGTGATCGTCGCGAGCAAGGCGCTCGCCGTCGAACTCGGGCCGGACCGCATCCGCGTGAATTGCGTCAATCCCGTAATCGGCGAGACCGGGCTGTTGACCGAGTTCATGGGCGTCGAAGACACGCCCGAGAACCGCCAGAAGTTTCTGGCGGGCATTCCGCTGGGCCGTTTCTCGACACCGCAGGACATCGCGAATGCCGCGCTGTATCTCGCGTCCGACGAAGCGGAGTTCATCACGGGCGTGTGTCTCGAAGTGGACGGCGGACGTTGCGTATAACCGGGCAAGCAGCCGAGCATGCGGCGCGCCGTGATATTTGGCGCGCGCCGCCTGTCAAAACACGCGTTAATCGTTGAAATCTCGGTGTTTTCACTGACGCCGGGCGGCTTTTCAGCGTGCGTTGAAAGTTTAGAATCGCGAACGGCGGTACGACATTTCCACAAAAATGAGCTTCACATAGGATCAGCCTGAAGCGCTCGCGCGCCGACGCTGGTCGATAGGAGACAAGCGTGTCCAGTCCTGCGAATCCGCTCCACCATCCCGGCGCAGGGGCGCCGCCTTCCACCTTCGAAGAGGCGACATACAGAAAGGTCGCCTGGCGTCTGACGCCACTTCTGATGCTCAGCTATGTCGTCGCGTATCTGGACCGCGTGAATGTCGGCTTCGCGAAGCTCGGCATGAGCACTGACTTGGGGCTATCCGATGCCGTCTATGGCTTTGGCGCGGGGATTTTCTTCATCGGCTATTTCATCTTCGAGGTGCCGAGCAACATCATTCTGCATCGTGTCGGCGCGCGGGTCTGGATTGCGCGGATCATGGTGACGTGGGGGATCGTCTCGATGCTGACGATGTTCGTCACCACGCCGACCATGTTCTACGTGATGCGCTTTCTGCTCGGCCTGGCCGAAGCGGGCTTCTTTCCCGGCATCATTCTCTATCTGACGTACTGGTATCCGGCGCAGCGGCGCGGCCGCATGACGACGTGGTTCATGACGGCAATCGCGATTTCCGGCGTGGTGGGAGGACCGATCTCGGGCTATATCCTGAAGTCGTTCGACGGCGCGAACGGCTGGCATGGCTGGCAGTGGCTGTTCCTGCTCGAAGGCGTGCCTTCCGTGATCGTCGGCATTCTGGTGTTCATCGTGCTCGACGACCGCATCTCGAAGGCGAAGTGGCTCACGAAGGAAGAGCGCGAACTGCTCGAACGCAACATCGCCGCTGAAGATGCGACGAAGGAAGATCACGCGATTGGCAAGGTGATGCTGAGCCCGCGCGTGCTGATGATGAGCCTGATTTACTTTTCGTTCGTGATGGGACTGTACGGCGTGAGCTTCTGGCTGCCGACGATCATCAAGTCGACGGGCGTCACCGATGCGTTCATGATCGGCCTGCTGTCCGCGATTCCATTCGCGGCCGCGGTGATCGCGATGGTGCTCGTCGCGCGCAGCGCGGACCGCACTCGGGAGCGGCGCTGGCACGTTGCGGTGCCGGGCTTCGTGGGAGCGCTGGGTCTTGTGCTTTCCGTTATCTGGGCGAAGGATACGACGCTGGCGATGGCAGGCCTCACGCTTGCGACGATGGGGATTCTCACGACGTTGCCGCTTTTTTGGAGTTTGCCTACGTCGTTTCTGGCCGGCACGGGTGCGGCCGCCGGGATTGCCTTGATCAACTCGATCGGGAATCTGGCGGGGTTTCTTAGCCCGTATGCCGTGGGCTGGCTGAAGCAGGCAACCTCCGCCAATGCCGCCGGTATGTATATGCTGGCCGGGTTTATGATCCTCGGCGGATTGCTGGCTGTTTGTGTGCCTGCTCGGCTAGTGAATCGGTAGGTGCGCCTGCGCGGCGCGGGTGGTTTTTGGGGTTTTAGTGCTGCTTCGCGGTTTGCCTTTTTGTTTGTTCGCTGGCATCCGCGTTGTGTCTCTGGTTCGCTGGTGTTGCCCCTGTGCGGGGCGGCACTTACTTTCTTTGCCGCCGCAAAGAAAGTAAGCAAAGAAAGCGGGCTAACACCGCCAGTCCTTGTTTTTGCCTGCGGGCCCCCGACGGTTCTTACGCTTCACGCGGCAACCCACTTGTTTGCGCCCGTTGCCAGCGGCTATCTGCACGCATCACCCGCTTCACACTCCCGCGTCGCCGACTGCGTTACCAGACGTCTACCGCCGCCCAGGTGGCAAACGGTGTGTAGGCCATCGCGACGGAAGGGCACCACTCCGGACTGAAAAGCGGGATCGGTGTCGTAGTATCGCCAACGCATACGGCGCGACAACCTACACACAGTTTGCCACCTGGGCGGCGCGGACGGGTCGCTGCCGCTGGCTGGCTGCGGGTGATTGGAGTGGGTGATGCGCCTGTTCGAGGCGCTGGCAACGTGCACAAAACAAAGTGTTGCCGTGTGGAGTGCGGGACCGGTTGGGGGCCCGCAGGCAAGTACAAAAGCTAGCGGTGTGAGCGGCTTTCTTTTGCCTACTTTTCTTTGCCGCGGCAAAGAAAAGTAGGTGCCGCCCCGCACAGGGGCAACGCATGAACTACCACCACCAAAGCGCGGACGCCACCAACACAAAGACGCTCACCAGCAAAAAAACCAGAATAGCGACTGCGTCGCAGACGAATAAAACCCACTTAGACGATATTCATCGCCAAAGCACTCTCGCGATAATGCGCGCTAGCCTTACCCCCATCCCCGAGCTGCTCATGCAGCCGCGCCAACGCCCTATGCGACCGAATCTTCAGCGTCTCGTTATCGGCAAGCTTGAGCGCCTGCTCAAGGAACGACTGAGCCTTCCCCCACAACTGCTGATGCAAACACAACCGCCCTAACGCGAACAACAAATCAGCGTCCTCGGGACGCTCCTTCCGCCATGCTTCCGCCTTCTGGATCAACGGCAACGCATCGCCGCCCGTCGTATCCGGATAACGCCGCAACAGCCGCGCGTCCCAGTTCTGCGCAAGCGCTTCCTCGACGATCTTGCGCGCCTCCTGCGGTCGATTCAGCGCAACCAGCAGTTCCGCCGCCAGATCTGCGAGACGCGGCGAATGCCGCTCGGTCGGCGTCAACGAGTGCCACAGTTCGAGCAGCGCGTCGGCATTGTGACGGCGGTCGCGCAGCAGGTTTTCGGCCGCCAGCTGACGCAGCCGCACAGCCACAGCCGGATGAATCGCCTCGCGCTTTTCCAGCGTCTTCACGAGCTTCAGCACCTCGCCCCAGTTCTTCAACTGCTGCTGCGCACGCAGCGCGATCTGCTGCGCGTGAATGCGCCGGCCGCCCTGCGATTGCATTTCCGTCAGTGCGAGCAGCGCGCCGTCGGCATCGCGACCATCGGCACGCATGTCGGCGGTCGCCATCAGACGTGCGTCCTGCCAGTCGGCCGCATCGATCTGCGCGAGATATTCGTCGCGACGTGTGTACTCGTGCATCCGGTGCGCGGCGTTCGCAGCAATCAGCCCCGCTGCACCCTTGTTATCGGGATTGACAAGCGAATCGCGCGCGGCCTTCTCGGCGCGCGAGAAACGGCCCGCGTACAGATTGCCGATCGCGTCGCGCAAGGCAGCATGCGCCTTCGCGACTCGCTGGCGCGCACGGTACGCGGCAACGCGCTGCGGCATGCGCCAGATGTTGCGCACGATGCGCAGCACCGCGTACATCACGATAAACACGACGATGATGCCGACGATGAACAGGTTCAGCGAAATATCCACGCGATACGGCGGATAGACAAGCAGCACCTGCCCCGTGTCGAAGCGCCCGACGATCGCGAGCACGACGGCGATCGCGAACAGGAATGCGAGCCAGAGAAGTCCACGCAGCGCCATGATTAACCCCGGTTCCGGTATTGATGCACGGCCTGCAGACTCGTATTCAGGTTCGGCACGTCGACGGCGCCCGAGCCTTCGTCGATCTGCTTGACGAGGTCGCGCTCGGTCTGCACGCTCTTCGACGACGCGTCGAAGTACCGCTCAAGCGCGTTGTCCGCAGCGTGCAGATCGGACTTGAGCGTCGTCTGGTTGCGCGCGAGCAGCGCAAGACGCGCGGACAGCAGACGCAGCTTCAGATTCTCACGCACGAAATAACCCTGATCGGGCGCGACGAGCATCGCATCGGCGTGATCGATGCGGCGCACCTGCACGAGGCTCGTCAACTGCTCGCCGACACCCGCGACGAACTGGTTCCACCACACTTTCCACTTCGGCTCGCCTGTCGCTGCCGCGACGCGGTCGACGTCCTTCGGCGTGGATGCATGCGGCGTAGCGTGCGCAATCGGCGCCTCGCCGGAGAGCGGCAACTGGTCGATCTGTTCGATGGCGTTATCGAGCTTGATCGCGAGACCCGTCAGGTCGGTGGACGGCGCGGACTTCAGCTTGTCGATGTCCTGCGCGATCGCCTTGCGCACGGCCAGCACCTGCGCGCCGTCCGACGCGGCGAGCCGCGTGTCGGCGCTTTGCAGCGCGAACAGCGCGAGCTGCGTATTGCCCGTCAATTGCAGTTGCTCGCTCGCAGCAGACAGCATCTGGCCGACTTCGGCCATCGTCCAGTCGTCGCGGTTGCGCGCGAGGTCCGCGTACTGTTGCTGGAGCGCCTGCTGCGCGTTCTGCGCATCGGCGAGCTTGCCTTCGAGCTGCGCGATCTGCGCGTCGGCCTGGCGCACGGTCGAGACGGCCTGATCCGTCTTCACGCGCAACTCCGCCGTCTGGGCATCGTTGGTCTGCTGCCGGTGCGACAACTGCTGGTCGAGCTTGATGATTCTGCGGTTCAGCGCAAGGCCGCCCGCGACCGCCACGACGAGCACCAGCGCGATGACCACCCAGACGAGCCCGTTGCCTTTGCGTTTGGGCTGCTGCATTTCGTAGGGCGTAAAGGGTTGATTCGGCGGCAGCGTGCTGGCGGGCCGCGGTGCGGGATTAGGCGTGGGGGTCGTGGATGCGTTGGTATCAGACATGCGTTCTTGTGCCGGGTTGGACTGGACCGGTTGAACTTCGGACGGTGTCGCGAGAGACAACAACGTGCGGGCAATGCGCTCATCGCCCGCACCGGACACCGTAATGCTATCAAAACCCAATGCCCGCGCGGTTTCCGCGATGCGCGGATGGGGCGCGACGAACCTCGCGCGCTTCAGATGCGTCTGCTCGCTGGCCGTCAGATGGTCATGCGAGAGTTCGGCGAGATTGCGCACGCCTTCGGAACTCGTGACGAGCCAGGCGTGCGGCGCGGTCGATTCGTCCGACAACAGCGAGTGAATGCGCGACCACGCGCCGATTGACGGCTCGGGCACGAGACGCCGGTAGGCCGCGACCGTCTCGACCTCGGCGCCCGCTTCGCGCAGACGCTCGGCGAGCCATTCGCGCCCGCCGTCGCCGCGCACGATCAGCACGCGCTTGCCTTCGAACGCGTTGTCGCCGAGCGACGCTTCCAGCGCGGAATACAAAGCCTCGGAGTCGAAGCGTGCGCCGTCGCCGTTGTCGTCGGCGTCAGCGCCGGGGCTGATCACCTGATACGCGGGCGCCTCGACGCCGTGCTTCGCGAGCGCCGCGACGCTGCCCGGACCGACCACGCCGACTGGCAGCGCATGCGGCCAGATCGCGTCGTGGTTCGCGAATGCGTAGTCGACGGCGTTCGGCGACACGAACACGACGAGCGCGTACTTCTCGAGCGACGCGAGCGCCGCGCGCAGCGGAGCGGCGTCGTCGGTTGCGGCGATCTCGATGAGCGGGAATTCGACGGTTGCGACACCGGCCTCGTGCAGTGTCCTGGCGAGCGCCTCGGACTGCCCCGCCGGGCGCGTCAGCACCACCGTCAGGCGCGAGCCTGACGGATGCGACGAGCCTGCGCCGTCCTGGGACGGAAATGCACCGGGTGTCGGGTTCGAGCCGGCCGCCATCACGCGGAAGCGGCCGGGCCGCTCGCGGTGGAGAGCGCGCGCACGATCTCGAGTGCGCCTTGCGCTTCGAGTTGGTTCGCCACTTCGCGGCCCAGTTCGAGCGCGGCGCCCGTCGTGGGCGCAGGCGCCGACGCTTGCGCGCTCAGCACGCGCTGGCCGTCCGGCGTCGCGACGATGCCGCGCAGGTA
>NZ_JAAGPD010000047.1 GCF_017104565.1 Paraburkholderia sp. Tr-20389 | reverse complement strand
GCATGGTTCGACCGACTAGGCCTACCCCGTCTCTCCTGACCTCAACTTCCCGAACCGCCCGGTGCGGACCCGCATGCCGGGTGGTGTGGCAGGGGCGTAGCCTGTTGGCTACCCCCTATGCCGATTTTGACGGTCCGGTTGCCGCGCTCAGCCTTCGCGGAACAGGAAGCTATACGCGTTCAGCGCGGGCACGCCGCCCAGATGTGCATAGAGCACTTTCGAGCCTTCCGGAAATTCGCCGCGCCGCACCTTGTCGATCATGCCGTGCATCGACTTGCCTTCGTAGACGGGATCGGTCATCACACCTTCGAGCCGCGCGCACAGGCGGATCGCTTCCATCGTGCCTTCGTTGGGCAGGCCGTATTCGGGGCCGCCATAGCGAGTGTCGAGCACGACGTCCTGCGCGGTGATATCGCGGCCCAGATCGACCTGTTCCGCGGTGCGCTGCGCGATGCGCGTGATCTGTTCGCGCGTCTGTTCCGGTTTCGCCGAGGCGTCGATGCCGATCACGCGGTCCGCGCGCCCGTCCGCCGCGAAGCCGACGATCATCCCCGCCTGCGTGCTGCCCGTCACCGAGCACACGACGACATAGTCGAACTTGAAGCCCAGTTCGGCTTCCTGCTGGCGCACTTCTTCGGCGAAGCCGACGAAGCCCAGTCCGCCGAGCGGATGATCCGAACAGCCGGCGGGAATCGCATACGGCTTGCCACCTGCGGCGCGCACGCTTTCCAGCGCATCTTCCCAGCTCTTGCGAAAGCCGATGTCGAAGCCGTCGGCTACGAGCCGCACGTCGGCGCCCATGATGCGCGACATCTGGATGTTGCCGACGCGGTCATACACGGCGTCGTGATAGTTGACCCAGTTCTCCTGCACGAGCACGCACTTCATGCCGAGATGCGCGGCGACGGCCGCCACCTGGCGCGTCTGGTTCGACTGGATGCCGCCGATCGACACGAGCGTGTCGCAACCTTGCGCCAGCGCTTCGGGAATCAGGTACTCGAGCTTGCGCGTCTTGTTGCCGCCGAACGCGAGACCGCTGTTGCAGTCCTCGCGCTTCGCGTAAAGCTGAACCTTGCCGCCGAGATGATCGGAGAGCCGCTTGAGCGGCTGGATCGGCGTCGGCCCGAAGGTGAGGGGATAACGGGGAAAGCGTTGCAGGTTCATGGTCGGGATCCGTTGGTCTGGGAAGGGCGCGTATCGGGCGTCGGACGTTTGCGTCGGACGAAACGCGAACGATGCCGCGTTGGGAAACATGATAGAAAAGACGCCGCGAAATGAGCTTGCGAAATAAATGGCATGTAGTTACTTTAAGAAGGGATTAAGCATGACCTACTTTCGCTAATTTCCTGAAATAAACCATGTGCGCAACAAAATTACGCAGCCACCCGGCAGGGGAAACCACCTCGCTCTCGCAGCTCGACCGCATCGATCGCGCGATCCTCAAGCAGCTTCAGCAGGACGCGTCGATCTCGAACGTTGCGCTCGCAGCGAAGGTGAAGTTGAGCGCGCCCGCGTGTCTGCGGCGCGTCGAAAGACTCAGGGAAGCGGGCATGATTCGCGCAACGGTGGCATTGCTCGATCCGAAAGCGGTCGGCGCGGGGATGCTGGTGGTGATCGGCGTGGTGCTGGACCGCTCGACACCCGAAACCTTCGCCGCCTTCGAAAAGGCTGCGCAAAAGGTATCGGGCTGCATGGAGTGTCACGTGGTCACGGGCGAATTCGATTACTTCATGCTCGTGCGCACGCGCGACAGCGAGAGCTTCAACCGGCTGCACGCCGAGCAATTGCTGTACCTGCCCGGTGTGCGGCAGATCCGCAGCTTCATGGTGCTCAAGGAAATCCTCTCGACGACCAGATTCCCGCTATGAAGCGCGCCAAAGCGGCCACGTCAGGGTTTGACTGGCATTCCGGCGGCATCTTCATGCTTATACAATACGCGTGCAGAAGGCCATATCCCGGGCAATGAGCGACGACGACAAAGACATCGGCAGCGAGGCGGAGCGAGACGCGCAGCCGCCTCATCCGCACGCGGAATACGAAGCCGCGGCAGGCGGCGTGGACGCGCACGCCGTCAACTTCAGCGGCGAATGGCTGCGCCTGTGGGCCGAATCCACCACCGACTACTCGATCTACGCACTCGCGCCCGACGGCACGATCATCAGCTGGAACGTGGGTGGACAGAAAATCCAGGGCTACGCGCCCCATGAGATTCTCGGCCAGCACGTGCGCGTGCTGTACCCCGAGGAAGATCAGCGCGCCGGTGTGCCGGAGATGGAACTCGAGCGTGCGCGCGAAGACGGACGGTATGAAACGGAGGGCTGGCGCGCGCGCAAGGACGGCACGCAGTTCTGGGCCAACCTGATCGTCACGGCACTTCACGCGGCCGACGGCAATCTGCTCGGCTATGGTCGCGTCGTGCGCGACATCAGCGACAAGAAGAACGCCACCGATGCCGCGCTCGAAAGCGACCGGCGCTTCCGTCTGCTGGTGCAGGGCGTGAACGACTACGCGATCTTCATGCTGTCGCCGGAAGGGTGCGTCACCAACTGGAACCCTGGCGCGCGGCGCATCAAAGGTTATACGGACGAGCAGATCATCGGCTCGCATTTCTCGTGCTTCTACACGCCCGAAGACGCGGCGGCAGGCGTGCCGCAGCGAGGTCTGGAGACGGCCGCGCGCGAAGGGCGCTGGGAAGCCGAAGGGTGGCGCGTGCGGCGCGACGGCAGCCGCTTCTGGGCGCACGTCGTGATCGACGCGATCCGCGACGAAGGCGGCACGCTGATCGGCTTCGCCAAGATCACGCGCGACATCACCGAGCGCCGTCAGGCCGCCGAACTGCTCGACCAGACGCGCAATGCGCTCTTTCAGTCCCAGAAAATGGAAGCGCTCGGCAAGCTCACGGGCGGCGTCGCGCACGATTTCAACAACGTATTGCAAGTGCTGCGCGGCAACCTGGAACTGCTCGGCGCGCGGCACGACGATGCATGGAGCCGCTCGCGCATCGGCCGCGCGATCGAAGCCGTCGAGCGCGGCTCGAAGCTTGCGTCGCACCTGCTCGCGTTCGGACGCCGCCAGGCGCTGCAGCCCGTCCCCAGCAATCTCGGCCACGTGCTGCACGGCATGGAAGACCTGCTGCGCCGCGCGCTCGGCGAGCGCGTGCGCGTGCGGATTCACGAGTCGCATGGCGGCGGCGATTCGTGGAACGTGCTGGTCGACACGCATCAACTGGAAAATGTGCTGCTCAATCTCGCGATCAATTCGCGCGACGCGATGCCGGAAGGCGGCATGCTGACGTTCGGGCTGTCGAATGCGGTACTCGATGCACAGGCCGCCATGACCGCGCAGATCGATTCCGGCGACTACGTGAAGATGACGGTCACGGATACAGGCACGGGCATGAGCGCCGATGTCGCCGAGCGCGCCTTCGATCCGTTCTTCACGACCAAGCCAGAGGGGCAGGGCACGGGGCTGGGCCTGAGCATGGCCTACGGTTTCGTGCTGCAGAGCGGTGGCCATATCGAACTGGCGAGCACGCCGGGCGTCGGCACCACCGTGACGATCTATCTGCCGCGCTCGACGCAGCCGCCCGTCGCGCGGCCTGCCGCTCCCGCCGAACCAGACGCCGTCGACGATCTGCGCGGTGACGAAACCGTGCTCGTCGTCGAAGACGACCGGCGCGTGCAGTTGACCGTGGTCGATATGCTCTCGCAACTGGGCTATGGCGTGCTGACCGCGAACGACGCAACGGAAGCGCTGACCGTGCTGCGCAGCGGCGCGAAGGTCGATCTGCTGTTCAGCGACGTGGTGATGCCGGGCCCGCTGCTGAGCCCTGAAATGGCGCGTCAGGCGCTGTTGATGCGGCCGTCGTTGAAGGTGCTGTTCACATCGGGCCACACGCGCGACACGATCGGCCTCGATGCGCAGTTGCGGCGCGGCGCCGATCTGTTGCAAAAGCCATATAGCCGCACGCAGCTCGCGCGCAAGATACGCGACATGTTCGACGTCACGGAGCGGCCGATGCACGACGCGGCGCACGACATGGCACAAGCCGGCCTGAAGCGCACGCTGCGCATTCTGGTCGTCGAAGACGAACGCGATGCGCGCGACGCGCTGTGCGAACTGATCGCGATGCTGGGCCATACCTTCGAAGCCGCGGCCAGCGCGGAAGAGGCATTGCAGCGCTTGCACGTACATCCATTCGATGTGCTGCTCACCGATCTCACGCTGCCTGGCATGTCCGGTTTCGATCTCGCGCGCGCGGCGGTCGCGCTGCGGGCGGCACAGCGCGTCGTGTTCTCGTCGGGGCTCGACGCCCAACCGTCCGACGCTTCGTTGCCGTTCGCATGGACCGCGTTGCGCAAGCCCTATTCATTTGATCAACTGAAGGAAGCGCTCGACGCGCAGGCGTGATGCACGTCACGTGTCGCTTTCGCGCGCCGCTTCGCGTTGCGCGAGCTTTCCCGCTTCCCGCAGTGCCGCGACGATGGCGGCATACGCGCGATGCCGCGTCGCTTCATCGGGCGCGCGCAGCGCGAACGACGGATGATAGGTCGGCACGACATGCCGGCCGCCATGTTCGAGCACCTTGCCGACAACTGCCTGCAGGCGCGCATCGCGATCTTCGAGTATCGCCTTGAGCGCGGTCGCGCCGAGCGCGACGAGCACGCGTGGTCCGACCGAAGCCAGTTCGCGTTCCAGCCAGTAACGACACGCATCGATCTCGCGCTGCGCGGGCGTCTTGTGCATGCGCCGCTTGCCGCGCGGCTCCCATTTGAAATGCTTGACGGCATTCGTCACGTACACATCGCGACGGTCCACGCCCGCTTCACTCAATGCATCGTCGAGCAACTGGCCCGCGGGTCCGACGAACGGCATGCCTTGCAGGTCTTCCTTATCCCCAGGCTGTTCGCCCACCATCATGATGGGCGCGTGCTTCGGCCCGACGCCGCCGACCGCTTGCGTCGCGCGCGACCAGAGCGCGCAGCGCCGGCAGTCGTCGAGGCGTGCGGGCTGCTGGTCCGGTTCGACGTGCGGTGTGTCGCGTCGAGTGTCTTTTGCGGCGGGCATCGTCTCGCCGGTATCGCCTGCTTCGCCAGTCGATCGTGATGCGGGTTTGCGTGTGCTCATGACGTCTTCGCGGAAGTGTGCGTGCTGCATGCATCGGCTGACGAGCAAGGCACGTTCCCTTTACACGAGCGCCGATTGCGGCAGATCGCGGCAAAGAGCGGAATGCTTTTTGCGCCTCGTGTAGCGAGGCAGCATCCGAATCAACTCACTCTGGAGGCCAGCATGAGCACACTCAATCCCGACGACGAACAACGTCCCGTGGTCAAGCCGGCGGGACACGACAACGCATCGCTCGGCCCGAGCGATTCGTCCGATAGCGGCAGCGACGTAGCGGGCGCGAAGCGTCATGAGTTCGACGTCGACGACGAACTCGACAACCACGCGCTCGAAACGGGCGAAGCCGAACTCGCGAGCGACAGCGACCGCGCCGGCACGGGCGAACGCGCATCGGCCGATGGCGATTCGACGCTGGAGCAGAACGAGGACATCGATGTGGACCGCGTCATCAGCGCAACGGGTGAAGAAGCGTCCGAAGGCATCGCGGGCGAGATGATCGAGGGCTCGGATGAAGGCGCGGAAGAGGAAGCGGCGAACGAAGCCGATCTCGACGAAGCCGCGCGTGGACGCCGCAAGTGATGTGACAACCGGTGACAACCGCGGTGACAACTGAAGCACGGGCGCATGCCTTGCTCAATTCAGGTCATTGGCGGGCGGCGTCCGCGCAAGAGGATTGGCGATGTGCCGCCGCCCTTTATCGAACGAAGTCTGGAACAAGGGAGGTATCATGTCGCTCATCGTTGCCGCACGATTCACCACATTCCCCGCAGCCGAATCCGCTGCCAAACGCCTTTTCCGTTCAGGATTCCTCGAAGAAGACGTGTCGCTGTTCTTCGTCAACCCGCGCGGCCAGCACGCCCGCTTTCCGATCGGCGGCGATGAAAACAAGGACGCCGCCGCCACCGATGCGCCGAAGGGTGCGGGCATCGGCGTGACGATCGGGGCCGTCGCGGGGGCCGTGGTCGGGGTCGGCATTTTCACCGCGTTCTCGGCACCCGTGCTGGTGTCGGCGATCGCGGCCGGGGTCGGCGCGTATATCGGTTCGCTGATCGGGGCGATGTACCGGACGCGCGGCGGTGGCAAGAGCATCCATGCAGAGCGCGCGCATCATGAAACGCGCGACTCGGGCGTGCTGCTGGCCGTGCACGTCACGCCGGACTCGCAGCACACCGCCGCGCACGTGCTGCGCGAGGCAGGCGGCGCGGCGATCGAGCGCGCCACGGGACGCTGGCAGCGAGGCCGCTGGGCCGATTTCGATCCGACGCGGCCGCCGCAGCCGGTGCAGGCCGAACAAGGCATCGATGAACGCGGCATGGACAGCCACGCCGAACGGCACGCCTGATTGACCTTCCGCATAAAACAAAAGCAGCGCGCGGCATCACGCCGTGCGCTGCGTCCTTTCATCGCGCTTTCGCCGGCACATGGCGAGCGCCCGGCTAGCGCCTAGCGGGCGCCTTCCGCATCGTCCTCTTCTTCATCTTCCAGGTCGTCCTCGAGGTCGTCATCGTCGTCGAGGGTGATCCGGCCCATGCCGACGCCCGCGTCCTTGTCCGCATACGGTTGGCGTGGGGCGTTTTCGTCCGGGGCGTAATTCTTTCTGACCATTGGCAGCTCCATGAAGAGAGTTGAACGAACCCGCAGCGCGCGCAAGCGTTGCGCCTGCGCTTCACCGCGAGCTACCAATGATGCTCCCGTGCGATCCGCGCGACCAGTGGCAAATGATCCGATGCGGCACGCGCGAGCATGCTGCTGTGCACATGCACGTCGAGCAGGCGGTCGGCGGGGTGCATCCAGATACGGTCGAGCGCGAAAACAGGCAGGCGCGAAGGAAACGTGCGCGGCGCGGGCGCCGCCTGAAAATGGGTAACGAGCATGCGCAGCGCGTGGCCCCAGACGAACCATTCGTTGATGTCGCCCATCAGCAGCACAGGCATGCGCGGCGTATCGAAAGCCGAAATCAGCGCGCGGATCTGCGCGCGCCGCTCGCGCGCGGACAGGCCCAGATGCGTCGCGACCACGCGCAGCGCCGTGCCCGGGCCGTCCGTCTCCACGTCGACGTCGAGTGCGCCGCGCGCTTCGCGCGTGCCGAACGACAGATCGAGCGCACGCGTCGCGCAGATGGGCAGGCGGCTCAGGATCGCGTTGCCATAGCGGCGTTCGGGCGTATCGAGCGTCGGCCCCGCGATCGCGTCCATCCCTGTCATTTCGCGCAAGACGGGCAGCGCGTTCGGTGCAAAGCTGCCGCCCAGCGGCACTTCCTGTAACGCGACGATATCCGCGTCGAGTTCGCGGATCACGCGCCCGATCCGTTCCGGCGACGCGAGCCTGTCGGTGCCGACCGTCCCGTGGATGTTCCAGGTGGCGATGCGCAGCGCGCGGACCACCTTGGCCGTAGCTTTTTCCTGCGAGGTAAGAGGGCTAGTAGCGTTCATGAGCGGCGCGCAAAGAAGCGCTGCAATGCAACGGACAGCCCGACGAGCGCCGCCCCGATCAGCGCGACGAGGGCCAGCCCCGTGAGCGACGGATGACGCACGGCTGCCACGAGCTGATGGGCGAAGGTGGTCGCGAGCACGATGCCGGGCGTCATGCCGAGCACGGTGCCCGCCAGGTAGTCGCGCAGACTGATATGCGACGCGCCCGCCGCGAGGTTGATGATCGTGAATGGCGCAACGGGCACGACGCGCACGATGACGACCGCGACGAGCCCTTTTTTGCCGAGCTTTTCGCTGATCCGGTTGATGCGGCTGCCCGCGAGTTTGCGCACGGCATCATGACCGAGCGACGCGCCCGCATAGTACGTGATGCACGCGGAGATCATCGTGCCCGCGAACGCGTACGCGCTGCCCCACAGCGCGCCGAATACGAAGCCGCTCGCGGCGATCAGCAGCGTGACCGGAACCGAAATGCTCGCGGCGAGCGCATACAGCGCGACGATGGCGAACGGCCCGAGCGGCGACGCGTGCACGTGCTGCGCGGCATGCACCAGCGTCGTGAAGCTGACGGCGTCGCGCAGCGGCGTGAAACGCCACAGCACGGTCAGCGCGACGACGCTCAACGCGAGTGTGCCGAGCGCGAGCAGTCTTCCTGTCAGCGGACGGCTGCGTTCTTCGGGCACGAAGTGGCGCACGAGTTCGTGCGGCGCAACGGGCGCTTCGGCATCGAACACCGACACACGCGATGCGAGGTCGTCCAGGTCGCCGGATACGACGGGGTCGAGCGGCATCAGCGTGCGTTCGCCGTGACGCAGGTGCGTGATCGCTTCGTTCAGGCGCCGCATGTCGAGCGCGGTTTGCACTTGCGCGGGAGAGACGTCCAGATGCTCGGCCAGCAGACGGTTGCGCACCGCCGCGATCGCCGTCTGCACGCGCGGATCGCCGCGCGCTTCGAGCGTGATGTTGCATTCCGTATCGAGCACCATCGAGCGATTGTTGAGGTTCGCGCTGCCGACGATCAGCACCTCATCGTCGACGGTCATCAGCTTGCTGTGCACGTTGATGATCTGGCCATGCGCGCCGCTCGCGCTCCCGCCCGTGGTGGGGGCATACATCGCGTAGCGTCGCTGTCCGTCGGCCTGTTTCAGCAGAGCGTGAAGCCGCGCGCGCAGCACACCCATCGTCGCTTCCTGAAGCCAGCCGCTGGTTCTTTCCGGACCGACGACGGCGATATCGGGACTGTCCGCATCGGCGAGACGCGCAGCGAGCGCGGCCCCCACGCGGCTCGCTGTGAAGTACTGGTTTTCGATGTAGATGCTGTGCTTCGCGCTTGCGATCGCATCGATATACAACTGCTGGATCTGCTCGACGAGCGGCCGTCCTTCGAAGGCCGGTTGCGTCAGCGAAATGCCGAGTTCGACCGCTTCGATATCGGCGGCGACGTCCGCGGGCCAGATGCTGGAGGCATCGTCGGGGCGCGGCATCGAGTCGGGCGTCGGGTCGAGCGCTTTGGCCGTTGCGCGTCGCCAGCGCTCGCGCACCAGCAGACTCACGGCATGCGCGGCCGGTCCGTCGAACATGGCCTGCACGTCGTGCATCGGCTGATAGGGCGTATCGCCCGCGTTGCGCCGCAGCGGTGCTTGCGGATGATGTTCGGGCGTGTCCCAGCGCGAGCTGGTCAGATCGATCCCGCCGACGAACGCGAGCCGGTCGTCGATCGCGACGATTTTCTGATGATGCGAAGCGCCGAGCGGATGCCGTCCGTCCTGCCGGAAGCGGATGCGGCGATGCGTGCGCCAGCCGAGCTTGTACACGGGCAGCCATTCCCGTTCGAATGCGTACAGCATCGCGAAGTCCCACGCGAGCACGTAGATCCGCAGATGACGGTTCGCTTCCGCGAGCGCACAAAGAAAGTCCGCAAGCTGGCCTGGCAGACCGTCGGGCGCGCCTCCGGGTACGAGTTGCAGACGGCTGTCGATGTCCCAGCCGACGATGTAGATACTACGGCGCGCGCGGATCATCGCTGCACGCAGCGTCGCGAAGTACTCGGCGGCATCGATCAGGATACGGAAATGATGCGCGTGCTCCTTGCGCTCGCAGGTGTGATTCAGGCGAAGCAGGCTCGGAGCGATGCGAGTGGGCCGGGTCGCAGCGCGGTTGTCGGTCGTCGGTGGCTCGGTGGCGTCGGTGGTCGTGTTTTGCGTCATCGGCATGGTGGGCTTCTCGTTGCGGATGCAAGAAAGAAGCCATCGCGAACATCCGAAGAACACCTGCGCAGCAGCAAACGCTGTTCCTCGCGACGGGAACGCCGCTTGCCGCATCGAACAGGCGAGCGTGTCGCGCTATGCGCGCGGTCCGCGAACTCGTGTTCAACCCCAAAGAGGACATTGACCATGAAGCAAACGACGAGCACGCAAAAAGCAGCACCGAATCATCCGGCGACCCCGCATCAACCGAATCGGGACGGCGGGCAACAGCAGCAAAACCAGAAGCCGCCGCAGCATCAGGGCGGGCAACGCCAGCCGTGACCGCATGTGAACGACAGACGGCACGGTGACGCACAGCCAGGCACGCGTGTAGATATTCCAGCGCGCGTCGCGTGCATTACGCGGATGCCTTCAGCAGAAATTCCCATGACGATCGCCGTGATGCCGGGTGACCGGCGCGATATCGCCGCAACGCTCGGCCGTTATTTCGAGGCTCGACATGTTGAGTTCCGCATCGAGGAACTGAGCAACGGCATGCTCTACATCGGCTTCGATGCCGAAGGGCAACGCGCGTCGGTCACGGTCTCGTTCGATGACGAAGCGTTCGATGCATACACGCAGTGGGATCTGATCCAGAAGCGTCAATCGCTCGCGCGCATCGCGGTCGAATTCGAGAAGCTGATGCAGCGGCGCAATACCACCGCGCTGGCGGGCGACTTCAGGATCGACCGGTTCTGAGGCGCCGGCTGGGCAGTGACAAACAGAAAGAGGGAGCACGAACATGGAACAGAAACGCGAGCAACGCAAAACCGCCACGACGACGCAGCCTGGCGAGCCGACGGAAACCATGAAAGCCACGAACCCGCCTCGTTCGAATCCGCATCCGAAGCAAACCGCCGAGGTGCCGTTGGGCAGCGGCGATCGACCGGAGCCGCCGGGTGCGGGCGGGTGTCCGTCGCACAGCAGTTGAGTGGCGGTTGACAAGAAGCCGCGCATCGCATGATTTCGTGCGATGCGCGGCTTGTTCATGTTCATGCCGATTCGGCAATCTTCATCGCATCGGCGAGACTCAACGGTTTGCGCAGCGCTTCCACCAGCATGCCCGTCTGTTTCTCGCGATTGCAGCCGACGGCGGCGACCAGCTTTCCTTTCTCGCCGAGCAGCGCGATGAATTCGAAGGTGTCGGGCGTCCCCGTGAATTTCGTTTCATCCCAGTGCTTCGCGTGACCGACGTATTCGAACGTCTTGCCGAAGTGATACGTCCAGAAATACGGCACGAGCGGTTCCTTCGGCGGTATGCCGAGCATCGCGTGTGCGGCGATGCGCGCATGCTGTTGTGCGACACGCCAATGCTCGATACGCACGCGTTCGCTGACGGGCGCCTGCAATTCGAAGCGCGCGATGTCGCCCGCCGCATAGAGACCGTTCGTGACGCGCATCGACGCGTCGACGTTGACGCTCTTGTCGTCGTTGCGTGTCACGCCGTCGAGAAAATCCGTCGCCGGCGTCACGCCGACACCCGCAACGATGAAATCGCATGACACGGTATCGCCGTTGTCGAGCGTCACCCGCAGAGCGCCATTTGCATCGCCGGGCGCGACGGCGCGCGCATGCCGGCCCATGCGTACCTTCACGCCATGCGCTTCGTGCAGCCGCATGAAGAGCCTGCCGAGTTCGGGACCGAACTGCTTTTCGAACGGCACATTGCCTGGCGACACGACCGTCACGCGAAGCTTGCGTTCGCGCAGCGCCGACGCCACTTCCAGTCCGACGAAACTCGCGCCCAGCACGAGCGCGTGTTCGCCCTGCGCAGCAGTGTCGACGAGGCGCCGCGCGTCGTCACGATTGCGCAGCAGGCGGATACGCGGCTTGATGTTGTCCGCCTCGCTGCCTTGCAGCGTCAGCCGTTTCGGTATGCCGCCCGTGGCGACGAGCGCGGCGTCGTAGTGAATCGACGGTGCGCTGCCGATGTCGATACGGCGCGCACCGGCATCGAGCGTCGTGACATCGGCCTGGATCGTTTCGATTGCATGCGTAGCGAAGAAGTCGTCGGGTAGCAGAGGCGGAACCTCATCGACGGGCATCTCGCCCGACGGCACGAATTTGCTCAACACGGTGCGGTCGTACGGCGTGCGCGGCTCGCGATCGATCAGCACGATGCGTCCCGCGAAGCCCGCCTCGCGCAGCGCGGCACAGGCGGCCGCACCCGCCGCGCCCGCGCCGACGATCGCGAACGTGCGCGTGTCGGCAGCCGTTGGCGCGCTCGTCTTCGACGGCTCCGGCATGCTGTCGACGAGCACGTCGCCGTGTTCGACACGCACGGGATAACGCGTCAACGGCAGCAGTGCGGGCGGTTCGACGAGCGCACCCGTCGCGATGTCGAAGGTGCCCTTGTGCCACGGACACACGAGCCTGCCATTGCACAGCGCGCCCTGTTCGAGTGGCGCGCCCGCATGCGGACAGTCCGCGCTATAGGCATGCACCGCATTGCCGCGACGTATCAGCAGGATCGGCGTGCCGTTCGCCTCGATGCGCTTCATGCCGTTGTCCGCGAGATCGGAGAGCCGGGCTGCTTTCTGCATTGTCGTGTTCGTCGTCATCGTTATCCTCGTCGAGATCGGCAGCGCAGCGAGAGCGGTGCGCCGTGCGCGCAAGGCGCGTCTGGTCTTTGGACCGCAATCGCCATGCCGACCGGCACGGCTCGCAAACCGACTGGCTCGCGCGTGCAGGCGCAGCCGGTGAAAACGCTCCGCGAATCATGGGCACGCCGCTTGCGTCGACGCTTGAAAGCACCCGCGCTGTTGGCGGCGCAGCAACAAACCCGACACCACCCGACGCCTTCTTGCAGGCCTTGATGGAGGAACACATGAGCGATATCGGCCACGATCCCCTGCGGCGCGCCGCGCCCGCTGCGTGGTACATCAACAGCGGACTGCGCCTGAAGGACGAGGAACCGGGCGCCGATATCGAGCCGAGGCGCTATGCGCTCGTCCCGGCACTGGAACGATACCTCGCGAGCGTGCGTTATGGCGACGATGCCTCGGCAAGCCGCGCGGCCACGCTGGATGCGTTGCGCGGGCGAGGCATGGACTGGCTGCCGCTGCCGGGTCGAGGCGAAACCGCAACACGCTGGCGCGGACTCGCGGCTGTCGCGGCGTGCGATCTGTCGCTGGTGAAACTGTATGAGGCCCACACCGATGCGCTTGCGATCCTCGCGGAACTGGACCGCGCCGAACTCGCCGACGACGGCGGCGGCAGTTGGGCCGTATGGGCCGCCGAGCCGCCGAACGCGAAGCTGATCGCGCACGCATCGAACGGCCGGGACGGCTTGACGCTCGAAGGCGTCAAGCCGTGGTGTTCGGGTGCGCCGCACGTCTCGCATGCGTTGGTGACGGCATGGCGCGACGACGAACCAGTGTTGGCTGCCGTCGAACTGTCACAGCCTTCCATCGCGATCGACCATAGCGGCTGGCACGCCGTCGGCATGCGCGCGACGGGCACGAGCAGCGTGCGTTTCGACGGCGCGCGCGCGGTGCAGGTCGGCGGCGTAGGCGCGTATCTGTCGCGTCCTGGCTTCTGGCATGGCGGCGCGGGTATTGCCGCATGCTGGTACGGATGCGCCGCCGCACTCGCATCGATTCTGCGCGACAGCGTCAAGCGTCACGCGGACCCGCATGCGTGCGCGCATCTGGGCGCCGCCGATGCCGAACTGTCGGCCGTCGCTGCATTGCTGCGCGAATCGGCCGCGTGGATCGATGCGCATCCGCGCGACGATGCGCAGCAATGCGCGCTGCGCGTGCGCGTCGCCGTCGAACAGGCGGCGGCACAAGTGATGGAGCATGTGTCGCGCGCGCTCGGCGCCGTGCCGTTCTGCACGGATGCATGGTTTGCGCACGCGATCGCCGATCTGCCCGTGTTCCTGCGTCAAAGCCACGCCGAACGCGACGAGTGTGCGCTCGGACAGACGCTGCTCGACAGCGACGACGATGGCGGCGACGCAGGCGGGCTCTGGAATCTGGCGCCTCGCTGAGGTTCGCGCGCATGTCATTTCCCTCCGCCTATTTCGACGATCTGTACCGCCAGGACGACGACCCTTGGGACTATCGCGGCAGCTGGTACGAGCGCCGCAAGCGTCTGCTGACCGTCGCGGCGTTGCCGCGCGAGTGTTATCGCTCGGGCTTCGAACCGGCGTGCTCGAACGGCGAAATGTCGGCGTTGCTCGCGCAGCGTTGCGACCGGCTGACCGTGTGCGATATCAGCGAACACGCGGTGCGTCTTGCACGCGAACGCCTCGCCGACAGGCGCAACGTCACGTTCGAACAACGCGCGATTCCCGAGCAATGGCCCGAGGCGAGCTTCGATCTGATCGTGATCGGCGAGCTGTGCTATTACCTGTCGCGCGAAGCGACGGCGGAACTCGCGCGGCGCGCCTGCGCATCGCTGACGGCGGACGGCACGCTCGTCGCATGCCACTGGCGGCATCCGTTCGAAGGCAAGCTGCAAACCGCCGACGATGTGCACGCGACGTTCGACGCGCTGCCTCCGTTGAACCGCATCGTGCAGCACGCGGAGCACGATCTGCTGCTCGACGTGTGGTCGAAGGACGGGCAATCGGTGGCGCAATGCGAGGGGCTCGCATGATCGGCATCGTGATACCCGCGCATGATGAAGAAGAACTGCTCGCCGATTGCCTTCAGGCCGCGCGCATCGCGGCCGCGCATCCGGAATTGCGGGGCGAGCTGGTGAGAATCGTCGTGGCGCTCGATAGCTGCACCGATCGCTCGGCGTCGATCGCGCGCTGTTTCGATACGCATGCGTTGACGCTCGACGTGCGCAACGTCGGCAAGGCGCGGGCAGCGGGCGCGGCGACGTTGCTGGAGCAGGGCGTGCGCTGGCTCGCGTTCACCGATGCCGACAGCCGCGTCGCGCCGGACTGGCTCGTCGCGCAGTTGGCGCTCGATGCAGAAGCGGTGTGCGGCCCGGTGGTCGTCGAAGACTGGCGCGAGCACGACGAACTGACGCGCGATGCGTTCTATCGCGCGTACCTGAATGCCGATGGGCACCGGCATGTGCACGGGGCGAATCTCGGTGTGTCGGCGCGCGCGTATTGCAGAGTCGGCGGATTTCCGCCGCTGGCGTGCAGCGAGGATGTCGCGCTGGTCGGGCTGCTGGTCGAAACGGGGGCGCGTATTGCGTGGAGTGCGGCGCCGCGTGTGGTGACGAGCGCGCGGCTTGCGTCGAAGGTGAGGGGGGGCTTCGGCGATACGCTGGCGGGGCTGGTGTCGTCTGCCTAGAGCGTGCCGCCCGGTTTCACCGCGTAGCGCGCCAGAAACATATCCGCCGATGTCTGCGCCACCATCGTCTGCTCCTCGGCCGTCAACGGCGGCTGGCCCATCGTCACCTGCGGCCAGAACGCAAATCCCTTCACGAGACCATGCAACTGCTGCGCGGCGAAGGCGGGGTCGGGCATGTCGAGCCTGCCGTCGGCGGCGGCCGCGCGGATCCACACGGTCAATCCTTCCTCGCGCTCGCCGATGCGCGCCACCATGTCCCGCGCGCGTTCGGGCGAATGAATACCCGCCGCGATCGCCACCCGCGCGAGCGACATGAACGCGTTGTCGTTCAGCAGCCGCAGCTTCTGCGCGAGCAGGTCGATCAGTTGCGGACGCAAAGGCTGGTCCGCGCGATAGCCGGGCGCGTCGCCTGCCTTGCTCGCGTCCCACAGCTGCTGGAGGATCGCCGCGAACAGCGCTTCCTTGCTGGGGAAGTGGTTGTACACGGTCCGCTTCGACACGCTCGCGCGCGCCGCGATGCGGTCCATGCTGGTGGCGTCGAAACCGGACGCGCGAAATTCGTCGATGGCCGCTTCGATCACGGCCGCGCGCTTGCGATCGGTCAGACGGGGAAGGGTGGTGCTGTCGTCCATGCGCTAATTTTACACCGACGGGTTTACTTTTCGAGATAATAAACTACACTGTGCAGTCTACCTTCTGTCTCGAGCGACGCTTCGCATGAAATCGATCATCGGCAACATCAGTCAGATTCTGGGATTCACCGCGGCGCAACGCGGCCGCGATCTGTCCGGCGCATCGCCGCAGCACGATGGCGAGCGTTTTCGCAACGTGAAGCCGCGCCCCGTCGAAGGCTTCGGCAAGACGCTGCGGATCGCGTGGAACGTGCTGTTCAACAAGCCCGACGGCACGATGCCGTCCGCCGCGCTGCCCGTCGATGCGTTGACGCGCGCTGACCTCGACGCCGCGCCGGACGGCAGTCTGTTCCGCCTCGGCCATTCGACGATGCTGCTCAAGCTGCGCGGCCAGTTCTGGCTGACCGACCCGGTGTTCGCGGAGCGCGCATCGCCGTTCAGGCGGATGGGGCCGAAGCGTTTCCACGCGCCGCCTATCGCGCGAGAAGACTTGCCGCCGTTGCGCGGCGTGATCCTGTCGCACGATCACTACGACCATCTGGACCGCGAGACGGTACTCGCGCTGGCGGATTCGACGGGCGTGTTCCTGACGCCGCTCGGTGTCGGCGACCGGCTGATCGAGTGGGGCATCGAGGCGTCGAAAGTGCGCCAGTTCGACTGGTGGCAGGGCGTCGAGATCGACGGCCTGCAGTTCACTGCAACGCCGGCGCAGCATTTTTCGGGGCGCAGCCTGTTCGACGGCAACAGCACGCTGTGGGCGTCGTGGGTGATCGTCGATGGCGACCTGCGCGTGTTCTTCAGCGGCGACACCGGCTACTTCGACGGCTTCAAGACGATCGGCGAGCGGCTCGGACCGTTCGACGTGACCCTGATGGAAACGGGCGCGTACGACGCGCAGTGGCCGTACGTCCACATGCAGCCCGACCATACCGTGCAGGCGCATATCGATTTGCGCGGACGCTGGCTCGTGCCGATCCACAACGGCACGTTCGATCTGGCGATGCATCGCTGGCAGGAGCCGTTCGAGCGCGTGGTGGGACTCGCGGCCGCGCATGGCATCGCGCTCTCGACGCCGCGTATGGGCGAGCGGCTCGATCTCACGGCGCCGCATCGCGGCGAGCGCTGGTGGCGCGAGGTGCTTGAAGTCGTCGAAGTCCAGCACGCCGGCGATGCGCCGAAACCAGCGCGCCGCCGGGCGTGGTGCCGTCCCGCCGGGCAGAGCAATGCATGACATGACATGGCGCGCGGCGCTCGCCGCACCGCATAAGGGCGCGCTTCTTCACGAAGCGCGCTTTTTTTATGGGGTTCCTGCCTGCGGAGCGGCGATCGATCTGCAGTTGCCCGGCGGCGTGTGGATTATGCAGATGGGCCGCGCGGGATCTACGCCGGCTCAGATTGTCTTGATCAGCTTCTGCGTCTTCTCATCCCAGATCACGTAGTAACCCTTGCTATATTTGTTCACGACGTAGGCCTTGGTCGTCCCCTTGAAAAATTTCGGAGACGGTTCATTGTTGCGCCTGCGAAGCTCGACCTGTTCTTCCTGCTTCAGGCGAACGAGTTCCTGGTTGATCTTGGCTTCGAGCGTTTGCGCCTGCAGTTTCTGCTGGTCGAGTGCTTCCTGGCGCAGCCGCTTTTTCTCCTGTTCCGCCAGGTCGTTCAGGTGGGTTTGCAGTGACGCATAACTGATACTCGCCCGGCGCGATGCGGACGAGTTTTTCGCTCTTGGCGGCACCGCGAGGACGGGCCATCGGTACCAATTGTTCTCATCTTCGTAAGAGAACCGCACGCCGTCCCATTGAAAGCGGTCAACCAGCCCAGGACTGGTTATTTCCGTCGCGCTGACATCGAGGTGGAACGTATAGTTGACGCTCCTCGACGTATTGTCCTCGTTGTTGAAGAACGTCTCGACGACCCGCAGTTGCAGATGAGGGTTGGTTTCCGGCTGATGAATGCCCTTTGAAACTCTTAGAACCGCCCGCTGCTTATTGCTGCCGTCGTAAGCGTCCTTCAGTGCCCTGAAGGCCTTCTTGCCCTTCCCGGTGTGCTCGTCGGCTGTCCACGATGTCAACAGCTTGCCGGCGCTGCAAACAATGCGCTGATGCTCGGCCCAATTCATCGTGGTGTCCTTGTTCTTCACCGTGGCATCCGCATAAACAGGATGGGGCGAAGTCCCGTCCCAACTGAATCCGACTTCTCCTTCATTGGCTTGCAAGACATCCTCAGGCATGGTGATCATGCGGACCTCTCGTACCAGTGGAAAAAGATCACATGAAGTATAGGAGCAACCCGGACGACCGGAAAATTATTGCTCGCTTCAGGTGCTGCCTACTTTCGCCGGTGCTTTTGTCCGTTGAGGATAGCTCACGCAATCACAGCACGTTCATGCAGCGTCGCGCGAAGCGCGCTAAGGTATGCACTCGGCGCGCACCTCGCGCGCCTCTTCAATCGATCGATGCGAAGTCCACGGAGCCTCAACAGATGAGCGAAACCACGCAGTTCTGGATGGTCGAGGGCGCGCCGACGCCCGTCGGGCCGTTTTCTCACGCGACGGAATCGGGCGGCTGGGTGTTCGTCACGGGCCAGATGCCGACCTCGCCCGACGACGACGCGGCGCCCTTGCCCGAAGGCGTCGCTGCGCAGACCAAACGCGTGATGGACAACCTCGTGCTGGTGCTCAAGGGCATTGGCCTCGGACTCGAGCACGTCGTGTCGGCGCGTATCTTCCTCACGGAGTTCAAGCGCGACTACGCGACGATGAACGCGGTGTACGCCGCGCATTTTCCGCCGGGACGATTGCCTGCGCGGACCTGCGTCGGCGTGACGGGGCTCGCGCGCGATGCGCTCGTCGAGATCGATTTCATCGTGCGCCGTCCGGGTTGATGCAGCGCGTGCCATCTAGCGAAGCGATGCGCCAGTCCTTTGAACCGACCTCGCGGCGCAGCTTCCTGCAACGCGCGCTGATGATGCCGCTCGCATTGTCTGCAGCGTCGCTTTCATCTGTACAGGTGGAAGCGCAAGACAAGCCCTTGCCGCGCATGGAGACGCGCAAGATTCCGGCGACTGGCGAGTCATTGCCCGTCGTCGGCTGCGGCACGTGGCGCACGTTCGATGTCGGCGACGATCCCGAAGGCCAGGCGCGGCTCGCGGAAGTGCTGAAGGTGCTGTTCGCGGCAGGCGGCTCGGCAATCGATTCATCGCCGATGTACGGTTCGTCCGAAGCCGTCGCGGGTGCGCTGCTCACGCGGCTCGACGCGCATGGCAAGGCGTTCGTCGCGACCAAGGTCTGGACCCAGGGCCGCGACGCGGGCATCGCGCAGATGGAGCAGTCGATGCGCCGCCTTCAACAGCCGCGCATCGATCTGATGCAGGTGCACAACCTCGTCGACTGGCGCACGCAGCTTGCCACGCTGCGCGACTGGAAAGCGCGCGGCAGGGTCCGCTATATCGGCGTCACGCATTACACGTCGAGTGCGTTCGATGAAGTGGCGAGCGTGATGCGCAGCGAGAAGCCCGACTTCGTACAGATCAACTACGCCGCCGACGATCGCGACGCGGAACAGCGCATCCTGCCGCTCGCGCATGATCTGGGCATCGGCGTGGTCATCAACCAGCCGTTCGGCGGCGGCGGGCTGCTGTCGCGCGTCAGCAAGACGCCGCTGCCCGCGTGGGCCGCCGACATCGGCTGCACGACGTGGGCGCAGATCCTGCTGAAGTTCGTGCTCGCGCAGCCCGCCGTGACCGTCGTGATACCGGGCACGGGCCGCCCGGAATACATGGCCGACAACGTGCGCGCGGGCATCGGACCGTACCCCGACAAGGCTATGTGCAAGCGGATCGTCGAGGCCGTCGGCGGCTGACGTCGCGTGTCATGACGCCGACGCCTTCAGCAGCACGGGATCGTTGCGATAGACATCCGGGAACATCTGCTTCAGATAGGTGATCTTCGGCAGATCGTTGATTGCGATGTACGGCGAGTCGGGATGCAGCACCAGATAGTTCTGGTGATACTGCTCGGCGGGATAGAAGCCCTTGAAGTCCTCGACCTTCGTCACGATCGGTGCCGGGTACACCTTCGCCTTGTCCAGTTGCGCGATATAGGCCTGCGCAATCACGCGCTGCTCGGCGTTCTGCGGAAACACGGCCGAACGATATTGCGTGCCGTGATCCGGGCCCTGATAGTTGAGCTGCGTCGGGTTGTGCGCTACCGAAAAGAAAATCTGCAGCAGACGGCCGTATGTGATCTGCGTCGGGTCGTAGGTGATGCGCACGGATTCCGCGTGTCCCGTTTCGCCGTCGCTGACGGTCTCGTATTGCGCGGTGTTCGCCGCGCCGCCCGTGTAGCCGGACGCGACCTGCTGCACGCCTTTCACGTGCTCGTAGACGCCCTGAACGCCCCAGAAGCAGCCGCCCGCGAAGACGGCCGTTTCGGTGTGCGTGGCGCCCGCCTTTTCGTCCTGCGTGGGCGCGGGAATCCGGACGGCCTGTTCCGCCGACGCGACGTGTTGCCATGCGATCGCGCCAGCGCCGATCGCGACGCACGCCGCGATTCGTCCCGCCGACGTGCGGGTCCAGCCGAATGCGTTTGCGATGAGTTTCTTGTTCACGGTGATCGATCCTCGAATGACAGGGTGATGGCGAATGGGGTTAGCCGAATGTGAACGCGTAAGCCTCGACACCCGGATCGAGAAACTCGATCGCGAAGGTATGGTCGGCCACGTCGCCCGTTTGACGCACGAGTTGATACAGACGCTGCTCCGTGACGACGCCCGTGCCGTCGGCATTCACGTCGGTGCCGCGCGCATTGCCGGGCGCGGCGCCGTCGATGGTCACGCGGAAGTGCACAGGCTTGCCGCCCGCGCCCGGCCCGAGCACGAGATGCAGGTCGCGCGCATGGAAGCGATACACGATGCGTCCGTCGGGTGCGGCGAGCGTTGCGTGCTCCGCGCCCACTTTCCACGTGCCAGCGAGTCCCCAGTCGTTGACGTCGGGGCTCGACGGCGCGCTGTACGCATGAGTGCGGTTCGGCGCTTCGCCGCCCGGCGACATGAAGTTCTCGGCACGCGCATAGCCGATGTAGGTTTCCGGCGACATCATGTCGTTGCCGTCGGCGGCCGCTTCGACGCCTTTCGCATGCTGTTCGAGACCCGTCGCCACCTGGGCCGCTTCGGGATGGCCCGCTTCCGCGAGCAGTTGCTGGATCACCTTCTCGGACTGCTCGTATTCGCCTTCGCCGAAGTGATGATGGCGGATGCGGCCCTGCGCATCGACGAAGTAGTGCGCCGGCCAGTACTGGTTGCCGAACGCGCGCCAGATCGCGTAGTTGTTGTCGATCGCGACCGGGTAATCGACGCCCAGATCGTGCGACGCCTTCTTCACGTTGTCGATATTGCGCTCGAATGCGAACTCGGGCGCATGCACGCCGATCACGACGAGGCCCATGTCGCGATACTTCTGCGACCACGCTTTCACATACGGCAGCGAGCGCAGGCAGTTGATGCACGAGTACGTCCAGAAGTCGACCAGCACGACCTTGCCGCGCAGTTGATCGGCCGTGAGCGGCGGCGAGTTCAGCCACTGGACGGCGCCCGTCAGCGCAGGCAGCGTGCCTTCGACGGGCAGCGCTGCCGCTGCCGTCGAGGCGCGCATCATCGTCCCGGCGGGCGGCGCGGCGTCGGCGGCGGCAGGCTTCATCGCGGGCAGGTTCGCGGACATCATCGCTTCGTTGGCGGCCGGTTTCGGCGGCGACAGCTTGTCGACGAGGTGCTGTTCGATACCGCTCGTCGCGACCGTCGAGACTTTCGTGAGCACGCCCGTATCGAAGCCCAGCGCGATTGCCGCGACACCGCACAGCATCGCCGCGCCGATGCCGCGCCGCACCCATTCGCCCGCGCCGAGCGAGCGCTTCATCGCCGCGAAGACCTTGCCGCCGATCAGCAGCGCAATCGCCAGCGAGGTCGCCGCGCCCGCCGCATACGCAAGCAGCAGCAGTGTCGTGCCGACGCTCGCGCCGCGCAGCGCGGCGCCCGTCAGCACGAGGCCGAGGATAGGGCCCGCGCACGGCGCCCACAGCAGGCCCGTCGCGATGCCGAGCAGAAACGACGAGCCGATGCGCGGCGTGGCGCCGTCCGTCCGCGCGAGCGCGGTCAGCCGGTTGCCCGCACTGACGAGGGGGTGCATCAGACGGTCGGCGAAGCGCGGCAGCAGTAACGTCAGGCCGAACACGCCGAGCAGCACGATCGCGATCCAGCGGCCGTACTGGTTGGCCTGCGTGACCCAGCCGCCGCCGACGGCGGCCAGCGTCGCGACCAGTGCGAACGTGAGCGCCATACCGCCGAGCAGCGGCAGGCCCGAGCGCACGAACGGCTGGTCGGCGCGCGCGAAGACGAAGGGCAGCACGGGCAGAATGCACGGACTCAGGATCGTGAGCGCGCCGCCGAGATAAGCGAGGACGATGAGTAACATGATCGTTTGGATGGTGGATCGTGCGAAAGAGTGGAGGGCGTTACACGGCGCGCGGCGTGAAGGTCATCGCGAGGCCGTTCATGCAGTAGCGCAAGCCCGTCGGTTTCGGACCGTCGTCGAACACGTGGCCCAGATGGCCGCCGCAGCGCCGGCAGTGCACTTCCGTGCGGACCATGCCCCACGAGCCGTCCTCGCGCGTCGCGACGGCGTGATCGAGCGGCGCCCAGAAGCTCGGCCAGCCCGTGTGGCTGTCGAACTTGGTGCGCGACGAAAAGAGTTCGAGGCTGCATCCGGCGCAGGCGAACAGGCCGCTGCGGTGTTCGTCGTTGAGCGGGCTGCTGAACGGGCGCTCGGTGCCTTCCTCGCGCAACACGTGGTATTGCGCGGACGTCAACATCTGCCGCCATTGCGCGTCGGAGTGCATGACTTCGAAGCGCGCCGCAGCATTGCCGGACGCCTCCGATGCGTCCGGTGCGCCGGCGGCGAACGCGCGCCAGTTCGCGAGAGCGGCCAGCGTCGCCAGCGCGCTGCCGCCCGATAACAGGAACTGCCTGCGGCTTTTCATCGTGTGCTCCTTCGTGCGACTCGATTGAACGTGGCCGTAGCGTAAGTCCGCGCTGATATCAGGGTCCTCACGGAAACTTAAATTAATTGTGATAACCCGGCGGCCGAAAATTCTGCACAATGTCAGGGCTGTAAACGTCGTATGAAGGCGTTTAATCCCACTCAATTCAAGCGAGCCGATGGATCATCCGAAGCGCGTACTGATCGTCGAAGACGATGTCGACATAGCCAATGTGCTGAGCCTGCATCTGCGGGACGAGCGCTATGAAGTCGTGCATAGCGCCGACGGCAACGAAGGCTTGCGGCTGCTGGAGCAGGGCAACTGGGACGCGCTGATTCTCGACCTGATGCTGCCGGGCGTCGACGGGCTGGAGATCTGCCGGCGCGCCCGCGCGATGGCGCGCTATACGCCCATCATCATCACGAGCGCGCGTTCGAGCGAGGTGCATCGCATCCTCGGCCTGGAACTCGGCGCCGACGACTATCTCGCGAAGCCTTTCTCGGTGCTCGAACTGGTCGCGCGCGTGAAGGCGCTGCTGCGGCGCGCCGATGCGATGGCGAAAGACGCGCGCATGGAGGCGGGCAGCCTGAATCTCGCAGGGTTGTTCATCGACCCGCTCACGCGCGAAGCGAGCGTGCACGGCAAGCGCATCGAGCTGACGCCGCGCGAATTCGATCTGCTGTACTTCTTCGCGAGCCGTCCGGGCAAGGTGTTCTCGCGCATGGATCTGCTCAACGCCGTGTGGGGCTATCAGCACGAGGGCTACGAGCACACCGTCAACACGCACATCAACCGGCTGCGCGCGAAGATCGAGGACGACCCCGCGCAGCCCACCCGCATCCTCACGGTCTGGGGACGCGGCTACAAGTTCGTAGCCGATCCCGCCGCACACGAGGGAGAAGCGTCGTGAACCTGTCATTGACGCAGCGGTTGTCGCTGGTGTTTTCGGTGTTGCTGCTCGCGTGCTGCGGCGCGTCGGCATGGTTGCAGATCCGGTCGAGCGATCTGCACGAGAAGGAAGTGATTCAGAGCCTGTCGCGCGATCTCGCGTCGCATATCGCGCGCAATCCAGCCTTGTCCGACGACGGCGGCGACGGTACGCGCAAGGACGCGATGCGGCAGATCTTCGGCCAGCTGATGGTCGTGAATCCGAGTGTCGAGGTGTATCTGCTCGATCAGAACGGCCACATCGAAGGCGACGACGCGCCCGCCGGCCACCTGAAGCGGATGCAGGTCGATGTGCGTCCCGTCAGGCAGTTCATCGCAGGCGATCCGCTGCCGATACTCGGCGACGACCCGCGCAGCGTCGACGGCCGCAAGGTGTTCAGCGCGGCGCTGCTGCCGCACGCCGGGTCCGACGCGTCGCGGCCGCCCGAGTATCTGTACGTCGTGCTGCAGGGCGAAGCGCACGACGAACTCGCGGCGCGCGTCGCGGCCAGCTCGGTGTTGCGCACCACGTTATGGTCGATGGCCGTCGTCGCGCTGCTCGGTCTCGTCGCCGGCCTGATGGCGTTCGGGCTGATCACACGGCCGCTGCGCCGTCTCACCGATGCGATGCGTCAGTTCGATGCGAACGGCGAACCCGGCGCGCAACCGGCAATGCCGAACGTGACGGCGACGCGGGCGACGCGCGTTGCAGCGCCCCATTCGCGCGACGAAATCGCGACGCTCGAATCGACCTTCGCGCAGATGGCAGAGCGCATCGGTCAGCAATGGCGCGAGCTGACGCGCCAGGACCAGGAGCGACGCGAACTGGTGGCGAACATCTCGCACGACCTGCGTACGCCATTGACGTCGCTGCACGGCTACCTGGAAACGCTGTCGATGAAATCGGATTCGCTGAGCGACGCCGAACGCAAGCGCTATCTCGCGATCGCGCTCGCGCAGAGCGTGAAGGTCGGGCGTCTCGCGCAGTCGCTGTTCGAACTCGCGCGGCTCGAGCATGGCAACGTGCAACTCGCGCTCGAAGACTTTTCGCTCGTCGATCTGCTGCAGGACGTGTTCCAGAAGTTCGAGCTGTCCGCCGAAGCGCGTCATATCGCGTTGCGCGCGGGCATCGCGCCGCGTCTGCCGAACGTGACGGCCGATCTCGGCATGATCGAGCGCGTGCTGACCAATCTGCTCGACAATGCGATCCGTCACACGCCGGACCACGGCGCCGTCGATGTCGATCTCGCGGTGCGCGACGGCAAGGTGTCGGTGACGGTCAGCGATACCGGGCCGGGCATGTCGGAAGAGGTGCGCGCGCGGCTGTTCCAGCGCGCGTTCACGTCGGGCGGCGCGCATCGCGGCGGGCTCGGTCTGCTGATCGTCCAGCGCATGCTGCAGTTGCACGACAGCCAGATACGGCTCGTCGAACGCGAATGGGCGGGCACCACGTTCTGCTTCGAGCTGCACCCGGCGGGCAGTGTGCAGAAGGGCGGACGCACGGTGGCATCGATTCAGTAGCCGAACCGGTTGCGGAAGCGCTTCCTCTCGCAGCAACTCAAAGCAACTCGCAGCAAATAAGCCGGCCGAACAAGGACGCGAAAAAACACGGCCGTGCCGAACAGTTGTCATCAATGCTCATTACGATCACGCTGCAAAACGACGCGAAAAAACAAACAGCGGTTTGAAACGCATGATGATGTGCCGCGTACGCGCTGCACGCCGACCCGGCGCATGCGGCTGCGGCCATTTTCTGAAACGCTGCCTGAAAAACGGGAGCGCGCCAATCGTTAAAGAAGCGTCCGTCCGGGCCGTTATCTACGGTGTAGACCACACGAAATATATTTTGGCGCACGCGATTCGGCTAGACTGCTGTTCCTTCCCTGAAGAAAAACGTCGCGCGTTGTTAGCAAGCGACGGACACCGTTTCCCCTCGCGTGTGCATTGAAGTCGGATCGCAACAAGGACAGACGAAATGCGGTGGTGCTACTCATATGCATGTGTCTGGCGGCGAGGCTTGTCTGCCCGCATTGCTTGCGCGGCCGTTCGTCCGAAACGCCTGCTTGACTCAGTCATCCTTTTTCTCGGCTGCTGCATGCTGGTTGCACACGCGACGGCAGCGGAGAACGTGTTGCGCGTGCTCGCATGGCCCGGCTATGCCGATGCCGACGTCGTGAAAGATTTCGAAAGCCGTTATCACGCGAAGGTCGAAGTCACGCTGGTCGATTCCGACGAAGCGTTGTGGGACAAGATGCATCAAGGCACGCAGCCGCAGTTCGACGTGCTCGCCGCGAACACGGCTGAAATCCAGCGCTACGCGCACGACAATCTGCTCGCGCCGCTCGACCTCGCCAGCCTGCCGAACACGAAGCGCCAGTTGCCGCGCTTTCGCGCGCTGTCGTCGATCGGCGGGCTCACGAAACACGGCACCGTCTACGCGATTCCGTTCACCTATTCGACGATGGGCCTGATCTACGACCGCAAACAGGTCAGCGTCGCGCCGCATTCAATGAACGAATTGTGGAACCCGCGCTATCGCGGCAAGGTACTCGACTACAACAGTGCGCAGCACAATTTTTCCTTCACGGCGCTCGCACTGGGCTATACGAATCCGTTCCAGCTGAACAGCACGCAGGTCCAGACGATCACGCGCAAGCTGATCGACCTGCGCCGCAATCTGCTGACCTATTACAACCTGCCGGAGGAAGCCGCTGCATTCTTCGTCCAGCACAAGGTCGCGCTGATGTTCGGCAACTACGGCACGCAGCAGCTCGAATTGCTGCGCCGCGCGGGTGCCGACGTCGGCTACGTGATTCCCGACGAGGGTGTGCTGGCGTGGCTCGATTGCTGGTCGATGACGAGTGCGGCAGCGAACCGGCCGCTCGCGCTCGCGTGGATCAACTACATGCTCGAACCCGAGGTCAGCGGCCTGCTGACGCAACGCCAGGGGCTCGCGAACACGCTCACGGAATCGCCCGAAAGCACGGGCAAGAGCCATATCCTGTGGCTCGAGCCCGTCGAGAACATTCAGACGCGCGAGGCGCTGTGGAGCCGCATCGTCTCGGGCGACCGGCCGGAGCGATTCTGATGATTCGCCCGGGCCTCACGTTCAAGCTCTCCGTGCTGCTCGCGCTGATCGGCGTGCTCGCGTCGGGCACGACGGGCTATTACGCGTATCGCGCGAATCGGACCATGCTCGTGCACGAAGCGGAGCGCAGCCTGCTCACGTCGACGGAACTGCTCGGGCAGCGCTTCACGGTCGCGATCAACGACATCGCCGCGGACGCGCTCGTGCTGTCGACCTTGCCTTCCGCGGCAGGCGTCGCCGTCAGCGACGACGGCACCTCGCCGGACAGCCCGATGCGCGAGCGGCTCGCGCAGGTGTTCGCGAGCTTCATCGTGCAGCATCCCGAGTATCTGCAGGTGCGGCTCATCGCGCGCAATCACTACGGGCTGGAGCTGATCCGGCTCGACCGCGAATCGGGCGGCGCGGTGCGCGTGCAGGAAAGCGCGCTGCAGGAGAAGGGCCAGTTCGCGTATGTGTTCGAGACGCTCGCGCTGATGCCGGGGCGCGTCTACATTTCGCCCATCGCCGTCAATCACGAGCATGGCGCGCACGCGGCCGAGGGCAAGCCGACGCTGCGGGTCGGCACACCCGTCGCCAACGCACGCGGCGAAGTGGTCGGCGTGGTCGTCATCGACGTGGATCTGGCCAGCCTGCTGCGGCTGTCGCAAGCCGATCTGCCGAGCGACTACCAGGTCTATCTGGCGAACGAGTGGGGCGATTTCCTCGTGCATCCCGATCCGTCGCAGACCTTCGGCTTCGACAAGGGCCGGCGCGTGCTCATGCAGGACAGCTTCGCGGCGACCACGCCGCTCTTCGAGCAGTCGACACAGCCCGTGCTGCTGAACGGACTGACGCAACCGAAAGAGGCGGGAGGCCAGGTGCTCGCGTTCGTGCGCCGGCCGTTCGGCGAGTCGCAGGGCAATCGCTTTCTCGTGATCGGTCTCGCGAAGCCGCTGCACGATGTGCTCCTTGGCGCAAACATGCTCGGTAACAGCATCGTACGGATGGTGCTGATCTTCAGCGCGTTTGCGATCCTGCTCGCCATCCTGTTCGCCCGCGCGCTGACGCGTCCGCTGCATACGCTCGCCGACGCCGCCACGCACTTTTTCTCCGAGCACACGATGGACGCGCTGCCCGTCAAGCGCACCGATGAAATCGGCGTGCTCGCGCGCGGCTTCGATCGCATGCGCCGCGAGATCCGCGTGCAAATGGATGCGCTGCACAGCAAGCAGCACGAACTCGTGCATCTCGC
Organism: Paraburkholderia sp. Tr-20389; assembly: GCF_017104565.1. Lineage (GTDB taxonomy): Bacteria > Pseudomonadota > Gammaproteobacteria > Burkholderiales > Burkholderiaceae > Paraburkholderia. Next base: position 63,020 of record NZ_JAAGPD010000047.1, on the reverse strand, counting down.
GAGCCACGACGGGCTGACGGGACTGCCCAACCGCATGCTGTTCATGCAGAAACTGGAGGAATCGATCGACCGCGCGCGCGTGACGGGCGAGCGGCTCGCCGTGCTGTTCATCGACCTGAACCGCTTCAAGCAGATCAACGATCAATACGGCCACTCCGTGGGCGACGACGTGCTCGCGATCGTCGCGGGCCGTCTGCAACAGGTTTTGCACGCGGGCGATCTCGTCGCGCGGCTCGGCGGCGATGAATTCATCGTGCTCGTCAAGGGCGAGCGTTCCGCCGAAGCGGCACCCGTGATTGCCGCGCGCATCGTGCGCACGATCGACTCCGAACTGCTGATCGGCGACCAGCCGATGGCCGTCGGCGCGAGCATCGGCATCAGCCAGTTTCCGTCCGACGGCGATTCGGCGGAAGCGCTGCTGCTCAATGCGGATGCCGCGATGTACGCGGCGAAATCGGGCGGCTCGGGCGCGTGGCTGTCGTATCGCGAGCTGATCGACATGCAGCGCTTGCGGGCCGGGCGCGAGCGCGAAGCCGAAAAGGTCGCGCCCGCGGATGACGGGACAGATGTCATTGCATAAAAACTGAGCGACACGCCGGTCTTTCCGCGCGGCACGGTTCTTGCCAAAACCTTGCACGTCAAAGCGGAAAGGAGAATCCGATGACCCTGGCCATTTATCTGATCGGCTGGCTGATTTTCATTGGCGGCGTGTCGTGGGCCCTCGTCAGCATGCACGTCGCGCAGCATTATGTCGCGATCGTCGCCGTGATCCTGCTCGGCATCGGCGTGGTCACGGGCGCGACCCGCGCACGCGGCCGCGACCGCTCTTCATAGCGCAGGCAGGTCGCGGCGGCAGGCAGCGCTCGCATGCCGCCGCGACCCAAAGCATTCAATCGGGGCCGTGCCCAAGCGGCATGGTTCAGCACCGCCCACCACGGCTTTCGACCGTGTCTCTGAAGCATCGGATTCGCCGCGCGGGCGGTAAAAATGAAACAAAAGAGTCAGATCCGCGCCGAACCAGACCTACTGATCCTCCTTTACGTGCCGTAAATAGGGAAGCCGGATGTAAGCACGGCTTTCAAGTTTGCCCCGGACGGCGATGAAGCGAGCCGCCGGTCTGGGGAATGTAAAACGTATTTGGGATTGTTCGATGTCTGGGAAAGCGCTGAACTGGGTCGGGTCGGGGAGTGTGAACGCATTTCTGTCGAAGCAGGACGACTCGCTCCTCGAGCGGAACGCGATCACCGCCGACTGCGTGATGTATCTGACGCTGATCTGCTCCGCCATTGCCGCCTTACTGATTGGCCTGCATTTCGACGAAACGGCGCTGGCGCTGGAAGTGGGAACGGTCGCATGGCTGGCCGGCAGCGTGGTGTTTTTCACCGGGCGCGGCTCGCTGCTGTCGAGCATGGTGCTGACTGCCTGCAACGTCGTGCTGGTCGCATTGCACATTCAGCTTGCCCACGGCACGACCGAATTCCACTTCGGCGTATTCGTGCTGCTGGGCTTTCTGCTGGTCTATCGCGACTGGCGTCCGCTGCTGCTGGCGGCCGGCCTGTTTGCGGTTCACCACCTTGCGTTCGACAGATTGCAGGCACTGAATTTCGGCGTGTACTGCACGACGAGCGCCAATTTCCGCGTGACGGCTCTGCATGCGGCCTATGTCGTGGTTCAGACGGGCATCGAGATCTTTCTCGCCACACGGCTGCGGCGCGCGGCGATCGAGGCTGCGGAACTGTCCGCTATCGTGTCGCGTGTCGAGCGCGACGGCGTGCTGTCGCTGAACGTCTCGGGCGTGGCCGTCAGCGCGCCGACCGCGCGCGTGCTCAAGGCCGCCATCGGCAAGATGGAACAGGCGATGACTCGCGTGAACGACAGCGCCCGGCATGTCGACGGGGCGGCGCAGGCAATCGCCAGCGGCAATACGGAGCTGAACGAACGCACCGAAACGCAGGCGCGCAATCTGAACCAGACGGCGACGTCGATGGATCAGCTGACCGTCACGATGAAGCAGCACGCCGACGATGCGCAGGAGGCGAACCAGCTGGCCGAGACGGCTTCGTCGGTGGCGCGTGACGGCGGGGCGGTGGTCGCGCAGGTGGTCGACACGATGAGTGCAATCGACGACTCTGCCCGGAAGATCTTCGACATCATCGGCGTGATCGACGGCATCGCGTTCCAGACCAACATTCTCGCGCTCAATGCGGCCGTGGAAGCGGCGAGAGCCGGCGAACACGGGCGCGGTTTCGCGGTGGTGGCCTCAGAGGTCCGCAGCCTCGCACAGCGGGCCGCGAGTTCGGCAAAGGAGATCAAGGCGCTGATCGAGACGTCGGTGAACAACGTGAGCGTGGGGCGTCAGCTAGTCGATCAGGCCGGGACGACGATGCAGGATGTCGTCGGCAGCATCGCACGCGTGGCGGACATCATGGCAGGCATCAATTCGGCGAACCGCCAGCAGGCGCAGGACATCGAGCAGATTCATCACGCCGTCGCGCAGATGAACGAGGTCACCCAGCACAACGCGGAACTGGTCAGGCAGGCGACGGCAGCGTCCGCATCGCTGCGCGAGCAGGCTGGGCAGCTGAAACAGGTGGTCGGCGTGTTCCGGTTCGAGGAGCGCGCCGACGCGCTCGCGTGACCTCGCGTGACATTTCCCGACATAGTTTATGAACTGACCTCGCGGGCCGTTTCTTCTACGATTCATTCCGTCGCCACGCTGCACCTGCAAGTGGCCCGAACCGTGAAGGACACAGCCGTGAAACTCCGCTCGCAACTCTTCTCTTCGTTTTCTGGTCTGCTGAATCGTTCGTCCGCAACCGCTGCACGCGGCGTCTCGCGCCGCATCGCGCTGGCGGCGGCCGCGACGGTGATCGGCGCCAGCGCGTCGCTCGTCAGCGTGCCCGCATGGGCGGGCTGGTACGGGCACGGCACGGCCTACACGTCGCGCGGCGAATACAACGGCGCGCACGGCGGCTACTGCAGCGGCGGAACCTGCAATCACGCGGGCGGCGTGGCGGGTCCTTACGGCGGCATCGCGAGCAACTCGGGCAGCGTGACGCGCACGGCGCCCGGCCAGTTCTCCAACTCGGGCACGGCGTACGGTCCGAATGGCCGCTCGGTGCAGCATTCGGGCGACACCAGTTGCGCAGGCGGCACCTGCTCGCACACGGGATCGATGACGGGCTCGGACGGCAAGACGGCGTCGACGTCGGGCGAAGTGACGCGCAACGGCGCGGGCCAGTACTCGTCCTCGGGCACCGTGACGGGCGGCAACGGCAACAGCTACAACCATTCGGCGTCGACGAACTGCGCGGGCTGGACCTGCTCGCGCTCGGGCACGGTGACGGGCAGCAACGGCGGCACGGTCACGCATTCCGGCAGCGCGACGAGCGTCGCACCGGGCGTGGTCGTCACGTCGGGCAGCGCGACGGGCACGCACGGCAACACCGTGACGACGAGCGGCACCGTCGTGCACGGCGGCGCAGTCACGACGGGCGGAACGACGGTGGTGGCGGGCAGCACGACGACAGTCGCTGCCGCCGTCATCGTGCCCCCGCCCGTTGTGGTGCCGCCGCCCACGTCGACGGTGGTCGTTGCTGCGCCGGTACCGGCACCCGTGCCTGCGCCCGTCGTCGTGACGCAGCCTCCCGCCGTGGTGGTCGCACCGGCACCCGTGGTCGTGCCGCCGCCCCCGGCTCATGTCGTGGTCGTCGCTCCGCCGCCGCCGCATGTCGTGTACGTCGCGCCGAAGCCGCGCCCGGTCGTGCTGATTCCGGGGCACTGGGTGGGCCGCGTGTGGGTTCCCGCGCACTGGGCATGAAGCAGGTAAGCACCCTCAACGAACAAACGGCGCCTGAAGCGCCGTTTGTCTTTGTGGAGCGTTCGACGTTTCGAAGCGTCGCAATCAACCCGGCTTCATGCCCGGACCCACGGCGACGGAAGGATCGACCGCATCGTTGGCAACGGCTGCCGGCACGAGCGGCTTGGCGCGGAAACGCCTGCGAATGCGACGGCGCATCGGTTCTTCGAAATAGGTGAATACGACGACGCTGAACAGCAGCGTGAAGACGAGCGGTATCCAGCCGTTGCCCGAGCGAAAACCTGCGAGCCACGCCAGATACGCGAGCGGCACATGAATCAGGAACAGCGCGTAGCTCGCTTCGCCGAAACGCACGAGCCAGCGCTGATTCAGCACGCCGAGCACGGGCCGTTCGAGCAGCGCGAGGCCGAGAATCAGCGTCGCGAAGAACGGGCTTTGCGGATAGAACACAGGCGTCACCGGCTGCCACAACGCCAGCACGATCAGCACGACGACGGAACCCGACACCAGCGCGATGCCGCGCCCATGCATCGACTTGCCGCGCCCGCGCAACGCCTGGAACGCGAGCGCCGCGCCGATGCCCAGCATGAACTCGGCGATCCGGCACAGCGGCAGCGCGCCCGCGAGAAAGTGGCTGCGCGAGACGGGAAACACGACCATGATGAACACGATCATCAGGCCCTGCGCAATCCAGATGCCGACCAGCGTGGCGGCCAGTGTCGAGGCGCGCATCTTCACGAAACGTGCGAGGATCAACGGAAAGAGCGCATAGAAAAACGCTTCGCACGACACGCTCGACGCCGGTCCATTCCACGGCTGGTTGATCGCGGCGAACGGGAACCAGGCGGTGATCAGCAGCACCTGGCAGACGAAGCTCACCACCAGCGACAGATTGATCGCCGACTTCAGCGCGAACCATTTGAGCAGCAGCACGTCGTTGTGCGTGATGACCAGGTAGGCGGTCGTGATCGATGCGATCGCGAGCGCGAACAGGATGTTCGGATAGATGCGGGCCACGCGCGCGACATAGAAATTGTGCGGGCTTTGCGTCGCGAGTTCGTCGCGATACGTGTATGTGAGGATGAAGCCCGAGAGCACGAAGAAGAGCGAGACGGCCGAGCGTCCGCCATCGACGAAATTGAAGAACGAGACGGGCGTGTTGAGCAGTTCGAGTTCGCGGTAATGCGAGAGGACAACCGTCAGCGCCGCGAGGAAGCGGATGCTCGTCAGCGCAGGAACGATGCCGTTGGCCTGAATGGTCGTCGCTCGCATTGGGCTCTCATTCTTAAAAGGATGCGTCACAAGTTTCCGCATCGACGATTCAGTGTAGCGGTCCGATATCCCGTTCTTTCCGGCCGGACCCCGACTCGTCGGAAAAAACCGAGACATTGGCCGAGCAATCCCCGGTGCGCGTTGTGTACGTGCACCGAAAAGCGGGCACGTCGAGTGCAGCGCGGAGCGTGTTCGCGATGCCCGTTGCATCCGGTTTCGGACAGGATCTCGCGGATCCAGACAAACCCTGATTGCTGCGCCAAAAGCGCCGCTGCTATCGTGCGCAGGTCATGTGGAAGCGCTTCCACTTCTCGCTTCCATCCCGTCGACCGATGCGCTGCAATGCGCATCAACTCATCCAGCGAGAGGAGGTTCCGTGGCATACGATGCAGTGGCACCCGGCAGCAGTCAGCAAACCGATCCGTTCACGCCTTCCGCCGATTCGGTGCTGTGGCGCAAGGACTTTCTGCTCGGCGCGGCGACGGCCTCGTATCAGATCGAAGGCGCCGTCAACGAGGACGGCCGCCTGCCGTCGATCTGGGACATCTTCTCGGCGACGCCCGGCAAGGTGCTCGCGGGCGACACGGGCGCGGTGGCCTGCGATCACTATCACCGCTGGGAAAGCGATCTCGACCTGCTGACGCGCCTGAATTTCGAGGCGTACCGTCTGTCGATCGCATGGCCGCGTGTGATGGACGAAGCAGGGCGGCCGAATCAGAAAGGCCTCGATTTCTACAAGCGGCTGCTCGGCAGGCTGAAGGACAAGGGCTTGCAGACCTTTGTCACGCTGTATCACTGGGACTTGCCGCAGCATCTCGAAGACCGCGGCGGCTGGCTGAACCGCGAGACCGTCTATCGCTTCGCCGATTACGCGGACCTGATGAGCCGCGAACTGGCAGGCCACGTCGATGCATGGATGACGCTCAACGAGCCATGGTGTTCGGCGTTCCTCGGCTACGGCAACGGCCATCATGCGCCGGGCCTCGCGAACGTGCGCTACGCGACGCAGGCGATGCATCATCTGCTGCTCGCGCATGGTCAGGCCACCCAGGTGTTGCGTAGCAACGATCCGTCGTCGATGAAAGGCATCGTCGCGAACGTGGGGCGCGGCACGCCTGCGTCGTCGAGCGAAGCGGACCAGCGCGCCGCGCATCGGTTCGAGGTGCAGCACAACGCCTGGATTCTCGACCCGCTGCTCAAGGGCGAGTATCCCGCCGATCTATGGGAACTGTGGCCGGGCGCCGAGCCGCTCGTGCTCGCCGGCGACATGCAGACCATCGCCGCACCGCTCGACTTCCTCGGCATCAATTATTATTTCCGCACCAATGTGAAGAGCGACGGCGCGCATGGTTTCGTCGACGTGCCGCTGCCCGATGTCGAACGCACGCAGATGGGCTGGGAAGTGCATCCGGACGGCCTGCGCGATCTGCTGACGGGCTTTCACGGCACCTATGCGAACCTGCCGCCCATCTACATCACGGAGAACGGCATGGCGTCGGATGACCAGGTGCGCGATGGCCGCGTCGACGACCCGCAGCGTATTTCGTTCCTGAAGCGGCATCTTGCCGCCGTCGATCAGGCCGTCAAGCAGGGCGTCGATATCCGCGGCTACTTCGTGTGGTCGCTGCTCGACAACTTCGAATGGGCGTTCGGCTATGAGCGGCGCTTCGGCGTCGTGCATGTCGATTACGGCACGCAGCAGCGCACGGTCAAGCGCAGCGGCGAGCTGATCGCGAAGTTCATCGAGGCGCGCAGCAAGAAGGACTGACACGCGAACTGACACGCAGCCGACATAAGCTGGTATGCAGTCGAGCCGATAAATCGGGCATCGAGCCTGAAGGAGACGGAATGAACAGCAGAAAACAGTGGGCGTTGAGAAGCGGTATTGCACTGGCATTGGCCATCACGGGCGTCGTCGCGCATGCCGAGCCGTTGAAGGCCAATGTGATTCACTGGTGGACCTCGGGCGGCGAATCGGCGGCCATCCGGCAGTTCGCCGACGCGTACAACCAGGCGGGCGGCCAGTGGGTCGACAACGCCGTGGCGGGTGCGGACCAGGCGCGTGCGACCGCGATCAACCGTATTGTCGGCGGCGATCCGCCCACGGCTGCGCAGTTCAACACGTCGAAGCAGTTTCACGATCTGATCGATCAGGGCCTGCTCAATAACGTCGATGCCGTCGCCAGCAAAGAGAACTGGGCCGCCATCTTCCCGCAATCGATACTCGACAGCATCAAGGCCAACGGCCATTACTACGCCGCGCCCGTCGACATTCACATGCCCGCGTGGTTCTTCTATTCGAAACCGGTGTTCGCGAAGGCGGGCATTGCGGGCGACCCGAAGAGCTTCGACGAATTTCTCGCCGATCTCGACAAGCTGAAAAAGGCGGGCGTGATCCCGCTCGCGCTCGGCGGCCAGCCGTGGCAGGAGAAGATCACCTTCGACGCCGTGTTCGCCGACGTGGGCGGTCCGGACCTCTATCTGAAGGTGTATCGCGACCGCGATGCGAAGGCAGTCAATTCCGATGCCTTCAAAAAGGTGCTCGCGTCGTTCAAGAAGCTGCACGACTATGTCGACCCGGGCTCGCCGGGCCGCAACTGGAACGACGCGACGGCGCTCGTGATTTCCGGCAAGGCGGGCGTGCAGATCATGGGCGACTGGGCGAAGGGCGAGTTTTCGGCGGCGAAGCAGACGCCCGGCAAGGACTTCGGTTGCTTCCCGGGCTTCGGTCCGCACTCGCCGTATCTGGTGGCGGGCGACGTGTTCGTGTTCCCGAAGACCGACAACGCGAACGCGATCAAGGCGCAGAACCTGCTCGCCACGGTGATGACGTCGCCGCAGGCGCAGGTCGCGTTCAGCGCGAAGAAAGGCTCGATACCGATCCGGCCCGACGTCGACGTCAGCCAGCTCGATATCTGCGCGAAGGAGGGCATCGCGATCATGAAGGACAAGTCGCGCCAGTTGCCGAATCCCGAAATGCTGCTGTCGCCCGACATGCAGGGCGCGTTGACGGACGTCATCACGAACTTCTGGAACAAGAACCAGTCGGTCGACGATGCGCAGAAGGCCTTTGCCAGCGCGCTCAAAGGCTGACGCACGATGGGGACGCTCAAGTCGCACGCGTTGCCGGACATGACGACGAAGCCACGGCCCGTTGCCAGGACGCGCGGGCGACCCTTGCGCAAGCGCTGGTCGATCGCCGCGTGGATCGCGCTGATCCCGATGGCATTGACGGTGATCTTCGCGTATCTCGGCACGATGCTCTGGACCGCGCGCGTGTCGCTCAGCAACTCGCGCACGTTTCCGTCGAACGACTTCGTCGGTGTCACGCAATACGTGCGGCTGTTTCATAACGACCGCTGGCTCGTGTCGCTGCAGCACATCGCCATCTACGGCGTGTGCTTCATCGTCGCGTGTCTGGCGATCGGCATGCTGCTCGCGATCTTCATCGATCAGCGCGTGATGGCGGAAGGCGTGCTGCGCACGGTGTTCCTGTATCCGTATGCGATGTCGTTCGTCGCGACGGGGCTCGTGTGGCAATGGATCCTCAATCCCGAACTCGGCGCGCAGTCGCTGCTGCACAAGATGGGCTTCACGCATGCGCGCTTCGACTGGATCGTCGATCAGGACTGGGTGATCTATACGATCGTGATCGCAACGGTGTGGCAGGCATCGGGCCTCGTGATGGCCGTGATGCTCGCGGGCTTGCGCGGTATCGACGACGAGTTGTGGAAGGCCGCGCGCGTCGACGGCGTGCCGCGCTGGCGTGTCTATGCGAGCATCGTCATTCCGATGCTAGGCCCGTCGATCTCGACCGCCTTCGTGCTGCTGTTCGTCGCCGTCGTGAAGCTGTTCGACGCCGTCGTCGCGATGACGCAGGGCGGTCCCGGCACGGCGAGCGAAGTGCCCGCGAAGTTCATCATGGACTATCTGTTCGGACGCGCGAACATCGGGCTGGCGTCGGCGGCTTCCATCGTGCTGCTGGCCACGGTGCTCGCGATACTCGCGCCGTTTCTCTACGCGCGCAGCCGCAACGCGTCGCGCAAGGAGGTGTGATGAGCACGACGCTGCAACCCTCAGCAACGGCACCGCGAAAACGTCACGCGCACAGGAAGCGCTTGTCGCCGTCGCGTCTGGGCATCTACGGTTTTCTGATCGTTGCCGCGCTGTTCTTCCTGTTGCCGCTCTATGTGATGCTCGTCACTTCGGTGAAGCCGATGAGCGAGATACGTCTCGGCAACCTGCTCGCGCTGCCGATGCACTTCACGCTGCAACCGTGGGGCGATGCATGGCAGTCGGCCTGCACGGGGCTCGACTGCAACGGCATCCGTGTGGGCTTCTGGAACTCGGTGCGCATCGTCGTGCCGAGCACGGTGTTTTCCATCGTGATCGGCGCGATCAACGGTTATGCGCTGTCGTTCTGGCGGCCGCGCGGCGCGGGCGTGTTCTTCGGCGTGCTGCTGCTCGGCGCGATCATTCCGTATCAGGTGATGATCTATCCGATGGTGCGCGTGCTCGCGGCTGTGCATCTGTTCAGCTCGCTGCCCGGCATCGTGATCATTCATACGATCTTCGGCATGCCCGTGATGACACTGCTGTTCCGCAACTACTACGCCGGCATTCCCATCGAGCTGTTCAAGGCGGCGCGCATCGACGGCGGCGGCTTCTGGCGCATCTTCTTCCAGCTGATGCTGCCGATGTCGCTGCCCATCGTCGTCGTCGCGATGATCCTGCAGGTGACGAACATCTGGAACGACTACCTGCTCGGCCTCGTGTTCGCGGGCACGCGCAATCTGCCGATGACGGTGCAACTGAACAACATCATCAACACGACGACGGGCGAGAAGATCTACAACGTCAACATGGCGGCGACGATCCTGACGTCCGTCGTGCCGCTCGCGGTGTATTTCATTTCGGGCCGCTGGTTCGTGCGCGGCATCGCGTCGGGCGCAGTGAAAGGTTAGAAGGATTGATATGGCAACCGTACCGAACATGGCAAACGTCGCGGTCCGCGACCTGAAAATCCAGCTGGGCGCGAACACGGTGATCGACGCGCTCGATCTCGACGTTCGCGCGGGCGAATTCGTCGTGCTGCTCGGGCCGTCGGGTTGCGGCAAGTCGACGCTGCTGCACAGCATCGCCGGTCTGATCGACGTGACGGAGGGCAGCATCGAGATCGGCGGCGAAGACATGACCTGGGCCGATCCGAAAGACCGGCGCATCGCGCTCGTGTTCCAGTCGTACGCGCTGTATCCGACGATGAGCGTCGAGCGCAATCTGTCGTTCGCGCTGCGCATCAACGGCACGCCGAAGGCGGAGATCGCGCGACGCGTCGCGCGCGCGTCGGACATGCTGCAACTCGGGCCGCTGCTCAAGCGCAAGCCGGCGCAACTGTCGGGCGGACAGCGGCAGCGCGTCGCGATTGGCCGCGCGATCGTGCGCGAAGCCGACGTGTTCCTGTTCGACGAGCCGCTGTCGAATCTCGACGCCAAGCTGCGCACCGAACTGCGCCGCGAACTCAAGCAACTGCATCAGCGGCTGGGCGCGACGATGATCTACGTGACGCACGACCAGGTCGAAGCGATGACGCTCGCGACGCGCATGGCCGTGATGAAGAACGGTGTGATCCAGCAGTTCGGCACGCCCGCCGAAGTGTATGCGCGGCCCGCGAACCTGTTCGTCGCGACCTTCCTCGGCTCGCCGGCGATGAACCTGCTGAACGGCACGCTGCATACCCTGGGCGACGGCGTGCGCTTCACGGGCGCGAAGCTCGAACTCGACGTTTCGCCGTATCCATTCGCCGCGTCGCCCGGCAACGGCCAGCCGTGCGTGCTCGGCGTGCGGCCCGAAGATGTGCGCGTGCGGCTGGGCGCCGACTCGAATCAGCGCGGAGAAGTGTCGCTTATTGAACCAATGGGCAACCACCGGGTTATCTGGCTCGATTATCATGGCACACAGATAGCGTCGATCGATCAGGAGAAAACGCCCGTCGCCGTTGGCGACTCCGTGGCGTTCGCGATCGATGGCGCGCATATATCGCTGTTCGACGAGGCGGGCGGGGCGCGCCTCTGAACGGCAGGCGCAAACACTACAAGCGGACGGAGACACCGTGGCGACCCTCAAAGATGTGGCGGAGCTGGCGGGCGTGGGGCTCTCGACAGCCTCGCGCGCCATTTCGGGCAAAGGACCCGTATCGGCCGAAGCAGCCGCGCGCGTGAAGGCGGCGATCGCCGAACTCAACTTCCGGCCGTCGTCGATCGGGCGCGCGATGGCCACGCAGCAACTGGGCATCATCGGCCTGTTCGTGCCGACCTTCTTCGGCTCGTACTACGGCACGATCCTCAAGCAGACGGATCTCGAACTGCGCGCGGTGCATCGGCATGTGGTGGTGGCGACGGGCTGCGGCGAGTCGACGCCGCGCGAACAGGCGCTCGAAGCCGTGCGCTTCCTGATCGGGCGCGACTGCGACGGCGTCGTCGTGATCAGCCATGATCTGCATGACGAAGACCTCGACCAGTTGCATCAGATGCACCCGAAAATGGTGTTCCTCAACCGCGCGTTCGATGCGTTGCCCGATGCGTCGTTCTGCCCGGATCATCGGCGCGGCGGCGAACTGGCGGCCACGACGCTGCTCGAACATGGGCATCGCAAGCTGGCTGTGATCTCGGGACCGTTCACGGCGTCGGACAATGTCGAGCGGCTCGACGGCTTCTTTGACGAACTCGCGCGGCACGGCATTGCACGCGACAGCGTGCCGCTGATCGAATCGGACTTCTCGCCGGAAGGCGGCTATGCGGCGACGTGCCAGTTGCTCGAATCGAAAGTGCCCTTTACCGGGCTCTTTTGCGCCAACGATACGATGGCGGTCAGCGCATTGGCGCGCTTCCAGCAACTCGGCATCTCGGTGCCCGGCGATGTGTCCGTGATCGGCTACGACGACGATTATTCGGCCGCTTACTCGGCGCCCGCGCTGACGTCCGTCCATATTCCGACCGCGGAACTGACCCAGAACGCAGTGCGCTGGCTCATCAACCAGTGCTACGGCACGAAGTGGGAGATCTTCCGCGAGTTCCCCGTGACGGTGTCGATGCGGGCTTCGGTAGGGCGTGTTTAAAGAAGCTACACCCACCGGCTCTACACCCATCGGACTACTCCATCCCGCCTAGCGACGCTTCGCCGCGTCATCCCACGGGCGGATAGGCAGCGCGCCCGTCGCTTTCTACCCTTTGGTCGGTACTGTTACCGAAGGGAAAGGCGATGAGCGTCGCACATCTATCGATCGATGAAACCACGGATGCCCGTGCCTGGCGTGTGCTGGGCACGAGCACATTCGCGTTCACGATCTGCTTTGCCGTCTGGATGATCTTCGCGATCCTCGGCATTCCACTCAAGAAACAACTGCATCTGTCCGATACGGAATTCGGACTCGTCGCCGCGATGCCCGTCCTCACCGGCTCGCTCGCGCGCGTGCCGCTCGGCATCTGGACCGATCGTTTCGGCGGGCGCGGCGTGTTCTTCCTCACGATGATCGCGACCGTCGTGCCCATCTGGTTGATCTCGCTCGCGACGCAGTTGTGGCAGTTCCTTGTCCTCGGGCTGTTCGTCGGCATCGCAGGCGCGGCGTTTTCGGTCGGCACGCCCTATGTGGCGCGCTGGTTTCCGAAGTCGCGCCAGGGGCTCGCGATGGGCATCTTCGGCGCGGGCAATTCGGGCGCCGCGCTGACGAAGTTCGTCGCGCCCGTGTTGATGACTGCCGCCGGCACATGGACGATCGTGCCGCGCGTGTACTCGGTTGCCATGCTGTTGACGGCGCTGGCGTTCTGGCTGCTGTCGTCGTCGGATCCCGCGCATTGCCTGCAAAGCAAGGAGAGCTTCGCGGATCAGATGAAGGTCATCCGCGACCCACGTGTATTGCGCTATGCACAGTACTACTCGGTCGTATTCGGCGGCTATGTCGGTCTGTCGCTGTGGATGCCGCAGTACTACGTGAACCAGTACGGCTTCAGCCTCGAACACGCGGCATTCCTCGCCGCCTGCTTTTCGCTGCCGGGCGGCGTGCTGCGCGCGCTGGGCGGCTGGCTGTCCGACCGCTACGGCGCATCTCGCACCACGTGGACGGTGATGTGGATCGCGCTCGCGTGCTTCTTCCTGCTCAGCTATCCCGACACGGACTTCGTCATTTACTCGATGCACGGACCGCTTGCCTTCCATATCGCGCACGGCCCCGTCGCCTATACGGTGCTGATGTTCGTGGTGGGCGTCGCGATGGCCGTGGGCAAGGCGTCCGTCTTCAAGTTCGTGTCGAACGATTTCACGACCAACATCGGCGCGGTGTCCGGCGTGGTTGGTCTGGCGGGCGGACTTGCGGGCTTCCTGCTGCCCATCCTGTTCGGGCTGCTCGTCGACCTGACGGGCGTGCGCAGCACCTGTTTCATGCTGATGTTCGGCGCGACGGCCGTCAGTCTCGTCTGCATGCACTTCACTTTCCGCACGCGCGAGCGTGCAGCACACGTCCTCAATTCCTGAGCCTCGCGCGGACGCAATCGTTCGCTTCAAAAGAAAAGCCGCGCATCGTGCGCGGCTCAACCCTGATCCAACCAACATCATGTCCAGATATCTTCTTACGCAATGGGAGCCGGAAAACGCCGTCTTCTGGCAAGCAAACGGCGAGTCGGTCGCGAACCGCAACCTGTGGATTTCGATTCCCGCGCTGATGCTCGCCTTCGTCGTGTGGTCGCTGTGGAGCGTCGTCGTGGTCAACCTCGACAAGGCGGGCTTTCATCTTTCGAAGGGCCAACTGTTCTGGCTGACGGCCTTGCCCGCGGTGTCGGGCGCGACGCTGCGCATCTTCTATTCGTTTCTCGTGCCGATCTTCGGCGGCCGGCGCTTCACGGCCGTGTCGACTGCGAGCCTGCTGCTGCCCGCGCTCGGCATGGGCTTCGCGCTGCGCGATCCGTCGACGGGCTATCCGACCTTGCTCGCGCTGGCGCTGCTGTGCGGCCTCGGCGGCGCGAACTTCAGTTCGTCGATGGCCAATATCAGCTTCTTCTTTCCGAAGGCGAAGAAGGGCTTCGCGACGGGCATGAACGCCGGCATCGGCAACCTCGGCGTGTCGCTGGTGCAGTTCGTCACGCCCATCGTGGTGTCGAGCGCGGTGTTCGGCGCGCTGGGCGGCGCCGGGCAGACGTACAGCATGAAGGGCGTCGAGCACGGCATCTGGTTGCAGAACGCGGGCTTTCTGTGGGTGCCGTTCATCGTCGTGGCCACGCTGGCAGCATGGTTCGGCATGAACGACATCGCCGACGCGAAGGCATCGTTTGCCGAGCAGGCTGTGATCTTCCGGCGCATGCACAACTGGCTGATGTGCCTGCTGTATGTGGGCACGTTCGGCTCGTTCATCGGCTTTTCGGCGGGCCTCGCGCTGCTCACCAAGTCCGAGTTTCCGTCGATCAACCCGACCGCGTATGCCTTCCTCGGGCCGCTTGCGGGTGCGCTCGCGCGGCCCATCGGCGGCTGGATTTCCGACCGGCTCGGCGGCGCCCGGGTGACGCTGTGCACCTTCATCGCGATGATGGCGGCCGTGGCAGGTGTGATCGCTTTTCTGCCGCATGGCGAAGAGGCCGGCAACTTTGCTGGCTTCCTCGCCATGTTCATCGTGCTGTTCGCGCTGACGGGCATCGGCAACGGTTCGACGTTCCGCATGATTCCCGTGATCTTCCTCACGCAAAAGGAACGCGCATCGAAAGGGCAGCCGGAAGAGGTGAAGCGGCAGGCCATCCGCGACGCGGGCAAGGAGTCGGCCGCGGTGCTCGGCTTCGCGGCTGCGATCGGCGCGTATGGCGGCTTCTTCATCCCGAAGAGCTTCGGCACGTCGCTCGATCTGACGGGTTCTCCCGTGGCGGCGCTGTACTGCTTCATCGCCTTCTATGCGCTCTGCACGGCCGTGACCTGGTTCTTCTACGCGCGCCGCAACGCGCCGATGCCGTGCTGATCCATCGTTCGGCTCTATCCGTTCAATCCGGACTACGCCGAAAGGCGTAGCCACGCCCCGCCACTCGCTCCGAAGACGTATGCATGACGCTCCCTTTGAGGAATGGGCAGTGGCGGGCCGAATCCCTAAGCTTTGCGTATTGAATCCGCGGCTTCGTATGACAACCGCTTCCGGTTGTCAGCGCGTGGCCGCGATGCCTGGAGAGCAGGATGAGTCATTTTCTGGACCGATTGAAGTTCATGTCGCGCACGAAGTCGACCTTTGCGGGTGGGCACGGCGCCGTCGTGAACGAGGATCGCAAATGGGAGGACGGCTATCGCAGCCGCTGGCAGCACGACAAGATCGTGCGCTCGACGCATGGCGTGAATTGCACGGGCTCCTGCTCGTGGAAGGTGTACGTCAAGAACGGCCTCATCACGTGGGAAACCCAGCAGACGGATTACCCGCGCACCCGCGCCGATCTGCCGAACCACGAGCCGCGTGGCTGTCCGCGCGGCGCGTCGTATAGCTGGTACGTGTATTCGGCGCAGCGCGTGAAGTATCCGTTGATACGCGGGCGGTTGATGGAGATGTGGCGCGAGGCGCGCAAGACGCTGGACCCTGTGGCTGCATGGGCATCGATCTGCGAAGACCCCGTCAAGGCGAAGCGCTACAAGAGCGTGCGCGGGCTCGGCGGCTTCGTGCGCGCGGACTGGGATACCGCAACGGAAATCGTCGCAGCCGCCAACGCCCATACGATCGGCAAGTACGGCCCCGATCGCGTGATCGGCTTTTCGCCGATCCCAGCCATGTCGATGGTGTCGTATGCAGCGGGGGCGCGCTATCTGAGCCTGATCGGCGGAGCATGCCTGTCGTTCTACGACTGGTATTGCGATCTGCCGCCCGCGTCGCCTCAGATCTGGGGCGAGCAGACCGACGTGCCGGAATCGGCCGACTGGTACAACTCCACCTACCTGATGGTGTGGGGCTCGAATGTGCCGCAGACCCGCACGCCCGATGCGCACTTCTACACCGAGGTGCGGTACAAGGGCACCAAGACCGTGGCGGTGTCATCGGACTTCGGCGAGATGGTGAAGTTCGGCGACATCTGGCTCGCGCCGAAGCAGGGCACGGACGCCGCGCTCGCGATGGCGATGGGGCACGTCGTGCTGAAGGAATTCCACGCGGCCGGCAAGTCGGCATACTTTCGCGACTATCTGAAGCAGTACACGGACATGCCGATGCTCGTCACGCTGCGCGAGCATGGCGGCACGTGGGTGCCCGACCAGTTTCTCCGCGCGTCGCAACTCGTCCGCAATCTCGACGAAGCCAACAATCCGCAGTGGAAGACACTCGTGATCGACGCGCACACGGGCAACGTGGTCGCGCCGAACGGCACGATCGGTTTCCGCTGGGGCGAAGGCGCTCATGACGACGGCGCAAAGCTCGGCCGCTGGAATCTCGAACTCAAGGACGGCGGCAGCGGCCGCGACATCGATCCACAACTGTCGCTGCTCTCCACGCACGACGACGTGGCCGAAGTCGGTTTTCCGTACTTCGGCGGCGAGCATGGCGAGTTGCTGTCGCGCCGCGTCCCCGTGAAGAAGATCGAACTGGCCGATGGCTCGCATGTGCTCGTCGCGACCGTCTACGACCTGCAGATGGCCAACTATGGCGTCGACCAGGGCCTGGGCGGTCCGAACGTCGCGGCATCGTTCGACGACGACGTGCCGTACACGCCCGCATGGCAGGAGAAGCACACGACGGTGCCGCGCCAGCGCGTGATCCAGGTGGCACGCGAGTTCGCGGACAATGCCGACCGGACGCACGGCAAGAGCATGGTCATCGTCGGCGCGGCGCTGAATCACTGGTATCACAACGACATGATCTACCGCGGCATCATCAACCTGCTGATGATGTGCGGTTGCGTCGGACAAAGCGGCGGCGGCTGGGCGCATTACGTGGGCCAGGAAAAGCTGCGTCCGCAGTTCGGCTGGGCGCCGCTCGCGTTCGCACTCGACTGGTCGCGCCCGCCGCGTCAGATGAACGGCACGTCGTTCTTCTATAACCACACGAGCCAGTGGCGTCACGAGAAAGTGGGCGTCGACGAGATTCTCGCGCCCACGGCGGACCTCGCGCGCTACGGCAAGCTGACGATGCTCGACCTCAACGCGAAGTCCGAGCGCATGGGCTGGCTGCCGTCCGCGCCGCAGCTCGGTGCGAATCCGCTCGATCTCGTCGATGCGGCAAAGCGCGCGGGCCGTCTGCCCATCGAGTACGTGACCGGTCAGTTGAAATCGGGCGAACTCGGCTTTGCTTGCGACGACCCGGACAATCCCGCGAACTTCCCGCGCAACATGTTCGTGTGGCGCTCGAACATACTCGGCAGCTCGGGCAAGGGCCACGAGTACTTCCTGAAGTATCTGCTCGGCACCCAGAACGCGCTGTTCGCCGACGAGGCCGATGCGATCCGTCCCACGGAAGTGAAGGTGCGCGAGGCAGCCGAAGGGAAGCTCGATCTGCTCACGGTGCTCGACTTCCGCATGAGCACGACTTGCCTGTATGCGGACATCGTGCTGCCGAGCGCGACGTTCTACGAAAAGGACGACCTCAATACCTCCGACATGCATCCGTTCATCCACCCGCTGTCGGAAGCCGTGCAGCCGTTGTGGGAGAGCCGCAGCGACTGGGAGATCTACAAGACGATCGCGAAGAAGTTTTCGGAAATCGGCGGCGCGCATCTCGGCACGCGCACCGATCTGGTCTGCACGCCGCTCATGCACGACACACCCGGCGAGCTTGGACAGCCGTTCGAGCCGATGGACTGGCGGCATGGCGAATGCGATCTGATTCCCGGCAAGACGGCGCCCGCGATGACGCTCGTCGAGCGCGACTATCGGCAGATCTACGACAAGTTCACGTCGGTGGGACCGCTGCTCGACAAACTCGGCAACGGCGGCAAGGGCATCAACTGGCAAACCGGCCACGAGGTGACCGAGCTTGCGCACCTGACGGGACGCAGCGATCGTCAGGGCGCGGGCGAGGGACGCCCGAAGCTCGAGACGGCGATCGACGCAGCGGAAATGATCCTGACGTTCGCTCCCGAAACGAATGGACAGGTCGCCGTGAAGGCCTGGGAAGCGCTGTCGAAGATCACGGGACGCGATCACTCGCATCTGGCGATGGGCCGCGAGCACGACAAGATCCGTTTCCGCGACGTGCAGGCGCAACCGCGCAAGATCATTTCGGCGCCGACGTGGTCGGGGCTCGAATCGGAAGAAGTCAGCTACAACGCGGGCTACACGAACGTTCACGAACTGATTCCGTGGCGAACACTGACAGGGCGTCAGCAGTTCTATCAGGACCACCGGTGGATGCTCGATTTCGGCGAAGGATCCTGCGTGTACAAGCCGGCCATCGACACGAAGACGATCGCGCCGATGCACGGCGCGAAGCCCAACGGCGAACACGAACTCGCCCTGAACTGGATCACGCCGCATCAGAAGTGGGGCATTCATTCGACCTACACCGACAACCTGCGCATGCTGACGCTCTCGCGCGGCGGCCCGCATGTGTGGGTGTCCGAGTCGGAGGCGAAGGAGGCGGGTATCCGCGACAACGACTGGGTAGAAGTGTTCAACGTGAACGGCACGCTCACGGCACGGGTCGTGGTCAGCCAGCGCGTGCCGCGCGGCATGTGCCTGATGTACCACGCGCAGGAAAAGATCATCAACGTGCCGGGCGCCGAAACGAGCGGCATGCGCGGCGGCATCCACAACTCGGTCACGCGCACGGTGCTCAAGCCGACGCACATGATCGGCGGATACGCGCAACAGGCATACGGGTTCAACTATTACGGCACCGTCGGCAGCAACCGCGACGAGTACGTGATCGTGCGCAAGATGAAAAAGGTCGACTGGCTTGAAGCGCCGCTGTCGGAAGGAGCAGCAACATGAAAATCCGCGCCCAGGTGGCAATGGTCCTCAATCTGGACAAGTGCATCGGCTGCCATACGTGTTCGGTGACGTGCAAGAACGTCTGGACGTCGCGCGACGGCGTCGAGTACGCATGGTTCAACAACGTCGAGACGAAGCCGGGCATCGGCTATCCGAAGGAATGGGAGAACCAGGAGAAATGGCAGGGCGGCTGGGTGCGCAATCCGAACGGACGCATCGAGCCGCGCCAGGGGCCGAAGCTGAAGGTGCTCGCGAATCTCTTCGCGAACCCGAACCTGCCCGCCATCGACGATTACTACGAGCCGTTCACGTTCGACTACGAGCATCTGCAGAAGGCGCCGCTGTCGCAGACACCGCCGACGGCGCGGCCCGTGTCGGTCATCACCGGCAAGAAGATGGACAAGATCCACTGGGGACCGAACTGGGAAGACGACCTCGGGGGCGAATTCGAGTCACGCAGCCGCGACCAGCTGTTCGAGAACGTGCAGAAGGAGATGTACTCGACTTTCGAGAACACCTTCATGATGTATCTGCCGCGTCTTTGCGAGCACTGCCTGAACCCTGCGTGCGTCGCGTCGTGTCCGTCGGGCTCCGTCTACAAGCGCGAGGACGACGGCATCGTGCTCGTCGATCAGGACAAGTGCCGCGGCTGGCGCATGTGCATCTCCGGCTGCCCGTACAAGAAGATGTACTTCAACTGGCAAAGCGGCAAGGCGGAGAAGTGCATCTTCTGTTATCCGCGTATCGAGGCGGGCCAGCCCACCGTGTGCTCGGAAACCTGCGTGGGACGCATCCGCTATCTCGGTGTGATGCTCTACGACGCTGACCGCATCGGCGAGGCGGCATCCGTCGAACAGAAGACGGATCTGTATCAGGCGCAACTGGACGTGTTTCTCGATCCGTCCGATCCCGCCGTGCAGGCCGAGGCGCTGCGCCAGGGGATCGCGCAGAGCTGGCTGGACGCAGCCGTGCGCTCGCCTGTCTACCGGATGGCCTGCGAGTGGAAGATCGCGTTCCCGCTGCATCCTGAATACCGGACGCTGCCGATGGTGTGGTATGTGCCGCCGCTTTCGCCCATCCAGTCGGCAGCGGACGCGGGCCATGTGGGCATGAACGGCGTGATTCCCGACGTGCAGAGCCTGCGCATCCCCGTGCGCTATCTCGCGAACCTGCTCACGGCGGGCGACGAAGCGCCCATCGTGTCGGCGCTGAGCCGCATGCTGACGATGCGCGCATACAAGCGGGCGCAAACAGTGCACGGCGTGGCCGACGATGCGCTGCTCGCGAGCGCAGGCTTGAGCGCCGCGCAGATCGAGGACATGTACAGGATCATGGCGCTCGCGAACTACGAGGACCGTTTCGTCGTGCCGTCGTCGCACAAGGAAATGGTCGAGGACAGCTTCAACGACAAGGGCAGTTGCGGCTTTTCGTTCGGCAACGGATGCTCGGGCGGGGTGTCGGACGGCTCGCTGTTCGGCAAGCGTGCCGAGGGCAGCGTCGTGTACGCGGCGATGCCGAAATCGCGCAAGAAAGCAGGAGTGAACGGATGACGACCCATCGACCCACGGAGCGTGCCATGACGCCTTATGCCATTCTTTCCGCTCTGCTCGATTATCCGCAGCAGGAATTGATCGACGCGTTGCCGGACATCGAGTCGGCGCTCGCGGCATGGCCCGACGCACGCCGCGAACTGACGCCCGTCCTCGCGGCGCTGAGCGGCCACTCACTGATCGAGTCGCAGGAATGCTATGTGGCGACCTTCGACCGCAACCGGTCGCATTCGCTGCATCTGTTCGAGCACGTGCACGGCGAAAGCCGCGAACGCGGTCAGGCGATGGTGGATCTGCTCGACGAGTACCGCAGCCACGGGTTCGACGTCGCGGCGAACGAACTGCCCGACTACGTGCCGCTCTTCCTCGAAGTGCTGGGCCTGCTCGACGCGGACCAGGCGCAGGCGCTGCTCGACGAGGCGATTCATGTGCTCGCGGCGGTGGGCGAGCGGCTCGCGCGCGCCGAGAGTCCGTATGCGGGCATCTTCGCGGTGCTGCGCCAGCTCTCGCGGGTGCAGCCGCAACCGCTGATGAAGCCGCCCGTCAGCGACATGGACGAGGCGCTCGAAGTGTTCGGTGTCGGACCCGATGGCGTCGAGCCGCTGCTCACGCCTTCCGCGACCCAGACCATCCGCTTTCACCCGCGCGGGACGGCGACGCCTCGGGACATGCCGCCCGCGCATCTGAGCAGAGGGGCGTGAGATGAATACGTTCAATCAGTTTCTGTTTGGCATCTATCCGTATATCGCCGCCGCCATTTTCCTGTTCGGCAGCCTGGCGCGCTTCGAGCGCGAGCAGTACAGCTGGAAGGCCGACAGCACGCAGCTGATTCACCGCGGCAATTTGCGGCTTGGCAATATCCTCTTCCACGTCGGCATACTCGGGTTGTTCTTCGGTCACCTGTTCGGCCTGCTGACGCCCGTCGCCGTGTGGGACTGGCTCGGCGTGCCGCATAGCGTAAAGCAGGCTGTCGCGATGGCGGCAGGCGGCGTGATGGGGACGATCTGTCTCGCGGGTCTGGCCATCCTGCTGCATCGTCGGCTCACGAACGCACGGCTGTCCGCCGTCACGAAGACGGGCGACAAGATCCTGCTGGTGTGGATTCTCATCACGCTGCTGCTCGGTCTTTCGACGATCGGCGAGTCGGCCGGTCACATGGACGGCGCGATGATGGTGCGGCTCATGACCTGGGCACAGCATCTGGTCACGTTCCGCGGCGATGCGGCGAGCTACGTGAGCGAGGCGCCGCTGATCTTCCGCTTCCATCTGTTCATGGGCATGACGCTGTTCGTGATTTTCCCGTTCACGCGTCTCGTGCATATCTGGAGCGGATTCGCGTCGCTCACGTATCTGACGCGCGCGTGGCAACTCGTGCGCAGCCGCTGACGGACCGATGATGGTCGACGATGATCGATGAACGGGCCGGCTGTCGGCGGCCCGGGTTTGCCGGGCGGCATGGGCCGCCCGGACTTTTTGAGGAGAATCGGTGCAATGACGCGTCTGTTTGGAATCGCCGGCCGCTCGGGGCAGGGCAAGACGACCTTGATCGAGGCCATGCTGCCGTGGTTCACGGCGCGCGGGCTGACCGTCAACGTCGTCAAACACAGTCATCATCCTGTCGAACTCGAGCCGCCGCGCAAGGATAGCGCCCGGTTTCGCGCGGCGGGCGCGGGCGAAGTGCTGATCGCGTCGCCGGCGCGCTACGCGATCGTGCGCGAACTGCGCGACGCGGCGGAACCCTCGCTCGACGCGCTGATCGCAAGGCTCTCGCCCGCCGACCTCACGCTGGTGGAAGGTTTCACGCAGGTCGACATGCCGAGACTCGAAGTCGTGCGTCCTTCGACGGGCGGCCAGCCGCTCTGCCTGACGCAATCGAGCATCATTGCGGTGGCGTCGGATTCGCCCTACGAGGCAACCGCCTGCAATCTGCCGTTGAACGATCCGGCACGGGTGGCGGAGTTTATCTGCAGGATGCTTGGCGTCAATACGGACACACATCAGACGGCGGACAATCGCGTCATCCTGTCCTGACACGATGTCCTCCGAATGTCTGCCATACCCGCCGGCTCCGCCGATCCTTCGCCTGACGCGCCGCCCGAGCCATCGCCTGGCCAGCGTCTCGCGACGCGCATCGTGGTGCTGTCGGCGGTGGCGCTCGCGCTGGTGCTGAGCATGATCGGCGGGACCTTGTGGCTGTCGTGGCAACTGGAAGGCGCGGGCGCCGCCATCAACGACGCGGGCAGTCTGCGCATGCGCGCCAATGCCATCGCCATCTCGCTGTTCGAAACGCGCGCCGGACATGCGTCGTCGTTGCGCGCGCAGATGGGCCAGCTCGACGGCACGCTCGCGCGTCTGCGCGAAGGCGATCCCGCACGGCCGCTGTTCCTGCCCGACGACCCGCAGATCCGCCGTCAGTTCCGGATCGTCGAAACGACCTGGCAAAATCAGCTCAAGCCTGCCGTGCAGCAGGATCTGCAAGCGGCATCCACGACACCTTCCGTCTACCTCGGTCAACTGACGCAGTTCGTCACGGCCGCCGATGCGCTCGTCAGCCTGATCGAACAGGAGAATGCACGCAAGACGGCGTGGCTGCGGCTGTCGCAACTGGCGGTGGCGGCGCTGTCGTGCATCGGCACGGTGGCGATCGTCTACATGCTGTATCTGTGGTTCGTGGTGCCCGTGCAGCGTCTGCAGGAAGGACTCTGGCGTATCGAGGCGCGGCAGTTCGACGCCCGTCTGCCCGTCGACACGCGCGATGAATTCGGTCACCTCGCCGCCGGCTTCAACCGCATGGCGGCCGAGTTGCAGGCGCTCTACCGCGAACTGGCGCAACGGGTCGATGCGAAGACGGCGGAGCTTGCTGCGCAGAACCGCGAGCTGGGCATGCTGTACGAGATGGCCGCCTTCCTGAACCGGCCCGACGAGGTCGACGCGTTGTGCCGGGGTTTTCTCACGCGCCTGATCTACCAGTTCGAAGCAGACGGCGGAACGGTCCGGCTGACCGCGCCCGATGACCGCAATCTTCACCTGGTCGTGTCAGAGGGACTTCCCGCCAATCTCGTTCGCGACGAGCGGTGCATGCCCGCCGAGCACTGCATCTGCGGGGAAGCGGCCAGCCGGGGTGTGTCGATCGTGCGGAACATGACGGATCGATCGGCGGCTTTCGACGCGGTGCAGGGTCACTGCGTGCGCGCGGGTTTCGTGGAGGTGGCCGCGTTCGGGATCACGTCGCAGGGAGAGGTGCTCGGGTCGTTCTCGCTGCATTTCCGCCGCGACCGGCCGACGCCGCCTTCGGAAGTCAAACTGCTGGAAACGCTCGGCAAACACCTCGGCACCGCGCTGAACAACCGGCGGCTCGCCGCACTGGCAAGACAACTCGCTGTTTCCGAGGAGCGCAATCTGGTTGCGCAGGGATTGCACGACAGCATCGCGCAGACGCTCAACTTCCTCAAGATGCAGGTGCATCTCCTCAAGCTCGCCGCGAGCGAAGGCAATCTCGCCGAGATCGACGAGATCGTGCCGCTGCTGGAGGGCGGCGTCGGCGAGAGCTACGACGACGTCCGCGAACTGCTGTCGAACTTCCGCACCCGGCTCGGCGAGGGCGAACTGAGGCGCGCCGTCGACGACACCGTGGCACGCTTTCGCACGCAGGCGGGCATTCCCGTGACGCTCGACTACCGCGAGGACGGCGGCGCACCATTGGCGCCCGACCAGCAACTGCAAGTCCTGTTCATCCTGCAGGAAGCGCTGTCGAACATTCGCAAGCACGCGCAGGCGCAACACGTGCGCGTTCTGATCGTCAATGCGCGGGCCTTCCGGCTGCTCGTCGAAGACGACGGCGAGGGCTATGTCCTCGACGATATCGACGCCGATGGTGAGTCGCATGTCGGCTTTCACATCATGCGCGAGCGGGCCGCGCGGATCGATGCGACCTTGCGTCTGGATGGCTCGCGGGGGCATGGCGCGCGCGTCGAACTGCTGGTGCCCGAGAAAGCGCGGCAGACAGCCTGACAGGACATCGACCCTTTCTGCTGAGACCTCCATGACCATCCGCATTCTGTTGATCGACGACCACACGCTGTTTCGTTCCGGCGTGCATGCACTGCTCCAGCGGCAGCCCGACTTCGAGGTGGTAGGGGAAGCACCCGACGGCGTCGAAGGCATCAAGCGCGCGAAGCAGTACCGGCCCGACGTGATCCTGCTCGATCTGAACATGCCGGGCTTGTCGGGGCTCGAAACCTTGCAGTTGCTCGTGCAGGATCTGCCGGATACGGCCATCGTCATGCTCACGGTATCCGAAGAGGTGGAAGAGTTGACTATCGCGATGCGCGACGGCGCGTGCGGTTATCTGCTGAAGAACATCGAGGCAGACGTGCTGGCGGCTGCTATCCGCAAGGCGGCTGCCGGCCAGCCTGTGATCGCCGACGATATGACCGCGAAGCTCGTCGCGCAGATGCGGCGCCCGCCGCCCGCTCCCGTGCGCAACGACGACACAGCGGAGTCGCTGACGATGCGCGAGCGCGACATCATGAGCGAACTCGCGCGCGGCGCCAGCAACAAGGACATTGCACGCACGCTCGATCTCGCCGAAAGCACGGTGAAGATCCATGTGCGCAACATCCTGCGCAAACTGAAGCTCACGAGCCGCGTGCAGGTTGCCATCTACGCGATGGAACGCGAGCCGCACGCCGGCACGACCGACCGTGTTCAGAAGACTTAAGACGTGCATCGAAGGTATCCGGCGTGAACGAACGCATACGCGAACTGGCGAAAACCGATTTCGAGCGGCTGTCCGAATTCAGATACCGGCTGCGATGCTTCGAGCGCTTCTCCGAACAGGCCGCACGCAACGAAGGCATCTCGGCGCTTCAGTATCAGTTGCTATTGCATCTGAAAGGGTTTCCGGGGCGCAACTGGGCGACCGTCGGCGAACTTGCCGAGCGGCTGCAGGCGCGTCATCACGCAACCGTCGCGCTCGTGTCGCGCTGCGAGGCGCTGGGGCTGGTGCGGCGACAGACCAACGACGAAGACCGTCGCAAGGTCGAAGTCCATCTGCTGCGGACGGGCAACGAGGTGCTGTCGACCCTCGCGCAAACGCATCGAGCCGAATTGCGAGCGCTGGAGCGCTGCTATCTGGCGTTGCTGCCGGCGATATCGATTCCCCCGCAATAGACAACCGTGCCGGCGTGCCGATGCGCATGCCGTGATTGTTCACACCATCATCGAAACATGGAAACAGACGTCACTATCGTCGGAGCCGGCCCCGCCGGCTTGTGCCTTGCGCGGTCGCTGAGCGGCCGCGGCCTCAAGATCGTCGTGATCGATCAGCAGCCGCTGCGCGAACTCGAAACCCCGGCCTTCGACGGGCGCGAAATCGCGCTGTCGCACAAGTCCGTCGCGATCATGAAGCGGCTCAGCCTGTGGCAGATCATCGGCGAGGACGCGCAGTCGCAACTCCGCGATGCGAAGATTTTCAACGGTTCATCGCCCGAGGCGCTCGAGATCGGTCACTCGCTGGGCATTCATGCCGAACTGGGCTGGCTGGTGCCCAATCATCTGATCCGGCAGGCCGCATGGAGGTCCGTGCAGCGGAGCATGGCCGATAACGGCGACATCACGGTGATGGCGGCGGAGAAAGTCAGCGGCGTGAAAACCGGGTCGACGTCCGGACGCGTGACACTGGAGAGCGGCAACAGCGTGGTTTCGCGTCTGGTCGTGGCCGCCGACAGCCGTTTCTCCGCCACCCGCCGCCAGATGGGCATCCCGGCCAACATGCACGATCACGGCAAATCGATGCTGGTTTGCCGCATGACGCACAGCGAGCCCCATCATCACGTCGCATGGGAATGGTTCGGCTTCGGCCAGACACTGGCCGTGCTGCCGATGAATGCGGAGCCGGACACGGGCGCGCATCGGTCGTCGATCGTCGTGACGTTGCCGGGCCGGGAAGCCGATGCGCTCGCGAACATGGCGCCGGACGAATTCAGCCGCAACATCGAGCGCCGGTTCGAACGGCGGCTGGGCAGCATGCATCTGGCGAGCACGCGCCACGTCTATCCGCTCGTTTCCGTCTACCCGAGGCGCTTCGTGGCGAGACGCTTCGCGACCGTCGGCGATGCGGCCGTCGGCATGCATCCTGTCACGGCGCACGGCTTCAACTTCGGGCTGATGGGCGTCGAGGCCTTATCGGGCGAGATCCTGGCGGCGCATCGCAACGGGCAGGACATCGCGCGCGAGGCCGTGCTCCAGCGCTACGAAGCGCGTCACCGTCGCGCCACTCGCCCGCTCTATCTGATGACCCGGCTGGTCACCGACATCTATACGAACTGCTCGCCGCCCGCCCGCATGGCGCGTTCGATCTTGCTGCACGCGGCGGAGCACTTCACGCCTTTTAAGAAGGGCATCGCGTTCGCGCTGTCGGGCTGAATCAAAGTAAGAAAATTCCCATTACCAGGTGAGAATTCCAGCAATCAGTTAACATCGACGCTCTCAGCATCTCCTTGCCGGGGCGCGCGCGGTGATCCCGCCCGTTTCCCGGCGTCTTCCCAATCCGGAACACAGGAAATCAGCATGGTCACCTCCAGCAGCTACAGCGATACCCGTCTGTTGATCAACAACGAGTGGTGCGACGCCGCCAGCGGCAAGACGCTCGACGTCGTCAATCCCGCGACGGGCAAGCCGATCGGCAAGGTCGCGCACGCGGGCAAGGCCGATCTGGACCGCGCGCTGGAAGCCGCGCAGAAGGGTTTCGAAGCGTGGCGCAAGGTGCCCGCCAACGAGCGCGCGACGACGATG
This sequence comes from Paraburkholderia sp. Tr-20389, assembly GCF_017104565.1. GTDB lineage: Bacteria > Pseudomonadota > Gammaproteobacteria > Burkholderiales > Burkholderiaceae > Paraburkholderia. The sequence continues at coordinate 35,657 of NZ_JAAGPD010000047.1, read as the reverse complement.
CGCAAGGCCGCCGGCTTCGTGCGCGAGCGCGCCGATCACATCGCGCGCCTGATGACGCAGGAGCAGGGCAAGCCGTTTGCCGAAGCGCGCATCGAGGTGCTGTCGGCGGCGGACATCATCGAATGGTTCGCCGACGAAGGCCGTCGCGTGTATGGCCGCGTCGTGCCGTCGCGCAATCTGAATGCACAATCGCTCGTCATCAAGGAGCCGATCGGCCCCGTCGCCGCGTTCACGCCGTGGAATTTCCCGGTGAACCAGGTGGTCCGCAAGCTGAGCGCCGCGCTCGCAAGCGGCTGTTCCTTCCTGGTCAAGGCGCCGGAAGAGACGCCCGCATCGCCCGCACAACTGCTGCAGGCGTTCGTCGACGCGGGCGTGCCCGGTGGCACCGTCGGCCTCGTGTTCGGCGACCCCGCTGAAATTTCGAGCTATCTGATTCCGCATCCCGTGATCCGCAAGGTCACGTTCACGGGTTCGACGCCCGTCGGCAAGCAGCTCGCCGCGCTGGCCGGTTCGCACATGAAGCGCGCCACGATGGAACTCGGCGGCCACGCGCCCGTGATCGTCGCGGAAGACGCCGACGTCGCGCTCGCCGTCAAGGCAGCGGGCGGCGCGAAGTTCCGCAACGCAGGCCAGGTGTGCATCTCGCCGACGCGCTTCCTCGTGCACAACAGCATCCGCGAAGAATTCGCCGCGGCCCTCGTCAAGCACGCCGAAGGCCTGAAGGTCGGCGACGGCCTCGCCGAAGGCACGCAGCTCGGACCGCTCGCGAACGCGCGCCGTCTGACGGCGATGGCCAGCATCATCGACAACGCGCGCTCGACGGGCGCGAAGGTCGCGACAGGCGGCGAGCGCATCGGCTCGGAAGGCAACTTCTTCGCGCCGACCGTGCTGACGGACGTGCCGCTCGAAGCCGACGTGTTCAACAACGAGCCGTTTGGCCCGATTGCCGCGATTCGCGGCTTCGACAAGATCGAGGACGCCATCGCCGAAGCGAACCGTCTGCCGTTCGGCCTCGCTGGCTATGCATTCACGAAGTCGTTCCGCAACGTGCACCTGCTGTCGCAGAACCTCGAAGTCGGCATGCTGTGGATCAACCAGCCCGCTACGCCGACGCCGGAAATGCCGTTCGGCGGCGTGAAGGATTCGGGCTACGGCTCGGAAGGTGGACCGGAAGCGATGGAAGCGTATCTCGTGACGAAGGCCGTTACCGTGATGGCCGTTTAACGCTCGCTGCACGTCTGCGTAATTAGTAGACACGCCGCCCGCCGCCATGGCGGGCGGTTTTTTTTCGGCTTGCCGCGAGCTTGCGAAGAAGCGACTCGTCGGACGAAACGAAAGCTGTTGGTAAAACTCCCGATTGGTGGCGCTGTCTTGCGCTTCTAGCATGACGATCGATGCTGCGTGCTCACGCGGCGCTTTGCTCATACCGTTGCCGCGTTTTCAAACGCGGCGAAACGATCCCGTTCTACTACTCACCGTACTGCCCGCTGCATACCTGGCGCATGCAGCAACCCTCGGCTTTGCCCATGCCGCGCGCGTCGATAAGAACCACGAGAACAAACAGAACGCGCGGCACGCGAGCGCCGAACCCGTCACCGCGCCCGAGCGTCGTTCACCGCGTCACCTGGAGAGTTTCGATGATTTTTCATGCGTCCATTCCCACGCAAAACCCCGAGCGCGTCGCGCGCACCCTTGCCGAAGTGTGGGGCGGTTTCGCCGCGCCGTTTTCGCCTTTCGAAGGCGCATGGATGGCCGTCGCCGGCGACGATCGCGGCACGATCATCGAGACCTATCCGAGCAACATGACGCTCACGCCCGGCGACACACGCGAGCCGCTCGCATCGATGACGGGCTCGCGCGCGCAATACAGCGGCTTCCATATGGCTGTTGCGTCGCCGCTGTCGGCGGAGCAGGTGATCGCGATCGGCGAGCGCGAAGGCTGGCGAGCCGTGCGCTGCACGCGCGGCAACAACTTCTTCGACGTGATCGAGCTGTGGGTCGAAAACAGCACGCTGATCGAAGTGCTGACGCCCGAGATGCAGGCGCAGTACCTCGCCTTCGCGACGCCGGAGAACTTCCGGGCACTCGCCGCGCAAGCGTCCGCTTCTGTTGTTGCGACGCAATGACTACACTGCGGTGAATGCCCTCACCGGAGTTCCGCGATGACTGTCGCTGCACAATTTCCCGCGTCGGTTGCGACGTTCAGAAGCGAGCATGGCTTTTCGATCACGGTCGCGCGGCTGCGCGGCCTGCTCGCCGACAAGGGCATGACGATCTTCGTCGATATCGACCAGGCCGACGCCGCCGCGCAGGTCGGCATGACGCTGCGGCCGACGCGCCTGATCGTATTCGGCAATCCGAAGGGTGGCACGCCCGTCATGCACGCGAATGCATGCGCCGGGCTGCTGCTGCCGCTGAAGGCGCTCGTGTGGGAAGACGACGCGCGCGTCACATGGCTGGCGATCGACGACGTGACGGGCGCGCTGGTCGAAGGCTATGGGCTGGACGCGACGCTCGTCGAGCCGCTCGCGAAAGCGAAAGTCCTCGTGCAGATGGCGGCCTCGCGCGATCCCGCGTGATGCATCGTCGCCGCGCATCGATCTGCCCCGTACATTGACGAGTGTCATCGACGCTTGCGCATCCTGCGCGCAGGGCAGCGGGCGCGTCTACCATGACGCACTGCCATGCCGCCCACGCACGCGCGGCGCAAACCTTCACGCCATGACACTCATGCACGGGATGCGGACATCTGTATTGGTTGTTGCGGTATCGCTTCTTGCGGGGCTTCCCGCCTGTACGACTTCTCCCGCCGTGGCGCCGACCCACGCGAGCAGCGGCGCAACGCTGCCCGCGCTGATCGCCCATCGCGGGGGGACGGCCGACTATCCCGAGAACACCTTGCCCGCGATCGAAGGCGCGCTCGCGCACCGCGCCGACGTCATCTGGCTCACCGTTCAGTTGAGCCGGGACGGCGTGCCCGTGCTGTATCGTCCGAAGGACCTGTCCGCGTTGACCGATGCGAGCGGCCCCGTCGCTGACCGCACCGCTGCCGAACTGGCGCGTGTCAACGCGGGCTGGCAGTTCGAAGCGCCGCAAGCGCCGGGCGTCAAACCGTATCGAGCAAAGCCGGTCGGCATCCCGACACTCGAAGACGCGCTGCGGCTCATTCCGCGCAACCTGCCCGTCGTGCTCGACATGAAGGCGTTGCCTGCCGCGCCGCAGGCGGATGCGGTCGCACGCGTGCTCGATGCGCTGAACGCATGGCCGCGCGTCACGATCTATTCGACGGAAGCCGATTATCAGAGCGCGTTCGCACGGTATCCGCAGGCGCGTGTGTTCGAGTCGCGCGATGCGACGCGTCAGCGGCTTTTCGGCGTCGCGCTGACGGGGCAATGCGATGCCCCTCGCGCCGGCACGCGCGCCGGGTTCGAACTGGGCCGCAAGGTGGAACTGATCGAGCGCTTCACGCTTGGCGAAGGCCGCTCCACCTTCACGGCGCGGACGTGGACGCCGGCGTCCGTGCAGTGCTTTCGCCGCGCCGCGGATACCTGGCTGATCGCGTTCGCGGTCAACGATGAAGCCACCTATCGCGAGGCCGCGTGTCTTCGTATGGACGCCGTGCTCGTCGATTCGCCTGAGACGATGTCGCGCGTGCGCGCGAAGCTGCAATCGACCTCGCTCGACTGCACGCCGCAGACAGGCGACGACATGCGCTAAGCGACACGCGCGTTCAATGCTCGACGGAAGTCGCAGCAATCGCCACCGCGAGCAGCGCTTCGAGTTGTGAAGGACTCGCGAGGCCTGTAATCGAACCGACCTTGCGTCCGTTGCCGTCGTAGACCACGGTGAACGGCACCGCGCCGCGCGTATCGCCTTCGCGAAGCATCGTCGCGATTCCGCCCATGCCCGCGAGATAGAGCGGGTAGTGGATCCCGTAGTCATGCGCGAATGCGCGCACGGCGGCCGCTTCGTCGAGCGTTTCCGTCCGCCGCAAATGCTCGCGCGGCTCGAATTTCTGCTCGATCGGCTCATCGAGACGTGCTGTTCCATCCGGTGGCCGCAATGATCCGATCGAGCATCGTGTCGAGCCTTTGCGGCATTCGCGTGCACGGGTATCGCCCGTAAAGTTCGCTCCATCGGCGCATCGCATGCAGCACGGTCCGCGGCGCGCAACACGGGAGATTGACATGCAAGCGAAGACAAACGATCCGGTGATGCCTGCTTCATTCTTCGGTATTGCCGTTGGTTCACTGGCGCTCGCGAACGCCTGGCGCGTCGCGGCGCGCATCTGGCATGTGCCTGCTGGTGTCGTCGATACGCTGACGTTCGCGGCGCTCGCCGTGTGGGTCATCGTGCTCGCGGCCTATGCGCGCAAGTGGTACGTACAGCGCTCGCAAGCCCGAGCGGAATGGCAGCATCCGCTGCAATCGTCGTTCGTGGCGCTCGGGCCGGTGTCGAGCCTGCTCGCGGCCAACGCGCTGCTCAACTATTCGCATACGGCAGCGCTCGTGGTGTTCGCCATCGCTGCGGTGGCGCAGCTCGCGCTCGGCATGCATCTGCAAGGGCGTTTCTGGCAAGGTGGCCGCAACCCGGAACTGACGACGCCCGCAATCTACCTGCCCGCCGTCGCACCGAGCTTCGTCGCGGCGACAGCGGCGGCATCGTTCGGCTGGCCGCAGGTGGGGATGCTGTTTTTCGGCGCCGGGATGCTGTCATGGCTCGCGATCGAATCGGTGATCCTGCATCGGGCCGCCGTGCATAGCCCACTGCCGGAAGCGCAACGTCCGCTGCTCGGCATTCAGATCGCTCCGCCCGTGGTGGGCGGCGTCGCCTATATGAGCGTGACGCACGGCGCGCCGGACCTGTTCGCGTTTGCGCTGCTCGGCTACGGCATCTATCAGGCGCTGCTGATGATGCGCCTGCTGCCGTGGATTCGCCGTCAGCCGTTCGCGCCGTCTTACTGGGCGTTCACGTTCGGCGCCGCTGCACTGCCGACGCTCGCGATGCGGATGGTCGAGCGCGGTGCAGCAGGCGAGATTGAATGGCTTGCTGTCGCGTTGTTCATTGCAGCGAATGTCGTGATCGGCCTGATCGCGTGGAAGACGGTACGGGCATGGATCGGCGGGCGGTTGTTGCCGAAGGTCGATGTGCCGCAAGCCGGGGCACAAGAGGTGGCGCAAGCGGCGATTCAGGCGACGGTGCATGCGCGGCGTACCGCACGTATCGTGCGGCTCGTGAAGCAGGCCGCCGGTGTGAATCGCCGCAGTATTGCCTGACCACGCTCACGCGGCCACTTGTTCAAACGAAAAGCGCTGTGCCCTCACCAGGCGCAGCGCTTTTTTCATTTCCCGCCCGAGGCGCCTTGCGTCTCGCGATCCCATGCTTTGAGGCTGACGCCGAGATATTCCGCGAAGCCATCGGCGGGCGGCGACAGTGAACGGTCGACGGGACGATAGATGCACACCTCGCGGATCGTCTCCGGCTCGACCACGCGCCGCATCGCGAGCCCGAACGTCTGCGCGAGCGGCTTCACATACGCGGGCGCCAGCGTGACGGCAAGTCCCTGCGCGGCGAGTCCGAATGCCGTCGTCACGTTGTCGACGACTTCGACGGGCGCAATGCGTGCATCCGACGGCTGGTCGGCCAGCATCTGCGCGACGCTCGCTTCGTGATCGCGGCCCGTCGCGATGATGGGCGTGCCGCGCAGATCCTGCCAGCGCAAGCGCCGCCGGCGGGCCAGCGGATGCTGTTCCGCGCACCACAGCACCCACGGGCTCCGGAAGATCGCTGTGCGCTGGACGCGGTCGCCCGTCGCGCGATCGGGACCGACGGCGAGATCGACGTCGCCGCTCGCCACGCGCTCCACGAGTTGCTCGACATCCGTATCGACGACGCGCACCACCACCTTCGGCTTCTCCTGCGCATAGCCCGCGATCGCATACGGAATCGCCGTGCTCGCGAGCACGAGCGGCGCGCCCACCCGCACGATGCCCGCTGCGCGATTGCGGATGTCGCTTGCCGTCTGCTCGGCCGCGCGCAGGTGACGCAGCACGGATTCCGCGGACGGGAGAAAATCGCGGCCTGCCGTGGAAAGACTCACACGCCGCGTCGTTCGATCGAACAGACGAAAGCCCAGTTCGCGCTCGAGTTCGGCCAGCAGTTGACTCACGGCGGACGAAGTCAGCCCGAGCCGTTCCGCAGCCGCGGCAATGCCGTTCTGGTCGACGATCGCGAGAAACGCCTCGAATTGGCGTATGGTGATGCGTGTGAGGGCCATCGGCGGATTCTAAAGCGAAACTTACGAATCAATCAAAATCGATTGATTGTGACAACGCGCGCTTTTCGACACACTGATGCGCACGCCGCGAGTCATGGTCTCGCAAGATGGCCTCACGACCTCTCGCAGAGAAACATCCAGCACACACAGACAGAGACACAACCATGTTCGAACACATTCCTGCCTATCCCGGCGACCCGATCCTGAGCCTCAACGAAGACTTCCAGCGCGATCCGCGCACGAACAAGGTCAATCTGAGCATCGGCATCTACTTCGACGAAAACGGCACACTGCCCGTGATGTCGTCGGTGCGCGAAGCCGAGGCCGCGGTCGTCGCGCAGGGCACGCCGCGCTCGTATCTGCCGATGTCGGGCCTGCCCGCCTATCGCGACGCCGCACAGGCGCTCGTGTTCGGCACGGAGAGCGCAGCACGCGCCGCGGGCCGCATCGCGACCGTGCAGACGGTGGGCGGTTCGGGCGCGCTGAAGGTCGGCGCGGACTTCCTGAAGCGCCACTTCGCGGGCTCGCAGGTGTGGCTCTCCGACCCGAGCTGGGAGAATCACCGCGTCGTGTTCGAAGCGGCGGGCCATACGGTCAACACGTATCCGTACTACGACGATGCAACGGGCGGCCTGCGCTTCGACGCGATGCGCGACACGATCGACGCGTTGCCCGAGCGCAGTATCGTGCTGTTGCATGCGTGCTGCCATAACCCGACGGGCGTCGATCTGACGAAGGAGCAGTGGCGCGAACTCGTGCCCGTGCTGCAGCGTCGCAAGCTGATCGCCTTCGTCGACATGGCGTATCAGGGCTTCGGCGACGGCCTCGAAGAAGATGCCGCATGCGTGCGCATGCTGGCCGATGCCGACGTGCCGATGATCGTCGCGAACTCGTTCTCGAAGAACTTCTCGCTGTACGGCGAGCGCTGCGGCGCGTTGAGCGTCGTGTGCAAGGACGCCGCGGAAGCGCAGCGCGTGCTGGGCCAGCTCACGTTCACGATCCGCGCGAACTACAGCAACCCGCCGATGCACGGCGCGCGGCTCGTTGCCGGCGTGCTCGGCGATGCGAAGCTGCGCGCGTCGTGGGACGACGAACTGCGCGTGATGCGCGAACGCATTCATGAAATGCGTCATGCGATTCACGAAGGCCTCGCGGGACGCGTCGATGAAGTGATGCGCGCGCGTTATATCGCGCAGGTCGGCATGTTCACCTACACGGGCTTGTCTGCCGACCAGGTCGAAACGCTGCGCGTCGAGCACGGCATCTATCTGCTGCGTTCGGGCCGCATGTGCGTCGCGGGTTTGAATCGCGGCAACGTCGGGTATGTCGCGTCGGCGATTGCCGCCGTCGCCGGACCCGGCGCGCGTCCGTAAGACGCCGATAAGGAGACACACCATGGAGATCATGGAGCGAGACGAACCGAACACGGCGACGATGCATCCCGACGAATGGCAGGCACGCGTTCAATTGGCCGCGTGCTATCGCGTCTTCGATATGCTGGGCTGGACCGAGCTGATCTACAACCACATCACGGTGCGCTTACCCGAAAGCGTGACGGGCGGAGCGAAGCAGTTCCTGATCAATCCATTCGGCCTGCATTACAGTGAAGTCACCGCGCGCAACCTGGTGAAGATCGATGCGCAAGGGCGCATCCTCGACGGTTCGACGTATCCCGTCAATCCCGCCGGCTTCACGGTGCACGCAGCGCTGCACGAAGGCATCCCCGATGCGCATTGCGTGATGCACACGCATACGACGGCGGGGGTCGCCGTCGCGTGTTCGGAAGACGGTCTGCAGCAGACCAACTTCTACAGCGCGCAGTTGCACGAACGCATTGCGTATCACGACTTCGAAGGCATCACGATCCATGCCGAAGAAGGGCCGCGGCTCGTGGCGCACATCGGCGACCGGCAAGCGGTGATATTGCGCAATCACGGCCTGCTTGCGTGGGGCAAGACACTGCCGCAAGCGTTCGCGTTTCTGTGGACGCTGAACCGCGCTTGCGAAATTCAGGTCGCGACGTTCGCGATGGGACGCGCGCGGCCCGTGCCGGAAGCGATCGCCGCACAGTGTTCGCGCGATGCGCTGCAATTCGACACGCGTTACGGTGCGGGTCAGGACGTTTTCGATGCGCTGGTGCGCAAGGTCGATACGATCGACGCGAGCTACAAGAACTAAGGAACAACAACGATGAAGGTATGCATTTACGGCGCGGGTGCGATCGGCGGATGGATGGGCGTGAAGCTCGCGCAGGCGGGCTGCGAGGTGAGCGTGGTGGCGCGCGGCGCGACGCTCGATGCATTGCGCACACACGGTCTGCGCCTCGTCGAGAACGGCGAGATGCACACGGTCGCCGTGCAGGCGAGCGATAACCCGGCCGCGCTCGGCGCGCAGGATCTCGTGATCGTCGCGGTGAAGGCACCGGGCATGACCGCCGTCGCGCAGCATATCGCGCCGCTGCTGGACGCGAATACGGTGGTCCTGACGGCGATGAACGGCGTGCCGTGGTGGTTCTGCGCGGGCTTGCAGGGTGAATTCGCGGGCGCGCGTCTCGCTTCCGTCGATCCCGACGGTTCGATCGCCGCCGCGATTCCCGCCGAACGCACGCTTGGATGCGTCGTGCATGCAAGCTGCCGCGTCGATGCGCCCGGCGTCGTCGCGCATCATCAGGGGCGTGGGCTGATCGTCGGCGAAGCGACGGGGCGCGCGAGCGAACGCGTGGCGTCGCTCGTCGAACTGCTGCGCAAGGCGGGCTTCGACGCCACGGCATCCGGCCAGATCCAGCGCGACGTCTGGTACAAGCTGTGGGGCAACATGACGATGAACCCGATGAGCGCGATCACGGGCGCGACCACGGACAAGATCCTCAACGACCCGCTCGCACGCGACTTCGTCACGCGGGTGATGCTCGAAGCGAAAGCGATCGGCGCGCGCTTCGGCATTCCCATCGAGCAGGCGCCGGAAGATCGCCACGCCGTCACGCTCAAGCTCGGCGCGATGCGTACGTCGATGTTGCAGGACGTGGAGGCCGGCAAGGCCGTCGAACTCGATGCGCTGGTCGGCGCCGTGTGCGAACTCGGCAAGCTCACGGGCGTCGACACGCCGTATGCGAACGCGCTGTTCGGGCTCGCTCGTCTGCACGCTCAGGTACGTGGGCTGTATCCTCTCGGCTGACATCGAACGTTTAACCATTTCCAGCCCACGCAACACAGCATGAAATTCACCGATCTCTCGTCCCCAGCGTACTTCGACGATCCTTATCCGTTCTACGAAGGCATCCGCGGCGCGGGCGCCTTCGTGCCGCTCGCGCCCAGCATCTTCCTGACGGGCCGCCATGCCGTGATCGATGCCTTGCTGCCCGATCGCCGCATGGGCAAGACCTACATGCCCAGCGTGGTCGCGCGCTACGGCGAGACGGCGCGCGAGCAGCCCGTGTTTCAGGCGCTCGAACGCACGTTCCTGATGATGAATCCGCCCGCGCACACGCGTCTGCGCGCGCTGCTGATGAAGGCGTTCAATGCGCGGCAGATCGAAACGCTGCGCACGATCGCCGAGCAAACGACGGACAGCCTGATCGACGCGATGCAAGGCAAGCGCGAAGTGGATCTCGTGAGCGAGTTCGCGATGCCGCTGCCGTTGCAGATCATCTGCCGCCTGCTCGATGTGCCCGTCGAGGAAGGCGAGCGTTTCGGCGAAGCGGCCAGCCTGCTGGTGTCGGCCTTCGACCTGGCGCCGTTGTCGCCCGAGGCGCTCGCGCGCGCGAACCAGGCGGCGCTCGACCTCGAACAGTATTTCCGCGCGGTGATCGCGGAGCGCCGTGCCGCGCCAGGCCACGACATCGTGTCGTCGCTGATCCAGGCGGAAGAGGGCGGCGAGCGGCTGTCGGAAGATGAAATCGTGTCGAACGCGATCCTGCTGTTCGTCGCGGGACACGAGACGACGTCGAACATGCTCGGCAACGCGCTGATCGCGTTGCATCGCCATCCGGCCCAGCTTGAGCGGCTGAAGAACGACCTGTCGCTCGTGCCGCAGGCGGTGGCCGAATGCGCACGCTACGACACGGCCGTGCAGATGGTCGTGCGCACGGCGTTCGACGATATCGACGTAGGCGGACAGACCCTGCCGCGCGGCTCGATCGTCTTCATGCTGCTCGGCTCGGCCAATCGCGACCCGGAGCGTTTCGACGCGGCGGATACGCTCGATATCGGCCGCGAGGCGTCAGGCCATCTGTTGACGTTCGGCGCGGGTATTCACTATTGCCTTGGCGCGCGTCTCGCGATGATGGAACTCGAAATCGCGCTGCGCAAGCTGATGACGCGCGTGCCGCAACTGCGGCTCACGAATCTCGATGCGTTGCAGTGGCGCCGGCGGAACAATCTGCGCGGCGTCGAGACGCTGATCGCCGCTTTGTGATCTGACCGCTGGCGAGACGGGCGTGTCGCGTCGTAAAGGCGCTCACATCATCTCGCGATGCCAGCGCTCCAGCTGCTCGATGGTCGTGCCGGCGCCGCCGCACACGATCACGAGCACGCTGCCGAAGCGTTGCAGCGCCGGCGTCTGCCGATAGACGAGCGCCAGGCTCGCACCGCATGCGGGTTCGACCAGCACGCGGTGATCGTCGACGAAACGGCGCGACGCATTCACTGCTTCCGCATCCGACACCACCACGCATTCCACAGGATGCGTCTGCGTGAGCGTGAACGCCTGCTCGCAGACCTGCTTCGCGCCGAGCGAGGTCGCCACGCTCGTGATGCCCGGCAATTCGATCCGCTTGCCCGCCCGCACCGACTGCGCCAGCGACGACGCGCCTTCCGTTTCGACGGCGATCACGGGCACGTTGCCGAGACCGTTGCGGCGCAAGCCTTCGATCGCACCCGCCATCAGCCCGCCGCCGCCCACGGACAGCACGACGGCATCGAACTTTGCGCCCGCGCGCGCCACTTCGTCGATCATCGACGCATGGCCGTGCCACAGCAGCGGATCGTCGAATGGGTGGAGGTAGGCGTCATCGGGACCGACCTGTTCGAGCGCGAACGCATTCGCTTCCTGCCAGGTCGCGCCGTGCACGATCACGTCCGCGCCTTGCAGACGGATCAGGTCCTTCGCGCGCTCGCCCGTGCTTTGCGGTACGACGACGGTGACGGGGATCGACAACGCGCGGCCCGCATACGCGACCGCGATGCCCGCGTTGCCGCCCGACGACGACACGAAACGCCGCTTGCCCTGGTCTGCATGCTGTTCGCACGCATAGCCGATGCCGCGAATCTTGAACGAGCCGGGCGGCTGCAACGCGTCCATTTTCAGCAGCACGCGGCGGCCGAGTGCATGGCTGAGCGGTTGGGATTCGAGAAGCGGCGTATCGATGTGCAGTGTCATGGTCGGGTTGCCTCGAAGCGGCGCGAGATGAGCTTCGCTGAAACGTTGATACATTGAGTCGCCGATGATAGCAAGCTGCGTCGGCGCGTGAAAAAGGGCGATCCGAAAGCGCGGACCGCCCTGTCGTGCCGAACGCGTTACTTACCCGCGATCAGACTCGGATCGCCGGCAAAACGCGCGCTGGTGCGAGCCGGGCCGTCGTCGAGCAAACCTTTGGTCAACTCCAGCGCCTGACGCTCGAAGAGCCGTCGGTACACGCCGTTGTCGATGCGGATCAGTTGCTCGTGACTGCCTTCCTCGACCACGCGGCCCTTGTCGAGCACGAGCAGCCGGTCGAGCGCGCGCACGGTCGACAGACGATGCGCGACGACAAGCGTCGTGCGTCCGACCATCAGCCGTTCCATCGCCTGCTGGATCAGCACCTCGCTTTCGCTGTCGAGGCTCGACGTGGCTTCGTCGAAGATCAGGATCGGCGCGTCAGCGAGGAACGCACGCGCGATCGCGACCCGCTGGCGCTCGCCGCCCGACAGCTTGACGCCGCGCTCGCCGACTAGCGTGTCGTAGCCGTGCGGCAGCGCGCTGATGAACTCGTGCGCGCTGGCGAGCTTCGCGGCCTGCACGATGTCGTCGAACGATGCGCCCGGCCGCGCGTACGCGATGTTTTCCGCGAGCGAGCGGTGGAACAGCACGGGTTCCTGTTGCACGATCGCGATGTGCTGGCGCAGCGATGCCTGCTGCACGTCGGCGATATTCTGCCCGTCGATCGTGATGCGGCCTTCGTCGATGTCGTACAGGCGCTGGATCAGCTTGATGAACGTGGTCTTGCCCGAGCCTGAATGGCCAACGAGACCGATCCGCTCGCCCGGCGCGATGCGCAGCGAAAAGTCGTTGTACAGGGCCGTGCGCTGCGCGCCGTAGCGGAACGTCACGTGCTCGAAGCGGATTTCGCCGTGCTCGATATCGATCGAGCGCGCGCCCGGCTTGTCTTCGATGCCGAGCGGCTCGCGCTCCAGCGCGACGAGTTCCTCCATGTCGTTGACCGAGCGTTGCAGGTTGCGCACGTGCATGCCGACGTCGCGCAGATAGCCTTGCAGCACGAAGAACGTGGTCAGCGCATACGTGATGTCGCCGACGCTCGCTTCGTCGCGCAGCCATAGCAGCAGGGCAGCGCCGAGTATGGCGGCCTGCATCAGCGCGAGCATCGCACCCTGCACGCCGCCGTTGGTCGTGCCACGCTGCCACGTGCGGCGCGTGCGCTGCCGCCATTTGCCGATCACGCGTTCGAGCCGCGCCTCTTCGCGTTCTTCCGCGCCGAACGCCTTGACGACGGCGTTGCAGCTGACGGCGTCGGCGAGCGCGCCGCCCATGCGCGTGTCCCACAGATTGCCGAGCCGTGCGGCAGGCGCGACGTAGCCAAGCGACAGCGCGACCGTCACCGCCACATACAGCAGCGAGCCGAGGCCGACCACCGCGCCCATCACGGGCCAGTGAATGCCGAGCAGCACCGTCGATCCGGCGAGCATCACGAGCGACGGCAGCAGCGCGATCAGCAGCGTGTCGTTGAGCAGGTCGAGCGCCCAGATGCCGCGCGTGATCTTGCGCACCGTCGAGCCCGCGAAGCTGTTCGCGTGCCAGTCGGTTGAAAAGCGCTGCACGCGATGAAACGCGTTCGCGCAGATCGTGCTCATCATCTTCAGCGTCATCACGATGATGCTGCGATACACCAGTTGCCGCAGCAGCGTACCGCCGATGCCGAGCGCGATCAGCACGCCGAACGCTGTCAGCGCCGGATGCGAAGCGGCTTCCTTGCCGAGCGTGCTGCCCGACGCGAGCGCATCGACGAGACGGCCCGCGAAGAGCGGGGTCAGCACGTCGGCGAAGGCGGCCATCAGCGCGAACGCCGCGACGCCCGCGACGCGCACCGGCTGCCTGCGCCAGTGATTGAAAGTGAAGCCGAGAACGCTTCTGAACGCTTGCGCGCCAAAGTCGAGTTTTTTGCTAGCCATGTGTCACAGCCTGCGGCGCGAAGCGGCGCAGCGCTATCCAGTCAGGAGATCCGGAAACGGACGACCGATGCCCGCCAACGTGCGGCGGCGACAAAGAAAACCGGTAGTCTGATCAAGGCGCGGGCTGTTGCGTTGCTGCGTGCCAGCGCGGACGGCAACCTAGCTCGGAGAGCTGATGAAGCGTCGTGGCATCCCGCGAGAGACTGCGATGTACGTTGCGTGCATTGAACGCCTCCCTTGGGTGAATGAGTGGATGAAGAACGACTGCTTGAGGCTTTGGATTGTAGCAGGAAAGCTTGCAAAACGCGCTTGCAATGTGCGTTGACCCGCTGCTTCGTGTGGCTTTATGCACGCTTCATCGAACCGTCACGGCGCGCGTTTGCGGCCTGAGCGCGCGCATGCCGGATACAATGCGGCAGCGCTGAACCGTCCAGCTTCGGGCCTCGTGCCCAACGCCGATCAACACCATTCGATTTCAACTCATGTCCAGTTCCACTCGGGCCTTTTTGCTGGGTCCGTTGCTCAAAGGGGTGTCCCGTTCCTTCTATCTGACGCTGCGCATTCTGCCCGCCGGCATGCGTGATCCGATCGGTCTCGCGTATCTGCTCGCGCGCGCGGCGGACACGATCGCCGATACCGCGCTGATTCCGCCCGAACAGCGTCTCGCGCTGCTGCTCGCGTTGCGCGAGCAGGTCAACGGCGCGACCGACGATGGCGAACTCGCGCGGCGTCTGGCGAGCGAAGTGGCAGGGCAGCAGACGCAGTCGGATGAAAAGGTCCTGCTCGAATCGATCGCGCCCGCGCTCGACGTGCTTCAGCAACTTGACGCCGCCGACCGCGCCGCCGTGCGCGAGATCGTCACGACGCTGACGACGGGTATGGAGTTCGATTTGCGCACGTTTCCCGATGAGCGCTCGGGGCAGATTGTTGCGCTGCGCGAATACGAAGAGCTGGATCGCTACACGTATCTGGTGGCGGGTTGCGTCGGCGAGTTCTGGACGAAGATGACGTATGCGCATCTGCCCGGCACGCTCAAGACCGATTTCGCGACGATGCTCGAACGCGGCGTGCGCTTCGGCAAGGCGCTGCAGATGACCAACGTGTTGCGCGATTGCGGCAAGGATTTACGGATCGGCCGCTGTTATCTGCCTTCGGTAATGCTCGATCGTTTCGGGCTCACGCCGCAGCTTCTGCTGGAACCGCAGGCTTCGTCGCGCGCGCAACCGTTGATGCACGAACTCGTGCGCAAATCGCTCGATCACTTTCGCGCGGCGCTCGACTACACGCTGGCGATTCCGCGTTTTTCGCTGCGCTTGCGGCTCGCCTGCGTGTGGCCGATCGTGATCGGGCTCGAAACGATGCTGCTGCTGGTCGATAACGCACATTGGCTGGAGCCGGCGAAAGTGTCGAAGATCCGGCGCAAGCAGGTGTATGGAATCATTGCGCGCTCGCTGCCCGTGTCGCTGTCGAATGCGGGGCTGCGCGACTGGATCGAAGGGCTGATCGGCGCGATCGAAGCGCGTATCAGCCGATAACAGCCGATGATTTGTTCATACCTCGACTGAAGGCCTATGATGAACATCGCACAACCTGCAACGAAGGGCGGCCACGGCCGCAACCGATCATGACGGCAGTCGCCAACTGGCACGCACACGTGTACTTCGATCAGGCGACACGCGACACCGCGTGGGCGCTGCGCGAAACCATCGCGGCGCGCTTCGGCGAACGCCTTGAAATAGGGCGTTTTCATGAGCGGCCCGTCGGTCCGCATCCGATGTGGTCGTATCAGCTGAAGTTCGATTCCGCATTGTTCGCGGAGTTGTTCGAATGGCTCGCGCTCAATCACGGCGCGCTCGACGTCTTCCTTCATCCGAACACGGGTGACGCGCTGCGCGATCATCGCGATTCGGCGGCATGGATCGGGCGCTCGTATCAACTGAATCTCGCCGCGCTGGGCGGATAGCGCGCACAGCCCGGCGCAGCGTCGCGCGCGAGGGCGCGCATGGAGGTCTGGTCATGACGGTCACCAACGCGGTGTCGGGCACCAACGTCCATGAAGTAGCGGATGGGATCTACCGGATCAACACGCCCGTCGTCTTCGAAGACGGTCCGGGCGGCTTCTCGTTCAACCAGTACCTGATCGTCGACGACGAGCCGCTGCTGTTCCATACGGGGCCGCGCAGGATGTTCGGGCTCGTGCGCGAAGCGGTGGCGTCCGTGCTGCCGCCTGAACGGCTGCGGCACATCGCGTTCTCGCATGTCGAAGCGGACGAGTGCGGCTCGCTGAACGAGTGGCTCGCCGCCGCGCCGAATGCGCAGCCGCTGTGCAGCGCGATCGCCAGGATGGTGTCGATCGACGATCTCGCCGACCGGCCCGCGCGCGGCCTCCAGGACGGCGAAGGCGTCGATCTGGGCAAGCATCGTCTGCGCTGGCTTG
Organism: Paraburkholderia sp. Tr-20389; assembly: GCF_017104565.1. Taxonomy (GTDB): domain Bacteria; phylum Pseudomonadota; class Gammaproteobacteria; order Burkholderiales; family Burkholderiaceae; genus Paraburkholderia. Next base: position 19,561 of record NZ_JAAGPD010000047.1, on the reverse strand, counting down.
CGACGCCGCATCTGCCGCATGCGTGGGAAAGCGGCATGCTGATCGACGAAACGTCCGGCACGCTGCTGTGCGGCGACCTCTTCACGCAGCCCGGCGCGGATCTGCCCGCCGTCACGAGTGCGGACATTCTCGGCCCGAGCGAAGCGTTCCGGCGCAGCATGGATTACTACTCGCATACGAAGCACGGTGACGCGATGCTGGAGCGGCTTGCCGCACTCGCGCCGCGCACGCTCGCGTGCATGCACGGCAGCGCGTGGCAGGGCGACGGCGCGGCGCTGATTCGCGCGCTTGCGGGATCGCTGCGCGATTGAATGCGCAGCGTAGCGCACGAACGTCGCAGCGCAGCAAAAGTTTTTTCGCATCGCATGTCGATTCACAGCGTGGCCGTTCGTCGTCACAGTAAGCGGACATATCGTCCGCTCCCTGCCTGCAAGGACGACGACAATGACCTTGAAGCTCTACGCCCATCCCTTTTCCTCGTATTGCCAGAAGGCGCTCATTGCGCTCTACGAGAACGGCACGCCGTTCGAATACCGGCGCCTCGATGAACCCGGCGCGATGGACGAACTGGCTGCGCGCTGGCCGATCCGGCGCTTTCCGATGCTCGTCGACGACGGCCGCACGATCGCCGAGGCGACCGTGATCATCGAACATCTCGCGCTGTTTCATCCAGGCCCGGTGCAACTGCTGCCCGACGATCCGCGCGCGGCGCTCGACGTGCGCTTCATGGACCGCTTCTTCGACAACTACATGGCGACGCCGCAGCAGAAGATCATTTTCGATTCGATGCGCAAGGAGCACGAGCGCGATCCGCGCGGCGTCACCGATGCGCGGACGCTGCTCGAGACCGCCTATGCGTGGCTCGACAACGCGATGAAGGGCCGCGAATGGGCGGCGGGCGAGCATTTCAGTCTGGCGGACTGCGGCGCGGCGCCGTTTCTCTTCTATGCCGACTGGACGCATCGTATCGATCCGAAGTTCGAACACGTGATCGCCTATCGCAAGCGTCTGTTGAAGCGGCCGTCGTTCGCACGCGCGGTCGATGAGGCGCGGCCTTACCGGCATCTCTTTCCGCTCGGCGCGCCGGATCGCGACTGAGTTGCCATTCCCCGAATTCCAACGGCTGCCCGTTGCGACGCGCAGCCTGCGTGCATGCTTCTCCAGTGGGGGCCACCATGTCTACTGCATCTTCTCTCGTGCCCGCCGTCGAGCTTGCGAAGCGCAACGGCAGGCACTTTCCGAACGAGAGCGTCGAGTATCGCCGCGCGCGCGACGCGTTGCTCGCGGAGGAAATCGAGCTGCGCCGCCATATCGAACGCGTCGCCGAGCAACGCCGGGCGTTGCCGCAAGGCGGCGAGGTGACGGGCGACTATCGCTTCGTCGGCGAAGCGGGTCCTGTCGATTTCGCAGGGCTATTCGGCGACAAGGACACGCTCGTGATCTACAGCTTCATGTTTGGGCCGCAGCGCGAGCGGCCGTGTCCGATGTGCACGTCGCTGCTGGGCGCGTGGGACGGCGAGGCGCGCGATATCGCGCAGCGTATCGCGCTCGCAGTGGTCGCGCGTTCGCCGATCGAGCGGTTGGTCGCGTTCAAGGAAGAGCGCGGCTGGCGCGCACTGAAGCTGTATTCGGATGTGAACGGCGCGTATAGCCGCGACTTCGGCGCGATCAATGACGACGGCGGCGACGATCCGGCGTTCCAGGTTTTCACGCGCCGCGACGGCACGATCCGGCATTTCTACGCGTCGGAAATGGGCTTTCCGACCGCCGATCCCGGTCAGGATCCGCGCGGCGCGCCGGATCTGATGCCGATGTGGACGATCTTCGACATGACGCCCGAAGGGCGCGATCCGCATTGGTATCCGAGGCTCGACTACGCGCGCTGAGGCGCGGGCACGACGGATCTTCAGTCGGCGACGCGCTTGTCGGCGAGCGCGCGTTCGCAGTCGCCGAGCACCGTCAGGACGAGACGGGCCTGAGCGTCGAGTTCATCGGTATCGAGAATTTCTTCAACGGCGTCGCGCGCCCAGTCGGCTTCGACAAACGATGCATGCCGTTGCGCGATATCGAGCGCGATCGCGGACAGCCTCGCGATGCACAGCCAGTCGGCGGTGCGCCCGTGCCGGTCGAGCCACTTGTGCGCGGCTTCTACGTGAAAGGACGGGGAGGGCCAGGTTTCGTTCAGATACCAGGCGCCGAGGCTTCCGCAGGTGAGCCAGCACAGCAGCTCCACGCGGTCGCGTTGGCTCAGAAGGTGGCGTACATCACTCATGGCGACGCTCGCGAAGGTAACGGATATGACGTGAGTTCCGCGTAGCAAAGCTCGAACCCGTGTGTGTACGACAATAACACGCACGTTGTGCCGTGCAGGACAGGGTTTAACCGGATGCCGGGTCTCTCGCGTGATGCCGAATGTGGGCTGACCGACATACGCGTGTTGCGTGACGGCGCGTGCTGCACACGCGCAGTGCAAGACGGCGCGGGATGCCCTGTCAGCGGGCGCACGCCTCGCGTGTCTCGTTCATCGTGGCCGTATCGTCGAGGCGGATCGTCTGGCCATGATGCAGCACAGTGAAGGCGTCGTCGTGCAGGCCGGCGGCACGGGTCGCTTCGGCGAGCTTTTTCGGCGGCTCGTCGAGCGGTTCGTCGGCGAGTTCGAAGGTGCCCCAGTGAATGCCGATTGCTCTTTTCGCGTGTACGTCCTGGAAAATCTGCACGGCCTGCTGCGGATCGACGTGCTGTGGACCCATGAACCAGCGCGGCGCGTACGCGCCGATCGGGATCAGCGCGAGATCGAAACATCCGAACGCCGCGCCGATGTGTTTGAAATCGTCTGAATAGCCGGTGTCGCCCGCGAAGTACAGCGCATACGGATGCGTGGCGCCCGCGGGCGTTTTCACGACCCAGCCGCCCCATAGCGTCTCGTTGCGATCGGTGAGGCTGCGCGCGGACCAGTGCGTCGCGGGCACGAACCAGAAGTCGAGGGCCGCCGCGCTCACGTGGTCGCCCCAGTCGAATTCCTGCGCGTTCGCGATGCCTTTTTTCCCGAGCCAGTCCTTGATGCCGAGCGGCACGAGAAAGAGCGGCGGCCCACCAGGCTGCGCGTTCAGCGCCTCGACGCTCGCGGTATCGAGATGATCGTAGTGGCTGTGCGAAATCAGCACGACGTCGATATGCGGCAGTTCGTCGAGCGAGAGGCCGGGCGGCACGTGCCGTTTCGGTCCCGCGAACGTGAACGGCGACGCGCGCTCCGAGAACATCGGATCCGTCAGCACGTTGACGCCGTTGATCTGCAGCAGGGCGGTCGCGTGGCCGATCCACGTCATCGTGTCTTCGCTGCGATTCGATCGGAGCCACGCGACGTCAGGGTGATCGACGGGAAATGCGTAGCCGTTCGCGGGCGGCGGCGGCAAATCGTGCGTCCAGCGGTTCCAGCGCCATTTCCACACCGAGCCGCGCGCGAGCGGGCCCTCGCTGTTCTCGTAGCCGTCTTTCGTGCGCGGCGCGTGCTGGATGCCGCTCGAAGCGAGCTTATCAGGCGAGGGATCGGGCGTCTGAGCACCGGCCGTGCTACTCGCCGTCGCTGCGCTCAATGCGATGACGGCGCACATGACGCGCGAGCGGAAAGGGAATGGCATCGTATGAAAATGATGGAGCGTGTCACGCCGCCGTAAAATGTGGGGTGCAACAGTGTAGGCCGGGCGTCGTTTTTTTCGCCCGCGCAGTGGCGAACCGACTATCCACGTTCGGAGCGCGTCGGCTCCGGGGGGCATTTTCCCGCCCTTCGAGGCGCGCAATGTCGCTGTGCATCCGTCTTTCGCCATTCGTGCGTAGACGGAATGAAACGGAATAATTGTGCCGGTGCTGAATCCGTAAAATGCAATGAAGTGCCGTTCTCGTGGAAGAAGTCGCCCTGCAATCGCGGAAATCGTGCATTTTTTTGCGTTGAGGGCCATTCAATCGGCCCGATTCAAACCGTCAAAATCCAAAATAAGGCAAAATTCAGGGCATTCGCGTCGGCCGTGGCGTCGCCGGCGGCATTTCCCAACCTTTCTCGACCAAGAGCAAAGCGATGAGTAACAAGCAACCTACGATCATCTACACCCTGACCGACGAAGCCCCGCTGCTCGCGACGAGTGCCTTTCTGCCGATCATCCGTACGTTTACCTCGCCGGCTGGCGTCAATGTCGAGACCAGCGACATTTCGGTGGCAGGCCGTATCCTCGGCGAATTCCCGGAATTCCTGACGGAAGATCAGCGCGTGCCGGACAACCTCGCCGAGCTGGGCCGCCTCACGCAAGACCCGGACACGAACATCATCAAGCTGCCGAACATTTCGGCGTCGGTGTTCCAGCTGGTCAGCGCGATCAAGGAACTGCAGTCGAAGGGCTTCAAGGTGCCGGATTATCCGGAAGACCCGAAGAACGACGAAGAAAAGGCGATCCAGAAGCGTTACTCGAAGTGCCTCGGCTCGGCCGTGAACCCGGTTCTGCGCGAAGGCAACTCGGACCGCCGCGCGCCCGCCGCCGTCAAGAACTACGCGAAGAAGCACCCGCACAGCATGGGCGACTGGAGCATGGCGTCGCGCACGCACGTCGCGCACATGAAGCATGGCGACTTCTATCACGGCGAAAAGTCGATCACGACCGACAAGGCGCGTGAAGTCCGCATGGAACTCGTCACGAAGCGCGGCGAGACGATCGTGCTGAAGCCGAAGGTTTCGCTGCAGGAAGGCGAGATCGTCGACAGCATGTTCATGAGCAAGAAGGCGCTGGTCGAGTTCTACGAAGACCAGATGGAAGACGCGCACAAGACGGGCGTGATGCTGTCGCTGCACGTGAAGGCGACGATGATGAAGGTCTCGCACCCGATCGTCTTCGGCCACGCGGTCAAGGTGTTCTACAAGGACGCGTTCGCGAAGCACCAGAAGCTGTTCGACGAACTCGGCGTGAACGTCAACAACGGCCTCGTCGACCTGTACACGAAGATCGAGGCGCTGCCGGAATCGCAGCGCGACGAAGTGATCCGCGACATGCACGCGTGCCACGAGCATCGTCCGGCGCTGGCGATGGTCGACTCGGCCAAGGGCATCTCGAACCTGCACGCACCGAACGACGTGATCGTCGACGCATCGATGCCGGCGATGATCCGCGCAGGCGGCAAGATGTGGGGCGCCGACGGCCGTCCCGCCGACACGAAGTGCCTGATCCCGGAAAGCACGTTCGCGCGCATCTACCAGGAAATCATCAACTTCTGCAAGACCAACGGCGCCTTCGATCCGCGCACGATGGGCACGGTGCCGAACGTCGGCCTGATGGCACAGAAGGCGGAAGAGTACGGTTCGCACGACAAGACGTTCGAGATCAAGGAAGACGGCGAAGCGCGCATCGTCGACAACGCCACGGGCGAAGTGCTCTCGGCGCTCACGCAGCAGGTCGAAGCGGGCGACATCTGGCGCATGTGCCTCGTGAAGGACGCGCCGATCCGCGACTGGGTCAAGCTCGCTGTCACGCGCGCACGTAACTCGGGCACGCCCGCCGTGTTCTGGCTCGACCCGTACCGTCCGCATGAAAACGAGCTGATCAAGAAGGTGCAGACGTACCTGAAGGATTACGACACGAACGGCCTCGAAATCCAGATCATGTCGCAGGTCCGCGCGATGCGTTACTCGCTGGAACGCGTGATCCGCGGCCTGGACACGATCTCGGTGACGGGCAACATCCTGCGCGACTACCTGACCGACCTGTTCCCGATCATGGAACTGGGCACGTCGGCGAAGATGCTGTCGATCGTTCCGCTGATGGCGGGCGGCGGCATGTACGAAACGGGCGCGGGCGGTTCGGCGCCGAAGCACGTCAAGCAGCTGGTCGAAGAGAACCACCTGCGCTGGGATTCGCTGGGCGAGTTCCTCGCGTTGGCGGTGTCGCTCGAAGAGCTGGGCATCAAGACGGGCAACGCAAAGGCCAAGGTGCTGGCGACGACGCTCGACGCTGCAACCGGCAAGCTGCTCGACAACAACAAGAGCCCCTCGCCGAAGACGGGCGCGCTCGACAACCGTGGCAGCCAGTTCTACCTCGCGATGTACTGGGCGCAGGAACTGGCCGCGCAGAAGGACGACGCGGACCTCGCCGCGAAGTTCGGCCCGCTCGCGAAGGTGCTGACGGACAACGAAGCGACGATCATCGGTGAACTGACGGACGTGCAGGGCAAGGAAGTCGATATCGGCGGCTACTACAAGCCGGACTTCGCGAAGCTGGAAACGGCGATGCGTCCGAGCAAGACGCTCAACGCCGCGCTGGCTGCCGTGACGGCGTAAGCCGCCGCGCTGTCGTGCTGTAAGCGAAGCCCGCGCATTGCGATGCGCGGGCTTTTTGTTTTTTGAGCCGTTGTGCTGCGAGTCTTATTCGACGTCGATACTAGCGCCCGGTATCGCGTGGACCGAATGATTAGGCACTCTAATTAAAAGGCAATGCTGCGCGTGTTTGAACGCGGGCAGTGCACCTCTCTATTGGAGCAAGCTCATGAGCATTTCGCCAGTCAATCGGCCTTACCCGAATTACGCTGCCTATCGTCAAGCCGACGACGATGAGTCCGGCCAGGATCAGGCAAGCACGGATACCCCTTCCCATTCCGGCAATACGGATTCGCCCTCCGCGAAGCGCAATCCGCCGCCTGGTACGCCGCCGGGATCCGGCGGCTCGGCACGCAGTCCGATGCGCGCGGGCCAGGGCGCATCAGGTCCGGCCAGAAGCGCACGCCGGGCGACATCCGGGCTTCGGCCCGGTATGCGTCTGCTGACACAGCGGACGCATACCGGCGCGGCAGCGCCCGATTCGAACACCGCTTCGGCCGGTTCGTCAGGTGAATGCCAGAATCTGCTCGAGCGGTACGAAGGTACGAAGGATCACCCCACCGACACCGACAACGCCAACGGCATGGCCGATGTGGCAGAGGACGCCATGCGCGGCATGCCGCAGGATGAGGTGACGTTCGTCCGGCAGGTGATCAGAACGAATCTGCAGATCAACGCGCTTTCCCAGCCGGCCCGGGGCCTATTCCGCGCCACGCTGGCCGCATTGTTCCTCCGGTATGAATCGGCGACTTCCACGGAAGACCGGCTGAAGCTGGCGAAGCAGATCGAAGACGACGTGATAAAGCCGGTCGACACGGCCTATGCCAAGGCAATGGCCGACCCGCAACAGCGCGCGCAGATGGAGTTCAGGCCGCCGTATGGCTACGGGGTCCTGGGCTCGAGCGGACAGTATCAGGCGGATCTGCTCAGGCAACTGGGGCAACAGTTCAATGCAGCGAAAACACCCGCTCAACGCGAGGCGATCTTTGCGCAGGCAGCGCGTCTGCGTCAGTCGATGCAGCAGTATATCCAGGCCGCTGAGGTGCGCGAGAAGGGCCGGCTCGACGCGCAGTGGGCAGAGGCCGACCGCGAACTGGACAAGGCGCTGGATGAAGCGACAGGGATCACAGGCGAAGGACAGGAAGTCTCATTCAACAAGCTGACGTACTTCATGGGAAAGGCGTTCACGTCACCGCGCAACGCACAGGAATTCGCGTACCGGATGCAGCACGACCCGCAACATTTCCAGGTGCTCAAGGACTGGTCCAGGGATGCGGCGCAAAAGAGCCAATGGGCCGCGGACCAGGTTCCCTACTGGACGAAAGCAAACCACTGGGATTATGGATCGTACAAGGAAAGCATAAGAATTCCGCCGGCGCCCGAGGACATCACGAACGTCGATACAAGCAAGATGCGCATGGGCAACTTCGCGAACGATCTGCTGTATCGCTACCAGTCTGATGCGGGGAACATTGCTAACAACGCGCAGATGCACCATGCGGTGCAGCAGGGCGGCCCGATCAGGGATGGCTGGATAAACGCCCACATGCCGCCGAAGCCGCTTTGGCTGGCGAGGCTGGAGGAGGGAATCGGACGGTTTGCGCTTGATTCGGTTCCCGGCGTGAATATGTTTGCGGACGTCCTTGAGCCGGCGCCCCATCTGTCGTCAGATGAAAAGTTCGGCATCGACGTCGGCGGGGGGGCGCTTGGCACAGTGGCGGGCGAGGCGAAATTGCCGGACTTACCGGTGGGCAACGAAAAGCTCGGCCGGGGGGCGGGCAAACTGGGGGACGCTCATGCAGGTTCGAAGGGCGCGGGCGGCGAAGGTATTGGCGCTAAGGGCGGCGATGTCAAGCCAGGTGAGACGGGCGAGTCTGGTGCCGGCAAGGAGGAAGCAACGGCGGGTAAGGACGGTGACGCAGGACATACTATCGGGTCGGGAGGCGCGACGGGCGATGGCGCGGGAGGTGCGATGCACGATCCGGCCCGCTCGACAGTCGTGCCGGGTGTGCCGGATACCTATGCGAGCAGGCCCAGCGGCGAGCTGACGGCAGATCCGCAGTATCGCGGCATCTACCGGGATAGCAGGGGCCAAGGTTATATACGGCAAGGCGACACGACCTTTGCCGTGAAGTACGACAAGGACAACGAGAGCTGGAACGTGCAGTCCCCGGATGGTGGTGCCAGGCCGCCCTATGCGGTGAGGCTCAATAGTAACGGCAACTGGGAGTTCAATCCGGACACGGGGCTCAAAGGCGGCTCGGGGCGCTTTCCCGGGTTCCGTTACACGGAGGAGGACGGAAAAAAGGCCTATGAGGATCATGAACGGCGCGGTCGCACGTACGGGCAGATCGGGAACGAACTGGGTATTCCGGAAAAGACTGCCTACAACTGGGCTAACAAGTATGCAGAAGACAATGGCTTTGAGATGCCGCGTGGTCGAGCAAATGTTACTCGCGCCAATGTTAGTCGCTCCAATTACACCCCTGAACTCGGCCAGACGGTCTATGAGGATCACGAATTGCGCGGTCGGACGTACGCGCAGATCGCGAACGAACTGGGTATTCCAGATGAGACTGCTCTCGACTGGGCTACGAAGTATGAAAAAGAGAATGGCTCTGAGACGCCGCATGGTAGTCGTCCCGGATACACCGAGGTGCTTGGCCAGAAAGCTTATGAGGATTACGTCGACCTGTGCTTTTCCTATCCGGAGGTCGCCAAAGATCTGAAAATTAGTCCCTATCAGGCCGAAGCATGGGTCAAGAAATATCAGTTGGAGCACGATAAGCCGACACTGCCGGCGGTTTCGCGTATCGAAGCGTCCGCAGCATCCAGAAATGGACGTGCCATCTATGAGGATCTGTTGAGAGGACGCTCTCTGGAAGAGACGGCCTCGAAGCGGGCATTCGGCAATAAAGTCGCAGCCTATCGCGGCGCAATGCATTACGTGCAGACCGGACTCGACACGCACGGTAATGCCGGAGAAAAAGCGGCAGCCGTCAGGGTGGTCAACGACGCACAGGCGAGAGACATCGGTACTGCCCCAGCTGTCCGTGAGGCCTCGCCCGCCGCGCGTCCCGTGCGGCTGATGGACATTAAATACCCGATGACTGCGGATCAGTACAGCAAGATCCGTGAGCTGTACGGTACGGCCCCGACGGCGGATATCGCACGGCAAACAGGCGTGCCTGAAGCGTCGGTCAAAGCAGTCGGGGAAGGCAGTGGCTACTATTCGAACATCGACCAGGCATACGTCAGGCCGATTTCAGACCAGGACACGGAACAGCCTGCCGCCAAGCGTCCACGAGTTGACACATCCGGAGCGGGACCATCGGGAATCCAGTCCGGCGGTGCGGGACAGCAGGCCAGCGCAACGAGTCCACAGGCTGGACATACGCCACCGTCCCCAGCGGGGTCAACAGGCGCACCGCCGCAGTCTCCCGGTACGCCGCCAGTGCCTCAAACTTCATCGCCGCACGCGTCCTCGCCAGGCTCACCGGCACAGCCCGCGGGTACGCCTCGGGCGTCTGATGCTCCGTCAACGCGCGCGCCGTCGCCAGTTCAACCGGAGATCGTGTGGACACGGGACATTGTTCCCCAATGGGGCCGTGCCGAGCTGCGCAAGGCGTTGGATCCGGCCCACGCTGATGAACTTGATCCCGTGGTCCGCAAGGCAATCGTCGACTGGATCGACGGCAAGGCACCCGCACCGGAATCGCTGGATATGGAAATGTACGAGCAAGGCTTCTTCGGCTTGACCTCTGAGCAGGTCCGAAAATACTTCAAACCGGATCTGCAACCGCCGCTCACGGATGCGGAGGTGGCCGAGATCGGTGAGTGGCTGAATTCATTCGACTGAGCGGCGGGCGCTGTCCGCCGTGGATGACGCGGCTGTGGTTTCGATGGACGCGCATGCTGGCTCAGCCAGCATGCGCTGACCCGCGCTTCGTGATACGCGGGTTAGCTGTTCGGGCCGCGCAGCATGGGCATAATGTCGGGGGCGCAAGTCCAGTATGGGCTGGCCACGGCGTATGTGGCGCAGCATACCCATCATCAAGTGCAAACGTGGAAGGCGCGGCACCCCGATCTATCGGAATCCGTATGACATTGGTTTGGATCAGCTGGACCTGCCTCATAACTGCTGGCCTTTATTCCAAACCTCGCGGCACGGGCGCTCATGCCGATTGAACCGGCACGCGGCCTTCCAACGGGCAAACTCACCAGTCAACTGCATGCGTGCTCAACATCAGGCATTCTTCGCATCGCTGTTCTTCTCGCGGCTCGCGGACCAGATTCTGCTTTTTCTCGTGCCGCTCGTCGTGTTTCAGACCACGCAACAGGCGACATGGTCGGGCATCGCGTTCTTCATCGAGGCGTTCCCGCGCTATCTCGTGTTTCCCGTGTGCGGCGCGTTGTGCGATCGCATGTCGCCCGTCACGGTGCTGCGCGCGAGCCAGCGTTTTCGCGCGATAGCGTGTGCGGCGGGCATCGCGGGCTTTGCCGTCGTCGGCGGAATCGGCTGGCTGATCGCGTTGTCGGCCGTATGCGGTGCGTTGACGAGCCAGGGGCTGGTCGCGCGAGAAGTGCTGCTGCCGCAGGTGTTCAGGTCGGAGCGCTTCGAGAAGGTGCTGTCGTATGCGCAGATCGCCGATCAGGTCGGCGTCGTGCTCGGCCCGATGCTCGCGGGTGTGCTGCTCGGCTGGTGGCGCTGGGAATACGTGGTGGGCGCGGCCGCACTGCTGTTCTTCGCCGCCGATGCCGCGACGCTTCTCTGGCAGCGGGCCAGCGCGTTCGAATGGACGGCGCATGAGCACGCCGCCGCGTTCGAATGGCTCGCGCCTGTGAAAACGGGCCTCGCGCATGTCGTGCGGCTGCCGGGTCTGGGAAGACTCGTCGCGCTCGCCGCTGCCGAGAATCTCGTGATCGGCGTGACGCTCGCGAGCTCCGCCGCGATGGTGACGGGTCTGCATCGCCGGCCGGATGCGTTCTACACGTTCGTGCAGACGGCGGGCGCCGTCGCGACGATCGTGATCCTCCTGCTGATCGCACGCGTGCGGATACCGCGCAAGGCCTTGGGGCTGACGTCGTTTCTCGCTATCTTCGCGGGCGGCCTGCTCGCGGGCCTGAGTCCTTCCGTATGGGGTTACGTCGCAGGCTTTCTGCTGATCGTCGGCTTCGACAAGATGTTCAGCATCTACATCCGCAGCGTGCGGCAGGCGATCATTCCGGCCAAGGACTACGGCAAGACGCTCGGCGTCGTCATCATGCTCAACAATCTGACGCAGCCGCTGGCGGGTTTGCTGGTCGGCATGTTCGCTGGCAATGGGCGGATGAGCGCGGTGGTCGTCGCGATTTCGCTCGGGATGGGGACGCTGGGGCTTGTCGTCGTGCTGGCGGGCATCGGCGCAAATCGGGTGCGCGTTGCTTCGTTGAGCGAGAGGTCGCCGGACAGCGTCGAGTGAATCTTGGCGATTGTCGCCGTCATGACGTCGATCGAGAAGCGCCAAACAGCGAAGCCCGCGCATCGCGCGCGGGCTTTTTCATGCACCGTGTCTGTTTTTATGATTGAGTCTGCCAACCGGACTTCCACTGTGCGAGCGCATCCTTATCGCCGGAAGAGAGCGGAATGCTTTTCCGGTTGTGGACCTGTCCGTTGCTGTCGACGGAGTAGAAGGTGTGCTGGCTGCTATCGACCTTGTCGACATCCCGGCTGCCGTCGGGATTGCGCGTGACATACGTCAGCGTTCCCGTGCCTTCGTTCGGGTTGTAGCTGACGGAAGACGTTTCTTTGCCGTTTCTGTCGTAAGTCGATCTCGCGCCTTCGTGTCCGAACACATTACCCGAACTCACGCTGCGGCTGCCGTCACCGTTCAGTGTGGCGTGAACCGTGACACTGCCGGTCTCCGGGTCGTAGTGTTCGGTTTGCTCGCTGTCCGGGGTTGTCGTACGCACGGTCGTGACCTGGTTTTGGGCGTTGTAAGTCGTCGATTTAACGGTGCGGGCATCGTGATCGACGTGCGTGACTTCGCGGCCGCCATCGGCTCCGTAAGTCACGCGTTGATTCAAATCTCCTTGCTGGGGATTGAAGGACGTCGAACTGACTCGCTTTCCATCGGGGCCGTATTGGACTTGGGAACCCAGCAAATTTTCGTCGGTATACGAATTGAGCGTCTTGCTGCCGTCCGGGTTCGTGATGATCTGATTGGTCAACCGATTGTTGGCGGGATCGTAATAATTCTTCTGACCGCCAAGCGCATTTCCTGCCCCAACAGGTTGCGGCGGCGCTACGTTTGCTGCGTTTTCGCTTCTATCAGTGAGCGACTGCCGGGTCGCCTGGTCGTAGGTCACGGTCTTTTCCGGCGATCTGTTTCCTTGCTTGTCGATGCTGACCTGCTTGCCCGTACCGTCAGCCCCGACCGTGTCGACGGTGCGGGTGCCGTCCGCCCTGTACCTTGTGGTCGAAGTCACGCGGCCCGACCCGTCGTAACGATACGACGCAACGGGCTTGCCGTTCGCGTCATACTCGTTTTGCAGTCCAACCGTGCGTCGATCGTTGAACGAGTAAAGGGTGCGGCTCCCGTCCGGATGCGTGACGACCTGGTTTGTGTCGCGCCCGTCGCTCGGGTCGAAATGATCCTTCTGCTTTTCACGGCCTTTGGGATCGTACTGGGTCATCTGCATGGTCTGGTTGTGTCCGTTGAATCGGGTCTCCGACCGTGATCCGTCAGCGTTGAAGCCACGTTCGACACCCGAGCGGTCAGCGTTGAAGTCGCTTTGCTGGATCGTTCGGCCATTGCCGTCCTTGACGGTCACGCCGTAGCTGTCGTCGGTCTTGTAGGCATAGGACGACGTTTGCAACGGTTTGCCCGAAGGGTCGACTGTCTGTGTCGACTGGAGCTTGCCGTCCTTGTAGTTCTGGGTGGACACGTCTCCAGACTGCCAGTGCTCGCTTGCCGATGTGATGTCGCCGGTCGTGTCGTTACCCTCGTAGCGGGCTGAGGCTACGCCGCCCGGCTCAATCGGGGCTGCGCCCGTGCTTCGATGAGCATAGTAGTCATAGGAGCCTGTAGCGCCGTGACCACCGGAAGTCGCCATCGCTTCCATCCCCCTGCGGATCAGCCGATTTTCGTTCTGCTTTTCCGTCAGGCCTTGAGGGCGATTTGCTTCCGCGTGGTCGATCGCATCGATCGTCGCGTTACCTTCAGTGATGGACGTTCCTGGATTCCCCGGCGTCGCAGTGTTCTGCGCGATCTCCTTCCTGATCTTCCCGGTGTTGTACTCCGCTTCGCTCTCGGCGCGGACGTAGAGCATCGCACTGGTGTTGTAGGCGCCTGGATCGCGGGGATTGACGTGCGCGAGATATTTCCGTTCAAACTCCGTGTCTTGAGGCGCGTAGATGAAATGGCCCATTTCGTGAGCAAACGTGCCTAGCCCGGAATTGTCCTCGCTGCTAAAAGTACGGGGCGGAATAATGATTCGTTTCGTCTCCGGATCGTATGCTCCGCCCCCATCGCCAGGGAGATCGGTTCTCACCGCAATGGGTCGATAGTCGCCCGCCGCGACCCGGGCATCGCCTTCATGAATCTGCGCAACCAAAGTCGGACTCTTGTTGACGAGATCGAGTTGGCTTGGAGTGAGTTTTACGTCACCCCAAAATGCTTCATTGCCAGTGACGGGTTGCAGTTTCGTATCCATGATTTCATCCTTTTCAGTGAACGAGATGGACGTGTCGCGAAACCCTTTTCCGAATCCTCATCTTCGATCATCGCGACATGGCCGCGCAGGGCACGGCGTCTACAGTGTGCGAGTGAGCCGATTTCATCTGTGGTACCGGGTCATTCATTTGTATCGAGGTATTGCAGCCGCGGGCAGCGATAAAAATAGATCGGCATTGATTGAATAAGCTGTCGAAATAAATAGGCGATACAAACCAATACAAAATGTAATTGCATCATGCGCAGCCAGGCGCGACTTCCTACGATGAGTTTCCGCTCATCTGCGCCAAGGGCGGCTCGTCACGATGATGGAGGCGCATCCATCAGGAGTTCGTATGAAAATCGATGCACACAGCAACCCTTCCTGGCATCACCATTCCGAACAGAAAAAGTCAGATGACAGTAACGCCGATGTGAATGGCAAGTCGCCGCAGAATGATCATGCGCAAGACGCCGGAGCCGCTTCACCCGATTCGCGATCCGATCCTCGCTATGAGAAGGCGAGACAACAGGCGACCGAGCAAGTCCTTGCCATTGACACGGCAGAGAAGGCAGACCAGTTGAGCATAGTGTTGGACCGCGTGCTTGACGACATGCAGAATGGCAAGGACGCGACCGACGACGTGATCGCGTTTCTGTTGGCGCTCGATCAGGTGATGCGGTTGTACACAAATGAGCCTCTTTCGACGGAAAAGCAGAACAAGATCGATCGGCTGACCAGGGCGATCGCTAACGCTCCCCCAGGCGAATCGCCTGAATCCATTCGTGCACGTGCGCAAATCGACCCACCGAAAATTTCTCATCAATCCGACGCGGACCGCTATGCCAAGTACGGCAAGTCGGCAAGCACCTTCACCCGCGCGTTGATTTTCGACTGGGCGCGTTTCAATAATTCGAACGTGCTGAAGGGCACGTTGCTCGGAAAACTGCAACAGCCTCGATTGGCCATGCTCGACAATACCGGCCCGTACACCCGGTCGGGTGTCCTGTTGGGTACGCGCCTCAACGCGGGCGCAAGCTACCTCGCGAAAGGCATCTCCGCCTTGCTGTCAGGGCTCCAGAAGGCGAGCAAAGGTGAGGATCCAACGAAGGACTTCCTCGCAGCATTTGCGTCGTTTGGTCAAGGCGCCAACGAACTGGTCATTGGCGTCGGGACCGATGCCGGCAATCATCTTGCACGCAGTCGCACGCTGCAGCAGCAGAGGGCAGCCAGTCAGGCGGTGCGGAATCCAACGACCTCCACGGCGTCAAACAGTCCGGCGGAGAATTCGACGACGCCCCCGGCGTCAACCAGTCAGGCAGTGCGGAATCCGACGACGCCCGAGGCGTCAGCTAGTCCGGCGGTGGATCAGGACATGCCGACAGCGTCAACCAGTCCGAAGGCGGCGAAGCCGACGACGCCCGTCGCATCAAACAGTCCTGACTTTGCGAACTTTGCGCCAGATGATCCGCTTGCCGCCAAGGTGGATCAGGACGGCGACGCAGCGACTCACACGATTGACGACAAGGTATCCGAGGGGCAGGAAGGAATTCGTCAACAGGTGATCGCCAAGCTCAACGCGACACCTCAAGACGATCAGCAACTCGTGCTGCAGGATTCAGTGCACGAAATCGCGCCCGACTATTATCAAATGAACGAGATCGGGGACGGGCTCAAGAAACGTGCGCTTGAAATCGCGAAGGACACGCACGAAAACATCGTGAAAATTGACGAGCAAGCCCAGCCGCTAGTGCTGAAACTCAAGTTGCGCGGGATATCTACCCTCGAAGAGGCCAGACGCTCGGGTGATCAGGAAGTGATCGCGATTGTGAAGCAACTCGATCACTATGCCGATCTCAAACGCTCGGCCTATGATGTGTTCAACAAAGCGATGGATCAAAGCGCCGACCTGCTCAAGCAGTCGACAGAAGCGCTCCGTGACTTGAAGAGTCTGCGCGGGCTTCCGCGCGAGGAAGCCGAATCGCGGTTGAAGGCCTGGGCGGACAAGTATGGAAAAAACTTCTCACGTGTGCAGGATACGTGGCTAAAGCAAACCGATAGCTGGCCCGAATGGATGAAGATATCGAAGCCGCTGCGCATGCAGTTGATACCGACAGGTGTCAATACGGCTTTCGGCGGGATCACGTTTGGAATTGCGCTCGACGACTATCTGAAGAAACAGAAGAACGGCGAACTGACCGAACAGGACCGGCTCGCTTTCGCCAGTGCCTGTATGGCCTTGATCGCGGGGCCAATCGGCTTCATTCCCGTCGTCGGACCGATCGCGTCCATGGTTCTCACGATCATAGGCGTCATTTGCGGCGGTATGGCTGACCAGTTTGAAAAGTGGAAGGCAGAGGAAGCCGAAGGCAAACTGAGAGAGCAGATACGGCAAACGTATAACAAGGCGAACCCTGACCACGGGATAGGGGAGCCTTATGATGGAGGTTGATGCGAACAGGAAACACAACCCAAGCGCATGGAGTGAACGCGCCTGATGTCTCGCTCCTGCCAGCCGTCTCGACAAAAACGTGCGAGACGGCCACGTGGCATCCGATTGATCTGTCGATTCCAGGTCGTTCAAGCCTCGTTGCGCAAATATCCCTCGCGCGCCGGATCGCGCATGCGGAACGACACGAGACAGGCGATCGCACAAAGCGCGGTCACGTACCAGTAGAACATCGATTCGCTGCCCGCCTGCTTGAGCCACAGCGCGACATATTCCGCCGACCCGCCGAAGATCGCATTCGCAACCGCATACGACAGCCCGACACCGAGCGCCCGGACTTCAGGCGGGAACATTTCGGCCTTGATCAGGCCGCTGATCGACGTATAGAAACTCACGATGGCCAGCGCGACCACGATCAGCAGGAACGCGATCACGGGACTCGTCACATCCTTCAACGCATGCAACAAAGGCACCGTCCCAAGCGTTGCGAAGAAGCCGAACAGCAGCATCGACCGGCGACGCCCGATCCGGTCCGACAGCGCGCCGAAAAACGGCTGGATGACCATGAAGACGAACAGCGCCGCCGTCATCACATTGCTTGCTGTCTTCGCCGGCATGCCTGCCGTGTTGACCAGATACTTCTGCATGTACGTCGTGAAGGTGTAGAAGACGAGCGAACCGCCTGCCGTGAAGCCTAGCACCGTAAAGAAGGCGCCCTTGTGCTGCCACATGCCGCCAAGCGTGCCGGCTTCCTTGCGGCGGCGTGTCTCGGCCGTCGTCGTTTCGTCGAGGGAGCGGCGCAGGTAGAGCGCGATCAGCGCCGCAACTGCACCGATGCCGAAAGGAATGCGCCAGCCCCATGCCTTCAGTTCGTCGGTGGTGAGCAACTGCTGGAGGATCACCAGCACGAGCAGCGCAAACAGTTGTCCGCCGATCAGCGTCACGTACTGGAACGACGCGAAAAAACCGCGGCGGCCCTTCAACGCGACTTCGCTCATATACGTTGCACTGGTCCCATATTCGCCGCCGACCGACAGCCCCTGGAAGAGCCGTGCGACCAGCAGCAGCGCGGGTGCGAGCGCACCGATGCGCGCATAGGTGGGCAAGCAGGCGATCACCAGCGAACCGCCGCACATCATGAAAACGGAGACCATCATCGAGAAGCGTCGTCCGTGCTTGTCGGCGAGACGCCCGAAGAACCAGCCGCCGATGGGGCGCATCAGAAAGCCCGCCGCGAAGACGCCGGCCGTGTTGAGCAACTGCGTGGTCGTGTTGCCTGCCGGGAAAAACGCGGGTGCGAAGTACAACGCGCAGAAGGAGTAGACATAGAAATCGAACCACTCGACCAGATTGCCGGACGAGGCACCGACGATCGCGAGGACGCGACGGCGGGTATCATTGGTGGATATTTCGGCTGGCGTGTAAAGATCTGTCATTGACGGGCGTCTCCATGTTGACCTGAGAAAAGTTTCGACGTTGAACTTCATCATGCCTTCCGCTCTCGCCGGCGGATTGGTTCGGCATTCTAAATGATTCCATCAGTTTTGTTTACTTCGATTGACTAAACGAAGCATCGAACCACTTCGGCACCGACGGGCCACCCGCTTGCGGCGAATGACGGGATCGATGTCAGAATGACGTGTTCGCCTTCATCGTAGGGAGACGCATCGACATGGAACAGGACGACGATCTGCAGCACTTCGAATCGCACGGCGCAGCGCCGCTGCCCGAAGCGGACGCGGAGGGCGCTGTGGAGAATGACGGCGCGAGCATTGCCTGGTCGGCATACGACGCAGGCGAGCCGCCGGTGGCCCCGCGCTCAGTGGGCCGAACCGTCGTGCTGCTGCACGGCGGCCTCGGGCATCGCGGCAATTGGGGTTATCAGGTGCCTGCGCTCGTCGGCGCAGGTTATCGCGTGATCCTGATCGACAGCCGCGGACATGGACGCAGCACGCGCGACGCGCAACCCTACAGCTACGAACTGATGGCCTCCGACGTGCTCGCCGTACTCGACGCGCTGCACGTGCAAAAGGCGGCGTTCATAGGATGGAGCGACGGCGCATGCACCGCGCTGATACTCGCCCGGCGCGCGCCGCAGCGCGTCGCGGGCGTGTTCTTCTTCGCGTGCAACATGGACCCCGGGGGTGCGAAGGAATTCGTGCCGACGCCCGTGATCGACCGCTGCTTCAGCCGGCATCGCGCGGACTATCGGGCGCTGTCCACGACACCCGACGACTTCGACGCGTTCGTCGCCGCCGTCAGCGAGATGCAGCGCACCCAGCCGGATTACTCGAAAGAGGATCTCGCGCAGATCGGCGTGCGCGTCACCGTGGCGATCGGCGAGCACGACGAGTTCATCCGCCAGGAACATGCGGTCTATCTGGCGCAAAGCATCGCCGATGCCGAACTGATCGTGCTGCCGAACGTCAGCCATTTCGCGCCGCTGCAACGGCCGGCGCTGTTCAACGGTGTGATCGAGCGGTTCGCCAGAACCGTCTTCGAAGGGACCGAATAGGCTCGCTTTATTCGGCCTTCGCGCCGATTTTTTCGTCCGCGTTCGGTTTGTCCTCTTCCCATCCGCCGCCGAGCGCAAGGAACAGGTTCACCTGATCGAGCGCGACCTGGCTTTCGGCCGCCGACACTTGCGAGGCGACACTCGTCAGCGTGCGCGTCGCATCGAGGTCGGACAGGAACGACTCGCGTCCGGCCGCATACAGACGATGCGTTTCGTCCGCCGACTGCACGGCCGACTTGTACGCGGTACGCAACGCATCGGCGCGCGTCGTATCGGATGCG
Source organism: Paraburkholderia sp. Tr-20389 (assembly GCF_017104565.1). GTDB lineage: Bacteria > Pseudomonadota > Gammaproteobacteria > Burkholderiales > Burkholderiaceae > Paraburkholderia. The sequence continues at coordinate 269 of NZ_JAAGPD010000047.1, read as the reverse complement.
TAAGTGGACAGGCTCGTCTGCGTCTCGCGCAGCGCGTTCAGCACGACGCCGTCGAAGTGCGCGAGCGCGCCGCTCGTCGCCGCTTCCGCTTCGTGGACGCGGGCACGCTGGCCGTTGATCGGGAAGGTCCAGCTGATCAGCGGACCGAACGCCCAACGGTTCGTCGCCGGGCCGAACAGGTCTTCGGCGACGCCGATCGAGCCCGCCGATGCGCCGATGCTGATGGACGGATAGAGCGCCGCCGTGGCGACGCCGATACGCGCCGTCGA
>NZ_JAAGPD010000046.1 GCF_017104565.1 Paraburkholderia sp. Tr-20389 | reverse complement strand
TTGCATGGTTCGACCGACTAGGCCTACCCCGTCTCTCCTGACCTCAACTTCCCGAACCGCCCGGTGCGGACCCGCATGCCGGGTGGTGTGGCAGGGGCGTAGCCTGTTGGCTACCCCCTATGCCGATCTGCCTTCCCCTGCCGGCGATGACGCTGGATAGCGCCCGGAAGACGTGATCAGACACTTTTCGCCACTGCCGCGAAATGTGCTCCCCCTTCGACGAAAAGCCGCCGCCACTTAAAAAAAACCACCCCAGGGCAATTTCCTGGTTGACAGCCCGATTATTGATTTTCTACGATGCATACATCGCTGCACACAATTAGATGCACAGATTTGTGTGGTGGGCATGTTCCACCTTCGGGATTACCCTTATTGGAGAGGTCATCATGGTTCGGCTGTCCTGTTTCATCCGCCAGGCGTTCTTGTCTTTCGTAGCTGTGGGCTGCGTCGTTGCCAGCGCGCCGTCGCACGCCGACGGAACCACCGGCTGGGAAAGTGTGAAGAAGGCGGGCGTCCTGCGATGCGGCGCCGCTGTCGCGCCGCCGTACGTGATGCGCGACCCGAAGACGGGCGAATACAGCGGCTTCTTTTCGGAGTTGTGCCGCAACTTCGGACAGAACGTGCTGAAGGTGAAAGTCGAATTCGTCGATACCAACTGGGACAACATCGTCGCGGGCCTGCAATCGAACAAGTGGGATCTGTCGATGGCGCTCAACGACACGCCTGAGCGGGAAAAAGCGATCTCCTTCTCCGCACCCGCAACGGACTACAACGTTTCGTTCGTCTACAACAAGAACAACCCGAAAGTCGCGAAGGGCGCGCATTCCATCGCGGAGATCGACAAGCCGGGCGTGACGGTCGCGGTGATGTCGGGTTCCGCGCAGGACAAGGCGATCACAGCCGTCCTCAAACAGGCGCAGATCATGCGCTTGCCGGGGAACGATGAAACGCGCCTCGCACTGATGTCCAAACGCGCCGACCTTCTCGCCGACGCCAACATCACCAACATGCTGCTGACGGAGGCGCATCCCGACTGGGCCGTCGCCATTCAGCCCAACCCGCCGCTCGCGCAGCAGGAAGTTGCATTCGGGATCAGGAAGGACACGCCTGCCGCCGACATCGCCGTGCTCAACAAGTACGTGAGCGAGCAGGTCAGCTCCGGCGCGGTCAATCGCCTCATCAAGACATCCGTTCAATCGATGCTCGCTTCGAACAAGTGATGTTCACGGCCAGCCGCGAGCGTCCGCTCGTTCGTGGCTGGCATCCACCCACGCCCGATTCGATTCACCTTCGCGCGCCTGAGGGCGCGTCCCGCTGGAGAGATTTCATGCTGTCATCGCAAACCATGATTGCCGACTCTCACACTCCACCGACCGTGGTGGACTTCGCGCCGTCGACGATGGGCGACTTCGTGCAGTTCGAGGGCGTGTACAAGTCCTACGGCGAAAACCTGGTGGTCATGGATCACATGAATCTCGACATGCGCGCCGACGACCGGCTCGTCATCATCGGTCCTAGCGGAAGCGGCAAAAGCTCGCTCCTGCGAGTGATGATGGGTCTGGAAGGCATTCAGGGCGGACGGATCGGATTCCAGGGCAAGCCGTATATCTTCGGCGCGGACTCGGGCCGCTCGAAGCGTATCGATGCGAAGCTGCAGAAGCAGATCGGCATGGTGTTTCAGCACTACACGCTGTTTCCGCATCTTTCCGTGCTCGGCAATCTCATCCTCGCGCCCATGAAGGTCGGCGGCCTGTCGAAGGCGCAGGCGACCGAACGCGCACGCATGTATCTCGCGCGGCTGGGTCTGGAAAGCAAGCTGCACGCGTATCCGAGTCAGCTGTCCGGCGGCCAGAAGCAGCGCGTGGCCATCGCGCGCGCGCTGATGCTCGAACCGAAGCTGATGCTGTTCGACGAAGTGACGTCGGCACTCGACCCGGAAATGGTCATCGAAGTGCAGAACGTGATGCTGCAACTCGCCGAACAGAAGATGGCGATGATCATCGTCACGCACGACATGCATTTCGCCCGCGATATCGCGACGCGCGTGGTGTTTTGCGCGAGCGGAAAAATCGTCGAGCAGGGTGCGCCCGGCGACATGTTCAAGTGCCCGAAGGAAGCCCGTACGCGGGAGTTCCTCGAGAAAGTGCTGCATCTCGACTGAGGCCCGCGATGAACTACCACTTCGATTTCCATTTTCTCGCGGGCAGCGTCGGCGCGTTGCTCGCCGGTCTGAAGGTCACGCTCGAACTGGCGGTCGCATCCAACGTGATGGGCCTGGTGCTGGGCTTTTTCCTGTGTCTTCTGGCGATGAGCCGGTGGACCGCGATTCGCTGGCCCGCACAGCTTTTCATTGAGTTCTTTCGCTGCACGCCGGCGCTGCTGCAGATCGTCTGGTTCTTCTACTGCATTCCGATGATGGTCGATGTCTTCATCGACCCGATTGCGATGGGCGTGCTGGCGCTCGGCCTCAACCTGACGGCCTTCAACGCCGAGGCTTACCGCGCCGGCGTGCAGGCCGTCCCGAAGGAGCATCTCGATGCCTGCATCGCGCTCGGACTGAAGCCGTGGCAGCGCACCTTTTATGTGGTGCTGCCGCAGGCGCTGCGCAGTGCGATGCCTGTGCTGATGACCAACGGCATCGGCAGCCTGCAGCAGAGCGCACTGGTGGCCATCGTGGCCGTCGCAGACCTGATGTATGTCGGCAAGAGCCTCGCGACGGAAGCGTATCGTCCGCTCGAAACCTACACGCTGGTCGCGCTCATTTACTTCGCGCTCTCACTGCCGATAGCAAGGCTGGTGCACGTGATCGAGCGTCGTCAGGACCTCGCCGTCCGCCGTTGAGGAGAAGACCATGCACCTCGAATTTTCCGCCGTGCTGCCGTACTGGCTGGTATTGCTCAAAGGGCTCGCCCTCACGGTTGCGTTCACGAGCAGCTGCGCGGTGATCGGAAGCCTCGCGGGGTTCGTTCTGAGCCTGTTGAGAATGTCGCCTTCGCGCTGGATGAAAACCGCGACCACGCTTTACGTGGAGTTCTTTCGCGGCACGCCTTTGTTGATCCAGTTGTTCTGGGTGTACTTCTGTTTTCCCGTGGTGTTCAGGGTCGGAATTCCGCCGTATCTGTCCGTGGTGATTTCGCTGACGCTGTATATGGCGGCCATCACCAGCGAAACGTTTCGCGGCGCGCTGAAATCCATTTCGGCCGAGCAGCACGACGCCTGCATCGCATTGAGCCTGTCGGCGCACGCGAAGATTCTCTACGTGATCTTTCCGCAGGCGCTGCTGCGCGCGATTCCGCCGCTGCTCTCGAACATCGTGAGCCTGTTCAAGGAGAGCGCGTTGATCTCGTCCGTCGGCGTTGCCGACCTGATGTTCGTCGGCCAGAGCATTTCGACGAGCACGGCGCGGCCGGTCGAGTTTCTTACCACTGTCGCCATCATTTACTTCCTTGTCGCTTTCCCGCTGACGCGTCTTGTCGGCGTGGTCGAGACACGCTTGCTTTCGCGTTTTGCCTGACAACCCTGATAACCCAACCAGTCCATCGTTTTAGTGGAGAAACAATCATGCAGATGAAGGGAATCCTGCCCGCACTCGTGACGCCGTTCAACGCTTCCGGCGCAGTCGATCACGACACGCTTGCGAACATCCTCGAATTTCAGCTCAAAGGGGGCGTGACAGGCTTCGTGCCGCTGGGTTCGACGGGCGAATACTATGCGCTCACGCACGACGAACGCCGCGCAATCCTCAAGACCGTGCGCGAAGTGGTCGGCAACCGCGGCACGCTGATCGGCGGCGCGAACGGTTCGAGCACGCGTGAGGTCATTGAGCAGACACGTCTGGTGCGCGATGCCGGCTATACCAACGTGCTGATCGCGCCGCCGTACTACGCATTGCCGTCGCAGGAAGAACTGATCGGCCACTACGAAGCGATTCTCGAAGCGGTGCCCGACGTCAATGTCATCCTGTACAACTATCCGGTGCGCACCAACGTCGAAGTGGGCTTCGGCGTGCTGGAAGCGCTCAAGGACCATCCGCGTGTGGTCGGCATCAAGGAAAGCAGCGGCAATCTGCTGCGCGCCATCGAAATCGGCGAGAAGTACAAGGACAACTATCAGCTGTCCTGCGGCTCCGACGATCAGGCGCTCGACTTCTTCCTGTGGGGCGCAACGAGCTGGATCTGCGGGCCTGCGAACTGCTTCGTGAATCAGGTCGTCGATTTCTACAACAAGTTCACCGCCGGCGATATTCGCGGCGCCCAGAACGTGATGCGCTCGCTGTTCCCCGTGATGGCGACGATGGAAGCAGGCAAGTTCGTGCAGAAGGTGAAATACGGCTGCGAACTGGCCGGCTTCAAGGTCGGCGCCGCGCGCATGCCGCTGAAGCCGCTGACCGACGAAGAGAAGGCCGACTTCCGCGCAGTGTACGAAGCGGCGCTGGCCTGACGACCGTGCCGGCGGATCGAGCCGCCGGCCTTCCTCTTTCGGGACACTCGAATGACCAGACACCGTTTCGCGAGCATCGAAGGACATACGGAAGGTATGCCCGTGCGCATGTTGATCGACGGCATGCCCGCCCTCGAAGGGGCGACGATGGCGGCGCGCCGCAAGGCGTTCGTCGACAACCACGACTGGATTCGCCGCGCATTGATGCTCGAACCGCGCGGGCATGCGCATATGTCCGGCACGCTGCTGTATCCGCCCGTTTCCGCCGACGCGGATATGAGCCTGCTGTTCATCGAAACCTCGGGCTGCCTGCCGATGTGCGGCCATGCGTCGATCGGCTCGATTTCGTTCGCGCTCGAAGCGGGTCTGGTTCGCCCGAAGTCGCCCGGCACCATCGTCGTGGATGTGCCCGCAGGCAAGCTCCACGCGCGCTATGTGATGGACGGCGAGCGGGTGGCGTCGGTGCGCTTCACGAACGTGCCGAGCTTTCTGCTTCATCGCGATGTCGAGATCGTGCATCCGCATTTCGGGCTGCTCACTGTCGATATCGCATATGGCGGAAATTTCTATCCGATCGTCGAAGTGCAGCCCAACTTTCCGGGCTGCGAGCACTTCACGCCAGACCAGTTGCTCGCGTGGGGCCGCCAGATGCAACAGGCGGTGAACGAAACGCTCGACGTGGTCCATCCGGACGACCCGGCCATATGCGGCGTCAGGCATGCGATGTGGACGGGCGCACCTGTATCGGATAACGCCGATGCGCGCGCGGTCGTGATCGCCGGCGACAACCTGATCGACCGCTCGCCATGCGGCACGGGTACCTCCGCACGCGTTGCGCAGCGCTACGCACGCGGTCTGCTCGCGCAGGGTCAGGCGTTCCGCCATCAAAGCCTGATCGGCAGTTGCTTTACGGGCCGCGTGGAAGCTGTGACGACAGTCGGCAATGGTCTGGACGCAGTGTTGCCGAGCGTCGAAGGACGTGCGTGGATCACCGGGCGCGCAGAACACTACGTCGACGATACTCAGCCCTATGCACATGGTTTCAGCCTTCAGGAGTACGTGAAGTGAACGCCGTTCCTCGCGAGCCTATTTCGAATGAGACACTGCCTGCCAGCCAGGAGTCCGCTGTCGTGATCGGCGGCGGCATCGTGGGCGTGTGCTGCGCGCTCTATCTTCAGCGCGCCGGATACGCCGTCACGCTGATCGACCCCGAAGCGCCAGGCAACAGCACGGCGAAGTGGAGCTGCGGCCAGATGGCCGTGAGCGAAGTCATTCCGCTGTCGAAGCCTGGCGTGCTGATGAAAGTGCCCGGCTGGCTGTTCGACCGGAAGGGGCCGCTGTCGCTTCGTCCCGACGCATTGCCGGGCATCGTCCCGTGGTTCGTGCGCTTTCTGATGTGCGCGCGGCACGCGAAGATCGTCGAGATTGCGCAGTCGATGGCGACGCTCACGCATGACGTCTACGCGGACTTTGCGCCACTGCTCGACGCTTGCGACGACAAGACGCTGATGGGCGAGCGGCCGATCCTCGAAGTATTCGACGACCCCAATGCGCTTGCGCACGAGCAGCCGCATCTGGATCTGCGCGAGTCGCTCGGCTTCAGGTCTCAGCGGCTGAACGCGAAGGAAATCGGCGATCTCGAACCGGCGTTCGCAGGCAGGTTCTCACACGGGCTGATGTTTCCGGACTGGCGCGCAGTGAGCGACACGATGGGCTTCATCGCGGCGCTGACGGCCAGTTTCATCGCGCAGGGCGGCCGCCGGATCCGCACGGAAGCGAATCGCATCGACGAGTCTAACGGCCGCGCGACGGGCGTCACGCTGTCGAACGGCGAGTGCATTGCGGCCCGGCACGTGATCGTCGCCGCGGGCACGGGCGCGCGGCGCTTCTTCCGTTCTCTGGGGATCGATGTGCCGCTGACGGGCATCGCCGGCTATCAGGCCGTCGTCGCGGACCCCGGCGTGGAAATCCGCCATTCGACCATCTATGCGGATGGCGGCTTCTGCTTCACGCCGATGACGCGCGGCCTGCAGATTGGCGGCACGATCGAGTTCGCGGGCCGCGACGCCAAACCGGATTTCCGGCGCGCGGACATCATTCTCGAGAAGGCTAAACGCGTGTTGCCAACGATGCGCACATCGCAGGTCGAGTATGGCGTCGGCTATCGGCCGTTCTTGCCGGATACGAAACCGATCATCGATCGTTCTCGCCGACTGTCGAACGTATTCATGGCATTCGGCCACGGACAACTCGGTCTCACGCTCGGCGCGACGACGGGGCGGCTGATCGCCGATCTGGTCGCAGGCAGACCGACGAAACAGGATCTGACGCCGTTCAGTGCATACCGCTTCTAGAGATCACCATCACGGAGAACACGATGCGTTGGAACAGAACGTTTACGATGGTCGGCTGCCATGCCGAAGGCGAAGTCGGCAATGTCGTGACGGGAGGGCTGATCGATGTGCCGGGCAAGACCCTGTTCGAGAAGATGCTGTATCTCGAAGAGCATGCGGACGAGGTGCGCAAGGTGTGTCTCTTCGAGCCTCGCGGCTCGGTGAATCACAACGTCAATTTCATCTTGCCCGCCACGGATCCTCGCGCGCAGATGGGCTATGTGATCGGTGAATCGACGGAATACGTGGCGATGTCCGGCTCGAACACGATGTGCGTCGCCACCGTGCTGCTCGAAACGGGCATTCTGCCGATGCACGAGCCCGTCACGGAACTGGTGCTGGAGGCGCCCGCCGGACTCATTCATGTGCGCTGCGAGTGCTCGAACGGCAAGGTGACGCGCGTCGAGTTCACGAACCAGCCCGCTTTCGTCGCGCATCTGGATGCGTATGTCGATGTGCCCGGTGCCGGCAGCATCAGGATCGACGTCGCGTATGGCGGCATGACTTACGCACTGGTCGATGCGCAAGCGCTCGGTTTCGATATTGCGCCCGACGAAGCGCGAGATCTTTGCGAACTCGGCCAGAAGATCAAGGCGGCCGCCGTCGAGCAACTGCCTTTCTCGCATCCGCTCAATCCGCTGATCAAGGGCGTCACGAATACGCAGTTCATGGCCCCGTTGCGGAGGGAAAACGGCAAGCTGTTTGCACGCAACACCGTCGTCGTGTCGCCGGGGCGTTGCGACCGTTCTCCGTGTGGCACGGGAACGTCGGCACGGCTCGCGGTGTTGCACGCGCGCGGTCTCATCGACGTCGGGGAAACCTTCGTGCATGAATCGATCACAGGATCGCGATTCGAAAGCCGTGTCGCAGCGACGACGAAGGTTGGCGATTACGCGGCCGTGGTGCCCGTCGTGTCCGGTCAGGCGTGGATCACCGCCATTTCGCAGATCGGCGTGGATCCGACGGACCGCTTCCAGACCGGCTTCACGGTGGCCGACACCTGGCTGGAAGCAGTCGACGACAAGCTCATCAAATCGCGTCAATCAACTTCAAACTGAACATGAAATCCTACGATCGACTTTTCATCGACGGCCGCTGGGTCGCGCCTGTCAACCATGGCACCTTCGATACGATCGACCCATGCAGCGAGCAGGTGATCGCCAAGGTGGCCGCTGCGACGGCAGAGGACGTCGACCTCGCCGTGCAGGCAGCACGTAGAGCGTTCGACGAAGGTCCGTGGCCGCGCATGCGCGGCGCCGAGCGTGCGGCAGTGCTGCGGCGGATCGGCAAGGGCATCCGCGAGCGTCTGCAAGAACTGGCCGAAATCGAAGTGCGCGACAACGGCAAGCCGCTGCCCGAAGCGCTGTGGGATCTCGGCGACGCGGCAGGATGCTTCGAGTTCTACGCGGGCCTCGCCGAAGCGCTCGACGACAGTGCCGAGCAACCCGTCGCGCTGTCCGACGACCGCTTCACATCCGTCGTGCGCAAGGAGCCGATCGGCGTGGCGGGCGCGATCATCCCGTGGAATTTCCCGATGCTGATGGCAGCCTGGAAGGTCGCGCCGGCACTGGCGGCTGGATGCACGATGGTCCTGAAGCCTTCCGAGCTGACGCCGCTGACGGCGCTCGAACTTGCCGGAATCGCGGCGGCGGCGGACCTGCCGCCCGGCGTGCTCAACGTCGTCACGGGTTTCGGCAAGGACGCGGGCGCGCCGCTCAGCGAACATCCGGGTATCGACAAGCTCGCGTTCACGGGCAGCGTGCCGACGGGCAGCCGCATCATGCAGGCGGCCGCGCGGGACATCAAGAACATCAGCCTCGAACTGGGCGGCAAATCGCCGTTCATCGTGTTCGACGACAGCGATATCGACGCAGCCGTCGAATGGATCATGTTCGGCATTTTCTGGAACCAGGGCGAAGTGTGCTCGGCGACCTCGCGCGTGCTCGTGCAGCGTGGCATCTACGCGCGTCTGATCGAACGCCTCGAAGAGGAAACGCGCAAAATCATCATTGGCAGCGGGCTCGACGATGGCGTGCTGCTCGGGCCGATCGTCAGCAAGGGGCAGTACGGCAAGGTGCTCGAAGCCGTCGAGCGCGGCAAGCAGGAAGGCGCGCGGCTCGTGACGGGCGGCGGGCGGCCCGCGCATCTCGACAAGGGCTACTTCATGGAGCCCGTCGTGTTCGCGGATGTTCCCGAGCAAAGCTGGATCTGGCAGGAAGAAATTTTCGGCCCCGTGGTGTGCGTGCGGCCGTTCGACACTGAGGACGAAGCCGTGCGTTCCGCCAACGACTCGCGCTTCGGTCTCGCCGCCGCCGTCATGTCGCGCGACGACGCACGTTGCGAACGCGTCGCGCGAGCGCTGCGCGCGGGGATCGTGTGGATCAACTGCTCGCAGCCGACCTTCACGGAAGCGCCGTGGGGCGGCTACAAGCAGAGCGGGATCGGCCGCGAACTGGGCGAGTGGGGTATGAACAACTACCTGGAAACGAAGCAGATCACGCGGTACGGCAGCGACAAGCCGTGGGGCTGGTACATCAAGTAAGAGCGAGGCGATCATGCGCTGGAAGAAAACGCTGCAACTCGTCGACGTGCACTGCGAGGGCGAGATCGGCAAGGTCATCACCGGGGGGGTCGTCGGCATTCCCGGTGCGACCATGCTCGACAAGATGAACTACATCAACGAAGTCGACGACAGCCTGCGCAGACTCGTCGTGCTCGAGCCGCGCGGCTGTCTGCAGATGTCGGTCAATCTGCTGCTGCCGCCGACGCATCCTGAGGCACACGCCGGCTTCATCGTGCTGCAGGCGGACAAGGCGCATCCGATGTCCGGCAGCAACGCGATCTGCGTGGTCACGGCGCTGCTCGAACTCGGCATGGTCGAGATGCAGGAACCGGAAACGACCGTCGTGCTCGATACGCCGGCCGGTCTGGTGACCGCTCGCGCGACGTGCGCGGACGGGCGTTGCGTGGGCGTGTCGCTCGATATGGTGCCCGCGTTCGTCGAGCAATTGGACTTCGCCTTCGAGACACCGCAATTCGGGGTTGTCAAAGCGGACATTGCTTTTGGCGGCGTCTACTATGCGCTGATCGACGTGCAGCAGACAGGCTTGAGCATCGCGCCCGAAAACGCACGCGCACTCGCCGAGCTTGGCGTTGCGCTGAAGGACGTGATCAACGGGCAGATCCGGATACAGCATCCGCTCTATCCGCAGATCGACTCGGTCGCGTACGTGATGTTCCGCAACCGGCTCGGTGACGCGCTGTATCAGACCTGCACGACGCTGCCGCCTGGACGCGTCGACCGGTCGCCGTGCGGGACGGGCAGCTCGGCCAACCTCGCGACGCTCGCCGCGCGCGGCCTCGTGGATGTGGGCAGCAGGCTGAAGTCGCGCTCGACGATCGGCGGCGAGTTCGACATCGAACTGCTGGGGAAAACCGAGGTTGGCGGCAGGCCGGCCGTGCTTCCGCGTGTGCGCGGCCGGGCGTGGGTGTATGGCATCCAGCAGATCGGCGTCGATCCCGACGATCCGCTGGCGGCGGGATTCATGCTCAGCGATACGTGGGGCGCCGGCTTTCCGAAGCCCTGAGAAGAGGTGCGCGCGATGGTAAACTTGACCGCGCGCCCGTCTTTCCGGGCCTACGACGACGGCGGTGAAACGATGAACAAAGGGACGGGCGAGACAGAGCCGCAAGGCCGCCGGCACGGCGGTCGGTACATCTATGAGGAACTGCGCAAGCAGATCCTGACGCTGCAGCTCAAACCGGGTGCGCCGCTTGACGAAGTGTCGCTCGCCGCGCAGTTCGGCCTGTCGCGCTCACCCGTGCGCGATGCGCTTGCCCGGCTGATCAGCGAAGGTCTCGTGACCATCCTTCCCAATCGGACGACGCTCGTCACGCCGTTCGAAATCGAAGAATTCCCGAAGTACATCTCGGCGCTGGATCTGATCCAGCGGGCAGTGACCCGTCTGGCCGCCCAGCATCGCACGAGCGCCGACCTCGCGCGTATCCAGAAGGCCGATGACGTCTACATGCAGGCAGTCGACAGCGGCGATTTCCAGGCGATGTCGGAAACCAACAAGGCGCTGCACATGGCCATCGCGCATGCCGCGAACAATCCGTATTTCGTGGGTTATTACGAGCGGCTTCTCGGCGAAGGGCAACGCCTGCTGCATCTGCATTTCGACTACACCGTCACGTCGACGACCGCGACGAAGCTCGGACGCGATCACGCCGAACTGATCGACGCGATTGCACGCAAGGATGCCGACGCGGCGGAGCGGCTCGCGCATGAGCACACCATGCTGTTCCAGAAGCGCTTCCTCGATTACATGCGGCAGAACATGACGGAATCGATGGCGCTTCTGTGAGCGGACGCGGAACGGGTTCGCCCGGTCACGGATTGGAACAATGAAAGATGAACGGCTGCTGGAGATGCGCGTCTTCAAGGCGGTGGTGGAGGCGGGAGGCTTCACCGCGGCGGCGAATCTTCCTGGTGTCCGACAGCCGTTCGTCACAATCGATTGTGTTTCTTAACGTGCCGCCCCGGTTCTGCTCCGGAGCGGCACGTTGTCATCACGGCGCCTTGGCCAGTTCAGTCAGTTTGGCGATGCTTGGGGCAAAGAAATAGGCGCCGCCTTCCAGGTGCACGAAGCCTGCGAGTTCGAGTTGTGGCTTGTCGGCCGGGTTGCCCGATTGCGGCGCCGCCCCCGCGAAAAAGCGCAAAGGATCGTTCGATTGACCGATGATCGGATCAATGCCGCTCTCAGGTTGCGAGAAGTCGACGTTGTTGCACCAGGATTGCTGGACGAACTCGAACTGGTGTTCAATCGACGTCACGTAGCACTTGAAAAGCAGGCCACGCGCCTTGTCGCCGCCGGCGGATCGTTCGTTCAGCGCTTCACTCTCGGTGACCTCCGGACCGAACGCGATGCCACGGCGTAGCATCCGATGCGTTTGCGTGTGCGCTTCGGCATGGTTCGCCTGAGTATCGGTCGGTGTCGTGTTGCCTGGCACATCGTCTCGCGGATACGCTTTGCGGATATGCGCCGCGAACGGGCAAACCAGGCCCTTTCGATCGCCGCCGAATTCAAAATTGTTGACATCGTCGGTGTCTTCCGCTTTCGACGGATCGTCAGCTTGTGGAGCATTGATGATTGCAGCACCGCTTTTCCACCTCCCCACCATCTGCGCGCCAAGCAGGTCGGGATTCATCGGGTTCGCCGTTCCAGTGATACTTTGCGCCGCAAGCTTCACAGCCCGATTGAACTCGGGGACCTTCTGCGCGAGGCGTCGGAAAACGAGGAAAGCGCCGTGGTCCATGAACGGAATCGGGGGCGCCTTGACGGGACCTTGCGTCTCGAACGAAGGGGCATTCGGGTTCTGCCCGGGATAGCCAAACACGAATTCACCCGGCCATAGCAGATCCTGCCCTCTCTGACCTTGCGAGTCCTCCGCCCCTGGCTTCGTTGGCGTCAAGGCTGCCGTCGGGGGTGTCGGGTCTGCATTCAGGGGAATTCGTCCCCGCACGCCTGGTTGAGATACGCCGTCTGCGTAGCCGAAGTGCTCATGGCCTGCAACGGGATCGGGCCGGACCTGCCCGACCTCCGTGTGAAGCAGCTTCCAACCGTTTTCATCGGGTGGCGCAAGGCGCAGCGATATGACGTCGACGACTTCCGCATGACTGGCGCCAGTCACGACAAAGACGCCATGCATATCGTGACTCGGGCGCAGGACAGCCCAGGTCGACGAGGGTGGATCAGTCAGCTCAGTCTGCCGGTTATGCATGCCCGCGCTAAAAGCAGCATGCTTTGCATCGTCGAGAGCCACGCCAAGCATTGCGAGCCCCGAGCGGGTGAAGGCGATGTTCAGGCCAGGCGTCGGAATGACTTTGCCTGGGTTAGCCGTCTTGTTGTCGTCGATAAGCGCTTGCTGAGCTAACGTGTCTTGCATGCTCGTCAGGTGTAGCGAGGCCAGGAACTTCTTGAATGTCACGACATTGACGATCTTGAAGAACATCAGATGCTCGTGACGTTTCTTGAGCCCGACGAGTATGTCGGCTTGAATCTCGTCCACGGGGAATAGCGGTTCGGCGTTTAGATCTCGTGCCATTTGCATCTCCTTGAAAGAGTGAGCATCGACAGTACGATCGCGCGCGGCGATGACGGCGTTCGTGCTGTCAAGGTCGTTGGGTTGTTTGCAACGTCTCGGCGATGCGACGTGTGCGAGTTCATTGAGCGGACAATCAGGCGATCAATGAATCGGTGATGTGCGTAGGGAGTATCGGCCCATCTGTTATCGCGTCGGCAAGCAGCGCTTTTTGCTGTTGTGCCGGCGCATGTTTTTCGAAAGACTAGAAAGAAAACAGACAGGTATCCAACGCGAAACGAGGTGATATGTGGGCTAGCGCACAGAGTTTCTTTTGTGTTTGTTAAAGGAAGACTTATTAAGTCGGGCTGGGGCCCATTGCGATCGTTGCCGCTGATCGTCGACGATAAAGATGCCTTCGTAGGCGTTGCCAAAAAGATCAATGTCGAATCTTGACTCCCGATGCCGGCGCATCCGGACAACGAAAGCAAGTTGACAGGTTTGCCCCCTCTGCCGTCTGAAGAAAAGCCCTGAACTCAACGCCCAGAGTCAATCTCACGTCGTTTATGGCCAGCCATGCCCCCTGCATGTTTCCGATCTCTATGATGGGGTACCCACTATGCCAAAAGGAAAAAGGCCTATTTCAGCGCACACACCCTGTCATTGATTCTGACTTGTGCCGCTTCTCCCCACAGAACAGAAAAACCCTGCCGATCAGCTCAATCACCACCTGTTCTCTTCGGCTATAGGACGGAGCATGTTATGCGAGTCGACGTTGAACGTCTGGCGAGAGCATCAGTAAAAAAACTGGCCAGCTATAAATTTCATCTGGGCCATGCAATTCAGGCCGGACAAATCCTGAGATCGATCGAAAAACGTCGAGGAAAACTCGCACCTCACGTATGCCGTCAGATCGAGTCGTATGCGCGTGATGTTTTCGGGGACGCGGTGTACGCGCCGTGGCTTCGCGTGTATGCCGCATTGAACGGCGCGTTCAAGGAAGGCTGGATTCCCGATAACTACTACGGTGCTGTCGTGGTGCCGCGGACGAAGGGCTCTTACGGGAAGATCTCTTCATTGAAGTCGGCTTCCTGGCTGATCTTTGGCGACGAGTCTTTTCCGGACATCGGATACTTTGCAAACGGGCTCTTTTATACGACCCAAAATACGGTGATATCGGACGGCGAGCTTCAGCGTACGCTATTCGACGCAACCGACAGGATCGCTTTCAAACTTGACGCGTCAGCGCAGGGAAAAGGCGTATTCATATTCGACCGCCATTCGTTCGATCCGAAATTCATTCATTCGATGGGCAACGGGGTATTTCAGTCCTTCGTCAGGCAACACGAAGTATTCGATCGCTTTACGTCGGATTCCGTGGCGACCTTGCGTTTTACGACCGTGGTCGAGCCGTCGGGTGTGATCTCGCTTCGCGCCTGTTTCCTGCGGCTGGGAAGAGCCGGTGAAACGCACATCCAGTCAGGCAGCGAGGTCTGCATTGCGGTGAACACCTCCACTGGCGAACTCGATCCCGTGGGTTATCTGAATGACTGGACGGACGTGCGCGAACATCCGGATTCGAAAGCGAGGTTTTCCGGTGTCATTGTTCCCGTGTTCGACAGTTGTGTCCGGAAGGTGCTGCAGTTGCATGGCAAAGTGCCGTTCATCGGTTGCATCGGATGGGACGTGACCGTCGATTCGCGTGAGGGCGTGAAGGTGCTGGAGTGGAACGCGGAGCACAACGACGTGAAGTTCGGAGAGGCCACGCAGGGGCCATGCTTCGCCGATCTCGGCTGGGAGCATCTCCGATCCGGACGGGGCTTGATGACGAAAGCTCGCGTGGCGTGACGCAACGTGCTTCGACTTGCCGGCAATCAAACATCAAGGAGTTCGACCATCACGACGGTCGTGTCCTCCAGTGCACGTATCGTGAGCTTCCGTTCATCGATACATGCAGCACCGTCGCGTACAGCAAGACAAATATCATTCAGCTCGACGCGGCCCGCCGTCGTCACCAGATATGCCGATGCTCCGTCAGGCAACGCATGCACCAACGCTTGACCCGCGAGCATCGTGGCGCCCAGCACACGCGCGGCTGCATCGATCGTCAACGCTCCCGCTTGCACATCCGCAGGTTTGCCGCTCGCGAGCACGGTCAGGCATCCTTGCTGTGCATCGAGATCGAATCGACGCATCGCCCAACGCGGCTCCCGATCGACCGAACGCGGTGCCAGCCAGATTTGAAAGAGCTGCGTCGGCCCAGGCTCTTCGTTGCGCTCGGCATGTAGTACGCCTTTTCCCGCGCTCATGACCTGCACGTTGCCCGCCTCGATGCGCCCCGTGTTGCCGAAGTTGTCCTCATGCGTAATCGCGCCCGACCGCACGTAAGTCACGATCTCGACATTCGCATGCGCATGCATGCCGAACCCCGAGTACGGTGCAAACTCGTCATCGTTCCAGATATAAAGCGGACCGAGCGGCACATGCGCGGCGCGACCCGTGTCGCCGAAGCGGAAATGCAGCCTGGCCTCGAGCCAGTCGCGCTCGATGCGCCCGAGCGTATCGAATGGCCGATGTTCAATCATGTTGTGGCTCTCCATTCGCGCGAAGGCAGCCGCATCGACGCCGCTGCCTTCGCTGCGTGTTCACGTTCAGACTTGCGCCTGTCCACCGTCGACGAACAGTTCGGCGCCGTTCACGAAGCTCGCGTCGTCCGATGCCAGGAACAGCGCCGCGCCCGCGATTTCTTCCGGCTCGCCCACGCGGCCCATCGGGATGCGCGAGGCGAGATAGTCGAGCAGACCTTGCTGTTGCGCCGCGTCCGGGCCGGCGAGTTCGACGAGGCCCGGCGTTCGCGTTGCGCCGGGGCTGATCGTGTTGACGCGAATGCCGCGGTCCTTGAGGTCGAGAACCCAGCTGCGGGCGAAATTACGGATCGCAGCTTTCGACGCGGAATACACGCTGAACGCAGCCGTCCCTTCGATGGTCGTCGTCGAGCCCGCGAGAATCACGGATGCGCCTTTCGACAGCAACGGCAGCGCCTTCTGCACGGTGAAGAGCGTGCCCTTCACGTTGCGATCGAACGTATCGTGGTAGTGCGCCTCGGTGATTTCGCCGAGCGGCAGCATCGTGCCGCCGCCTGCGTTGGCAAACAGCACATCGAGACGGCCCTTCTCGCCGCGAATCTGCTCATACAGCATGTCGAGTTGCTCGGGCTTCGACGAATCGACGCGCACGCCCGTGGCCTCGCCAACCGCGCTGACCGTGGCGACAGCCGCATCGAGTTCGGCCTGACGGCGGCCGGTGATGTACACATGCGCGCCTTCCGCTGCGAAGCGCTTTGCGGTGGCCAGTCCAATGCCGCTGGTAGCGCCCGTCACCAGTGCGATCTTGCCTTCGAGTCTGCGTGCCATGATGTTTCTCCTTTGCTGGGTTGATTCCGTTTCGGGAAGTGGTGAAGCGATGTGAGGAGAATATCGACGCGGCGATCTTTTCGAAATAGAATCGTTTGCAAACCATCATTGCAAAAATGAAATGACGAAGCTTCCCGATTTCGAAGGGCTGGCGATGTTCGCCAAGGTGGCGGAAGAAGGATCGTTTGCGGCGGCCGCACGGGCGATGAGCGTGTCGGTCGCAACCGTGTCGCGGGGCGTGGCGCGTCTCGAGGAGCGGTTGGGCGCGCGGCTGTTCAATCGCACATCGCGTCAACTGGCGCTGACCGAGTTCGGCCACACGATTGCGGAGAAAGCCGCCGACATTTACCGGCAGGCAGAAGCAGCGGAAAACGCCGCGCGCGAGCTGTCGGTCCAGCCGCGCGGCCTGGTGCGTCTCGCCGTGCCGATGTCCTTTGGGCTGCGCTGGGTCGCGCCGCTGCTGCCGGGATTCTTTCGCGCCTACCCCGAGGTATCGATCGACCTGCATCTGTCGGATGCGCCGACCGACATCGTCGCTCAAGGGTTCGATGCGGCGCTGCGCATCGCGGCCTTGCCGGATTCATCGCTCGTGGCGAGGCGGCTGTGTCCCGTCTCTCAGCTCGTCGTCGCTTCGCCGGAGCACCTGAAGCGATATGGAAGGCCGACGCATCCTCGCGATCTCGTCGGCCGGCCGTGTCTGTCCTATGCGTATCGCGCACGCAGCGACGTGTGGCGGTTCGTCAACGATGCCGGCGATGAGGAGCCCGTCACGCCCGTAGGGCCGTTGCGGGTCACCAACTCCGACGCGCTCCTGCCGGTATTGCTCGACGGGCTGGCGATCGCGGAGCTTCCCGAGTTCATCGCGGGTGAATATCTCGCCGATGGACGGCTCGAAGCCGTCCTGACGGACTGGCATCTGACGAGGGGCGGGCTCTATTTCGTGACGCCGTCGGCACGTGCACGACCTGCCAAGGTCACGGTGTTGGCTGATTACTTCGCCGAGCACCTGTCGGAGCCGGCGTGGTTTCAGCCTCGGTGAAAGCGCCTTTGCAGCGGGATCATGAATTGCGGGCCCACTCCATGGGTCCAACATGAGAAATCGCCCGATACTGCAAGCATCGTCGCGATCACTTGCGCGAGGCATCGATGTCACATGCGTTTTACACGATCGGCCATTCGACGCATTCACTGGGAGAATTCATCGGTATGTTGACGGGCGCCGGGATCGGGACCTTGGCCGATGTGCGGAGCATTCCCCGTTCGCGTACGAATCCGCAATTCAATCGTGACACGTTGCCGGACGCGCTGAGCCGGGAGCACATCGGCTACGTTCATTTTGAGGGCCTGGGCGGGCGGCGCAGCAAACCCAAAAGCGGTGCGCCGTCCCCTAATGGCTACTGGACGCATCCCGCCTTTCGCAACTACGCCGACTATGCGATGAGCGCTGAGTTTCAGGCGGCGTTTTTGCAACTGCTTGAACTCGGGGACAGGCAGACGTGCGCGATCATGTGTTCCGAAGCCGTCTGGTGGCGATGCCACCGCCGCATCATCGCGGACTATCTGCTGGAGCACGGCGAGACCGTGCTGCATATCATGAACGCGGGCCGCATCGAACCCGCGAAGCTAACACCCGGCGCGCAACCGCAGCCCGATGGCACACTGCGCTATCCGCCGGAGTGATAGCATCGGCGCTTGCTGATTGCCCCAAACCCTTCCCAAACCCAGACTCCGGAACGCGCACCGTGCAAGAAGACTTCCCCCGCATCGATCCCGCCCGCCTGCTCGACGATCTCAAGACTCTGCGCCGCTTCGGCGCGACGGGGCCCGGCGTGGTACGGCTGTCGCTTTCGCCGGTCGACATTGACGCGCGCCGCTGGCTCGCGGGGCGCATGACGGATGCGGGGCTCGACGCGACCATCGATGGCGTCGGCACCGTGTTCGGACGTTCGCGCAAGCCCGGCCCCGCGCTCGTGATCGGCTCGCATAGCGACACGCAGCCGACGGGCGGCTGGCTCGACGGCGCGCTCGGCGTGATCTACGGACTCGAAATCGCACGCGCCCTCGGCGAATGCGCTTCGACACGCGAGTTCGCGGTGGACGTAGCGTCGTGGATCGACGAAGAAGGGACGTTTTCTAGCTTCCTCGGCAGCCGGAGCTTCGTTGGCGACGCGATCGACGACTCGTTACAAAGCGCGCGCAATCACGAAGGTCTGTTGCTCGCTGATGCGCTCGCTCAGGCGGGCCTGGCGAATGCACCGCGCGTGACCCTCGATCGCACGAGGCAACGCGCGTATCTCGAACCGCATATCGAGCAGGGTGGGCGGCTCGAAGCGTCGACGAAATCGATTGGCGTCGTGACGACGATCGTCGGCATTCGCGAGTTTCAGTTGCGCTTCATCGGGCAGCGCAATCACGCGGGCACCACGCCGATGGCGATCCGGCGCGACGCGGGCGCGGCGCTGGTCGCGTTCATCGCGCGCATCGACGACGCGTTTGGCCGGCTGGCAGACGCGGATACGGTGTGGACGGTCGGACGCATCGATCTCGATCCGGGTTCGTTCAGCGTCGTGCCGGGCGAGGCCGTGCTGTACTTGCAATTCCGCGACGCGAACCCCGGGCGGCTGCATGCGATGGAAAATGCGCTCGCTGCGCTGGTCGACGAATGGAACGCGCAACATGCCGTGCGCGCCGAGTTGATCGCGTGCGAAGGCGCCGAAGAACCCGTCACGATGGATGCGGACCTGCAGCAGCATCTCGCGCAAGCCGCCGAAGCGCTCGCGCCCGGACAGTGGACGTACATGCCGAGTGGTGCGTCGCACGATGCACAGGTGATCGCGCACCACATTCCGGCGTGCATGCTGTTCGTACCGAGCATCGGCGGCGTTAGTCACGATTTCATCGAGGACACGGCGGAGCAGCATATCGTGCTCGGTTGCGAGGTTGCAGCGCGGGCGGCCGCGCGAATTGCAAAGGCGCTCAGGCGTTGATGCGCTTCACCGTGCAGATGCCCAGACGCTGATGCCTGCCGGCGTCAGCGCTTGGCACGTTACACGTCGGTATGGCGGTTCGCCGCCCACAGCGCACCCAGCACGAAGCCCACTCCGACCGCGCCCGCCAGTACGGCAAGCGGACTCGACGACATCGCGTCGCGCGCCAGATCGGTCGCGTCCGCGCAGATCTGTTGCGCCTTGCCGCGCAGTTCGTCCGCCTTGCCCTCGAGCTGCATTCCGACGTCGCCCGCAAGCGAGCCGACCGCCTCCTTCACGTTGCCGGCCGCTTCGCGGACCACGCCTTCCGTTTTCGTCGTTTCCATGTGTCGCCCCTTGATTGAACCGTTGTCATCCGTCACCGATCTTCGCGACGTTCGCCTCGTGCGCGGTGCGCAACGCCCGCAGGTGTGCGTGAGCAAATGGCGGGCCCGACGTAAGCGCGGCTTCGCAAGCCGTGTTTCGTTCGTGTTCGCGGTGCTTACGCGATGCGGCACACCGATTGCGGATCGCGTGTCGTACGCGTGTCGTACGTTCCAGGAGCGAGGTAGCGATGTCGATCCATCTACGGGCAACGTGCTGGCGCAACGTCGGACGCTTCTACGCGAGCCGGATCGCGGATTACAGCGAACTCTTCTCCATCGAACTGGAACAGGCTCGCACGCGGCTCGTACGGGAAGTGATCGCACTGATCGTGCTGGCTGTCGCGGCGCTTTTCTCGCTGTCGTTCCTGTCGGTCGCGGTGATCGCGACGGCGCTGGGCACGCCGTATTTCGTGTATGTCGCGTGGGGCGTCGCCGGGGTGTGGGTCGTGCTGTGCGTCGCCTCATATGCCGTCGTACGTACACAGCGGCCCGCGCGTTCGTTCGACGGCTTGCGCGAAGAACTCCGCAACGATCTGGAAACAGCCCGGGAGGCACTGCGATGAACAGGCATGACATCGAGCGACGTTCCCTGCGCGTGACCGAACGCGAAGCCTTGCTCCGCGCGCAGTTCGCAGCCTCTCGTACCGAATTGCTTGCGCGATCGGTTGCGCTCAAGGTAGAAAGCGCACAGCGCGCGCAGCCCTGGCCAGTCCTCGGACTCGAACTCGTCAAGACCGCGCCGAACGTGACTTTGCTGGCCGCTGTGCTGGTCAGCACACTGGTCGTCGGTCCGCGGAAGATGGCCTCGGTCGTCGTGCGCAACGGACTGGTCGGCTGGGTGGGTAAGAACGTGCGGCGTCGCGCGGGGCAATGATGCAAGGGATGCGCACTCAGAGCATGTTCGTCTGCGGTCAATGGCCCGCCGCCGTGTGGTGCGGGCCGTCAGTCACGATGCGAGGCGCGAAGCGATGACACGTACCGAATTCGAAGAGCAGATCGGGACCCTATTGCACGATCATGGCGCGGGCACGACCGCGGATCTCACTGACGAACTCGTGGCTTACTGGAATGGACATGCTGTCGCGTATGTTCGGATTCACGAAACGCCGTCAGGTGCGAGCTACGAAGATTTCGTCATGGACGACGCGCAGTGGACAAACTGGCAATCGTGGCTCGAAGCATGGATCGACAGCCCCTTGTTCAGCGTCCGGCCCGAAGTGCGTCACTGGCTGTCGGAGGAACCGCCGGCAGATGCGGGTAGCTGATGCATCGTGCGCGGCGGCGCGTCCGCGACAACCGCGCCGTTGCGTCGATCAGTTGCCTTGCGTGCAGAATCACCGATGGAAGTAGTCGGGCATGCGGAAACCGTCGTAGACACGGTTGCCGAGAATCGCATTGCGGAACTCATCCGACTTCGGCGGCTTACCGGCGCGACCTCAATACGCGGGCGGCGGCATATGGCCGTCCCGGCGTGAAGGTGCTCGCGGGCCTCACGACCATCATCGGCGCGACGGAGTCGGAGGCACTGCGCCGCCGCGACGAACTGATCGATCAGATTCCGTGGCGCTACAGTCTGAACCGTCTGGCGGGCACGCTCGGTATCGACGAGTCGGCCCGTACCGCTCGACATACGCGAAGCTGCGAGCCAGTAGGCTTTCTACGTTGATGGGCTGGCCGCCATCGCGTGAACGACAACGCGCATCGTCGACAGGTGCGCGCGTAATACGGCTCGTAACACGGTTCGCTGCCGGCGCCTCTGCTGAAGAAGACCAAAGCGCTGCTACCGCATGAAAAGCAAAGGCATAGCAACGTCATTTGCTATGCACGAATCGTTGTAACCGGGTGGGTAGAAAGTGCCTATAGTCGGAAGCCCAACAGGTATTTCGAACCATCGGGCATACATACAATGAACCACACTCCTGCTTCTGTTTTCGTGCGGCATGCAGTGCGCGCCGTCGCTTTCGTTGCTGCTGTCACGTCGTTCGCGTCTTTCGCTTCGGCGGCGCATGCCGAGACGCGCGAAGTCGTGATCGGCTATCAGGACATGGTCGTGCCGTGGCGTTATGCACAGGTCACGGGCGCCGTCGAGAAAGCCACCGGTTACAAGGTGACGTATCGCAAGCTGGGCAGCGGCGCGGACGTCGTGCGCGCGCTTGCGTCGGGCTCGATCCAGCTCGGCGAAGCGGGCTCCAGTCCGATTGCGGCGGGGCTGTCGCAAGGCGTCGATCTCTCGCTGTTCTGGATTCTCGACAACATCAACGATGCCGAAGCCCTCGTTGCACGCGACGGCTCGGGCGTGTCGAAGCTCACCGACCTGAAGGGCAAGACGATCGGTCTGCCGTTCGTGTCGACCTCGCATTTCCATGCACTGGTCGCGTTGCAGCAGGCAGGCGTCGATCCGTCGACGGTGAAGATCCTGAACCTGCGCCCGCCTGAAGTCGCCGCCGCCTGGCAGCGCGGCAACATCGACGCCACGTATATCTGGGACCCGGTGCTTGCGAAGGTCAAGCAGAACGGCAAGGTGCTGATCACGTCGGGCGAAGTGGCGAAGGAATCGGGCAAGGCGACCTTCGATGGCTTCGTCGCGTCGCGCAAGTTCGAGCAGGACAACGCCGAATTCATGACGGGCCTCGTCAAGGTGCTGGCTGCCACCGACGCGCAGTATCGCGATCACAAGACAGCGTGGACGGCGGAGTCGAAGGAAGTGCAGGCGGTCGCGCAGGAGTCGGGCGCGGCGGCTGCGGACGTGCCCGCAAGCCTCTCGCTGTACGCGTTCCCGACAGCGGCCGAACAGGCATCGCCGACGTGGCTCGGCGGCGGCAAGCAGTCGGGCGCGGCGAAGTCGCTCGCCGCGACGGCGGCGTTTCTGAAGACGCAGGGCACCATCCAGAACCTGTTGCCCGACTACTCGACGGCCGTCAATCCACGCTACGTGCAACAGGCCGCGCGATGAGCACGCTCGAAGTCAGCGGACTCGGCGTGACGTACGCCGGCGCAGCGACGCCTGCGCTGGCAGGCGTCGATCTGCGCATCGGCAGCGGCGAGTTCGTGGTCGCGCTCGGCGCGTCGGGTTGCGGCAAGACCACCTTGCTCAACTGCATCGCCGGCTTCGTCGAACCGACGGTCGGCGAAGTGCGGCTGAACGGCGCGCCCGTCGATGGTCCGGGTGCCGGGCGCGGCGTCGTGTTCCAGAAGTACGCGCTGATGCCGTGGCTCAACGTGCTCGACAACGTCGCACTCGGTTTGCGCTTTCGAGGGGTGGGGCGGGCGGAGCGGCGCGAGATCGCACGGCAGATGCTCGCGCTCGTCGGGCTGGAGCGCCACGCCGATGCGAGGGTCTATGCATTGTCGGGCGGTATGCAGCAGCGCGTCGGCATCGCCCGCGCACTTGCCAGCGATCCACAGGTATTGCTGATGGACGAGCCGATGGGCGCGCTCGATGCGCTCACGCGCGAGTCGGTGCAGGAAATCGTGCTGGACGTCTGGGCTCGTACGCAGAAGACGGTGTTCTTCATCACGCACAGCGTCGAAGAGGCGCTGTTTCTCGCGACGCGTCTCGTGCTGATGACGCCGGGCCCCGGACGTGTCGCCGAAGTGCATGAGCTGCCGTTTGCCCGCGAGTATCTGACGACGCGCGATGCGCGCGCCGTGAAGTCGTCGCCTGCGTTCATCGAATGGCGCGAACGTCTGACGCGGCGTCTGCATGACACCTTGCTGGAGGCGGTCTGATGAATTCGATCGATTCGTCGCGCGATGCGCTCGCGCGTGTGCGCAGCGAACGCGCGCAGGCCGCCGATGCCCGCATGGCGCGTACACACGGCAAGCGGCGTTATCGCGGGATGCCGGGAGAAGGTCCGACCGCTCTTCTCAGCGCGCTGTGCGTCGTGACGCTCGCGTTGCTCTGGTGGGCCGCGTCGCATTTCCAATGGGTGCCGCCGCTCTTTCTGCCCGCGCCCGATGCCGTCTGGCATGCGTTCGTCGATGCATGGCAAGGGCGCATCCAGGGCGGTTTGCCGTTGTCCGAGCATCTGATGTGGAGCGCGATCCGCGTGTTCGGCGCGTTTGCGCTCGCCAGCGTGACGGCTGTACCTATCGGCATTCTGATGGGCGTGAGCCGGATCGCGCGCGGCCTGCTCGATCCGCCGCTCGAGTTCTATCGGCCGTTGCCGCCGCTGGCTTATCTGCCTCTCGTCGTGATCTGGTTCGGCATCGACGAGACGGCGAAGCTGGTCGTGATCTGGCTCGCGTGCTTTGCGCCGATCGCGATGGCGGCGCGCGCCGGTGTGCGCAGCGCGACCGTCGAACAGGTGAACGCGGCATGGTCGCTGGGCGCGAACTTTCGCCAGGTCGTGATGCATGTTGTGTTGCCCGCGGCGCTGCCCGAAATTCTCACCGGCTTGCGCATCGCGATCGGCTTCGGCTGGACGACGCTGGTCGCGGCCGAAATGGTGGCTGCGACGGCGGGCCTCGGGCAGATGGTGCTCAACGCGTCGAGCTTTCTGCGCACCGATGTGGTGGTGATGGGCATCGTGCTGATCGGTCTGATCGCGTGGCTGTTCGACCTCGGCATGCGCGCGCTGGAGCGCCGGCTCGTGCCGTGGAAGGGCAGGCAGTAGGGCGCGTATTTCGATGAACAATCGCGAACGGGCAGCCGTTCATTTCAAATTGTCGTAAGAGCAATCATGAGTCTCGACATCTTCTGGTTTCTGCCGACTTCGGGCGATACCCGCTATCTCGGCAAATCCGATTTCGGTCGGCCACCGACCAACGAATACATGCGTCAGATCGCCGTCACGGCCGAACAGCTCGGCTATGACGGTCTGCTGATTCCGACGGGCAGCAGTTGCCAGGACCCGTGGGTCACCGCGGCGAGTCTCGTGCCCGTCACGCAACGTATCAAGCTGCTCGTCGCGCTGCGCACGTCGATCAGCGGCCCGACGGCGGCCGCGCGCCAGGCCGCGACGCTCGATCAGGCGCTGCACGGGCGCCTGCTGCTGAACGTCGTGCCGGGCGGCGACGCGACCGAGCTTGCCGCCGATGGCGTGTTTCTCCCGCACGACGAGCGCTACGCTGCCGCCGACGAATTCCTGAGCGTGTGGCGGGATCTGCTCAAAGGCGATACCGTCGACTTCAAAGGGAAATACGTGCATGTCGAACAGGCGCGCAACTATCATCCTCCGGAGCAGAAGCCTTATCCGCCGCTGTATTTCGGCGGATCGTCGCCGGCCGCGCATGAACTCGCGGCCAAACACGTCGACGCGTATCTGACCTGGGGTGAACCGCCTGCCGCCGTCGCCGAAAAATTCGCCGACGTGCAGCGCCGCGCGGCCGCGTATGGCCGCAAGCTGCGTCTCGGTGTGCGTCTGCACGTGATCGTGCGCGAGACGAATGAGGAAGCGTGGGCGGAAGCGGATCGACTGATCAGCAAGCTCGACGACGACGACATCCGCCGCGCGCAGGAGAACTACGCGAAGATGGACTCAGTCGGTCAGCAGCGCATGGCGGCGCTGCATGGCGGGCAGCGCGACAAGCTGGAGATCAGCCCGAACCTCTGGGCGGGTGTCGGCCTCGTTCGAGGCGGCGCGGGCACGGCGCTGGTCGGAGATGCGCAGACGGTCGCTGCGCGGCTCAAGGAGTACGTCGACGCGGGCGCCGACAGCTTCGTGCTGTCCGGCTATCCGCATCTCGAGGAATCGATCCGTTTCGCGGAACTCGTGTTTCCGCTGTTGCCCGGCAAGAAGCCGGTCACGCTGCGCGATCAGGTGCTGACGGGCGGTGCGTTCGATGTTCGGGCGACGGGTGATGCCCCTCGCGCGAAGTGAGGCTTCGTTGAAGGCCTCTCTGGACGGGATGATGGGCAAGCCTTCAAGGCTTGCTCCAAACCTGCTTCCAGCACATCAGGAACGTGCCGTGCACGTCTTTCGACACCGCGCCTTCTACGCCGCACGTGGTGCCCGTCAGCGCTGGGCCGAACTGCGCGACTTCACGGTCCGCGTCGGCGAGCGCGGCGGCGGGGACACGACCCCAGATCGACAGACTGGCGAGGACGCCGGCACAGCCGACGAGGACAACGAGGGTGCGTTTCATTCGGGCGGGGCGGCGGACGATAAATTCAAATGGCATCGGGAAGCCTCGTCGGACAGGGACTCATGTGCGGTGTTATCGGCAGCCCGCTTCGAAACCATAGACCTTCATTCAAATATTTTTTTCGCTGCGCTCAGTGTTCTGGAGCACCCGCAGAAGACTTGCCCCACACGATGGATTCCGGATGCCGCTGAAGGTAATCGGCGAGCGAATTCAGTGAGGTAAGCGTTCGCCGTAATTCGCTCAAGGCGGCGTGAAGATCCGATTGCAGCGGCGAATCCTGCGCAAGCGTGGCGTTCGCCGCGTTGAACGATTGCTGCGCGGCGGTCAGCGTCTCGCGAGCTTCGGGCACGAGTTCCGTGTCGATGCGCTGGAACAGTGACGCTGACGTCTGCAGGGCTCGGTCGAGACTGCGGCCGATCTGATCGAAAGGCACGCGATCCAGCTTGTCGACGATGCCCGCAAGCTGGTCCTGCAATTCTTCGAGCGTGTTCGGCACGGTCGGCAGTTCGACACGCGTTCGCTGCGTATCGATCGAGACTTTGGGGGCGCGCGGAAAGAAGTCGAGCGCGACGTATCGCTGGCCGGTCAGCACGCTGCCCATGCGCAGCTGTCCGCGCAGGCCGTCGGCGATCAGCTTGTGCAGCAGACGTCGACCCGCTTCGCTATCGCCGTTGCCAAGTGCCTGACGATAGCGGCGGCCCAGTCGCGTAGGGTAGAGATCCAGCGCGGCGATCATGTCGATACGGCCGGTCGCGGGATCGAAGTCCACATCGATTGCCGTTACCCGGCCCAGCTCGACGCCATGAAAATCCACGGGCGCACCGATCGACAGGCCGCGCAACGATTGTCCAAAGCGCATGAAGACGCGCGCGGCGGTGCCGTCCTCTGCGCTTTGCGTTGCATCGGTGCGACCGGTGGACAGTACGAAGGACGCGCCATCCACGGCCTGCCGCGAGGCGGATGCAGCTTTGGCGTTATCGAATGCGATGCCGCCCGACAGCAGCGATGCCACCGACTGCGTATCGAGTCTGAAACCGTCGGACCCGAAGCTCACATCGATTCCGCTTGCCTGCCACCAGACGGTACCGGATGTCACGTACCGGTCATAGGGCGCGTTGACGAACACGTCCACGACCACTTCCGAGCCATCGACGGAAAGCGCGTAGTCGAGAACCTGCCCTGCCTGCACGCGGCGGAACAGAACGGGTGAGCCTGCCGTCAACGATCCCAGCGAATCGGCGTGAAGCACGAAGCGTTTTCCCTTCTGGTCGCTCGTGACGAACGGTGGTGTTTCCAGTCCGGTGAACGCTCTGCATGATCGCGACGCCTGTCCGATGTCGGCGGCGATGTATGCGCCGGAAATGGCTGTCGAAAGACCTGACACGCCTGTCATGCCGATGCGTGGGCGCACCACCCAATAGCGTGCGTCGCAGGTCGCGAACTGTTTCGCGGAATCGTCCAGTTGGACTTCGGCCAGAACGCGTGTGCGGTCGGCCGACAGATGCAGGTCTTGCAGCCTGCCGATGTCGACGTCCCTGTAGCGCACACGCGTCTTTCCGGCTTCGAGGCTTTCAGCCGTCATGAAGCTGATCGTGATGCGGGGGCCGCGCTGCATGCCCGTTCGAATGAGAAGCGCGCCCGACACGAGCAATGCCGCAATGGGCAGCAACCAGACGGCCGACGGCGCGCCGCTCATCACAGATCTCCCGTCACGACATCGCGCAGACGTCTGGCGATCCTGCGCAACCGGGCGATGCAGGATCTGCACAGACGGCCGAGCCTGCGCGTCGAGTGCCCGACAGGCGCATCATGCGTCACGGCCGATGGCTCATTGCAATTGCGCTACGAGGGCGTCCGCGCCCTTGTCGAGGCCGGTTCGCGCCGC
Organism: Paraburkholderia sp. Tr-20389; assembly: GCF_017104565.1. Lineage (GTDB taxonomy): Bacteria > Pseudomonadota > Gammaproteobacteria > Burkholderiales > Burkholderiaceae > Paraburkholderia. Next base: position 63,681 of record NZ_JAAGPD010000046.1, on the reverse strand, counting down.
ACTGAGCGATCCGAATGCAGCGGGCAGATTCATTGCATTCGGATACTGCTTCGAGACGTATGCCTTCAGCAGACGGCCGCTGGAACTGTCGAAGACCTCGACGGCGTATGACACCGAGCCGCTGAACGCGCCCTTGCCGCCGCGGATCGCCTGCACGCCGTTGTAGAGATTGCCCGCGATATCGAAGTGCATCACCTGCCCGACGAGCGCAGTGGTCTTTTCGGCGCCCGTCAGCGTGAGCCGGACGCGCAACGTGGCGGGTGAAGGCTGCGTGGCCATTTCAAAACGCTTCGTGAGTTTCGTTGAAAACGTCTTGCTCATGTAGTCGGCGAGCGCGCTCTTGTCTTCCTCCGTCATATCGCCGAACTGATTGTCGCCGCCGCGATACACGACGACGGGGTCGAACATGACCTGCGTGTATCGCGACCAGACGACGGGCGCCGCGTACCGGTAAGGCACCTTGGTCGCATCATCGCCGCGGTTCTGCTTCATTTGTTGCGATGACGAAATGCCCGAATAGGCAACGGGCTGCACACTCGAACACGCCGTCATGGCAAGCGCGAAGGTACAGACAAAAAGAAGCGGGGCGAGTCTCGGCGTGGGCATTTAACGTTTCCTTGCAGGTGAATGTCGGAGTCGGCGGAGATGTCGGTTCGTGCATGAACCGATGTGGCCGAAGCGTAGCATCGCCTTTTTAAGATGTAAACCGTCTATCCGGTTTGTTTGTTAAAAAGAGGTCGAGCGTACAATCTGGGTCTCCCGGTTCGGGCGATGATCTGTTTGCAGGTTTTGGCGCCTCGCGTGCCCGGCTTTCCGGGCCGAGGCTTCGGCGAACAGACGGCCGACGGGCTCGAATGACGTCACCTTTACGATCAATGGATAACCAGACCCGCTCGGAAAATACCCGCAAGAAGGCTATCGAGGCCGCACTGTCGATTCTCACGCGAGAAGGCGTGGGCGGGCTCACGTTCGATTCGCTGTCGCGCGAAAGCGGCATCAGCAAAGGCGGATTGCTGCATCAGTTCCGCACGAAAGACGGCGTGCTCAAGGCATTGCTGGATCATCAGCGGCAGCAATTCGAGCGGATCGGGCACGAGCATATGGCGAAGGCGGGGGCCGCGAAGACGGAACCGTGCCTGTCATCGCAGATCGCTATTTACCGGGAATCCGTCAAGCAACCGCATTCCGTCGCGCGTGCCGTACTGGCCGCACTGGTCGAGAACCCCGAACTTCTGGCGGAAATGAAGGCGACGGATGTCGAGAGAATGAAGAAGATGCGGGAAGAGTCGAGCGATCTCGAACTTTCCTTACTGCGCTACTTTGCGGCCAGCGGGCTCGCGTTCAACGCGCTGCTTGGGATGTCGCATTTGCCGGAGTCGATGATGAACCGGCTGTTCGACCGCCTGCTCGACGAGGCGTCGTGGGTGAATCAGAAGCCGGCAGCGAAGAAAACACGCAAGAAGGTTGCGACTTGAGGCTTTCAGGGTGCATTGCAGAATGTCTGCGACGGCGGCGATACATCGGCCGGCGTCGCAGACAAGGCATCACTCAAACACCGCCGATGCACATGTACTTGATCACGACATACTCGTCGATCCCGTAGTGCGACCCTTCGCGTCCCAGCCCCGACTGCTTGACGCCGCCGAACGGTGCAACTTCGTTCGAGATGGCGCCCGTGTTGATCCCGACCATGCCGAATTCGAGGGCTTCGGCAACGCGCCAGATGCGGCCGATATCGCGGCTGTAGAAATACGAGGCGAGGCCGTATTCGGTGCTGTTTGCCATCTCGATCACTTCCTCGTCGGACGAGAAGCGGAATAGCGGCGCCAGCGGGCCGAAGGTCTCATCGCGCGCGACCTTCATCTCAGGCGTGACATCGGCGAGCACCGTCGGTTCGAAGAAGCCATGACCGAGCGCATGACGCTTGCCGCCCGTGACGACGCGTGCGCCCTTGCCGAGCGCGTCTTCGATATGCGATTCGACCTTCAGTACGGCTGCTTCGTTGATCAGCGGACCTTGCTGCACGCCTTGCTCGGTGCCGTAGCCGACCTTGAGTTTCGTCACGGCGGCAGCCAGCTTTGCGGCGAATGCATCGTAGACGCTGTCATGCACGTAGAAGCGGTTCGTGCACACGCAGGTCTGGCCGCTGTTGCGGTACTTCGATGCGATGGCGCCTTCGACGGCTGCATCGAGATCGGCGTCGTCGAACACGATGAACGGTGCATTGCCGCCCAGTTCCAGCGATACCTTCTTGACGGTCGGCGCGCATTGCGCCATCAGCAGACGACCCACGCCCGTCGAACCAGTGAACGACAGCTTGCGCACGAGCGCGTTGCCTGTCATTTCGCCGCCGATCGGTTTCGGATCGCCGGTGACGATGCTGAAGACGCCGGCGGGTACGCCGGCGCGCTCGGCCAGCACTGCAAGTGCGAGTGCCGAAAGCGGCGTCGCTTCAGCGGGCTTGACGATGATCGGGCAGCCTGCCGCGAGTGCCGGGCCGACCTTGCGGGTGATCATCGCAGCGGGGAAATTCCACGGCGTAATGGCAGCGCAGACGCCGACGGGTTCCTTGGTCACGACGATGCGCTTGTCGTTGGCGACGGTCGGAATCGTATCGCCATAGACGCGTTTGGCTTCTTCGCCGAACCATTCGAGGAACGAGGCTGCATAGCCGATTTCGCCTTTTGCTTCCGCGAGCGGCTTGCCTTGTTCGGTGGTGAGGATCAACGCCAGATCGTCGGCGTTGGCCAGCATCAGGTCGTTCCATTTGCGCAGGATTTCTGCGCGTTGTTTGCCCGTTTTTGCCTTCCAGGCGGGCCAGGCTGTGTTGGCTGCTTCGATTGCGCGGCGGGTTTCCTGGGCGCCCATTCGGGGGATCTCGGCGATATGCTCGCCGGTTGCCGGGTTCAGCACCTCGAAGGTTTCGTTGTTGTCGGCGTGTTGCCATTCGCCATTGATGTAGGCCTTGCTTTGCAGCAAGGAAGGGTCTTTGAGTTTGCTACGCAGGTCAGTCATTGGTTTGTCCTTTGGATATGTCTGCGACGCAGTCGCCATTGTTGCCTTCTCGGCGCGGGCTTCGCCGTTTTGGTTTCTGGTTTTTGGTTTTTTGCTTTTGCTGGCATCCGCGTTTTGGTGTTGGTCGTTCATGCGTTGCCCCTGTGCGGGGCGGCACTCACTTTCTTTGCCGCCGCAAAGAAAGTAAGCAAAGAAAGCGGGCTCACACCGCCAATCCTTGTTCTTGCCTGCGGGCCCCCAACCGTTCTTACGCTTCACGCGGCACCGCGCTATTTCATGCGCGTTGCCAGCGTGCTAACTGCACGCATCCCCCACTTCAAACTCCCGCGTCACGAATTGCGTTACCCAACGTCTGCCGCCGCCCAGGTGGCAAACTGTGTGTAGGTTGTCGCACCGTATGCGTTCGCGTTCCTACGACACCGATCCCGCTTTTCAGTCCGGAGTGGAGGCTCTATGTCGAGATGGCCTACACACAGTTTGCCACCTGGGCGGCGCAGACGATTCGATGCCGCTGGTTGCGCTACGGGTGACTGGAGTGGGTGATGCGCTCGCTCAGCGCGCTGGCAACGCGCGCAAAACAAAGTGTCGTCGTGTGAAGTGCGGGACCCGTTGGGGGCCCGCAGGCAATCATTAGCATTGGCGGTGTTAGCGGCTTTCTTTTGCCTACTTTTCTTTGCCGCTGCAAAGAAAAGTAGGTGCCGCCCCGCACAGGGGCGACGCCTGAACACCGACATGAAACCGCGGATGCCAGCGAAAGCGAAAAGCAAATCGCGGATGCCAGCGAAAGCGAAAAGCAAACCGCGGATGCCAGCGAAAGCGAAAAGCAAACCGCGGATGCCAGCGAAAGCGAAAAGCAAACCGCGGATGCCAGTGACAAAACAGCCGCCGCAGGCAAAGAAAAAATCAGGCCACGACGCCAACAGTCTCTTTCAACACCTCTTCGAGAATCGAAACAGCTTCATCGAAGACAGAATCTTGAATAGTCAACGGAAACAAGAACCGAACAACGTTCGAATAAACACCACACACCAGCAACAGCAAACCGCGCTCGAGCGCGCGAGCCTGCACCCGCTTCGTGAAATCGGCATCCGCCTCGGTCGTACCCGGCTTGCAGAACTCGACAGCTATCATGCCGCCCGGCCCGCGAACATCGGCGATCTGCGGCACTTCCGACTGCAGCGCAGTCAGCTTCGCCTTCAGCTTGTCGCCCAGCACAACGGCCCGCTCGCAAAGCTTCTCTTCATCGATGATGTCGAGCACGGCATGCGCCGATGCCACCGCGAGCGGATTGCCCGCATACGTGCCGCCCAGTCCGCCCGGCGCAGCCGCATCCATCACATCCGCACGGCCGACGACGCCCGACAGCGGCATGCCGCCCGCGAGGCTCTTCGCCATCGTCATCAGGTCGGGCACCACGTCATAGTGGTTCATCGCGAACAGCTTGCCCGTACGTGCAAAACCCGTTTGCACTTCGTCCGCGATCAGCAGAATGCCGTGCTCGTTGCACAGCTTGCGCAGCGCACGCACGAACTCGGCCGGCGCCGGATAGAAGCCGCCTTCACCTTGCACCGGCTCGAAAATGATCGCCGCGACGCGCTTCGGGTCGATGTCGGCCTTGAACAGGAATTCGATCGCCTTCAGCGAGTCCGCCGTCGTCACGCCATGCAGCGGATTCGGGAACGGTGCGTGGAAAACATCGGCCGGGAACGGGCCGAAGCTCAACTTGTACGGCGCGACCTTGCCCGTCAGCGCCATGCCCATCATCGTGCGGCCATGGAAGCCGCCCGTGAATGCGATCACGCCCGGACGGCCCGTATAGGCGCGCGCGATCTTGATCGCGTTTTCAACGGCTTCGGCACCCGTCGTGAAGAAGGCGGTCTTCTTCGGATAGTCGCCAGGTGCGCGCTCGTTGATCTTCTCGGCCAGCTCGACATACGACGCATACGGCACGATCTGGTAAGCCGTGTGCGTGAAGTGGTCCAGTTGGGCGCGCACGGCCTCGACGATCTTCGGATGACGATGTCCCGTGTTGCACACGGCGATGCCCGCCGCGAAATCGATGAAGCGGCGGCCCTCGACGTCCCACAGCTCCGCATTCTCGGCACGCGCAGCGTAGAAATCGCACATCACGCCCACGCCGCGCGGCGTGGCGGCGTCCTTGCGGCTCTTCAGTTCAGCATTCTTCACGGAGATCTCCTGTTGGGGTTCGTTCGGGCGCCCGCGTTCATCGCGGCACATGCAGCGACTATAATCAGATTTGGCTCTAAATTTCAGAGCCATTTCGGTAAAAAATCAGGAGCCAATTTCATGCGCGCGAGTGTGTTGTCCGACTGGCTGGCCCAGCGTCTCGACCGCGGCAACGGGCAGCCCATCTACCGGCAGCTGCACCGGCTGTTGCAACAGGCCATCCTCACGCGCGAACTTCCGGCGGGCAGCAAGGTGCCGTCGTCGCGGCTGCTGGCTAACGAACTGGGCATCGCGCGCAACACCGTCACGCAGGTCTACGAGCAGCTTGCGCTGGAGGGCTATGTGTCGTCGGCCACCGGGCGCGGCACGTTCGTCGCCGATACGTCACCGGATGAAATCGTCGGCTCGACGGATGCGCAGGGCGCAGCGGCATCCCATTCTGCGCCTGTGCGGCAGTTGCAGCAGGCATTGGCGCCGCAGCAATCGAAATTGCTGCCGCACGCGCAGCAGCCTGCCGCACGCGCGCTGTCGCAGCGGGGCTTCCGGCTGGTCGCGGGCGCGGGTGTATCGAAGCGTCAGTGGGGCGCGTTCATGCCTGGCGTGCCCGACGTCACGCGTTTTCCGGCGCGCGTCTGGAGCCGGCTGCACAACAAGTACTGGCGTCGTCTGCGGCCCGATCTGTTGACATATGCGCCCGGTGGCGGCCTGTCCCTGCTACGTCACGCGCTGGCCGACTATCTGCGCACGTCGCGCTCGGTACGCTGCACGCCCGAGCAGATCATCGTCACGACGGGCATTCACCAGTCCGTCGATCTCGCGGTGCGCCTGCTGTCCGATCCCGGCGACGTGATCTGGACGGAAGATCCGTGCTACTGGGGCGTGCGCAGCGTGATGCACGTGTCGGGGCTGAAGTCGCGCCCGATCGCCGTCGACGACGAAGGCATCAACCCGTCGTCCGACGATCTCGCACATCCGCCGAAGCTGATGCTCGTCACGCCGTCGCATCAGTATCCGCTCGGGATGGTGATGAGCCTCGCGCGCCGGCGGATGCTGCTCGAATACGCGCGGCAGAACCAGTGCTGGATCATCGAGGACGATTACGACAGCGAATACCGCTATGGCAGCCGTCCGCTTGCGTCGCTGCAAGGGCTCGATACGGCGGGGCAGGTGATCTATGTCGGGAGCTTCGGCAAGACGCTGTTTCCGGGGCTGCGGATCGGCTATCTGGTCGTACCCGAGGCGCTCGCCGAGAGCTTCGCGACGGCCAGCGCCGAGCTGTATCGCGAAGGGCAGTTGCTGCAGCAGGCGATGCTCGCGGAATTCATCGCCGAAGGGCATTTCACGTCGCATATCCGCAAGATGCGCACGCTGTACGGGCAGCGTCGCTCGACCTTGCTCGATGCCGCCGCGCGGCGTTATGGCGATGCGCTTCCCGCAGTGGGCGGCGACGCGGGCCTGCATCTCGTGATGCAGCTACCCGAAGGCACCGACGACCGTGCGGTCGCGGCGGCTGCGCTCGAACGCAATATCGTCGTGCGTCCGTTGTCGGGGTATTACGCGGAGCCATCGCGCGCGCAGTCGGGTTTGTTGATCGGCTATGCGTGCGTGCCCGATGAAGAGATCGCGCCCGCGTTCGACACGCTTGCCGACGCGATCGATACGACGCTCCCGCTGTTCGCGTGATCGGCGCGCGAAGCCTTAGAGGCGGATCAGAACCGCGCCGAGCGTGACCAGCGTGCACGCGAATATGCGGCGCGGCGTGAGCCGTTCGTGCATGAACGAGAAGCCGATCAGCACGGCGAAAATGGAACTGAGTTCGCGCAGCGCGGAGACCATCGCGATGGGAAGAAAGCGATAGGCCTCGATGATGAGGCAATAGGCGCTCAACGCGATCACGCCTGACAGCATGCCTTTGAGCATCGTGTCGCGCGACGTGAAGAGTCCTTTTGCGCCGCCGCGCCAGTGCCACACGAGCAGAAACTGCGGCACGTTCCAGAGCAGATAGACCCACATGATGTAGCTGAGCCCGTTGCCCGCGACGCGCGCGCCGATGCCGTCGACGACGGAATATGCCGAGATGAAGAGTCCTGTCAGTAGGGCGTAGGGCACGCTTTCGCCGGAGAAGCGCATGTCGCGGCGAAACGCGAGCGACACGATGCCGATCGAGACCAGCGCGACGCCTGTCGCTGCAAGGGGTTTCAGGGTTTCGTGTGCGAACACGAGCGCGCCTGCGAAGACGAGTAGTGGCGAGAGTCCTCGCGCGATTGGATAGATCTGGCCGAAGTCGCCGCTGCGGTAGGCGCGGATGAGTGCGAGGCAATAGCCGAATTCGAGGATGACCGAAGCGGCGATGTAGGACCATGCTCCTGGCTCGGGGAGTGGCAGCACGATTACGCCGATTGCGCTCACCGCGATGTATGGAATCGACATCATGCCCAGCAGCCAGATGCGGTCTTCCGCCAGACGCAGGAAAGCGTTCCAGCTCGCGTGGAGCATCGCGGATAAGAGGACTAACAGGACGACGGAGCTCTGCATTGGGGGCGCTGGGCGGGCAACGTTGGAGATTGGGCGGATGGAGATTATTGCGTAATTTTGTTGTTTTATGTGGGTTTTTGTGGTGATCGGATTTTTGCTGCGCGTGCTGGGTTTGCGGTTTCGCTGGCATCCGCGTTTTGTCTTCGCACTTCAAGCGTTGCCCCTGTGCAGTGTCGGTTCTACGACGCAGGGAGAGAGCAAAAAATGGCGCGCATCAACATCAACCGCGATTTCCTGCTGACCGTCAAGGGGGACGGCAAGGCGCGCCATACCCCCGGTCGCGTGCTAAAGCCGTGACAGTGGCGTTTATGCCTGAACGCCACTCCAGCGTGTCACGAGGTTTCCCCAACCTGCGAGGACCGGCGCACTCATCCTGAACAGGCGGACTTGTCCCACCAATCAGATCACGCCGAATTCAAAACTGTGCCGTCGCCTGCACGCCGACCGTCACGCGTGCAGTGGGGAATCCGGCTGGCTTGTAGATGGGCGTGCCCACGAACAGGTCATACGAGATTCCCGCGTACTTCGCCGGTATGCCGCCGCGAATGCCGATCACCGCGCCTGCGAGTTGGGTGCCCGCCAGAATCGCCGTGTTAGGGCCGAACACGCGGCCGTAGTCGATCCCTGCATAGAGCGTCTGCCCGGTCTGGAAGATCGGCCATTGCAGTTCGTTGCGCCAGTAGAAGCCTTTCTCTGCCGCGAGCATCGTTTCGCCGTCGAAGCCACGCACCGTGTAGCGGCTGCCGATCGTCAGGTCGTCGAGATAGAACAGCGTGTCGTTCGTGAACTGACCGTGAACGGTCGTCACGTAACGGAAGGCTTGCGACGCGACAGCGAACGGAATGGACAGGTTCGCGTCGAGCACGGCCATCCTGAACAGATACGTCGGATAGGTTGCGGGCTTGTTGGTCTGGTCGTACAGGCCGGGGTTCGGATCGCCCGTCTCGCCGAGGCCGCGAACGCCCTGTCGATATGCGAGCGTGCCATCGAACTGTGCCGCGCCGAAATAGTGGCGGTCAGTCGCGCCTGCTTCGATGAACGTGTTGTTGCGGTCCTGGATCGGGATGGTCGTTCCTTCGATGAAGCTCTCACCGAAGCGCTTCGACAACTGGATGTACGCACCGAGTACGTCGGTCTGGCTGCGCGACAGCACACGTGCGAGCCTGAACGCGGCTGTCTGCGAATTGCCGCTCGATACGAACGTCTCGTTGACCGCCGCGATGTTCTGATAGTACGTGTTCGTGTTGCCTGACAGCGTCGCGGTCCAGTAGCCCCATGGCACGGAGTACGAGCCGTTAAAGCCGTGCGAGCCAAGTGTCTTGTTGCCGAATGACAGGTCCTGGTTCGCGCCTGCTGCAAGCACGTCGTTCAGGCCGAGCGGGTTGTCGAGACCAAGGCTCACGTTGCCTTGCCACTTGCCCGTTGCCTTGGTGCCTGAGTTATCGACCGATGCGACGAAGCTCCAGGGCTTCGCGCGCTTCACGTTCAGCACGACATCGCTCTCGCCGGGTGTTTCTGTCGGCTCGATCTTCATGTCCACGTCCTGGGACGCGACACGCTTCATTTGCTCCAGCCCTTGCTCAAGGTCGCGCACGTCGAGCAGGTCGCCGTTGCGCGCAGGAAACGCGGACTTCCATGTGCCGCGTGTGTCAGGATCGGCGAAGCGGATATGGCGCACGACGCCTGGCACGAGCGCGACCTTGAGTGTGCCGGTCGACAGATCCTGTTCAGGTAGCAGCACGCGCGTGGTCACATAGCCGCGCGACAGTATCGTTTGCTGCAAGCCCTTGGTGAGCGTATCGAGTCCTACCTTGCCGATGCACTGACCCTTGTAGTGGTCGAGCCATTCGCGCGCGAACCAGAACGGATCAAGCGGCAGATTCGACGCGCCGTGTTTGCGTGCGATATCGGGCAGTGTCGCGGGCACATCGAGCGCGAATGTGTCGATGCGGAAACACGGTGCTTCGACGGGTAACACTGGCCATTCGCCCGCCATTGGCACAGTCGAGCGTACAACGGGCGTAGCGACAGTCGCCGCGCGCTGCTGTGCGTCGCGCTGCTGCTGTAGCTGCTGGTTCTGTTCGGCGTTCGCGCGCGCGGCTGCTGCGGCGTCTGTCGGCGTCGGCCCATCTGCCGCGTACAGCGAACCGATTGCACCATGATTCAACAGTCCGACAATCGCCCCTGCAATGAGACTCAGCCGGCCTTTTCTTCCAAATGGTCCGTTTTTCGCTGCTTGAACATTGACAACTTTCTTTCTGATATCACGCTTCACTTCTGGGTGCTTCCTTTGATTTGGGGCAGGAGCTGGTCGGCGATCAGCGTATTGGCTGTATCTGAAATGTGATCGCCATAGCTGTAGAGAAATTTTCCGTTTTGTGTCACTGAACACATGCCTTTCTGCATGTCGCACAGTACGGGCGCCGGATCATAGATCAGCATGTCGGGATGCATCACGTGGAGCTTCGCGACGATCGCCCGATAGCCTGTGGTTGCAGCCAGATGTTCGCCATACGTGATCGCGCATTTGCTTGCGAACGAACTTGACTGCTTCACGCTGAGAAGGGTCTGCATGAACGGGTAGCCCATCAGCTTGCGGTCCATGCATCCACGCGGATCAGGAAGCGTCGGGTTGTCCATCACTAGCACAACCTCCTTGCCCGCTTTTCGCAATGTCTCGATGGAGTTGTTGAGCCCATCTATGGCGGCAGAGCCTATCGATTGATGAGTGCCCGCTAGCGCATATTCAGGACCGACGAGCACGCGAGCCGCTGTAGCTAGCACCACAAGCTTGATGTCGTGATTGGACGTGATTGCTTGCATAGCAACGCGGTTCGCGTTCGCGCATTCGTCAGGATTGTCATTCGCATACGATGAGATGCGAACAACGCCGCTCATCGGGGCGCAACCAGTACGAGCTACCAGACTCCATCGGCGATCGCGTGCTGACTCCCGTACCATCCCCCAATAGAGCGCATCTGCCTTACTATCACCCCATACGACGGCTCGAGGTATTTCCCTTCGGTCTTGAGAACAGAACTGGAACAGGCGTTGTTGATTCGCGGGCACACCGCATTCAGGTCTTACGAACTCGTGGCCCGCGCCAAGGGTGGCGGAATTGACGTCCGCAACGAGGCTGTAGCCCTTGCGGAAGCCCAGACCATCGCGAACGTACGTCATACCCCCGATATAGCCCATCGCAACTAGTAGGACACAAGGAGGCGCGACCTTGATCCAGTGGTTCGTGCCGAAGCGGATGCGCCGCTCTAGCAGGATGTACGTCAGCCACGCGAGCACTATACTGGCCGCGATAAGCGAGATACGAACATACGGCGCAGGTGTCCGGCCCGCCAGGATTGTGGCAAACGACAGTAGCGGCCAGTGCCAAAGATAGAGCGGGTAGCTGATCTTTCCGATCCATATCATGATCGGCTGGCTCAGAACCTTCTCGTTGACGAATGCCCTTCGGCTACTTCCTATCAGTAGGCATGCGCCACACGTCGGCACCAACGCCCACCATCCCGGAAATGACATCTCTCGGTTCAGGCATGACATCGCGACCATGCAGAGCACAGATCCCGCGATGGACATCCCGTGCAAGGAAGCGTCATTGAAAGCGAGCTGGGTTCGGTTTGAATGGGCAAGCATTGCGCCCAGAAGCAATTCCCAGAACCGGCTCAGCGGCGAGAAGAATGCCGCTGCGGGGTGATGTTGGATCAGAACGACGTTGATGGCCAACGAGAGCACGAGTCCGGCAAGTATGAGCGGTGCGGTATTGGACCGGCGGCGATATACGAACGCCAACAGCAGCGGCCAGATAATGTAGAACTGCTCCTCGACTCCTAGCGACCAGAGATGTAGCAGCGGCTTTGTCTCTGCGGCACTGTCGAAGTAGCCCGCTTCGTTCCAGAATACAAGGTTAGCGACGAAAGCGGCGCTAGCGGCGATGTGCTTGCCAAGCTGCTTGTACTCGTCCTTGAAAAGCGAGATCCAGCCCAGTCCGTATGTGAACATCAGAACGAACACTAGCGCCGGGAAGATTCGCCTGATCCGCCTCGCGTAGAAGCTTCTGATGCTGAAGTGTCCATGGTCGAGTTCGTCTAGCAAGATATTCGTGATGAGATAGCCTGAGATCACGAAAAAGATGTCGACGCCGACGAACCCGCCGCGCAGCACGGAAGGAAATGCATGAAAGATGACAACGCCCGACACGGCGACGGCGCGCAGGCCGTCGATGTCGGGGCGGTACTTCATTGAGTCGGTTGTTGTTTTAATTCGGGATGCGAGGTCAGACATGATCTTGTTCGAATTATAGAAAGTCGTTTGATTATCTTTAAGGCAAGATTTTTATCTTAAATATGCATTCCTAAGTTAATGACAAAATGTAAAGCAAAATGACGCTTATTTTGATGAGCGTCGTCCATGCGCCCGATCCTTGGTCCGTCTGTGCGCGGCGAGCGGTATGGCGCCCGCTACCGCTCTAATTTTTGTTGTAAGACCTTAAAATCGAAAGTGCATGTCTTTTACAAGTGTTCCTGTGCTTACTGCCGAACCATCCCGCCATACGTGCCGGAAGAGAACAGCGTTCCACTGTAGTTCTTCAGTTGACTCTGTTCGGCGGCGCAGGCCGCGCTTTCTGTCTGAAGCGTCGAATATTTTGTGTAATCGACGGTGCCCGGTGCATACTCGGCTGCGCACTGAACGAGAGCGCAAGCAGCCGCCTCTAGACGATGTTCTTTGGCCACATCGCCTTTCGCCAAATCCGTGATGACTTGCTTTTCGTCATCGTGCTACTGCCGGGTGAACCGGTCACCATCATTTGCTTCACCTGCCTCAGCGACTACTCCTACCAAGCATTGCTTTGACATGCTTGATTGCCCCAATTACATAACATGGGAACGTAACTGCAACCAAAATCATTCCAAGGTCGATGTAGCCGAGGGCAGCCACTGTCAGCCCTAGTGCAGCAACGGGAAGTCCGTATGCCACAATTCGCAATCCACGATACTTGTCATCTGTAGCAAATCGTTTAATGACGACAAAAGTCGCCGCGAACGCGATAGCAACACACATTGCGCCAATCTTGAATTCCATTTAGTTTCCTCGCGCGCATGCCGAATATTGTTTGCATTGCGTGCCTCCTCCAGCGAGTCCGCCACCAATCCCAATTACTCCCTTTCCAGCAGATATTGCACCACTCGATTGATCTCGAGTCACGGTAATGTCTGCTACGGGTCCAACACCGCCAGCCAAGAATCCACCTTTGCTGATTGCGCTTCCACTGCTAGGCGCTCCTTGGCTTACTGTCACCGAAACACCGGCCCCCCCGTAGAAACCCAAACCGTAGTTTCCACACGCTTGCCCGTAAACACACATATTCGGTTTGTCACCAATGCCAAGCGTCACACCGATTTCAGCACCGAGTCCAATCGTGAACAGTTGGCCTTGGGCGTTAGCACCCAAACTAACACTAAAGTTCGGCGGCGTTCCCCAGTTTCCATTTAGTGCCTTCTGCTCCGGCGCCAAGTTGCTGCTCAGTGTTCCAGGGTTCGCGCGTTCAGCAGGGGGCGCCGTAAAAAGACCGTTCGCATTTTGGCTAATGAACTGGATCGCGGTTGAGTTTCCGCCTGGCCCCTTGCTCGCCATGTCGTCGACGAGGCGATAGCCGTTTGCCAGCAACATCTGCTGCGCCTGGTCTGGCGTAATGGCCTGTCCGGTTTTGTCTTCGTAGAATTTCGCAAAGTCCTTCGCGTTGTCCTTCGCCCACTGGCGTTCGTCGGGGTGGAGCTGCCGGTTGTAACGATCCACGTTGTAAGCGTCGAACGCGCCCGCATTGCCTCCAATTGCCGCGCCTGCTCCCGTTGCGATGACGTTGGAAACGATGTTGCCAAGCGCCTTGTTCACGTCATCGCTGCCGGTCGGGTCAGCACCAGCAATAGCACCGCTGAGTTCGTTCAGCTTGCCCGCAGCGATAGAAGCGATGGCCGCGCCCGCCGCGCCGCCCACGGCGTTACCGCCCGCCAGCCCCGTCACGATTGCCGCTCCCGCCGCCTGCATTTCCGCGCGAGCCGTGCCGCCTTCCTTCCATGCGTTCATGCCCGCCTGATCCCCTGCGGCGGCGGCTTCGTCATACTTCATTTTCGCGAAGTCACCGATACGCCGCGATACGGCTTCGCCCGCTGCGCCTGCCGCCGCCATCATCTCAAGGGCCACACTCGCTAATGGTTCCCGCGCTGTACTCGAAGCGAACCCCATACGTTTCAGTGGATAGCGCGGGGAAGAATTCTGGCTTTTTGTCCAGCGCGGCTAGTACACCGAGCTTGCATGCTTCCCATCTAGCGTTTTCGGTGTGCGGTCTGACTTTCCATCCTCGATCTTCAAGTGCCGCCTGATACTTGCCAAACAATTGGTTGGTCCATGAGTCGGCACTGATGCTGCGTGTTAAGGACGCTACGCTTCCGCGGTCCAAGTCCTTTCGGTAAACGACGTTCCCGCCCATCCCGAGCATGTAGTCCATGTCGGACTTCATCACAACAAACTTACGCGAGACATCGGTTGGATTTTTGAGCAACACGTTATGAAAGAAGAGATGCACAAAGACGAGAACAAGTGCCACACCAAACCAGAGTTTTAGATTTCTCACGTGTTACGCTCCAGTCAATACCCGGGCATTTTGCCGATGCGACCGCCGTAGCCTGTGCCGCCATATCCGCTAAAATTGGGTGCCTTGGTTATCCCACCGGTGCCTACGCCTACTTCAAAAGCAGTATCACCGCCGATTCCGTGATTCACTCCGCCGCAGACGCCGAACGCGCATACACCACCGCCAGCGGATGCGCCTGCCAAGAAATCGTCGGTGTTGCCTCCTCGATTTCCCATAGGTAATCCTGCATTGGAGGCCACCATCCCGCCGACAATTGACGCACCCGGCGCGACAGGCACAGAACCAGAGCCCGATAAATAGACATTCCCGTTGTGAAGATTGACTGTGATCGCACCGCCGACCCCTAGACCGCCGCCTTGTATTGTCAAATAATCAACAGACCCTGGGCGTTGAGCCTCCATCGCGGCCTGCATTGCCCTGTTGTCTCCCTGCGCATCACTCGCGCTGTAGTGGAACAGACTGTTTCCGGTGGTTTGTTGCACCATGCCACCATAGTTAGACGCCGAGAAGGACGTTCCGCTGTAGTTCTTCAGTTGACTCTGTTCGACGGTGTAGGCCGCGCCTTCTGTCTGAAGCGCCGAATATTTTGTGTAATCGGCGGTGCCTGGTGCATACTCGGCTGCGCACTGAACGAGAGCGCAAGCAGCCGCTTCTAGACGATGTTCTTTGGCCGCATCGCCTTCCGCCAAATTCTTGATGACTTGCTTTTCGTCATCATGCAACTGCCTGTTATAACGGTCCACGTCATATCCAGAGAACGCTCCCGCATTGCCGCCAACAGCGCCGCCCATGCCCGTCGCAATCGCGTCCGAAACGATGTTCCCGAGTGCCTTCGCCATGTCCGAATTGCCGGTCGAATCAGCGACCGAGCCGCTCAGTTCGTTCAGCTTGCCTGCTGCAATCGAAGCGATACCAGCTCCAGCTGCACCGCCGAGCGCATTGCCGCCCGCAAGCCCCGTCACGAGCGCCGCGCCTGCAGCCTGCATTTCTGCGCGCTTCGCACCACCTTCGGCCCACTCAGGATCACCTGTCGACCTGGCCTGTTTGTCCGCATAGTCCCCGATACGCCGCGATACCGCTTCACCCGCCGCACTCGCCGCCGCCATCATGTCCGCCTGCCTGTCCAGCAGGTTGTTCACATCCGGCAGTTTTGCCACCGTGCCGTTCGTGTTTGACGTATCACGGTTCAGGCTCGCCACATCCTGCGTCTGGTGCGCGTTGTCGGTGACGTCGATCGTGCCCGCACTGATGCCACTTCGCGAGAGCGCGCTGCTGCTGCCGCTGTCGTTCTGGCTCAGCATCGGCGCGCCACCGCCCGCGTTCACACCGGACGTATTGCCGTGCGTGGTGTAGTTCATCCCGCCATCGCCCGTGGTGGCGCCCGCGCTGAACCCGCCCGATTTCGCGCTGTAACTCGACTGGTTCTGAATGTCGGAGAAGGTGAGCGTACCCGTCGACAGGTTGTTCTTCGATGCGTCCGCGTCGCTTGCGATCGTCGCGCCTTTCAGGTCCGTATTGCCCTTGACGCTGATGTTGAACCCACCGTCACCCGAATGAATGCCGGCCTGTTCATTCACCCCCGCATAGCTGCCGTTGGCGTTGGCGTTCGTCCGGCTAAAGCTGCCGCTCGCGCCGCCCTGACTCACACTGAACCCACCACCCATGCTTTCCTGATGAGCACTGCTCGCCGTCGTGTCCTGCACGCTCGCGATGTTCAGGTTGCCGCCGACATCGGCATTCACCTGACGGCCGTTCACGTTCGCGCCGACGATGTTCGTATCGCCGCCCGAGATGATCGTCGCGGTATTCGCCGCCGTCACATGCGTGTTGTTCTGCATCGCGGCGTCGCTGTTCGCGTTGCCTTTCGCTTTCGACGCCGACGCATCGACACCCCAGCCCTGCGTGCCATACGACACGCCGACGCTGGCGCTACCCGACTGGTTCGTGCTGCGCGTTGAATCGGTATCTGTCGTGTTGACGAGATTGACCTGATTTTTTGCCGCCAGTATCACGTCGCTCGCGTTCACGTTCGAACCTGCAATCGTGACGTTGCCGCTCCCCGGCGTGCCGTTGCCCGTGGCGACGAACGCAGCCGTACCGCCCGGTGTGACGCTCGAACCCCGGTTGGTCGTGCTGTCTTCCGTGAATGTGCTCTTGCTGTGGCTGCTGCCGTAGCTCAATTCGATCTTCGCGTCCGGCGTTTTGCCACTGGCGAGCTGGCCCATTGCCTTGCCTGCCGCGCCGTAAGCGTCAACCGCGCCGCTTGCCGCTGCCATGCCGTGCAATGCGGCTGCACGGTCGTCCTGGCTATGGCTCGCGCCGCGCGCCTGGTCGATGGTGTTCGAAACAGCGTCGATAACAGGAGCCTTGATCGCGAGCGTAAAGCCGCTCTGTTTGACCTCGTGCGTCTCGTCGTGGTGCGCGGTATCCGTTGCCGCGTCGATGGTGACGTTCTGGCCCGTGCCCGTGACGTTTCCGGCGGCAACGAGGTTACTGCCCGTGACGTGCAGATCCTTTCCGGCGACGACGTTCAGGTTGCCATTCAGCGAGCCGACCGTGCTGCTGTTGTTCGTTACTGTGGCGTCATGCGCCGTGTCGGTCTGCGTCCTGCTGCCGACCGAGATGCCGATGCCGCCGCCCGTGCCAAAGCCCGACTCATGCTTCTGGTAGTAACTCGACGACGTTTGTGTGTCCTGCGACGTGCTGATGTTCACGTTGCCGCCTGCCGCGAGACTCACGTCGTTCGTACCGGCGACAGTCGAGCCTTTGACCGTCAGATCCTTGCCTGCGCTGACGTTGATGCTGTCGCCCGATACCGTGCTGCCGACGCTGACGTTGGCGCGCGAATCCTGCATCGTGTCGGTCGTCGAGGCATGAACGAAGCTGCCGCGCTTCGATTCCGTCTCGGTATGGCTGTCGTGTTCCTCGTGCGCTTCGTTGATCGTGACATTGCCGGTTGCGGCGATGCTGGCCGCACCCTTGTCGGCCGCCAGGGACGAACCCGTGAGCGCGACGTTGCCTTTGCTCGCATCGGTGCCAACGGCGGCAAGCGTCGCATTTCCGCCCGCCTTGAACGAGGTGCCGACTGCCTGCTCGTCATAGCTGTGGCTTTGCGTGCTGCGCGTCTTGTCGTCAAGATGTACGTCATCGCGGCTTGCGGTGTTCGTCACCGTCGTGGCCGTCAGGTTGCCGCCCGAAGCAACCGCCAGGTCGCCACCAGCGGAAACTGCCGCGCCCCTGAACGTCATGTCGTTGCCGCTCTGCATCGCGAGACTGCCGCCCGCGCTGATGCCGCTCGTCTGGTTGAGCGTCGTATCGGCGTGCATGTGGCTATTGGCGTTCGTCATCACCGACTGCGACGTGTGCGACTCGACCGTATCGACGTTGATGTCGTGGCCCGCTGCAATCTGCGCATTGCCGCCCGCCGCGATGCTTGCGCCATGCACGTTCAGGTCGCGACCGGCCCCGATTACCATGTCGCCCGTCGATGCAATCGTGCCCTGTGCGCCGACCAGCGTCTGACTGACCTTGCTGTTGCCGACCGCTGAACTGACGCCGACAGCATCGACCAGCGTCGTATTGACGATGTCGTGGCCGGCGATCACTGCAACACGGTTGCCGGTGATGCGGCCCGATGCGTTGACGACATCGTTCGTCGCCGAGACCACGGTCGTACCGTTGTCCGTGCTGCTGCCAATCGAGCCGCCGCGATTGACGATATTCGTCGCGCTGATGACGGTCTGCGAACCGCCCTTGATGACGCCGGAGTTGTTCGCGCTGCCCGTCGCGTGAATCTCGACATCGTCGGCCGCGATGAGCGCGCCCGTAGGTTGCAGGTCGTTCGCGTGCGTGTGAGCGAGATAGACAACGGGCGCAAGTACCGTCTGCGTGCTGCCGTCCGGCAGCGTGACCGTCTGGTTGACGAGCCACACGATATCGCTCGTGAGTGCATCCATCTGGGCGGCTGTCAGCGCCATGCCCGGCTCAAGGCTGAATTCCTTCGCGACGTTCACGCCGTTGTTCATCAGCGTACGGTATTCGTCCTCATTGGTCGTGTAGCCTTCCAGATAGACCCGGCCCGTCAGTTGCGTAATCTGGTTGCGGATCATCTGTTCTTCATACAGACCGTCGCCGAGACGCTTTTCGACCGTCGACGGGTTGTAGCCCAACTGCTTGAGCATGTAGTCGCTCGAAATGAAGCTGGCGTAGCTGGTCAGTCGTGGATCAGTGGCAATCAGGTAGGACGCGCCAGGCGCGGTGTTGAACGTGTACAGCCCGTTTTTCGGCAATGCAATGTTCAGCGCGCCCGTCGCGCCCGCGACCGACTGCGGCGCGTTGATGGTCTGCGTCTGCCCGGTCGCGAGATTGACGGTCTGCGAGCCGCCGCCCGTGACGCCGCCCACGGCGCCGTTCGCGCCGAGCGTTCCGCCCGTTGCGCCCGTGGCCGAGTTCGCCGCTGCGACGTTGGTGTTGTTGATGTCGGTCGCGTTGATCTGCACCGCGTTGTTCGCGATGATCGTGCCGCCCAGGCCGCCGATGGCAACCGGCGTCAGCATGACTGTCGGTTGCACCACCTGGCCCACGTCGCGCGTGATGTTCTCGTTCCACGCGTAGGTCGACACGATGTCCTGCTGCTGGTACTGATACAGCGTTTGTCCGGTGTTGTTGACGGCCGTTCCGCCGTAGCTACCGCTTGTCACATCGCCCGTTGCCTGGCTGCTGCCGATCTGGATCGAGCCGCCAGCACCGATTGCGCTGTAGCTGTTGTTCACGGTGCCGACGTTGGCAAGCGTCAGGTTGCCGCCCGCCATGAGTTGCGCCTGCTGTGCCTGCGCCGTTACCTGATCCTGCTGCGTCGTGGTCGTCGTGTCGCGCGCTGCCTCGATGCGCTGGTAGCCGTGATGCGCCTGGTTGTCGCCTGGATATTCCGTGCCCGGATCGTAGTTGACGTGCGGATCGTAAGCGTCCCAGTAGTTGACGGTAATCGTGCCGTCGGCATTGTTCGTGATGGAGTTGTAGTAGATCGTCGTCGGCTGGCCGTTGACGTTCACGACGAGCACACGGTCAACGGCGTTCGGGCCGCTTGCCGTCGACACGACATCGGCATTGCCGAAAGTGGCGTTCAGCGGGTTCTTGTACCCGTTGTCCCACATGGCCTGGGTGCAGTAACCCTTGTCGCCGTTGGTCGGCGTGCAGGCCATGTATTTGTCGCGCTTGGTCAGATGTTGCGTCGAGACATCGGTCGTCACCGTGTCGACCGTGGGAGCGGGGCGCGTGTTGGTCAGCGTCTGCGTGGCGACTTCGATGTTGCCCTGTGCGTCGATGCTTGACTGGTCGTTCGTCACCGAATTCGCGCGGTTCGCGAGCAGGCCGTTGCCGTCGCGCGTGCCGTCCGCTGCGATGTTGATGTCGCCGAGACTGAAAATGTTCGCGCCGCCCGTGTTCGAGATATCCGACCCGTACAGGTTCACCGCCGAAGCCGCGGCAATCGCCGCTGCCGCGCCCGCGTTCGCAATCGACCCGGCGTTCAGCGTTACCGTATTGCCGACGATGGTCGCGGTATTGGCGAGCGACGCGCTGTGCGTCGTCACGTTATTGCCCTCGATGCGTCCTTCGTTCGTGATCGCGTTCGCCGCGTTGACGGTCGTGTTGGCCGAATTGATATCCGCGCCCGCCTGGTTATCGACGTTCGCGGCGTTCACCGTCAGCGCATTGACCGCGCCGAGCGTGCCCTGGACTGTGAAGTTGCCTGTCGTCGTGAACGTCAGGTCGTGATTCGCCTGGATCTGGTTTGCGGTATCGAGCGTGTAGTCGCCGTTGACGTTGACCGTGCCGTCATTGCCCGCAACGATGCGGCCGTCACCCGTCAGTGCGTTCGTGGTAACGCTCAGGTTCTGATCGCTGCCGATTGCGCCGTTCTGGTTCGTCAGCGTGCCCGTGCTGATCGCGACGCTGCCGCCGCTGCCCGTGTCGTTGCCGACGCGTCCGGCGGTGTTATCGAGTGATGCGGTCTGTAACGTGACCGCGCCGTTACCGTGAATCGAGCCGCCGGCATTGATGAGAGCCGCGTTCGGGCCGTTCAGTGTCAGGTTGTTCGCGCCCGAGAGCGTCGCGTTCGTGTTGTCCGCGAGTTGTGCAATGGTCAGCGTCAGGTCGTGACCGGACAGCATCTGCGCGCCGTTTGTGTTCGACAGCGTCTGTGCGTTGACCGTGACATCGCCATTGCCGCCGATGGTGCCCGCGTCCGCAACGCCGCCTGTGTTCGTATTGGTGATCGTGGTGGCGCTGATCGCGGTCGCGCCACTGCCCGTGTTGGCGATGCGTCCGTTCGTGTTGTCGAGCGATGCACCCGAGACTGAAAGCGCAGAACCCGTGCCGTCCGATTCAATCTGACCGGCCGTGTTGTCGATTGCGCCGCTCGCCGTCACCCCCGCGCCCGTGCCCTGGATCAGGCCCGCGCGATTGCCGAGCGTGCTGCCGGACTGCACGGATATCGCGCCGCCCGCCGTGACGACGCCGTCCGAATTGTCGACACTGCCGCCCACGACCGACACATCGCCGTTGCCGCCAATCATGCCGCTGTTCGTGTTCGTGACCGCACCGTTCGCTGTGACGGTCGTCGCGCCCGTGCCGCCGTTCGCAATCGAACCCGCATCATTGGCGACCGAGTCGGCGGCGACCTTGAGCGTGTCATTCGCCTGAATCGTGCCGCTCGCGTTGTTCAGCGCGCCAGAATCCGCGACCGATACCGACTGCGCGCCGACGTAGCCACCCGCGCTGTTGTCGAGCGATGCGACCGTGAACGTGGCGCCTGTCTGCGCGGCAAACGTGCCGCCACGGTTCGACACCGCGCCTGCGTTCACGTCGAGCGCTCCGTTCGTCGCCATCGTGCCGCCGTTGTTCGAGAGCGTGCCCGTGCGGACCGAGAGCGTACCTGTGCCCGCGCTGGCAATGGTGCCGTTGTCGTTGACGATACCGGCAGGCGAGAGTGTCAGGTCGGTCGCGTTGGTCTGGAAGCTGCCGCTGGTGTTGTCGAGCGTTCCCGTCACATCGACGGTCGTTGCGCCCGTACCGGTTTGCGCGATGCTCCCCGAGCGGTTGACGAGGTTCGTCGCGTGCAGCGCGATCTGGTCGGCGCTGGCCGAGCCGTGACTGTTATCGAAAGTCGCGGCCGTCAGTGTCAGCGCGCGGCCCGCAGCAATCGTGTTGCTGCTCGTCAGCGTTGTGCCCGCCGACAGGGTCACATTGCCGTTGGCCGCGACCGTGCCGCTGTTGAACAACGTCTGCACCGCTGCCGCAATCAGGTTCTGAACCGTTGCAATGGATCCGGCGTTCGCGATCTGTCCGGCCTGTAGGGTCGCGTTGCCGTTGCCGCCGATGGTGCCGAGCGCGCCATTGTTCAGCAGGCCCGTCACGGTGACGCTCAGGCCGTCAGCGTTCAACGACGCGATATGTCCGCTGGTGTTATCGAGCGAACCGGCGTGCAGTGTCTGTCCGCCCGCCGCCTGCATCGTGCCGCCCTGGTTCTCGATGGCGCCCGCGACATTCGCCGTTAGCGCGCCGCCCGATACGATCTGTCCTTTGCGATTCGATAGCGCGCCCGCCGCGATGGTCTGTGCACCGCCCGATGACAGCGTGCCGTTGTCGCTGGTCAGCGTGCCGCTTGCGTTTGCGTTGAGCGTCGTCCCGGCCGTCGAGGTCGCGCCCGACAGGTTCATATCGCCGCTGTTTGCCGCAAGCGCAAGCGCGCCTTTGGCCGACGTGCTGCTGTTCGAGAGGTCGATCGACGCGCCGCTCAGTGTGACGTTACCGCCCGCCGCATTGCGGCCGGTCGCGGAGATCGCGCCGCCCGAACTCACCGACAGGTCGCCTGTGTTCGTAACCGTGCCGTCACCGTTCACACCCGCGCCGAGCGTGCCCGTCGATGCGACGCTGCCCGCGCTGATGCTGGTGTTCTGCTGCGCGGCGAGCGTACCGCTGTTGGAGAGTGCGCCCGATGTCGTCGCGCTGACGTTCTGCTGTGCGTAGGTGGTGCCGCTGTTGTCGATGCCGTCGTGTGCAGAAGCGTTGATGTTGCCGCTCGCGTTGGTCTGTCCGGCCAGCACCAACTTGCCCTCTGAGGTGAGCGTCAGGTCACCCGACTGTGTCGCGATAACACCCCGGTTAGAAACACCGACACCGTATTCGTTGGACGCAAGAAGGATTTTTCCCGAGTACATACCGCCCAGATTGCTCACGTCGATGGACACAGCAGGGGCGGTGCCGCTGCCCGCGATGGGCGTTGCATTGAGCGTGTCGTGGTCGACGCTGTTTGCGCCTGTGATGACGTTCAGGTTCTTGCCGGCGTAGATGGCCGCATTGACCTGAACAGCGCGCGCGATCAGGTCCACCTGGTCGATATTCGAGCCGTTGAAGCCCGCGCCCTGAATCGTGACGTTGCCGCCCGTCACACTGAAACCCGCGAGCGACCCGTCCGCCGCGAAGTTCGGCGAGCCTGAGGTCAAAATCGAGCGGGACGTATTGATGAAGCCGCCACCGTTGACACTGATGCCTGAGCCGTTGGCAATGACGACTTCAGCGCGTGGCCCGGCGACCTCGACATAGCCGTTGATCTGGCTCGCGCTGCTGGAGTTGACCTGATTGACGATGATCTTCGCGGCATCGTTCGGCCCGAAGTTCGGGTTGCCGTTGATATAACCCGCCTGCTGCGTGTTGACCAGGGTCGGCGAGTTATTCAGGATCGCGCCTTTCGGCGACACGTCGAACTGGTTGTAGGTATTCATCGACACGCCGGCGCTGGTCGCGGGCTTGTTGATGTTCACCTGCGGAATGCCGTTCTGCGTGCTGATGACACCTGGCGCGTGCGTGCCGCCCGGAACGATCTGCGCGAACGCCAGAAGCGGCGCGACGGCAAACGGCAGTGCCGCCAGGCGTTGCAGTGGTGAGTGGGTTGTCTTCCTCGATGCGCGTCCCGTTGCGCGTGTTTGGCCGGCCGATTTTCCGGAGGCCGTCGCGCTTTCCTCGACCGCGATCAGCATGCCTCTCAGTTTGCTGAATACCAGCCGATGGCTTTTTTTATTCATTATTATTCGGTATGCGAATTATGTCGAATCGGTAAACTTATCGGACTCACGAAGGCGGAAGTGTCAAGGTTTGCAAAGACTGGCGCGCGCGCAACACGTCGAGCGAAATAGGTCTTGTCTGATTGCCGCGAAGAAAAACTGGAAACCGGCGGACGAAAAAAAGCCCGCTCGGAGGCGGGCTGTAAAGAAAGCTGCTCGGCTGGCTGGTAGAGCAGCCTTAATCTGCATGCGCATACGGGTACGCGCCCGCAGTCTACGCCTTACCCGCTTCATGCAACCCGTACAACAGCTAATGTTGGGTCGATCGCTGCGACAGATCCGTGACGCAGATCGGCATACGGATGGTCAGCATGATTTTGTGGGTACCGCCTTCGGTCTTGACGAGTTGGCTGAATTCGGTCCACGCCTCTTCAAAGGCAGCCGTCGCACCCGGTCCGGCATTGCACCGCGCAAGGTGGTCGAGCCATGTTTGCTTCGATGAGCCATCGGGAGCCTTAGCGTCCCCACAGACATCGCGCGCGAACCGGCCGCGTGAACCGTCTCGCCCGGTCTGCTGTTCTAGCCATGTGCGGAATGAAATAGCCATTTGCCTTTCCAGAAAATGTGTCAATAAAAACGATATTTTCTGGAATGGGCGTTTCATCACAATCAGTCTCGTCTGATTCATGACGGCACGGCTCGAATCGCGCGTGACGCAGCTTTGTCGTGGCCGCTAGAACAACTGCGCCTGCCCCGATGCCAGTGTCGAAAAATCATCCTTCAACAAAGGCAAGATCGCGTCGGCAACGGGCTGTAGCTGACGGGTCAGATAATGCTCGTAATCGATTTCCGAGCGCAGCGTTTCCAGCGGTTCGGGTCCGCCGCTCGTCATCAGGTAGCTGATCCAACCACCGTTCTGGTATTGCAACGGCCGGCCGCGCCGGCGGTTGAATTCGTCGGCGGTGCGCGCCGCGCGCACGTGCGGCGGCACGTTGCGCTCGTAGTCGGAGAGCGGCCGGCGCAGCCGCTTGCGGTACACGAGCAGATCGTCGAACTCGCCCGCAAGCGTGCGCCGCACATAATCCCGCACGTAATCGCGATACGGCTGCTGCTTGAAAATGCGCAGATACAACTCCTGCTGGAAGCGTTGCGCGAGCGGCGTCCAGTCGGTGCGCACCGTCTCCAGCCCTTTGTAGACGACCTCTTCGCTGCCGTCCGCCATCACGGTCAAGCCCGCGTAGCGCTTCTTGCTGCCTTCTTCCGCGCCGCGCACCGTCGGCATGAAAAAGCGCTTGTAGTGGCGCTCGAATTGCAGCTCCAGCGCGCTCTCCAGGCCGAAGCGTTCGCGCAGATGCTCGCGCCACCACGCATTGATTCCGCCGACCAGTTCCCGTCCGATGCGCGCCGCGTCCTGCTCGCCATGCGCGTGTTTGAGCCACACGAAGGTCGAATCCGTGTCGCCGTAAATCACCGTGTAGCCGCTCGCCTCGATCAGCTCGCGCGTGCGATGCATGATCTCGTGACCGCGCATCGTGATCGACGACGCGAGCCGCGGATCGAAGAAGCGGCAGCCCGTCGATCCGAGCACGCCATAAAACGCGTTCATGATGATCTTCAGCGCCTGTGACAGCGGCTTGTTCTGCTCGCGCTTCGCGGCTTCGCGTCCTTCCCACACCTGCGCGACGATCGACGGCAAGCAGTGCTGCGTGCGCGAAAAACGCGCGCCGAGAAAGCCGGGTACGGAATGCTCGTCGTCAGGATGACGGACGCCGTCGATCAGGCCCACGGGATCGATCAGGAAACTGCGGATGATCGACGGATACAGGCTCTTGTAGTCCAGCACGAGCACGGAGTCGTACAGTCCGGGCTTCGAGTCCATCACGAAGCCGCCGGGGCTCGCCGCGCCCGCGACGTCGCCGAGATTCGGCGCCACGAAGCCGAGCCGGTGCATGCGCGGCATGTACAGATGCGTGAACGCGGCCACCGAGCCGCCGCTGCGATCGGCGGGCAGGCCCGTCACGGTCGCGCGTTCGAGCAGGAACGACAGAAGGTCCGTCTTCTCGAAGACGCGCGTGACCAGCTCGCAGTCTTTCAGGTTGTAGCGTGCGAGCGCGGGCTTGTCCTCATCGAAGCGGCGCTGGATTTCGTCCATCCGCTGATACGGGTTGTCGATCGATTTGCCTTCGCCCAGCACCGACTGCGCCACGTACTCAAGGCTGAACGACGGGAAGCTCCACGTAGCGGAGCGCAGCGCCTCGATGCCGTCGATGATCAGCCGCCCGGCCGCGCCGGCGAAGAAGTGATTCTGCTTCAGGCCGTGCTCGCGCCATTCCATCACCGCGCCGCCGCGCCCGATGCGCAGCGGCACGCCATGCTTCTGCGCCGTTTCATGCAGCACCTTCAGGTCGAACTGCACGACATTCCAGCCGATGATCGCGTCGGGATCGTGCCGTTCGAGCCATTCGATCAGCCGCTCGATCAACTGCCCACGGGTCTCGCAGTATTCGAGCGCGAAATCGAGGTCTGACGCGTCGCCATTCTCCGGCCCGAGCATATAAACCTGGCGCTGCCCGCAGCCTTCGAGCGCAATCGAGTACAGCTCCGCGTGCGCGCTGGTTTCGATATCGAGCGACACGAGCTTGAGCGTCGGCCGGTAGCCCGTCGCGGGCTTCATGTCGGCATTGAGCAGCGGACCGCCGGCGGGATTCGCCTCGCCGCCGAACAGCACGGGCGCCGTGATGAAGCGCTCCATCATGTAGCGATCGGGCGGGAAAACGTCGGCTTCGTACACGTCGACGCCGCCTTGCTTCAGCCGCTTTTCGAGCCCGGTCAGCTGGCGATATTGGGGGCAATACATCCCCAGCACCGGCCGATGCTGGAAATCGATCAGGTCGAGCGGGCGCAGTTCGACGCCGCGGGTGTTTTTCTCCTGGCGCAGCACGTCCTCCGCACGCGGGCGCTGCGCGGCGGGGACGAACGCGACGTTCGGCTGCGGGCGCAGGCGGATGTGGCGCGGACCGTCGTCGGTCGCGAGCCAGAAATCGACCTCCGTTCCGGCGGCCGTATCGCGCCAATGGCGGGTCAGAAGAAACCCTTGTTGAAGCTCATTCAAGCGGAAAACCCTTGCTGAAAACCCATGACGACAAATTTTTTTCGATCATTCTACCCGCCCGGCCGTGGTGCGCGCCGACTGTTTTTTCCTTTCCAATCAATCGCTTGTGCCAGGAAGGGGTGCCGCGATAGGAAAACTAAATTGGGTAAATCGGAACAATCAAATTTAGCAAATTCTGCATATCCTTCATACTTCACCTCATTGCAGTACCAACCCAACTCACTTAACCGAAGAGGACGCATCAGATGCCGATCATCAACAGCCAGGTCAAACCGTTCAAGGCAACCGCATTCCACAACGGCGATTTCGTGACCGTCACCGACGAAACCTTCAAGGGCAAGTGGTCCGTCGTCGTGTTCTACCCGGCCGACTTCACGTTCGTGTGCCCGACGGAACTGGGCGATCTGGCCGACCGTTACGACGAGTTCAAGAAGCTCGGCGTGGAAATCTACAGCGTGTCGACGGATACGCACTTCACGCACAAGGCTTGGCACGACACGTCGGACACGATCCAGAAGATCAAGTACCCGATGGTTGCCGACCCGACGCTGGCGATCTCGCGCAACTTCGACGTTCTGATCGAAGAAGAAGGCCTGGCGCTGCGCGGCACGTTCGTGATCAACCCGGAAGGCGAGATCAAGCTGTGCGAAATCCACGACAACGGCATCGGCCGTGACGCTGGCGAGCTGCTGCGCAAGGTGCAGGCTGCGCAATACGTCGCGGCGCATCCGGGTGAAGTCTGCCCCGCCAAGTGGACGCCGGGCGCTGAAACGCTGAGCCCGTCGCTCGACCTGATCGGCAAGATCTAAGTTTCACGGCTCGCTAGAAGCCACACGCGCTTACCCGCCGTACTGCTGTCTCCCAAGCGGCGCCGCCACGAGCGGCGCCGCGTGAGACAGTCCGCAAGGTCTCGCCTTGCGAACTGTCTTACTGCCCGCGTTCGACGCAGCGCGCGGCACGCATCGATACCTCATCCCATCTCGCCACGGACCCGAAAAATCATGCTCGACGCGAATCTGAAGACCCAACTCAAAGCCTACCTCGAGAAAGTCAGTCGTCCTATCGAGATCGTCGCTTCGCTCGACGACAGCGCGAAGTCGCAAGAGCTGCTGGCGCTGTTGAACGACATCGCGTCGCTGTCGGAGCGTGTGAATGTGATCGAACGCCGTGGCGACGACGAACGCAAGCCGTCGTTTTCGATCGGCGAGCCGGGCAAGGCCTCGGGCATCCGCTTCGCGGGCATTCCGATGGGGCATGAGTTCACGTCGCTGGTTCTCGCGCTGCTGCAGACGGGCGGTCACCCGATCAAGCTCGACGACGCCGTGATCCAGCAGATCCGCGAACTCGACGGCGACTTTGCGTTCGAGACGTACTTCTCGCTGTCGTGCCAGAACTGCCCGGAAGTGGTGCAGGCGCTCAATATCATGGCGCTGATCAACCCGCGCATCCGCCACACGGCGATCGACGGCGCGCTGTTTCAGAACGAAGTCGAGGCGCGCCAGATCATGGCCGTGCCGACGATGTTCCTGAACGGCGAAGTGTTCGGCCAGGGCCGCAGCGGCGTGAAGGAAATCCTCGCGAAGCTCGATACCAATGCCGGCGCGCGTGCCGCGAAGGAGCTGGAGAAGAAGCCGGTGTTCGATATGCTGATCGTCGGCGGCGGCCCCGCTGGCGCCGCGGCTGCGATCTATGCGGCACGCAAGGGCATTGCGACGGGCGTCGTCGCAGAACGCTTCGGCGGCCAGGTGCTCGATACGCTGGCGATCGAAAACTTCGTCTCCGTGCAGGAAACGGAAGGGCCGAAGTTCGCCACGGCACTCGAGCAGCACGTGAAGAGCTACGAAGTCGACGTGATGGACGTGCAGCGCGCCGAAGCGCTGATTCCCGGCAAGATCAACGAAGTGCGCCTCGCGAGCGGCGCAGTGCTGAAGGCGAAGACGATCGTGCTGGCAACGGGTGCGCGCTGGCGCGAGATCAACGTGCCGGGCGAGCGCGAGTACCGCAATCACGGTGTCGCGTACTGCCCGCACTGCGACGGCCCGCTCTTCAAGGGCAAGCGCGTCGCTGTCGTCGGCGGCGGCAACTCGGGCGTCGAGGCGGCAATCGATCTGGCGGGTGTCGTGAATCACGTCACGCTGATCGAATTCGGCGCCGCGCTGCGCGCCGACGAAGTGCTGCAGCGCAAGCTGCGCAGCCTGCCGAACGTTGTCGTCATCACGCAGGCGCAGACGACGGAAATCACGGGCGACGGCAAGAAGGTCAACGGCCTGACGTACACGGACCGCGTGTCGGGTGAGTCGAAGCATGTCGAACTCGAAGGCGTGTTCGTGCAGATCGGTCTCGTGCCGAACACCGAATGGCTGAAGGGCACGATCGAGCTCTCGAAGCACGGCGAGATCGTCGTCGACGCGAAGGGCGCGACGTCGGTGCCGGGCGTGTTCGCGGCGGGCGACGTGACGACGGTGCCGTTCAAGCAGATCGTGATCGCCGTGGGCGAGGGCGCGAAGGCATCGCTGGCCGCGTTCGATCACCTGATCCGTTCGAGCGTCGAAGACGCGGAGGACGCGCAAGCGGCGGAGATGGCCGAGGCCTGATCTTCCGGGCGATCCTCGCTGCAAAAAAAACGGGCTAGCTTCTGCTAGCCCGTTTTTCGTTGATGCTGCGTGCTTATTCGGCTTCGACGTGGGCGTGCGCGGCTTTCGACTTCACGGTGTGGTGATGATTGTGACTGTGGCCGTGGTGATGATGGTGAGCCGGCTTCTGCTCGACTTTTTCGACAGGCGCATCCATGTCGTTCTGGACGACCGGCTGGGCCTGGACGTCACGCGCATGCTGTTCGATCTTCGAGGCGACGTCGCGATCGTGCGTCATCACGATGCCGTTGTTGTCGGCTTGCGCCGATGCTGCGCCCGCGAACGCCAGCAGCGAAACGAGCAGGGCGATAGAGGTTTTTTTCATGGTTGCTTTCATTCCGGTTGATAGGTGAATTCAATGCGCGCCGTGCCGGACGAAGAGGCCGGACGTGCGTACCCGATTTTCCATTGGATAGCGCGCAAGATGCGTCAAACTCTGTCAAGGAAGAGCGGGTGTGTGGCGATTCCATCGCTTGACCAATCTTTACAGCGATGAGTACCTCACTGTGCTACCGTTTTTTGGATATAGATTCGGAATGCGAATTGAATGATTCGTAAAAACCGATCAAGAAACGTAGCATCTTTATGGAGGAGGACGCCGTTGAATAATCTGGCAAGACTGACCCTGGTCGGCATCTCGCTGACCAGCCTGACGCTGATGGGTTGCGACAGGAAAGAGCAACCATCGCAGCACGCAGCGCAAAGTGAAGGCGGTGCAGCCGAAGAAGTGGTGAAGATCGGACACGTCGGGCCGCTGACGGGCGGCAGCAGCCATTTGGGCAAGGACAATGAGAACGGTGCGCGCCTTGCCG
Source organism: Paraburkholderia sp. Tr-20389 (assembly GCF_017104565.1). Lineage (GTDB taxonomy): Bacteria > Pseudomonadota > Gammaproteobacteria > Burkholderiales > Burkholderiaceae > Paraburkholderia. The sequence goes on along the minus strand of NZ_JAAGPD010000046.1, from coordinate 33,661 downwards.
TCGAAGACATCAACCGCACGGGGCTGGTGATCGGCGGGCACAAGGTGCGGCTCGAACTGGACGGCGAGGACGACGCGGCCGATCCGAAGACGGGCACGCAGATTGCGCAGAAGTTCGTCGACGAGCATGTGGTTGCCGTGATCGGCCACCTGAACTCGGGCGTGTCGATTCCCGCGTCGCGTATCTATAACGACGCGAACATCGCGGAAATTTCACCCTCTTCCACCAATCCCGACTATACGAAGCAAGGCTACAAGAGCGCGTACCGCGTCGTCGCGACAGATGCGCAGCAGGGGCCCGCACTCGGGGGCTATGCGCTCCGGTCGTTGGGCGCGAAGTCGATTGCCGTCGTCGACGATGCGACGGCCTACGGCAAGGGGCTCGCCGACGAGTTCGCGAAGGCAGCGCAAGCCGGCGGCGCGCGCATCGTCGCGCGCGAGGCAACGACCGACAAGGCCACCGATTTCCGCGCCATTCTCACCACCATCAAGAGTGCGCATCCCGACGTGATCATGTTCGGCGGCATGGATTCGACGGTCGGGCCATTCATCCGTCAAGCAGCCGCGCTTGGCTTGAACGCGAAGGTTCTGAGCGGCGATGGCGCGTGCACCGAGAAAGTGGCCGAGCTTGCGGGCGACTCCGTGAACAATCTCGTGTGTTCCGAGGCGAGTCTCGCTGTTTCCCGCATGCCGAAGGGCGCTGAGTTCCAGAAGCGTTTCGAGGCTCGCTTCAATGGTCCGATTCTGTTCAATGCGCCGTTCGCCTACGACGCGGTTCACGTGATTGCCGACGCGATGAGGCGGGCCGACAGCACGGACGCCGCGAAGGTGCTCGCCGCGTTGCCCGATACCGATTACAAGGGTGTAATCGGACATATCGCGTTCGACGCACATGGTGACATGAAGGAAGGCGCGATCACGCTGTATCACTATCAGGACAAGAAGAAGACGCTGCTCGATGTCGTGAAGTACGGCAACGCTTCCACCTGATCCGAGCTTTGCACGGCCTCTATCTGGAAGAGGCCGCGCTCTTGCTTGCCGTTCTTCCTGTGATGTCATCCGTATCTTTTCCCACTCGCGACGGATTGACGCCGCCGAACATCAGCTGTTCGGCTGACCAGCGATAGAAGACATCAGGATGGCGCACCGCTTTCTTCTTGCGGCGAGGCTTGCGTGGAGGCGGCGCGGTCTTCACTTGCGCTTTGGGAGCGTGGAGCGGCCGCGCGTTCGGTTGGTAATCTGCTCGCGGTGTGGCGGTGTGCGTTTCGTCGCTCGAACGCGCGGCGAAAGCGCCGGAGGTGCCAAGCGTGATCACGCACGCAGCAATCACGACGCGGATCAAGATTCCGACCCGTTGGACGTCGCGCGCGTCGCCACCTTCTCGACGCGTTGAATCTGCACTCGTGTCGATGGCGCTCGAGTCAAGCCCAGTTCGTCAGCCGCTGCAAGAGACAGATCGATGATGCGTCCGCTGACGAATGGCCCGCGATCGTTGATGCGCACCACGACCGATCTCGCCGTAGCGAGCGAAGTCACGCGCACGTACGTGCCGAGCGGCAGCGTGCGATGTGCTGCTGTCAACGATCGGTTGTCGAACCGTTCACCACTTGCAGTACGACGCCCTTGGAATTTGCGCGCATACCACGATGCGTTGCCGGTTTGAATCGTGCCGCTTTGGGGCTGAGCCGCGATAGCTTCAGATTGCGGACTCGCGTTTCCCGACGCGCCGTCAACGGCGATGAGCATCGTTGGTGTCGCTACTGCGTCGATCGCATTCGACGCCTGATGTTCCGGCGGAATTTGCGTGCAGCCAGCCAATATTCCGAATATTCCGAGTAATCCAACAATACGCAGACTCGACACGATAGAACCCCAATCGGCAAGAGAAGTGGGTTCCAACGGTCTCAATATTTTTGGGTTGACGACCTTTCGCAGTGGTACCGGCTTTCTGACAAATCTTTACGTGTCCGCGACAATCGGACCGGCGCAACGCAAGCGCCCGAATGACGCTGAGGCGCTTGCGTGATTGCGACGGACCTTACTTGCCCATTACCGCTTCGAGCGATTCGCCCATCACGACGATCTCCGTGCGGCGATTGCGCGCGCGACCTTCGGGCGTGTCGTTATCCGCGACGGGGCGATCGAACGCGTAGCCCTTGATCGTCATACGCGACGCGCTGATGCCGCGCCGCTCGAGCTCGTCTTCAACCGACTTCGCGCGCGCTTCGGACAGGTGCTGGTTGTATTCGCGCGTGCCGACGTTGTCCGTATGGCCTTCAATGATCATCGGCTTCTGCGTGCGGCTCAGCACGACGACTACGCGCGAGAGTGCAGTGGCGGCATCGGGGCGCAGGCTCGACTCGTTGAAGTTGAACAGGACTTTTTCGGGCAGGCGAACCTGCACGCCTTCCTTGGTCTGCGAGACTTCGATGCCGGCTTGCTGGTTCAGCGCTTCTTCGTTGCTGCGATTCAGGCCGGAGCACGCGGCGAGCATCGACAGGGAGACGGCGAAGGCTGCGGCGGTGAACAGTTTTTTCATGGTCGTGATGTCGTTGTTGGAAAAGTGGAGAATCCGCTTCACCCCACGATTCTTGCTGAACCAGGTTGAAATTTGATCAGGCATGCAAAATTTTTCAAATTTTGACGAGAAGGTGTCGCGAGGATGCGCCGGAGTGCAAACAAGCGTGAAAGTTGCGGCAAATCGCGCACGAAGGTCAACGGTTCGGAACGGCTGGCGTTACTCGCAGGCAGCGTCGCCGCGATTCGTGAAACCCGGAATGCGGGCGACGTTGCGCAGTCTCTTTCCAATCCCATCAAAGAAGGATCCGAATCATGAGCATTTTTGGAACCATCGTCAGCAAGATCTTCGGCAAGGCGAAGCCGGCGGAGACGCTGCCCGCCGAGCCCGTGGCACCCACTCCCGCCGACGCATCGGCAGACGCGCCCGTTGCGCCTGTCTCGACCGCGCTCGCGGACGTCGATGTCGCGGCCGTGATGGACCAGCTGGCGGCGTCGAATCCGCAGCAACTCGACTGGCGCCGCTCGATCGTCGATCTGATGAAGCTGCTCGACGTGGACAGCAGCCTCGAGCATCGCAAGCAGCTGGCAGGCGAGTTGAAGTACGGCGGCGACACGAACGATTCCGCGTCGATGAACCTCTGGCTGCACAAGCAGCTGATGACGGCGCTCGCGGCAAACGGCGGCAAGCTGCCTTCCGACCTCACGAGCTAAGGAGCGGCGATGGGCATTCTCGACACACTGGGCGAGATCGCCGGCGCAGCAGCCGCCGTCGAAGCGCTGGACAAGGCGGACCCGAACGCGTCGCTGTTGACGAAGGGCGTCGCGGCCGTCGCGGGTTTCAAGGGCGCGGGCGCGCTGGAAGAACTCGTTGGCCGCAAGACGGAAGACGACGCACCCGATAACGCGGAGTCCGGACAGGCGTGATAGTCCCGGCCGCCTGGACGTCGACGATGTTCGGGCGGCCCATCAGATCAGATCGCTGTCGCGTGCGATTCACATCGACAGCAGGCCGGAAGAATTCTGTCAGACCGCTCGGCCTGAAATGACAGGGCGCTTCCGGCATTCCGACATCGTGTGACAACGCGTCGCACGCCTTCCGGCTGCCCTTCTGTCGGCATTCTTGATTGAAGTCAGGATTTCAAACGCTGCGCGTCCCTAGAATCGCCTGGCACATAGGACCTTGTGCTTTTTGCCTTGCAAACCCCACACGTGTTCAGCGTGGTTCATCGATCATTGGGCAAACATGTTAGCCAGAAAAACCTTAAGAGGTTGCCTCGTACCCGTCAGCGTCGGTCTGACGGCGTGTCTTGCGGGATGTCAACTTGAAGTGCTCGACCCGAAAGGCAGTGTCGGCGTCGCCGAAAAATCGCTGATCGCGACGGCAACGTGGACGATGCTGATCGTCGTCATCCCCGTCATTCTGTTGACGCTGCTCTTCGCGTGGCGGTATCGCGCGTCGAACAAAAGCGCGGTCTATGCGCCGAAGTGGGCGCACTCCACAGCGATCGAAGTGGTCGTATGGACGATCCCCGCGCTGATCATCCTGTTCCTCGGCATTCTCACGTGGCGAACCACGCACGAACTCGATCCGTACAAGCCGCTCGAATCGAACGTGAAGCCTATCGACGTCGAAGTCGTCGCACTCGACTGGAAGTGGCTCTTCATCTATCCCGATCTCGGCATTGCGTCGGTGAACCAGCTGGCGATGCCCGTCGGCACGCCCGTCAATTTCCACATCACGTCCGACTCGGTGATGAATTCGTTCTTCATCCCGCAGCTGGGCACGCAGGTCTACGCGATGGCGGGCATGCAGACGCGCGTCCACCTGGTCGCCGATGAAGCCGGCGACTACGCGGGTGTGTCGGCGAATTTCAGCGGCAAGGGTTTCTCGGACATGAAGTTCCGCACGCTCGCCGTGAGCCAGGCCGATTTCAACAGCTGGGTGCAGAAGGTCAAGGCGTCGTCGGACCGGCTGGATATGGACGGGTACTACGCGGTCGCGAAGCCGAGCGAGAAGAACCCGGTGCGCTATTTCTCGTCGGTGGATCCGAAGCTGTTCCACAACGTGATTGCGAAATACAACAGTGGGCATGTCGTCGATTTCCGTGACGCCAATTGCGCCACGAACGCTTCGAAGGAGTAACGCATGTTCGGCAATCTGACTTTAGAGGCGATTCCGTTCGATCAGCCGATCATCATGGGTGCGGGCGCGCTCATGGGGCTGATCGTGCTGGCCGTCGCCGTGTTTCTCACGCGCGCGCACAAGTGGCGCTGGCTGTGGACCGAATGGCTCACGAGCGTCGATCACAAGCGAATCGGGGTGATGTATATCGTCGTCGCCGTGCTGATGCTGCTGCGCGGTTTCGCCGACGCCGTGATGATGCGCCTGCAACTTGCGCTCGCGAGCGGTGGCGCGACGGGTTACCTGCCGCCGCATCACTATGACCAGATCTTCACCGCGCACGGCGTCATCATGATCTTCTTCATGGCGATGGCGCTGATGGTGGGTCTGTTCAATATCGTCGTGCCGCTGCAGATCGGCGCACGCGACGTCGCGTTCCCGTTCCTGAACTCGCTGTCGTTCTGGATGACGGCGATCAGCGCGATCCTGATGAACGTTTCGCTGGTGATCGGCGAGTTCGCGCAGGTCGGCTGGCTTGCGTATCCGCCGCTGTCCGAGTTGCAGTTCAGTCCGGGCGTGGGCGTCGATTACTACATCTGGGCGCTGGAACTGTCCGGCGTCGGCACGCTGATCACGGCGATCAACTTCTTCGTCACGATCGTCAAGATGCGCGCACCCGGTATGTCGCTGATGAAGATGCCCGTGTTCACGTGGACGGCGCTGTGCTCGAACGTGCTGATCATGGCCACGTTCCCGATCCTGACGATCGCGCTGGCGCTGCTGGGCCTCGACCGCTATGCCGACATGCACTTCTTCACGAACGAAGCCGGCGGCAACGCGATGCTGTATCTGAACCTGATCTGGGCCTGGGGCCACCCCGAGGTCTACATCCTGGTTCTGCCCGCGTTCGGCATCTACTCGGAAGTAATCTCGACGTTCGCGAAGAAGCCGCTGTTCGGCTACAAGACGATGGTGTACGCATCGTGCGTGATCATGGTGCTCGCGTTCCTCGTGTGGGCACACCACTTCTTCACGATGGGCTCGGGCGCGGACGTCAACGCGTTCTTCGGCATCGCGACCATGATCATCGCCATTCCGACGGGCGTGAAGATCTTCAACTGGCTGTTCACGATTTATCGCGGCCGACTCGAAATCACGGCGCCTGTGTTGTGGACGATCGGCTTCATGGTCACGTTCACGATCGGCGGTATGACGGGCGTGATGCTGGCGATTCCGGGCGCGGACTTCGTGCTGCATAACTCGCTGTTCCTGGTCGCGCACTTCCACAACACGATCATCGGCGGCGTGGTGTTCGGCTATCTGGCGGGCGTCAGCTACTGGTTCCCGAAGGTGTTCGGTTTCAAGCTGAACGACAGGCTCGGCAAGACTGCGTTCTGGTTCTGGTTCGTCGGCTTTTTCGTGGCGTTCACGCCGCTCTACGTGCTCGGCTTCATGGGCGCGACGCGCCGTCTGAATCACTACGACAATCCCGCATGGCAGCCGCTCATGATCATCGCGGCCTGCGGCGCCGGACTGATCGCCATCGGCGTGGTGTGCCAGGTGGCCCAGTTCGCGGTCAGCATCATCAACCGCAACAAGCCGGAGTATCGCGATGTCACGGGCGATCCTTGGGGCGGACGCACGCTCGAATGGTCGATCTCGTCGCCGCCGCCCGTCTATAACTTCGCGACGATTCCCGTCGTCGAAGAACTGGATGCCTTCGCGCATATGAAGGAAACGGGCAAGGGTCTCGGCGTTCAGGCTGTCTATCAGGACATCCACATGCCGTCGAACACGTCCGCCGGCTTCTTTATCGGCGTGTTCAGTCTCGCGTTCGGTTTCGCCGCCGTATGGCACATCTGGTGGCTCGCGATCGTGTCGATGGTGGCGATTGCTGCCACCGTGATCGGCCGCAGCTTTGGCCGCGATGACGGCTATTACATTCCGTCCGACGTGGTGCGGACGATCGAAAACAAAGGCCGCACGCCGCTTCCGCAACGCGCGGATATGGCTCCGGCGCTCGCGGAGGTCGAGTGATGCTGCAAAAAGTCCACGCCGCAACCCTGAACGAGGTCGACGGCCACGGTCATCATGGCGAATCGCAGTCGGTGTTCGGCTTCTGGCTGTATCTGATGACCGACTGCGTGTTGTTCGCATCGCTGTTCGCGGTGTTTGCCGTGATGGCGCATCAGTTCAACGCCGGTCCGACGGGCAAGGATCTGTTCGACATCCCCGGCGTCGCCGTCGAAACGGCAGCGCTGCTGTTGAGCAGCATCACGTACGGTTTCGCGATGGTCGCGGCACGTCGTCAGAGTCCGCGCGCCGTGCTCGGCTGGCTGGCTGTCACGTTCGTGCTCGGCGCCTTGTTTCTCAAGCTGGAATTGAGCGAGTTTTCGCATCTGATCGCGGAAGGCGCGGGTCCGTCGCGTAGCGCGTTCCTGTCGTCGTTCTTCGTGCTGGTCGGCACGCATGGTCTGCACGTAGCCACGGGCCTGATCTGGATGGCCGTGCTCGCCGTGCAGGTGGCGCGCGCGCCGCAACTGACGCAGCGCGAAATCACGCGTCTGACGTGCCTGAGCCTCTTCTGGCACTTCCTCGATGTCGTGTGGATTTGCGTGTTCACTTTTGTCTATCTCGGGAGCATGTACTGATGGCTCACTCGAATTCCCATGCGCTCGACGCCGAAGCAGGGCACGGCGGTATCGGCGGCTATGTGGTCGGCTTCGTGCTGGCCGTGGTGTTGACGGCTGCGGCGTTCGGCATCGTGATACAGGGCTGGCTGCCGGCCGCGTCCGCTCCGATGGTGCTGGCGGCGCTCGCCGTCGTGCAGATCGTCGTGCATCTGGTGTTCTTCCTGCACATGAGCGTATCGACGTCGGGCCAACGTTGGAACACGCTCGCGCTCGCTTATACGGTGCTGGCTGCGATGTTCCTGGTGTTCGGTACGGTGTGGGTCATGCACAACGTCAGTATGAACATGATGTCGCGCTGAGCTGATTGCACACGCATACAGGCGTCGCGCGTTAGAGCGCGACGCCTGTTGAGTGAAAGCCGAAGGACAAATATGTCTTTCGGCTTTTTTGTTGGCGTATCGGTTGTTTATCCGCGTGCGGCTTGCGCGCAAACCCGGAACGAAAAAAAGGCGGCAAGCATAAAAATGCTTGCCGCCTTTTTGTACTGCTTGTTCGTTGGTAGGCTCGATTGGACTCGAACCAACGACCCCCACCATGTCAAGGTGGTGCTCTAACCAGCTGAGCTACGAGCCTAGCGAAGGCGCGAATTATAGAGACACCCTTTCGATCGCGCAAGTGCTTCGCGTGATTTTGTTGTCGGCGGCCGATTTGCATCGAGCACGCCGATCGCACGGGCGCTCCCCAGAAGCGCGCGAGACGGCTACGATTGACTGGCGCACATGGGAGCCGAGCCGGATCATGAAAGGACTTCGTCCGCATTCTCCGCATTTTCTTCGCGATCACACGCATCCCGTGTGGCGCGATCTCGCATTGACGTCCTTGCCGTTCGTGGTGCTGTTCGCGGTGCTCGTCTGGCTGGTCGTGTGGCTCGTCGATCCCGCTCCGCCTCGCACGATCACGATCAGCGCCGGCCCGCAAGACAGCTCGTTCATGCAGATCGCCGAGGAGTACGGGAAGGTCCTCGCGCGCAACGGCGTGACGCTCAAGGTGCTGGTGTCGGACGGCTCGGTGCAGAATCTCGACCGGCTGCTCGATCCAAAGCAGAAAGTCGATATCGCGTTGGTGCAGGGCGGCGTCGCGGGCGGACGGGATACGTCTTCGCTGATGTCGCTGGGCAGCGTGACCTATGTGCCGCTCGTCGTGTTCTATCGCGGCAGCGGCATCACGCAGCTATCCGATCTCGATGGCAAGCGGATCGCAATCGGGCGCGAGGGCAGCGGCACGCGCATGCTGTCGCTGAAGCTGCTCGAAGCGAACGGCATCGGGCCGGGCGGCGAGACGACGCTGTTGCCGCTCGACGGGCTCGACGCCGCCAAGGCGCTCGTCTCCAATCAGGTCGATGCGGCGCTGCTCAGCGGCGACTCCGCGACGCGCGTGCTGATGTTGCGGCTGCTCGGCATTCCCGGCGTTTCGGTGATGAACTTCGACGAAGCGACGGCCTATACGCGCGTCTTTCCCTATCTCGACGAACTCGATTTGCCGCCCGGCGCGCTTGACCTGCGTCGCCGGATTCCGCCCGAGACGATCCACCTGATCAGCCCGACGGCGGAACTGGTTGCGCGCACCAGCCTGCATCCGGCGATTTCCGATCTGCTGATCGAAGCCGCGCAGGAAGTGCACGGCATGGCGGGCCTGCTGCAGAGAGCCGGGCAGTTTCCGAATCCCGTTGTCCATGAGTACCGGATCAGCGAGGACGCGATGCGCTACTACAAGTCGGGCAAGAGCTTTCTGTACCGCACGCTGCCGTTCTGGCTCGCGACCGTGGTCGACCGTCTGCTGGTGTTGCTGTTGCCGATTGCTGTGCTGCTGTTTCCGGCGCTGCGGCTCATCCCTGCGCTGTTCACGTGGCGGGTGCGTTCGCGGATCTACCGGTATTACGGCTCGCTGATTGCCATCGAGCGTGACGCGATGCGCGACTCGTCGGCCGAAGAGCGCAGCGAGCTGCTAGCCGAACTCGACCGGATCGAGGCGTCGCTGGACACGCTGCGGATGCCGCTGGCTTATGCCGACGGCTTCTACGTGTTGCGCGAGCACGTGCGCTTCGTGCGACAGCGGCTGGAGGGCGTGCGCGAGCGCACGCGTACGAACGGATAGCGTGAACTGCTGCCCGATGGCGAAGCGCTGAAAAGTCGTGATGCGTCAGGCAGATGGACGTCGAGTCCGGGCGTTGTCCACAGGGTTACCCACGAAAACTGTGGATAACAGCGGGTACGAATTGCTGTAGGGATCGAGCGGTATGTGAACGGATTGCCGATGCATCGCGAACAACCCGAGTCGCATCAAGCACTTGCGTGAGTCTTGCGCAGGATACTCACAGGCTTGCCAACAAAATCTGTGGAAAAGTTGCGTCGGGCCGGCTTGCCTCGCGACGCGGCGATCCGGCGGGCTCCGTGAGCGCCGATTCTGCGGCCTTAACACGCTACACCCGCCTCCGTGACGCACTCTGCACCGCAACACGCAAACCCCGCCGCATCAAGGACTTACGCCGGCTACCCCAAGCTTGTCCACAAACCTCTCAACAGTTTCTGTGGATAGCTGTGTCTGGGCAAGACGTTTGCTGAGCAGTTGCTGTTCGCATCAATTGCATCGACTGCATCGTCGCTGGAGGCTCCATGCGCGTCCGTCCCACTCTCGTCGCGATCCTGGTCGTTCCGTTGGCCGCGTGCGCCACGCCTTCGACGGCACCGGAAGAAGCGAGCTTCGGCGCGTCGCCGACTCTGCCCGCGCCCGATACGTCGCTGATCCCGACGGTCCATGTCGCGCCCGTCGAAACGCGTGCGGCGGGAACGCATCCGACGGCGCCGCCCGGTTTCACGGTCACACCGTTCGCCGCGAATCTCGAGCATCCGCGCTGGCTCTACACGCTACCGAACGGCGACGTGCTGGTCGCCGAGACCAACACGCCGGAACCGCACGACACGGGACGCGGCCTCGTCGGCTGGATCACGAAGCAGTTCCAGAAGCGAGCGGGTGCGGGCGTGCCGAGTCCCGACAGGATCGTGCTGTTGCGCGACACCAATGGCGACGGCATCGCCGACGAGCAATACGTGTTCATCGACAATCTGCATTCGCCGTTCGGCATGGCATTGATCGGCAACCATCTATACGTCGCCGATACGGATGCGCTGCTGCGTTTCGATTACGACATCGGCGAAACGCGCATCCCGTCGTCTGGCGTGAAAGTGGCCGATTTGCCCGCAGGCCCGATCAACCATCACTGGACGAAGAACATTCTCGCGAGCCGCGATGGCGAGCGTCTCTACATCACGGTCGGATCGAACAGCAATGCCGCCGAAAACGGCGTCGATGCGGAAGCGGATCGCGCGCGCATTCTCGAATTCGATATCGCGAGCGGCACGATGCGCCCCTTCGCAACGGGGCTGCGCAATCCGAACGGGATGGCGTGGCAACCTCAAACGGGTGCGCTGTGGACGGCCGTCAACGAACGCGACGAACTCGGCAACAACCTCGTACCCGATTACATGACGTCGGTGAAGCAGGGCGCGTTCTACGGCTTTCCGTTCAGCTACTACGGAGCACACGTCGACACGCGCGTGAAGCCGCAGAACCCCGATATGGTCGCGCGAGCCATCGCGCCCGACTATGCGCTCGGCAATCACACCGCGTCGCTGGGACTGGCGTTTTATGACGGCAAGCTGTTTCCGAATCGGTATCGGGGCGGCGCATTCATTGGGCAACACGGCTCATGGAACAGAAAGCCGTATGCGGGGTACAAGGTGATTTTCGTGCCGTTCGAGAAGGGCGAACCGGCAGGCGGACCGGAAGATTTTCTGACCGGCTTTCTGACGCCGGACGGGCACGCGCTCGGACGGCCCGTCGGCGTCGCGCTGGATGCGCGCGGCGCGCTGCTGGTCGCCGACGATGTCGGCAACACGGTGTGGCGAGTCGCGCCCGCGATCGGGACGGCGGGCGCGAAATAGCAGCGAATCAAGGGCAGAAGAGACGGACGGGACTTACGGACGGCCGTACATCGCGTTCCAGTCCGCAGCCGATACGCCCGGCCGGCCCGACTGCGACACGCCGTTGGCGACGCCGCCGTAGCCGCTCGCTGCGCCGTTCTGCGCGTTCACGCGCGCTTGAGCGGCTTGCAGTTCTTCCGGGTAATGCGCTTCCGTGCCTGCGCCCGGACGGTAGCCGGCCTGTTCCAGTTGAACCAGCTCGGCGCGAACCTGCGCGCGCGTGACGGGCTGGTTCGACTGGGCGAACGACACAGCAGGGATAGCGAGCACGGCAGCGATGGCAACAGCGTTGATGAGCGACTTCATGATGACCTCCAACTTTGCTTTGACTTTGCGAACAGCCCTGTTCGCAATCAGTGAAGCCAGTGTAGGTAAGTAGCCGCTTAAGATTAAGCCCGTCCGGTGGAAGTCACTGTTCCATATTTCAGGGTTTACCCTTGCAAGCCCGCAGGACCGGCCTCAACGCCGTTCGAGCTTGAGTTTTTTGCCATAGCCGGTGAGTTCGAGGTAACCGTGTCCCGCCTGTTGCCCATCGCGCTTCAGGGTGACGGCGCCTTCCCAGTACAGCGCGCCCGTCGATTCGCGCGAATCGAGTTCCTGGTCGTCGAGCAAGGGCGCGAGTTGCCAGCGGATGTCGCCCGTACGGACGACGGTCGCCACGGGGTACAGCGTGCCCGTGCGCGGCGAGCGCCATTGGCGCGTGGGTGTGAAGTCGACATCGCCGGGACCGTACTGCGTGATGTGGCCGTCGGCGGCGCGCAGCGCGGCGTGCGCCCACACCGCGTGCCCGTCCGCGCCGCGCACCTTGAACGCCATCAGCGCGGCGCCGTCCGACAGGTTCGCGCCGAGCCAGTCCCAGCCGACGGCATCGGACGCGAGCAGCGTGCTCGACCATTCGTGATCGAGCCACGCGCTGCCCGTGATGGGCGTCGGCGTGACGGCGCGACTCGCGCCATCGGCAGCGGGCCGCGTGACGCTGCCCGTCACGCGCAGCTGCGGCTCGCTGTAGTAGTAGCTCGCCTGCTCCGCCAGCGGTCCCTTGCGTGAGTAGCCGTTGTCGCCTTGAAGCAGCGGCGCCTGCGTCGGCGTGAAGGTCAAATGCAGCGCGAAGCCGGCGGCGTCGGCGCTCACGTCGTAATGACCGTCCGGCGCGCGGACCATGCGCCAGGTGTCGAGCCGGACATCGGTGTTGCCTGGCTTCGCGTACGCGAGTCCGAAGCCTTGTCGCGCGATCTTCTGGTCGTGCACGAGCCGCCCGAGCGTCGGATCGCTCAGCGCGGCGTGCGCGATGATCAGCTGCGTCGGCGCAAACGCGCTCGGATCGTTTGCCGCGTGGCCCGTCGCCGAACGGAAGAAGGTGATCTGGAAGCCGAGCGGCTGGTGATCAGGCGTGTCGAGCCAGCCCGTCGCATACCACCATTCGGTGCGATACGCGGGATGCGCGCCCGTATCGCCAGGCAGTTCAATGGCCTTGCCTGGCGATACGGCGGCGAACTGCGGCTCGGCCGCGAATACGAGCGATGCGCTGAACGCACACGCCAACGCGAATAAGCGAAAGCGCATCACCAGTCCTCCCTGACCGCACGCACGGCATCGACGGAAACGGCCTGACGGCCCGCCGCCACGGCCGTGGTGCACGACGACGCGAGCATCACGAGCGCGAGCACGGACAGCAGCATCCAGGGCACATGCAGCGACATGCTCCAGTGGAACGACTGCGGATTGACGACGAACACGAGAATCAGGCTGATCGCAAAGCCGAGCACGCAACCCATCGCGATGCCGAGGGCGGTGAGCATCCCGCCTTCCGTCGCGAGCAGCGCGAGAATCTGCGCGCGCGTCACGCCGACGTGACGGAGCATGCCGAATTCGCGCGAACGCGAGAGCGTCTGCGCGGAAAACGTCGCGGCGACGCCGAACAGTCCGATTACGATGGCCACGGCCTCCAGCAGATAGGTGACAGCAAAGCTGCGGTCGAAGATGGTCAAGGTGCGCGCGCGGATCTCGCCGGGTTGCGCGAACTCGAGCGCGCCCGCGAACGGCAGCGTGCGCAACGCGGCGATCGCCTGCGCTGCGCTCACGCCGGGCGCGAGTGTGAGGGCGGCTTCGGTGGCGTTCGTGTCGCTCGTCAGGCGCCGGTAATCGGCAAGACGGATTTGCAACGCACCCGTTTGCCGCACGTAGTCGCGCCAGATGCCCGCCACCACGAAGCGCGTACCGTGTTCTCCGATGGGCAGCGTCAGCCGTTGACCGACGCGATAGCCGTACAGATCGACCATCGCTTCCGACGCCCACACGGGCGTCTCGCCCTCTCGCCACGCGGCGGGCGGCAAGGGCGCGCCCGTGATCTGCAGGTTCGCGCCGGGATCGGCGGCATCGATTTCGCGCGCGAGCAAGGCGACGGACGGGCGCGACGGATCGAGCGTCAACTGCGACGTGCGCGCGAACGCCGCGTGCCGGACGCCGTGCGTAGCGGCGAGCAGCGTTTGTTGCTGCAGGTTCAGGCCGCCCGTGTCGCCGTTCGGTGCGACGCGCACGTAGACGTCGGCCGACAGCAGATGCGCGAGCCAGTCTTCGACCGACACGCGAAAGCTCGCCACCATGATCGCCATCGCGACGATCAGCGTGAAGCTCGACAGCACGCCGCCCATCGCAATCGATGCCTGGCCCGGCGCATTCGCGAGCCGCGCGAGCGCCAGCGCGGTCGCAGGTGAGCGTCGCCGTCCGTTGCCTGCGCGACTCAGGGTGCGAAACAGCATCGACGTGACGCGCGGCATCAACGCAATGCCGCCGATCAGCAGCAACGCAACGGCGAGATAACCCGCAACGGGCACATCGAACACGGGCGGCGCTTGCGTCAGCGCCACGCCGAGCGCGAGGCAGACGAGCGCGGGCCAGGGCGTCGAGAGCTTGTGGAGCGCGGCTTCTTCGCCGCCCGCCTTCAGCGCGGGCGCGGGATGCGCGCGCGCCGCTTCGAGTGCTGGCACGAGACTGCCGAGCAGCGACACGCCGATGCCGAGCACGACGAAAATCGCGCTGGCAAGCGGCTCGAAGCCGACAGTCGGCTGCACGCCCGGGAAATAGCCGCCACCCAGATCGCTGCCGAAAAAGCGCAGCACGACATAGGCGAGCGCGAATCCGAGCGCGATGCCCGCAATCGAACCGAGCGTGCCGAGCAACGCGCCTTCGAGCAGGATCTGCCGAAGCAACTGCGCGCGCGTGATGCCGAGCACGCGCAGCATCGCGAATTGAGCGCGACGCCGCACCACACCGAGCGCCTGCGTCGAGAACACGAGAAACGCGCCCGTGAAGAGCGCGACGAGCGCGAGCACGTTCATGTTGATCCGATAGGCGCGCGACAGCCGGTCAGTGCGGCTTTCGACATCGTGCGTCTCGCCCACCACGAAGCGGCTGCCGAGACGATCCTGCAACTCGCGCCGGAAGCGTTCGCGATCGACGCCTCGTTCGAGTTGCAGATCGACGCGAGACAGCTTGCCGATGCGCCCGAAACGCCATTGCACGGCAGCGATATCCATCACCGCGATGCGTTGTCCGGGCCGCGCCCTCACGATCCCGCCCGCGACGCGCAGACGCACGTCGGACGTGCCGCTTCGCAGCGTCACCGGGTCGCCGATGCGCACGCCGAGCCATTGCTGCGCCGCGGGCGAAAGAAAGATGGCGTCGTCGGCGAGCGCATCGAGCGGCGTGTCGCCGTCCGTCACGCCCGTCAGGTCGGGCGCGATGCGGCGCGCGCGGAACACGTCGATGCCGAGCACTTTCAGCGGCGCAGTGCGGTTCGGCACGGTCACGTCGAGTTCGAGCACGGGGCTTGCGAGCGCGACACCGGCCTGGGTCGCGAGCGGCGGATAGGCGCGTTCGTCGAACGTGGGCTGTGCGCCGCGCACCTGCAGGTCAGCCTGGCCTGACAGACTGCGCGCTGCCGCTGAGAACTCGTTGAACGCGGCGCTGTTGATCAGTTGAACGGCATAGCCGAGCGCGACGCCGAGTGCGATCGTCGCGATGGCGATGAGCGCGCGGCCTTTGTGGCTGCGCCATTCGGCGGCGAGGAGCCAGCGGGTGAGGGTGCGCAGGCCGTGGCGTGCGGGCTTGCTTGCGTCGAGTGCGGCGTCATTCATGCGAAGGGCGCAACGCGTGTGCTTGCGGGTTGTCTGCTGCGTGCAGCTTGCCGTCGCTGAGTACGAGCACGCGATCGGCGAAAGCGGCGGCGGCTTCCGAGTGCGTGACCATCATCGTGGCCGCGCCGTTCGCCTTGGTCTCTTCGCGCAACAGCGCGAGCACTTCGTGTGCGGTGTCGGGGTCGAGATTGCCCGTTGGTTCGTCGGCGAGAATCAGCGTCGGGCGATGCACGAGGGCGCGCGCAATCGCGACGCGTTGCAGTTCGCCGCCCGAGAGCTGGCGGGGCAAGTCGTCGTCGCGTCCTGCGAGCCCTACGGCTGCGAGCATGTCGTGGGCGCGTTGCGGCGCGAGGCCGTTCAGCAGTAGCGGCAGCGCGACGTTTTGCGCGAGCGTCAGATGCGGCAGCACGTGGAAGGCCTGAAACACGAAGCCGAGTTTCTGGCGACGCAGGCGCGTTGCGGCGTCGTCGTCGAGGGTGGAGATCGGTGTGCCGTCGATCAGCACATCGCCGGAGTCGGCGCGGTCCAGGCCCGCGATCAGGTTCAATAGCGTCGACTTGCCGACGCCTGAGTCGCCCATGATCGCTATGAATTCGCCTGCGGCGAGCTTGAAGTCCAACCGGTCTAGTACCGTTCTTGTCGCTGTGTAGGTTTTGCTCAGCGAGCGGCATTCTAATGATGGCGGTTTTGGCGTGGGTGATGCGGGCATTGGGGGCTCTTTTTTGTCTGCGACGTAGTCGCGGTTCCAGGTTTTCTGGTTTTCTGGTTTTCTTTCACTTGCATCCGCGCTATGTCTTTGGTTTGCTGGCGTTGCCCCTGTGCGGGGCGGCACCTACTTTTCTTTGCAGCGGCAAAGAAAAGTAGGCAAAAGAAAGCCGCTAACACCGCCAGTGCTAGTGATTGCCTGCGGGTCCCCAACGGGTCCCGCACTTCAAACGGCAACGCACCCTTTTCCGCCCGTTGCCAGCGCGTTGAACAGGCTCATCACCCACTCCACTCACCCGTAACGCAGCCAGCGGCAGCGAATGGTTTGCGCCGCCTAGGTGGCAAACTGTGTGTAGGTTATCGCACCGCATGCGTTCGCGCTTCTACGACACCGATCCCGCTCTTCAGTCCGGAGTGGTGCATTTCCGTCGTGACGACCTACACACAGTTTGCCACCTGGGCGGCGGTGGACGTCTGGTAACGCAGTTCGTGACGAGGGAGTGTGAAGTGGGTGAGGCGTGCAGTTAGCACGCTGGCGACGGGCGGAAAAATAGCGTGTTGCCGCGTGAAGCATAAGAACGGCTGGGGGCCCGCAGGCAACGAGTAGCACTGGCGGTGTTAGCCCGCTTTCTTTGCTTACTTTCTTTGCGGCGGCAAAGAAAGTAAGTGCCGCCCCGCACAGGGGCAACGCCTGAACACCGACATGAAATCGCGGATGCCAGCGAAAATCAAAACATAAAAAACCCAGAATGGCGACTGCGTCGCAGACAATAAAAAACTCAAAACGTCAGATCGTGCAACTTCTTCATCCCATCCAACAACCACTGAAACACCGACTGCTCCGACTGGGCAACAGGCGTCGGCGTCCCGAGCTTATCAAGCGTATCCCGCCTGCGAGAAAGCATCTGGCACATAAGCCGGGCCACATCCGGCTTATCCTTCAGCAAAGGCGTCAAATCATCCTTGTTCAACTGAAAAACAGTCGCCGCAGTCAGCGCGGAAATCGTCACGCGCGCCGGCATGCCCGCCAGCAGTCCCGCTTCCCCCAGCGCATCGCCGGGACCGAGCCGCGTCACCTCGACGGGACCCGATGCATCTTCAGCCACGACGGACAGCACGCCCGAATCGACGATCGTCAACTGGTCAAGCACCTTGTCAGGTGTGACCACCGTGTCGCCCCGTTCGTAATCGCGGCGCGAAAGCAGCGGCGCAAGGCGCTTGAGTTCGTCCTGCGTCAACGCTGCAAACATCTCCACCCGACGCAGCAGATTCATACGCGGATCGGCTTCCGGTGCAGGCGCCGCCAACGGCTGCGCATACCCGGCACCCAGCGGACGAAGCGCGACACCCGCTGCCTCGAGCTGGCGATAGCACAGGTCGTAAAGCTCGTTCGTGACCGCGAGCTTCTTGCCCATGTCGTCGACATACGCGGTCGCTTCGTAGGTGACGGACACGGCGCTCGTCCGCTTCACGAGCGCATACGGCGCCGGGTCGGCAAGCACCGCGCGCACGCCCGCGAGCGCGGCTTCGAGTGCGGCCAGCACGGTGCCAGGCCGGGCCTCGGGTGTGATCTCGAGCAGAATGGTCACGCCGTGCAGCGTCGGCGGCCGGCTGCTGTTCGTGATCTTCGCCTTCGCCGCGACGGCGTTCGGCACGATCACGATGTTGCCCTGCGACGTCAGCAGATGCGTCGCGCGCCAGTTCATCTCCAGCACCTTGCCCTCGACGCCGTCGATGGAAACCCAGTTGCCGATGTGATACGGCTCCGTCGTGTTGATCACGATGCCCGCGAATACGTCGCTGAGCGTGCTCTGGATCGCAAGGCCCAGCACGATGGCGAGCGCACCCGATGTGGCGACGAGCCCGCGCACGGGCAACTCCAGCACGAAGCCGAGCGCGGCGACGACGGCCGCGAGAAACACGAGCGCGCCGAATACGTCCTGAAAGAGCCGTTGACGGCGCCAGGTCTTCGGCAGCAGCAGCGTGTCGAGCGCCATGCTGAGCAGGCGTGCGCCCATCAGCCACCAGATGACTTCCAGCACCTGACCGAGCACGTGCAGCGGCTTCGAATCCGCATACGGTGCCTGCGAGAACGGGCTCAAGCCCGAGCTGAACAGCAGCGAGCTGAACGCGGCATACACGCACAGGCGCACCAGCAGCCGCGCCACTTCGTTCTTGGGTATCGCGCAACGCCAGATCACGACATCGATTGCGACGAGCGCAAAGCCGAAAATCAGCGGATTGTTCACGCACACTCCAAAGCGGGATTGGACAGTCGACAGGACATGCAACACATGTGCAGCGACAGTAGCACGGCCTCTCTCGACGCGGCGTCATGGCCATTGCCATGACGCCGTCGCTGCACACGCGAGCCCAGTTTTTACGTCATTTTTTATTGCCGCGCAGCAGAGGTCCGTGAACCCGGTGCGTCCTTCGGTGAACCGCGAGGCATGCCTCGCTATGTCACTTCACGTTGAACGAGTAGTCGCCGTGCGTGCGATGGCCGTCCGATGCCACGGCCACCCAATGCACGGTGTATTTGCCCGCGGCCAACGTCGGAAGCGCGACGGAAGCGACGTCAGGATGTTGCGCATCGACCGTCGATTTCGCCGTGTTCACCTGCTTGCCCGATGCATCCGTCACGGTCAGCGAACTGAATGCCGGTTCGAGCGGACCGTCGAACGCGATGGTCACCTTCGCCGGCGCTTCGACGGTCGCGCCCGCGCCGGGGTCCTGCTTCTGTGGAAACACATGGGCTCGCGCGGCGAGGGGCGCCAGCGCGAGCGCGAGTGAAAGCGCGAGCGCTGCCGCGCATCGAGTCGTGTTGTTCATGATCGTGTCCTCGTTAGTGGAAGAGCGGCTTGCCGATCGTGGTCGGCGCGATGTCGTCGAAGAAGAGGTGCGCCTGCACGAGTACGCCGACGTGCGAACCGCTCGCGCGATTGACGGGAATCTGCGCTTCGATGCCGAACTGACCATAGCGGTTGATCCAGATGACGCCGGGGTTCACCGTGCCCGTGGTTTGCCCCTGGCTGCGCGACAACGGAATTTCGACGATGGGGATCAGGTTCGCGAGCGGCTGCGGCAAGCCGACGTCGCGCACATGCTGTTGCAGATACGGCAGGCTGTATTGCACGGTCACGCCGTAGTTGAACGCGTTCGGCTGGCCGGCGCCCGTTGTGAACGCAGGGCCTGCTTCGCCGGTGATCGCGATTGGGCGCAGATACGCGAGCGAATCGGGCAGGTCGCCGAAGCCCTTGCCGGCGAAGATCGTCGGCGAGAGGGTCGAGAAGCTCTCGCCGATCGCGTGGCTGCCCGTGCCGCCCAGATCCGCGTCGAAGCCGACCGACGTCATGAACTCGTGCGCGTCGTTGACGTACAGCAGATATTTGACGCCGACGCCAAAGTTGTCGAAGCCATGCGCGGTCGGATTGTTCTGCCCGACATACGCGCCTGAGATCGACACCGCGAGCCGCGGCGTGATCAGCTTGTCGTATTCGAAGCTGAAGGTGTTGACGCTCTGGTCGCCGTCGTCGCCGGGCACGCGCTGATGGCCGTATTGCAGATTGAGTTCGTCGCCGACGCCCGGGTCGTCGACAGCCATCGTGGCGGGGAAGACGCGGTCGCCGGCGATCGCATGGGCGTGGGTGACGGAAGGCAAGAGCAGGGCTGCAAGCATGCAGCAGGCGAGCGGCAACGCGCCGCGCCTGTGGTGTCGGTTGTTCATCGGTTCATCCTGAGCAGGGGCGTGCGCGGACCGCTTGCGCGAGGCGAAGCGGCACGCGCGAGAACGGCTGCACCCTGTCGGCGCAGCCGCAACGCAAAATCGACTCAGAGAGAAATGGGCGGCGCGCGCGGTTGCGCAGCCTCGAACGGCGCAATCAGCGCGACGCTTTCGAAACGTGTCGCGACACGCTGCGAGATGACGGTCACCGTCAGCGCGAAGGCCGACGGTGACGCGGGCAGCACGGGAACATGCGTGAGCAGACTGCAATAGCCGCATGCGTGCCAGTGCGATGCCAGAGTGTGGGTGTCGGTGGGATTGTCCTCTTGTGCGTCGGCGGGACTGGCCGTTTGCGCCGAGCAGAGCGCGGCGGCGGGATCATAGGCGCCGCGCTTCGCCGCGATAGCCTGCGAAACAGTGGGCGCGAGCGTCGCCATCAGGATCGCGAGCAATCCGATGATGCTGCCAATCTTCCGATGGAACTGACTCGACATGTTGAAACCGTGTTGTGGAACCGTCTACGCGACGCTGCGCGGAATTATGACACCGGCGTGCGCTGCGAGGCGCAATCGCGTATTCGAACGTGAGAATCTTCGCGAGGCTGTCGATTCGCTATCGGCTCGTTCGTCGTGTGTATAGGACCGGGCAGTCACGCTGTTTATGCCCGGGTTCCGACAACATCGCAAAGGAGCGTTGCAATGAATTATGTGGACGGGTTCGTCGTTGCGGTCAAGGCGGAGAATCGCGATCTTTACCGCAGGCATGCTACTACTGCGGCAGGGGTGTTCAGGGAATATGGTGCGCTGAAGGTCGTCGAATGCTGGGGCGACGATGTGCCCGAAGGCAAGCTCACATCGTTTCCGATGGCCGTGAAGCGCGAGCCGGACGAAGTGGTGGTGTTCTCGTGGGTCGAATGGCCTTCGCGCGCGGTGCGCGACGAAGGCATGAAAAAAGTCATGGCCGATCCGCGCCTTCAACCCGACGTGATGACCATGCCGTTCGACGGCAAGCGGCTGATCTACGGCGGCTTCGAAGTGATCGTCGAGGTATGAATGCGTCGATGAAGCGCTAGAGCATTTCCGTGAACATGGGCGTCGTGCCGTCGCTGCTTTCGTAGTATTCCGCCGACGCCTGTGCATGCTGTGCGCCTTGCCCGAGCCGGATGATCGTGAAGCCGTGCATGTAGACCTTGTTCGCCTCCTTCAGCAAGACGCCTTGCAGCGCGGGCGGATTGACGATGCGCGGATCAGGCGCATTCTCCGGACCGTCGGCGAGCACGGGCACGGCGCCGTGCCCGATGCAGCGTCCGCGGTTCAGTCCGAGATACGGCTGATAGATGCTCAGGTTATGCTCGTGGCCCCAGAACCATGCGGAGATGGGTTGCTTCGCGGCTTGCGCGAAACGCTGGAAGCTCGGCAGCAGCTTCGGATTGTGCGCGATGAGCTTGTTGCCGGACTGAAGCGGGCCGATCTGCGACAGCGCCGAAAACAGCTGATGATGCGACAGCAGGATCGTCTTGCCGCCGAATTCGGCGATGCGTTCGGTGATCCAGTCTTCCTCGTCTTTTTCGAGGAACGTCAGCATTTCATTGCCGACAATCGGGATGTAATCGTGCAGCCCCGTATCCATCGCGATGAACTGCCAGTCGTCATTGCGCAGACAGAAGAAACTCGCGGGCTGACGGCGCGCGTGATCGTTGAGCGTGTCGATCAGCCCGTAATAGCCGGCGCCGCCGGAATACATGTCGTGATTGCCGGCGAGCGTGTAGACGGGTACGTCGTTCGTGCTGCGCGCGAGTACCGTGTCGACGATGTTCCTGAAGTTCGCGTCGCATTCCTCCGGCGTGCCCGAATAGTAGATGTCGCCGAGATGGATCACGACATCGGGATTCTGCAGCGCCGCCTGTTCCAGCAGATCGACGGCGACTTGTGTGCCCGTGCCCCAGTCGGCGATCAGCGCGACGGTTGCTCCCGCTTTCAGCGGCAGCGTGACGGGCCCGATCGTGGCCGCGCGCCGATACGGAATCGACGCACCCTTGCCGTCGGGCCCGAAGAACGCCACGTAGCTCTCGATGACCTTGATCCAGGCCGGATCGCAGACGTTGAAGCGGAGGTCGTCCTCGATGCTGGACGCACCCGCCGTATCGCCGCGGGCGCGAGCCTGCAACAGCGCGAAGCCCATCTTCGCGCAGGTCCATGCGTCCTGCGCGATGCCGCCGGGCGCGGTGTCGGGCAACGGTGTCTGTCCCGGCACCTGCGATGATGTCAGCGAGCCGATTGCCGCGGCTGCATTGACGAGCGCGTTGTCCGTGCCGGGCCGCGTGACGAGCGCCGTGGAAGGCGTCGTGTTGCGCACGACCTGATCGACGGCTGACTGAAACAGCGAGACGAACCGATCGCGGAAACTCCCAGGTTCGGCGGCCATGTGACGCGCTCCAATGAATAGATGTGTGTATGCCGGTTTGCAGATTTCTATTCGGCGTTTGAAAGCCGGCGGTAATGTTGGTGCTATTGAGGCCGTCGGCAAGCCAAAGGATCATTTCAGCTAACATCAAGACGATTGGCTCGACGCAATTTGCATGAAGGGCGACGCGTGATCAGGTATAGCCGGGCATTTTTCGAACTGCAATGGCAATTTGCCGAACGCGTTGCCGCTATGTCGGGCGTGCCGTGCGAGCAGGCGCTGCTGCATTACACGAATTTCTATATTCGCTTCGGATTGGGCCGCGAATTCGATACTAACCATCCTGTGTGGCGAATTTATATCGACGGGTTGTCCAATGCAGCGGAGCCTGTGGAGTGGAGTTGGCGTTTCTTTCTCACGCGACCCCATGTGCCGCCGCCTTTGCTGGTTGCGACATTCGGCTGCTTTTCATTCTCGAATGCGGGCAATGACGCCATTCGACTGCATTTCGCCAATACGGAGTCGCATGATTGCTCGCCACTGAGCAGCGAGCGTATCGGTGCAAGGCGCGCCGAATTACGCGCGTTATTCGATCATGTCGAGCGCATCCGGCAAACGCGCCGGGCGATACAACGCGTTCTGGGCACGTCGTGGCTTTACAATCTGCCCGCTTATCGCAGGCTCTTTCCCTCCGGCTATATAGATACGGCGCGCGAATTATCGTCGCGCTTTCAGAGCATGTCGCTGTGGGGGCAATTCCTCGACCGGCACGGCAACGTGAGGCCGGACATGAGGGCGCTATTCCTCGAACGGCTCGCGCGGCAAACAGGCGTGCACGAGATCGCGCAATGTTTTCCGTTGCGCGCGCTGGCCGTCGATGCGCCCATCGCGCTGTTTGAAGGCTTCTACGACGTGTGTTGATGCATTCAAGCTTTCCGCGCCGCTGCCGATAACGTGAATGGCCGTCCCTCATGCAAAGCCATAACG
Organism: Paraburkholderia sp. Tr-20389; assembly: GCF_017104565.1. Taxonomy (GTDB): domain Bacteria; phylum Pseudomonadota; class Gammaproteobacteria; order Burkholderiales; family Burkholderiaceae; genus Paraburkholderia. The sequence continues at coordinate 10,392 of NZ_JAAGPD010000046.1, read as the reverse complement.
AAGATGCGTTTGACCAAGACCGAGTCCGTCCTTTCCGCCCTTGCCGTGTTCGCCGTTTTCAGTTTTAGCGGTTGGCTCCACGCCGAAATGAAGCACGCCGCGCGTGAGCGCAACCGGCACGATATCGGCACGATCGTCGATGCGGCCTGCGCCAACCTGAACGCCGCCGAACTCGAATCCAGCGACAACGGCCGGCTTCAATGCGGCACGATAGCGCTTGAAGCGCCGCGCGAGGCGTCTGCGGCGCCCGAAGCATTGACGGCGGCCGCGACGGGCGCCGCGTCGACGGTTCCCAATCCCTGATCGCGGTTTCGCGCCGCGCCGGGCCAGTGTGCATGCGGCTGACGTCGACAATACCTCACACGCTGATATACTAAATACATTCAGAGTCCGCGTGACGGCGACGGCAGCAGGCAACACGCGGATACGGAGGCGGCGCAGTACGCCGCTCGAGTCAACTTACGGTGCTCACTTCGCACCGACCGGATCAGAGGCGATGCATGTCGTCAGAACTGGACAGCCAGCCAGCGGCCACGCCGTTTACCCTGTCATTGCAACCCATCGGCACCAGTGCCAGCCTGCGCGACCGCGCATACGCGATGCTGCGTCAGGCGATCGCCGATGCCGATATCTACGCGTCGCGCGAAGAGATTCGTCTCGACGACCGCGCGCTGAGTGAATCGCTGGGTGTGAGCCGCACGCCCGTGCGCGAGGCGATGACGCTGCTCGAGCAGGAAGGGTTCGTGCGCACGATACCGCGTCGCGGCATCTACATTGTGCGCAAGAGCAAGCGCGAGATCGTCGAGATGATCCAGATGTGGGCCGCGCTGGAAAGCATGGCCGCGCGTCTCGCGACATTGCATGCCACCGACGAGGAGATCGCGAGGCTGCGCCACATGTTCGACCAGTTCCGCGATTCGACGCCGGCCGAGCATATCGCCGAGTACTCGGATGCAAACATCGCGTTCCATCAGGCGATCGTGGAACTGTCGAAGTCGCAGATCATTCTCGACACGATCAAGAACATCTTCATCCATGTGCGCGCGATCCGGCGCATGACGATTTCGCAGAGCGACCGCGCGTCGCGCTCGATCGTCGATCACCTGCGCATCATCGAAGCACTGGAAAAGCGAGACACCGAACTCGCCGAGCGTCTGACGCGCCAGCACTCGCTCGATCTTGCCGCATTCATCGAAGCGAATTGCGACTTCCTCGACTGAGCGTAATCCTGCGGGCAAGTCACGCCTGCCGTTGATCCGCTGTTGATCTATCGCGGACATCCTTCCAGGATGTTCGCGTCTTCCCTCATTGCCAAGCAGCATGCTCCTCTGCGCGCCCCGCGCCATCGCATCCATAAACGATCGCGAATAGTGTCGATAACTTTCTTTAATTATTCGCAATCCGCCGCGGCACCTTACGATGGATTCGCCCGGTAGTGGTCTGACATAAGGGTTAACGCGTGCGAATGCGCATTCATGTGCATCGCATTGGGGAAAATCCGCAGGCTGCTGGAATAAAAATGTAAAGACTGACAACCTGTTTGAATGGTTAACTACGCAGGTCTGTCGAAAGTCCCCAACGCCGGGTAGAAGAAAACCAGTAAGGCGGATGCAGCGGCGCTGTCACGAATGGCGCGGCCAGCATCGACACAATATAGAAAGCGGAGACGATGCTCATGAATGGAAACACCCGACAGGCGACGGGGAGCGGCATGCTCTCAAACCGTTGGTGTCAGCTGGTGATCGGCATGCTGTGCATGGCGCTGGTCGCTAACCTTCAATACGCCTGGACGCTCTTTGTTGCGCCGATGAATGCGCGGCATCACTGGGGCGAAGCATCGATTCAGCTTGCGTTCTCGATCTTCATTCTCACGGAAACGTGGCTCGTGCCCGTTGAAGGCTGGCTCGTCGACCGTTTCGGTCCGCGTCCCGTCGTGGCGGGCGGCGCGATCTGCGCGGGCCTCGCGTGGATGATGTTCGCGCATGCGACGACGCTGCCCGAGCTGTACATTGGCTCCGTGATCGCCGGCATCGGCGCGGGCGGCGTGTATGGCACGTGCGTGGGCAATGCGCTGAAGTGGTTTCCGGACAAGCGTGGTCTTGCTGCCGGTCTGACGGCTGCGGGCTTCGGTGCAGGCGCTGCCGTCACCGTGGTTCCAATTGCGAACATGATTACGCGCTCGGGTTACGAGCACACGTTCCAGTTCTTCGGCATTCTGCAGGGCGTCGCGATTCTGGTGCTGGCGCTGTTGCTGCACAAGCCGGTGGCGCGTGCGACGGGCAACGTGAAGCGCAAGTTCGCGGTGAGCAAGGTGGACTACACGCCGGGTCAGATGATCAAGACGCCGGTGTTCTGGGTGATCTATGTGTCGTTTGTCGCGGTAGCGGCGGGCGGTCTGATGGCGACGGCGCAGATCGGTCCGATCGCAAAGGATTGGGGCCTCGCGAAGCTGCCGATGACGATGTTCGGCATGACGCTGCCGCTGCTGACGATGACATTGTCGATCGACAACATCTGCAATGGCTTTACGCGTCCGCTGTGCGGCTTCATCTCGGACAAGATCGGCCGTGAGAACACGATGTTCGCGATCTTCATCGGCGAAGGGCTCGCACTGCTGGGCATGATGCAGTATGGCCAGAATCCTTATGCGTTCATGACGTTCGCTGCGTTGATCTTCCTGTTCTGGGGCGAGATCTTCTCGATCTTTCCGGCGATTTGCGCGGACACGTTCGGCAGCAAGTTTGCCGCATCGAATGCGGGCACGTTGTATACCGCCAAGGGAACGGCTGCTTTGCTCGTGCCGCTGGCTTCGGTGCTGTCGGCTGCAGGTGGGTGGAATCTCGTGTTCATCGTGTCGGCTGTGATTACGATTGCTGCCGGCGTCTCGGCGAAATTCGTGCTGGCGCCGATGCGGGCTCGGTGGATCGAGGGGAGTGCCGCGAGTTCCTCTTCGGCGAGTGCGTCGCGGTTGAGCGCGACTTCTGGCGAGTGATTGTTGTCTGCGACGCGGCGGTGCCGGTTTGGGTTTTTGTTTTTGCTTTTTGCTTTTGCTTTTCGCTGGCATCCGCGCTTTGCCTTCGTCGTTCTAGCGTCGCCCCTGTGCGGGGCGGCACCTACTTTTCTTTGCAGCGGCAAAGAAAAGTAGGCAAAAGAAAGCCGCTAACCCCGCCAATCCTTGACGTTCGCCCAGGGGCTCTCAACGTCCCCGTCCTGTGCGCGGCATCGCGCTAATTCATGTGCGTTGCCAGCGTGCTAACTGCACGCATCCCCCGCTTCGCACTCCCGCGTCACGGACTGCGTTATCAGGCCTCCACCGCCGCCTAGGTGGCAAACTGTGTGTAGGTCGTCACGACGGAAATGCACCACTCCGGACTGAAAAGCGGGATCGGTGTCGTAGAAGCGCGAACGCATACGGTGCGATAACCTACACACAGTTTGCCACCTGGGCGGCGCGGATCATTCGCTGCCGCTGGCTATCCTGCGGGTGATTGGAGTGGGGGATGCGTCGCTTCAACGCGCTGGCAACGGGCGCAAAATGATGTGGTGCCGTTTGAAGTGCGGGACCCGTAGGGGGCCCGCAGGCAGGAAGAAGGATTAGCGGTGTGAGCGGCTTTCTTTTGCCTACTTTTCTTTGCCGCTGCAAAGAAAAGTAGGTGCCGCCCCGCACAGGGGCGACGCTAGAACTGCGAAGGCAAAACGCGGATGCCAGCGAAAAGCCAAAGCCAAGAGAGCAAAACCAAAACCAAAAGCAAAAAACCAAACCGGCAACGCCGCGCCGCAGGCGAAAAACCTTAAGCCCCCGCCAACGCCGGCACACCATCATCGGCGAAATACCGCGAGATAGAAAACACCGACGGCCGGGCACGACCCGCATCGACAGATGCCTGAGTCGGCAAAACAGCAGCCGTATGCGCGCTCTTCTTGGCCAGAATGGCCGCACACAAAAACTCAGCGCTATACGCATTCAGCAAATGCGCCTGCTGCGCCTGAAGATAGGCCACCACGCGAGCATGCTCGCCATCGATCGTCGCAAGCGACGTCAGCGTCTCAGCGTCCCAGCGGAACCGCAGACCGAGATCTGCAAACGCGCTATTGAACGCGCACAGCTGCATCTCGACCGCGTGGTCGTAGTCGGTCCGGTGTTGATCGTGTGCGTTGCGCATCATCCCCTCCATGTCATCGATTGCCGTGAAGACAGCATAGGCAAATCAATCAATTCACGATAGTTAAAGTTTTCTTTGAAAACCATTAACTAACATGTATGGAAAGACCGCTGCAAACCTAGGGTGCAGGAGAATTGGTCGCGGATAGATATGTGATATACAGTATTGCACATATACAAAGCGGTATACGCAGACACGCAGAAAGGCTCAACGACCACCCCGTATCCGGCGTCCGTCGAGTGGGCCATCACCGTTTTCGACATCGAGGAGACACGTCGACCATGTCCACCGACACGCAAGAAAATGTCCGCGCGGTCCCGTTGAGCCTGAACCTCACGCCGATCAACGCGACGGCTTCGCTGCGCGATCAGGCGTACGCGCGGCTCAAGCAGGCGATTGCCAACACCGACATCTATCACTCGCGTGAAGAAGTGCGTCTGGATGAGAAGGAACTGACCGAAGCGCTCGGCGTGAGCCGCACGCCCGTGCGCGAGGCGATGACGCTGCTCGAACAGGAGGGCTTCCTGCGCACGGTGCCGCGCCGCGGCGTCTACATCCTGCGCAAGACCAAGAAAGAGATCGTCGAGATGATCTGCATGTGGGCCGCGTTGGAAAGCGTCGCGGCGCGCCTCGCGACCCAACGGGCGTCGAGCGCCGACATCGCGAAGCTGCGGGCCATGTTCGACGACTTCCATTCCGCGACGCCGACCGATCACATCGAGGAGTACAGCGAGGTGAACATCGCGTTTCATCAGGCGCTCGTCGAACTGTCCGGCTCGCAGATCATCCTCGATACGATCAAGAACATCTTCATGCACGTGCGCGCGATACGCCGCATGACGATCGCGCAGAGCGACCGCGCATCGCGTTCGATCGAGGACCACATGCGCATCATCGAGGCGCTCGAGGCGCGCGACACCGAGCAGGTCGAAACGCTCGTGCGTCAGCATTCGCTCGACCTCGCGCTGTATGTCGAAACACATTGCGATTTTCTGGACTAAGGCCGCCGTCACACGACACAAACGACGTAACGCGACCCCAGGACTATCCCGTACGGACGCTTGATGCATCGCACGATTCAGGCGCCCAAACCCTTCAGACACAAAGCCCGCGAGACCTTTTGCAATGCAGCAACACCCAGTAGCACCCGCAAAAATTCGTTGACTAATATTGTGTTTGGAATATTGTATATCACGAGACGCCACACAACACCCGGCCAAGGAGGAGACGTCATGGCAGATGTACTTGAGATCAGACCGCAAGAATCCGCTGAAGAGAACGCACAACAAACGACGGACGGGTTCCACCTCGTCATCGATGCGCTGAAAGCGAACGATATCGACACCATTTTTGGTCTGGTCGGCATTCCTATCACCGACCTCGCGCGCCTCGCGCAAGCCGAAGGAATGCGCTTTATCGGTTTCCGTCACGAACAGCACGCAGGTCATGCAGCCGCCATCGCCGGCTACATGACGCAAAAGCCAGGCATCTGCCTCACGGTGTCCGCGCCGGGCTTCCTGAATGGCCTCACGGCACTCGCCAACGCGACGACCAACTGCTTCCCGATGATCCTGATCAGCGGATCGAGCGAACGCGAAATCGTCGACCTGCAGCAAGGCGACTACGAAGAAATGGATCAGCTGAACGCAGCGAAGCCATATGCGAAGGCTGCGTATCGCGTGCTGCACGCAGAGGACATCGGCATCGGCCTCGCACGCGCGATCCGCGCTGCCGTGTCGGGCCGCCCGGGCGGCGTGTATCTCGATCTGCCCGCGAAGCTGCTGGCGCAGACCATCGACGCCGTCAAGGCGAAGCAGTCGATCGTCCGTGTGATCGACGCCGCGCCGCGTCAACTGCCCGCACCGGATTCCGTCAAGCGCGCCATCGATCTGCTGAAGGGCGCGAAGCGTCCGCTGGTGTTGCTCGGCAAGGGCGCATCGTACTCGCAGGCCGATAAGGAAATCCGCGCATTCATCGAGAAGACGGGCATTCCGTATCTTCCGATGTCGATGGCGAAGGGTCTGCTGCCCGACACGCACGAGCAATCGGCTTCCGCGGCGCGTTCGTTCGTGCTCGCCGAATCCGACGTCGTCGTGCTGATCGGCGCGCGTCTGAACTGGCTGCTGGCGCACGGCAAGGGCAAGACGTGGGGCAAGCCGAAGCAGTTCGTGCAGATTGACATCTCGGCGCAGGAAATGGACAGCAACGTCGCGATCGCGGCACCGATCGTCGGTGACATCGGTTCGTGCGTCGCATCGCTGCTCGATCAGGTCGGCGACAACTTCCCGCAGCCGCCGAAGGAATGGCTCGACGCCGTCAGCCAGAAGAAGAACACGAACCTCGAAAAGATGGCCGCGACGCTCGCGAAGAGTCCGTCGCCGATGAACTTCCACAGCGCACTGCGCGTGCTGCGCGACATCGTCAAGGAGAACCCGGACATCAACGTGGTGAACGAAGGCGCGAACACGCTGGATTACGCGCGCGCCATCATCGACATGTACCAGCCGCGCAAGCGCTTCGACTCGGGTACGTGGGGCGTGATGGGCATCGGCATGGGCTTCGCGATCGGCGCGGCCGTGACGAGCGGCAAGCAGGTGCTGGCGATCGAAGGCGATAGCGCGTTCGGCTTCAGCGGCATGGAACTCGAAACGATCTGCCGTTACGAGTTGCCCGTGTGCACGATCATCTTCAACAACAACGGCGTGTATCGCGGCACCGACGTGAACCCGACGGGCGGCAAGGACGTTGCGCCGACCGTGTTCGTCAAGGATGCGCGCTACGACAAGATGATCGAGGCATTCGGCGGCATCGGCTACAACGTGACGACGCCTGAAGAGCTTGAGAAGGCCGTGAAGGAATCCATCGCTTCCGGCAAGCCGACGCTCATCAACGCAGTGATCGACGAAGCGGCGGGCACGGAAAGCGGACGCCTGACCAATCTGAACCCGCAAAGCGCGGCAATGAAAAAGTAACAGCAGCCCATCACGGAGATACAAAAGTGAGCAAACCACTCGAAGGCGTCAAGATCATCGACTTCACGCACGTCCAGGCAGGTCCGGCGTGCACCCAGTTGCTTGCCTGGTTCGGCGCGGATGTGATCAAGGTCGAACGTCCCGGTGCTGGCGACGTGACACGCAACCAGTTGCGCGACATTCCCGAAGCCGACGCGTTGTACTTCACGATGCTCAACAGCAACAAGCGTTCGCTGACGCTCGACACGAAGACGCAGGACGGCAAGGAAGTGCTCGAACGCCTGATCAAGGAATCGGACGTGCTGGTCGAGAACTTCGCACCGGGCGCGCTGGACCGCATGGGCTTCACGTGGGAGCGCATCAACGAACTGAATCCGAAGATGATCGTCGCCTCGGTCAAGGGCTTCAGCGACGGCCACCACTACGACGACCTGAAGGTCTATGAAAACGTCGCGCAGTGCGCAGGCGGCGCCGCATCGACGACGGGCTTCTGGGACGGCCCGCCGACGGTCAGCGCAGCGGCGCTCGGCGACAGCAACACGGGTATGCACCTTGCCATCGGCATTCTCACGGCGCTGATCGGCCGCGACAAGACGGGCAAGGGCCAGAAGGTGGCCGTGTCGATGCAGGACAGCGTGATCAACCTGTGCCGCGTGAAGCTGCGCGACCAGCAGCGTCTGGACCGCATCGGCTACCTCGAAGAATATCCGCAGTACCCGCACGGCGAGTTCACCGATGTCGTGCCGCGCGGCGGCAATGCAGGCGGCGGCGGTCAGCCGGGCTGGGTGCTGAAGTGCAAGGGCTGGGAAACGGATCCGAACGCGTACATCTACTTCACGGTGCAGGGCCACGCATGGGAGCCGATCTGCCGTGCAATCGGCAAGCCGGAATGGATCGACGATCCGGCCTACAAGACGGCGCAGGCACGTCAGCCGCACATCTTCGATATCTTCAACACGATCGAACAGTGGCTCGCCGACAAGACGAAGTTCGAAGCGGTCGACATCCTGCGCAAGTTCGATATTCCGTGCTCGCCGGTTCTGTCGATGAAGGAAATCGCGGCAGATGAATCGCTGCGCAAGAGCGGCACGATCGTGGAAGTGGACCACAAGGCGCGCGGCAAGTACCTGACGGTCGGCAGCCCGATCAAGTTCTCGGACATGAAGCCGGAGATCACGGGTTCGCCGCTGCTCGGCGAGCACACGGAAGAAGTGCTCGCGGGCCTCGGTTACAGCTTCGAGCAGATCGCCAACATGCGGGAAGCGAAGGTGGTGTAATCACAGGAGGCGTTTGAATGGACTGCGCTGCAATGAAGGCAGCGCGGTCCGCTGAACAGCGCCGGCGTGGCGCTGTTTTCAACTGAGCGGCAGCTAAGTCAAATTACACACGAGCCCCTATATGCAAGCAGCCATCGACTATGAACAGCTGGTGAACGTGATCGGCGATGCCGTCGTGATCTCGGACAAGAGCGGCGCGATCACGCTGTGGAATCCCGCAGCCGAGCGCATGTTCGGCTTCACGCAGGAAGAAGCACTCGGCAAATCGCTCGATCTGATCATTCCCGAACGTCTTCGCGGGCGTCATTGGGAAGGCTATGAGAAGACCATGGCGACGGGACAGACGCGCTATGGTCACGACCTGTTGCGTGTGCCTTCCGTTCACAAGGATGGCCGTGCGCTGTCCATTGCTTTTACCGTTGCATTGCTTTACTCACCCGAGCGCGAGTTGACGGGCATCGTTGCGGTGATCCGCGATGAGACCGCGCGCTTCCAGGAAGACCGCAGTCTGCGCAAGCGCATCGCGGAACTTGAGGCGCGTGTCGGCGCCTGAGGTGTCGTTTTGTATTGTTGCCTGAAGGCGGTCACGTAACGGGCCGCTTTGCGCTTCGCGCAGTCGTTTATATCTTGTTCATCGCCGTCGTGGCGATCGCACGGAGAATATCGATGCGTGTAGAAAACTTTGGACCTTACCAGCTCGAACTGTCTGCGATGCAGTTCATTCATAACGGTGGGTGGGCTGCTTTTGCTGCCGTCCGTAAGCTCGATGATGGGGCTGAGGCGCCCATTGCCGTTTTGCCTTTTCAACAGGTTGTCGATCAGACTGTTTTTGCCACTGAGGCAGCTGCTATTGCCGCTGCGCGCGGCGCTGTTGTGGCTATTATTTCGCCGTAGGCGGTGTAGGTTTTTTTGTCTGCGACGCAGTCGCCATCCTGGGTTTTTGGGGTTTTCGCTTCGCTGGCATCCGCGCTATGTCTTTGGTTTGCTGGCGTTGCCCCTGTGCGGGGCGGCACCTACTTTTCTTTGCAGCGGCAAAGAAAAGTAGGCAAAAGAAAGCCGCTCACACCGCCAATCCTTGACGTTTGCCCAGGGGCTCTCAACGTGTCCCCGTCCTTCGCGCGGCATCGCGCTATTTGACGCCGTTGCCAACGCATTGAACAGGCGCATCACCCACTTCACTCACCCATAGCGTAGCCAGCGGCAGCGAATCGTTTGCGCCGCCCAGGTGGCAAACTGTGTGTAGGTCGCCATGCCGTTCAGGCCACGGCACGGACAGAAAACCGTTCTCTTGCGATGGTGCCCGATGCTGCGCGAAGGCCCTCTTACGTCGTTTGCCACGTGGGGCGGGGATTTTCCATATTGTGGGCTTCGACGTCGTTGCATGAAATGGATGAGGCGCTGGATCAGCGCGATTGCAACGGAGATCTCGTTGCAAGTTGCCGTGCGAAGTGTAGGGACGTGGGAGGCCCGTGGGTAAACGTCAAGAGTTGGCGGTGTGAGCGGCTTTCTTTTGCCTACTTTTCTTTGCCGCTGCAAAGAAAAGTAGGTGCCGCCCCGCACAGGGGCAACGCCCGCGCCGCGTAGGCGCCACGCGGATGCCAGCGAAAAAGCACATCCGAAAACGCCTCGCGAAAACCAACAAAAAGCCGCTCGCCGCCCGAGGCGACATCGCACCTCAAGCAAAAAACACCCTGGGGTTTATCCCCGCTCAAAAACTGGGGAAAAAGCTTGCCCAAATAGCGACCTGTAAATACGATATATCACATATCAGGCGGGTTCGACGCGGAGGGAAGCACCCCCCCGGAACACGAGCAGCGCCAGCGGCAAGCATTCAACGATGATGGGAGACGTAGCATGGGCAAGGCACTCGACGGTGTGCGCATTCTCGATTTCACGCATGTGCAATCAGGCCCGACCTGCACGCAGTTGCTCGCGTGGTTCGGCGCGGATGTGATCAAGGTGGAGCGCGCCGGCGCCGGC
>NZ_JAAGPD010000045.1 GCF_017104565.1 Paraburkholderia sp. Tr-20389 | reverse complement strand
ACCGGCTTGCCCGCATATTCCTCACGGCTGTAGCCCATCTGCGCAGTGCGCGAGCGATGGCCGAACGACCGCAGATCGTTCACGCCATACCAGCGGTGACTGCGCAGTTCTTCGGGCGTCTTGCGTTTCTTCGTCTGATGGTTCGACACAACTTCTCCCTACCGGCGCTGCTCCTTCACCCGCGACACGATTTGCGTCGGGCTCACGAATTGCAGCGCGATCAATACCCAGATCAGCGTGATCGCCATGTAGATCATCGCCATCGCGTCGATCGACTGCGGCGCACGCACGCCCGTAGAGAATACAGCGTAGTACAACGCGACGACGAGCGTCTGCGTCGCCGGTCCCGCCGTGAAGAACGTCAGTTCGAACATGCCGATCGTGCGCACCAGCACCAGCAGACCCGCAGCAAGCATGCCCGGTACCAGCAACGGCAGCAGGATGTAGCGGAAATAGCGGAACGTGTTCGCGCCGAAGATGCGCGCCGCCGATTCCAGGTTCGGATCGATCTGTTCGATGAACGGCGTCATCACGAGGATCACGAACGGCAATGCGGGCACGAGATTCGCGAGAATCACGCCGCTCAACGTGCCTGCCAGCCCGATCTTGTACATCACCGTCGCCATTGGAATGCCGTACGTGACGGGCGGCACCATCAGCGGCAGCAGGAACACGAGCATCGCGAAACGCTTGCCGCGGAACTGCACGCGCGCAAGCGCATACGCGGCGGGCACGCCCAGCAGAATGGACAGCAGCACGACGGCGCCGACCACTTCGACCGTCACCCACAACACGGCCGCAAGCTGGAAATCGCTCCATGCCTGCGCATACCAGTGCAGCGTGAAACCCTGCGGCAGCAGCGTGCCGAACCAGCGCGTCGCAATCGAGTTGACCGCGACCGTCGCGATCAGCAGCACGATATTGAGCAGGAAGAAAATCATCGCGCCCCAGACGAGCGCCTTATACACACGATCGCGCAAACTGACGTGCGGTTTCATCGATTTCACCGTTTGCCCTTGCGGCGCAGCGGGCCAGGGATGCGCGACTTGATGATCGGTAGCCATCAGCCCTTACCTCCCGTCGCCGGTCCAGTGTAGAAGAAGCGGCGCGCGCCGAGCATCGCGGCGACGATCACCAGTTGCACGAATCCCATCACGATCGCGATCGCCGAAGCCAGCGAGTAATCGTAGTTCTCGAACGCGGCCTCGGCGGCGGCGATCGACATCACGCGCGTCGGTCCTGCCGGCGCCCCTAACAGCACCGCCGAAGGAAACACCGAAAACGCCTGCACGAACGACAGACACGCGGCCATCGTCAGCCCCGGCACCAGCAGCGGCAGATAGATGCGCCGGAACTGCTGCCACGGATTCGCGCCGAGCGTGGCCGCCGCGCTGGCGAGCGTCGGATCGATGCCCGTCACGTACGACAGCGTGAGCAGGAACGCGAACGGAAAGCCCGACACGATCAGTGAGATCAGCACGCCCCAGAAGTTGTGCGTGAGGCGCACTTCGTCGGTATAGAGATGCAGACCTTGCAGCGCTTGCGGAAACCAGCCGTTCGGACCGAAGTATGTGAGCATGCCGTCGGCGATCAGCACGGTGCCGAGCGTGACGGGAATCACGAGCAGCGTCGTCACGAACTTCTGGTACGGCGATGGACGACGCAGTGCGAACGCGACGGGCACCGACACGCCGACGTTGATCAACGTAGCGGGCACGGCGAGCTTCAGCGTGACGATGATGGTCGGCCACATCGAGGTGTCGCTGAAGAACTTCGCGTAGTTCGCCCACATGCCGCCGCCCTCCATCGGGCTGAACGACAGCCCGAGGCCATAGACGAACGGATAGACGAACAGCGCGAGGATGAACAGCAAGGCGGGCGACACGAGCCACGCCTTGCCGTCGCGCGGCGCGGCGGGCGTCGTCGCGGCTGCGGAGGGCGTCAGCGTGCTCATGACGGCTCTCCGTCGTAGACCAGCGTGCGCGACGGCGGCACGCGCAGCGTGACGCGCTCGCCTTCTGCAAACTCGCCTGCGACGCGCGCCCACAGTTCGCCGAACGCGCTCTTCACACGAATCAGCGAATCGCGGCCGCCGTATTCGACCGCCGTGACCTGCGCGTCGAACGCATTCTCGGAGCCGGGCGCGGCGCGCTCCATGTCCTCGGGGCGCAGTGCAACGGACACGCGCTTGCTGTCGAAGCCGTCCATCGCCATGCCGATCATGCGCACGCCATTTGCCTCGACGGCCACGCCTTCGCCCTGCGTGCCTTCGAGCGTGAACGGCAGCACGTTGCGATACCCCATGAAGCGCGCGACGTGCAGATTCTTCGGCCGGCCGTAGACTTCCTTCGGCGTCGCGACCTGCTGCACAACACCTTCTTTCATCACGACGATGCGGTCGGCCATCGACAGCGCTTCGTCCTGGTCGTGCGTCACATAAATGGTCGCGCGATCCAGTTGCGTATGAATGCGGCGAATCTCGGCGCGCATTTCGATGCGCAGCTTCGTGTCGAGATTCGACAGCGGCTCGTCCATCAGAATGAGCGGCGGCTCGATCACGATTGCGCGCGCAATCGCGACGCGCTGCTGCTGGCCGCCCGACAGCTGGCCCGGCAGCTTCTTCTCATGACCGACCAGCTGCACGAGTTGCAGCGCTTCCCGTGCGCGTTTGACCGTTTCCGCCTTGGAGACGCCGCGCATCTTCAGGCCGAAGCCGACGTTGTCGAGCACCGACATGTGCGGAAACAGCGCGTAGTTCTGGAACACCATGCCGAAGCCGCGCTTTTCGGGCGGCAGCACGTCGATACGTTTTTCGTCGAGCCAGATGCCGCCGCCCGACAGCGGCTGCAAACCGGCGATGCAGTTGAGCGCCGTCGACTTGCCACAACCAGAAGGCCCGAGCAGCGCGATGAATTCGCCACGACGGATGTTCAGGTCGAGGCCCTGCAGCGCGGCGACCGATTGCCCTTCCGTGTTCACGAAACTGCGGCAGACCGATTCGAGGCGCAACTGTTCAAATTGATGCTTCATGATCGCTTCCCTACGATGTTGCATGGCCGCGCCGACAGGCGGCGCGCCGTCACAATCGCCGTCTTGCGCGCGGCGTGAAGCGCCGATGCCCACACGAGGTGGCATCGGCTTTCCGCATCGCGCGGCGACGGGTACGCGTTGGTTTGCGCTTACTTGGTCTTTTGCGCGCCGACTTCGCGGTCCCACTTCTGGAACGCCGCCACCATGGCCGCTGCGCTCAGCGGCTGAACATGCGGACGATCGGCCAGCAGCTTCGCGTATTCCGGGCGGCCGAATTTCTTCAGCACATCCTGGCTGTGCTCGGGCGCCTGCGCTTCCGTCACGCCCTTGATGGCCGGGCCCGGATAGAAGTAGCCGTCGTCATAGGTCATGGCCTGCTGCGCCGGCTCGAGCATGAAGTTCATCAGCTTGTAGAGCACGTCGAGCTTTTCCTTCGGAACGCCCTTCGGGATCACCATATAGTGCGCGTCGTTCACCCACGTCATGTTGTCGAACGCCTGCACCTTGAATTCGGCCGGCACGATGCCGAGCGCGCGCGGGTTGATATCCCAGCCCGTCACGGTCACGGTCATGTCGCGCGTGCCTTCACCCAGCTCCTTCATGACAGCCGACGTGCCGCCCGGATAGTAAGGAATGCAGTCGTTCAGCTGCTTGAGGAATGCCCAGGTCTTGTCCCAGCCGTTGACGGGGTCTTTCGGGTCTTTGTCGCCGAGCACGTACGGCAGGCCCATCAGGAACGTGCGGCCCGGACCGGAGTTGGCGGGGCGCGCGTAGATCAGCTTGTTCGGATGCGCCTTGCACCATTGCAGCAGTTGATCCGGCGTCTTGGGCGGATCGCTGACCTTGGCGGGGTTGTATTCGATCAGCGGGCCGGCCGGCATATAGGCGACTTCGAGACCGAAGCCCTGCGCGAGGTCCTGCATCTTGCGCGGGCCGGGCGCGTACTTGTCGAGCACGCCGGGGAACGCGGCGTTGTTCTCGGGCAGCAGCTTGACCCACAGGTTCTGCTCGATACCGGCCGCGAGCGCGTCGGTGCCCGTCAGAACGAGATCGATGTCGGAACGGCCGGCCGCCTGCATCGCCTTGATCTTGCCGGGCAGTTGCGGCGCGGGCGCGTTCGTGAAAGTGATATTGGAGACGAGAGTCGGGTATTTGGCCTTGAAGGCTTCAAAGCCCTTTTGCGTCAATTGAAGATCGCCGGCGACGTCGACGATATTGAGCGTGACTGGATCGGCCGCTCGTGCCGTTTGTGCGAACCCTGCGACGGCAGCACCGACTGCCACGCACACTGCCGCTACCCTTACTGACAACTTGCCAGAAAAAGCCATTTCGTCTCCTCGCCTCTTGGTATGGAACGTCCGCCGACGGGATGCGGCGGTGACGCACTACGGGCTGCTAGTGACTGAAACATAACGAACGGGCGCACATGATGTCAAGCAAATTCTGGTGCGGCGCGCACATTGTGATGTGGCCTTTCAGATTCCTCAAGTCCTTTTATGGTAAGGATTTCAGCGATTTTTCCTGCTCCGCCCGCGCGCCCTGGGGAGAACACCGAGAGCCCACTTGTTAGGCAACTTTCCCGTATCCGGTGTCAACCGCCGCGCACGCCTTGCGTGTTCACATAGAGCGAATACAGGCCGTGGCTCGCTGCCATGAAAAGACGATTGCGATGCCTGCCGCCGAAGCATACGTTCGCGCAGCGCTCCGGCAAGGCGATATGGCCGAGCGCCTCGCCTTGCGGCGAAAACACGCGCACGCCGTCGAGTTCGTCGGTGCCCATGCCCCAGCCGCACCACAGGTTGCCGTGGATATCGACCCGAAAGCCGTCAGGCGTGCCCTGCTGGGCATCGATCAGCACGCGGTTGTTCGTCAACGACCGCCCGTCGCCGGCGACATCGAATGCGCGGATCGTGCGCGGCTTCGAACGCGACTCGACGATGTACAGCACGGATTCATCCGGCGAGAACGCCAGCCCGTTCGGTCCGATCACCTCGTCGCACACCATCGTGACTTCGCCCGTCTGCCCGTCCACGCGATATACGTTTTGCGGCAGTTCCGGCTCCTGCTTCTCGCCCTCGTAGAAGCTGTCGATGCCGAACGACGGATCGGTGAACCAGATCGAGCCATCCGATTTGACGACGATGTCGTTCGGCGAATTGAAGCGCTTGCCCTGGTAACGGTCGGCGATCACCGTGATCGAACCATCGTATTCGGTGCGTGTGACACGCCGCGTCAAATGCTCGCAGGTCACGAGCCGGCCTTCGCGATCGCGCGTATTGCCGTTCGCGTTGTTCGATGGACGGCGAAACGGCGTCACCGTGCCCGTCTCCTCGTCCCAGCGCAGGATGCGGTTGTTCGGGATGTCGCTCCACAGCACATAGCGGCCGTCGCCGAACCAGATGGGCCCTTCTGACCAGCGCGCGCCCTGATACAGGCATTCGACGGAAGCCGAGGCGAGGCGCAATGCATCGAAGCGTGGATCGAAACTGCGAATGGCGGGATCGGGGTAGCGTCTCGGGTTCAGGTGGCTGAGTTCGGTCATGGCGCTGTCAGTGCAAACGCCGGGCGTCGATTCGATCGACGTCCGGCGTGTTGCTGTCGTTACTGGTTATTGTTGGTTACGCTGTTATAGGCGCTGCTCGTGACACGAGCGTCAAGCCTGCGCAGGCTTGCCGTCGCTCAGACGCCAGAGCTTCAACGGATTCTCGTCGCGCAGCGACTGCGGCAGCAGATCGGCGGGCAAGTCCTGGTAGCAGACGGGGCGCAGGAAACGCTCGATCGCCGTCGCGCCGACCGACGTCGCGCGTGGATCCGAAGTAGCCGGAAACGGGCCGCCGTGCACCATCGCGTACGACACTTCGACGCCCGTCGGAAACCCGTTGGCCAGAATGCGGCCCGCCTTGCGTTCGAGCGTAGGCAGCAGGCGACGCGCGATGTCGTAGTCTTCGGGTTCGATCTGCAGCGTCGCCGTCAACTGGCCTTCGAGGTATTCGGCCACCTTCACCATTTCGTCGATATCGGCACACGTCACGATCAGCGACGTCGGGCCGAAAATCTCGTCTTCGAGTTCGGCGGAAGTCAGGAACTGTATCGCGGAAGTCTGGAACAACGCGGGCAGCGCCGCGCAGGTCGCATCCGACGACGTGCCGCGTGCAATGCTCTGCACGCCGCGCTGTTCGGTGCGACGGGAAATGCCGTCCTGATAGGCGTTGGCGATGCCAGGCGTCAGCATCGTCTGCGCGCTCTTTTGCGCGAGCGCCTTTGCGGCGGTGTCGATGAACGTCTGCTTGTTCGGTCCGTCGAGAATCAGCACGATGCCGGGATTCGTACAGAACTGTCCGACGCCGAGCGTCACCGATTCGACGAAGCCCGTCGCGATCTGCTCCGCTCGCTTCGCGAGCGCGCCGGGCAACACGAAGAACGGATTGACGCTGCTCATCTCGGCGAACACGGGAATCGGCTCGCGTCGCTTCTGCGCGAGATTCACGAGCGCGAGACCGCCCGCGCGCGAACCGGTGAATCCGACCGATTTGATGGCGGGATGCTGGACCAGCGCTTCGCCGATCTCATTGCCCGCGCCGACCACGAGCGAGAACACGCCTTCGTGCAGACCGCAATCGGCAACCGCTTTCTGAATGGCGCGGCCTACCAGTTCGGACGTACCCAGATGGGCCGGATGCGCCTTCACGACTACAGGACAACCCGCTGCGAGCGCCGACGCCGTATCGCCGCCCGCCACGGAAAAGGCCAGCGGAAAATTGCTCGCGCCGAACACACCGACGGGACCAACGGGAATCTTCTGCAAACGCAGATCGGGACGCGGCAGCGGCTTACGATCCGGCTGAGCGGAATCGAGTGTCGCGTCGAGCCAGCGGCCTTCGCGCACCAGCGAAGCGAATAGCTTGAGTTGCCCGACCGTGCGCGCGCGTTCGCCTTCGAGGCGTGCCTTCGGCAGCGCCGATTCAGCCTGGGCGCGCTCGATCAACGTATCGCCGAGGCCGAGAATGTTCTCTGCGATGGTTTCGAGAAAATGCGCGCGGATTTCGAGCGGCGTTTGACGATATGCGTCGAACGCAAGCGCGGCCAGCGTGCACGCGCGGTCCACTTCAACCGCACCGCCGGCGCCGAACTCCGGTTCGATTTCCATGTTGTGCGCCGGGTCGAACGCGCGCAGCGTGCCTTTGGTGCCACGCACCTCGGACGCACCGATCAACATGTCTCCGGTAATCTGCATGTCCAGCTCCTGTCGATGGCCGTGCGGAACGCCGTTGCGTCGCGCGGCCTGGAATCCAAATAATGAGTAATGTGCGACGTCACAAATGGGCGGACGATTCCGCGAGACGGTGCTCGCACTCGAGCAAAGCCGGCGTCGCTACGTTGATCTTCGCATGATCTGCCCTTCGTTCGCTGCGCCGCCGTTCGCTTTGGCCGCACGGAACGAGACGATGACGGAACGCGCGCAAGGACGCAGCGCGACCGCGTACCTCGCAGCAACCAGCGTGCCCTTCTCGCGACACGTTCGAACGTCGTGAGCCTCGTCACGACCACTCAGGCAAGTTAGCACCGCGCCGCCAATGTTGTCAAACAACCTGACGTGCTGCGTCAGTCGATGCAGCACGCATGAAAACGATTTTCTTCATATGAATGAAGGCGCGGCGTGCTGCGCTGCGAATCGCGCTTTTAAAAAAGCTCGTATGACAACGAATCGAAAAGCGATCGGTTTGAATCAAACGTTTCGTAATCCATTCCGATTTTCAAGACCCAGCCGTATTTAATACCGATTCAAAATCGCACAATAACCTTTCGAAACGCAGGTTTAATTGAAGCGCTGCCTGGCAGAGCAGGAGCGGATTTGCGGCATTTGGTGCAGAATTGCGCGAATGCAATTAAATAGCTGGCCGGCGCGCCTCGATTTTGAGCCAGAAAATGAAACAGGCAAAAATTCTGTCTCGCCATTTCGTATTATCCGGCGAATAATAGTGATAGATTGATGCGCAAACAGGATAATGAGTCACCGCAGCATCGGCATGGCCATCGCCCGCTCCGCTGCGAACCTCGAGAGATAGCACCTTGCCGCAACATTTCATTGAGCAGATGTCGCCGTTGCTGGAAGCGGAGAACGATGTCACCTGGTTCCGCGAAGTCGCCCGACTGGCAGACGGCTGGGGCTTTGATCGCGTGCTGGTCGGCATTCTGCCGCGGCCGGGGATGCGGCTCGAAGACGCGTTCATCCGCAGCACGTATTCGCCCACCTGGCGGCAGTTCTACAACGAGCAGGGGTTCGCGCACATCGATCCGACCGTCACGCACTGCATGACGAAGTCGTCACCGCTGATCTGGTCGCCGGATCTGTTCGACACCAATCCGGCGCAAACCATGTATGAGGAAGCCCGCGCGCATGGCTTGCGCGCAGGTGTGAGCCTGCCCATTCACGGGCCGAGACAGGAATCGGGTCTGATCTGCTTCGTCAACGATCACAACCCGAGCGATGACTTCTGGCGTCATCTCGATGTCGTGCTGCCCAACCTGGTGCTGTTGCGCGACCTCGTCATCGACACGAGCCAGCCTCACCTGAATACGCACACGCAGGCTTTGGTGCCAAAGCTCACGCCGCGAGAGCAGGAGTGCCTGAAATGGACCGCGCGCGGTAAATCCACGTGGGAAATTTCGCACATTCTCAATTGCTCCGAAGCCGTGGTGAACTTCCACCTCAAGAACATTCGCACGAAATTCGGCGTGAACTCACGGCGCGCAGCCGCCGTGATTGCAACGCAGCTCGGCCTTATTGATCCAGGTTGATGAGCTCACGCGCTTCCGGGTTGTGCAGCACCTTCTCTGCCCTGCCCAGATCGCCGTCCGTGACCGTCTTCGTGAAGTAGAGGCCCAGCAGGATCGAAACAGGTGCCGGAATCTCCGCGCCCGATTCGAAGCGGCTGCCGCGCGACTGCGTCACGCCGAAACGCGCCCAGAACTGACGCTGGCTTTCCTTCTTTTTCTTGCGGTACGCGATGATCAGAACGCGATCCACCCCGGACGACATGTCCGGATTGCGGCTCTGCGCGTTAGGTTGAACGTTTGCGTGAACGCCCGCTTGCCAATGATTTTGAAGTTCCATGATGTTTTCCTGTGATTGGCTGCCCTCATCTCAATTTTGTAATCTTCAGACGCAAACGCCACCTATCCAGGTGAGTAGGTGTTTTTTTTATCCGCAATGCATACGTTTTCCTGCGTACCGCGACCACGTAAGGAGCACACCATGCATACGGCGATTCGGATTGGCACACGGCAAGAGTTCGACAACACGCACATCAACGAGATGTATCGACTGCGCGCCCGGGTCTTTCGGGACCGGATGGGTTGGGACGTTCCGACCATCGCGGGCATGGAGATCGACGGCTACGACGCGCTCGGGCCGTACTACATGCTCATTCAGGACGGCGATCGGCAGGTGCGCGGCTGCTGGCGGCTGATGCCGACGGAAGGCCCGAACATGCTGAAGGACACCTTCCCGCAGTTGCTCGACGGGCAAGAGGCGCCACTCGGACGGCATATTTGGGAATTGAGCCGCTTCGCTATCGAAACGGATGGCACGCAAACGTTTGGCTTTGCAGATCTGACGATGCACGCGATTCACGAACTGGTGACTTTCGCGGACCGGATGGGCATTACCCGCTACGTGACGGTCACGACGACGGCGATCGAGCGGATGCTGCGGCGCGCGGGCATCGAAGTGACGCGGCTGGGGCCGCCCGTGAAGATCGGCGTCGAGCGGACCATTGCGCTCGACATCACCGTCGACGCGATCCGCGCGGCGGTGTGCAAGCCGATGCCCGTGGCGGCCTGACGGTCCGCGCCGCGCACGGCGAGGCGAAGCGCTTTAACCGCGCCGGAACGTGATGTGCGAAATCCGGCGCACGAGAAGCGCGGCCGCCAGCGCGGCGCAGCCCGTCAGCACGACGCCGATGTGAATCGATTGCACGAGCACGTGACGCGCGGCGTCGAACAGCGCCGGGCCTTCGAGGCCCGCGCGCTTCATTTCGATCAACAGCGAGTCGCGCAAACTTTCGTCGACGAGAATGCGCGGATCGGCGAGCTTTGGACGCCACGTCGATGAGACGGATTCGCCGAGCACGCGCAGCGACTCCTCGACGCCCGACGCGTAGCGGCGGTTCACGATCGTCGCGACGATGCTGGTGCCAAGCATGCCGCCCACCATCCGCGTCGACTGGAGCAACGCCGTCGTGATGCCGAAGCGTTCGCGGCCGGCGATCTCCTGCCCGAACACGTTCAGGTTGTTGAGAATGAAGCCGAGGCCGATACCGACGGCCGCCATCGACAGTTCGAGATAGAGGTGCGGCGTCGCGGGCGTCGCGAGCGCGAGACCGGCCGACGCGGCCACGAGCAGGCTGAAGCCGATCGTCAGAATCGCGGTCGGCCGCGACATGTGGATCACGATGCGCGTGTTGATCAGGCTGCCGAGCGCGATGCAGGCGGCGATCGGCGTCGCGAGCAGTCCGGCCTGCTGAGGCGACAGCCCGAAACCGCCCTGCAGGAGCAGCGGCGCGAAAAAAATCAGCGAAAACATCACGAAACCCGACAGCACCGACAACGTGAAAAGCGTGACGAGCTGCGGGTCCTTGAACAGATCGAGCGGCACGATGGGATGCGTCGCGCGCCGCTCGCATATCAGCAGCGCCGCCGCACCGACCACCACCAGCGCGGCGAGTATCAGGTTGGCCGTCGTCAGACCGTCCTTCGGCACCGCTTCGATGAAGGTCTGCAAGCCGCCGAGCACCAGCGCGACGAGCGCTGCGCCCGCCCAGTCGATGCGCACGTCGCCCGTGCGCTCGCGCCGGTAATACGGCAGATGCGCCCAGATGAAGTACAGCGCGAGCGCGCCGACGGGCAGATTCACGAGAAACGTCGAGCGCCAGCCGAAGTTCTGGCTCAGCCAGCCGCCCAGCGACGGTCCCGCTGCCGTGCCGATCCCGTACGCTGCCGCCAGCACGACCTGCCAGCGCACGCGCGTGCGCGGATCGGGAAAAAGATCGGGAATCGACGCGAACGCCGTGCCGACCATCATGCCGCCGCCGACACCCTGCAGCCCGCGCGCGAACACCAGAAACGGCATGCTGCTCGCGAGGCCGCACAGCGCCGACGCGACAGTGAAGACAATCACAGCGGTGATCACGAAATACTTGCGGCCGAAGTAATCGCCGAGCCGCCCGAAGACGGGCACCGTGACCACGGAAGCGAGCAGATACGCGCTCGCGATCCACGCGTAGTACTCGAAACCATGCAGTTCGACGACGATCGACGGCAACGCCGTGCTGACCACCGTCTGGTCGAGCGCGACCAGCATGTTGACGAGACCGATGCCGAGCATGGCCAGGAGTGCGTCGCGAAAAGGCAGAGGACGGGAAGGATTCACTTCTTTGCGAGACGGCGCGTGGCGCGCCGCATTGTCAGATGAGGGGAAAAACGAACAGGGCCGCGAGTGAAGCAACGCGGCCCGGCAAGGCAGGAAAAAACGTCAGGACCCGAACATCCGGTCGCGCGCGTGCTCAAGATGCAGGCGCATGGCCTGCCCGGCGGCCGCCGCGTCCTTGCGGCGAATCGCTTCGAGCACGGCCAGATGCTCCGCCTGCACGAGCCGCTGACGTTCGAGCGTCTTCACCAGCGACAGGTTGCGCGACAGATTCATGCTGAACACGATCTGCTCTTCGATGAACGACATCATCGTGATGAAGAACTGGTTCTTCGACGCGCGCGCGACAGCAAGGTGGAACGCGAAGTCATCCTTCGCGCCGATGCCCTGGGTTTCGATGATGCGTTCCAGTTCGTCCCACGCGTGCTGGATCGCAGCGATGTCGTCGGCCTCGGCCATCTGCGCGGCCAGTTCCGCTGCGCCCGATTCCGTCACAATCCGGAAGTCGTAGCAGCGGCGAATGTCGGACAGCGTTTCCAGCGGCGCGAAGCGGCGCACGTCCGGGTCGGGACGGCGCGCGACGGTCGTGCCCGAGCCATGCCGCGTGACGATGATGCCGTCCGCGCGCAGCCGCGCGAGCGCCTCGCGCACCGTGGGCCGCGACGTCTCGAAACGTTCGGCTAGCGCATGCTCGGTCGGCAAACGCTCGCCTTCCTTGTACTCGCCTTCGAGAATGCGGTTGAGGATGTCGCCGTAGATCTTGTCCGGCAGACCGGTCGGTTTGCGCTCGTTCATCGTCGAGAAAAGCGGCTTGTCAGAATAGATTTGAATTGTAAGGCAAATAATGCGCTCAACCGGACGAAATCGCGACCATTTTCTGGTCCGAAACGCCGATTTGTCGAGCGTGCCGCCAGTATGAACGACCGCGCGCCCAACAGCAAAATTTGACAAATCATTGATTGACATCTGTGCGTTTGCCGACGAAAACCCGCATTTTTCGACGATCATTTAAGCTGCAAGCGCAATCCGGACGAATTTACCGCTCATCACCCGCGGCCCGCGCAGGCGGAATACGGCGGCGCACCGCGCTCCACGGCACGGAGGCTTCATGTACACACGCATCCTCGTTGCAGTCGACGGCAGCAACACCTCGCGCCGCGCGTTCGACGGCGCCCTGAATATGGCCAGCAAGCTCGGCGCGACACTGCGCGCGTTCTACGCGGTCGAAAACACGCCGATGTACTTCGACGCGCCGGGCTACGATCCATCCGTCCTGCGCAACCGGCTGGTCGAGCAGGGCAAGGAACTGACGGCGGAGCTGTCGGCGGCGATGCGCGAGCGCGGCGTGTCGGGCGATATCGCGGTGGGCGAAGCGTCCTCGCTCGACGACGTGCCGACGCTCGTGCTGCGCGCCGCCGCCGATTTCAACGCAGACCTGATCGTGATGGGCACGCATGGCCGACGCGGCATGCAGCGGCTGATTCTCGGCAGCGTGGCCGAGCGCTGCGTGCGCCAGTCGACGCTGCCTGTGTTGCTGATTCCGTCCGCGGCAGGCGGCGGTGATGAGGCAGGCGAGGCGAAGGCCTGAGCCGTCCATGCGCCCGAACGGCGCGGGTGAGCGAAAGATGACGTCGCTCAACGGCAACTTTCGGGTCGACGCGTCATTTTGTCGCCAGGTTGCGCGCGCATCGAGTGGGACAATCGGTTGTCACCTCTTTTACGCCGGTTGGTACCATGCTCAATCCCACCGCTGTTGCTCCCGTTCGCGGCACCCGCCGCACGCCGGTCTCTTCCACGCAGCGCGGCGCGCGCAGCACCGCGCGCTGTTCGTCCTGCGCCATGCGCCATCTGTGCATGCCGCAAGGCGTCGCCGCCAATGAAATGCCGCAGCTCGAAGCGCTCATCTGCTCGGCGCGCGCGGTGCGTCGCGGCGAGTCGCTCTACCGCGCGGGCGATTCCTTCGACAATCTGTACGCCGTACGGTCGGGATCGCTGAAGACGGTAATGGCCCATCGCGATGGTCGCGAACAGGTCACGGGGCTGCGGCTCGCGGGCGAAGCGCTGGGACTCGACGGTATCAGCAGCGACCAGCACGCGTGCAGCGCGGTGGCGCTCGAAGACAGCTCGGTGTGCATCATTCCCTACCCGGCGCTCAAGCATCTGTGCCGCGAAATCAGCTCGATGCAGGATCGGCTGCACAAGCTGATGGGCGAGCAGATCGTCCGCGAAGCCGGCCAGATGATGGTGCTCGGCTCGCTGAGCGCCGACGAGCGCGTCGCGGCATTCCTGCTCGACATCTCCGAACGCAACGCGCAGCGCGGCTATTCATCGGCGGAATTCAATCTGCGGATGACGCGCGAAGACATGGGCAGCTATCTCGGCATGACGCTCGAAACCGTGAGCCGCACCCTGTCAAGATTTCAAAAGCGCGGACTGATCGACGCACAAGGCCGCTTCATTCACATCGTCGATGCCGACGCCTTGCGCCAGGTCGGCGCGGCTACGAACGCCTGATTCTGTCTATCTCTCGAGGTCTGAAGCGCGGCGTCGCATCGTGCGACGCCGATGCGCATCCGCCTGGCACGTCTCCTGCGGCTGCGGTACAGTTTAAGACTGTCCCGTTCCATGCAAGAAGCTTGCAGCCTCACGAGGAGACCCGGCGAATGAATCGCGACCCTGCTCCGCACCACCCGCTGGTTCAACGGCTCATCGACGCGCGCCGCGTCACCGACGCCCTGTTCTCGGTCGTCAAACCCGAATACCTGTATGAGCGTCCGATCCGCGAACGTCACCGGATCGTGTTCTACATCGGCCATCTCGAAGCCTTCGACCGCAATCTTTTCGACGAGCGGCTCTGTCCGCTGCCCGCGTTCGCGCCGGAACTCGACCAACTCTTCGCGTTCGGCATCGACCCCGTCGACGGCGGCTTTCCGACGGATCAACCTTCCGACTGGCCCTCGCTCGACGCCGTGCACGACTACGCAAAGAAGGCGCGCGAGCAGATCGACGAGCGTCTCGCCGAATTCGAATTCGGCAGCGGCGGCATGTCGACGGGCTCGCCCGAGCAGCTGATGCACGTGGCCATCGAACACCGGCTGATGCATGCGGAAACGCTCGCGTACATGCTGCATCAGTTGCCGCTCGAGATGAAGGCCGCGCCTCAGGACGCGATATCGAAAGCGGGATCGGCACGCAATGTCGAAACCTCGCCGATGATGCCCGTGCCCGCAGGCGAGGCAGTGCTCGGCATGAAGAAGGAAGACGGGCGCTTCGGTTGGGACAACGAATTCGGCGAGCAACGCGTGCAGGTCGATGCGTTCGAGATCGACCGCTATATGGTGACGAACGCGCAGTTCCAGGCGTTCATCGACGCCGGAGGCTACGGGAATCGCGCGTACTGGAACGACAAGGACTGGGCGTGGAAGGAAGCGGAGAACGTCGCGCATCCTGTCACGTGGTCGCACGATGCCGATGGCAAGTGGATGTTGCGCACCATGTTCGACGACATCCCGCTGCCGCCCGACTGGCCCGTCTATGTGAGCCACGCCGAAGCATCCGCGTACGCGCGCTGGACCGGCAAGACGTTACCGACGGAAGCGCAATGGCAGCACGCCGCGCAAGGCGTACCGCACGGGCCATCGGGCAACTACGATTTCCGCAGTTGGGATCCGCAGGCCGTCGATGCCGCACCCGACAATGTCAGCGCGTTCGGCGTCGAAGGACTTTACGGCAATGGCTGGGAATGGACGTCGTCGCTATTCGAAGCGCTGCCTGGCTTCGATGCGTTCCCGTTCTATCTCGGCTACTCGGCCAACTTCTTTGACGGTCAGCATTACGTGCTAAAGGGCGGCTCGGCGCGCACCGCGCAATGCATGCTGCGGCCGACGTTCCGCAACTGGTTTCAGCCCAGGTATCAGCACGTGTATGCGGGCTTCCGGTGCGTGCGGGCGCTCTGACGAACCAGCAGCAATCGAACGACGCATAACGCGACACGACACTACCTGCAACTCACCACGAGCTTGCGCGTGGTGTAGCTGCCGTAGTCGGTGTAGTTCTTCTTTTCCTGGCGATCCACCACGTCGTAGCCGTTAGGGCATGTCTTTCGGGCCGCCCTGTCGCAGATCTTCCAGTTGTAGAGCAGCCCGTCGCAGGAAATCACGGCGCCATCGCGACCGTTCGTCATGGGCGTCGGCTTCACGGTCGCGCCGCAACCGGCAAGACAAACGATCAGGAGAATCGCGCTGCGCCGCATGACGTCCCCTCGATGACGGATGGATCGTCCGATTATAGAAGCCGGCGCACGCGCAAAACGGGAGCGAACGCACGCTCCCGTTCAATACAGCGGATCAGCGCTGCGGAATTTTCCCACCCAATTCATCGTCGATAAACGCACGCACGATGTCCGCGAACGTCGCGTCGCCCTGCAACCCGAGCTGCTTCGCGCGCGCGACGTCCCACTGCGCAGGCCAACTGCCGACGATTTTCTCGACCCGCTCGTCCGCCTTCCATTCGATCCGCGCCGCAACGGCATCGCCCGCCACTTCGCGGAGCGCGGCGATCATCTCGTCGACCGTCACCGACACGCCCGGCAGATTGATCGTCCGCTTGTTGCCGAGCGCGGCGCTGTCGATCTCGCATCCCGCAACGAGACACTCGATTGCCTTGCGCGGCGACAGCAGCCACAGACGCATCGAGCCATTCACGGGACACACGGACGGCTCGCCATTGAGCGGCTCGCGAATGATGCCGCTCGCGAACGACGACGCCGCTGCATTCGGCTTGCCCGGCCGCACGCTGATGGTCGGCAAGCGCAGCACGCGGCCGTCGACGAAACCGCGCCGCGCATAATCGTTGAGCAGCAATTCGGCGATCGCCTTCTGCGCACCATACGACGATTGCGGATTCAGCGCCGTTTCATCGAGCACGGTATCGGGCAAGTCGCCGCCATACACGGCGACGGAACTCGTGAACACGACGCGCGGACGATGCCCGCGCGCACGGCACACATCGAGCAGCAGGCGCGACGCATCGAGATTGATGCGCATGCCCAGCTCGAAGTCCGCCTCTGCCTGGCCGCTGACGATCGCCGCGAGATGGAAGATCGCCGCCGTCTTCTCGTCGATCAAACGTTCGAGCACGCTACGCTCGGCAATGTCGCCGACTTCGACGCGCACGCGATCGTCTTGCGGACCGGGCGCCGCGACGACGTCGAGCAGCACCAGTTCGGTGATCGGCTGACGCTGTCCGTCCGCGCCCTTCAATTCACCGCGCGCGAGCAGTTCGCGCGCGAGACGCTGGCCGAGAAATCCCGCGCCGCCCGTGATCAGTACTTTCATGTTTCCGTGTTCCTCAGTGTGTCTGTCGAATACGCTCAAGCACGCGCCTTCACATACGGCCTGATCCATCCCAGCCCGTCCGACGTGCCCGCGCGCGGCCGGTATTCGCAACCGATCCAGCCGTCATAGCCAAGCTCGTCGATCAGCGCGAACAGATACGGATAGTTCACTTCGCCGATATCGGGCTCGTGCCGCTCCGGCACGCCGGCGATCTGGATATGGCCGATGCCCTTCATGTCGCGCTTGAGCTTCACGGCGAGATCGCCTTCGACGATCTGGCAGTGGTAAAGATCGAACTGCACTTTCAGATTCGGTGCGCCCACTTCCGCGCAGATCGCCTGTGCGTCGTCTTGCCGGTTCAGAAAGAAGGCGGGGATGTCGCGTGTATTGATCGGCTCGATGACGACGGTGATGCCTTCAGCCTGCGCAGTCTGCGCGGCATACGCCAGGTTCTTCAGATACACCTCGCGATGCGCGGCACGCGACTGCTCGGGCTTGATCAGACCGGCCATCACATGCAACTTGTCGTTGCCGAGCACGCGCGCGTACTCGAGTGCGGTGTCGACGCTGCGGCGAAACTCTTCTTCGCGACCCGGCAACGACGCGATGCCGCGCTCGCCCGCCGCCCAGTCGCCCGGCGGCGCATTGAAGAGCGCCTGCGTGAGGCCGTGTTCCGTCAGACGCGACTTCAGGTCAGCGGCAGGAAAGTCATAAGGGAACAGAAACTCCACGGCCTGGAAGCCGTCGCGCGCAGCGGCCGCGAAACGGTCGAGGAACGTGTGTTCGTTGTACATCATCGTCAGATTGGCGGCGAAGCGAGGCATCGAAGCAACTCCTTAATAACGCGTTTAGCGGTTCACGAGCCGCGCGGGCGTCAGCCAGACGGCAAGCGCGCCGATCACGAGCATCGCGGCGAGCACGTACATGCCGGACTGCGTGCTGTGCGTGAGATCCTTAAGATAGCCGATCATGTACGGGCTCGCGAAGCCCGCCAGATTGCCGATCGAATTGATGATCGCGATGCCCGCGGCCGCCGTCGCGCCCGACATGAAGGCTGTCGGCAGCGACCAGAAGAGCGGCGCGCAGGTCAGCACGCCCGCTGCGGCGATCGACAGAAACGCGATCGATACGGCCGTGTTGTTCGCGTACGAAGCCGCGACGCTGAAGCCGACGGCGCCCGCCAGCGCCGGCCCGATCAGATGCCAGCGGCGCTCGCGGCGCTTGTCCGCGCTGTGGCCCATCACGTTCATCACGACGATCGCTACGAGGAACGGAATCGCGCTCAGCAGACCGATCTGGAATGCACCCGTCACGCCCGTCGACTTGACGAGGGTCGGCATCCAGAACGTGAGGCCGTACTGGCCCGTGACAAACGCGAAGTAGATCAGCGACATCCACCACGTGCGCGGATCGCGGAACACGGCGCCCAGCGAATGCGACTGCGTCTTTTCTTGCGGCTGTGCAGCGATTTCGTCGGCGAGCAGTTTCTTTTCGCGCGGCGTCAGCCACTTCGCGCCGGCGATGCCGTTGTCGAGATACAGGATCGTCGCAATGCCGACGGCGATCGCGGGCACCGCTTCGATCACGAACATCCATTGCCAGCCGGCGAAGCCGTGATGCGCATCGAAGGTCTGCATGATCCAGCCCGACAGCGGATTGCCGAAGATGCCCGACACGGGAATCGCCGACATGAACACCGCGATGATCTTCGCGCGGCGATGCGACGGAAACCAGTAGGTCAGGTACAGAATCACGCCCGGATAGAAGCCCGCTTCGGCGAGACCGAGCAGAAAGCGCAGCGCATAGAACTGCATGGGCGTCTGCACGAACACGAACAGCGCGGACATCACGCCCCACGTGATCATGATCCGCGCGATCCAGATGCGCGCGCCGAGTTTGTGCATCAGGATGTTGCTCGGCAATTCGAACAGGAAGTAACCGACGAAGAACACGCCCGCGCCGAGGCCGAACACGGTCTCGCTGAACGCGAGGTCTTGCGACATCTGCAACTTGGCAAAGCCGACGTTCACGCGATCCAGATAAGCGACCACGTAGCACAGCATCAGGAACGGCACGATGCGCCAGAACACCTTGCCGTAGGTGCGTTCGATTTCGGCCGCGCCGGGTTGCCCGGCGGCGTCAGCGGTGGATGCAGGGCGAGCGGATGTCGCCTGATAGCTACTCATGCATTGTCTCCTTCGAATGGCGCCGGTTGTAGACCGTCCGTTTCATATCGGACGGTCCTCCGGCTTTTTGGCCTGGGTTGGTGATACGGATGGCGGGCGACTTACCAGCGCGCGCCGAACACGGTGCGCAACTCGTCGAGCGCGGCCGCATCGAGCGGTGCGGGACGCGGGTTTGTCATCAGCCACAAGCGCGCCGTCTCTTCCAGTTCTTCGATCACGTACGAAGCCTGCGACACGGAACGCTCCCACACGACGGGGCCAAGACGCTCGAGCAGCACGCCGCGCACGCTGTCGGCGAGCGATGCGATCTGTTGTGCGACTTGCGGATCGCCGGGACGCTTGTAGCGAATCAGCGGAATATGGCCGACCTTCATCACGTAGTACGGCGTGATGGGCGGCAGCACGTCGGCGTCGTGCCAGACGCCCGCGAGCGTCAGCGCGACGAGATGCGTCGAATGCGTATGCACGATGCCGCGCGCGTCGCGGTTGCGTTCGTAGACACCGCGATGCAGTGCGAGCGTCTTCGACGGTTTGCCGCCTGATACAGCGTTGCCGTCGAGATCGACCTTCGCGATCTGCGCGGGATCGAGCCGGCCGAGACATGCGTCAGTTGGCGTGATCAGCCAGCCGTCGTCGAGCCGCGCGCTGATGTTGCCCGCGCTGCCGACGGTGTAACCGCGCTCGTACAGACTCGCGCCCGTCACGCAGATTTCTTCACGGATTTTCGCTTCGCTGCTTGTGTGGATGGCGAGCGTCATTGCGCGTCTCCTTCGAGATGACGCAGCGCTTTCTCGAAGAAATCGACGGTGCCGAAGTTGCCGGACTTGAGGGCAAGCGCGAGCGGCTCGGCACCGATTGTCGCGGTCGCGGGCACGCCGGGATCGATCTGTTTGCCGATGCGCAGCATGCGGACATCGAGTGCCTGCACGACGGCACCCGACGTCTCGCCGCCCGCGACGACGAACTTGCGCACGCCCATCTCACGCAGCCCTCGCGCGATCGCAGCCAGCGTGCGTTCGACGAGTTCGCCGGCTTGTGCGACGCCGAGTTCGCGTTGCGTCGCCTTCACTTCGTCCGGCGATGCCGTTGCGTAGATCAGCACGGGTTGCGCCGTTTTCAAATGCACGCTCGCGTTCATATGCTCGCGAGCAAACGCGAGCGCCTGTTCGACGACGGGCTCGCCGCGCGCCGCCGCTAATGGATCGATACGAAACGCGGGCCGCGTTTCGCGCCACGCGGCAACCTGTGCATTGGTCGCCTTCGATGCACTGCCCGCCAGCACCACCGACGCGCCTTCGATTCGGGGCAACTCGCCTGCATCGGCCGAATCCGCGAGCAGACCGGCGCGGCGGAAATTGGCCGGCAAGCCGAGCGCGACACCCGAGCCGCCCGTGATCAGCGGCAGATCGGCGCACGCTTCGCCGAGCGTATAGAGATCGGCATCCGATACGGCATCGGCGATCGCCATGCGCACGCCGTCATGGCGCAATGCATCGATCGACGCGCGCACGGCTTCGGCGCCGCGCGCAACCGCGTCGTAGCGCACGAGACCGACCGTCGAGCGCGTCTGCCGTTGCAGCACGCGCACGAGGTTCGCGTCCGTCATCGGTGTGAGCGGATGATGCTCCATGCCTGACTCGTTCAACAGCACGTCACCGACGAATAGATGCCCGCGATAGATCGTGCGGCCATTCTCCGGAAACGCCGGACACGCGATCGTGAACGGCGTGCCGCCGCCGATCGGCGACAGCGCATTGAGCAGCGCATCGGCGACGGGGCCGATGTTGCCCTTGTCGGTCGAATCGAAGGTCGAACAGTACTTGAAGAAGAACTGGCGACAGCCTTGCGCGCGCAGCCATTCGAGCGCGGCGAGCGATTGTGCGACGGCATCGGCGGCATCGATGGTGCGCGACTTCAGCGCAACCACCAACGCGTCGGCTTCGATGCGCGTATCGGCAGCGGGCACGCCGATGGTCTGGACGGTGCGCATGCCGCCGCGCACCAGCATGTTCGCGAGATCGGTCGCGCCCGTGAAGTCGTCCGCAATGCAGCCGAGCAGCGGTTTGCTCGCAGAGGTCGTCATGTGGTCGTGCTCCTCTGTTTTAGCGCTTCGCCGGCACGTCGATGCCGGGGAAAATCTTGATGACGGCGGAATCGTCTTCACCGCCGTGTCCGGCCGTCGACGCCATCATGAACATCTGATGCGCAGCCGCCGACAACGGCAGTGGAAACTTCGAACGTCGCGCGGTATCGAGCACGAGCCCCAGATCCTTGACGAAGATATCGACGGCGGACAGCGGCGTGTAATCGCCATTGAGAATGTGCGGCACACGGTTCTCGAACATCCACGAGTTGCCTGCGCTGTGCGTGATCACGTCGTAGAGCGCATCGGCGTCGACGCCTTCGCGCAGCCCGAGCGCCATCGCTTCCGCGGCGGCCGCGATGTGCACGCCCGCGAGCAGCTGGTTGATGATCTTCACCTTCGAGCCCGCGCCGTGCGCGTCACCGAGGCGATACACCTTGCCCGCCATCGCCGCGAGCACGTCTTCGCATGCGGCATAGGTGGCAGCGGGACCGGACGTCATCATCGTCATCTCACCCGATGCCGCGCGCGCTGCGCCACCCGATACGGGCGCATCGAGCATTTGCAGGCCGGCTGATTCGATGCGGCGGCCGAGGTCGATGGCGAAATCGGGCGCAACGGTCGCACAGGCGATCACGACGCCGCCCGGCTTCATCGACTTGACGGCGCCCTGTTCACCGAACAGTACGGTTTCCGTCTGCGCCGCGTTGACGACGAGCGTGACGACCACATCGCACTGCGCGCCGAGTTCGGCGGGATTTGCGCAGGCCTTGCCGCCATCGGCGACGAACTGGTCGAGCACGTCGCGCCGCACGTCGCACGCATGCACGTTGAAGCCACCGCGTAGCAGCGAGCGCGCGACGCCCATTCCCATCGCGCCAAGACCGATCACTCCGACATTTCTGGACATACCTTTCCTCTACGAACAGTGCTTCAGGCGGTGACTTGCGCGACGGGGATCAGCAGATTCCCGCTTCGCCCAGCCGACGCGCCGCGTTGTACATGTGGGTCTGCGCGGCGTTGCGCGCGGCCATCGGATCGCCCGCGCGAATCGCCGCGGCGATGGCGGCGTGCTCGTCGCGCACCTGGCGCGAGAAGTCTTCGCGCAGCGCCTCGTTGCGGCGCGTGACGACGGTGCCCGCTTCGAGATACTGGTTGAGGAACGACAGCGTCTTCAGGAAGTACGGATTGCCCGTCACGGCGGCAATCGCGCGATGAAACGCGACGTCCTCGGCGACGCCGTCGCGGCCTTCGGCGACGGCTTCGTCGATCTTCCTGAGCGCGGCGTCGATCGACATCATGTCGGCGTCGGTGCGGCGCATGGCGGCTTCCGCGGCGACTTCGGCTTCGATTGCGCGGCGCACCGCGAGGATTTGCAGCACGGAGCCGCCTTCCATCGCTTCGGCGTAGTCGATACGCAGCGGGCGGATCGCGCCGTGAGCAGCGACGTAGACGCCACTGCCCTGACGCGGCTCGACGACGCCTTCGTTCTTCAGACGCGAGATCGCCTCGCGGATGACGGTTCTGCTGACGCCGAATTCTTGCGCCAGCACGGCTTCTGTCGGCAGCTTGCCGCCTCGGGCGAAGGTGCCTTTGTCGATCTGCGCCAGCAGCTGTTGCGCGACGGTGTCGCTGAGCGCTTTGTTTGGGATTTTTTCAAACATGGGTGTGCTTTTTCGCTTCGCGAGTTGCCATGTGATAGGGTCATCATACAAATTTGCCTTCGGCTTTGGTTATGAGGGGAAACCCTATTTGTTCTGCGGGTGCGGGTTTTTTTGTCTGCGACGCAGTCGCCATCCTGGTTTTTTTTACTGGCGAGCGCCTTGTGGTCGCTGGCATCCGCGCTTTCGTAGTGGTTGCTCATGCGTTGCCCCTGTGCGGGGCGGCACTTACTTTCTTTGCCGCCGCAAAGAAAGTAAGCAAAGAAAGCGGGCTCACACCGCCAATCCTTGTTCTTGCCTGCGGGCCCCCAACAGTTCTTACGCTTCACGCGGCAACGCACTCGTTTTCGCGCGTTGCCAACGCGCTAAGGCACGCATCACCCACTTCACACTCCCGCGTCATCGATCGCGTTGCCAGAATTCGACTGCCGCCCAGGTGGCAAACTGTGTGTAGGCCGTCTGGACGGAAATGCACCACTCCGGACTAAAAGCGGGATCGGTGTCGTAGGATCGTCAACGCATAGGGTGCGACAAGCTACACACCGTTTGCCACCTGGGCGGCGCAGACGAGTCGCTGCCGCGGGCTGCCTGCGGGTGATTGGAGTGGGTGATGCGTCTGTTCAAGGCGCTGGCAACGGGCGCAAATCAGCGTGATGCCGTGTGGAGTGCGGGACCCGTTGGGGGCCCGCAGGCAAGAACACGGGCTGGCGGTGTGAGCCCGCTTTCTTTGCTTACTTTCTTTGCGGCGGCAAAGAAAGTAAGTGCCGCCCCGCACAGGGGCAACGCCTGAACAACCACTACGAAAGCGCGGATGCCAGCGAAAACGCAGAGCGAAAACCAAAAGGCGAAGCCCGCGCCGAGAAGGCAAGAATGACGACTACGTCGCAGACAAAAAAACTACCTCACCCCATGCTCGCGAAACCACGCGAGCGCCCGCCTCCATCCATCTTCGGCATCGGCCTGCCGATAACTCGGCCGATAATCGGCAAAAAACGCATGCCCCGCATCGTCATACACGACGAACTGCGCCCCGCGCCCCGCCTGCGGACCCTGCGCAATCGCCTGCTTCATCTGTTCGAGCGAATCCTGCGGAATGCTCTGGTCCTGCCGACCATACAACCCCAACACAGGCACTTGAAGATCGGACACACGATCGATCGGATTGGCCGGCGTCATCGGCGTCTGATTGCCAACCACGCGCCCGTACCACGCGACAGCCGCCTTCAGCCGCGGATTGTGCTCCGCATACAGCCACGTGATCCGCCCGCCCCAGCAGAAACCGTTGATCCCCACCTTGTTCACGTCGCCACCATGCTCGCCCGCCCACTTGAACGTCGCGTCGAGATCGGCGAGCACCTGTGAATCGGGCACCTTGCTTACGAGCTCCTCGTTGAGCTGCTGCATCGACTGATATTTGGTCGGATCGCCCTGCCGCACGTAAAGATTCGGCGCGATCGCCAGATAGCCCTGCTTCGCGAAGCGCCGGCACACGTCGGCGATATGCTCGTGCACACCGAAAATCTCGTGAACCACAAGGATCACAGGAAGATGCTTCTTGCCCTTCGGCTGCGCACGGTAAGCCGGCACCTGCGTATCGCCCGACTTGATGCTGACCTCGCCAGCCTCGAGTCCATCGCTGTCCGTGTGGATGGTCTGCGCGGACACAGGCAGCACGCACGCCGCGAAGCCGCTGCCGAGCGTCGCCTTGATGAACGTGCGCCGGTCGAAAGGAACATGGGGAACGAGACTGTCGACTTCAGGCTTCAACATGCGCTGCTCCTTGGAGAAATGACAAGGGTGAACGGCAAGGAAGGCCACAGGATACGCGCAAAGCGCATCCTGTTGCAGAAGCATCGAAATCGATCAGTGCAATTTGACACGCGGCAGCGTCGTGCGCCGCAGCCAGTGCGCGAAGGTATCGAGCACCATCCGCGCATAGCCGTGCAGCGCCGCAATATGCAGCCGGTACAGCGACATGTACATGAAGCGCGCAAA
This sequence comes from Paraburkholderia sp. Tr-20389, assembly GCF_017104565.1. Lineage (GTDB taxonomy): Bacteria > Pseudomonadota > Gammaproteobacteria > Burkholderiales > Burkholderiaceae > Paraburkholderia. Next base: position 66,584 of record NZ_JAAGPD010000045.1, on the reverse strand, counting down.
CAGCCCTTCGATCAGCATGTTGCCGCCGATCACGCCGCCCATCAAATTGCCGACGGCGCTGAAGTGCCCGAGCGACACGAGCGAACCGAAGTCGCGATAGGTGAACTCCGGCAGCGGCCGGCCTTCGAGTCGGTTGCTCAGCGCCCGCAACAGGAAGCTCGCCTGCTGGTGCGCGGCCTGCGCGCGCGGCGGCACGTTGCGTTCGTTGCCGGGCCACGGGCAAGCAGCGCAATCGCCGAGCGCGAAGACGTTGTCGTCGAGGGTGGTTTGCAGCGTGCGCCGCACTTCGAGCTGGCCAAGCCGGTTCACAGGCAAGCCGTCGAGCTGACCAAGCACGGGCGGCGCCTTGATGCCCGCCGCCCACACGGTCAGGTCGGCACGCACGGCCTTGCCGCTCGCCGTGCGAACCACGCCCGGCGCGACCTCCGCAACCGTCTCGCCGACCATCAGCTTGACGCCGAGCTTCTGCAGCAGCTCCGCCGTCGCGGTCGACACACGCTCCTGAAGCGCCGGCAGAATGCGCGGCCCCGCTTCGATCAGCACGATGCCCACGTCATGGCGCGGATCGAGCTTGTGCAGCCCATATGCGGACAACACCTGCGCGGTATTGCGCAGTTCGGCCGATAGTTCGACGCCCGTCGCGCCGCCGCCGACAATCGCGACCTGAATGCGCGGCTCAGTCGACGCCACGCCAGGATTCGATTCGACGGGCTCGTGTGCCTGATGCTCGGCACGCATGCAGGCAGCGATCAGACGTTTGCGAAAGCGCTCGGCCTGTTGCACGGTATCGAGCGCAAGCGAATATTCCGGCGCGCCTTTGACGCCGAAGAAATGCGTCGTACTGCCGATCGCGACGACGAGCGTGTCGTATTCCAGAACACGTTCGGGCAGCAGTTCGGCGCCGTCGTCGTCGAGCACGCGGCCGAGCGTGATGGTCTTCGCCGTACGGTCGATGCCGGTCAGTTCGCCCTGCTGGAATTCGAAGCCATGCCAGCGCGCTTGCGCCGCGTATTCGAGTTCTTGCGTAAAGGGGTCCATGCTGCCCGCCGCGACTTCGTGCAACAACGGCTTCCAGATATGGGTCGGATAACGATCGACCAGCGTCACCTGCGCGAGCGGCGCGCCGTCGCTCTTCCTGCGTGCGTAACGATCGCCGAGCCGCGTGGCCAGTTCCAGGCCTCCCGCGCCTCCACCTACGACGACAAAACGATGCATCAGAACTCTCCGTATTGACCGATAAAGTTGTGCGTCGATGCGGCACGCGTCGCGCGAGTGCGGCCGCTTTTTTGTTTTTATTCGCGTTCTGTCGATTGTCGGCGAGCAAGGGGACAAGTCACAAGCCTGTCAAAACCAAACTGTGACATGCGAGCGACGTTATCCCATTGACCTGAAGAAGCAACAATGCTGTGTCAGTGTGGCATGACATACCCAACTGACATGCCAGCGAGCGCCTCGCTGACGCCTGTCGCCAGCTCAGCGCGCTTTCTTAATGCGCTTCCTCCCAGTTCGCACCCGCGCCCACTTCGGCGACGAGCGGCACCTTCAACTGCGCAACGCCGCACATCAGTTCCGGCAAGCGTTTGCGTACATCGGAGAGTTCGTCGTCCGGCACTTCGAGGATCAGTTCGTCGTGCACCTGCATGATCATGCGCGTGCCGATGCGCGACTCTTCGATCCACTTCTGCACCGCGATCATCGACAGCTTGATCAGGTCGGCGGCCGTGCCCTGCATCGGCGCGTTGATCGCTGCACGCTCCGCGGCCTGGCGGCGCGGACCGTTGCCGCCGTTGATCTCGGGCAGCCACAGGCGGCGGCCGAACACGGTTTCGACGTAGCCCTTCATCTTCGCGCTGGTGCGGGTGTTCTCCATATACGCGGCAACGCCCGGATAACGCGCGAAATAGCGGTCGATGTACAGCTTCGCGGCATCGCGCGTGATGCCCAGGTTCGACGCGAGGCCGAACGAACTCATGCCATAGATCAGCCCGAAGTTGATCACCTTCGCAATGCGCCGCTGATCGTTCGACACTTCGAGCGGCGTCACGCTGAACACTTCCGAAGCCGTGGCGCGGTGAATGTCCTCGCCCTGCTTGAACGCGCGCAGGAGCGCTTCGTCGCCGGAAATATGCGCCATGATGCGCAACTCGATCTGCGAGTAATCCGCCGACACGAGCTTATGTCCCGGCGGCGCGATGAACGCCTCGCGAATGCGCCGGCCTTCGCCCGTGCGCACGGGAATGTTCTGCAGATTCGGATCGTTCGATGCGAGACGCCCCGTCACCGCGACGGCCTGCGCATAGTTCGTATGCACGCGGCCTGTGCTCGCGTTGACCATGCGCGGCAACTTGTCGGTGTAGGTCGACTTCAGCTTCGACAGACCGCGATGCTCGAGAATCGTCTTCGGCAGCGGATAGTCTTCGGCGAGCTTCTGCAACACCTCTTCATCAGTGGATGGCGCGCCGCTCGGCGTCTTCTTGACGACGGGCAGTTCGAGCTTCTCGAAGAAAATCTGGCCGATCTGTTTGGGCGAGCCGAGATTGAATTCGCCGCCCGCGAGTTCATACGCCTCGCGTTCCAGTTCGACGAGACGCGTCGCGATCTCGTTGCTTTGCACGCGCAGCTTTTCGACGTCGATCAGCACGCCGTTGCGCTCCATCTTGCGCAGGACACGCGACGTCGGCACTTCGATGTTGCGGTACACGTGATCGAGCGGCACTTCGGCAGCGATCTGCGGATACAGCGCCTGATGCAGGCGCAACGTGATGTCGGCATCTTCGGCTGCGTATTCGGAGGCCTTGTCCAGCGCCACTTCATCGAAACCGATCTGCGATGCGCCCTTGCCCGCCACGTCCTCGTACTTGATCGTCTTCAGGCCGAGATGACGCAGCGCGAGGTTGTCCATGTCGTGCGGACGATGCGATTCGAGCACGTACGACTGCAACAGCGTGTCGTGCTCGATGCCGTCCATCGTAATGCCGTAGTTCGCGAGCACCTGCTCGTCGTACTTCAGATGCTGGCCGACTTTCTTTTTGTCGCGGCTTTCGAGCCACGGTTTGAGCTTTGCGAGCACTTCGTCGCGCGGCAACTGAACGGGTGCGTCCGGCCCGCGATGCGCGACGGGAATATAGGCCGCCTTGCCCGCTTCGACCGCAATCGAAATGCCGACGATCTGCGCGACCATCGGATCGAGTGACGTCGTTTCCGTATCGAACGACGTGATCCCGGCCGCGTCGATCTTCGCGAGCCATGCGTCGAACTGCTCCCACGTCTGCACGGTGTCGTACTCGCGCGCGCCGTCGCCTTCGACAGTGGGCGCGGGCGGCACGTCGGTTTCGGGCCCTTCGACCGCATCTGCGATTTCGACTTCGCGCAGCCACGTCTTGAAGCCATGACGCGTGAACACGTCGCGCAGTTCTTCGCGCGCTTCGGGCCGGGTGGGAAGCGTGTCCTCGAACGAGATCACGTGCTCCGTCAGGTCGCAATCCGTTTCGACCGTGACGAGCTTTCGCGCCATCGGCAGAAAGTCGAGCGCACGTCGCAGATTGTCTCCTACCGCACCTTTGATCTCGTCTGCGTGTGCGACGATGCCATCGAGGGTGTCAAATTGCGTGAGCCATTTGATCGCCGTTTTCGGGCCGCATTTCTCGACGCCGGGCACGTTGTCGACGGTATCGCCGATCAGCGACAGATAATCGACGATGCGCTCGGGCGGCACGCCGAACTTCGCCACGACGCCTTCGCGGTCGAGCTTCTCGTTCGTCATCGTATTGATGAGGGTGACATGATCCGTCACGAGCTGAGCCAGATCCTTGTCCCCTGTGGATACGATCACGTTCATGCCACGCGCCTCGGCGCGCTTGGCAAGCGTGCCGATCACGTCGTCGGCCTCGACGCCGTCGATCATCAGGAGCGGCCAGCCGAGCGAGCGCACGGCGACGTGAATCGGCTCGATCTGCTTCGCGAGATCTTCGGGCATCGACGGACGGTTCGCCTTGTACTGCGGATACCAGTCGTCGCGAAACGTCTTGCCTTTGGCATCGAACACGCACGCGCTATACTCTGCCGTAACCTCCTTGCGCATACGGCGCAGCATGTTGATGATCCCGTAGAGCGCCCCGGTTGGCCCGCCATCGGGACCGCGCAAATCAGGCATCGCATGGTAGGCCCGGTACAGATAACTCGAACCGTCAACCAATAGCAGGGTCTTACCTTCCAGGTTCTGTTCTTCAGGCATTATGACTAAGAGAAAAGTGATTCCGAGTCTGCGATCGCTCGCAGATCAAGAGCGCGCAACAGCCAAGAAGGCCCGCGCATCGTGGCAGATGTTCACGATTATGGCAGAGTTTATCGAGGCGACCGAGTACCTGTCGGAGATCCGCCCGGCCGTGAGCATCTATGGTTCGGCGCGTCTGAAACCGAACTCGCCGTACTACAAACTGGCCACGACGATCGCGCGCAAGCTCTCCGACGCGGGCTTCGCCGTGATCTCCGGCGGCGGCCCCGGCATCATGGAAGCGGCCAATAAAGGCGCGCATGCCGGCAAGGCGCCGTCCGTCGGTCTGAACATCGAGCTGCCGCACGAGCAATCGGGCAACCAGTGGCAAGATATCTCGTTGCGCTTCCGTCACTTCTTCACGCGCAAAGTCACGTTCGTGAAGAACTCGGATGCCGTGATCGTGATGCCGGGCGGCTTCGGCACGCTCGACGAACTGGCCGAAGTGCTCACGCTCATTCAGACGAAGAAGTCGCGCCATGTGCCCATCATTCTCGTCGGCGCGGAGTTCTGGAAGGGCCTGCTCGCGTGGTTCGAATCGCAACTGGTGCCGATGGGCCTCATCAATCCCGACGACATGAACCTGATGCAGGTGATCGACGATCCCGACCAGGTGCTCGAAGCGGTGCTCGCGTTCTACGAAGAGCGCGAAGAGCCGGAAGCGCATCCGTCGAAGTCGGACGAAGACCGGATGTTCTATCTGTGACTATCTGATGGGCGGGCGGCGAACGGTGCACGCGCATCGTTCGCCGCCTGCGCTTCGAGCCAGCGGCAGAACTGCTCGACGAGCGGCGCATTCGCTACTTCGCGCCGCGCGACCCACCAATAGCCACGCACGTCGATGCGCGGCCCATCGAGCGGCGTGACGAGCCGCCCGGATTTCAACTCCTCGTCGACGAGCGGCAACGGACCGAGCGCGACGCCCAATCCGTCCACGGCTGCCTGCAACGCCAGATAGAAATGGTCGAACGACTGTTTCTTGCGGCACTTCGCCTTGACGCCCGCGGCCTGCAGCCAGTGATGCCATGCATCGGGGCGCGTATCCGAATGCAGCAATACGTGCCGCGCGAGATCGTCAGCGTTATGAATCGGCATGCGTTGCAGCAGCGCCGGACTGCACACCGGAATTTCGATTTCTTCCAGAAACTGTCCGCTCACGCAATTGGGCCAGTGCGCGGGCCCGCGTCGCACGGCGACGTCGAAGCTCTCCAATGTCTCGACGGGCGCATTCGAGGTCGCGAGCCGCAACTCGACGTTCGGCGCCATCCGCTGAAACTGCGACAGCCTCGGCAGCAGCCACTTCATCGCGAACGTAGGCAGCGCATTGACGCGCAGCACATGCACGACGCCCGTGTCGCGCAGCTGATCGGTCGCGGCCGCGATGCTGTCGAACGCGGCCTGAATCTTCGACAGATAACGCCGGCCGTCTTCCGTGAGCCGCACGCGCTTGCCGTTGCGATGAAACACCTGCACGCCGACCCACGCCTCGAACGCGGCAACCTGCCGGCTGATTGCACCGTGCGTCACATGGAGTTCGTCGGCGGCGGCCGTGAAGCTGTCGTGCCGCGCCGCGGCTTCGAAGGCGCGCAGCGCCGGAAAGGGAGGAAGCTTGCGGTTCATCCTTGTGATTCTAGATCACAAAGACTTGCCCAAGAAATCGTTTTGAACGCGGGTCGAACAGCGCTAATCTTCACGCCTTGTACCGGATAGTGAACGTCATGGATCAGCACCCCGACGCGCCGGAGCACACGCCCGCTCCGACCACGCGCGAAATCTTCATGGGCTTTCTGGGCCTGGGGCTCACGTCGTTCGGCGGCGCGCTGCCGCTGGCGCGGCGAACCATCGTCGACCAGCGGCGCTGGCTGAGCGCCGCCGAATTCACCGATCTGCTCGGCCTGTGCCAATTCCTGCCGGGCGGCAACGTGATCAATCTGTCCGTGGCGCTCGGCATGAAGTTTCGCGGTTTGCGCGGCGCGCTGGCGGGCATACTCGGCCTGATCGCCGGGCCTTCGCTGGTCGTGATCGCACTCGGCGTGCTGTACGAACACACGCAGAACGATCCGCACATCAAGCATCTGTTCGCCGGCCTGGCCGCCGCGGCGGCGGGGCTGCTGGTCGCGATGGCCATCAAGATTCTGATGCCGCTGCGCCACGACCCGCGCGCCGCGACGATCGCCGCGCTCGGTTTCGTCGCGATTGCGCTGCTGCGCTTCCCGCTATTGCCGACGATGCTCGTGCTGACGCCGCTCAGCATCTTCGTTGCATCGCGTGTGGAACGGACGAAGGCGGCAAGCGCGAATGCGCGTCAAAACGAGGTGTCGAAATGATCGAAACGCTGATCGCGCTCGCCGTCATTTTCAGCCAGCTCTCGCTGCTCGCCTTCGGCGGCGGCAATACGATCCTGCCGGAGATGCAGCGGCAGGTCGTCGAAGTGCATCACTGGATGCCCGCCAGCGAGTTCAGCGCGCTCTTCGCGCTGGCGCAGGCCGCGCCCGGACCGAACATGATGGTCGTCACACTGGTCGGCTGGCACGTGGCCGGCTGGGCGGGGATGCTGGTGACGTCGCTGGCGAAATTCGGACCGTCGTCCGTCGTCACGATACTCGCGATGCATGCGTGGAACCGCTTCAAGGATCGCCCGTGGCGGCGCGTCGCGCAGAAAGGGCTCGTGCCCGTGACGGCCGGGCTCGTCGCATCGAGCGCATTGCTGATCGCTCTGTCGTCGGATGCGTCGTGGCTCGCGTGGGCGATCACGGGTGCGTGCGCGGCGCTTGGATTCAAGACGCGCATTCACCCGTTGTGGCTGCTGGGAGGCGGAGCGTTGGCGGGGCTTGTCGCACTCCCGTACGTTTAACGTGCCCGAACGCTTACTGGAACGCTACCTCTGCAAAGCTGCGCAGCTTCCGGCTATGCAGCTTATGCAAGCCGTTGGTGCGCAGAATCTCCATCGCTTTCACGCCGATCTGCAGATGCTGATCGACTTGCGCGCGATAGAACTGGTCCGCCATGCCCGGCAACTTCAACTCGCCGTGCAAGGGCTTGTCCGACACGCATAGCAGCGTGCCGTACGGCACGCGAAACCGGAAGCCGTTCGCCGCGATGGTCGCGCTTTCCATGTCGAGCGCGATGGCGCGGCTTTGCGACAGACGCAGCACCGGCTCGCGATGATCGCGCAGCTCCCAGTTGCGGTTATCGACGCTCGCGACCGTGCCCGTGCGCATCACGCGCTTGAGTTCGGCGCCGTCGAGCTGCGTGACCTGCGCCACGGCCCGCTCGAGCGCGACCTGCACTTCGGCGAGCGCCGGAATCGGCACCCACAACGGCAAATCGTCGTCGAGCACGTGATCCTCGCGCACATAGCCGTGCGCCAGCACGTAGTCGCCGAGACGTTGCGTATTGCGCAGCCCCGCGCAGTGGCCGAGCATGATCCACGCATGCGGACGCAGCACCGCGATGTGATCGGTGATCGTCTTCGCATTCGACGGACCGACGCCGATGTTGACCATCGTGATGCCGCTGCCGTCCGCGCGCTTCAGGTGATACGCGGGCATCTGCGGCAGGCGCGGCGGCGCGTGGCCCTCGTCTTCCTGCTCGCCGAGATTCGCGTTGTACGTGATCACGTCGCCCGGTTCGACGAACGACGTGTACTCGCTGCGGTACGCGCGCAGATCGGCGTCGTCGGTCTTCGTCATCATCGTGCGACCGAGCTTCACGAATTCGTCGATATAGAACTGATAGTTCGTGTACAGCACGTAGTTCTGGCAATGCGTCGGCGACGTCGCCGTGTAGTGCTTGAGCCGGTGCAGCGAGAAGTCGACGCGCGCCGCCGTGAACAGCGCGAGCGGATGCGGCTCGCCCGGCAGCGGCTCGTACGTGCCGTTGACGATGCGGTCGTCGAGCAGCGCGAGATCGGGCGCATCGAACACGTCGCGCATCGCGAGCAGGCGCTCGCGGTCCAGATCGCCTTCGAGGTGAATGCCTTCCGCGAATGCGAAGTGAATGGGAATGGGCTGGTCGGACACACCCACTTCCACCGACACATGATGGTTCTTCACCAGCAGGCGCAGTTGCTCGCGATAGTAATTGCCGAACAGATCGGGCCGCGTGACCGTCGTCTCGAACACGCCCGGACCCGCGACGAAGCCATACGAGCGGCGCGAGTCGACATGCGTGTTGGTCTCCGTGCGCACCCGCACGAACGGATAGCACGCGCGCACGCGCCGGTCGAACGGCTCGTTGCGGCGGTAGCGCGCGAACGCGTCGCGCAGGAACGACGTGTTCGCTTCATAGATGGCGGACAGGCGCGTGACGGCGTCAGCTGCGTCGTCGAAGGCCTCGGTCGGGAACGCATTGGCGGGCACGTGCACCGCGCGTTGATTGGTCTCGTAGTTCATCTTCGTTCGCCTCGATTGATGCAACGACATTACCACGGAACCCCTGCCTGCCGATGACGTGGTGCCCACGTATCGACAGTTTTTGCGCGGTGGCTCCCACGCAGCAGCGCGCTTTCTGCAGGCCGCGCGGGAAGCGCGCAAAATAAGGCGATCGCCCGTGACTCATGCCCGTGGGCAGCAGTGGATTTGCTAGAATTGGGCCACCTAATCGGAGAAACACCATGAAGCCGCTCTTCCCCGTCGCAGTTGCGCTGATGCTGGCCGTCAGCGGCGTCGCGATGGCTGCCCAGCCTGCCCCGTCCGCACAAGACAAGGCAGCCGCAGACGCTCAAGCCGAAGCCAACGAACGGGCCGGCCTGCCGGATCTGAGAGCGATCAACCGTCCCGCGGCCGAAGTCAGCTCGAAAGTCGAGATCAACCAGCCGCGCACGCCGAGCTACTACGAACGCAGCGGCAACGGCACCGAAATCACCGAATACCGCGACAAGGGCAAGCCCGTCGAAATCGACGTGCGCTCGAACTTCGGCACGCGCTACCAGATGAGCGCGCCCGCCGACACGTCGCCGCGCGTCTACGAATCCGGCAAGCCGCCCGCGCGACTGCCGTCCGTGAACCTGCATTACTGATCCACCCGAGCCGGCGCGCCGTCGCAAGACGCGCGCCGGTTTTGCGTCAAGCCGAAGCGCCCTCACGACGCTTTCAACCCGCTTGGTTCCACTTGCCACTGGCATTACGCCAGCCGATCAACCTGATTCGACGTCCCCACGCATGGCCGTTTTCACCGCTGTCACCGAAGCCCAACTCGCAGATTGGATGCGCCACTACGATCTCGGCGAAGTCGTCGAATTTCGCGGCATTACATCCGGTATCGAGAACAGCAATTTCTTTCTGACGACCACGCGCGGCGAGTACGTCCTCACGATCTTCGAAAAGCTGACTGCGCAGCAGTTGCCTTTCTATCTCGATCTGATGCGCCATCTGGCCTCGCACCGCGTGCCCGTGCCGGACCCGATGCCGCGCGACGACGGCGCGCTGTTCGGCATGCTCAACGGCAAGCCCGCGACCATCGTCACGAAGCTCGACGGCGCGCCTGAGCTGGCGCCAGGCGTCGCGCACTGCGTCGAAGTGGGGCAGATGCTCGCGCGCCTGCACCTTGCTGGACGCGACTTCGCGCATCATCAGCCGAATCTGCGCAGCCTGCCGTGGTGGCAGGACACGGTGCCGAGCATCGTGCCGTTTCTGTCGAACGCGCAGCGCGCGCTGCTCACAGAAGAACTCGCGCATCAGCAAGCGTTCTTCGCGTCGGCCGATTACGCGTCGCTGCCCGAAGGCCCGTGCCATTGCGACCTGTTCCGCGACAACGTGCTGTTCGCGCACGCGGCGCCCGGCACGCATCATGAAGTCGAACTGGGCGGCTTCTTCGATTTCTACTTCGCGGGCTGCGACAAGTGGCTGTTCGACGTCGCCGTCACCGTGAACGACTGGTGCGTCGACCTGGCCACGGGCAAGCTCGACGAAGCGCGCGTCGAAGGCATGTTGCGCGCCTATCAGACGGTTCGTCCGTTCACGCCCGCCGAAACCCGGCACTGGGGCGACATGTTGCGCGCGGGCGCGTATCGTTTCTGGGTCTCGCGCCTGTATGATTTCCATATGCCGCGCGCCGCCGAACTGCTCAAGCCACACGACCCCGGTCATTTCGAGCGCATTCTCCGCGAGCGTCTCGCGAGCGCCGCACTCTAAGCACTCACAGCTCATGCAACTGATCGAAGTTCCGGCGAAAACCGGCTACGTGTGGTTCCGGCAAGGCATCTGGCTTTTTCGCAGGAATCCGCTCGCGTTTCTGACGCTGTTCTTCGCGTACCTGCTCGCGATGACGGCAATCTCGCTGATTCCCATCATCGGCGGCGTGCTGCCGCTCATGCTGATTCCGGGCGTCGCCGTCGGCTTCATGGCGGCGTGCCGCGACACGATCGCGGGCAAGCCGGTGCTGCCCACCATTCTCGTCGACGGCTTCCGCTCTTACGGCAGCCAGGTCGCGAAGCGCCTGCTGCTGCTCGGCGTGCTGTACATCATCGCGATGGCCGTCGTATTGACAGGCTCCGCGCTCGCGGACGGCGGCATGCTGCTGCATCTGATGATCAGCGGCGAGTCGATGCAGCCGGAAGCCGTCGCCAATAGCGACATTCCGCTTGCCGTGCTGACAGCGCTGGCGTTCTACGTGCCCGTCGCGATGCTGTTCTGGTTCGCGCCCGTTCTCACCGCGTGGCACGACGTGCCGACCATCAAGGCGATGTTCTTCAGCATCGTCAGTTGCTGGCGCAATCGCGGCGCGTTCCTCGTCTACGGCGCATTGTGGTTCGCCGTCGCAACCACGGTTTCGATCGGACTGTCCGCGCTGCTTCAGGCACTGGGCGCGGGCGATCTCGCGCTCGTGATTCTCATGCCCGCGTCGATCATCGTCACCACGATGCTCTATTGCTCGTTCTACGCCACATACCGCGGCTGCTTCGGCGTGCAATCGCCTGGTCAGCCGCTCACTTCCGACTCATCCTCGTCACCCTCGCCCTGAGCGGCTGCGCCGGCTACGTCAGTTGGGTCCGCGCCGTGCAGGCGGCGCGCGCTTCGCGCACGACGAGGTGAAGCATAGATGCCACGCGCCGAGTTTTTCGGCACAATAGTTTGCACGCAATCCATTCGCACGCATCGCTTCAAGGGGACGCCCATGACCCAGCGCACCGCCTTTCCCGTCACGCTCGACCAGCAACTCTGCTTCGCGCTCTATTCGACGTCCCTTGCGATGACGAAAGCCTACAAGCCGATTCTGGACCGGCTCGGCCTCACCTACCCGCAGTATCTGACGATGCTCATCCTGTGGGAAAGCGACGACGTCACGGTGAAGGACATCGCCGCGCGCCTGAACCTCGATTCGGCCACGGTGACGCCGCTGCTGAAGCGGCTCGAAGCGCAGGGTTATATCGAGCGCGTGCGCGGCACCGAAGACGAGCGGCTCGTGTTCATCCGGCTGACGAAATCGGGCGTCACGCTCAAGCGCACCGCCCGCGACGTGCCGAAAGAAATCTTCTGTGCAACCCAGCAACCGCATGAATTTCTCGTGCGGCTGCGCGACGATCTCCAGCAATTGCGCGGCACGCTGAACGACTACCTCGAACGAGACTGAATCGCGTGCGTTCGCGCCTGGCGCATCGACTTGCAATTTAGTTTGCACACTAATAATTAGTGCGATACATTTACGTCCATGCCAGTTCGACAGCGATTGCGCGAAGCACTGGCAAGCACTGGCAAGCACTGGCAAGCACTGAACCAATCACTGGATCCGATCAAGGAGCGTCAAGATGAACGTACTGTACAAGGCAACGGCAACGAGCAACGGCGGTCGCGATGGTCGCGCGGTGTCGTCGGATAACGCGCTCGACGTGAAGCTGGCCGCGCCGCGCGAACTCGGCGGCAACGGCGCGCAAGGCACAAACCCGGAACAGCTGTTCGCGGCTGGCTACTCGGCGTGTTTTCTGAGCGCGATGAAGTTCGTCGCGGGCCAGCGCAAGCAGCCCGTGCCCGCCGAAACGACCGTGACGGCCGACGTCGGCGTCGGTCCGAACGACAAGGGCGGCTTCGCGCTGGACGTCGAACTGCGCGTCTCACTGCCGGGCCTCGATGCGGCAGCCGCACAGGATCTCGTCAGCGCCGCGCATCAGGTCTGCCCGTACTCGAACGCGACGCGCGGTAATGTCGACGTGCGCGTGAAGATCGTCTGATATTCCCGGCCTCGACTTTCTGTTAGTTCTGGAGCAGCGACCGCCTTTCGCGCGAAAGGCGGTCGCTGCTTCATTTTTGCGTCGATTCACGACGCGCCGGGCATTGGGTTTGCGGCCCACGGACACTATCATCGACGGTCCTTCGTCCTCGCCGCCATCACATGACCCGCGCCTACCCACTCGACGCACACTTCAAGAACGGACTCGTCTGGTTTCGCCGCGATCTGCGCACAGGCGACAACGCGGCGCTGTATTACGCGCTTCGGCATTGCGAGCGGGTCTGGTGCGTGTTCGTGTTCGACACGACCATTCTTCAGCCGCTGATCGATTGGGCACACCAGCGCGATCCGCACGTGGGCAAGGTGCAGGACGCGCGGATCGAGTTCATTCTCGCGTCGCTCGAGGAACTCGACCGGTCGCTGAAGGAAGGCGGCGGCGGACTGATCGTGCTGCACGACGATCCCGTCGACGCGATCCCGAAGCTTGCCGCGCAACTCGAAGTCGACGCGATTTTCACCAATCACGACTACGAGCCGGTCGCCATCGAGCGCGATGAGACGGTCGCCGATCATCTGCGCGACGATGGACGCCGTTTGCTTACGTTCAAGGATCAGGTGATTTTCGAGCGCGACGAACTGCTCAACGGCCAGCGCAAGCCTTTCGCCGTGTTTACGCCGTACAAGAACGCGTGGCTCAAGCAGCTGACGCCGTTCGATCTCAAGCCCTATCCCGTCGAACGCTATTCGGAAAGTCTCGCGCGACCGCCGCGCACGCTCGATCACGCATGGCCGACACTCGCAAAAATGGGCTTCGCGCCCGGCAAGCTGGCCGAGACGGAACTACAGGCAGGCATGAGCGGCGCGCAGGCGCGACTCGAAGATTTTCTGACTCGCATCGACAGCTACGCCGAGCGGCGCGACTTTCCCGCCGCGCGCGGCACGAGTCACCTTTCGGTGCATTTGCGCTTCGGCACGGTTTCGATCCGCACGCTCGCACGGCTCGCGCATGAAACGTCGCTGCAACCCGACGGACAGGGCGCGGCGACGTGGCTGTCGGAACTGATCTGGCGGGACTTCTACTTCATGATCCTCGCGCATCATCCGCATATCGCGAAGGGCGAGTCGTTCAGGCGCGAGTTCGACAGGTTGCGCTGGGAAACAGGCAAAGACGCCGACGCGCTGTTCGCAGCGTGGTGCGAAGGACGCACGGGCTATCCGCTCGTCGACGCCGCAATGCTGCAACTGAACCGGACCGGCTTCATGCACAACCGTCTGCGGATGGTGACGGCCAGCTTTCTGGCGAAGGATCTGGGCATCGACTGGCGGCGCGGCGAGCGCTACTTCGAGGAAAAGCTCAACGACTTCGACTTTTCGGCGAATAACGGCGGCTGGCAATGGGCGGCATCGACGGGCTGCGACGCGCAACCGTGGTTCCGGATTTTCAACCCGGTAACGCAATCGGAGAAGTTCGATCCGCAAGGGCTCTTTATCAAGCGCTTCTTGCCAGAGCTGGAGACGGTGCCCGCGAAGTGGATTCACGCGCCGTGGCAGGCGGATCCCGACGACCTGAAGGATTGGGGCGTCGTGCTGGGACAGGATTACCCGCAGCCTGTCGTCGATCACGCCGTAGCGCGCCAGCAGGCACTGGCGCGCTACGGCGTGTTGCGCTCGCGTTGAGCGACTTTCATGGCCGGCTGGAACGCCGGCCCTTACTGCCGATTAGTGCTGGCTCATCCACGACGGCTGACGCAGTTGCGCTTCGCGGTCGATCTTGCGCATGCGGAATTCCAAGTCGTACAGGTCCGTCGCTTCGGCCAGGTAGGCGTCATTGTGTGCTTTGACGCGCTCGTCGTAGGACTTCGTCAGAAACAGGAAAAAGCGGCTGATCAGATACATGGTGAACCTCGGATTTGGCGTTAGGCGACTGACACCTAGGGATAACCCCTATTATAGGGAAAACCCTAGGCTAGCACCAGCGCTAAATTCGAAGTGTGGCAATTTGTCAACTGGCGCGTTGCCGGGCGCTTTCTGTCGTGCGTGAAGCGGGCCGCGCCGACTCGGTCCGGCGCTGATGCCGGAAAAAGTCCCACAACAAACTCGACGCATCCGGCCCCTTCGACGAGTGGAACGGTACTGCGTCATCGCCGCCGCTCCATGCGTGGCCGAGCCCCTGTACGCGGCAAAGGCGCACGACGCGCCGTCCGCCGCGCGTGTAATCGCGGGTCGTGACGGTTGCCTTGCGGTCTTCCTTGACGTCGCCGACTTTGCGCACGCCTTGCGCATCGACGATACCGTTCAGCCGCAGGAACTGTTCGGTCAACTGCTCGGCGTTGACGGGCGCCACCACGCGATCCGCCTCGCCTTGCAGAATGATGGCCGGCATACCGGGATAGGCGGTGACGTCCGCCACGGTATCGACGAGCGAAACAGGGTCCTGTCGCGTGCCGCGCCGCATTACGTCCATGGCGGTGATGCCGGAGTGCGCTTCGCCGAATGCCGGCCCCGAATGCAGCGCGACAGCCGCGAAGTGCTCCGGGAAGTGCAGCGCCAGTAGCGACGTGAGCCCCGCGCCAGCCGAAATGCCCGCTACATAAATGCGCTCGCGGTCGAATCCATACGTTTCGACGAGCGCATCGACGAGCGACACCACGGCGCGCGCTTCCGCACGGCCCGCGCGGTCGGTATCGTCGTACCAATGCCAGCAGCGATGCGCGTGCGCGTGCTTCGACTGCTCCGGATATACGACGGCAAAACCATAGCGGTCGGCCAGCAGGTTCATGCGCGTGCCTTCGGCGAATTCGTCGATGGATTGCGTACAGCCGTGCAGCATCACGATCAGCGGCGCATGTTTCACGGGCTTGCCGGCGGGCAGATACAGCCCGTATTGCAGGTGATTGACGAGGCTGCCCGGCGCTGCGGGCGCGGAGTGGAACGAACGCGTCCACGAACCGCTCGCCCAGGCGGCGGCGCGCGGCCGCACGCGCGATTCGCGCGCGCCGCGCTGCGGCACGTCGCGGGTGACCGTTGGACGGACCTTCGCAGACGGCTTCGCGACCGTCTGCGCCGGGCGCGTCGCGTTGCGGGTCGAAGATCGCTTGGGCTTGCGCTTCAGCGTCGCCTGGACGTGTTCCGATTGAATCGCAAACAGGCGTTTCAGGCCGCCTAGCCAGATCTTCGTGAGACTTTTTGGCATAGGATTTTCTCGCAAATAGGGATCGATGCTCTCTGCCCTTTCGGCAGACTTGTGCAATGCACAATAACATCAATCTCCATGCGATGCTGACATCAACAGAGCCCGATTTCAGAGAAAGCCCGCCGCAACGGGCGTTCCATCTGACGATTTCCGAATTGTCCTAGCATCTGTCAGTTTTCGCGCTTTTGGTTGGCGTCTGCGACGGAACCGCTACCCCTATACTTATAGAATACGCGCGAGTCGAACACGATCGCATCCAGCACACGTCGTCAATCGAATTGCCCATGTCTCACCTGCCCTCTCACCTCTGGTATCTGATTACGAACTTCGGCGGTGCCGGACTGACGCTGCCGCTCGCCTTTGCAATCGCCCTGTGGCTGGCCGTCGGCTATTCGTGGCGGCTCGCGGCTGGCTGGCTGTTTTTGCTCGGCGTAGCGGTCGCTCTGGTCACGGCGACGAAGATCGCCTTCCTCGGCTGGGGCATCGGCGTGCGCGTCTGGGATTTCACAGGCCTGAGCGGACACGCGATGTTCGCAACGGCCGTCTTCCCGGTGGCAGCATTTCTCGTGCTGCTGTCCGCACCGCCTGCCGTGCGCATCGCCGGCGTGGTGCTCGCGCTGCTGGGCGGCGCGGCAGTCGGTCTTTCGCGCGTCATCATCGAGGCGCATTCGCCTTCGGAAGCGATTACCGGCTGCATCGTCGGTGCGCTGGCGGCGCTCGTCTTCGTTCGCATCGCGTGGAACGCCACGCCGCCGGGGCGCCTGCCCGTCGCGCCCGTCGTGCTGAGCCTGATGATTCTTATGCTCGGCCTCCACAAGCTGCACCTGCCGACCCAGCGCTGGGTCACGCACATCGCGCTGAAAGTGTCCGGCCACGACCGGCCGTATGTCCGCGCACGCTGGAAGGTGCTGCACGACAACAAGACTCCGGCTTCACCTGCTTCACCCGTCGCGCCGTTGCAGAAAACACGCAACGTCGCGGTGCCGTTGCCCGATTCCGACGCATAAATCACACGAAACAGGCAATCTTGCGTGCCACATGTTCAACATGTCGACCGCTGTAACCCTACATATATTACGATGGCGTTTTCAACTTCCTTCCGGTCGATCCGGCGCCACCTTCCCATGTCTCTTCCGTCGATGCTTCGCTTTCTGAAACCTGCCCTGCTCGTCGCGAGCGCGATTTCGTTTGCCTTCGGCGCGCAGGCACGCGCCGGCGAGCTCGTCGTGTCGGCGGCCGCCAGCCTGACCAACGCGTTCAAGGCCGTCGGCGATGCGTATGAGAAGGAACATCCGGGTACCAGGCTGCTGTTCAACTTCGGCGCGTCCGACGTGCTGATGCAGCAGATCGTGAAGGGCGCGCCCGCTGACGTCTTCGCGTCCGCCGACCAGAAAGCGATGGACAAGGCCGCCGAGCAGAAAGTGATCGTGCCGTCGACGCGCAAGGACTTCGCCGCGAACTCGCTCGTGCTGATCGTGCCGGCGGACAGCAAGCTCGCGCCGTCGAACCTGAGCGAGCTGACTTCGGCGAGCGTCAAGCGTATTGCGTACGGCGACCCGGCATCCGTGCCCGTCGGCCGCTACACCGAAGGCGCGCTGAAGGCAGCGGGCGTGTGGGATGCCGTCAGCACCAAGGGCGTGCTCGCGTCGAACGTGCGCCAGAGCCTCGATTATGTGTCGCGCGGCGAAGTCGACGCCGGCTTCGTGTTCGGCACCGATGCCGCCGTGATGCCCGACAAGGTCAAGGTCGCGCTGACCGTGCCGACGACGACGCCGATCAGCTACCCGATCGCGCAGGTCGAAGGCAGCAAGCACGCCGCCGACGCGCAATCGTTCATCAGCTTCGTGCTGTCGCCGGCTGGCCAGGCCGTGCTGGCGAAGTACGGCTTCAAGCCGGCGCACTAAGCCGTTCGCCGACCTACGCGCACGATCGCCAACATGGAACAGGCCTGGATCCCGTTGATGCTGTCGCTGAAAGTCGCGGGCTGGGCGACCGCGCTGAACATCGTGTTCGGCGTCGCGGCGGGCTTCGGCCTGTCGCGCTGGCGCTCGGGCGCGCGCGATCTGATCGACTCGCTGCTGACGCTGCCGCTCGTGATGCCGCCGACGGTGCTCGGCTATTACCTGCTGGTGCTGCTCGGCCGGCGCGGCGTGTTCGGCGCGTGGCTCGACCGTTTCGATATCCAGCTGGTGTTCACCTGGCAAGGCGCGGTGATCGCGTCGATGGTCGTCGCGTTTCCGCTCGTGCTGAAGTCCGCACGGGCCGCGTTCGAATCCGTCGATCCTCAACTGGAGCGCGCCGCTCGCACGCTCGGCGTCAGCGAAATGGCAATCTTCTTTCGCGTGACGCTGCCGCTCGCGTCGCGCGGCATTCTCGCGGGCGCTCTGCTCGCGTTTGCGCGTGCGCTCGGCGAATTCGGCGCGACGCTGATGATCGCGGGCAATCTGCCCGGCCGCACGCAGACGCTTTCCGTGGCGGTCTACGCCGCCGTGCAGGCGGGCGACGACAGCACGGCCAATTTCCTCGTGCTCGTGACCTCGGTCACCTGCGTCGTGATCCTGGTGCTCGCCGGCCGGCTCGTGCCGCAACATTCGCTGATGACGTCCCGCTGACATGCCGCTCACCGTCGATATCCGCAAAACGCTGCGCACCGCCGAACGCGAGTTCCGGCTCGACGTGTCGTTCACGGCAAACTCGCAGCGCATGGTGCTGTTCGGCCCGTCGGGCGCGGGCAAGAGCCTGACGCTGCAGGCAATCGCCGGGCTGCTGCGTCCCGACGAAGGCCAGATTCTGCTGCACGGCGACGCGCTGTTCGACAGCGCGCGCGGCATCGACCAGAAGCCGCAGGCGCGCCGTCTCGCGTATCTGTTTCAGGACTACGCGCTGTTTCCGCATCTGAACGTGCGGCAGAACATCGGTTTCGGGATGCACACGGGCTGGCTGAATCCGGGGCGGCGCTTTTCGCATCCGCAGATCGACTACTGGCTCGATGCGCTCGATCTGAAGACCGTTGCGGGTCATCATCCGGCGCAGCTTTCGGGCGGACAGAAGCAGCGCGTCGCGCTCGCGCGGGCGCTGGTCGCGCAGCCGCGCCTGCTGCTGCTCGACGAGCCGTTTTCCGCGCTCGATCACGCGCTGCGCGCGCGCATGCGGCGCGAACTGTCGGACCTGCAGACGCGGCTCGATATTCCGATGCTGTTGATCACGCACGATCCCGACGATGTCGCCGCGT
The DNA here is from genome assembly GCF_017104565.1 of Paraburkholderia sp. Tr-20389. Taxonomy (GTDB): domain Bacteria; phylum Pseudomonadota; class Gammaproteobacteria; order Burkholderiales; family Burkholderiaceae; genus Paraburkholderia. Next base: position 47,720 of record NZ_JAAGPD010000045.1, on the reverse strand, counting down.
TCGGCGATCAGGTCGTGCAGGTGTATGACGGCAGCGTGCGTCAGAACGTGCCGTTCAAAGGCTATCCGCGCACGGTTTCGTAGCGGTTCTCAGGCCATCAGGCTCTCAGGCGGTGACGCCCAGAATCACGCTTGATGCCTTGAACGCGGCCACGAGCGCCTGTCCCTCGGCAATGCCCAGTTCAGCGACGCTTTCGTTCGTGACCACGGCTGTCACGACGGCGCCGCCTTCCAGTGTCAACGACACCTCCGCATTCACCGCGCCACGCTGCACGGCCGACACGGTTCCGCGCAGGCGGTTACGCGTCGATAGCCGGTCCGATGTGCCGTCGTCGGCAACCAGCAGCACCGACGATGCCTTCACGAGCGCCACGGCCTCCGCGCCGACCGCCAGCCCGAGCGTCTCCGTGCTTTCATGCGTGACGATGGCCACAACGCTCTGTCCGCCCGGCAGCGCCAGCGCGATCTCGTCGTTGACGGTGCCGCGCTGGATCGCGCTGACCTTGCCGTACAGCTGGTTGCGCGCACTCGTCTTCATGCCGATGCGGCCGATCAGTTGCCAGTCGGCGGAAAAACCGGCGATCGCCGCGCCCGCGCGCTCCAGAAACAGCCGATGCTCGCGGTCGACCGCGCGAAACGTGTCGATCAGCGTCAACGCGCGCGGCGTCAGCGTCGTGCCGCCGCCACCCTTGCCGCCCGTCGAACGGACGACGAGCGTTTCGCCCGCGAGGTTGTTCATCGCATCGACGGCATCCCACGCGGCCTTGTAGCTCATGCCGACAGCTTTTGCGCCTGCCGTGATCGAGCCCGTCTCGCCGATCGCCGCCAGCAGCGCGATGCGCTGCGCGCCGCCGAGCGCCTGCTCGCCGGAGCGGAACCAGACGGAGCCGCCAAACTGCAAAGGGTCGTGGGATGTGTCGTTGTTATCGGATGTCATGGCTCGCGTGCGCGTCGACTGACGAACGGATGAAGGTGTGGGCCATTATAGCGACGCCACTTTCCGCTACCTTCACCCCCCTCGCGCAAACGCTCATGACGCGTACTGCGCGATCCCGTTGCCGAACGACCAGTTCTCCTTCAGCACCTCGACGAGATTGATGAACACGTCCTCTCGCCGCACGCCCGGATGTTCGGCGAGGTTGTCCACGATGTGCTTGTAGAGCGCCTTCTTCTGCTCCTGCGTGCGCGAGTTGGTCACGGTGAGCTGGATCAGCACGAAATCGTCGCTGCGCTCGATGCCGAGATAGTTGCGGTTGTAGACGAAGTTGCTCTCGTCGTGCTCGGTGATGACCATGAAGATGTCGTCCTCGGGCACGTTGAACTCGGCGACCAGCGCGCGCTGGATGCCTTCCGTGAGCGCCTGACGATAAGCGGCCGGCTTGCCGGCGCGAAGTGCGATGCGTGTGAACGGCATGTCGAACTCCTGTGAATGAAGAGGCAGTGCATTCAGATTAGTTCGCGACTATCATATTGAACAGATATGGCTGGATATTTCATCTATTTTCATCTGAAATGAAAGTGCTAGATCTCGATGCCGTGCGCGCGTTCGTGCTCGTCGCCGACCTGCGCAGTTTCACGCGCGCCGCCGATGCGCTCGATACCACGCAATCCGCCGTCAGCCTCAAGCTGAAGCGGCTGGAAGCGCATATCGGCAAGCAGTTGCTGGAGCGCACGCCGCGCGTCGTGCGGCTGTCGGCGGATGGCGACGCGTTTCTCGACGGCGCGCGCGACTTGCTGAGCGCGCACGACCGGGCGCTCGGCGCGTTATCGGCGGAAAAGCGGCGGCTCGCGCTGGGTTTGAGCGAGCATGTAGCAGGAACCGATCTCGCGGCGCTGCTTGCGCGCGTGAATGCGCACGATCCCGCGCTGGTGCTGGAGTTGCACATGGGGCTGTCGGCGGCGCTGCTGCAACAGTTCGACGAACGGCGGCTCGACGCCGTGGTCGTGCGCTACGAACCGGACGACGTGCCGCGCGACGACGGCGCGCTCCTCTTTACCGAACCGCTGTCATGGCTCGCCACGCCCGAATGGCAGCCACGCCCGGGCGAACCTTTGCCGCTCGCGCTGCTCGCTGCGCCCTGCAACGTGCGCTCGATTGCGCTGCGCACGCTAGACGGCGCGGGCATCGCCTGGCGCGAGGCATTCGTCGGCGGTGGCGTGCAGGCAGTGGGGGCAGCGGCGGCGGCTGGACTGGCCGTGGCGCCGCTGGCAAGGCGCGTTGCCCCGCGCGGCCTCGTGGATTCAGGCGCGCGGTTCGGATTGCCGGCGTTGCCGGAATCGCGTGTAACGCTGCATTCACGGGTGCGCGACGCGCGCTCGATCGAGTCGCTGCGGCTCGTGACGAACGGACTGTGCGCCCAGTGAGCGCACCGCTGCAGGTTTAGTGGAGGATGGGCGGGAGTTCGCGCGGGGTCGAGCCGTTACCAGCTTGAACGGCCGGACTTGCCTGGGCCTGCGCCGGTTTCGCTGCCGCCGGACCAGGTTTCGCTGCCGCTTCAGCCGGTTTGGCGTGCGCCGTTTTGGCGCCCGTCGCGTGTGCCGTTTGGGTGGCAACGCCGTGCGGCGCGCTCGCCTTTACCTTCGCTTTCGCCTTCACAGGAGCAACGGGCTTCGCCGCAGCAACCTTTGCGTGCGGCGCTGCCGCTTTCGCATGCTGCGCGTGATGGGCGTGCTGAGCGCCGCGCGCCGCCTCGGGCGGATTCCACACTTCCTTGTACTCTGCCTGCGCCGCCATCGACGCGCACAACAAGCCCACCGTCACCCACACCTTGGAACGCAGCGACACCGCAGTCTCCGTGCAAAAACTCGAGGCGCGGATTATACAACTGCACTTGCATTAATCCATAGATAGACTAATATTTTGAAAAAGTTCAACTAAGGACTCACATCATGTCTTCCGCTGCCCACTATTCGAGCGCTGAACGACCGCTGCGACGCCCTCCCGCCGAACCTTCCGTGGCGGACATGTCCGCCGCCGGTCTGCGCGCGTTCTTCAACATCGCGCGCGACTGGGAGTTGAGCACTGACGAGCAGATCACCCTGCTCGGCTCGCCCGGCCGATCCACCTTCTTCAAATGGAAGCAGGAGCCGCAAACCGCGCGCCTCGGCCGCGATACGCTGGAGCGGCTCTCGCTTTTGCTCGGCATCTACAAGGCGCTGCAAATCCTGCTGCCGCAATCCGCCGCCGCGGACGCGTGGGTGAAGCGCCCCAACAGCGCTCCGCCGTTCGGCGGCCGTCGCGCGCTCGACCGCATGCTGGCGGGCAACATCAGCGACCTCGTGGCCGTGCGCCAGTATCTCGATGCAATGCGAGGCGGCTGGGCGTGACGGAACCGCAATGGCAAGACAATTGGCGCGTGACGTCGCTGGCCTGGACGCCGGCGTATCGTGTGATTCCCACTCGCTTTCCCGCCGTCAATCTGTTCGACCGCGTGGCGTCGCCCGAAGACTTCGAGGCGCTGTACGCGCTCGAGGCGATGACCAATGACCGGGTGCGCACCGAAGTCGGCGATCTCGATCTCGTGCCGCGCGAAGAAAGGCGTTTCGGTTCGGGCTACGGGCCGATCATGGCCGCGCTCACGCATCTGAATCCGCAGGGCAGCCGCTTCTCGGACGGCACGTATGGCGTGTTCTACTGCGCGCGTTCACGCGAAACTGCGATCGCCGAGACGCGTTATCACTCGGGTCTGTTCCTCGCCGCAACGCAAGAGCCGCCGATGCGTCAGCAGATGCGTCTCTACACGGTGATGGCGCATGGTGACGTGGTGGATCTGCGCGGCGCGGATTCGGTCGATGCCTCGGTGCTGTCGCCGAACGACTACGCGCCCGGCCAGGCGCTCGGCCGTGCGGCGCGCGAGGCGGGTGCGCCGGGCATCGTGTATCCGTCGGTGCGGGACACGGCTGGCGAATGCCTCGCCGCGTTCAAGACGACGCTATTGCGCGACTGTCATCACGCGGCGTATCTGGAATACAACTGGAACGGCAGCGCCGTCGATATGGTCTTCGAGTTGAATCAGGTGGGCTGATGGTTGCGGCGTCTACGGAAGGGCCATTGCTGAGGCGCCGACCGCGCGCGCGACGTCGACGGTCACCGACCAGCGGTTCGTCGTGCGCGCCTCGACGATCGTCAGCTTGCCGCCGGGGCCGAACGCGCCCGTATCGATGAACACTTGCGCGCCGATCTGCTGCACTTCGCGCATCGGCGTGTGTCCGCAATACGTCAGCGAGAGACCGAGTTGGGACATCGGGTCGCCTGTGCCCATTGCGAGGCTGCGGCCCCACAGCAGTTGCTGGCGCATGTCGGCGGAGAAATCGTCGGCGTCGAGTTCGACGTCTGTGCCGAGAAACTCTGCGTGCAGCACGTTGAAGCGCTCGCTGCCCGAGCCGATGACGCGCACGAGCGGCAGTGTGCGCAGACGCTGCGCGTATTCGCGCAGCTTTTCGGCCGGCAGATGCGCGCTCCACAATCCACCTATGCCGTACCACCATTGCTTCTTAAGCTTGCCTTCAGCAACGGCGCAGAGCGTGTCCTCGTGATTGCCGAGCACCGCGTGGAACCAGGGCTTGTCGAGCAAGGCCAGGGCTTCTTCCGACTGCGAGCCGCGATCGACGAGATCGCCGACCGAGAACAGCCGATCGCGTGAAGGATCGAATTCGATCTCGCGCAACAGGAAGCGCAACGCATCGAGGCAGCCGTGCAGATCGCCGACGACGAAGTCGCGTCCCGCGCGATTCGCGGGATGATGTTGGACGAGGGTGAAAAGTGTGGAATCCATAACTGCATGATAGTGCGGGTCCGCAAGCGCTGTATGCGGGGCATCTCGCGTTTGGGCGCCAAATGGTTGGCGGTTTTTTTGTTTTGGTGTTGGTTTTGGTGTTTTGCGGTTTGCGTTGTGCTTCTTCGGTCTGCTTTGCTGCGCTGCTGGCATCCGCGGTTTGTAATCGGTTCGTAGGCGTTGCCCCTGTGCGGGGCGGCACTTACGTTCGCGTCGTGCTTCTTCGGTCTGCTTTGCTTGTCGTCGGCATCCGCGTTTTGCCTTCGTACTTCATGCGTTGCCCCTGTGCGGGGCGGCACTTACTTTCTTTGCCGCCGCAAAGAAAGTAAGCAAAGAAAGCGGGCTCACACCGCCAGTGCTAGTCGTTGCCTGCGGGCCCCCAACGGGTCCCGCACTCCACACGGCAACACATTGTTTTGCGCCCGTTGCCAGCGTGCTAACTCACGCATCACCCGCTTCACACTCCCACGTCACGGATCGCGTTACCGAAAGTCCACCGCCGCCCAGGTGGCAAACGGTGTGTAGGCCATCGCGACGGAAGTGCACCACTCCGGACTGAAAAGCGGATCGGTGTCGTAGGGGCGCGAACGCATAGGGTGCGACAACCTACACACCGTTTGCCACCTGGGCGGCGCAGACGGATCGCTGCCGCTGGCTGGGCTGCGGGTGACTGGAGTGGGTGATGCGCCTGTTCGAGGCGCTGGCAACGGGCGCAAAACAATGTGTTGCCGTGTGGAGTGCGGGACCCGTTGGGGGCCCGCAGGCAAATACAAAAGCTAGCGGTGTGAGCGGCTTTCTTTTGCCTACTTTTCTTTGCCGCTGCAAAGAAAAGTAGGTGCCGCCCCGCACAGGGGCAACGCATGAACGACCAACACCAAAACGCGGATGCCAGCGATAAACAACAGCAGCAAAGCAGCAAAGCAGCAACAGCAACAGCCAACACCGCTCACTGCGGCACACCCCGTAACCGACTCACCTCTTCAACACTCACCCGCGCACGCGGGTTCCCAAACTGGGTCGTCACGTAGTTGGCAACAGCAGCGATCTGTTCATCGCTCAAATCCCCCTCGAACGCGGGCATCAGCACATCGACATCCTGAGTCGTGCGGCGCACGCCATGCAAAATCACCATCGCGAGATTATTCGCATCGCTGGCACCCACGACACTGTTATGTATCAACGACGGATAAGCCCCGGGCGCGCTGGCACCGACACCCTCACCCGTCCAGTGATGACAACTCGCACAGTTCGCGAGAAACAGCTGCGCACCATTGACGCCACTCACCCGCATGCCCCGCATCGCAACGACATCGCTGGCAGGCGAGCCCCAATCGGCCCGCATCCGCGACTCGCCCCGGTCGATCGCCTTCAAGGAACGCAGATACGTCGCGATCGACCGCAAGTCTTCACGGTTCAGATACTGCGTGCTGTCGGATACCACGTCGGCCATCGGTCCAGCCGCATTCGCGCGCCCATGCACAACGCCCGTCGACAGATAGCCGATCACATCCTGATCGGACCAATTGCCGATGCCGCTCGTCTTGTGCGGCGTGATGTTATACGCATGCCACCCAGACTGAATTGCACCTGAGAATCGTTCGCTGGTTTTGAGGCCCTGTGTGAAATTGCGCGGCGTATGGCACTCCTCGCAATGCGCGAGCCCTTCGACCAGATACGCACCGCGATTCCATTCGGCGCTCTGCTTCGGATCGGGTACGAAGCGCCCTTCGTCGAAGTTGAACATGTTCCAGAAGACCATCAGCCAGCGCTGGTTGAACGGGAAGCGCAGCTTGTTCGACGGCGGCGTGTAATGCACGGGCACCACCGTGTTCAGGTAGGCGCGGATCGCCTGCACGTCCTGATCGGTGACCTTCGTGTACTCGACATACGGAAACGCCGGATAAAGCCGCTCGCCTTCCTTGCCAATGCCTTCGTGCATCGCGCGCATGAAGTCGGCGTCCGTCCAGCGGCCGATGCCCGTGTCCGGATCGGGCGTGATGTTCGGCGTATAGATCGTGCCGAACGGCGTGTCGATCGCGAGGCCGCCCGCGAACGGACGCCCCTTGTCCGACGTGTGGCAGGCAATGCAGTCGCCCGCTCGCGCCAGGTACTCGCCTCGCTTGACGAGATCGGGACCCGGTCCCGGGACGCCGCCGGCAACCGACGTGGCCTGCGCAATGGCTTCGCCCAGCGGCGATTCGTCGTTGTGATGCGGCTCGGCGTCGTACGCTTCGAGCCACGCGAGATACAGCGCGAACATCGAAAACACCGCCGCAAGCGCCGCCATCTTCCAGACGCGCCGGCGGCTCTTGAGCGCCAGACGCCGGCTCGTCGCGAACACCGTCGCATCGAGATTGCCGCCGTGTCCGTCCGACCGTTTCGCGCGGGACATGTGCTCGTTCATCGTCAGATCTCGCTCTTGAGCTTGTCGGCAAGCTTCAGCGACAGCGCCGCGATGGTCAGCGTGCAGTTCACCGACGCCGCGCCCGGCATCACGCTGCTGCCCGCGATGAACAGGTTCTGATGATCGTGCGTGCGGCAGTCGGCATCGACGACGGAATCGGCGGCGTCGGTGCCCATGATCGTCGTGCCCATGATGTGGTTGTTCGGTGCGAAGTTGTCGTCGAACGACACCTCCGTGCCTTCGAACAGACCGGCGATCTGCGCGTAGAGTTCGTGCGTGTGCGCGGCGCTTTTCTTCACGTAGTCGTTGATCGAGTAGTAGATCTCGGGTTGTGGAATGCCCAGCGCGTCCTTGTGATCGGCGGAAGGCACGATGCGGTTCTGCGGCTCGGGCAAATGCTCGTGGAAGCTGTTGATCACCACCATGCGCGCGGCGCGGTCGCGAATCTGCCGGTCGAGTTCGGCGCCCGTCATCCCGCTCCTGAGCAGCGCGGACGCGATCGCCATCGTCTGCACGCCGTTCGACACATGCAGCTTCTTCGCCGCGTACTCCGAGCGGAACGCGCCATCGCGGAAGTTCACCACCGACGTCATCTCCATCGGCCCGCGTCCCGGCCACAACGATTCGTTCGCGAGAAACGCGATGCCCGTGCCGGGATGATCCATCAGATTGCGCCCCACCTGATCGGAGCGGTTGCCGATGCCGTGTGGAAACACGTCGGAGGTCGACATCAGCATCAGCTTTGGCGTCTCGATGCCGTTCGCCGCGAGCACGAACAGCTTGGCCGTCACGCGCGTGCTGTTGCCGTTCGGATCCTTGTAGTGAACGGCCGTGACGAGCCCTTTGTTGTCCGCTTCGATCCGGTAGACGACGGCCTGCGCAATCAGCTTCGCGCCCGCGCGCTCGGCCTTGTCGACATGCACGATGCCGTTGTACATCGCGCCGATCGGGCAGATCGGCATGCAGTTGTTGTTGCCGCAGCAGGTGGGTCGCGCATCGTAGGAACGGCTGTTGCGCGCGACGGGCTCGGGCACGACCTTGAAGCCGTTCGCGTTCAGCACATCGGAGAAGCGTTGATCCATGTACGACAGCGGCAGCCCTTTCATCGGATACGGCTTCGAGCGCGGCGAGCCCAGATCGACGGGCGCATCGGGCCCGGACACGCCCAGCTGCACTTCCGCCGCGTAGTACCACGGCTCGAGCGTCTCGTACGGATAAGGCCAGTCGCGGCCCACGCCGTACAGCTTCTTCAACTGGAAGTCCGACGGCAACAGACGCCACGTCGCCGCTGCCCAGTGCCATGTCGTGCCTCCGACCAGCCGCACGTACTGCGAGTTGTACGGATAGTCGCCCTTCTGAATCAGATAGTTGTTCGCGGGCGAGTACTGCGGATGCGGCGCGTAAGGCGTCGACGGATACGGCGTCGCGAAGTCCGCTTTCGCCGGCGAATTGCGGAAGTTCTCGACGATCTGTCCGCGCTGCATGCGCGGCCCTGCTTCGAGCAGGATCACCGACGCGCCCGCGAGCGCCATCTGATGCGCGACGAGGCTGCCCGCCACGCCCGAGCCGACTACGACGACGTCGGCGGAATTTGCGTTTGCCATTCTTGCCTCTTGTTTGCCCCAGGCTTTGCGCCTTCTTTTGTGCTCTTCATGCACTGCATCGCGCATCGACGACCAGCCGCGCCGCGCGCGCAGCGGCTATGCATTCGCAGGCTTTCGGGTCCAGTAAAACGGCACGTCGCGGCAATACGACGGGATCGTGAGAATGTCTTTCACAGGCTCGAACATCAGCGCGCGCTCGTACGCGATCACCTGCACGTTCGGCATCTCGCCGACGACCCCGAGATACCACGCGCGCGTGATCGCGCTGACGGTCTTCGCGAGATGCGGCTGCTCGGCCTGCAAGGCCTGCGTGACGATGTCGGACGGCACGCCGCCGTGCGTCTGAATCCAGCTGTTGAGCGCGGCGACGTTCTGCGCGAACTGGTTATCCGCCCGTGACAGCGCGTCATAGGCGCGCTTGCCCTGCACCGTGTCGAAGCTGGTGTGTCCCGTGAGCTTGCCCGAGAGCGCGAGAAACGCGTCGAATCCGCCGCCGGTGGGCGGCGGTGTGTCGGCGAACGCGGGCGCAATACCCGCGACACGGGCGAAGAGATCCGGTAGCGCGCGGTAGCGTGCCGCCGACGCAAACGCGAGGCCGGCTGCCGAAGCAAACGCGCCAAGCATCCATGCCCGGCGGCGTGGCAGACGCGCGCGGCATCGCATGTCGGGCCGACTATCCTGGCATGCGCCATCCGACGGCACGCCGGCTCGCGCTTCGTCGATGCCCGCCGCGTATGCCGCCTCGTGAGCGGCATTGCCGGCGTGCGCGGCATCGGTGCGCGCAGCGTGTCGATCAACATCTGTCATGGGGGCTCCAGATGATGTTTGTATTCGCCCTGCGCGTCTCGCGTCCGGCTGTTGGCAGGACCATGCGAGCACGCGGGGCGTCCGCCCCAATACTGGTCTTGCGCCGCTGTCTTGCGGTCTCTAGTCTGCGGGCGCGGCACGTGCGCGGCGCCAGCGGTTGCGCCGCACGACCGTCGAAGCCCGGTTGTCGAAAGTCCTGCCGCTCTTGCATGCTCGCCGGGTGCCACGCGCGAGAACGAAGCAACCGTGAAAGCCGCATGCAAGGCCAATGAGCAAAACTGCGGGAAAACTATAACGTCCAGGCACCCATTTCGACAAATCATGCAGCATACAGACGTAGAATCGCCGCAACCTTCCGAGTCGCATCGCGACATACCGTTGTCACAACATGCTGCCAGGAGCGCGCGCCAATGAGTGTCTATCCGCAGGTACTGCGCAACCGCCCGCGCATGGTCACCGGACTCTTCATCGGCGTGCTGATGGGCGTGCTGCTCGCCGGCGTGCACATGCGTCCGATGATCCGCGTGCTCGTCTCGTGGGACTTCGCCGTGTGGACCTATCTCGCGCTGATGTGGATCGAGATGGCGCGCGCCGATCACGAACGCGTGCGCGACATCGCCCAGCGTGAAGACGAAAATGCCGTCGTCGTACTGGCCATCGTCTGTCTCGCGACGGTGGCGAGCATCGTCGCAATCGTGCTGGAACTGGCGTCGTCGAAAGGCAGTACGGGCCTGTCGCACTACGTCGTGACGGGCGTCACGTTGATCGGCGCGTGGTTCCTGATACCGACCATCTTCACGCTGCACTACGCCCGCCTGCACTTCGCCGCGGGCCAGCAGGAAACGGCGCTCAAGTTTCCCGACCACAAGCTCGATCCGAACTACTGGGACTTTCTGTATTTCTCGTTCACGATCGCCGTCGCGTCGCAGACGTCGGACGTCGTGCTGCGCTCACGCGAGGTGCGCCGCGCGGCGCTCGCGCAGTCGGTGCTGTCGTTCTACTTCAACGTGGCCGTGCTCGGGCTGTGCATCAACATGGCCGCGGGCCTGCTCGGGTCCTAGCCCAACGCTTTGCTGCCTCCGATGCGCGGCTATGGCAACATGCCATGTAACAGCCGCCCGGCGACACGCCCGAATTACACGTCTTCCTCTCTTTTCGCGGCGTCATTCGTATGAACGACGCCGCGTATGCATCCGCTGCATCGTGCCGTATCGGGCTAGCCAGCCGTCGCCGTCCGCATGTCTGCGTTTCAGTTGAGCCTGTCCTGTCTTACCTTCTGGCATAACGCTTGCTCCTTACCCGCCTGTCGACCTGGTTTCTGACCGATGACATGCAGCGCGAACCCGCCCGAACCGTCGTCCTTATCGGACAGTTCGCAGACAGTTTGAACTGACTTTGAACTGACGCGCCGCATGTCGATCAATGCACTACATTGAGCAGTACGCGCCGTCGCAGGACGCATCGCGCGGCATCCGGCTCTGAAGCCTAATAGGCGGTCGTGATCGCATGAATATGCATCCACGCCGCAAAGCAGGACGAATCTGGAAACGACCGATGGAAGCTCCTCACGCCTATGCGCCGCGGATTTACTTCGTTCATTCTCCCCTCGTCGGACGGTTGGATGCGTGGCCCGCGCAATTCGCGCATGCGGCCGCGCTCGGTTTCGATCATGTGTTGATCGGCGGGCTGTTCCAGCCGGGGCAGGCAGGCCATGCGCAGATCGTCAGCGATCATGCGCGGCTGCATCCCGCGCTCGCCACCGACCAACCCGCGCACGACGTGCTGCAACGTCTCGCCGAAACAGCGAGTCAGCATGGCCTCACCTTGCTCGTCGATCTCGTGATCGACCGCGCCGCCGCCGACGGTCAGCTCTATCGCGAGCATCGCGACTGGTTTCATCCGTTCGAGCCGGAAGAAGCGCGGCTCGATCCGCGTCATGCGCGTCATGAAGACAACGTCGCGTATGCGAATTTCAGCACCGAGCATGTGGCTGCGCCGTTGATCGACTGGTGGGCGCACACGCTCGATGCGCTCGCCGACGCGGGCATCGGCGGCTTCCGGTTCGACTCGCCGCATCGCGTACCCGTGTTCGCGTGGCGGCGGCTGCTGGATACCGTGCGCGCGTCGCGCCATCCGTCGACGCGCTTTCTCGCCGCCACCCCCGGTCTGGTGCGTTCGGACATCGTTGCGCTCGAAGGCGTGGGCTTCGATGCCGTGTTCTCGTCGTCGCGCTGGTGGGACTTCCGCGCGCCGTGGATGCTCGACGAGCGTACCGCGCTGACGTGCGCCGGCTCGCCCATCGCCTTTCCCGAAGCGCCGTACGGCACGCGCCTCGCGGCGGACCTCGAACAGGTGCACGACTCCGCCATCGTCGAGCGCGCGTATCGCCGTGCGTTGCTGACGGCCGTGTCGACGGGCACAGGTTGGCTGATGCCGATGGGCTTCGAATACGGTATCGCCGAGCCGATCTCGCATACGCTCGGCGACGCCGGCCATTACGCGAGCCTGCGTGGCGCGGCGCGCTTCGATCTCACCGAGCGCGTTCGTCATGCAAATGCGATTGCGCGCGACACGTGGTCGTTGCAAACGAATGGCGAGCTGCGTTCGCTGTCCGGTCCCGACACGCATGCCGCGCTGCTGCTGCGCGGCGACCAGCGCGATCTGCGCGATGCGGACGAAGCCGTGCTGATCGCGATCAATCCCGAACTGGGCACGCCCGTGCGTATCGATCCCGCGCGCTTTCTCGACGGCGTGCCGGGCGGCTTCACGCGCTTCGTCGCGCTCGGCACGGAAACGCACAGCGCGCCGCAACCGCTCACGCCGTTCACGCTGCCGCCGGGCGCATGCCGCCTGTTCCGCGCGGTCGCCGAAAAGCCGGTCGTGCTCGCACCGCCCATCGACAAGCAGAACACGAAGACCTCCGGCCACAAGAGCGTGCTCGATGCGATCGCGACTTCGCGCGTGGCGATCGAAAGCGTGTCGCCTTCCGTCGATCACGGGCGCTTTCCCGCCAAGCGCATCGTCGGCGAACGGGTGCACGTGACGGCCTCCGTGTTCGCGGAAGGCCACGACAAGATCGCGGCTGCGGTGATCTGGCGCGCCGCCGACGAAACCGCGTGGCACGAAACGCCGATGACGCCCGCGCAGCCGGCCGGCAACGACATCTGGGAGGCACGCATTGCGCTCGAACGCCTCGGGCGTCACGAGTTCACTGTGATCGCGTGGCGCGACGATTTCGCGTCGCTGGTCGATCACATGCAGAAGAAGCTGAAGGCGGATCAATCGGTCGATCTCGAAGTCGAGGAGGCGAAGCATCTGTTCGCGCTCGCACTGGCCGAAGCGGAAACCGCCGAAGGTTCGGAGCCGCAGCAGCTCGAAGCGATCGTCAAGGAGTTCATGAAAGCCGACATCGGCGAGCGTCTCGCGATCGTTCTCGCGCCGACCACGGCTGAAGCGTTCGCCGCCGCGCGCCATCGTCCGGGGCTGTCGCGCGATCCGATCGTCTATCGCATCGACGCCGAACGCGCGGGCGCGCGCTTCGGCAGCTGGTACGAGATCTTCCCGCGCTCGATGAGCGACGACGAGCATCGGCACGGCAACTTCGACGACGTTACGGCCAAACTGCCGCGCATCCGCGACATGGGTTTCGACGTGCTGTACTTCCCGCCCATTCATCCCATCGGCATTGCCAACCGCAAGGGCCGCAACAACACGCTCACGCCGGGACCGGATGACGTGGGCAGTCCGTATGCGATCGGCGGCGCAGCAGGCGGCCACGATGCAGTGCATCCGCAGCTCGGCACGCTCGACGACTTCAAACGCATGCTCGCCGCCGCGCACGATCATGGCCTGGAAATCGCACTCGACTTCGCGATTCAATGTTCGCCCGATCACCCATGGCTGAAGCAGCACCCGACATGGTTCGCATGGCGCCCCGACGGCACGCTGCGCTACGCGGAGAATCCGCCGAAGAAGTATCAGGACATCGTGAATCCGGACTTCTATGCGCGCGACGCGAAGCCCGAGTTGTGGATCTCGCTGCGCGACGTGATCCTGTTCTGGATCGACGCGGGCGTGCGCATTTTCCGCGTCGACAATCCGCATACGAAACCCTTCCCGTTCTGGGAATGGATGATCAACGACGTGCGCGCGCGGCACCCCGACGTGATCTTCCTGTCGGAAGCGTTCACGCGTCCGCGCGTGATGGCGCGGCTCGCGAAGCTCGGTTTCTCGCAGTCGTACACGTACTTCACGTGGCGCGAATCGAAGCGCGACTTCACCGAGTATCTGACGGAACTCACGCAGACCAATCTGCGCGACTTCTTCCGGCCTAACTTCTTCGTGAACACGCCGGACATCAACCCGCGTCATCTGCAAAGGCAAGGACGTCCGGGTTTCCTGATTCGCGCGGCGCTCGCGACGATGCTGTCGGGACTGTGGGGCGTGTATAGCGGTTTCGAACTGTGCGAAGCCGCCGCGTTGCCGAACAGCGAAGAGTATCTGGATTCGGAGAAGTATCAGATCCGAGCGTGGGACTGGAACCGGCCCGGCAACATCGTGCGCGAGATCACGGAGCTGAACCGCATCCGCCGCACGAATCCGGCGCTGCACACGCATCTGAACCTCACGTTCCTGCCGGCGCACAACGATCACATCCTGTTCTTCGAAAAGGCCACGGAAGCGCGCGACAACGTAATCATCGTCGCGATCAATCTCGATCCGCACAACGAGCAGGGCGCGGATATCGAGTTGTCGTGGTCGACGTTCAACCGCTGGGGGCTGCACGATCACAGCACCATCGACGTGATCGACCAGATGACGGGCGAGCGGTTTCAATGGCAGAGCCGATGGCAACACGTGCGGCTCGATCCCGGCACGCGGCCGTTCGCGATCTGGCGCATTGCGCCCGCGGGCGGGCTGCCGCGCGAGGCCGTTCCCGACGAAGCCGACGCTCATCGGGCCGCCCATGACACGACATTCAATGAATGAAGGTGCGATATGAAACGTGACGATCCCGCAGAAAGCACGTCGCAGGCCCATATCACCGACACGACGGCAGCCGCGCCATCGAAGCCGCATGCGGCACGGCGCGGCAAAGTGTCGACGCTCTCGGACGATCCGCTCTGGTACAAGGACGCGATCATCTACCAGGTGCACATCAAGTCGTTCTTCGATGCGAACAACGACGGCGTCGGCGATTTCCCCGGCTTGATCGCGAAGCTCGACTACATCGCGGAACTGGGCGTGAGCGCGATCTGGCTGCTGCCGTTCTATCCGTCGCCGCGCCGCGACGACGGCTACGACATCGCCGACTATCGCAACGTACACCCGGACTACGGCTCGCTCGGCGACGTCAAGCGCTTCATTCAGGAAGCGCACGCACGCGGGTTGCATGTGATCACGGAGCTCGTCATCAACCACACGTCGGATCAGCATCCGTGGTTCCAGCGCGCGCGGCGCGCGAAGCCGGGCTCGAATCATCGCAACTACTACGTGTGGTCGGACACAGACAAGAAGTACGAACAGACGCGCATCATCTTCATCGACACGGAGCCGTCGAACTGGACCCACGATCCCGTCGCGGGTCAGTACTATTGGCACCGCTTCTATTCGCATCAGCCCGACCTGAACTTCGACAACCCCGCCGTGATGCGCGAAGTGCTGCAGGTGATGCGCTTCTGGCTCGACATGGGTATCGACGGTCTGCGGCTCGATGCCGTGCCGTACCTCGTCGAACGCGAAGGCACGAACAACGAGAACCTGCCGGAAACGCACGCTATTTTGAAGAAGATTCGCGCGACCATCGACGCCGAGTATCCGAACCGGATGCTGCTCGCCGAGGCGAACCAGTGGCCGGAAGACGTGCAGGAATATTTCGGCAACGAAGACGAATGCCATATGGCGTTCCACTTCCCGCTGATGCCGCGCATCTACATGTCGATCGCGAGCGAGGACCGCTTCCCGATCACCGACATCATGAAGCAGACGCCGGATCTCCCCGAAACGAATCAGTGGGCGATCTTCCTGCGCAATCACGATGAACTCACGCTCGAAATGGTCACCGACTCCGAGCGCGACTACTTGTGGAACACCTATGCGAGCGACCGCCGCGCGCGCCTGAATCTCGGCATCCGCCGACGCCTCGCACCGCTGATGGAACGCGACCGCCGCCGCATCGAACTGATCAATTCGCTGCTGCTGTCGATGCCGGGCACGCCCGTCATCTATTACGGCGACGAACTCGGCATGGGCGACAACATCCACCTCGGCGACCGCGACGGCGTGCGCACGCCGATGCAGTGGTCGTCGGACCGGAACGGCGGCTTCTCGCGCGCCGACCCCGAGCAGCTCGTGCTGCCGCCCGTGATGGGCGCACTGTACGGCTTCGACGCCGTCAACGTCGAAGCGCAGAGCCGCGATCCGCATTCGCTGCTGAACTGGACGCGCCGCATGCTCGCGACGCGCCGCTCGAAGCACACGTTCGGGCGCGGCACGATCCGCTTCCTGAAGCCGAGCAACCGCAAGATCCTCGCGTATCTGCGCGAGCTGCCCGGCGAGCCGCCCATTCTGTGCGTCGCGAACCTGTCGCGCGCGCCGCAGGCGGTCGAACTCGATCTGTCCGAATTCAACGGCGCCACGCCGATCGAAATGACGGCCGATTCCATCTTCCCGCGCATCGGCCAGTTGACGTATCTGCTGACGTTCCCGCCGTATGGCTTCCTGTGGTTCCTTCTCTGCGAAGGCCAGGACCGTCCGACATGGAGCCAGCCGCCTTCCGAGCCGCTGCCCGATTTCGTGACCATCGTGATCCGCGAAGGCCAGACGGGTCCGACGCCCGAGAACGTGCGGCTGCTCGAATCGGAAGTGCTGCCGTCTTGGCTGGGACGCCGCCGCTGGTTTGCATCGAAGGATCAGAAGATGCATGCCGTGCGGCTCGCCGCGCTCACCACGATTCCCGAAGCGGGCTTTGCTTTCACGGAAATCGAAGCGGACGTGGGCAGCCACACCGAACGTTATGTGCTGCCCATTGCGATCTCGTGGGGTGCCGACACGACCACCCCGCTCTTCATGCAGCTCGCGCTCGCGCGCGTGCGCCGCGGCCGCAACGTCGGGCATCTGACGGACGCGTTCGCACTGCCGCTGTTCGCGTACGGCACGTTGCGCAAGCTGCGCGAGCGCGCCGCCGTGCCGACGGTGCAGAAGAGCACGATCCACTTCATTCCGACGGACCGTTTCGCCGAACTCGAACTGGACGATCAGCCCGAAATCCGCTGGCTCGCAGCCGAGCAGAGCAACAGTTCGCTCGTGATCGCCGACAAGGTGGTGCTGAAGCTCGTGCGGCGCCTGCTGAAGGGCGTGCATCCGGAAGCGGAAATGACCCGCTATCTGACGCAGCTCGGCTACGCGAACACGGCGCCGCTGATCGGCGAAGTGGTACGCGTCGATCCGGAGAACGTGCCGCATACGCTGTGCATCCTGCAAGGCTTCGTCGACAACCAGGGCGATGCGTGGAACTGGGCGCTCGACACGCTGCGCCGTTCGATCGACGAGCTCGCGCTCGTGATGGACGGCAGCGATGCGAACCAGGCGAACCAGGATCGCGTGAACGAGGAAGAGGCGATCGAAGGTTACGCGTCGTACATGGGCATCATCGGCAAGCGGCTCGGCGAGCTGCACGTGGCGCTCTCGACGCCTTCGGACAATCCCGCGTTCGATCCCGAACCCGCCGACGCGAAGCAGGTGCAGGCGTGGATCGACGGCACGCAGAAGTTGCTCGCCACCGCGCTCGAACTGCTCGCAAAGAACGTCGATCACCTCGGCGAGGATGCGGCGCTGCTCGGACACAGCATTCTCGATCGCAAGGGCAAGCTCGTCGAAGCGGTGTCGAAGCTTGTGACGCCCGATGCGCATGCGCTGCGCACGCGCATTCACGGCGACTTCCATCTGGGCCAGGTGCTGGTGTCGCAAGGCGACGCGTTCCTGATCGACTTCGAAGGCGAGCCCGCGCGCGAACTCGAAGAACGGCGCGCGAAATCGAGCCCGCTGCGCGACGTCGCGGGGCTGCTGCGTTCGCTGTCGTATGCAAGCGCCGCCGCGCAATCGACGATGGAAGCCGCGCCGCAAATGACGGCCGACCGCAAGCGCGCGTTGTTCGAGCGCTTCCGTGCCGCCGCCGCCGAGGCGTTCCTCGATCAGTACCGCACCGCGACGCAGGCGGCAGCGCAGCCGCTCGTCGCGCCTGAGCACGAACAGGCGCTGCTCGATCTGTTCCTGATCGAGAAGGCCGCCTATGAAATCCGCTATGAGGCAGCCAACCGGCCGACGTGGCTCAGCTTGCCGGTGCGCGGACTCGCCGCGCTGACGAGCCGGCTGCTCGGCGACACGGGCGCCGCACCGCATTCGCCATCGGCTGCCTCGACGCCGCCAGAAGGATCAGAGGGTGACTATGAGTGAGCATCACAACGTTCAACTTGAGGCTGCCGGTCTGAATCGCGTGGATCTGGATGCGCTCGTCGATGCGCGCCATCACGATCCGTTTTCGCAACTGGGCATGCACCAGACGGACGCGGGTCCCGTCGTTCGCGTGATGTTGCCGAACGCGACGCGCGTCTCGGTGATCGCGCGCGACAATGGCCGGCTGCTCGGCGAACTGGAACAGCTGCATCCGGGCGGCCTGTTCGCGGGGCCCGTGAGCGAGGCCGTGGCTTATCGCTTGCGGATCGACTGGCATGGCTCCGTTCAGGAGATCGAAGACACCTATTCGTTCGGTCCGGTGCTCGGCGATGAGCCGTTGCAGCGCGTCGCGTGGGGCGATCCGTATGCGGTGCTCGAATGCCTCGGTTCGCGGCCCTACACGGCCGACGGCGTACCGGGCGTGCGCTTCGCCGTGTGGGCGCCGAATGCGCGGCGCGTGTCGGTGGTGGGCGACTTCAACTCGTGGGACGGCCGCCGGCATCCGATGCGTCTGCGTCATCAGGCGGGTGTGTGGGAACTGTTCGTGCCGCGCATCGGTGCGGGCACGCGATACAAGTACGAGATGCTGACGCGCGACGGGCATCCGTTGCCGCTCAAGGCCGACCCTTGCGCGATGCAGACGGAGAAGCCGCCCGCGACGGCGTCCATCGTCGCGCATGTGGAAGAGGTCGAACATTTCCCGTGGACGGACGGCGACTGGATGCAGACGCGCGCGGGCAAGCAGACGGCGCAATCGGCGATTTCGATTTACGAGGTACACGCGGAATCGTGGCTGCGCATCGCGGAGGAAGGGCATCGCGGCCTGAACTGGTCGGAACTGGCGGATCGCCTGATTCCATATGCGAAAGAAATGGGCTTCACGCATATCGAGTTCATGCCGGTGGCCGAGCATCCGTTCGGCGGATCATGGGGTTATCAACCGCTGTCGCAGTTCGCGCCGTCCGCGCGCTTCGGCACGCCGGAGCAGTTCGCGGGCTTCGTGAACCGCGCGCACGAAGCGGGACTCGGCGTGATTCTCGACTGGGTGCCCGCGCACTTCCCGAACGATTCGCACGGGCTGGTGGAGTTCGACGGCACGCCGCTTTACGAGCATGCCGATCCGCGCGAGGGCTATCACCAGGACTGGAACACGATGATCTACAACCTCGGCCGCAACGAGGTGAGTGCGTTCCTGATCGCTTCGGCGCTGGCCTGGTTGAAGCGCTATCACGTCGACGGCTTGCGTGTGGATGCTGTCGCATCGATGCTTTATCGCGACTATTCACGCGCGGCGGGCGAGTGGGTGCCGAACGTGTATGGCGGGCGCGAGAATCTCGAGTCGATCGCGTTCCTCAAGCGCCTGAATCACGAAGTGCAGCACATGCCGGACGTGCACGGCGCGATCACGATCGCGGAGGAATCGACCGCATGGCCGGGCGTGACGGCGCGCACGGAGGATGGCGGACTGGGCTTCCAGTTCAAGTGGAACATGGGCTGGATGCACGACACGCTGCACTACATGCATGAAGACCCGATCAATCGGCAATGGCATCACCACAACATGACGTTTGCGATGGTGTATGCGTATTCGGAGAAGTTCGTGCTGCCTTTGTCGCACGATGAAGTCGTGCATGGAAAGGGATCGCTGCTGGGCAAGATGCCGGGCGATCGCTGGCAGAAGTTTGCGAATCTGCGTGCGTACTTTGCGTTCATGTGGACGCATCCTGGCAAGAAGCTGATGTTCATGGGCGGCGAGTTCGGGCAGATGGCCGAGTTCGATCACGACGGATCGCCGCATTGGCATCTGCTCGACGATGAGTTGCACCATGGGGTGCAACGTCTGGTGCGCGATTTGAACCGGCTGTATCGCGAGGAACCGGCGTTGCATCGGCTCGATACGGAGCCGGGCGGGTTCGAGTGGATCATCGGCGACGACAGCGCGAATTCCGTTTTTGCCTGGCGGCGCGTGGATGGCGCGGGGCGCGAGTTGATCACCGTGTGCAACTTTACGCCGGTGCCACGGCATGGCTATCGGGTTGGGATGCCCCGGCCGGGGCGGTGGGTCGAAGTTGTTAATACCGATGCCGGGGTTTATGGTGGATCTAATGTTGGTAACGGTGGTGTCATCTATACAGATGAGGTGGCGGTGCATGGGCGTCCGCAGTCGGCCGCTTTGGTTTTGCCGCCTTTAGGGACTGTTGTGCTCAGGGCTGATTGAGGTTGGGTGTGGGTGGGTGTGGGTGGGTGTGGTTGGCTGTTGTTGTCGCTGGCATCCGCGATTGCATGTCGGTGTTCAGGCGTCGCCCCTGTGCGGGGCAGCACCTACTTTTCTTTGCAGCGGCAAAGAAAAGTAGGCAAAAGAAAGCCGCTAACACCGCCAGCACTTGTGCTTGCCTGCGGGCCCCCAACCGGTCCCGCACTCCACACGGCAACACATTGTTTTGTGCGCGTTGCCAACGCGCTGAGCAAGCGCATCACCCGCTCCACGCACCCATAGTGCAGCAGCGCCAGCGATTCGTCTGTGCAGCCCAGGTGGCAAACTGTGTGTAGGCCGTCCCGATCGAAGTGCACCACTCCGGACTGAAAAGCGGGATCGGTGTCGTAAGAGCGCCACGCATGCGGCGCGACTACCTACACACAGTTTGCCACCTGGGCGGCGGTCGAATTCTGGTAACTCAGGCCGTGACGCGGGAGTGTGAAGCGGGTGATGCATCAGTTAGCACGATGGCAACGGCGGAAGATAGTGCGATGCCGTGTGAAGTGCGGGACCCGTTGGGGGCCCGCAGGCAAGCACAAGTGCTGGCGGTGTGAGCGGCTTTCTTTTGCCTACTTTTCTTTGCCGCTGCAAAGAAAAGTAGGTGCTGCCCCGCACAGGGGCGACGCATGAAGTACGAAGGCAAAACGCGGATGCCAGCGAAAGCGAAACCAAAACCAAAACCACAGAGCAAGAGCCAAAAGGCGTAGCCCGCGCCGAGAAGGCAAACCAACTCTAGGAGGGCAAAGTAAAAGACCGCTTGCAAAGCTTAAAAAACAAAACAGGATTTGCCATGCCGCACGTACTTCCAGACCGTTTGTTGCCGGGCAACCCTTACCCGCTGGGTTCAAGCTGGGACGGCTTAGGCGTAAACTTCGCCGTCTTCTCGGCGAACGCCCACCGTATAGAACTCTGCCTCTTCGAACCGACAGGCAGAAAAGAACTGAAGCGCTATGCGCTTCCCGAATGCACCGACGAAGTCTGGCACGGCTACCTGCCGCACGCGCATCCCGGCACGGTCTACGCCTTCAGGGCCCACGGCCCGTACCAACCGCAACACGGGCATCGCTTCAATCCGCACAAGCTGCTGCTCGACCCGTACGCTCGAAAACTCGTCGGACAGTTCCGATGGTCCGATGCGCTGTTCAGCTATCGCGTGCATTCGAACAGAATGGATCTGTCGATCGACCGTCGCGACTCGGCACCCGCCATGCCCAAATGCGTCGTCGTCGACGAAGCCTTCGACTGGTCGCACGACACACGCCCCAACGTGCCGTGGAACGAAACCGTTATCTACGAGACACACGTGCGCGGTGCATCGATGTTGCGCAAGGATCTCCGCGCGCCCGAACGCGGCACGTTCGCCGCACTCGCATCGCCGGAATTCATCGAGCATCTGCTGAAACTCGGCGTCACGGCCGTCGAACTGCTGCCCGTGCACGCATTCCTGAACGACCGCTTCCTCGTCGAGCGCGGACTGCGCAACTACTGGGGCTACAACACGGCCGCGTTCTTTGCACCCGAGCCGTCGTATCTGTCCGCACACCGGCTCGATGAAATGCGCATCGCCGTCCGTCAACTGCACGCGGCAGGAATCGAGGTGATACTCGACGTCGTCTACAACCACACGTGCGAAGGCAATGAAATGGGCCCCACCGTGTCGTGGCGAGGACTCGACAACGCCAGCTATTACCGCCTCATTCCAGGCGATGAACGCCATCACATCAACGACACCGGCTGCGGCAATACGCTCAACGTGCCCCACCCGCGCGTGCTGCAAATGGTGATGGACTCGCTGCGCTACTGGTCGACGGCGTTCAATATCGACGGCTTCCGTTTCGATCTCGGCGTCACGCTCGGGCGCGAGCATTCCGGCTTCGATCCCGGTTCGGGTTTCTTCGACGCGCTCCGGCAAGACCCTGTCCTGTCGCAGCGCAAGCTGATCTCCGAGCCGTGGGACATCGGCCCTGGCGGCTATCAGCTCGGCAATCATCCGCCCGGCGTGAGCGAATGGAACGACCGTTTCCGCGATTCCGTGCGGCGCTTCTGGCGCGGCGATGCCGGTATGCGGCCCGATCTCGCCGCGCGCCTGACGGGCTCAGCGGATCTGTTCAACCGCCGCTTTCGCAAGCCCACGGCGTCGATCAACTTCGTCACCTCGCACGACGGCTTCACGCTGGCCGATCTCGTGTCGTACTCGCAGAAGCACAACGAGATCAACAACGAAAACAATAACGACGGCCACAACGAGAATTTCGGCTCGAACTGGGGCATCGAAGGCCCGACCGACGAACCCGCCATCGCCGAAACGCGCGAGCGCGTGTCGCGTTCGCTGATCGCGACGCTGTTCGTCGCGCTCGGCACCCCGATGATGCTCGCCGGCGACGAAATGGGCCGCACGCAGCGCGGCAACAACAACGCGTACTGCCAGGACAACGAAATTTCGTGGGTAGATTGGGAGCGTGCCGCGCTCCCACACGGGCGCAAAATGTCTATGTTCTTCGCGCGCATCATCGCGTTGCGAAAACAGCACCCACTGTTGCGCGAAAACCGCTTCCTGTTCGGCGATCGCGAAGTGTTGCCCGGCCTCTACGACGTCGGCTGGTTCGACGAGCACGGCGAAGCGCTGACCATCGAAGCCTGGCAGGACCCGGAAGGCCGGGCGTTCACGCTGCGGCGCGCAGGCGCAGGCCTCAATGGAGAAACGGAAGTATTGTTGATGATGTTGAACGCAGCGGCGACGGCGCTGCGTTTTACGCCGCCTCCGCCGCACCTGGAATGGCATGTGCTGCTGGATACGGCGGACCCGGAGGCGCCGCCCGCGCCGCTCGCGACGCCCGATCTGGAAGTTGCCGCGCACAGCATGGTCGTGCTCGCCGCGCAGCCGACGGGCGATGCGGATTGGCAGGCAAGCTGGCGCGCGGGCGCGCAGTACGGTCCACGTCTGTTGACGGCGCTGCCGCCGGACCCGGGCACGTCGATGCCGGATCCGGAGCAGTCCGGCTAGGCGCGTGCGTCCGACTATCGAATGAATGCCGATGCTGATTGTACGAATGAGTACACCCGTCAGCATGCCGACGAATGGTGACAAACATGCATGAACGTCCGATCGACCCTCACGCGCATCATTACGCGCACTGCCTGCCGTTCGGCGCGCAGTTGCTCGGCGCGGCGAGCGCGAAGCCGCGCACGCGCTTCCGGCTGTGGGCGCCTTCGTGCGCGAAGGCGCAGGTCGCCGTCGAAAGCAGCCCGAGCCAGCAGGCATCCGGCACGCACGACATGAGCCCGACGGGCAATGGCTGGTTCGAGGCAGAAATCGACTGCAACGCGGGCACGTTGTATCGCTACAAGCTCGACGGGGCACTGCTGATACCCGACCCCGCGTCGCGCTTCCAGCCGCAAGACGTGCACGGACCGAGCGAAGTGATCGATCCGCGCACGTACACGTGGCAACACACGAACTGGTGCGGCCGGCCGTGGGAAGAAACGGTGCTGTATGAGCTGCACGTCGGCGCGCTGGGCGGTTATACAGGCGTGATGAAGCGTCTGCCCGCGATCGCCGCGCTCGGCGTCACCGCAATCGAACTGATGCCGCTCAACGATTTCTCCGGCACGCGTAACTGGGGCTACGACGGCGTGCTGCCGTATGCGCCCGATTCCGCATACGGACGCCCCGACGATCTGAAAGCGCTGATCGACGCCGCGCACGGTCATGGTCTCGCGGTGTTTCTCGACGTCGTCTACAACCACTTCGGCCCGGACGGCAACTATCTGCAGCAGTACGCGAAGCCCTTCTTCCGCGAGGGCACGCATACGCCGTGGGGGCCCGCAATCGACTTCGCGCGCAGCGAGGTAAGCGAGTTCTTCTGCGACAACGCGCTGTACTGGCTCAACGAGTATCGTTTCGACGGTCTGCGCCTCGACGCCGTGCATGCGATCGACAACGACGACTGGCTGCGCAGTTTTTCCGATCACGTGCGCGCGCATGTGCAACATGGCCGTCATGTGCATCTCGTGCTGGAAAACGAGCGCAACACGGCGAACCTGCTCGACACGCATTTCACCGCGCAATGGAACGACGACGCGCACAACACGCTGCACGTGCTGCTGACGGGCGAACACGAGGGCTATTACGCCGCCTACGCCGACCAGCCGATACAGAAGCTCGCGAAAATTCTCGGCAGCGGTTTCGGCTATCAGGGCGACCCTTCGCCGATCCACGACGGCAAGCCGCGCGGCCAGCCCAGCGGCCATCTGTCACCGGCTTCGTTCGTGGCGTTTCTGCAGAACCACGACCAGATCGGCAATCGTGCAATGGGCGAGCGTCTGCGCTCGCTCTGCTCCGACGATGCACTGCGCGCTGCGACGGGCCTGTTGCTGCTGTCGCCGCAAATACCGCTGCTGTTCATGGACGAAGAGTACGGCTCGACACAGCCGTTCCTGTTCTTCACCGACTACACCGGCGATCTCGCGAATGCCGTGCGCGAAGGACGCCGCAAGGAATTCGCGCGCTTTTCCGCGTTCGCGGACGAGAAACGCCGCGCATTGATTCCCGATCCGAACGATCCGCAGACGCTCGTCAAATCGTCGCCTGTCGAACGTCACGGCGATTCGCCCGAGTACAAGGACGCGCTCGACTGGATGCATTTCTACAAGTCGGCGCTCGCCGTGCGCGCCAAGCTGATCGCGCCGCGTCTCAAGCACGCCAAGCCGCTCGGTGCGAGCGTGCTGGAGGCCTCCGGCCCACAGCACACTAACGCGCTCGTCGCGCGCTGGAAACTCGCCGACGGCGAGACGCTGTCGATCGCGCTGAATCTCGGCAAGGACACCGTGCGGCTCGACGAGCGTCCCGCAGGCAAGGTGATCTTCGAGACGCCGCCGCGTGTGCGAGATCGCGTGGACACGGGCGAGTTGCCGTCGACCGCATTCGTCGCGTGGCTGACGGGCGACGTCAGCGAATACGCGGTCGGTCATGACGCGCGCAAGCACGTTCAAGAGGAGTGACACGCGTGGCCACCACTCGACGCCCCGGTATTTCCATCGACACGCTCGCCGCGCGCGCGGGCTTCGAAGTCGAATGGGAAGACGCGCATCACAACAAGAAGCGCGTGCCCGACAGCACGCTTGCCGCGCTGCTCGAACGGATGGGCCTGCCGTGCGGCAACGCCACGCAGATCCGCCAGAGCGCCGCGGCTCTCGAAGCCGAACTGTCCGGCCGCAGGCTGCCGCCGTTGATGACGGTCGAATGCGGACGCGGCATCGCGCTGCCTGCCGCCGCGATCAAATCGGGTAGTCATTACCGGATCGAACTGGAAGGCGGCTCGCTGATCGACGGACGTTTCACTGCGCCCAAAGGCGAAGCGGCCCTGCTCTCGCCGATCGACGAACCGGGCTATCACACGCTCGTGCTCAACGATCACCGGATGACGCTCGCCGTCGCGCCCGCGAAGTGCTACACCGTCGCGGATGCGTGGCACGCAATGCACGGCGACGGCAAGCAGCCGCCGCCGCTATGGGGCATCGCCGCGCAGATCTACGGCTTGCGGCGCGTGGGTGACGGCGGCATCGGCGATTACACCGCCCTGACCACGCTCGCGATCGAAAGCGCGAAACGCGGCGCGCATGCACTCGCAATCAGCCCGACGCACGCGATGTTCAGCGCGTTGCCGGGATCGTTCAGTCCGTATTCGCCGTCGTCGCGTCTGTGGCTCAACGTCGCGCACATCGATCCCGCCGCCGTGTTCGGTGCCCAAGCCGCACAGGCCGCGCTCGATGCAGCGGGTGGCATCGAGGCATGGACGAAGCTCGAAGCAGAGCCGCTGATCGACTGGAAGACGGCCACGCCGTTGAAGCTCAAGACGCTGCGTGTGCTGTTCGAGCGCTTCTGCGCAAACGACCGCGCGCAGGACTCGCCGCGTGCGCTGGAATTCCACGGCTTCTGCGAGCGCGGCGGTCGCGCGCTGGAAGATCATGCGCGCTTCGAAGCATTGCACGCGTTCCAGTTGCAGCACGACGGGGAAGGCTACTGGCGCAAGTGGCCCGACGCGCTGCAAGACCCGCGCAGCCCGGAAGTCGAGGCCTTCGCGAACGAGCATCGGCATGAAGTCGAGTTTCATCTGTTCCTGCAATGGCTCGCATCGAAGGGACTGTCGCACGCACAGCATGCGGCGCGCGATGCGGGCATGGCGATCGGCCTGATCGCGGATCTCGCCGTCGGTTGCGATAGCGCGGGCTCGCATGCATGGTCGTATCGCGACGACATGCTGCACGGCGTGTCCGTCGGCGCGCCGCCCGATCTGTTCAACCAGGCGGGCCAGGCGTGGGGCCTCACTACCTTTTCGCCGCGCGCGATGCGCACCCAGGGCTTCTCGGCGTTCATCGACATGCTGCGCGCCGCATTCGCGTGCGCGGGCGGCATCCGCATCGATCACATTCTCGGGTTGCGGCGTCTGTGGCTCGTGCCCGAAGGCGAGCCCGCGAAGAACGGCGCGTACCTGCGCTATCCGCTCGAAGACATGCTGCGGCTCATCGCACTCGAATCGTGGCGGCATCGCGCGATCGTGATCGGCGAAGACCTCGGCACCGTACCGCCGGGCTTCCGCGAGCGGCTCAGCGAACATGGGCTCGCGGGCATCCGCGTGCTGTGGTTCGAACGCACGAAGGACGGCGAGGGCTTCAAGGCGCCGTCCGAATGGGACAGCGGCGCCGTCGCCACGACGACCACGCATGATCTTCCGACCGTCACCGGCTGGTGGCGCGGCGAGGACATCGTGTGGCGCAATCGCGTCGGGCAAACGGCGGCGCGGGCCGACGGACGCGATCCCGTCGCGCTCGCGCAGGCCGAGCGCGACGACGACCGCGCCGCGTTGTGGCGTGCGTTCCAGCAGGCAGGCATCGCCGCGCCCGATGTCGAACCGCCGCCAACCGACAACGCACCCGTCGACGAAGCGCTCGCGTTCGTCGCGGCCACGCCGTCGCCGCTCGTCACGTATCCGCTCGAAGACCTGCTCGGTCTCGCGGATCAGCCGAATCTGCCTGGCTCGATCGACGAGCATCCGAACTGGCGCCGCCGCGTGATCCAGCCCGTCGACGCGCTGTTCGCCGACGAAACGTTTTGCGACCGTCTGCTCGCGATCGAGCGGGCACGCACCGACTCAACCTCAGCTTCCTCGTTGTCCGATACGCCATGACCGTTCCGCGCGCCACGCTCCGACTCCAGTTTCATCGCGACTTCACGTTCGACGATGCGCTTGCGCACGTCGACTATTTCGCCGCGCTCGGCGTGAGCCATCTGTATGCATCGCCGATCACGACAGCCACGCCGGGCTCGACGCACGGCTATGACACGGTCGATTACGGCCAGGTGAGCGCCGAATGCGGCGGCGAGCATGGCTTGCGACGCCTCGCCGACAAGCTTCACGAACTCGGCATGGGTCTGATCGTCGACATCGTGCCGAACCACATGGGCGTGAGCAAACACAACGCGTGGTGGCAGGACATCCTCGAATGGGGCCGCCATAGTGCCTTTGCGCGGTACTTCGATGTCGACTGGCACTCGCCCGACCCGGCACTGCGCGGCAAGGTGCTGATGCCCGTGCTCGGCGCGCCGTATGGCGACGAGCTGTTCGCGGGCCGCATCGCGTTGCGCTTCGATGCCGACAACGGTCGCTTCAATATCGTCTATGCAGAGCACGAGTGCCCGGTGTGCCCGATCGATTACGCGGCCATTCTGCAATCGGCGGATCGTGCCGATCTGAGCGCGCTCGCCGACCGCTTCGCGCCCGTCACGACGCAGCCCGCCGATCATCCGCGCGCCGCCGAAGGCCGCGAAGCGCTGCGCGAATTCGTGCGGCAGAACGGCGCATCGGCCATCGAGTTCGTGCTCGAAGCGTATTCGCCGAACGACCCCGTCACGCGCGACCGCCTGCATCGGCTGATCGAGCGCCAGCATGTCCGGCTCGCGTGGTGGCGCACCGCATCGGACGAAGTGAACTGGCGGCGCTTCTTCGACATCAGCACGCTCGCGGCTGTGCGCGTCGAGCGCGCCGAAGTGTTCGACGCCGTGCATGCGCTGGTCTTCCGGCTCTATGCGGAAGGCGTGATCGACGGCTTGCGGGTCGATCATGTCGACGGGCTCGCGGAGCCGCGCGAATACACGCAGCGGTTGCGTCAGCGGCTGGCAGAACTGCGCGAGGGCACGACGCCGTATATCGTCGTCGAGAAAATTCTCGGACGCGGCGAAGCGCTGCGCGACGACTGGCCAGTGGACGGCACGACGGGCTACGACTTCATGAACGATGCGGGCGCGTTGCTGCACGATCCGGCTGGCGCCGCGCCGCTCGCCGAAGCGTGGGCCGAACTGAGCGGCCGGGCCGCGAATTTCGCCGACGAAGCACAGCCCGCACGTCGCAAGATTCTCGCCGAGAATCTGCCCGCCGAACTGGATCGCGTGTCGCGCGCGCTGCATCGGCTCGCGCGCGACAGCATCACCACGCGCGATTTCACTTACACCGCGATCCGCCGCGTGACCAATGAGCTTGCCGCGCACTTTCCCGTGTATCGCATCTATCCGCAGAACGGCTTGCGCAGTGCGGCCGACAACGTGTATTTCGACATCGCTCTGGAAGCCGCAAGGCAGACGGTTTCGCGAGCGGATCATGGCACGCTCGCGCGCGTCGATGCGTGGCTCGGCAGCGGCGCGGACGAGAACGGCAACGGACGCGGCGCCGCGTATAGCGCACAGCAGAACGGCAATGCGAATCCGTTCAATCACACGGCGTCGGCGCGCCGCACGGTGCAGACACTGTTCTCGCAACTGACGGCGCCCGTCGCCGCAAAGGCGATCGAAGACACGGCGTGCTATCGCTATGGGCGTCTGCTGTCGCGTTGCGAAGTGGGCGCGGATCCGGGCGAATTCGCGCTGACGGTCGAGCAGTTTCACGCGTGCAATCAGGAGCGCGCGCGACGCTTTCCGCACGCGATGCTGGCGACGGCGACCCACGATCACAAACGCGGCGAGGACACGCGCGCGCGGCTTGCCGTGCTCAGCGAAATCGCCGATGACTGGATCGCGACGCTGCGCGCATGGACGACGTTGAACACACCGCACCGGCGCGCGCTGAACGGCAACGCCGACGACTGGGCGCCCGGCCCCGGCGCCGAGGCGATGCTGTATCAAACGCTGGTCGGCTGCTGGCCGCCCGGACTTTCGCCCGACGACGAAGCGGGCGTCAAAGCGCTCGCGGAGCGTGTCGCGCAATGGCAGCTGAAGGCGCTGCGCGAAGCGAAGCTGCGCACCACCTGGCTCGCGCCCGACGAAGCCTTCGAAAACGGCTGCCGCGAGTTTCTGTTCGACATTCTTGCGCCGCAGCGTCGCGACGGATTTCTGCGCGAGCTAAGCGAGTTCGTTGCGCGCATCGGCCGGGCGGGAGTGGTGAACAGTCTTCTGCAAACGGTGTTGCGTCTCGCGTCGCCCGGCGTGCCCGATCTCTATCAGGGCACCGAACTATGGGACTTCAGCCTCGTCGATCCCGACAACCGGCGGCCCGTCGATTTCGCGCAGCGTCAGAAGATGCTCGGCGAAGCCCGGCCTTCCGACTATCTCGCCAAATGGCACGACGGCCGCGTGAAGCTCGCGATCATCCAGCGAATGCTCGCGCTGCGGATGCAGATTCCGGAATTGCTGAGCAACGGCAGCTATCTGCCGCTCACGGTGCAAGGCAAGCACGCGGAGCATGTGATCGCGTTCGCGCGGCGTCAGGGCAACTGCTGGGCGGTGTTGATTGCGACGCGGCTTTCGATGGCGCTGCTCGATCCCGCCAACGATGTGCCGCTGGTCGATCCGATTGCGTGGGACGACACGGCTGTGCAGATGCCCGAAGAGCTGTTCGGGCGCGCGTTATTCGACTGGCTGAGCCCTGCCGCGCCGAAGGTCGAGGATACGGGGCTGCTTTATTTGCGCGAAGCACTGACGACGATGCCCGTCGCGGTGCTCGTCGAGGACGGCGTGCCGCGTGTTTGAAGGTCAATCGTGAGGGTCAACCGCCTTCGTCGTCGAAGGTCTTCGGATAAACGCGTACGAGCACGATACGCGGCCCCTTCATTCGTTTGACGACCACGTCGAAACGGTCGAACTCCACGCGCTGCCCTTCTTCGGGCAAATCGGCGAGCGCGTTGATCACGAGACCGCCGACCGACTCGGCGCTGCCTTCGTCGATGTCGATACCGAGCGCGCGTTCCAGCGACACGACGGGCAGGCTGCCCTTGCCCATCAACGTGCCGTCGTCCATGCGCGTCCAGTCCGCATCGCCCTGGCGGAATTCGTCGTGAATCTGGCCGACAAGCGCGCCAAGCAGGTTGTCGAGCGTCAGAAAGCCGATCGGCTTCGCGTTCTTCTTGCCGACCAGCGCGAGATGCGGCGCGCCTTTGCGGAAGCGCCGGAACAGTTCGAGAGCGGGCATGTCGGGCTTCACGTACTGCACGGGACGCACGTAGCGCGACAGGTCGTCGAGCGTGCTGCCCGCATGGCGCGCGAGCAGCAGGTCCTTCAGGTGGATCGTACCCGCGACGCGTTCGCCCGTCGCATCTTCGAGCAACGGATAACGGCTGAAACGATGGCGCGCGACGATCTGCATATTGTCGCGCCAGGACAGATCACGGCGCAGGCTCACGAGCTCATGCGCCGGCCGCATCAGATCCGACACAGTCATGCGCGAGAAGTCCAGCGAATGCGCGATCGTGTTCCATTCGTCTTGCGAATAGGCGTTCTTGGGTGCGTCGAGTTCGTTCGTGACGCTCGCGTGGCGGCCACGCAGAATCAGCTTGAGTTCGTCCGTCGAGTAATGCGTGTCGCCGCCGTGATCGGCTGCCAGACCCGCGACGCGCAGCACTGCGTTTGCACTCGTGTTGAGCACCCAGATGGCGGGATACATCGCCCAGTAGAAACCGTAGAGCGGCATCGCGCACCACAGCGAAATCTGCTCGGCCTGACGGATGGCCAGCGACTTCGGCGCGAGTTCGCCGACCACGATGTGCAGGAACGAAATGCACGAGAACGCGAAGAACAGCGAAATGCCGTGGATCAACTGCTCGTTCTGGATGCCGAGCAGATGGAACACCGGGTTCAGCAGTTCGGCAAATGCCGGCTCGCCGATCCAGCCAAGCCCCAGCGACGCGAGCGTAATGCCCAGTTGACACGCAGATAGATACGCATCGAGCCGGCCATGCACCTTTGCAAGCAGCTTGCCGCGCAAGCCATGCTTCTCCGCGAGCGTTTGCACGCGCGTCTGCCGCAGCTTCACGAGACCGAATTCGGCGGCGACAAAGAAACCGTTGAGGGCAACGAGGAACAACGCGCCAATGAGGGCGACGACCTGGATCAAAGCGAAGGACTCCGGCAACAAAAGCCGTCAGTATAGAGTGCGAAAGGCACGCGAAAGAGGTGTGCGCACATGAACTGGCCATCCGGCCAGGTCACGCGCGCTTTGACATGTGCGCTCACGCGCCCGCGAGCGACACGCGCAGCTTGAGCGTGGAAGGTTGGCCGTCGGCAAATTCGCCCTGCTCGAACGCGCCGTCGTGCGCTTCCGCAACGCGCTTGCAGAGCGCCAGCACCCACGAAATGCGGCCGGCTTCGCGCGGGTGCATGGCTTGCGCACGCGCAAAATTTTCGAGCACATGAGGCAGCGCCGCGTCGGTCAGCGCGGCAGGCGTTGCTTGCCAGGAAACGGCGGCGCGGAACGTCGACGTATCGGCGTCCGCGTCGAGCGTGACCGTTGTGCCGCTCGCGCTCGCTTCCACGGCGAACGTGACGAGCAGCCACAGCGCGGCGGCAAGACGCTCGCGATCACCGTGCATCTGCTGCGCGGCGAGCGGCGTGTTCAGTGCGAGCGTGACGCCCCGCTGCGCCGCGAGTCCTTCGCGCACATCGCTGGTGGTTTCGTCGAGCAAAGGACGCAACGCGAACGGCGTGCGCTTCAGTGCGAGTGACTTCGTCTCGGCGCGGGTCGTATCGACGATCGATTCGAGCAGCTTCACCTGCTGCTCGACACCGTTGCGGATGCCTTCGAGCGCGCGTTGCGCGGTGGCGTCGTTTGCATCGATCTTGCGGTCGAGCACATAAGCCCAGCTATGAATGGCGTTCAACGGGCTGCGCAAGTCGTGCGACACCAGCGACAGCACGTGATCTCGCATGAAGAGCGCCGTTTCGACGCTGCGTCGCGCGGTTCGCTCGGTGACGGCAGGCATCTCCTCGTTGCTGCCGGAAGAAGACGGGGTAGACGGGGTCACGATCGACATCCTTGTTGACGGTTCATCGTTGATTGCGGTCTGGACATTATAGGCATGGCCGTTCGGCCAATCTTCGCGAAGGTATGACAAGCAGCCTACAATAGTGGTTTCGAACGATTACAAGGAGAAGCGCATGACTACTGTCACCACTGAGTCGGGCCTCAAGTACGAAGACCTGAAGGAAGGCACGGGTGCGGAAGCGAAGGCTGGCCAGACCGTCAGCGTTCATTACACGGGCTGGCTGACGGACGGCCAGAAGTTCGATTCGAGCAAGGACCGTAACGACCCGTTTGCGTTCGTGCTGGGCGGCGGCATGGTCATCAAGGGCTGGGACGAAGGCGTGCAGGGCATGAAGGTCGGTGGCGTGCGCAAGCTGACCATTCCGCCGCAACTCGGCTACGGCGTGCGCGGTGCAGGCGGCGTGATTCCGCCGAATGCGACGCTCGTGTTCGAAGTCGAATTGCTCGGCGTCTGAGCGTTTCCGCGTTTTATCGACGTTTTGTGATATGAGCCACGCCGTTATCGACGCGCCTAGTGTGTCCCTGCGCCGTTACGGCGCGGTGGAAGCGTCGGACGTGCACGATTTCCATCAGATCGTGCTCGGTCTGGACGGCTCGATGGTGATGGCCGTGGACGGTGTGGCACACGAAATCGACCGGGCGGCCGCATGGCTCATTCCAGCGGGTTCGCGGCACGACTATGCGGGTGTCGGCGAGAACCGGCAGCTCGTGCTCGATCTGCCGGCGTCCTCCGTGGCGGTGCCGCAGCGTTTGTTCGATCGGGCGCGCGCGGTCTTGATCGATGAGTCGCTCACGCAACTCGTTTCGCATATCGCGGGGCGTGCGACGGGGCATATCGATGGAGATGCCGCGTGGCGGCGCTTCAACTGGGATGCGGCTGCGAGGCTGTGTGCTGCGATCGTCGAGGATATGGGCACGGCGGATGCTGTGCCGGGCGCCGGTCTCGATTTCGCACGGATCGACGCATGGTTGCGGGCGCATTTGTGCGAGCCGCTGCGCATTGCGGATCTCGCTGCGCATTGCGGGTTTGGTATGCGGCGGTTTCATCAGTTGTTTATCGAGGCGTTCGGTGAGACGCCGCATCGGTATTTGCAGCGGCTGCGGCTCGATACTTCAGTTAGTTTGCTTGCCGATTCGCGTCGGTCTTTGACCGATGTTGCACTCTCGGTCGGGTTCGGTGATCAAAGCGCTTTTACGCATGCTTTTACGCGGCGGTTCGGGGTCGCGCCGGGGCAGTGGCGGGAAGGTCGTATGCGGTGAAGGTTGTCGTGGTTGGCTAGCGTCTGCGCTGGCATCCGCGCTTTGCCTTTGTGCTTCATGCGTTGCCCCTGTGCGGGGCGGCACTCACTTTCTTTGCCGCCGCAAAGAAAGTAAGCAAAGAAAGCGGGCTCACACCGCCAGTGCTAGTCGTTGCCTGCGGGCCCCCAACAGTTCTTACACTTCACGCGGCAACGCATTTGTTTGCGCTCGTTGCCAGCGTGCTAACTGCGCGCATCCCCCACTTCACACTCCCACGTCACGGACCGCGTTACCAGACGTTCGCGGCCGCCCAGGTGGCAAACTGTGTGTAGGGTGTCGCACCGCATGCGTTCGCGATCCTACGACACCGATCCGCTTTTCAGTCCGGAGTGGTGCATCTATGTCGAGACGGCCTACACACAGTTTGCCACCTGGGCGGCGTAGACGAGTCGCTGCCGTTGGTTGTGCTACGGGTGAGTGGAGTGGGTGATGCGCCGGTTCAAGGCGTTGGCAACGCGCCTGAAATAGAACATTGCCGCGTGGAGTGCAGGACCCGTTGAGGGCCCGCAGGCAACAACTAGCACTGGCGGTGTGAGCGGCTTTCTTTTGCCTACTTTTCTTTGCCGCTGCAAAGAAAAGTAGGTGCCGCCCCGCACAGGGGCAACGCCAGCAAACCAGAAGCACAACGCGGATGCCAGCGAAAGCGAAAGCGAAAGCAAAAGCAAAAGCAAAAGCAAAACCAAAACCAAAACCGCAGAGCAAGAGCCAAAAGGCGTAGCCCGCGCCGAGAAGGCAAACATGGCGACTGCGTCGCAGACAAAACTACAAACCCTTAGCGAGATCCCCGCGAATATCCGAAGGATCTTCCAAACCAACAGCAAGCCGAATCAACCCTTCGGTAATACCCGCCGCCGCGCGGGCCTCCTCGCTAAGACGCCCATGCGTGGTAGTAGCAGGATGCGTAATCGTCGTCCGCGTGTCGCCGAGGTTTCCGGTGATCGAACAGATCTTCGTGCCATCGATCACACGCCACGCATTCGCGCGCATCTGCTCCGGCGTGTCGCCCTTCATTTCGAACGACACGATCGCACCACCCGCCTTCTGCTGACGCTTCGCGATCTCATACTGCGGATGCGATTCGAGCCCCGGATAGAACACGCGCTTCACAGCCGGATGCTGATCGAGCCAGCGCGCGATTTCGAGCGCATTCGCCGACTGACGCTCGACACGCAGCGACAGCGTCTCCATGCCCTTCAACAAAATCCACGCGTTGAACGCGGACAGCGTCGGACCCGCGCTGCGCACGAACGGAAACACCTTTTCCATAATGAACTGCTTCGAGCCGACCAGCGCGCCGCCAAGCACTCGTCCTTGTCCGTCGAGGAACTTGGTCGCCGAGTGCATCACAACGTCCGCGCCCAGTTTCAACGGCTGTTGCAGCGCCGGGCTGCAAAAACAGTTGTCGACGACGAACAGCGCATTCGCGGACTTCGCGATCTTGCTGATCGCCTCGATATCCGCAATCTCCGTCAGCGGGTTCGACGGCGTTTCAAGGAAAAACATCTTCGTCTCGGGACGCACGGCGTTCTTCCAAGCGTCGAGATCGGTCGGATCGACGAAGGTCGTCGTAATGCCGAACCTGGTGAATATCTGCGAGAACATGCCGAGCGTCGAGCCGAACAGGCTCTGCGAACTAACGAGGTGATCGCCCGCCTGCAACGCGGACATCACCACCGACATGATCGCGCTCATCCCCGACGCCGTCGCCATGCACGCCTCACCGCCTTCGAGCGCCGCAAGACGTTCCTGGAACATCGTCACGGTCGGATTCGTGAAGCGCGAGTACGTGTAATAGTCTTCGGAATTCTTAAAGCGCTCGGCGGCTTCTGCGGCACTCGCAAAGACGAAACTCGACGTCAAAAAGAGTGCCTCGGAATGTTCGCCGAAATCGCTGCGCAACGTGCCCGAGCGGACCGCGAGTGTGTCGAAGTTGAGAGAGTCGTCCATGTTCGTTCTATTCCGTTTTCAGGTCCGCGCGTGAGCAATAAAAAAGCCCGCTTTGCGTCGGCATAAGCGGGCTTTGTGTGCGCGAAATCGGCTGAGCCGTATTTCGCGCGATGC
The DNA here is from genome assembly GCF_017104565.1 of Paraburkholderia sp. Tr-20389. Lineage (GTDB taxonomy): Bacteria > Pseudomonadota > Gammaproteobacteria > Burkholderiales > Burkholderiaceae > Paraburkholderia. The sequence continues at coordinate 11,755 of NZ_JAAGPD010000045.1, read as the reverse complement.
TTCCGGCCTTACTCGACCGACAACTGCAAGTGCAGTTGCGAACGTGCAGCGCCACCATCGATCGCTTCACTCGCAGCGTCGCGGTCCGATTGCGCGGACGGCGCGAGACGCGCGGATTCGATACGGTCGAGGTATTCCGACGTCACATCGCCCGTGATGTAGTTGCCGTCGAAGCACGATGCCTCGAAGTCCTTCAGCGCCGGGTTGATGTCGCGCACTGCATTCTTCAGCGCGTCGACGTCTTGATAGACAAGGAAGTCGGCGCCGATCAGGCGCGCCACTTCTTCATCCGAGCGGTCATGCGCGACGAGTTCGCTGCGCGTCGGCATGTCGATGCCGTACACGTTCGGGAACTTCACGGGCGGCGCCGCCGAAGCGAAGATCACCTTGCTCGCGCCCGCATCGCGCGCCATCTGCACGATTTCGTGCGAGGTGGTGCCGCGCACGATCGAGTCGTCGACGATCAGCACGTTCTTGCCCTTGAACTCGATGCCCATCGCGTTCAGCTTCTGGCGCACCGACTTCTTGCGCACCGCCTGCCCCGGCATGATAAAGGTGCGGCCCACGTAACGGTTCTTGAAGAAGCCTTCGCGGTACTCGACACCGAGCTTCGCGGCGACCTGCATCGCGGCGGGACGCGACGAGTCCGGAATCGGCATCACGACGTCGATCTTCACGCCTTCCGGCAGTTCGCGCAGGATCTTCTCGGCCAGATAGTCGCCCATGCGCAGACGAGCGTTGTAGACGGGCACGCCATCGAGCACGGAATCCGGACGGGCCAGATACACGAGCTCGAAAATGCACGGGTTCAGGCTCGCATTCTGCGCGCACTGCTGCGCGTGGAAGTTGCCGTCGAAGTCGATGAAAATCGCTTCGCCCGGCGCAACGTCGCGCACGAATTCGAATCCGATGCCTTCCAGCGCCACCGATTCCGACGCCAGCATCCATTCCGTGCCCGACGCCGTTTCCAGCTTGCCGATACACAGCGGACGAATGCCGAACGGGTCGCGGAAACCAAGCAGACCGTAGCCGGAGATCAGCGACACGATCGCGTACGAGCCGCGCACGCGGCGGTGCACGCCGGACACGGCCCTGAACATCGCCGCCGGATCGAGTTGCAGGCCCGAGCTTGCCGTCTGCACTTCGTGCGCGAGCACGTTGAGCATGACTTCGGTGTCGGAATTCGTGTTGATGTGGCGGCGGTCGACGCGGAACATCTCGTCTTTCAGCTGCTGCCAGTTGGTCAGGTTGCCGTTGTGCGCGAGGATGATGCCGAACGGCGCGTTCACGTAGAACGGCTGGGCTTCCTCTTCGCTCGACGCGGAACCCGCCGTCGGGTAACGCACCTGGCCGATGCCGCTCGTGCCGGGCAGGCTGCGCATGTTGCGCGTGCGGAACACGTCGCGCACCATGCCGTTCGCCTTGTGCATGTGGAAAGTGCTGCCGTTCGCCGTGGCGATGCCGGCTGCGTCCTGGCCGCGGTGCTGCAACAGCAGCAGGCTGTCATACAGCAGCTGGTTGACGGGAGACTGGGAAACTACGCCTACGATGCCGCACATGGCATGTCCTTCAAAGGGTACGAAATTCGATCAGTGCGGCCTGCCTGGGAGACAGCCGCGCGCGCCGTGGTTCTGCATGCTTCACCAACGGCCCGCCTTGTCATCCGCCTTCGCCCCTTGCGTGCAACGCGATCGTTACACGTGGACGTAGGCGGCGAGCGTTTCGGGAAGCAGAGGCTTCAACTCTCGCACGCCCTGCTCGGCGTAGGGCCGCAGCAGCGCGTTGCGCCAGAATTCCTGTTTGGGCAGTTCGGTCAAGCCAGAGAGGGCGACCAGAACCAGCACCAATATGACCCCGCGTACGAGGCCGAACATCAGTCCAAGCGAGCGATCCACACCGCCCAGGCCGGACACCTGCACCAGCCGGTGCAGCAAAGCGTTTGCCACGCTCGCCACCAGAATCACGCCGATGACGATGGCTGCGAACGCGATCAGCCACTGCGTCAGCGCGCCGCCCGGCCAGTTCGCCGGTACAAAGGGCACCAGCAGGCCCACGAAGCGCGCCGCCACCAGAAACGCGACCACCCAGCCGATCAGCCCGAACACTTCGGACAAAAAGCCGCGCCAGCCGCCGCGCAGTGCCGACAGCGCGATCACCGCCATTACAGCGTAGTCGAACGCGGTGAACATCGCCGGATTACTGCGCAGTGCCGTTGTTCGCACCCGACGACAGACCGGCCTCGCGCACCTTCGCGATGGCCGCCGACGCCGCCGCACGATCCGCAAACGGACCGGCGCGCAACAGGGTGCGGGTAGAGCCGTCAGCCTGCTTGCGACGCTCCGTATATGCGGGCACGCCCGCCGCTTTCAACTTGTTCGCCCACGTGTGCGCGCTCGCATCGTCCTGGAACGCGCCGAGCTGGACCGCGAACCGGCTGCCGGGAGGCGTCGCGGGCGTGCCCGTTTCCGTGCCGGAGGCGGCCGCCTGCGCAGTCTGCGTCGATTGAGCCGCTGCGGGTTTCTGTTCCGGTTTTGCTGCGGGCTTTGCTTCGGCCTGCGGTTTCGCCGCGGGCTTGGCGGGCGCGTCGTTTGCAACGATGGCGGGCGCCTGCGGCTTGGCCGGCGTCATCGCGATCGGCGCGTTCTTGCTATCGCTGCCGCGTTGCGACGCCACGGCACCCGATGCCGCCGTGCCCGATGCCGTAGCAGCCAGACCCGAAGCCGCCAGCGCGGCATCCGGCGCAGCCGGATTGTCCGGCGCGACGCCTGCTTGTGTATCGGTGTCTTCAGCCGCGCGCGATTTCGACACGGGGCGATTCGGAATGTCGATGGAAATGTCGTCGGTGACGGGCTTCGGATGCGAATCCAGCACCATCGGCAGAATCACGACGGCGGCGATCACCAGCGCAATCGCGCCAACGAGGCGGCGACGCGCGCGCTGCTTTTCAGGAAGCGTCGGATCGAGCAGCATCGCGTCGGCGTCGCCGGAACGCTCCGTGCGACGGCTTCGCCGTTCGACCCGCTCCGCGCGTTCAGCGCGCTCGGCACGACTACTGCGACTGGAACTGGAGTTTGCGCCGCGCCGCGTAGGTGCGTCGTCTTTCTTGCCGAACGAGAAAATACCCATGAATGGCTTGGTTCGAGGCCCGCGCGTTCAGTGTTGCTGCGATTTACGGTAGGCCATCACGCCTGCAACCGTATAGAAACTGCCGAAAACCACGATTCTATCATTGTCGGAGGCTCGTTTTAGCGCATCCTGGAAAGCTTCTGCCGGGGTAGCGAAACGCTTGACGCCGCTGTCCGGCCCATCGGTGACGTCCGCATCACGCAGCGCGGCTTCCAGTTCTTCAGCGCTGGCGGCGCGCGGCGTCGGCAGATCGGTCACGTTCCAGTGATCGATTTCGCCCTTCAGATGGCTCAGTACACCCGCGATGTCCTTGTCTCGCATCGAGCCAAATACCGCGTACGTGTACGGAAAATAGCCCATGTTGCCGAGGTTCTGGCCCAGCACGGCGGCAGCGTGCGGATTGTGGCCGACGTCCAGCACGATCGACGGCTTGCCCGGCAGTACCTGGAAGCGCCCCGCCAGTTCGACGTTCGCGAGCCCGAGACGGATGTCCTGCGCCGACACGGGGAGACGGTCGCGCAATGCCTCGAGCCCGGCGAGCGCCGCAGTCGTATTGATCAACTGATTCGCGCCGCGCAGTGCGGGATAGGCCAGCGCGGAGCGGCGCATGGTCGGGCCGATGTAGCTCCACTGCTGGCGCTCGTTGCCCGGTTGCGCTTCGTAACGGAAATCTCGTCCAAATAGCCACAAATCGGCGCCAATTTTCTCGGCATGGTCGATCAGCGTCTGCGGCGGAATCGGGTCGGCGCAAATTGCCGGCTTGCCGGCGCGGAAGATGCCCGCTTTCTCGAAGGCAATTTTGTCGCGTGTATCGCCGAGGAAGTCGGTGTGATCGATGTCGATGCTAGTGATGATCGCGCAATCGGTATCGAGGATGTTCACGGCGTCGAGGCGGCCGCCCAGACCCACTTCGAAGATCACCGCGTCGAGGCCGCGCTCTGCGAACAGATGCATGATCGCGAGCGTCGTGAACTCGAAATACGTCAGCGAAACGGGCTCAGGCAGCGACTGGCGCGCCTTTTCGACGGCTTCGAAATGCGGCAGCAAGTCCGCGTCCGTCGCCATTTCGCCGTTGATCCGCGCGCGTTCGTTGAACGACAGCAGATGCGGCGACGTGTGGCAGCCGACGTTGTAGCCCGCGCGCAGCAGGACGGATTCGAGGATCGCGCAGGTGGAACCCTTGCCGTTCGTCCCGCCGACCGTAATCACCGGGCACGCGAACGATAGTTGCAACGCGTCGCGCACCTTGCTGATGCGCGCAAGGCCCATGTCGATTCCGACAGGATGGGCGGATTCGAGGTGCGTGAGCCACGCGTCGAGAGTGGGGAAAGTGGTCATCTGAAAAACTGGCAGTGCGGACCGGAATTATCCTAGAAATGACAACGCGCCGCTTGATTACCTCTCGCGGCGCGTTGGCTTTTTCTGCTGGCCGTATGGTTCATCACGGCCCAAAGCGGTGTCAGGCGACGGCGTCGGCCGGCTGGCGCGTCAGCAGCGCCATCAGCTGCGCGAGTTCTTCGCGCAGCTTGCGACGGTCGACGATCATGTCGATCGCGCCCTTTTGCAGCAGGAATTCGGCACGCTGGAAGCCTTCCGGCAGCTTTTCGCGCACGGTCTGCTCGATCACGCGCGGGCCGGCGAAGCCGATCAGCGCCTTCGGCTCGGCGATCACGACGTCGCCGAGAAAAGCGAAACTCGCCGACACACCGCCCATCGTCGGATCGGTCAGCACGGAAATGAACGGCAGCTTGGCTTCGGACAGCTTGGTCAGCATGGCCGTGGTCTTCGCCATCTGCATCAGCGACAACAGGCTTTCCTGCATCCGCGCACCGCCCGACGCCGTGAAGCAGATGAACGGCACATTTTGCTCGATCGCGTTCTGTGCGCCGCGCGCGAAGCGCTCGCCGACCACCGAACCCATCGAGCCGCCCATGAACGCGAACTCGAAGCACGCCACGACGACAGGCAGCGTGTGGATCGCGCCGCCCATCACCACCATCGCGTCGGTTTCGTCGGTCTCGTCCATCGCCTCTTTCAGACGATCGGGATACTTGCGGCTGTCCTTGAACTTGAGCGCGTCGACGGGCAGGATTTCCTGGCCGATCTCATAGCGACCTTCCGGATCGAGCAAGCCGTCGAGCCGTTCGCGCGCGCCGATCCGCATATGGTGGTCGCACTTCGGGCAGACGTGCAGATTAGCCTCGACGTCGTTGCGGTACAGAACCGCTTCGCACGACGGGCACTTGATCCACAGCCCTTCCGGAATGCCCTTGCGGCTCTTCGGGTCGGTTTGCTTGATTTTCGGCGGCAACAGTTTGTCGAGCCAGCTCATGATGATTCCTTCCAGGATTCGCGATACGCACGACGGCGCAGCAGATACTGCGTCGCCATGCTAACCGCGACAAAAATGTTGTTTATCGGGCAGTCGCGCCGATGCTGTCGAGCGCCTGGCGAATCTCGCTGATGAAATTCGTCAGTTTGCCGGCAGCGGACTCGGGTGCTGCTTCTTCGAGCAATTGCACGATACGGCTGCCGATCACGACGGCATCGGACACTTCGGCCACCGCGCGCGCAGATTGCGCGTCGCGAATGCCGAAACCGACGCCCACCGGCAGCGGTACGCGCGACTTGATGGCCGGGATTTTACCCGCGATGCTCAAAACGTCCAGATTTGCAGCGCCCGTGACGCCCTTCAGCGACACATAGTAGACGTAACCGGACGCGATTTTACCAACCTCCGCGATGCGCTCGTCCGTCGATGTCGGCGCAAGCAGGAAAATCGGATCGATCCCCGCCGCCTTCATCGTTTCGGCGAAGTTCGCCGATTCTTCGGGCGGATAGTCGACGACCAGCACGCCGTCGACACCGGCGTCCTTCGCAGCCGCGGCGAAAGCATCGGCGCCCATGCGCTCGATCGGGTTGGCATAGCCCATCAGCACGACAGGCGTCTTGTCGTCCGTTTCGCGGAAGCGCTTGACGTCGGCCAGCACGTGTTTCAGCGACACGCCCTTCGCCAGCGCGCGTTCCGACGATTGCTGGATCACCGGACCATCGGCCATCGGATCGGAGAACGGCACGCCGAGTTCGATGACATCGGCGCCGCCCTCGGCGAGCGCATGCATGAACTCGACCGTGCGCGCCGGATCGGGATCGCCGGCGGTCATGAACGGGATCAGACCTTTCTTACCTTGCGCGGCCAGCGCCGCGAACGTGGATTGAATACGGGACATGGAATTTTTCTCGAAGTCGATGACTGCGCCAATCAGGCCTGCGCCGTTGGATCGGCAATGATGGCCTTGCTGCGACGAGGAACGGGCGGCGGCGGATTTGCCGCCAAACTCACGCGTTCTCGCGCTATCGCGCAGTAACTTTCGTTGATCTCATAGCCGACGAATTCGCGTTTCTGACGGGCGCAAGCGACCGCCGTCGTGCCGCTTCCCATGAAGGGATCGAGCACGCGGCCGCCCGGCGGACAACTTGCAAGGACCATCCGCTCGACGATTTCGAGCGGTTTCTGGGTGGGATGATCAACCCGCTCCGCGTGCTGCCGGTGCAGACGGGAGACCGACCAGACGTCCTTCGGGTTGTAGCCGAGCTCCAGCCACTTGCTTCCTTCGAACAACTTACGCGAACGCGCCTTCTTCGTGACGGCATCGTACGGGATGCGGACGGGATCGAGGTCGAAATAATAGTCTTTCGACACCGCGAAATAACCGATGTTGTCGTGCACCGACGTGAAACGGCGCGTCGTGCCGCCCATGCTCGGCACGCGCCGGTCCCAGATGATCTCGTTGATCATCATGAGCCTGCTCTTCAGAAAGACGAAGATTTCCGGCGCGTACTGCCATGTGCAGAAGATATACAGCGAACCCGACGGCTTCAGCTTCGGAATAGCGAGATCGAGCCAGGCACGCGTCCAGGCGAGAAAATCCTCGCCCGAGCGCATGTCGGAATCGTTGCCGTAGTCCTTGCCGAGGCCGTAAGGCGGATCGGCGACGATCAGATCGATCGAGCCGTCCGGCAGATTCGCTGCATCGGTCAGAAAATCGCGGTTCAGGAGCTGTATGCCGGCCGGCACGGCCAGCAACGGCGCGGCTTCCGCCCGTTGCAATGCCTCGGCGACGCCGGCTTCGGCGTCGCCCTTCAGCGCGGGCGGCTGCGGCTCCTCGAACTCGTCGCGCATCGTCGCGGCGCTCAGAACTGGATGCCCGATCGCTCGGCGACCGTGTGCATGTCCTTGTCGCCGCGGCCCGACAGGTTCACCAGAAGGATTTTGTCCTTCGGCAAGGTCGGCGCGAGCTTCGCCGCGTACGCGAGCGCGTGGCTCGACTCCAGCGCGGGAATGATGCCCTCGATGCGGCAGCAATCGTGGAACGCCTTGAGCGCTTCCTCGTCAGTGATGCCGACGTATTCGGCGCGGCCGCTGTCCTTGAGCCACGCGTGCTCAGGACCGACGCCAGGATAGTCGAGACCCGCCGACACCGAGTGCGTCTCGATGATCTGGCCGTTTTCGTCCTGCAGCAGATACGTGCGGTTGCCGTGCAATACACCCGGGCTGCCGCCGATCAGGGACGCCGCGTGGCGGCCCGTGTCGATGCCGTCGCCGGCCGCTTCTACGCCGATCAGCTTCACCGATTTGTCGTCAATGTACGGGTAAAAGATCCCCATCGCATTCGAACCACCGCCAACGCATGCGATCACAGCATCCGGCTGACGCCCCGTCAGTTCCGGCATCTGCACCTTGCATTCGTCGCCGATCACGCGCTGGAAATCGCGCACCATCATCGGATACGGATGCGGACCCGCCACCGTGCCGATGATGTAGAACGTGTTTTCCACGTTCGTGACCCAGTCGCGCATTGCTTCGTTCAGCGCGTCCTTCAGCGTGCGCGAGCCGGATTCGACGGGCACGACGGTCGCGCCGAGCAGCTTCATCCGGTAGACGTTCGCGGCCTGGCGGCGCACGTCTTCCGCGCCCATGTACACGATGCACTCCATGCCGAAGCGCGCCGCGATGGTCGCCGTCGCCACGCCGTGCTGGCCCGCGCCCGTCTCCGCGATCACGCGCGGCTTGCCCATGCGCTTCGCCAGCAGCGCCTGGCCGATCACGTTGTTCACCTTATGCGCGCCCGTGTGGTTCAGATCTTCGCGCTTCAGATAAACCTGCGCGCCGCCGAGCAGTTCGCTCCAGCGTTGCGCGTGATAAACCGGGGAAGGACGACCGACGAAATACTTCAGTTCGCGCTCGTATTCGGCGATGAAGTCCGGGTCTTGGGAGTATTTCTCGTACGCTTCGCGCAGTTCATCCAGCGCATGCATAAGCGTTTCAGCGACGAACACGCCGCCATATTGGCCGAAATGGCCACGTTCATCGGGTAAGTTGTACATATTCCGTCACTCTTCTCAGCTTGCCGCCCCGCACGTGAATGCGCAGCGCGGCCAGGGAATCATCGGGCGTCCGCTTCGCGCACCGCGCGCACGAACGCCGCCATCCGGGCGTGATCCTTCACGCCCTTTGCGCCCGACACTTCGATGCCGCTCGAGACATCGACCGCGTACGGACGCACGCGATGAATCGCATCACTGACGTTTTGCGTGTTCAACCCACCACTCAAAACGGCCCGACGCGCGAGCTCTTCTGGAATAAGTGACCAATCGAAGACCTTCCCGCCGCCGCCGTAGCCTTCGACATGCGTGTCGAACAGGAGACCACTGGCGGCCGAATAGTTAAGCGCCGATTTTACCAAATCGGCCGGCTCAGTATCAGCCGCAACGCGCAACGCGCGCAACCAAGGCAAACCCGCAACGCCCGCCAGTTTCTCGCACTGCTCGGGCGTTTCGTCGCCGTGGAACTGGAGCATCGTCAGCGGCACGTTGCAGATGACTTCGCTGAACCACTCGGGTGAGGGATTCACGAACAGGCCGACCACCGACACGAACGGCGGCACGTCGCGCGTCATCTCGACCGCCTGCGCCACGCTCAGTGCGCGCGGGCTCGGCGGGTAGAACACGAGGCCGATCGCATCGGCGCCGAGATCGATGGCATGGGCGACGTCGGCGGCATTGCCGAGCCCGCACAGCTTGATGCGGGTGCGGCGCGGCAAGGCGTCGGCGGCGGACGAAACGCTTTCGGCTTGTGTGTCGGCGGAAGTCATGAGTCGGTCCAAACGGTGCTCCACGGAACGCTGCCCGCCTGCGGCGCAGGCACGGCAAACGTCTCAGGATAGCCCACTTGAGCAAGATACAGCCCGTCGGGCATGAAGGTGGGCGCCGCTTGCTTCCGGTCGCGGCCCTGCAGGACTTCCGCGAGCCAGGCGGCCGGATAGCGTCCGCGGCCCACGGCCACGAGGCAGCCCATCAGGTTGCGCACCATATGGTGCAGGAACGCGTTGGCCCGGAAGCGGAAGTGGATGAAATCGCCCTGCGGCCGGATGTCGATCTGATACAGGTGCTTGACGGGCGTCTTGGCCTGGCATTCCGACGAGCGGAACGCCGAAAAATCGTGCTCGCCGATCAGGCAGGCGGCCGCCTCGCGCATCGCGTCGACGTCGAGCGGCGTGTGAATCCAGCCGGCGCGGGACGCGAGCATCGGCGAGCGCACGGGATGCACGTACAGCGCGTAGTAGTACGTGCGCTCGAAGGCCGAAAAGCGCGCGTTGAACGCTTCCGGCATCGGCTTGGCCCATTGCACGGCGACCGTCGACGGCAGGAACGCGTTGGTACCCCGCACCCACGAAAATTCCGCACGGTCGAGTTCCGTATCGAAATGCACGACTTGCCCGAGACCGTGCACGCCCGTATCCGTACGTCCCGCCACGACCGTCTGCAGCGGCGTCAGCGCGAACTTTCGCAGCGCCCGCTCGAGTTCGTCCTGAACCGTCTTGCCGTGCGGCTGCGACTGCCAGCCGCAAAACGCAGCGCCGTCGTACTGGATGCCAAGCGCGATCCGCGTCATCACGAAAGCGGCGCGAGCGTCGACAGCAACGCGCGTGCGTCGGCGCGCGTGTCGGCATCGTTCGATTCGATGACTTCGTTGATCAGCGTCCGTGCACCGACGACGTCGCCGAGATCGATGTACTCCGCCGCGAGATCGAGCTTGTTGCGAGCGATGCGCGCGATCTCGTCCGGCGAGAACGACGGCACGACCTGCGCCGGCGACGGCGGCAGTTCGAGATCGAAATCGAGCTTCAACGCGCCGAAGCGCGACGCACCCAACCCGGCGACGGCCGCCGCGCCCGCTGTGCCGGCGATGATCTGATCGGCGACGGCAGGCGATTGCGGCAGATGCGAAGGCACCGCCTGCTGCGCGGTGATTTCGGGCGCGACGACGGGTTGCGTCGCCAGTGAACCCGGCGACGTCACGGCTGATTCAGCCGACGCATGCGACTCGGTGCGCGGCGGCAACGCGAAGTCGTCGATGCTGTCGAGCGCACGCATGGCCTCGCGTGGGAATTCGTGCGGCACGGCCGGTTCAAGCGGCGGCGGTGCGCCGAGCGGCAGCGAGGCCGGGATGTTCTGTTCCGCCTCGTCTTCTTCGAAGTCCGCACGCGCTTCGTCGACCGCCTCGGGCAGCGGCTCGATCAGTTGCTCGTGCTGCGCAGCGGGCTCGACGTGGCTCAGCTGGATCGGCGGCGCGGCAGACGCAATGGGCTGCTCGAAGGTCGGCTCGATCTGCGCCGAACCGTGCGCCGGCCCGAGGTTGAGCATGAACGGCGTGGGCTTTGCCTCCGATTCGTCGTGCGGGGCTTCGATCGGCTCGGCGAAATGCGGCTCGACCGGCTCGTGGATCGGCGTTTCGTCGAGCGACAGATCGGCGACGGGTGTGTCGGCAGCGGTTTCGTCCGGCGTCAGTTCCTGTTCGCGGGCGGTCTGTTCCAGCTCCGCGGCTTCGGCAGCACGTGCTTCTTCACGCGCCGGATCGAGCGATTCGCGCGGCAGCGCGTCGGCGCCGAGCGTCGCAGCGGCATCGAGTGCGGCTTCGGCGGACGCGGCATGGAACGTTTCCGGCTCGGCTCTGGATTCGGCCTCGTGTTCGGTTGCATGCGAGCTTGCGGTAGCCTCGTATGCAGCCGCAGCACCGGCAGCCGCACTGCCGTCGTGCGAGGGCGCTTCCGACTCTTCCTTCTCCGTCGACGGTACTTCGTCGCGCGGTGCGAACGCACGCGGCTCAGTGGCAACCGGCGCGACGGACGGTGTTTCATCCTCGTGCGCCATTTCCGCGCTCGCCGCTTCCTGCGCGCGCCTGGCCTTACGGCGTCGGCGCATCGTCAAACCGGCCAGCAGCGCCACGAGCGCAGCGCCGGCGATAGCAGCAGCGCCCAGATATTCCTGCGGGATTCCCGTTGCCGGACTGGCGGACGGGGCCGCCGACGGCGCGGCGTGAGCCGGTGCGCTGGCGCCGGGAGCCGCGTTCGAGGGCTGCGTCGCGCCCGTTCCCGCCGCGGGATTCTCATTCGTGCCCGGCTGCTTGCCGATGCCGTGCTTCTGCAACTCCATCAGCACACGATTCTTCAGCGCCAGCAACTGCTGCAAGCTCGATGGACGCGCCTGCGAAGCGGGCTGCGCATTGGCGGCTGGCGCGCCCGGCGACGTGGCAGCGGGCTCGCTGCCCTGAACGGAGCCGGTGTAA